>NZ_CP072611.1:2548207-3822311 GCF_017815515.1 Aureimonas populi
TGTGGCTTACGTCGGCCCTGTGTGCTGCTCTTCTTTGGAGCGGAATGGACAGCGTGCAGGCCGAGACGCTGCGTGGCGCATTGGCGAAAGCCTACGCGAACAGCCAGACGCTGAACGTGTCGCGCGCGCAGCTGCGTGCCACGGATGAGAATGTGCCGCAGGCGCGAGCCGGCATGCGGCCCTTCATCAGCGCCTCGGGTGGCGTGCAGGCCAGCCGCTCGCGCCTTTCGCTGAGCGATAACCGCCCGAACACGACCGGCCGCTCGGAACAGCTCTCGGCCGGTATCCAGATCAATCAGACGATCTTCGACGGCTTCCAGACCCCGAACAATGTGAGCGCGGCTCAGGCGCAGGTGCGCGCCTCGCAGGCCAACCTCGCCAACACCGTGCAGAACACGCTGCTCGACGCCGTTGCCGCCTTCATGAATGTGCGCCGCGACAGGCAGATCGCCGCCTTCCGCCAGCAGAACCTGGCGTTCCTTCGTGAGCAGGTTCGCGCGGCCGATGCCCGCTTCGAGGTGGGCGAGGGCACGCGCACGGACGTGGCGCAGGCGCAGTCCCAGGAAGCGCTGGCCACGGCCCTTCTGAACAGCGCGCTCGCGCAGGTCGCCGTCAGCGAGGCGACCTATCTCGACGTGGTGGGAGATGTGGCCGGGGATCTGGAGTCCGCCTCGCCGCCGCCCGAGCGCTTGATGCCGACTTCCGTCGCGCAGGCGCTCCAGATTTCGCAGGCGGAGCATCCGGCGATCCAGGCCACGCTCTTCGCCGTGGAAGCCGCGTCCTTCCAGGTGAAGTCGGCCGAAGGCGCCCTCCTGCCGCAGATCACCATCTCCGGCTCGGTGGACAACACTTATGCACTGAGCGAATCGAGCGGCACATCCAGCAGCTTTTCCGATCTGCCGGGGGTGAACCCCAACGTCCTGACCCAGAATCAGGTCTCGGCAACGGTGGGCGCGCAGCTCACGATCCCGATCTATCAAGGCGGGCAGGCATCGTCGCTGGTGCGCCAGGCCAAGGAGGTGCTCGGGCAGCGGCGCATCGAGGTGGACAGCATGCGCGACCAGGTTCGCGCGGCCGTCGCCCAGTCCTGGGCCCAGCTTCAGGCCGCGCGCGCCAATGTCACCGGCTACCGCGCCCAGCTCGAGGCGGGGCGGCTCGCGCTCAGCGGCGTCACGGAGGAGAGGGCCGTCGGCCAGCGCACCACGCTCGACGTTCTGAACGCGCAAGAGGACGTGATTGCCGCACAGATCCTTCTCGCGGGGTCGGAACGCGACGTGATCGTGGCGGCATATGAGCTTCTGTCCGCCATCGGCCGGATGGAGGCCACGCAACTGGCGCTGAACACCGAAATCTACGATCCGGAAGAGCACTACCAGCAGGTGCAGGACAAGTGGCACGGCCTGCGCACGCCCGACGGGCGCTGAGGCTCGCACGGTCCCGTCACTCCCGCCTGCTTCGCGAAAGGCCCAATCGTTAAAAAATCCTTGTCGATAGCCGGCCGCAGGGCCGCGCGGGGATTCATCCGCGCCGGCTTTGCGTCTAGCCTTCTTCTTGTGATTCGCCGGGCGCCCCCGCGCTCTGCCGATGGAGGCCGATTGCATGACGAGAGCCAGCGCTGCCCAGGAGCCGTCGATGGACGAGATCCTCGCCTCCATCCGTCGCATCATCGAGGGCGGCGAGGAGGCTGGGGAGGCGCGCGCGCAGGAGCGGCGGCCTGCCGTGGAGCGCCTGCCGGACGGCGGCGGCGCCGGCAATCTCCTGGCCCGGCTGCGCCCGGCCACCGGGCCGAGCGCCGAGGATGGCGGGCTGGCGCCGGAAACAGGCAAGGCGGCGGCCAAGCCGGTCGCCGAGAACCCCAACCCCGTGCCGATGCCCCGCGACTGGCTGGACGATGAGGACGACCTCGCCTCGCGCCTTGCCGACGAACTCGCCTCCGAAGACCTGATGTGCCTTCACGAGCGGGCGGCGAACGAGCCTCTTTCGCCCGCACGCCCCGAGACGGGCGCTTCGGCCCCGTCCGGCCTCATGGAGGAGGCGGCCGTCGCCCCGGCTTTCGTGCCGGCCAACAGCGATGACCGGCATATGAGCGAATTCCGCAAGGCCGTGATCGACGATGCCTTGGGCCCCGAGCGGCCCGAGCCTGCCTCGCTCGTGTCGACCCACACCGGCGAGCTTGTGGGCGCGTCCTTCGACGAGCTCGCCGAGGCGATCCGCGAGGGGCATCTGCGCTCCATCGAGGAGATGGCGCAGGACATCCTTCGGCCGATGCTGCGCGAATGGCTCGACGACAATCTGCCCCGCCTGGTCGAGCGCCTCGTGCGCGAGGAGATCGAACGCGTGGCGCGGGGCAACGGCCGGCGCTGAGCGAGGGCCTTGGCGGCCGTTTCGCCCTAAATGAAGGGGGAGGGCCAGCGCTTCGTTGACAGGTTCGAAAGCTTCCCTGTAACGGCAGGCCCATGGGATCAATGGGCCATTGTGATGATTGAGAAGACCTACGACGCCGCTGCGGTCGAAGCACGCATCGCCGAGCTTTGGGAGCGCGCCGATGCGTTCCGTGCCGGCGCCGGCGCCAGGGAGGGTGCCGATCCCTTCTCGATCGTGATTCCGCCGCCCAACGTTACCGGCTCCCTCCACATCGGCCATGCGCTGAACAACACGCTTCAGGACATCCTCGTGCGCCATCGGCGCATGCTGGGCCAGAACGTGCTCTGGCAGCCCGGGCTGGACCATGCCGGCATCGCCACCCAGATGGTCGTCGAGCGCCAGCTCATGGAGCGGCAGGAGCCCAACCGCCGCGCCATGGGGCGCGAGGCTTTCGTCGAGCGCGTGTGGCAGTGGAAGGACGAGTCGGGCGGCGCGATCCTGAAGCAGCTCCGCCGGCTGGGCGCCTCCTGCGACTGGTCGCGCGAGCGCTTCACCATGGACGAGGGCCTGTCGAAAGCCGTGCGCAAGGTCTTTGTCCAGCTCTACCGCGAGGGGCTGATCTACAAGGACAAGCGCCTTGTCAACTGGGACCCGAAGCTGCGCACCGCGATTTCCGATCTCGAGGTCGAGCAGCGCGAGATCAAGGGCCATCTCTGGCACATCCGCTATCCCGTGGAAGGCGAGAGCTACAACCCGGCGGACCCGGCGACCTTCATCACGGTGGCCACCACGCGTCCCGAAACGATGCTGGGCGATTCCGGCGTCGCAGTGAACCCGGAGGACGACCGCTATCGCGACCTCGTCGGCAAGATGGTGCGCTTGCCGCTGATCGGGCGGCTGATCCCCGTGGTGGCCGACGATTACGCGGACCCGGAAGCGGGCTCCGGCGCGGTGAAGATCACCCCGGCGCATGATTTCAACGACTTCGAGGTGGGCCGGCGCAACGATCTGGCCTCCATCAGCGTGCTCGCGCCCGACGGCACGGTCGACCTGCGTGACAATGCCGAGTTCCTGGAGGGTCTGTACGAGGCCGACCGCGAACGCGCCATCGGCATGTTCCAGGGCCTGGATCGCTTCGCCGCCTGCGCCCTTCTGGTCGACTGGCTGGATTCGGAGGGCTACCTGGCCAAGGTGGACGACCATGTCCACATGGTGCCCCATGGCGACCGGGGTGGAGTTCCGATCGAGCCTTACCTGACCGACCAGTGGTACGTGAACGCCGCCGAGCTCGCGCGGCCGGCGCTTGCCAGCGTGCGCGAGGGGCGCACCAGCTTCGTGCCGAAGAACTGGGAGAAGACCTATTACGACTGGATGGAGAACATCCAGCCCTGGTGCATTTCGCGCCAGCTCTGGTGGGGCCACCGGATCCCGGCCTGGTACGGGCCCGACGGCGAGATTTTCGTGGACGAGGAGGAGGATGCGGCCATCGCGGCGGCGCTGGCTCACTACGTCCTGAACGGCACCATCACGCGCGAGACGGCCGAGACCATGGCCGAGGACCCCCTGGCCCGCGAAGGCTTCCTGACGCGCGACGAGGACGTGCTCGACACGTGGTTCTCCTCCGCGCTCTGGCCGTTCTCCACGCTCGGCTGGCCGGACGAGACGCCTGAGCTCGCGACCTATTATCCGACCGGCGTCCTCGTCACCGGCTTCGACATCATCTTTTTCTGGGTGGCCCGGATGATGATGATGGGCCTGCATTTCATGGAGGAAGAGCCCTTCTCCACCGTCTATGTGCACGCTCTGGTGCGCGACAAGACGGGCGCGAAGATGTCGAAGTCCAAGGGCAACGTCATCGATCCGCTCGACCTTATCGACGAATTCGGGGCCGACGCCTTGCGCTTCACCCTCGCCATCATGGCGGCGCAGGGCCGGGACGTGAAGCTCGACCCGCAGCGCATTGCGGGCTACCGGAACTTCGGCACCAAGCTTTGGAACGCCACGCGCTTTGCCGGGATGAACGGGGCGGTGCACGACGTGCATCTCAAGCCGGATGCGCTCTCGCTTCCGCTCAATCGCTGGATCGCCACGGAGTTGACGCGCACCGTCCGCGAGATGGACGGCGCGCTGGCAGCGTTCCGGTTCAACGACGCGGCCTCGGCCATCTACCGCTTCGTCTGGAATTCGTTCTGCGACTGGTATCTCGAGCTGGCGAAGCCCGTCTTCGCCGAGGGCGATGAGGCGGCGCAGGAAGAGACGCGGCGCGTGACCGGCTTCGTTCTCGACCGCATCTTCGCCCTTCTCCATCCCTTCATGCCCTTCATGACGGAGGAGCTTTGGGAGACGACGGCGCCGGCGAACGAGCGCCGTCCGTCCCTGCTCTGCCATGCGAACTGGCCAGCCGTTTCCTTCGAGGATGACGAGGCGGCGGCCGATATCAACTGGCTGATCGAGATTGTCGGCGCGATCCGCTCCGTGCGCGCGCAAATGAACGTGCCCGCCGGCGCGCAAGCCCCGCTGGTGGCGCTGGCGCCGGACGCCGAGGCTTGCGCGCGGCTGGAGCGACATGCACCCGCGCTGAAGCGCCTCGCGCGCCTCGATGCGATCTCGCAGGCCGATGTCGCGCCTGCCCAGTCGGCCCAGATCGTCGTGGCGGGCGGGCGCTACGCGATCCCGCTCGCCGGCATGATCGACGTGGACGCCGAGCGCGCCCGCCTTCGCAAGGCGGAAGCAAAGGCTCGGGACGAGATGGCGCGAATCGACAAGAAGCTCGCCAACGAACGCTTCGTCTCCAACGCACCGGAGGAAGTGGTGGAGCAGGAGCGGGAGAAGCGCGCCGGATACGAGGCGGAAGCAAAGGCGCTCGCCTCCGCCTTGGCTCATCTCGCAGGATAGAGCCGCTCCGGGCCAAGCGGTCGCTGTCACATTCCTGCCACGACCGGGCACCTTCCGTTTACGGAAGGTGCCTCCTTCGCGCGTCCTCATACGGCTTAATCAGCGAGAAACAGAATTACACAACAATAGGTTGGTGACACATCCGAACCATTTGCATGAGGATCGCACGCCTCTTGCCGGTTCCGGTGGAACGACTCCAGCCTATTTGCAAGCGCCGTTGCCCCGCATACCGTTGCTCCCGCGCCGGAGAAAAGAGGAAGTTCTCCCGCGCGACAATCTTGGGAGGATCGGGGATCATGAAGATTATCGCGAAGTTGACGGCAGGGGCGGGCCTCGCCGCGCTGGCTTTGTCGGGAGCGGCCCATGCGGGCGGCTTCCAACGCGGAACGGCCGACACGGACATTCTTTTCGAGCCCGGTTCCTTCTCGACGCGCGCGACCATCTCCTATGTCGAGCCGCGGCGCGGCTTCACCTCGATCAATGGCGTTTCCGGTGATTTCGGAGACTATACGGGCAATTACACGATCCCGAGCTACGCCGTGAAATTCGGCGGCGACCAGTTCGCGTGTTCCGGCGCCTTCGTGGAAACCTTCGCCGCTTCCGCCGATTACACCGGCTCGCCTGACGGAGCTCTTCCGCTCCAGCGCTCCAGCGCGTTGACCACGTCGCGCACGCGCTCCATCGATTTCGATTCCAACGAGGTGAGCGCCACCTGCCGGGTCAGCTACACCAGCGACATGGGCCGGTTCAGTCTGCTGGGCGGCATCCTGTTCGAGGACTTCAACTTCGACGGCTCCAGCTTCGGCTTCCGCAACCTCAACCCGCAGCTCGCCGCCACCAGCCCGCAGGGGGCGGCCCTCGTTTCCGCCGTCACCGGGCTGCTTCCGGGCGCGCAGATCACGCTGCCAACGCTCGTCGACGTGGAGAATCGCGGCGAGTACAAGGCAGGCTACCGGCTGGGCATCGCCTATGAGCGGCCGGAGATCGCGCTGCGCGTGCAGGCGATGTACCGCTCCGAGATCGAGCATGACGACATTGCCGGTTCGGGCACCGTGCAGGTGACGGGGCCGGCCTATGTGACTCTGAACGGAACGAATGTCCCGCTTCCGCCAGTGCTGGCGAACACTATCGCAAACGCGGTGGCCGGCACGTTCCCGACCGGCACGGTCATCCCGGTCGCCTCGGAGCTGAACACGGCGACCAGCCCCCAGAGCTTCACGATCAACGCCCAGACCGGCATCGCGGAGGGAACCCTCCTTGTCGGCTCGTTCCGCTGGACGGACTGGAGCACCAATCGCGTCGTGGTGAACACCATCGGCAACCCGCTCATCGGCAGCTCCGCGAGCGAGCAGCCCTATTACTGGCGCGATGGCTACACGGCGAGCCTGGGCATCGGGCGCGCGTTCAACGAGAATCTCTCCGGCCTGGTAGCGATCGGTTACGATCGCGGCGTCTCGACCGGGGCGGACACCACCTATACTGACCTCTACACACTCTCCGGCGGCCTCGGCCTGCGGCACGGCTTCGCCGAAATTCGTCTCGGCGGCCTGATCGGCTACTGGACGGACGGGGAGCAGTCGATCGATCGCGGGGCCTATTTCGACGCCGCCGTAGGGGACGATTGGGTCTACGGCGCCAACGCGTCGTTGAAGCTGACGTTCTGAAAGCCCGCCGGCGGCGGACCTTGCGAACTGGAAAGGCGCGCTCTGGTCGGCGCGCTTTTTTTTGACTGCCGCAGGCATTCGCTAAGCACGTCGGCGGTATTGTGGAGACGAGGCAACACTCGCGCGGTCGCTTGCAGCAACCGTCGCGCGACTGCTGGACACGCCGTGCTGCCGCCATAAACGGAGCCCAGCAAAGCCGAAGCTGAAGCAATGCTGAACGGCGCGTCGGGGGATTTGCCGTTCAGCGGCTCGATGGACATGGAGGCGAGGGGACGATGGACGCACGTTGGATCAAGCCGGGCCGGCCGTCCCGCCGGAGCGCAACCGTTGCGCCCTTGCCGTCCCGTCGCTTTCCTTCTGCCGCCTCGCCGGCCTTTATGACCGGGAGCATCCTCTCGCACCTCATGGGAAGGTTTCGTCATGCGCGGGTGTGAGCGGCTGGCCGCGGCCGGGCTCGTGATCGGCCTGTGGCTCGGCGCGCCGGCGCCTGCGGCGGCGCTCGATATCGTTCCGGCGGGCGAGGCCTCGACGGGCGAGATCTTCAGCCTCGGCTTCAGCGCCTATAAGCGTGGCGCCAAGGTGGAGGCCTTCAAGGCATTGAGCCTGGCCGCGGAGAAGGGCCATGCCGGTGCGCGCTGGAAGCTGGGCCAGATGTTCGCACAGGGCGACGGGGTCGACGAGGACGACTATCAGGCCTTCAAGATGTTCGAGCGGATCGTCCGCGATCAGGATGACGACCCGTCCTTCACGCCCAACGCGGCCTATGTGGCAAGCGCGGTCGTGGCCCTGGCCGGCTACCTGCGCGACGGCATACCGAACTCGCCCGTGATCCCCGACCTCGTTCAGGCGCGCCAGCTCTACAGCCATGCCGCCTCCTATTTCGGCGATCCCGAAGCGCAGTTCGAGCTGGGGCGGATGCTGCTGGCGGGCGAGGGCGGCAAGTCCAACCCGCGCCAGGCGGCGCGCTGGCTCCAGCTTTCCGCCCGCAAGGGATATGCCAAGGCCGAGGCGCTTCTCGGCTACCTCCTCTTCGAAGGCAAGCCGATCGCCCACCGGGCCGAGCCTGCGCGCGGTCTTGCCATGCTGACGCGTGCGATGCAGGCGGCCTCGCCGGCCGAGCGCGAATGGATCAGGCCGTTGCAGGAAGAGGCGTTCTCGCTCTCCACCGAAACGCAGCGGCGAACCGCACTGGTCCATCTGGAGCCGCTGGGGCAGGGCCAGTAAGCGTCAGGCCGCCAGGTCCACTACCACCGGCACGTGATCGGAGGGCTTTTCCCAGCCCCGGACATGCGAATCGATGCCGACCGAGCGCAGGCGGCAGGCTGCTTCCGGCGAAAGCAGCAGATGGTCGATGCGGATGCCGTTGTTCTTCTGCCAGGCGCCGGCTTGGTAATCCCAGAAGCTGTAGAGCCCGCCGCGCTCGTCGGCCGCCCGCAAGGCATCGATCAGCCCGAGATTGACCAGCCGCCGAAATGCGCCCCGGCTTTCGGGCTGGAAGAGGGCATCCTGCGTCCACGCCGCCGGGTTCCGGGCGTCCTTCGGATCGGGAATGACGTTGTAGTCGCCCGCCAGCACCAGAGCCTCCTCGGCCGCCAGCCGGTCCCTCGCATGCCGCTCCAGACGCTCCATCCAGCGCAGCTTGTAGGCGAATTTCTCCGTGCCGAGCGGATTACCGTTCGGCAGATAGAGAGAGGCGATGCGCGCCGTTCGGGTGCCGAACGGGTAGACAGCCTCGATGAAGCGGGCGTGATCGTCGGTCTCGTCGCCGGGCAGCCCGCGCTCCACGCTTCCGGGCAGGGGCGGCGCGCGGGAGATAAGGGCGACGCCGTTGAACCCCTTCTGGCCATGCGTCTCCACATGCCAGCCGCGCGCCTCGATCTCCTGGCGGGGGAAGGTCTCGTCGACGCTCTTGATCTCCTGAAGGCAGGCAACGTCCGGCGAGCGCTCGTCCAGCCACGAGAGAAGGGCGTCGAGGCGAGCCTTGACGCCGTTGATGTTCCAGGTGGCGATGAGCACGTGCGGGAAATGCCTTAAATGGAGAAGCTGGTGCCGCAGCCGCAGGACGCGACGGCATTCGGGTTCCTGATCTGGAACGAGCGCCCCATCAGATCGTCCACGAAGTCGACGACCGAGCCTTCCAGATAGGCAAGCGAAACGGGGTCGATGAACACGCGCGCCCCGTCCCGCTCCAGAACGAGGTCGTCGCCCTCGGCTTCCTCCGCCAGGTCGTATTTGTAGGAGAAGCCCGAGCATCCGCCGCCTTCGACGGAGATGCGCAGCGCGCTCTTCTCGTTCTCCTTGGCGAGGATCGCGGCGATCCGCCGGAAGGCGGCGTCCGACACCACCACGGCTCCGGTCTCGATGGTCTGGCTCATGGTAAGGCTCCGGCCCGCCCGGAGGCAGCCGGCCTCTTGTTGTTGCAGGGCTTGCCTTAAAGTATGGACGGCAGCTCTGCCGGTCAATCGCAACCGGTGACGGAAAGGGCATGGGAAATTGGCAGGCGACGTCAGTGGGCAGATCGGTCTGGGACGCGAGCCGCTGGCGCGCTTCGCCTGCGATCACAGGCTTTCGCGGGGGCGGCTGTGCCCGGAGCCCGAAAGCAGAACCCGGACCGCCTTCCAGCGCGACCGCGACCGCATTGTGCATTCCACCGCGTTCCGCCGCCTGAAGCACAAGACGCAGGTCTTCGTCGCCTATGAGGGCGACCATTATCGCACGCGCCTGACACACACGATCGAGGTCTCGCAGATCGCCCGTGCCTTCGCCCGGGCGCTGCGCCTCGACGAGGACCTGACCGAGGCCATCGCGCTCGTGCACGATTTCGGGCACACGCCCTTCGGCCATGCCGGCGAGCGGGCTCTTCATGCCCGGATGGCGCCGTTCGGCGGTTTCGACCACAACGCCCAGGCCTTGCGGATCGTGACCGCGCTGGAACGGCGCTATGCCCAGTTCGACGGGCTGAACCTCGCCTATGAGACGCTCGAAGGGCTGGTCAAGCACAACGGCCCGCTGACGGGCGTCCATGCGACGCAGGGCGAACCCGTGCCGCGCCCGATCGTCGACTTCGACGCGGCCTGTCCGCTCGATCTTGATCGCTTCGCCAGCCTGGAGGCGCAGGCGGCCGCCATCTCCGACGATATCGCCTACAACACCCACGATCTGGACGACGGGCTGCGCGCGGGGCTGATCGGGATCGAAGACCTGAACGAGCTCGACCTCGCCGGGTCCATCGTGCGCGAGGTGAGGGCGGCCTATCCGGGCCTCGATGAGGTGCGCACCGCGCACGAGATCATGCGCCGGCACATCACGCGGATGGTGGAGGACGTCATCTCCTCGTCCCTCGCCCGGATCGAGGAGGATGGCATCGACAGCCTGGAGGACGTTCGGCGCGCATCGCGAACGCTGATCGACTTCTCGCCGGAGATGCGGGAGGCCGTTTCCCGGACGAGACGCTTCCTTTTCGACAGGGTCTATCGGGCGCCCGGCGTGATGCATGTCATGGGGCGTGCGCAGGCCATCGTCGGTGATCTGTTCGACCTGTACTGCGCCAGCCCTTCGGAGATGGCGGCGGGCTGGCGTGAGGGGGCCGAGGGGCTCGACGATGAAAAGCGCGCCCGCCGCGTGGCCGACTATCTGGCCGGCATGACGGACAGCTACGCCCTGGCCGAGCACCGCCGCTTGTTTGACGCAACACCCGATTTGCGTTAGGCGCGCCCGTTGCCCCGGTGGCTGCCCCGCGCCCTGCGGGACGCTCGACGCCGCCTTGGAGCCTCTCAGTTTCAGGAATCGCGATGAACATCTTCGCCGACTTCGAGCAGCGCATCCGCGAAAGCGTCGAAGCGACTCTCGCTGCTTTGGAAAAGCCCTCCGCCGATCTCGCCAGGCTCACGGTCGAGCCGCCGCGCGATCCGAGCCACGGCGATCTGGCCACCAATGCTGCCATGGTGCTGGCCAAGCCGCTCGGCCTCAAGCCGCGCGACCTGGCGCAGGCTCTGGCCGAGCGGCTGCGCGATGACCCCGACGTGGAAACGGTGGATGTGGCCGGTCCCGGCTTCGTCAACCTGCGCCTCAAGAATGCCTACTGGACGAACCATCTGGCCGCGCTTCTCGAGGCGGGGGGTGATTACGGCAAGGGCGCGCCCACCGGCCGCAAGGTCAATGTCGAGTATGTCTCGGCCAACCCCACCGGGCCGCTGCATGTCGGCCACTGCCGCGGCGCGGTGGTGGGAGACGCCATCGCCAACCTTCTGGCCTATTCGGGCCACGAGGTGGTGAAGGAGTATTACATCAACGATGCCGGCGCGCAGGTGGAGGTTCTGGCGCGCTCTGCCTATCTGCGCTACCGCGAGGCGCTGGGCGAGGAGATCGGCGAGATTCCCGCCGGCCTCTATCCGGGCGACTACCTGAAGGCCGTGGGCGTCGCCCTCGTCATCCGCTACCAGAAGACGCTGCTCGACATGGAGGAGGGCGAGTGGCTGCCGCTCGTCAGCGCCTACGCCATCGACGCGATGATGATGTCGATCCGCGACGATTTGAAGGCCCTCGCCATCAAGCAGGACGTCTATTTCTCGGAAAAGACGCTTCACGCGGGCAATGGCGGCAAGATCGCCGACGCCATCGCAGACCTTCGCGAGCGCGGCTTCGTCTATCAAGGCACGCTGCCCCCGCCCAAGGGGCAGCCGCCGGAGGATTGGGAAGACCGCGAGCAGACGCTGCTGCGCTCCACCGAGGTGGGGGACGACATGGACCGGCCGCTGATGAAGTCCGACGGCAGCTATACCTATTTCGCCGCGGACGTGGCCTATTTTGCCGACAAGTTCGCCCGCGATTTCGACGAGATGGTCTATGTGCTGGGCGCGGACCACGGCGGCTACGTCAAGCGGCTGGAGGCGGTGGCCAAGGCCGTTTCGGGCGGCAAGGCGCATCTCGACGTGGTGCTGTGCCAGTTGGTCAAGCTTTTCCGCAACGGCGAGCCCGTGCGCATGTCGAAGCGGGCCGGCGAGTTCGTGACGTTGAAGGACGTGGTGGACGAAGTCGGCCGCGACGCCGTGCGCTTCATGATGCTGTTCCGCAAGAGCGACGCCCCGCTCGACTTCGACTTCGCCAAGGTCACGGAGCAGTCGAAGGACAATCCGGTCTTCTACGTGCAGTATGCCCATGCCCGCGCCTGTTCGATCCGCCGGCAGGCGCTGGCCGAGGGGATCGATGCCGAGGCGCCGCTGGATGCCGGGGCGCTCGCGCTTTTGACCGACGAGGGCGAACTCGCGCTCATCCGCAAGCTGGCCGAATATCCGCGCCTGGTGCAGGGCGCGGCGGCGGCCAAGGAGCCGCACAGGCTCGCCTTCTACCTCTATGACGTCGCCTCCGCGTTCCACTCCCAGTACAACCGGGGGAAGGACGAGCCCTCTTTACGTTTCGTTAAGGTTGACGAGCCGATAATGACCTCGGCGCGCCTCGCGCTTGTCAGGGCAGTGGCCCTTGTCGTGGCCTCGGGCCTCGAACTTGTGGGCGTCGAGGCACCCGACGAGATGCGGTGACGGATCACGCTTTGACCACGATCCTCGCCTAGCGCTCGAACGATGAAGGCGGCTCGCGCGCTGGGCGTCGCGGAGCCTGATGAGGGCGGGGTCTCTTCGATGAAGGGCATGAATAGCGAAGGTCCGGTGCACGGCGGCGAACCTCTGGGTTTCGCCCATCAGCCGGGCCGCCATGCGGCCGGGCAGGACTTGCGCCCGGACTTCGCCTACGAGGCGCGCCCCGGTGGCGACTTCGCCCATCACGAGCTTCTGGATACCGGCTGGCATGGCGATGCGGCGCCGCGCGCGCGGGGCCATTCGCCGTTTTCCGGTGCGCCGTCGGACGCCGACGAGGCCTTTCTCGGCCTGGCCGAGCCCGCCACGCCGCGCGATACGCGGCCCGTGGAATCGGGCGCCTTCGTTCCTGAGCGTTTCGAGCCGGAGCCGGAGGCGGCGGCCCGCTCGCTCGATGATTTCGATCAGCTCATCGCAAGCGAGATGGCGGCCATGCGCGCCTCTCCCGTTCAGGCTCCGTATGAGGAGCCTGTGCCGCAGGAGTATGAGGCGCATTTTTCGGGCTATGAGGTGGCCCAGCCCGCCGCCGTGCCGCATGCGGCGGACGAGGCGCGTCTTCGCATCTTGCGCCAGCCGCCCCGTGGCCGGCGCGCGCTGGCGCTGGGCGGCGGCGTGGCCGCGCTGGCGCTCGTCGGCCTCTTCGGCGCCTATGCGGGGCTCGGCGGGGGCATGACGGCCGGCGGCGAGCCCGTGCTCATCAGGGCCGACGCCGATCCGGTGAGAATGGCGCCGCAGGAGCCGGGCGGCCGGGTGATTCCCAACCAGAACAAGGCCGTCTACGAGCGCGCCGCGCGCGGGGGCGCACAAGCCGGTCCCACGCAGCAGATGCTGATCACCGCGGCCGAGGAGCCGCTGGACATCGACATGGACGACCCGGACAGCAACCTGCCGGGCGTCATGGTCGGCGTGTCCGACGTGCCCTCCATGATCGAAGTGGCGCAGGCCGAGGAGCCGGCGCCGGTGCCGGAGGCGCTCCAGCCGCGCCGCGTGCGCACCTATGACGTGCGCCCGGACGGCACGCTCGTTCCGCGTGCGGAGCCCGAGACCGTCATGGCGCCGGCCGAAGGCGCCTCTTCGGCGCAGACCTTTGACCCGTCCGCGCCGATGCAGCCGAGTGCGCCGCTCGTGGTCGGTGCCGAGCCCGCCGCGCGCGCGCCCATGGCGCCCCCGGCCGTCGCGCCCCCTGAGGCAGCGCCCGCAGCCCCCGTTCCGCAGCCGAGCGCCGCCCCGGCGGAAATGGCCGCGACGCCCGCCGAGCCGCCCGCGCCCGCCTCGGGCAACTTCTTCGTGCAGATTTCTTCCCAGCCGAGCGAAGCCCTGGCGCGGGAGTCGATGGCGACGCTTTCCACCCGCTACGCCTCGGCCATCGGCGGGCGGCCGCTGGCCATCCAGTCGGCCGAGATTCCCGACCGGGGGACGTTCTACCGCGTGCGGATCGCGGCCGAGACGCGAGAGGAGGCGAACGCCGTTTGCCAGAACCTTCAGTCGGCAGGCGGAAGCTGCTTCGTGACGCGCTGACGCTTGGCGTCGGCGCTGTCCTGTCCTCCCGCTTCCCCGCGCCGCGCGGGGCGGCGCACCAATCCTCGTCTCCTCGCGAAAGTGCTTCCATGAATGGGTCGAAAGCCTGGATCGCCGGTTGTGCCGGGCGCAGCCTGAACCGGGACGAGCGCTCTTTCTTCGCGGACGAGCGCCCCTTCGGCTTCATCCTGTTTCGCCGAAACATCGCCGAGCCGAATCAGCTCAGCGACCTCGTGGCCGAGCTGAAGGATGCGGGCGGGGGCGATCTGACGCCTGTCTTCGTCGATCAGGAGGGCGGGCGCATCCAGCGTCTTCGCCCGCCCCTTGCGCCGAACCGGCCCGCCGCGGAAATGATCGGCGCGTTGTTCAGGCGCGACGAGGAGGCGGGCCTTCGAGCCGCGTGGCTCCATGCTCGCCTGCTGGCCGCCGATCTGATGGAATACGGCATCAACGCCAATTGCGTGCCATGCCTCGATGTTCCGGTGGAGGGCGCGCACTCGGTGATCGGCGACCGGGCCTATTCGAGCGAGCCGCAGATCGTTGCCGAACTGGGCCGGGCGGCGGCGCAAGGCACCATGGCGGGGGGCGTTCTTCCCGTCATGAAGCACATCCCCGGCCATGGCCGGGGCAACGCCGACAGCCACGAGGAACTGCCTTTCGTGGATGCCGCGCGGGGCGAGCTGGAGGAGCACGACTTCCCTCCTTTCGCCGCCCTGCGCGACCTTCCGGCCGCGATGACCGCACACATCCTGTTCCGCGCGCTGGACCCGCTCTGGCCCGCCACGCTTTCCCCAGCCATTATCGAGGAGGTGGTGCGCGGAACGATCGGCTTCACGGGCCTGCTGATGACGGACGATATCTCGATGAAGGCGCTGAAGGGCGACTTCGCGCTTCGATCCCGCCAGGCGATCGAGGCGGGCTGCGATGTCGTGCTTCACTGCAACGGCGACTTTGACGAGATGCGCCGGGTCGCTGCCGGCGTGCCGACTCTCGAGGGCGATGCCGCGCAAAGAGCCGGAAAGGCGCGTGATGTGATCAAGGCCGCTCCTTCCACGGACGATGTCCAGGCCTTGGGCGAAGAGTTTTTGGAGCTGACAGCCACGATGGCGTGATCGCCGCCGTCCCATCCTCGCCATGAAACCGTTCTAATTCCTCGAAAAAGAACGTTGCGCCGGTCAACTTCGTTGATCTCGGCGCCGTTCTCGTGTTTGACAGGCCGGAACCGGTGGCGCCACATCGCGCCGCGTGCTTGGCCGATTAGGAGGATACCATGGGTAGCTTTAGCATCTGGCATTGGCTGATCGTCCTCGCGGTCGTGCTTCTTCTCTTCGGCCGTGGCAAGATTCCCGAGCTGATGGGCGACGTGGCCAAGGGCATCAAGAGCTTCAAGAAGGGCATGTCGGACGACGACGTCCAGACGGCGCAGGAGCGCCGCGCCCTTGAGGAGCGCGAGGGCGACGTTGTCGTGCGCGACACGACCACGGCCCCGGAAAAGAGCCGTCTTTGACCGCTGCTTGTGTCTGAGCGGAAGCTGAAGCGCGATGTTTGAGATCGGTTGGATCGAGCTGCTCGTCATCGCGATCGTGCTGATCGTGGTGGTGGGCCCGAAGGACCTGCCGGGAATGCTGCGCACCTTCGGCCGGACGACCGGCCAGTTGCGCCGCATGGCGGGCGACTTCCGCCGACAGTTCGACGACGCCATCCGCGAGGCCGAGCTGGACGAGATCCGCAAGGCGGCGAACGAGGCCAGGAAGCTCGACCCGACGAGCGACATCCGCAAGGCGATGAACCCGATGAAGGCGGTGGGCGATGAGATCCGCTCGTCGCTGAAGGCTGCCGCCAAGGCGCCGGAGCCGCGCGTGCCGCCGGCCGACGAGGGGGCGAAGCCCGCTCCTGCCGCCGAGGCCAAACCCAAGGTGCCGGCCGAGGCGGAGAAGGTCGAGGCTGCGGCGCCCGTTGCCGAGCCCGCCCGGCAGGGCGAGCGCCGTGCTGGAGATATGTCTTGAAGAGAGCGGGCGAAGACGAGATCGAGGCATCCTCCGCGCCGTTGATCGAGCATCTGATCGAACTGCGCCGGCGGCTCATCTGGGCGCTGTCTGGTTTCTTCGTCGCATTCCTGATCTGCTTCTTTTTCGCCAAGCAGTTGTTCAATCTCCTGGTTGTTCCTTATCAGGTCGCCACCTCCTGGGCCGGCCTCGATGCCGCGAGCGTCGAGCTGATCTACACCGCGCCGCAGGAATTTTTCTTCACGCAGGTGAAGATCGCGGCCTTCGGCGGCTTCTTCCTCGCCTTTCCGATCATCGCCATCCAGCTCTACAAGTTCGTCGCGCCCGGGCTGTACAAGGAGGAGCGCGGCGCCTTCGTGCCCTTTCTCGTCGCGACGCCGCTCCTGTTCCTCGTCGGAGCCGCGCTGGTCTATTTCTTCTTCACCCCCATGGTGATGTGGTTCTTCCTCTCGATGCAGCAGGCCGGAGGGGACGGGCAGGCGACGATCGCGCTTCTGCCTCGCGTGTCGGAATATCTGTCGCTCATCATGACGCTGATCTTCGCCTTCGGCCTGGTGTTCCAGCTACCCGTGGTCTCCTCGCTTCTGGTGCGGGCCGGGATGGCGAGCTCCGAGGGGCTGGCCGGCAAGCGAAAATATGCCATCGTCATCGCCTTCATCGTCGCGGCGGTCATCACGCCGCCCGATCCGCTCTCGCAGATCGGCCTTGCGATCCCGACCATCCTTCTCTACGAGGTCTCCATCATCACGGCCCGGATGATCGAGAAGAAGCGAGCCGAACGCCTCGCGAGCAAAGAGGCGCTGGCGGACTGAACCCTGTTCGCGCCCGCCTTCTCGGCCGGGCCAGGAGCGGACGGGAAACATGCTCGATCTCAAATGGATACGAAACGATCCGCAAGCGCTGGATGAGGCGATGTGTGCCCGTGGCGCCGAGCCGGTATCGGCGCGTATCCTGTCTTTCGATGCCGAACGCCGGCAGCATCTGACCGAGCTTCAGACCCTTCAGAGCCGCCGCAACGAGGCCTCGCGCGAGATCGCCGCCGCCAAGGCCGCGCGCGACGAGGCGAAGGCGCAGGCGCTGATTGCCGAAGTCGCCGACATCAAGGCGAAAATCCAGGAGGGCGAGGAAACGGAACGGCGGATCGACGCCGCCTTGGCCGACCTTCTGGCGCAGGTTCCCAACATACCGCTTCCTGACATTCCCGTCGGGGAGGACGAGGAAGGCAATGTGGAGGCGCGCCGTATCGGCGAAAAGCCCGTCTTCGATTTCGCGCCCAAGGAGCATTTCGAGCTCGGCGAGGCGCTCGGGCTCATGGATTTCGACCGGGCGGCGCGCATGTCCGGCTCGCGTTTCACTGTGCTTCGTGGCGATCTGGCGCGGCTGGAACGCGCGCTCGGGCAGTTCATGCTGGATTTGCATACCCGCGAATTCGGCTATGAGGAGATTTCCCCGCCCTTGCTCGTGCGCGATAACGCGCTGTTCGGCACCGGGCAGCTTCCGAAATTTTCCGAGGATCTCTTTCGCGCGGGTGATGCCCATTGGCTGATCCCGACGGCCGAGGTCTCTCTCACCAACCTCGTGCGCGAGGAGATACTGGAGGAGGCGGCCCTGCCGCTCCGCTTCACGGCGCTGACCCCTTCGTTCCGTTCGGAGGCGGGCTCCGCAGGACGCGATACGCGCGGCATGTTGCGCCAGCACCAGTTCTACAAGGCCGAACTGGTCTCGATCACTACCCCCGAAACCGCGCTCGATGAGCATGAGAGGATGACGGCGGCGGCCGAGGAGGTGCTCAAGCGTCTCGGCCTGCATTATCGCGTCATGACCCTGTGCACCGGCGACATGGGCTTCTCCTCGCGCAAGACCTACGACATCGAGGTCTGGCTGCCGGGACAGGACACGTTCCGCGAAATCTCGAGCTGCTCTGTCTGCGGCGATTTCCAGGCGCGGCGCATGAATGCGCGCTACCGGGCCGAGGGGGAGAAGCAGCCGCGCTTCGTCCACACCTTGAACGGCTCGGGAACGGCGGTCGGCCGAGCCTTGATCGCGGTGATGGAGAACTATCAGCAGAGCGATGGCTCGATCGCGATCCCGCAGGCGCTGCGCCCCTATCTGGGCGGGCAGGAGAGAATCGGAAAGTTGGCCTGATGCGCATCCTTCTGACCAATGACGACGGCATCCATGCCGAAGGGCTGGAAAGCCTGCGGCGCATTGCCGAAAAGCTGAGCGACGACATCTGGATCGTCGCGCCGGAAACGGACCAGAGCGGCCTGTCCCATTCGTTGACGCTCTCCTCGCCCTTGCGGCTGCGACGGATCGAGGAGCGCCGCTTCGCGCTGTCCGGCACGCCGACCGATTGCGTGATCATGGCCTTGAAGAAGGTTATGCCCGGGCCGCCGGACCTCGTCCTGTCCGGTGTCAACGCCGGGCAGAATATCAGTGACGACGTGACCTATTCCGGCACCGTCGCCGGCGCCATCGAGGGAACGATGCTGGGCCTGCGCTCTATGGCGTTGAGCCAGGCTTTCCGCCCCGAGAGCGACCGCGAGGCACTCTGGAACACCGCCGAGCGCTTCGCGCCGGACGTGATCCGCAAGCTGATGACGGTGGACGCGCCGCAGGGCACGCTCTTCAACGTCAACTTCCCGGCGGTGGAGGCCGATGCGGTCAAGGGCGTCAATGTCACGCGGCAGGGCAAGCTGGATTACAGCCTCGGCATCGAGGAGCGGCAGGACGGGCGCGGTTTTCCCTATTACTGGCTGAAATTCGGGCGCCAGGCAGGGCCGGAGATCGAGCGTTCGGATATTGCGGCGCTTTTGGCCGGCTATGTGTCGGTCACGCCCCTGCAACTCGACCTCACCGACCATGCCCTGCGCGAGGAAATGGCCTCCCTCTTCGACGGCGCGTAAGGGCGCGTGCGGACCATGGAGCGCGATCGCGAGGATCTCGCCGCCTTCATCCTGCGCATGCGATCGCGCGAATCTTTGCCGGTGCGCCTCTTCGAGGCCATCGAGCAGGTGCCTCGGCGCCTCTTCGTGCCTAAGGGCATTGCAAACGTCTATGCAGATCAGTCATTTCCGCTGCCGTGCGGGGAAACGATGCCGAGTGCGGCGCGCGTGGTGAGCGCCGTCGCCGCGCTCAAGGTTCAGCCCGATAGCCGGATTCTGGAGATCGGCACCGGCAGCGGCTACGCCACGGCGCTGCTGGGGCGCCTCGGCGCGCGCGTCGTATCGCTGGACCGGTATCGCACGCTGGTCGACGAGGCGCGCGAACGCTTGTCGAGCCTTGGTCTCGTCAACGTGACCCTCGTTCCCGAGGATGGAAGCGAAGGCTATGGGCCGGGCGCGCCCTACGACCGCATTCTCATCAACGGCGCGATCGAGGCGGTGCCCAGGGCGTTCCTCGACCAGATGGCCTCGCCCGGCATCCTCGTCTGCGCCGTGGGACCGGCCGAGGGGGAGCAGGTGCTGACCCGCCACCACAAGGCCGGAAGCCGGTTCGAGACAGAGCTTCTGGCGAGCGTGCGCACGCAGGCCCTGAAGCCCGGTGTCGCCGCTGTCCTTTGAAGTTTTCGTTTCACGCCGCGCCCAGTCTTAACGCCCCGGTAAGATTAACAGTGTTCAATGCACCAAGGGTCGTATTGCGTGGGGACGGGGACTTCGATGGGTGAAGGCGTCATGAGAGTTCTGCGGCAGCGGTGGGTGCGCTCGGTGGCGGTGGCTTCGCTCGCCGCGGTCGCGGCTGGGTGCAGCAACGACGTGGCGCGCCTGAACGACGGCTTCTATACCGGGGCCATTCCGTCGCAGACGCAGCAGGCGGCAGCACGGGTCGATCCGTCGAGCACCGGCTCGATTCCATCCCCGGATGTCGGCGCATACGGCGCCGCCGCCCCGACCTATTCCAGCGCCGCGACGCCCTCGGTTTCCCGCTCTCAGCTTCCGCCGCCTCCGGGCGCGCCGGCCGCTGCCTACCAGCAGGCGCCGCAGCCGGGCGAGATGGCGAGTGCGTCCTCCATGCCGCCATCCTCGCCGGCGCCGGTCGCCAGCGCTGCAAACACCGTGCCGCAACAGCGCCCGGCAACCCCGCCGGCCGCGGCCTCAACGCCCGCGCCTGTCGCAACGGCCGCCGCTTCCTCCGCGCCGGCTGCCTCGAACGGACGGACTGTCACGGTTCAGTCGGGGGATTCGCTCAATGCGATCGCCCGCAGGGCGGGTGTCAGCGTTTCGGACCTGCGTGCCGCCAACGGCCTTGCCAGCGACAATATCCGCATCGGCCAGACACTGAACCTGCCTTCGGGCGCCGCCAATACGCAGGTCGCGGCGCTGGGTGCGCCCGAGACCACGCTGCAGGCCCAGGCGCAGCAGGTGCAACAACCTCCCGCCGCCCCGGCCCAGGCCGCGCCAGCCCAGCCGGCCCCGGCTGCGCCGGCGGCTTCAGCCGCGCCCTCCGCGCCTGCCGCATCCGCGCCGGCGGCCAGCAGCGTGGCGAGCGAGACGCAGGTTGCGGCCATCGCGCCGGAATCCACAGGCATCAGTCAGTTCCGCTGGCCGGTGCAGGGCCGCGTCGTGCGCGGCTTCGGGGACCGTGTTGGGTCGCGCCGGAACGATGGCGTGGATATCTCCGTCCCGCGCGGAACGCCCGTCAAGGCGGCCGAAAACGGCGTCGTCATCTATGCGGGCGAGGGGCTGAAGGAGTTCGGCAAGACCGTTCTGGTCAAGCACGATAACGGCCTTGTCACCGTCTACGGCCATGCCGACGAGATTCTGGTCGAACGCGGGGCGAATGTGCGCCGGGGACAGGATATCGCGAAAGCCGGCATGACGGGCGATACCGACGTCCCGGTCCTGCATTTCGAAGTGCGCAAGGATTCGACGCCGGTCGACCCGATGGGGTTCCTCGGCTGATCGAGCCCCGCGGCGTGAGCTGAAGAAAAGGCCGGCTCCCCTCGGGGGCCGGCCTTTCCGTTGCGTGTCAGTCGAGGCGCACGCCTCTCGCGGCCGCGAAATCCTGGACGAACTGATGGGCGACGCGGCCGGAGCGGTTTCCGCGCGTCACCGCCCATTCCAGCGCCGCGCGTCGCGCTTCCTCCTCCTCGGCTTCGATGCCGTAGGCGGCCAGATAACCGAAGACCATGGCCAGATAGTCGTCCTGCGAGCAGGCGTGAAAGCCGAGCCACAGGCCGAATCGGTCCGACAGCGAAACCTTCTCCTCCACGGCCTCGCCGGCCATGATGGCGGTGGACTGCTCGTTCTCCATCATGTTGCGGGGCAGGAGATGGCGCCGGTTCGACGTGGCGTAGAACAGGACATTGGCCGGTCGCCCCTCGACGCCTCCCTCCAGCGCGGCCTTCAGCGACTTGTAGGACGTGTCGTCATGATCGAACGAAAGGTCGTCGCAGAAGAGGAGGACGCGCTCGCGCGACGCGCGCAGATGCACCATGAGCGCGGGAAGGGCGTCGATATCCTCGCGGTGGATTTCAACGAGCTTCAGTGGCGTCTGCAACGTGTTCACCGCCGCATGGGCGGCCTTCACCAGCGAGGACTTGCCCATCCCCCGCGCGCCCCACAGAAGGGCGTTGTTGGCCGGCAGGCCGGCGGCGAAGCGGCGGGTGTTCTCCAGGAGAATCGTCTTGCTGCGCTCGATCCCGGCGAGGAGGTCCACCGGCACGCGGCTCACCTTGTGAACCGGCCGGAGACCTGCCGGAGGCTGGTAGACGAAGCAGTCGGCCTGAGAGAGATCGGGCACCGTTTCCGCCGGGGGCGCGGCCCGCTCCAGCGCATCCGCGATGCGCCGCAGGGCTTCCAGCAGCTCCGCCGCCTTGTCCATGGGCCATCCTCCGTTCATCCGCCGGCCGGGAAGGGGCCCGGCTGTCTGTTGCATTCGGGGTGACCGTTCGTATATTGCGCGCAACTCGTAAAGAGCTTCGTTTCCAGTATCGTAGGAGAAGTCATGTTCGTGTCCCCGGCATTCGCGCAAACCGCAGGTGCGGCGGGCGGAACTGAGAGTATCCTCATCACGATCCTGCCCTTCGTGGCGGTGTTCGCGATCATGTATTTCCTCATCATTCGCCCTCAGCGGCGCCAGATGAAGAAGCGTGAGGAAATGCTGAAGAACGTTCGACGCGGGGATACGGTGATCACCGGCGGCGGCATCGTGGCAAAGGTCACGAAGGTGATGGAGAACGGCGAGGTCGAGGTTCAGATCTCCGAGCAGGTCAAGGTTCGTGTTCTCCAGTCGATGATCGCTGACGTACGTGTGAAGGGCGAGCCGACCGCCGCGAACACGAAATAGCCGCCGTGCGGTTGAAAGACTGAACGGCTCGCCCGACCTTCGGGCGGGCCGTGCCTTATCCTCATGCGGCCGAAGGCAGGGACCCGTCGCCCCGCATCCTGACCCATTATCGGGACGATCATGCTGCATTTTTCGCGCTGGAAGACCATTCTCATCTGGTTCGTGGTGGCGCTCGGCGTGCTCACGGCGCTGCCGAACGCGCTGACCCAGCGGCAGATCGACAGCCTTCCCTCATTCATGCCCAGCCAGCCGATGACGCTTGGCCTCGACCTTCAGGGCGGATCCTACATCCTCCTGCAGGTCGACCGCGATTCGATGACGGCGGACAGGCTGCAGGGGCTGCGCGACGAGGTGCGGGTCGCGCTGCGCAATGCGGGCGCCGCCTATACGGGTCTTGCTGATTCTGGAACGACCGTCGATTTTCGTCTCCGCGATCCCGCGCAGGCCGCCGCTGTCCGCCAGGCGCTGCGGCCGATCACCGATCCGGTGTCCTCCGGCCTTCTGGCCGGCGGTTCCGTGACCGAGGTCGCGGTCGCCGAGCCGCAGTCCGGCACGTTCCGCCTTTCGCTGACGGAGGAGGGCATCAATTACCGCCTGTCCAACGCCGTCGCGCAGTCGATCGAGGTGGTGCGCCGCCGCGTGGACGAGCTTGGCACGACGGAGCCGATCATCCAGCGGCAGGGCCTCGACCGCATCATGGTGCAGGTGCCGGGGCTGGACGATCCGGCCCGATTGAAGAACCTTCTCAATCAGACCGCGCAGCTCACGTTCCGTCTCGTGGACGTCGAGAATTCGGCCGAAGCCGTCGCCGCCGGAACCGCGCGCGCGCCGGCCGGGACGGAACTGCTCTATACGACCGACAATCCGCCTTTCCCCATCCTCGTCCAGAGGCAGGTGATGGTCTCGGGTGAGAACCTCACCGACGCGCAGCCCGGCTTCAGCCAGCAGAACCAGCCTGTCGTCAACATCCGCTTCGATTCGCGCGGCGCCCAGCGCTTCGGTGCAGTCACGCAGCAGAACGTCAACCGGCCCTTCGCCATCGTCCTCGACAACCAGGTGCTGTCGGCGCCGAATATCAACGAGCCGATTCTCGGCGGCCAGGCGCAGATTTCGGGCAATTTCACCGTCCAGAGCGCCAACGACCTGTCGGTGTTGCTGCGAGCGGGCGCGTTGCCGGCCACGCTCGACATCATCGAGGAGCGTACGGTGGGCCCGGGCCTCGGTGCCGATTCCATTGCGGCCGGCCAGAATGCCGGCATCATCGCCGCGATCCTCGTTATCGGCTTCATGCTGGCCGCCTACGGCTTTCTCGGCGTCATCGCCAATATCGCCCTGTTCTTCAATGTCGTCCTCATCGTTGGACTCCTTTCCTTCCTGGGCGCCACGCTGACCCTGCCGGGCATCGCCGGCATCGTCCTCACCATGGGCATGGCCGTCGATTCGAACGTTCTGATCTACGAGCGCATATTGGAAGAGCGAAAGGCGGGACGCTCGGTCGTCCAATCGATCGACGCGGGCTTCCACAAGGCGTTCTCCACCATCATGGACGCCAACATCACTTCGCTGATTGCGGCCTTGGTGCTGTTCTTCCTTGGCACCGGGCCGGTGCGCGGCTTTGCCGTGACGCTGGCACTCGGTGTGATCACCACCGTCTTCACCGCTTTGACGCTGACGCGCTGGATGGTGTCCTACTGGGTCAAGAAGCGCCGGCCCAAGGAAGTGCCGACCGGCTGGTTCACCATTCTGCCGAACCTCACGCGCATTCCGTTCATGGCCGCGCGTAAGGTGGCCTTCGCGGTCACGATCATCCTCTCGCTCGTGTCCATCGGCGCCTTTGCCGGCTGGGGGCTCAATCTTGGCGTCGATTTCACCGGCGGTACGGTGATCGAGGCGCGCGCCAATGCCGAGGAGGCGGATGTCGGCCAGATCCGATCCGATCTCGCCGCCATCATTGAGGGTGACGTCCAGGTTCAGGAATTCGGCGGCGCGCGCGACGTGCTGATCCGCTTCGGCGTGCAGCCGATGGACGCGGAGACGCCGCAGGCCAGTATCAACGCCGTTCGTGCGGCCCTGTCGGCGGACTACGAGTTCCAGAGGGTGGAGGTCGTCGGGCCGACGGTGTCGGGCGAACTTGCGTTGGCGGCGACGCTGGGCGTGATCGGCGCCATGTTCGCCATCATGGTCTATATCTGGCTACGCTTCGAGTGGCAGTTCGCCATAGGCGCCATCGTCTCCACGGCCCATGACGTCATCATGATGATCGGCTTCCTCGTGATCACGAGGCTGGAGTTCAACCTCACCAGCATCGCGGCGATCCTGACCATCGTCGGCTATTCGTTGAATGATACGATCGTGGTTTACGATCGGATGCGCGAGAACCTGCGCAAATACAAGAAGATGCCGCTTTCCGAGCTGATCGACCTCTCCCTGAACGAGACGTTGCGGCGCACGATCCTGACGGGCGTCACCATGATGCTCGCACTGATCGCGCTGGTCTTCTTCGGAGGCGAAGTGATCCGTGGCTTCATCCTGCCGATGATCGTCGGCGTCCTCGTCGGCGTCTATTCCTCGGTCTTCATCGCCGGGCCCATGCTGATCTACTTCCAGCTCCGCAAGGTGAACGCCAAGGGCGAGGTCATCGAGGAGGCGGACGAGAAGCCCTCGGCGAACATCGCCATGCCACGGACGGGCGCCGGCCGGTGAGCGAAATCCGGGACGCTCATTACCCGCGCTCCGCTCCCATTGACGCCTACGGCAATGGCGGCTTCCGTTTCGCCGATATGTCCCACAGGGGCTCGCTCCTGTGCCTTCCCTCCGGCATTTACGGCTGGGCGGCGACGCTGGAGCAGCCCTTCGCCGGGGAGCGGCTTCTGAAGGCGCTGGAGGACGCCGAGGGTATCCGTTTCATGCTGTTCGGAACGGGGCCCGATATCCGCCGGCTTCCGCCTGCTCTCGCGGAACATTTCCGCCGGGCCGGCATCTCGGTGGATCCGATGTCGACCGGTGCTGCCGTGCGCACCTACAACATCATGCTGGGCGAGGGCCGGCCGGTGGGCGCAGCGCTCGTCGCGGTTGATTGACGCCCACCATGAGCCGAGCGGACGGCCCGGCATCCATGGCCACTCATTTCGCCCATTGCGAGGATCTGGTGCGCCGGAACGATCCGGATCGCGCCGTGGCGCTGCAATTCGCGCAAGCGGACCGCCGCCAGGCACTCTGTGCGCTCTACGCGTTCGATCAGGAAACCGCACGCATTCGCGAGCAGGTCAGCCAGCCCTTGCCCGGCGAGATTCGGCTTCAATGGTGGCGGGACCGCATCGCCGAGGGCATTACGGGAGAGGAAGAAGCGGGGCAGGGGTCGCCGGTCGCCGCAGCATTGATCGAAACGGTCCGCCGGCATTCTTTGCCACCCGAGGCCTTCGAGCGGCTTCTCGAGGCTCGCATCTTCGATCTCTACGACGACCCCATGCCTTCGCGACAGGCGTTCGAGGGCTATGCAGGGGAGACGAAATCGACTGTCATCATGCTGGCCGCGATGATTCTTGATCGTAAAAGCGCGGCGCAAGCCTCGGATTGCGCAGGCCATGCCGGCGTCGCAGATCTGGCCGTCGAGGTTCTGGGCCTGGCCTGCGTACAGGCCGGCCGGGCACAGATCTTCATCCCGGAAGAGCTTTTTTCAGCAGCCGGCACCACGCGATCCCTATGGGCAGGCAAGCCGTCATCGGTCCCCGCAGTGGCCGAGGCGATGGCCGCGCTCGGCCGGGAACATATGGCGGCCGCAGGGCGGGCATGGGAGTCCATCCCGCGTTCGATCCGACCCGCCTTTCTGCCGGGCCGTCTGGCGGCCGCCCGTATGGAGGCCGCCATGTCCGCGCTCCAGCGCGGCACGGCGCTTGCGCCCACGGGGCCGATACGCCGGAGCTGGGCGTATTGGAGGGCTATGCGGAAGGGGCAGGGCTGATGGGTGCCGGGAGCGGTGCCACCCGCCTGTCGCACCGCACCGCCCGGCTGCTTCGCAGCCTGGGTGTGGGTGCGCGGATGGCAACGGCGCGCTTTCCCGTGGCAACGCTCCTGATCGTCGCTTTCGCCGTCGTCTCGAACCTCGAAGTATCGCGGTTCGACGTGCCGTTCTGGCCGGACCTCCCCCGGCTTCTTTCCGCCCTGGGCGCCGCAGCGGCTGCGTCCGTAGCAGTGCGCGTGGGGCTGGAGCCGCGCGCGCGCGCAGGCTCGCGGAGCCTGCTGATCCTGCCTCTGGCCGCCGCGCTGGTGCTGGGCCTGGGCATCTGGAGCGGGCGGCCGCTGGCGATCTACGCGCCAGCTCTCTTGCCGGCCGCCATTCTGAGCATCCCGCTGGCCCCTTTCCTGCGCAACGGGACGGCCCGGGAATTCTGGTCCTTCGCCTTGTGGACCGGGGTGGGGGTGACGCTCGCCTTCCTTTCCGTTCTGCTTTTCTTGGCCGGGCTGCTGGCGATTCTGGAGATGGTTCGGTTCCTGTTCCAGGTCGGCTTCGGCAGCAGCGCCTACAACCACATCTTCGTCACCGCCTTTGCCCTCGTCGGGCCGCTCTTCGCCCTGGGGCGTATCCCACAGGCCGATCGTGTGACGCTGGAGGGTGAAGAGCGGCTGGTCGAAACAGTGCGTCCCCTCTTCGACTGGGTCGCGGCGCCGCTTGCGCTGGCGACGGCCGTGATCCTGCATCTCTACGCGCTGCGCATCGCCGTGACCGGACAGATGCCGGTGGGGGAAGTCGGTTGGATCGTCAGCTTCTTTTCGCTGCTGGTCCTCTCGCTGCGGGTCGCCATTCATCCGTTCCTTGAGAACGCGGCTCTGCCGGCCCGGCTCTTCGGTCGGTTCTGGGCGTTGATGCTGATCGTGCCACTCATTCTGCTTGCTCTCGCCGCCTGGCTGCGGATCGAGCCACACGGCTTCACCGTGGCGCGCTACTATCTGGTCCTCGGTGGGACTGCCGCTGCGGTGGCGGTCTTGCTCCAGGCGTTCGCGCGCACACGCGGCGACATACGCTGGCTGGCGGGTATCGCGCCCCTGTTCCTCGCCCTGTCGGTGATCGGGCCGTGGAGCGTCGGCAATATCGTAGGCCGCAGCCAGTCGGACCGAATCGAGGGGCAGTTCGTCCACGGGAGCTATCTGAGTGTCGACGAGCTGCGGCCCGATGAGCAAAAGATATTGCGCTCGCGCATCATGGCGCTGGGGGATGTCGGGCAGTTGTGGCGGATGGCCCGCTATCTGCCTCCCGATCAGACCGAGGCAAGAGCGGTGCTCTTCTCGCGACGCGACGATCAGGCCACTGCCTTTCTTGCCGCCCTGGGCCTGCGGACGCTGCCGGGCAGCGGCCCGGCGCTCCGAAGCTTCAGTGCCTCCGCCGAGCGGCCGATCCGGCTGGCCGGATACGACATCGCCGTCTACGCCCGTTCTGTGGGGACAACGCCCGATCCGAGACCGCCGGAGGCGATCAGCCTGCGTTTCGAGGGCGCGGAGCTTGTCGTGGAGATGGCGGGGGGGCAGGATCGCTTCGACCTGACGGCAGCTCTCGGATCGATGCCCAGGTCGCTGTTCGACAGCCGCGAAGCGGTGTCCCCGCCGGTCTTCGACCTCTCCTCGGCTCAAGGGCGAAACGCAAGGCTGCGTTTCGATTCGCTCATGCTCGGCCCTGAGGGCGAACCGGCGGGCGCGAGCGTGACGCTGCTTCTGCGCGAAGCGCAGTGGCCCTCACTCGGCGGCGGCTGAAAGGGCGCCGTTCTCGAGCCAGTTCGAGAAGTCTTTCAGCGCGCGGCTGGCCATCGCGCGCCGCTTGGCGATGGTCTTCTCTTTGCCGCGAAGGCGCTTGCCCTCTTCCTTCGGTACCTCGACCGGCGGAAACAGGCCGAAATTGACGTTCATCGGCTGGAAGGAGCGTTTGCCGCCTTCCTCCTGCGCCTCGATATGTCCGCCGGTGATATGACCCAGCAGCGCGCCCATCGCGCTGGTCGGTGGAGGCGGAGTAGCGGCACGGCCCAGCGCTTCGGCGCTGGCGAAGCGTCCGGCCATGAGACCGACGGAGGCCGATTCGACATAGCCCTCGCAACCGGTGATCTGCCCCGCGAAACGCAGGCTGGGACGCGATTTCAGCCGCAGCGTCCCGTCGAGCAGGCGCGGACTGTCCAGATAGGTGTTGCGATGCAGCCCGCCGAGCCGGGCGAACTCGGCATTCTCAAGCCCGGGGATGGTGCGGAAGATGCGCACCTGCTCGGCATATTTCAGCTTCGTCTGGAAGCCGACCATATTGTAGAGCGTGCCCAGCGCGTTGTCCTGCCGTAGCTGGACCACGGCATAGGCCTTGATGTCCGGCTGATGCACATTGGTCAGCCCCATCGGCTTCATGGGCCCGTGGCGCAGCGTTTCAGACCCGCGTTCGGCCATGATCTCGATGGGCAGGCAGCCGTCGAAATAGGGAGTGCCTTCCCATTCGCGGAATTCGGTCTTCTCCCCCGCGATCAACGCGGCCACGAAGGCCTCGTACTGCGCCTTGTCCAGCGGGCAGTTGATGTAGTCCTTGCCCGTGCCGCCGGGTCCGACCTTGTCGTAGCGGGACTGGAACCAGGCGGTGTGAAGGTCGATCGAATCGAAGTGGACGATGGGCGCGATCGCGTCGAAGAACGCCAGCGCGTCGGCCCCGGTCTGGGCGCGGATGGCATCCGCCAGCGCAGGCGCGGTCAGAGGGCCGGTGGCGATGACGGTCTGGCCCCAATCCTCCGGCGGCAGCCCCTCGATCTCCTCGCGCCGGATCTCCACCTGCGGATGGCGCGCCAATTCGCCCGTCACCGCCTCGGCGAAACCGTCGCGGTCGACGGCCAGCGCGCCGCCTGCAGGTACCTGGTTGGCGTCCGCGCAACGCATGATGAGCGACCCGGCCATGCGCATCTCGGCATGGATGACCCCCACCGCATTGGCCGTGGCGTCATCGGAGCGGAAGGAATTCGAGCAGACGAGCTCCGCCAGCGAATCCGTCTTGTGGGCGTCCGTGCCGCGCACGCCGCGCATCTCGTGGAGAATAACGGGAATGCCCGCTTCGGCGATCTGCCAAGCAGCTTCGGAGCCGGCGAGGCCGCCGCCAACGACATGAATGGGTTTTGGAGTCATGCCCGTCTTCTAAAGCCTTCACGGCCGGACGGGAAGAGTCGCAAGGGCAGCACGTCCCATAAACGACAACACCCGCCGGGGGAGGACCGGCGGGTGTCGTTTGGAAGCCTGCGCTGGGAGGAGGATGCGCAGGCTCTCATCCGCTTCGGCCCTGGGAGGAGGATGGGCCGTCGCGAAACTGGTAAATCCTAGACGGCCGCCTTGCGGGCGATGGCCGGAATGTCGGACCGGGCGATCCCCAGGTCCGAAAGCTCACGCTGCGACAGCCGGTTCAACTCGTGAACGGTATCGCGATAGCGCCGCCAGTTGTGGTAGGAACGAACGATGTTCATCTTGAACACTGCCTTCATCAGGCTGGGGTTAAATCGATTGAAGCGTGCCGCCTGTCTGCGTCTTGCTTCGATGGTTGGAAGATAGTCGGCCACCCCGACGCCTACCAGCGCGCAGTTCGCATAGCAGCCCTGCATGTTGTGCAACGCAGCATGGGGCGGCCGCTGCGCGGCGCGCGGCTCTTTCCTGTTTGACGGTGAAAACACCAGTGATATAGAGACGCGCGCCGCGCGAAAGCTGGGGCAGGGCGCCGAGCGGGTGTGGCGGAATTGGTAGACGCACTTGGTTTAGGTCCAAGCGCCTGACAGCGTGGGGGTTCGAGTCCCTCCACCCGCACCAGCGCGTGTTTTCCGGCGACACGAGATTCATCACATCGGCCAAGCTGGCCGAAGGCTAACGACCAAAGGGTTTATGATGCAGGTTACGGAAACCAAGGCCGAGGGCCTGAAGCGCGAGATCGAAATCGTCGTGCCGGCTTCGGATCTTGAGGCTCGGCTGCAGACGCGCCTCTACGAGGCGAAGGACCAGGTGAAGCTGAAGGGTTTCCGTCCGGGCAAGGTGCCACTGGCGCACATGCGCAAGATGTACGGCCGCTCCTTCATGGCGGAGATCGTCAACCAGATCGTCTCCGAGACGCCGCGCAACGTCATCGCCGAGCGTGGCGAGCGTTCCGCCATGCAGCCGGAAATCCAGATGACGGAAGACGAGGCCGAGGCCGAGAAGGTGCTTCGCGGCGAAGGCGACTTCCGCTTCACCCTGTCCTACGAGACGCTGCCCTCCTTCGAACTGAAGGAGACCTCGGGCATCAAGATCGAGCGGCCCGTGGTCGAGATCCCGGAGGACGAGGTCGAGGAGCAGGTGAAGCGCATCGCGGAGAACGCGCGCGCCTATGAGCCGAAGGACGGCGCTGCCGAGAACGGTGACCGGGTGACGATGGACTTCGTCGGCAAGATCGACGGTGAGGCCTTCCAGGGCGGCTCGGCCACAGATTCCAACCTCGTCATCGGCTCGGGCCAGTTCATCCCCGGCTTCGAAGACCAGCTCGTCGGCGTGAAGGCGGGCGAGGAGAAGCAGGTCGAGGTCAACTTCCCGGAGGATTACGGGGCCACGCATTTGGCCGGCAAGGCTGCGGTCTTCGACGTGACGGTGAAGGCCGTGGCGGCACCGGGCGAGCTGGAGCTGAACGACGAGCTGGCCAAGAAGCTTGGCCTTGAGTCCATCGAGCGGCTTCGCACGGTGGTGCGCGAGCAGATCGAGAGCCAGTTCGGCATGGCCACCCGCCAGAAGGTCAAGCGCCAGCTCCTGGATGCGCTGGACGCCGACTATGATTTCGAGCTGCCGGAGAAGCTGGTCGAGGCCGAGTTCGGCAACATCTGGACGCAGGTCTCGCGCGAGCTGGAGCAGTCGGGCAAGAGCTTCGAGGACGAAGACACCACCGAGGAAAAGGCCCGCGAGGACTACCGCAAGCTCGCGGAGCGTCGCGTGCGCCTCGGCCTCGTTCTCTCCGAAATCGGCGAGAAGGCCGGCGTCACCATCTCCGACGAGGAGCTTCAGCGCGCCGTGCTGGAGCAGGTCCGCCAGTATCCCGGGCAGGAGCAGCAGATCTACGACTACTTCCGCAAGACGCCGGAAGCCGTGCAGAGCCTGCGCGCTCCGATCTATGAGGAGAAGGTGGTCGACCACCTCTTGAGCACGGTGGACGTGACCGACAAGACGGTGACGAAGGAAGAGCTGATGAAGGACGACGAGGAGGACGAGCAGGCCGCGGCCTGACACCTCAGTTGCAGCTCCTCATGACCCAAGGGCCGCCTCGTGCGGCCCTTGTGCGTTTGTGCGGCCGGGCCGAACATACCTTCGCCGCAAGGCTCGCTACACCGTGACCTATCCCTTGAGGCGATCCGCAAGCTCCCCATGCCGCTCATGACGCATCTTCTCCGCCTGCTTGTCTTGGCCCTGTGCCTCGTAGCCGGGGGCCCGGCCGCCGCACAGCTTCCGAGCATTCCCGGGATCAGCGCGACGACGCAAACGCCGGAGTCCGAGCCAGAGACGCCGACGATGGGGGAGGGTGAGCGTGCCAGCATCGACGATCTCATCCGCATTCTCGAAAGCGACGTAACCCGCGCACGGCTCGTCGAATCGCTGCGCGCCATGGCCTATCGGCCTGCGGAAGGCGAGGAGGGCGGCGCGGCGGCGCAGGAGGATGCCGGCGACATATGGGCCGACGAGATGACGGGTTCGCTTCCGGCGACGCTCGCGCGCTATACGCGCTCCGGTGTCGAGGCTGCACAGGGCGCGCTGCAGACGGTTGCCGGCCTCGCGGACGCCTCAGCCGAGCTTCTTTCTGGAACGCAGGCGATCAATCTGCCCCGTATCTACCAGGCCGTTGCGCCGGTCTTCGCGGTGGCGGTGGCGGTTTTTGGAGCGTATTTCCTCCTGTCCCTCGCCTTGAGGCCGGTCTTCGACTGGATCGCCGCGCGTGCCAAGCCCGGGCGGCCGCTGCGCAAGCTCGGCCTTCTCGCTTCGGCCTTCGTGGTGAGCGCAGGGAAGATTCTCCTCAGCGCCCTTGCCGGGCACGTGGCGGCCTTCATCTTCTTCGCAGGTCCGCCCAACCTCAACCAGGCCCTCTTCCTCAACGCCTTCCTGCTCGTGGGAGGCATCAAGGTCGCGCTCTCGGCTTTCGTCGCTCCCTATCATCCCCCGCTGCGGATGACGCCGTTCGGCGACAGGCAGGCGCGCTATTGGTATGGCCGCCTGGCGCTTCTCATCTCGCTGCTCGGCTACACCTTCCTGTTCGTCGCTCCGGTCGTGGAAGCCAATTCCAACATGAGGGCGGCCAACAGCGTTCGTTTCATCGTCGTGACAGCGGTCTTCGTGATCATGCTTTCACTCATCTTGCGCAACCGCGTGACGGTGCGCGAGCGGTTGCAGCGCAGCTACCTTGCGGGCGACAGGAGCTTTCAGGCGCAGGTGAACATGGCGCTCGGCCATGTCTGGGTCCTGGGGGCTGCCGCCTTCGTTTGCGCCCTCTACGCGCTCTGGCTCTCGAGCCCGGAGGACGGGCTTCAGTTCATGATCGTGGCAAGCCTGAGGTCGCTCGCGGCGATCACGATCGGCGGGCTCGTCATCACGCTATTGTCGAAACTCATCCTGCGCGGCATCAGGATTCCGCAATCCTCGAAGGATCGCTTCCCGCTCCTGGAGCGGCGCGTGAACACCTTCATCCCGAAACTGCTGCTGATCGTACGCATCGTCGTGATCCTCCTCGTCTTCGGCTCGATCCTGAATGCCTGGGCGCTGCTGGACCTGGCCTCGTGGGCGACCACTCCGCTCGGCCAGCGCTTCATCAGCGGCGGCGCCGGGGCGCTTCTGGTCCTCTGCATCGGGGTCGCTGTCTATCTGGTCGTCTCGTCCTGGGTGGAGTATCGCCTGAACCCCAATTACGGGACCGTGCCCACCGCCCGCGAGCGCACCTTGCTCTCTCTGTTCCGGAACGCCTTCACGGTCACGCTTCTCGTTCTCGTTCTGATGTCGGTTCTCTCGCAGCTCGGCATCGACATCGCTCCGCTGCTGGCCGGCGCGGGCGTGGTGGGCCTGGCGATCGGCTTCGGAGCGCAGAAGCTGGTGCAGGACATCATCACCGGTGCGTTCCTGCAGATCGAGAACGTGATGAACGAGGGCGACGTGGTCGAGGTGGCCGGGATCGCGGGCGTGGTGGAGAAGCTTACGATCCGCTCCGTGTCCCTTCGTTCGCTGGACGGCACCTACCACCTCATCCCCTTCTCGGCCGTCGATCAGGTGTCGAACATGACGAAGGACTTCTCCAATTTCGTCGCCGATGTCTCCGTCTCCTATCGCGAAGATATCGGCGAGGTGAAAGCGGCCATGCGCGAGGCCTTCGATATCCTGCGCGAGGGCGAGCAGGGTATGAACGTGATCGACGATTTCGAGATTTTCGGTGTCGAGACCATCGGTAACTACACGGTCACGGTTCGCGGCCGCATGCGTACCTTGCCCGGAACCCAGTGGAGCGTCGGCCGCGCCTATCGAGAGATCGTCAAGCGCACGCTGGACAGGCGCGGGATCGAGATTCCGCTGCCGCAGACCACCCTCTGGTTCGGCTCCAACAAGGACGGTAGCGCGCCGCCGCTGCACTTCATGCGCGACCGGGAGGCGCCGGCGACGATCCTGACGCCGGCGCGCGAGACGCCCGGTCCGACGGGGGAGGAGGCGGCCGAGCCGAAACCCCCGGCCTGAGGGCGCTGCGCCGGCCTTGCGCGGGCCGGGGGCAAGGTCCTATCTACGACAGGAAAGGCCCGCCCTGATTCCCGGCCGCTTCTCCGGCGGTCCATCCGTTCCAAACGAAAGCCTGCACTCCCATGAAGCACCCAGTCGAAACCGCGATGAACCTCGTGCCGATGGTGGTCGAACAGACCAATCGTGGCGAGCGGGCCTACGACATCTTCTCGCGCCTCCTGAAAGAGCGCATCATCTTCATTACCGGCCCCATCGAGGATTCGATGGCGACGCTGGTCTGTGCGCAGCTCCTCTTCCTCGAGGCCGAGAATCCGAAGAAGGAAATTTCCCTCTACATCAACTCGCCCGGCGGTGTGGTGACGAGCGGAATGGCGATATACGACACGATGCAGTTCGTGCGGCCCGCCATCTCCACGCTCTGCATAGGGCAGGCGGCGTCCATGGGCTCGCTTCTGCTGTGCGCCGGGCACAAGGATATGCGCTTCGCCACGCCGAACGCGCGCATCATGGTGCACCAGCCTTCCGGCGGCTTCTCGGGCCAGGCCTCGGATATCGAGCGCCACGCGCAGGACATCATCAAGCTGAAGCGGCGCTTGAACGAGGTGTATGTCCAGCACACCGGGCAGGACTACGAGACCATCGAGAAGACGCTGGACCGCGATCATTTCATGACGTCGGAGGAGGCGCAGGCCTTCGGCCTCATCGACAAGGTCTATTCGTCCCGCGAGGCGCTCGAAGGGGCGGCGGCGGTCTGAGGGCCGGGCGCCTTGATGTGGTCGCGTCGAATTTCTAGATTGGCGCAATGCACGGCCGGTCCGCAAGCGTCGGTCAAGGAAAGCGTCGCAATCCTGTCATTCGTCCGGATGCGTTCTTGATTCGGGCGGGTTTGCGCGGCAAGCCTCGTGGCTGGGAATGGTGGCGGCGCTCGCGCCGCAATGAGGGCTCCGGGCGGATCTCGGACTGGAAGGATTGAGAGAATGAGCAAAGTGAGCGGCGGCGACAGCAAGAACACGCTCTACTGCTCTTTCTGCGGAAAGAGCCAGCACGAGGTCCGCAAGCTGATCGCCGGTCCGACGGTGTTCATCTGCGATGAGTGCGTCGAGCTCTGCATGGACATCATCCGCGAGGAAAACAAATCCTCCATGGTGAAGTCGCGCGAGGGCGTGCCGACTCCGCAGGAGATCATCGCGGTTCTTGACGATTACGTCATCGGTCAGTCCTTCGCCAAGAAGGTGCTGTCCGTGGCGGTGCACAACCACTACAAGCGGCTGGCGCATGCGGCGAAGAACAACGATGTCGAGCTGGCCAAGTCCAACATCCTGCTCATTGGCCCGACCGGCTGCGGCAAGACGCTGCTGGCGCAGACGCTGGCCCGCATTCTCGATGTGCCGTTCACCATGGCGGACGCCACGACGCTGACGGAAGCGGGCTATGTCGGCGAGGATGTTGAGAACATCATCCTCAAGCTGCTTCAGTCGGCCGACTACAATGTCGAGCGGGCGCAGCGCGGCATCGTCTATATCGACGAGATCGACAAGATCAGCCGTAAGTCGGATAACCCTTCCATCACGCGCGACGTGTCGGGCGAGGGCGTCCAGCAGGCGCTTCTGAAGATCATGGAGGGCACGGTGGCGTCCGTGCCGCCGCAGGGCGGGCGCAAGCATCCGCAGCAGGAATTCCTGCAGGTGGACACGGCCAATATCCTCTTCATCTGCGGCGGCGCGTTCGCGGGCCTTGACCGGATCATCTCCGACCGCGGCCGCAAGACCTCCATCGGCTTTGCCGCCAACGTCATGTCGCCGGAAGACCGGCGCACCGGCGACCTGTTCCGTCAGGTCGAGCCGGAGGATCTGCTGAAGTTCGGCCTCATCCCCGAATTCGTCGGCCGCCTGCCCGTGCTGGCGACGCTGGAAGATCTCGACGAGACGGCGCTGGTGCAGATTCTCGTCCAGCCGAAGAACGCGCTGGTGAAGCAGTACCAGCGCCTGTTCGAGATGGAAAATGTCGAGCTGTCCTTCCATGAGGACGCGTTGAAAGCCATCGCCCGCAAGGCGATCGAGCGCAAGACCGGCGCTCGCGGCCTGCGCTCCATCATGGAGGCGATGCTTCTGGATACGATGTTCGACCTGCCGACGCTGGAGGGCGTCCAGGAGGTCGTCATCTCCGAAGAGGTCATCGAAGGCAGCGCGCGTCCGCTTTATATCTATGCCGAGCGCAAGGACGAGAAGGAGAACGTCAGCGCGTGAGCGCCCGTTCTGCCTTCCTCTTCATGCTCACCGATCGAGCCCGCTCCGGTTACTCCGGGGCGGGCTTTTTTTGATGTTCGGGCGAGACGACGCCGGCTTGCGTGCACCGCTCCTTTCGCTTGAATAACCAGACGGGCGAGACCACATTGTGCGGGACAAAAAGGCGTCTGGCCGAACGCTTCCGCGAAGGTTCGACGAAGACGGCCTGAGGCGGTCCGTCCGCAGAAAGGACTCTCATGACGAACGTCACCCCCACGCTCGAAGCCGAAGGCCGCTACCCGGTTCTTCCGCTTCGCGACATTGTTGTCTTCCCGCATATGATCGTGCCCCTGTTCGTCGGGCGGGAGAAGTCGATCAAGGCGCTTGAGGAGGTGATGGGCTCCGACAAGCAAATCCTTCTTGCGACGCAAAAGAACGCGGCGGATGAGGATCCTGCTCCCGGTTCGATCTACGAGATCGGCACGGTGGCCAATGTGCTCCAGCTACTGAAGCTTCCCGATGGGACCGTGAAGGTTCTGGTGGAGGGAATCGCGCGCGCGCGCATCACCCGCTTCACCGAATCGAGCGAGTGGCACGAGGCCATTGCCGAGTTGATCGAGGCGGAGGACGAGGACCAGGTCGAGATCGAGGCGCTCTCCCGGTCGGTGATTTCGGAGTTCGAGAACTACGTCAAGCTCAACAAGAAGATATCGCCCGAGGTCGTGGGCGCAGCGAGCCAGATCGACGATTATTCCAAGCTCGCCGATACGGTGGCCTCGCATCTGGCGATCAAGATTCCCGAGAAGCAGGAGATGCTGGGCCTGATCAAGGTCCGCGATCGGCTCGAGCGCGCCTTGTCCTTCATGGAAGCGGAGATTTCGGTTCTTCAGGTGGAGAAGCGCATCCGCTCGCGCGTCAAGCGCCAGATGGAGAAGACTCAGCGCGAGTACTATCTGAACGAGCAGATGAAGGCGATCCAGAAGGAGCTTGGCGACGGCGAGGAAGGCCGTGACGAGGCCTCTGAAATCGAGGAGCGCATCAAGAAGACCAAGCTGTCGAAGGAAGCGCGCGACAAGGCCAACGCCGAGCTGAAGAAGCTGCGGCAGATGAGCCCGATGTCGGCCGAGGCGACCGTGGTACGCAACTATCTCGACTGGCTGCTGGGCCTGCCCTGGGGCAAGCCTTCGCGCGTCAAGATCGACCTGAAGAAGGCCGAGGCGATCCTCGACGAGGAGCATTACGGCCTGGACAAGGTGAAGGAGCGCATCGTCGAGTATCTGGCGGTGCAGAGCCGGCAGTCGAAGCTCAAGGGCCCGATCCTCTGCCTCGTCGGGCCTCCGGGCGTCGGCAAGACCTCGCTCGCCAAGTCCATCGCCCGCGCGACGGGGCGCGAATACGTACGCATGGCGCTTGGCGGCGTTCGGGACGAGGCCGAGATCCGCGGGCATCGGCGCACTTATATTGGCTCGATGCCCGGCAAGGTCATCCAGTCGATGAAGAAGGCCAAGCGCTCCAATCCGCTCTTCCTTCTCGACGAGATCGACAAGCTTGGCCAGGACTACCGGGGCGATCCGTCCTCGGCCCTGCTTGAGGTGCTCGATCCCGAGCAGAACGCCACGTTCATGGACCACTATCTGGAGGTGGAGTACGACCTCTCTTCCACCATGTTCGTGACGACGGCCAACACGCTGAACATCCCCGGTCCGCTCATGGACCGCATGGAGATCATCCGCATCGCGGGCTACACCGAGGATGAGAAGATCGAGATCGCCAAGCGCCATCTTCTGCCGAAGGCGATTCGCGACCATGCGTTGAAGGAGAGCGAGTTCTCCGTCTCGGACGATGCTCTGCGGGAGATTGCGCGGCGCTACACGCGCGAGGCCGGCGTCCGCTCCTATGAGCGCGAACTGATGAAGCTCGCGCGCAAGGCCGTCACGCAGATCCTCAAGGAGGAGAAGAACCGGGTCGACATCACGGCCGCCAATATCGCCGATTATCTCGGCGTGGCGCGCTATCGCTACGGCGAGGCCGAATCGGACGATCAGGTCGGCGTGGTCACGGGGCTTGCCTGGACGGAGGTCGGCGGCGAGCTTCTGACCATCGAAGGGGTCATGATGCCCGGCAAGGGCAAGATGACCGTCACGGGCAATCTGAAGGACGTGATGAAGGAGTCCATCTCGGCTGCTGCGTCCTTCGTGCGCTCCCGTGCCCTGGACTACGGCATCGAGCCGCCTCTCTTCGAGAAGCGGGACATCCACGTCCACGTGCCCGAGGGCGCGACGCCGAAGGACGGGCCATCCGCCGGCACGGCGATGGCTACCGCCATCGTCTCGGTGATGACGGGCATCCCCGTGCGCCGCGATATCGCCATGACGGGCGAGATAACCCTGCGTGGGCGCGTACTCCCGATCGGGGGGCTGAAGGAGAAGCTTCTGGCGGCACTGCGCGGCGGCATCAAGAAGGTGCTGATCCCGGAGGAGAACGCCAAGGATCTTGTCGACATCCCCGCGAACGTGAAGAACGAGCTCGAGATCGTGCCGGTCTCGCGGATGGGCGAGGTGCTTCAGCACGCCCTCGTTCGCCAGCCCGAAGCCGTGGAGTGGAGCGAGCAGGAGAATCCCCTGCCGGCCGCCGAGCACAACGACGACTCGGCCTCCGCTACCGCCCATTAAGGCGGTTCGCTGGGCTGGATCGAAGCGAAAATGCCGCCCTCGGGCGGCATTTTTTGTTGAATGGGCCGGTTTTGCGGGCTTTACGCCTCTTGCCGCTTGAATGATCAAGCCGATTTGACCATCGTCTGCGCCGATTGGTGCGCAAGGCATCTCAACGTCAGGAGGATATCCGATGAACAAGAATGAGCTGATCGCCGCGGTGGCGGACAAGGCTGAGCTGTCGAAGCAGCAGGCGGTCTCCGCCGTGGATGCGGTTTTCGACGCGATCGAGGGAGCACTGTCCAAGGGCGACGATATCCGCTTGGTCGGCTTCGGCACCTTCTCCGTCTCGCACCGCGCGGCCTCGAAGGGGCGCAACCCCTCGACCGGCGCGGAAGTCGACATCCCGGCTCGCAACGTTCCGAAGTTCGCGGCCGGCAAGGGTCTGAAGGACGCGGTCAACACGGCGAAGAAATAAGCGCCGACAAGCCGGTCTCATGGCCTACTGAGAGAGGTGGGGCGCAAACCGCGTCCGCCTCTTTTTTCGATTCGGAAAGCGGGCCGGGAATGGTGGGCGATGACAGGCTCGAACTGCCGACATCCTCGGTGTAAACGAGGCGCTCTACCAACTGAGCTAATCGCCCTTGTCGCGCGCTTTCAAAGGCCGCGACGAAACATGCCTGATCAAGGGGGGCGATCCTTCATGCCAATCCCGAACCTCCGGCAAATCAGCATGGCGACCGTCTCCGGATAACCGGCAGTCTTTCGTGCGTCTACGAAATCGGCCCCTGGAAGGCAAGGGGAGGCGCCTTCTGGCAAAGTTCGATTTTCCTCCAGCGGATTGCTTGACAGGAATCGGAGGCTCCCGTAAACGACCCATCACGCCGCCGGGACAAGCCAGCGGCGCCAAGCGCGGGTGTAGCTCAGTCGGTTAGAGTGCCGGCCTGTCACGCCGGAGGTCGCGGGTTCGAGCCCCGTCACTCGCGCCATTCTCCAGATAAGTCGTGTCTTATTCGCCTTTCGGGCCGTTGCACTGCGAGGATCAACCTCGTTCGAGCTTCATCCGCTGCGCGGCAGCGTCGAGCGCGCCCCGGTCGTACCCGACCTCCTCGATCAAACGTTTGGCATCTTCCGGCGTGATGTCGTGTTTGGCGGCGAATGCATCCAGGTCGAGGTCCTGTTGCGACGGAGCAGGGGTGTCGGTCATCTCGTTCTCCTTGACTGCCCTCAACGCGCCAGCGGCTTGATTGTGCCGCAAGCGGCGCGTGATGCGCAGGCTGCTGGGTGGGCTACTTTGCGTGTCACACAAGTGCGACTCGCCTTGCGTCCACTTTAGGAAGGGTCTAATCCTCGGTCCACGCGCGGGCCGCCCGGAACGGTGGTCGGTGTGCCCTGATCCACGGACTGCGGCGGCCCATATATCGCCGGACAGCGTGGTCGGGGCATTCGCGCGGCGTCGGAAAGTCTTGGCCGGGCTTTCAGGCCGGTCTTGCAATAGGGTCCGTCGGGATCGATCAACGTGAACGAGCTTCTCGCTTCCTATCTGCCCATCATCATCTTCGTGGGCGTCGCGCTTTTCATCGGCCTCGCGCTCCTCGTTTCGCCGTTCCTTGTCGCGTTCAAGGCCCCGGACGACGAGAAGCTGTCCGCCTATGAGTGCGGCTTCAATGCCTTCGACGATTCCCGCATGAAGTTCGACGTCCGCTTCTATCTGGTGGCCATCCTCTTCATCATCTTCGATCTGGAGGTCGCCTTCCTCTTTCCCTGGGCCGCCGCGTTCGGCGATCTCGGCTGGGCCGGCTTCTGGTCCATGATGGTGTTCCTGGCCGTCCTGACCGTCGGATTTGTCTACGAGTGGAAGAAAGGCGCCCTGGAATGGGATTGATCGATCCTTCGGCCTCGCTGCGTGAGCGTTCCGACCTGACCGTTCCGGCGGCGGCCGACCCCTTCGTGACGGATGTCGACAACCAGCTTGCCGACAAAGGCTTTCTCGTCACCTCGACCGAGGACCTCATCCAGTGGGCGCGCACCGGCTCGCTCATGTGGATGACGTTCGGTCTGGCCTGCTGCGCCGTCGAGATGATGCAGATGTCGATGCCGCGCTATGACGGCGAGCGCTTCGGCTTCGCGCCTCGCGCCTCGCCGCGCCAGTCGGACGTCATGATCGTCGCGGGCACCCTGACGAACAAGATGGCCCCGGCCCTCCGCAAAGTCTATGATCAGATGCCGGAGCCGCGCTACGTCATCTCCATGGGCTCGTGCGCCAACGGTGGCGGTTACTACCACTATTCCTATTCGGTCGTGCGCGGCTGCGACCGCGTGGTGCCGGTGGACATCTACGTTCCCGGCTGCCCGCCCACGGCAGAGGCGCTTCTCTACGGCGTGCTTCTTCTTCAGAAGAAGATTCGGCGGACCGGAACGATCGAGCGCTGAGGGTGGGATGAACGAGCTTCTGGAGTATCTGCGGGAATCTGCGATCGGCGCCCGGCTGGCGGATGCCTCCATCGCGTTCGGCGAGCTGACGCTGACGGTCTCTCCGGACGACGTTGTGGCGGTGACGACGTTCCTGCGCGATGATTCGCAGTGCCTGTTCAAGTCCTTTGTCGATCTTTGCGGAGTCGATTTCCCCGAGCGCGAAAAGCGCTTCGAGGTCGTCTACCATCTTCTCTCGCCCCGGCTGAACCAGCGCATCCGCGTGAAGCTTGCCGCCGGCGAGGAGGATATCGTGCCCTCGGTGACGGGGGTCTTCGCGGGGGCAGACTGGTTCGAGCGGGAAGCTTACGATCTCTACGGCATCTTCTTCTCCGGGCATCCCGACCTTCGGCGTATCCTGACCGACTACGGCTTCGAGGGGCATCCGCTGCGCAAGGATTTCCCGCTGACGGGCTTCGTCGAGGTTCACTATGACGAGCATTTGAAGCGCGTCGTCTACGAGCCGGTCGAACTGCGCCAGGAGTTCCGTAACTTCGACTTTCTCTCGCCTTGGGAAGGCACGGACTACGTGCTGCCGGGCGACGAGAAGGCCAAGATGAACTGAGGCGCGACGATGGGCGAGGAATGCCGGCGGGCTGGCGCTTGTCTTTGCGGTTCCGTGCGCCTTTCGGCCATCCCTTCGAAGCTTGAAATGGATGTCTGCCATTGTTCCATGTGCCGGCGCTGGAGCGGCGGCACCTTCATGGCGGTGCCGTGCGGAGACAGTCTCGAATTCGAGAGCGCTGGAACGCTCGGCGTCTACCGGTCGTCGGACTATGCCGAACGTCTGTTCTGCACGGCCTGCGGCTCGACGCTCGCCTGGCGCATGAGCGACGGCTCCTCGGCGGCGGTCGCCATGCACGTTTTCACCGATACCGAGGGATTCGTCTTCGCCGAAGAGATTTTCATCGATGAAAAGCCGCCGCATTATTCCTTCGCGAACGACACCCGCAAGTTGACCGGCGCCGAGGTGATGGCGCAGTTCGCAAGCCAGCAGGGGGCCTGACATGGCCGAGATCGACGTCCGCAATTTCAACATCAATTTCGGTCCCCAGCATCCGGCGGCGCACGGGGTGTTGCGTCTCGTGCTGGAACTCGACGGCGAGAATGTCGAGCGGGTGGACCCGCATATCGGCCTTCTGCATCGCGGCACGGAGAAACTGATCGAGCAGAAGACGTATCTTCAAGCCTTGCCTTATTTCGATCGGCTCGACTACGTCGCCCCGATGAACCAGGAGCATGCGTTCTGCCTTGCGGTGGAGAAGCTGGCCGGTGTCGAGGTTCCGATTCGGGGGCAATTGATCCGCGTTCTCTATTCCGAGATCGGGCGCATTCTTTCCCATCTCCTGAACGTCACGACGCAGGCAATGGATGTCGGCGCGCTGACCCCGCCGCTTTGGGGCTTCGAGCAGCGCGAAAAGCTGATGGTCTTCTACGAGCGCGCCTCGGGAGCGCGCCTGCATGCCGCTTATTTACGCCCCGGCGGCGTCCATCAGGACATCACGGCCGAACTGGTGGACGATATCGGGGAGTGGTGCGATCCGTTCCTGCAGTCCGTGGCCGATCTCGACGATCTTCTCACGGGCAACCGCATCTTCAAGCAGCGCAACGTCGATATCGGCGTCGTCGATATCGAGGACTGCTGGGCTCTGGGCTTCTCCGGCGTGATGGTGCGCGGGTCCGGCGCGGCGTGGGACCTGCGGAAGTCGCAGCCTTACGAGTGCTACGACCAGATGGAGTTCGATATTCCCGTCGGCAAGAACGGCGATTGCTACGACCGTTACCTGATCCGCATGGAGGAGATGCGCCAGTCTACGCGGATCATGAAACAATGTGTCGAACGCCTCGCTGGACCGGAGCGGATCGGCCCGGTCTCCTCCACGCAAGGCAAGATCGTGCCGCCTTCTCGCGGCGAAATGAAGCGTTCGATGGAAGCCCTGATCCATCACTTCAAGCTCTACACGGAAGGCTTCCGGGTGCCGGAAGGCGAAGTGTATTGCGCTGTCGAAGCTCCGAAGGGGGAATTCGGAGTCTATCTCGTCTCCGACGGAACCAACAAGCCCTATCGCTGCAAGATCAAGGCGCCCGGCTTTGCACATCTACAGGCGATGGACTTTCTATGCCGCGACCACATGCTCGCCGACGTGTCGGCGATCCTCGGGTCTTGCGACATCGTATTCGGAGAAGTGGACCGCTAGCCCGGTTGCTTCCGCTGCCGCCTCCGGCCCTGTCCGTTCGCGGCGGGGCCGGTTCGATGGAAATGCCGTTCGGGGGCCTGGCATCGCTGGCCTTTCGACGGTTCTATGTTAGAACGCGCCGCAACACAGAAGGTTGTAACCGTTCTGAAGTCGAGGACCGATGTCTGTCAGACGTCTTGCCGAAGATGCCGTCCAGCCCACCAGCTTCGCCTTCAGCGTCGACAACGAGAGCTGGGCCGAGAAAACGATCCGGAAATATCCGGAGGGCCGACAGCAATCGGCGGTGATTCCGCTTCTCATGCGAGCGCAGGAACAGGACGGCTGGGTCACGCGCGCGGCGATCGAGCATGTCGCCAAGCGCCTGTCCATGCCGCTGATTCGGGTCCTCGAAGTGGCGACCTTCTACACGCAGTTTCAGCTCAAGCCGATCGGCACGAAGGCCCATATCCAGATTTGCGGCACGACGCCCTGCATGTTGCGGGGCTCGGACGATCTGAAGGCCGTCTGCGCGCGTCGGATCCACGCCGAGCAGTTCCATCTCAACGCCGCCGGCACGCTGTCATGGGAAGAGGTGGAGTGCCTCGGGGCCTGTGTGAATGCGCCGATGGCCATGGTGTTCAAGGACACCTACGAGGATCTGACGCCCGAGCGGCTGGAAGAGATCATCGACGCTTTCGAGCGGGGCGAGGAAGTCCGGCCCGGACCGCAGATCGACCGACATCTCTCGGCGCCCGTTGGCGGCGCGACGACGCTGACTTCCCTTGGGGACGATGACGAGTTAGGCGATCGCGATGAAGGGCCTGTTCGGGAGAGCGCGCCTCAGGCGGGTGCGGGCGACGCGGTGCATATCGCCCCATCGGAAGCCGGCCGGGTCGATACGCATGCGGAAGAGACCGATCCATCCCTGCGCAGCCCGGGTGCGGAAGCCGGCGTGACCGCCAGCCCAGCGGCCGAGGAGGCGGTGAGTGCCGATCCCGGCGAGGACGGCCGCTCTTCCGCTGCCGTCACGGGCGGAACCCGCCAGGGCTCGACGGGCGCGCACGCCAAGGAGGCGCAAGCGGACGAAGCCGCCAAGCGCCATCGCACGGCAGGGAAGCGTGCCGAGCTGCCGGCTCGGGAAGCAGAAGCCGAGGCGGCCGTCGTGGACGACAAGAGCCGCGTCGTCGACAACGAGTCATCGGCGAAGAAGCCCCGCGCTCGGCGCAAGGTCGATAAGGCGTCATCGGATGGGTCCGATGGCGCGAACGGTGCGTGAGGGAAGAGATGCTGCAGGATCAGGACCGCATCTTCACCAATATCTACGGCCTTCGCGACAAGAGCCTGAAGGGCGCCCTGAGGCGTGGGCATTTCGACGGCACCGCTGACATTATCGGCAAGGGGCGTGACTGGATCATCAACGAGATGAAGGCGTCCGGTCTTCGCGGCCGGGGCGGCGCGGGCTTTCCCACCGGCCTCAAATGGTCCTTCATGCCCAAGGAGGTCGGCGAGCGACCGCATTACCTCGTCGTCAACGCAGACGAGTCGGAGCCCGGTACCTGCAAGGATCGCGAGATTCTGCGCAACGACCCCTTCACGCTGATAGAGGGTTGCGTCATAGCGGGCTTCGCGATGCTCGCCCATACCGCCTACATCTATGTGCGTGGCGAATATGTGCGTGAGCGCGAGGCACTCCAGCGCGCCATCGACGAGTGCTACGAGGCCGGCTATCTCGGCGCGAACAACAAGTGCGGCTGGGACTTTGACATCTACGTCCACCACGGCGCAGGCGCGTATATCTGCGGCGAGGAGACCGCGCTTCTCGAAAGCCTGGAGGGCCGGAAGGGCCAGCCGCGTCTGAAGCCTCCGTTCCCGGCCAATATGGGCCTGTACGGCTGCCCCACGACCGTCAACAACGTCGAGTCCATCGCGGTCGCGCCCACCATCCTGCGGCGGGGTGGCGCCTGGTTCGCGGGGATCGGACGGGAGAACAACACCGGCACCAAACTTTTCATGGTCTCGGGCCATGTCGAGCGCCCGTGCACGGTGGAAGAGGCGATGGGAATTCCTTTCCGCGAGCTGATCGAGAAGCACGCCGGCGGCGTGCGCGGTGGTTGGGACAATCTTCTGGCGGTCATCCCGGGTGGGGCCTCCTGCCCGGTGGTGAAGGCCGAGGATATCATCGACTGCCCGATGGATTTCGATGGCCTGCGCTCGGTGAAGTCCTCCTTCGGCACCGCCGCGGTGATCGTGATGGACAAATCGACCGATATCGTGCGTGCCATCGCCCGGCTCTCCTACTTCTTCAAGCACGAGAGCTGCGGCCAGTGCACGCCGTGCCGCGAGGGCACGGGGTGGATGTGGCGGGTGATGGAACGCATGGTGGTCGGCAACGCCCAGAAGCGTGAGATCGACATGCTGCTGGAAGTCACCAAGCAGGTCGAGGGACATACGATTTGCGCGTTGGGCGACGCGGCGGCTTGGCCGATCCAGGGCCTCATCCGCAACTTCCGTCCGGAGATCGAGCGGCGGATCGACGAGTTCTCCCGCAATGCCGACGCTCATCGCCGGCCCATCGAGCTGGAGGCGGCGGAATGACCATGGCATTGCATTTCGTATCCGCTCGTATCGTGACCGGAAAGTAGTCCGACATGGCAAAGATCAAAGTCGACGGCAACGAGATCGAGGTTCCGGACCACTACACGCTGCTGCAGGCGGCGGAAGAAGCGGGGGCGGAGATTCCGCGCTTCTGTTTCCACGAACGTTTGTCGATCGCCGGCAATTGCCGCATGTGCCTCGTCGAGGTGAAGGGCGGACCGCCCAAGCCGGCTGCGTCCTGCGCCATGGGCGTGCGCGACCTGCGCCCCGGCCCGAACGGCGAGGCGCCCGAAATCTTCACCAACACACCGATGGTGAAGAAGGCCCGCGAGGGCGTGATGGAGTTCCTGCTGATCAACCATCCGCTGGACTGCCCGATCTGTGACCAGGGTGGCGAGTGCGACCTCCAGGACCAGGCCATGGCCTATGGCGTGGATTCGTCACGCTATTCGGAGAACAAGCGGGCGGTCGAGGATAAATATATCGGCCCTCTGGTTAAGACGATCATGACGCGCTGCATCCACTGCACGCGCTGTGTCCGCTTCACTACGGAGGTAGCCGGGATCTCCGAGCTCGGCCTGGTGGGCCGTGGCGAGGATGCCGAGATCACCACCTATCTCGAACATGCCATGACCTCCGAGCTGCAGGGCAATGTCATCGACCTGTGCCCGGTCGGGGCGTTGACGTCGCGGCCCTACGCCTTCCAGGCCCGGCCCTGGGAGTTGACGAAGACCGAGACGGTGGACGTGATGGACGCGGTCGGCTCGGCCATCCGGGTCGATACGCGCGGCCGCGAAGTCATGCGCATCCTGCCGCGCGTGAACGAGGCGGTGAACGAGGAGTGGATCTCCGACAAGACCCGCTTCGTCTGGGATGGGCTGCGCACCCAGCGGCTCGACCGCCCCTATGTGCGGCGTGAAGGGCGCCTTCAGCCTGCGAGCTGGGCTGAAGCGTTCGACGTCATCAAGGCGAAGGTGGCGGAACTGGACGGCTCGCGGATCGGAGCCATATCGGGCGACCTTTCGGCGGTGGAGGAAATGTGGGCGCTCAAGCGCCTGATGGCCGAACTTGGATCGACGAATCTGGACTGCCGGCAGGACGGCGCCAGGCTCGACCCGGCGGACGGGCGCGCCTCCTATCTCTTCAACACCACCATCGCCGGCATCGAGAACGCCGACGCGCTGCTCATCATCGGCGCCAACCCGCGCTTTGAGGCTTCGGTACTCAATGCGCGAATTCGCAAGCGCTGGCGCCGGGGCAACTTCCCCATCGGCGTCATCGGCCAGAATGCCGATCTGCGTTATCCCTTCACCTATTTGGGGGCGGGCCCGCAGACCCTCTCAGACATCGACGGAGCGAGCCACGATTTCTACGAGGCCCTGAAAAAGGCCGAGCGCCCGATGATCATCCTGGGGCAGGGGCCGCTGGCCGCTGCGAACGGGGTGCAGGTCCTGGCCTCCGTCGCTGCCCTCGCGCGCGAGATCGGTGCCATCGCGGAGGGCTGGAACGGCTTCAACATCCTCCACACCGCCGCATCGCGCGTCGGCGGGCTCGATATCGGTTTCGTGCCGGGCGAGGGGGGCCAGACGGCTGCCGAAATGGCGTCCGGCGGTGTCGATCTTCTCTTCAGCCTGGGCGCGGACGAGATCGAGATCGTCCAAGGTCCCTTCGTCGTCTATATCGGCACCCATGGGGATCGAGGCGCTCATCGGGCGGACGTCATCCTGCCCGGAGCGGCCTACACCGAGAAGTCGGGAATCTGGGTCAATCTGGAAGGTCGCGTTCAGATCGGTGAGCGCGCCGCCTTCCCTCCGGGGGATGCGCGCGAGGACTGGGCGATTATCCGCGCGCTTTCGGCTGTTCTGGGCAAGACGCTGCCTTTCGACTCGCTCGGCAGCCTGCGCCGGGAAGTTTTTGAGCAGGTTGCCCATTTCCGCAAGGCGACGATCGATCCGGCCGATGCTTCCGCGATCACGGTCCTGGCGGACCGAGCGGGCGTCCTGTCCGGGGATGCCTTTGCGTCGCCGGTTGCGGACTTCTACCTGACCAACCCGATTGCCCGCGCCTCCAAGGTGATGGCGGAGTGCTCGCGCCTTGCCCGTGCCGAGCATTTGGAAGCAGCCGAATAGGAAAGCTTGAGAGATGGATTTCTTCTGGGCTTATGTCTGGCCTGCCGTCGTCATCGTGGCGCAGTCTCTGCTGTTCCTGGTCGTCCTGCTTGTTCTGATCGCCTATATCCTGCTGGCCGACCGCAAGATCTGGGCTGCGGTACAGATGCGCCGAGGGCCGAACGTCGTGGGACCCTGGGGGCTTTTCCAGTCCTTCGCCGATCTTCTGAAGTTCGTGCTGAAGGAGCCGGTGATCCCGGCCTCGGCCGACAAGACGGTGTTTCTGCTGGCGCCGCTCGTGGCTGTGACGCTTGCGCTTGCGACCTTCGCCGTAGTGCCGGTGGCCGATGGCTGGGTGATCGCGAACATCAATATCGGCATCCTCTACGTCTTCGCCATTTCCTCGCTCGAGGTCTACGGCGTAATCATGGGCGGATGGGCGTCCAATTCGAAATACGCCTTCCTCGGGGCGCTTCGCTCCGCGGCGCAGATGGTGTCCTACGAAGTCTCCATCGGCTTCGTCATCGTCACCGTCCTGTTGTGTGTCGGTTCGCTGAACTTGACCGACATCGTCCTGGCTCAGGCCTTGGGGCCGGGCACCATGCTGGGCCTGCCGTCGAGCTTCCTTGACTGGCACTGGCTGGCTCTGTTCCCGATGTTCGTCATTTTCTTCATCTCGGCCCTGGCCGAGACGAATCGCCCGCCCTTCGACCTGCCGGAAGCGGAATCGGAGCTCGTTGCCGGCTTCATGGTCGAGTACGGGTCCACGCCTTACATGATGTTCATGCTGGGCGAATACGCGGCCATCACCCTGATGTGCTGCCTGATGACGATCCTGTTCCTGGGAGGATGGCTGCCGCCCTTCGGGTTCGCGCCGTTCACCTGGGTTCCGGGGGTCATCTGGTTCCTTCTGAAGGTCGCCTTCTGCTTCTTCCTCTTCGCCATGGTGAAGGCCTTCGTGCCGCGCTACCGCTACGACCAACTCATGCGCCTCGGTTGGAAGGTCTTCCTGCCGATCTCGCTCGGCATGGTCGTCCTCGTGGCCCTGGTACTGCAACTCACCGGCTGGGGGCAGGCCTTCTCATGAGGCGCCGCTCTCCTCTTTCCCCGATCAGCCGAGGCCTCGCATGAGCGCTATCGCACAATCCATCCGGTCGCTTCTTCTCCTCGAGTTCGTGAAGGCCTTCGGCCTTTCGATGCGCTATTTCTTCGCGCCGAAGGCCACATTGAACTACCCGTTCGAGAAGGGGCCGGTGTCACCGCGCTTCCGTGGCGAACATGCGCTTCGCCGTTATCCGAACGGCGAGGAACGCTGCATTGCCTGCAAGCTCTGCGAGGCGATCTGCCCGGCGCAGGCGATCACCATCGAAGCCGGCCCGCGCCGCAACGACGGCACCCGCCGCACCGTGCGCTACGACATCGACATGGTGAAATGCATCTATTGCGGCTTCTGCCAGGAGGCTTGCCCGGTCGACGCCATCGTCGAAGGGCCGAACTTCGAGTTCTCCACGGAAACGCGTGAAGAACTCTATTACGACAAGGAAAAGCTGCTCGCCAATGGCGACCGCTGGGAGCGGGAGATCGCGCGCAACATTGCGCTCGATGCGCCCTACCGCTAATCCGGCGAAAGGCCGGCCTTGAAGGCCGTCCTTTCGCCGCATCCGCCGAACGACATGCCGCCGTCTTGTCCAAGGCACGGCAGCGCCGCCACGACCCAAGGGAGCCCGTCATGCTGGGCCTTCAGGCATTCTTCTTCTACGTCTTCGCGGTCATCGCCGTCGGCGCCGCCCTGATGGTCGTGTTCTCGCGAAACCCGGTCCATTCGGTGCTGTTCCTGATTCTGACCTTCGTCGCCTCGGCAGGGCTCTTCCTGCTCACGGGCGCCGAGTTCCTCGCCCTCATCCTCATCGTCGTCTATGTCGGCGCCGTAGCTATCCTGTTCCTTTTCGTCGTGATGATGATCGATCTCGACGTAGGCATGGCGAAGCAGAAAGCGCTGGAGTATGGCCCCATCGGCGCGCTGATTGCCCTTGTGCTCCTGGCCCAGCTCGTGATCGCGGTGACGGGAAACTATTTCGACCCCGCCCTCTCGACGGCGACGGTGCTGCCGACGCCGCCTTTGGAGGAGGTGTCGAACATCGAGGCCATCGGGCTCGTGCTCTACACCCGCTACATCTTCTTCTTCCAGCTCGCCGGGCTGATCCTGTTCGTTGCGATGATCGGGGCCATCGTTCTGACGCTGCGCCACAAGGAGGGGCTGAAGCGGCAGTCGATCCCGGCGCAGGTCGCGCGCACGCCGCAGACGGCGATCGAGATCGTCAAGGTCGAGAGCGGGAAGGGGCTTTAGGAGCGGTCATGGAAGTCGGTCTCTCACACTATCTCACGGTCGCGGCCATCCTGTTCGTGACAGGCGTCTTCGGCATCTTCATGCGCCGCAAGAACATCATCACGATCCTGATGTCGGTCGAGCTGATCCTTTTGTCGGTGAACCTCAATCTCGTGGCGTTCTCCGCTTTCCTGAACGATCTCGCCGGCCAGATCTTCGCGCTCTTCATCCTGACGGTCGCGGCGGCCGAGGCCGCCATCGGCCTCGCGATCCTGGTGGTCTTCTTCCGCAACCGCGGCTCGATCGCGGTCGACGACGTCAACACGATGAAGGGCTGAAGGCTTAGCGTTCGATGTATCAACTGATCGTCCTTCTGCCGCTGGCCGGCTTCATCGTCGCCGGGCTTTTCGGCAACCGCATGGGCGCCAAGGCGTCCGAGTACCTGACCACGGGCCTGATGATCGTAGCGGCGCTGCTGTCGTGGATCGGGTTCCTCAGCTTCTTCGGCGGCGACGGCGAGCCGATCCGCGTCATGATGCTCGCCTGGCTGCAGTCAGGCGACCTCGTGGCGCCGTGGATGCTGCGCATAGACAGGCTCACGCTGGTCATGCTGGTGGTGGTGAATACGGTCTCGGCGCTCGTGCATGTCTATTCGATCGGGTACATGCACCATGACCCGTCGCGGCCGCGCTTCTTCGCCTACCTGTCGTTCTTCACCTTCACCATGCTCATGCTGGTGACGAGCGACAATCTCATCCAGATGTTCTTCGGCTGGGAGGGGGTCGGCCTCGCTTCGTATCTCTTGATCGGTTTCTGGTATCAGAAGCCCTCGGCCAACGCTGCGGCGATGAAGGCCTTCGTCATCAACCGCGTCGGCGACTTCGGTTTTCTGCTGGGCGTCTTCGGCCTCTTCGCCCTCTTTGGCGCGGTCGATTTCGATACGATCTTCGCCTCTGCCCTTGCAACCTTCGAGGGTGGAGAAGCGGCGGGCGAGCCGTTCTTCCAGTTCGCCGGATGGACGCTGACCACCGGCGGTGCGTTGACGGTGATCTGCCTGATGCTCTTCATGGGCGCCATGGGCAAGTCGGCGCAGCTCGGGCTTCACACATGGCTGCCGGACGCGATGGAGGGGCCGACACCGGTCTCCGCCCTGATCCACGCGGCAACCATGGTGACGGCCGGGGTGTTCATGCTGGCGCGCATGTCCCCCGTCTTCGAAACGTCCACGACCGCGCTGACATTCGTGACCTTCATCGGAGCCACGACGGCCTTCTTCGCCGCGACGGTCGGCCTCGTGCAGAACGATATCAAGCGCGTCATCGCCTACTCGACCTGCTCCCAGCTCGGCTACATGTTCGTCGCGCTGGGCGTCGGGGCCTATGGCGCCGCCGTCTTTCACCTGTTCACGCACGCCTTCTTCAAGGCGCTGCTCTTCCTCGGGGCGGGCTCGGTCATCCATGCCGTCTCGGACGAGCAGGACATGCGGAACATGGGCGGGCTGCGCAAGCACATCCCCAAGACCTACTGGATGATGGTGATCGGCACGCTGGCGCTCACCGGCTTCCCGTTCACGGCGGGTTATTACTCCAAGGATGCCATCGTCGAGAGCGCCTTCGCGGGGGCGAACTCCTTCGCGATGTACGGCTACATCATGACCGTGATCGCCGCCGGACTGACGAGCTTCTACTCGTGGCGGCTCATCTTCATGACCTTCCACGGCAAGCCACGCGCAAGTCATGATGTCATGCATCACATCCATGAATCGCCGCCCGTGATGCTGGTGCCGCTCTACATCCTGGGCGTCGGCGCGTTGCTGGCCGGCATGGTCTTCTATCCGTTCTTCCTGGGGGGCTCCTACGATGCATTCTGGGGCGGCGCCCTGTTCGCCGGGCCGGAGAACCATATCCTGCATGACTACCACGAGGTGCCGACGCTGGTCGTCTGGTCGCCGACCATCATGATGGTGCTGGGCTTCGTCGTGGCCTACTTCTTCTATATCCGTTCGCCGGAGAGCCCGGCACGGATGGCCGAGCGCAACCGCGGACTCTACAAGTTCCTGCTCAACAAGTGGTACTTCGACGAGCTGTACGATTTCGTCTTCGTGCGTTCGTCGAAATGGCTCGGCCGCTTCCTCTGGAAGAAGGGCGACGGTGCGGTGATCGACCGGTTCGGGCCGGACGGCGTTTCGGCGCGGGTGCTGGATGCGGCCAATCGCGTGGTCCTGCTCCAGACAGGCTATCTCTACCATTACGCCTTCATCATGCTCATCGGCGTTGCCGCGCTCGTCACGTTCATGATGTTCGGGGGAACGAACTGATGACCGGCTGGCCGATCCTTTCGACCGTCACCTTCTTGCCTCTCGTCGGGGCACTGATCATTCTTTTCATCCGCGACGACAACGAGCTGGCGCGCAGGAACGTCTTCAACGTGGCGCTCCTGACGAGTGTCTTCACGTTCTTCCTCTCGCTGGGTATCTGGATCGGGTTCGACAATGCCGATCCCAACTTCCAGATGCTGGAACATGTCCCCTGGCTGGGCGAGGGCGGACCGGCCTATCACATGGGGGTGGACGGCATTTCCATGCTGTTCGTCATCCTGACGACGTTCCTCGTGCCTATCTGCATCCTTGCGAGCCGCGAGACGATCACCGAGCGCGTCAAGGAATACATGATCGCCTTCCTCGTCTTGGAGACGCTGGTCATCGGTGTCTTCTGCGCGCTCGACATCGTGCTCTTCTACATCTTCTTCGAAGGCTCGCTGATCCCGCTCTTCATCATCATCGGCGTGTGGGGTGGCAAGCGCCGGGTCTACGCGAGCTACAAGTTCATCCTCTATACTTTCCTTGGATCGGTGCTGATGCTCGTCGCCATCATGGCGATGTTCTGGAGCGCGGGCACGACGTCGATTCCGGACCTCCTGGCCTACGACTTCCCCGCGTCGATGCAGACCTGGCTATGGCTCGCCTTCTTCGCCTCATTCGCGGTGAAGATGCCGATGTGGCCAGTCCACACCTGGCTACCGGACGCCCACGTGGAGGCGCCCACCGCCGGCTCGGTCATCCTGGCGGGCATCCTTCTGAAGCTCGGCGGTTACGGCTTCCTGCGTTTCTCCCTGCCGATGTTCCCGCTGGCCTCGGCGGACTTCGCGCCCTTCGTCTTCGCGTTGTCGGTGGTGGCTATTGTCTACACTTCGCTCGTGGCCCTGATGCAGGAGGACATCAAGAAGCTCATCGCCTACTCGTCCGTCGCCCATATGGGCTTCGTGACCATGGGTATCTTCGCGGCCAACGAGCAGGGCGTGCAGGGCGCCATCTTCCAGATGCTGAGCCACGGTCTCATCTCCGCCGCGCTCTTCCTCTGCGTCGGCGTCATCTACGACCGGATGCATACGCGTGAGATCTCGGCCTATGGCGGTCTGGTCCATCGTATGCCAGCTTATGCGACGATGATGCTCTTCTTCAGCATGGCCAATGTCGGGCTCCCCGGCACGTCCGGCTTTGTAGGCGAGTTCCTCACTTTGATTGGCGCCTTCCAGGCGAATAGCTGGGTGGCGATCATCGCCACGACCGGCGTCATCCTGTCGGCGGCCTACGCCCTGTGGCTTTATCGCCGCGTCATCTTCGGCCCGCTTGAGAAAGAAAGCCTGAGGGGCCTTCTCGATCTGTCCGGGCGCGAGAAACTTCTCCTGTACCCCCTCGCGGTCCTGGTGGTCTTCTTCGGCGTCTATCCGATGCCGGTGTTCAACGTGACGGCGGCGTCCGTCGAGGCGCTGCTGAACGGCTATACGGCGGCACTGGATGTCGCCTCCACCGTGGCTGCGGTCCAGTAGGCGGGGCGGGAAAAAGACCATGTTCGCACAATTCATTTCCGACAGCCTGCCCATCGTCGGTCCGGAACTCATCCTGGCCGTCGGCGCCCTGGTCCTGCTGATGGTCGGCACATTCGTGGGGGAGAAGAGCGCCGGCCTCGTCACCTCGCTCAGCGTGGGCCTCATTCTCTTCGCCGGGTTCTGGCTCATTGTCGCGACGCCCGACGGCATCGCCTTCGGCGGCTCCTTCGTTCTCGACCCCTTCGCGCGGTTCACAAAGGTGCTTGTGCTGATCGGGTCTGCGGCGGCGGTCATTATGACGGTGGGCTTCGCTCGGCTGGAGCGTTTCGACCGTTTCGAGTTCCCCGTGCTGATCGTGCTGGCGACGGTCGGCATGATGGTGATGGTATCGGCGGGCGATCTGATCGCGCTGTATATGGGGCTCGAGCTCCAGTCCCTGGCAGCCTATGTCATCGCCGCGATCAACCGCGACAGCGTGCGCTCCACCGAGGCGGGGCTGAAGTACTTCGTTCTGGGCGCTCTGTCCTCCGGCATGCTTCTCTACGGGGCCTCGCTGGTCTACGGCTTCACCGGCCAGATCGAATTCACCGCGATAGCGGCTGCTTTGGGCGAGGGGCGCTCCTTCGGGCTTCTGGTCGGCCTCGTCTTCGTTATCGCGGGCCTTGCCTTCAAGATTTCGGCGGTGCCGTTCCATATGTGGACGCCGGACGTCTATGAGGGTGCTCCGACCCCGGTGACGGCCTTCTTCGCGGCCGCGCCGAAGGTGGCCGCGATGGCCCTGCTCATCCGTTTCACGGTGCAGGGCTTCCAGCCGCTCGCTGCGGACTGGCAGCAGATTATCGTCTTCATCTCCATCGCCTCGATGATCCTCGGCGCGTTCGCCGCCATCGGCCAGACCAACATCAAGCGGCTGATGGCCTATTCGTCGATCGGTCATATGGGCTATGCCCTGGTGGGACTGGCGGCGGCTGACAGCGCCGGCGTGGCGGGTGTTCTTGTCTACATGGCGACCTATATGACGATGACGCTTGGCACCTTCGCGGTCATCCTTGCCATGCGCCGGCCGGACGGTGCGGTGGAGGATCTGCGGGAACTCTCCGGGCTCTCCCGCACCAACCCCGTCATGGCCCTGGCGCTGACGGCACTGATGCTTTCCCTGGCTGGCCTGCCGCCGCTCCTGGGCTTCTGGGGCAAGTATTTCGTCTTCGTCGCGGCGGTGGGCGCAGGCCTCATTCCGTTGGCGGTGATCGGCGTCGTGACCAGCGCGGTCGGCCTTTACTACTACCTGCGGGTGGTGAAGGTGATGTGGTTCGACGAGCCGGCAGGTGGTTTCGTGCCGATGCAGACGGAACTGCGGATCGTGCTGGGTGCGTCCGCCCTGTTCATCTTTCCGGTCTACATCGTCTTCGCGGGCCCCCTGCTGGCGGCAGCGCAGGCAGCGGCGGCCAGCTTCTTCTGACCTTGTCGCGCTCCTCCGCCCGGCGGCGCATGGCCTTCGAAGCCGTCGAGTCCACGAACGCGCGCGCGCTGGAGGCGGCCCTCGCCGGCGACCCGGGGCCGCTCTGGGTGACGGCGGAGCGGCAGACGAGCGGCCGTGGCCGCCGTGGCCGCGCATGGGCCTCCCCATCGGGAAACCTCTATGCGAGCCTGCTCCTTCTCGACCCAGCGCCTCGGGAACTGCTCGGCAATCTACCGCTCGTCGTCGCCGTGGGCGTCCGGGCCGGGCTGGCCTCGCTTCCTGGCGTGGCGGACGAGCGGGTGCGGATCAAATGGCCGAACGACGTGCTCGTCGGGGGCGGCAAATGCGTGGGCATACTGATCGAGAGCGAGTCCCTCGGCGCTGGCGCAAATGCCGTTGTCATCGGCTGCGGCGTCAACGTAGCGAGCGCGCCTTTGGGTGCGCCGTATACCGTCTCTTCCCTGCAAGGCGAGGGATCGCGCGCTTCTGTCGATGACGTGTTCGAGCATCTGGCGAGCGGCGTGGAGGAGGCCTTGCGACGTTGGGATCGCGGCCGGGGCTTCGAGGCGATCCGCCGCGACTGGATCGCCCACGCCATCGGCATCGGTGAAGCTTGCACGGCCAATCTCACGACACGTTCGATCGAGGGCCGTTTCATTGAACTGGACAAGGACGGGCGGCTTGTCCTGGAAACAGGCGATGGCATCCGAGAGGCCATTTCTGCAGGGGACGTGTTCTTCGAGGCGAACCGGGTGCCGTAAGGGGCACAACAAGAGATTCGGCAGCCCGCCGTTCCAAACGGGCGTGATGACAACGAGCGCCGAGATGAATCGGCCTCATAGCAAAAGCGAACAAGATATTGAACGAACTGGTTTTCGTGCCGCTTGGCGGCATCGGAGAAATTGGCATGAACCTCGCGCTCTACGGCTTCGGCCCCAAGGAGCGGCGCGAGTGGGTGGTAATCGACTGCGGCGTGTCCTTCGCCGGGCCGGAATTTCCCGGAATCGATCTTGTGCTGCCGGACATCACCTTCGTGGAAAGCCTCGGCAAGGCGCTGAAGGGCATCGTGATCACCCACGCGCATGAGGATCATTACGGCGCGCTGCTAGACCTGTGGCCGCGGCTGAAGGCGCCGGTGTGGTGCACGCCTTTCACAGCGGGGCTGCTCGAGGCCAAGCGGGAAAGCGAGCCCGGCGCGCCGAGGATTCCGCTTTCGGTTTTCAAGGCCGGCGACCGGTTCAAGGTCGGGCCGTTCGAGATCGAGGCCATCAACGTCACACACTCCATCCCCGAACCGGTCGCGCTGGCGATCCGCAGCGAAGCGGGCACCGTGGTGCATACCGGCGACTGGAAGATCGACGCGACGCCGGCGCTTGGCCAGCCGACGGACGAGGCGCGGTTGCGCCAGATCGGTGACGAAGGCGTGCTGGCGATGGTTTGCGATTCGACCAATGCCTTGCGCGAGGGCGTGAGCCCCAGCGAGCGCGACGTGAATGCTTCGCTGCGCGAGATCATCCGGCACGCCAAGGGCCGCGTGGCGGTTACGACCTTCTCTTCCAACGTCGGACGCATCCGCTCCGTGGCGCAGGCGGCGCAGGATGTCGGCCGCCAGGTGCTCCTGATGGGCCGCTCCATGAAGCGCATGACGGACGTCGCCAAGGAGCTCGGCTATCTGGAAGGCATCGAGCCGTTCCTGTCCGAGCAGGATTTCGGCTATGTGCCGCGCGAAAAGGCGGTGATCGTGCTGACCGGCAGCCAGGGAGAGGCCCGCGCGGCACTGGCCAAGCTGGCGCGAGACGAGCACCCTTCCGTCGCCTTGTCCAGGGATGACACGGTGATCTTCTCCTCGCGGGCCATTCCCGGCAACGAGAAGGCGATCAACGACATTCGCAACGGCCTGATCGATCGCGGAATCCGCGTGATCGAGGACGGCGAGCAGCTCGTTCACGTTTCGGGCCACCCGCGCCGCAGCGAGATGCGCCAGATGTATTCCTGGGTGCGGCCGCAGATCTCGGTGCCGGCCCATGGCGAGTCGGCCCATCTCATGGCTCATGCGGCGCTGGCTCGGGAGGAGGGCGTCTCACAGGTCGTCTCGCTGCGCAACGGCAAGATGGTGCGCCTTGCGCCCGGCAAGCCGGAGATCGTGCAGGAGGTCCCCGTCGGCCGCTTCTACAAGGACGGCTACCTCGTGGCGGGCGAGAACGAACTGCGCATCGGGGAGCGCCGCAAGCTCTCCTATGCGGGGCAGGTCTCCGTCCTCGTCGAACTGACGCAGAAGCTCGAAATGCGCGCCGACCCGGAAGTCATCGCCATGGGCGTCCCGGAAAAGGATTTCGAAGGCGAGCGAATCCTTCCTGCTTTGGTCGATGCGGCTGCGGGCGCGGTGGAAAGCATCCCGCGTGGGCGGCGTAAGGATGCGGAGGTCGTTCGCGAGGCGGTGCGCCGCGCCGTGCGCGCCGAGGCGCAGGACGCCTGGGGCAAGAAGCCGATCATCACCGTGTTCGTCGCGCGCGCCGGCGGCAAGGACTGACGAGGAGACGCGCACGCCGGGCCGCAGGGTGCCCGGCGTGGCTGTTCTTTCCGATCGCCACGCGGCGGAGCTTTGCGACCGTATAGGGCAGGCGACCGAAGGCTCCTGCCGCTCGCGAGGCGTGTGTGATAGGATCGGCGTCAAAGCCCGTTTGACTTTTCGTTGCATCGAGCCATCGTCTTTGCGCTCGCGAGGTGTCGATCAGCGCGCGATAGCCGGTCGGGCCAGGAGAGGAGTGCATGGCCATGGGTGTCGTTTCTGCGCTGGCGATCTACTTCGTCATCTGGTGGACGGTGCTCTTCGCCATCCTGCCCATGGGCGTGCGGTCCCAGGCCGAAACAGGCGACATCGTTCCGGGCACTGTGCACAGTGCCCCGGCGGCGCCGGCGCTGGGGCGGAAGGCTCTGCTGACAACGCTCATCTCGGCCCTCGTCTTCGGGGCCTTTTACGCTTCCACGCAAATTTTTGGCTTCGGGCTCGATGATTTGCCCAGGATCATTCCTGGCACCTGAAGCATTGGTGTGGGCTTCGAAGTATCAAAAAAAATGCGAGGCATAAAAGCCTCGCATTTTAGCTCATCGGGTCTGGGTTCCACACCGAAACTGTCGTTCAGGGCAGCGATTATAGTTCGCGCCGGAAACCACGTCCTCCCAAGACTAGACCACCTGGATGTCGAGCGTAAGCCGCTCCTTCTATTGACATGACGCTATTACACCGTTGCCGTGTTGTCACGAGGAATCTGCGACAATCTGACACTTTTTTGGCCCTGTCGCCCCGATCCGCGCCATCGTTTGCCTCTTTTCGCTGCGGAAAAGGGAAGGGATTGCGGCGCAGCGGAGGTGGACGAACCTCGCTTTGCTTTCGCGCGGCGAGCGGCTATGAACCGCGCATTCAGCCTTTCACCAGTCGATACGGGTCTCCATGCGCCTCTCGCAATATTTCCTGCCCATCCTGAAGGAGACACCGAAGGAAGCCGAGATCGTCTCGCATCGCCTGATGCTGCGGGCCGGGATGATTCGCCAGCAGGCGGCGGGCAGCTATACGTGGCTCCCGCTCGGCAAGCGCGTGCTGGATAAGGTCTGCCGTGTCATTCGCGAGGAGCAGGATCGCGCGGGCGCGGTGGAGATCCTGATGCCGACGATCCAGTCGGCCGATCTCTGGCGCGAAAGTGGGCGTTATGACGATTACGGCAAGGAGATGCTGCGGATCGAGGACCGCCACGGGCGCGACATGCTGTTCGGCCCGACGAACGAGGAGATGGTGACGGATATCGCCCGCTCCTACATTCGCTCCTACAAGGAGTTGCCCCTCAATCTCTACCATATCCAGTGGAAGTTCCGTGACGAGGTCCGCCCGCGTTTCGGCGTCATGCGCTCGCGCGAATTTCTGATGAAGGACGCCTACTCATTCGATATTGACTATGAATCCTCGAAGGCGGCCTACGATCGGATGTTCGTGGCCTATCTGCGCACCTTCGCGCGCCTGGGCCTGCAGGCAATCCCGATGCGCGCCGATACCGGTCCCATCGGCGGTAAGCTGAGCCATGAGTTCATCATCCTCGCCTCGACGGGCGAGAGCGAGGTCTTCTGCCACCGCGACTATCTGGAGATGCCCGTGCCGGGCGAGGGCGTCGATTTCAAGGATGCGCCGGCTCTCGCGCAGACTGTCGAGCAATGGACGACGCCTTACGCGGCCACCGAGGAAATGCACGACGAGGCCGCATGGAACGCGCTCCCGGAGACCGAACGGCTGGCCGCCCGCGGGATCGAGGTCGGCCACATCTTCCATTTCGGCACGAAATATTCCGAGCCCATGGGGGCGACCGTCGCAGGCCCGGATGGAAAGGAAACGCCGCTCTTCATGGGCTCCTACGGCATCGGCCCCTCTCGCCTCATCGCGGCCATCATCGAGGCGAGCCATGACGAAAACGGCATCGTCTGGCCGATGGGCGTCGCGCCCTTCGATATCGGGCTCGTCAACATGAAGCCAGGAGACGCGGACTGCGACGCGGTTTGCGAGCGGCTGTATGGCGAGTTGCAGGCCGCCGGCCACGATGTGCTCTATGACGACCAGGACACGCGCGCGGGGGCCAAGTTCGCGACGATGGACCTGATCGGCCTGCCGGTGCAACTGATCGTCGGCCCGCGCGGGGCGAAGGCCGGCGAGGCCGAGATCAAGCTTCGCGCGAGCGGAGAGCGGGAGACTGTGGCCATCGATAAGGTCCTCGACAGGCTCAAGGCATGAACGCATCCGCGAAGCCGACCGCGCAGGCCGGTGGCACGGCGTCCCCTTCGACGCGACCTTTCTCGCGTTTCGAATGGATGATCGCCGGGCGCTACCTGCGCGCTCGGCGTCGGGATGCGGGCGTTTCGGTCATCGCGGGCTTCTCCTTCGTCGGCATCATGCTGGGCGTCGCCGCGCTGATCATCGTCATGTCGGTGATGAACGGCTTTCGCGCCGAGCTTCTGACGCGCATCCTCGGCGTCAACGGCCATGTGGTGATGCAACCGATCGACAGGCCGCTCACCGATTTCGACGATGTGGCGCAGCGCATCGCGTCCGTGCCCGGCGTCGCCTTCACGATGCCGCTCGTCCAGGGACAGGTGCTTGCAAGCGGAGCCGGTGCCGCCAATACTGGGGCGCTCGTCAAGGGTGTACGGGGTGAGGATCTCCAGCAGCTTACGCCGGTCTCATCCAACATTGTCTTAGGTTCACTCGAAGGGTTCGACGGCGGCGAGGGCGTTGCCATCGGCAGCCGGCTCGCACAGACTCTCGCCTTGTCCCTCGGAGACCTTATCACGCTGATCTCGCCGGAAGGCGACGTGACGCCCTTCGGCGCCGCGCCGCGCGTCAAGGCCTACGAGGTGACGGCGATCTTCGAGATCGGCCTGTCCGAGTATGACGCGGCCTACGTGTACATGCCGTTCGAGGAAGCCCAGCTCTTCTTCAATTCGGATGGGCAGGCCCAGTCCATCGAAATCTTCGTCGACCGCCCCGATAACGTTCAAACGCTCCAGGGCGCCATCGAGCAGGCGGCCGAGCGGCCGAACTACACGATCACCTGGCAACGCCAGAACGAGGGCTTCTTCTCGGCCCTGCAGGTAGAGCGGAACGTGATGTTCATCATCCTCACGCTCATCATCCTGGTGGCGGCGCTGAACATCATTTCCGGCCTCTTCATGCTGGTGAAGGACAAGGGCCGGGACATTGCCATCCTGCGCACGATGGGAGCCACCAAAGGCGCGGTCATGCGCGTCTTCTTCATCACCGGCACCTCCATCGGCGTGGCCGGCACGCTGGCCGGCCTGGTGCTCGGGGTCGTGTTCTGCCTCAATATCGAGAACCTGCGGCAGTTCTTCTCCTGGGTCCTGGGCACCACGATTTTCGATCCGCAATTCTACTTCCTCAGCCGGCTGCCGGCGGAGATCGATCCGTCCGAAGTCGTGGCCGTCGTTGCTATGGCGCTGGGTCTTTCCTTCATCGCCACCCTGTTTCCGTCCTGGAGAGCCTCGAAGCTCGATCCTGTCGAGGCGCTGCGTTACGAATGACAAGCAAGCAAGCCGCCCTGCGGCTCGAAAAGGTCGAGCGCCATTACGAGCAGGGCGAAAACCGCCTGACGATTCTCGATGGCGCGGATATGGAAATCGAGGCCGGCGCGTTGGTCGCGCTGGTTGCCCCTTCCGGTGCCGGCAAATCGACCCTGCTGCATATCGCCGGATTGCTGGAGCGGCCTGATGGGGGAGATGTCTTCGTCAACGGGGAGAGTTGCGGGGCCTTCGGCGATGACAGGCGCACCGCGATGCGCCGGCAGGCCATCGGCTTCGTCTACCAGTTCCACCATCTCCTGCCGGAGTTCTCGGCGCTGGAGAACGTGATGCTGCCGCAGATGATTCGCGGCCTGTCCCATAAGGTCGCGGCCGAGCGGGCTCGCGAGCTCTTAGGCTATATGCGAATCGGAAAACGCGCGGAGCATCGTCCCGCCGAGCTTTCGGGGGGCGAGCAGCAGCGTGTGGCCATCGCCCGCGCGGTTGCCAACAATCCCTTCGTGCTTCTGGCCGACGAGCCGACGGGCAATCTCGATCCGACCACTTCCGGCTACGTCTTCGACGCCCTGACCGCGCTGGTGCGCCAGTCCGGCGTGGCGGCCTTGATCGCCACGCACAACCACGATCTGGCGCGGCGCATGGACCGTGCCATCACGCTGCGCGATGGCAAGATCGTTCCGCACGTCTTCTAACGGGAGAGGGCCCCGAGATGGCGCCGCGCCGCATAAAGCGCCACGGCGGCTGCGTTCGAGACGTTAAGGGAGCGAATCGCGCCGGGCATCTCCAGGCGCGCCAGCGTTGAGACGGTCTCCCGCGTCTTCTGGCGCAGGCCCTTGCCCTCCGAGCCCAGGACGAGAGCTATCTTGTCGCCGGAGAAACTCGGCTCAAGTTCACCGGGCCCTTCCGAATCAAGCCCGATCGTCTGGTAGCCTCGCTGTGCGAGTTCCGTCAGACCCTCGGCCAGATTCCCGATCTGGATGTAAGGCACATGTTCGAGCGCGCCCGAGGCCGACTTCGCCAGGACGCCCGACTCCTGAGGGGAATGGCGTGAGGTCGTGACCACGGCGCCCGCTCCGAAGGCCGTTGCCGAGCGCAGGATCGCGCCCACATTGTGCGGGTCCGTCACCTGGTCCAGCACCAGAACGAGATTCGCCGTGCCCAGCGCCGACAGACGGCCGGGCGGCAGCGGTCGCGCTTCCAGCATCACGCCCTGATGCACAGCTTCGCCGCCCAACTCGCGATCGAGGAAGCGGGGCTCGACGAGTTCGAACGGGCAGGAGAGCCCGTCTTCGCCAACGCCGAGGCGGGCGAGGGCGTTTCTTGTCGCGTAGAGCCGGTGCAGGCGGCGTTTCGGATTCTGCAACGCCGCCTGCACCGTATGCAGGCCATAGAGCCGGACGGTGTTGTCCGGCAAGCCATCCGGCACGGCACCCTGCGCAGGCGGCCCGCCCTGCGTCTTCTCGCGATGGGCGCGGCGCAGCCGGGCGTAGTGGGAGTCCTTGGGCGTATGGGAGGGGGTGTCGCTCATTCTCCCTCCTTAACCGAAAAGCGCCCGGCGAGATATCGTTCTTCTGAGGGCCGAGGGCGGTTGACAGGGCGGGGAGGCGCCTGCATAACGCCGCCCGAACCGAAGGCGTCCCGAAGGGATGCTCGTGGTTCGACAGGGCCCTGCGGTCGATGCGGAGGGATGCCCGAGTGGTTAAAGGGGACGGACTGTAAATCCGTTGGCTCAGCCTACGTTGGTTCAAATCCAACTCCCTCCACCATCGCCGGCAGGGGCCCCCGAGTGCCGCGGGTATAGCTCAATGGTAGAGCAGCAGCCTTCCAAGCTGAATACGCGGGTTCGATTCCCGCTACCCGCTCCACCGCATCTGTCCGAAGAGCTCCATCCCTCGAGCCGCCCATAACGCGCGGTGGTGAGGCGCACTTGTGTTCGGCAACGGCAGTCTATATGTCGCGCCGGGAGTTCAGACTCGAGCCTTAAGCGTCAGGAAAACTTCTCATGGCCAAATCGAAATTCGAGCGCAACAAGCCGCATGTGAACATTGGGACGATCGGTCACGTTGATCATGGGAAGACGTCATTGACGGCTGCGATCACGAAGTACTTCGGGGAGTTCCGAGCGTACGACCAGATTGACGCGGCGCCTGAGGAGAAGGCGCGGGGGATCACGATTTCGACGGCGCATGTTGAGTATGAGACGGCGAACCGTCACTACGCGCATGTGGACTGCCCGGGGCACGCGGACTACGTGAAGAACATGATCACGGGCGCGGCGCAGATGGACGGTGCGATCCTGGTTTGCTCGGCGGCGGACGGCCCGATGCCGCAGACGCGGGAGCACATTCTTCTGGCGCGTCAGGTTGGCGTTCCTGCGATCGTCGTGTTTTTGAACAAGGTGGACCAGGTCGACGATCCGGAGCTTCTGGAGTTGGTGGAGCTGGAGGTTCGCGAGCTTCTGTCGAGCTACGACTTCCCGGGCGACGACATTCCGATCGTGAAGGGGTCTGCGCTTGCGGCTCTGGAGGACTCCAACAAGGAGATCGGCGAGGACGCGGTCCGCAAGCTGATGGAAGAGGTTGACGCCTACATTCCGACGCCGGAGCGCCCTGTCGACCAGCCGTTCCTGATGCCGATCGAGGACGTGTTCTCGATCTCCGGCCGCGGCACGGTTGTGACGGGCCGCGTGGAGCGCGGGATCGTGAAGGTCGGCGAGGAAGTGGAGATCGTGGGGATCCGCGACTCGAAGAAGACGACGGTGACGGGCGTTGAGATGTTCCGCAAGCTCCTGGACCAGGGACAGGCGGGCGACAATATCGGCGCGCTGATCCGCGGCGTGGACCGCGAGGGTGTCGAGCGGGGCCAGGTTCTTTGCAAGCCGGGTTCTGTGAAGCCGCACACGAAGTTCAAGGCCGAGGCGTACATCCTGACGAAGGAGGAGGGCGGCCGGCACACGCCGTTCTTCACGAACTACCGTCCTCAGTTCTACTTCCGGACGACGGACGTGACGGGTGTGGTGACGCTTCCCGAGGGCACCGAGATGGTGATGCCGGGCGACAACGTGACGATGGACGTGACGCTGATCGTTCCGATCGCGATGGAAGAGAAGCTTCGCTTCGCCATCCGTGAGGGCGGCCGCACCGTCGGCGCCGGCATCGTCTCGACCATCGTCGAGTAAATTGGGCGAAGAGCCCATGCGAGCATGAGGAAGCGGGCCTTTACGGCCCGCTTTTTCGTATCCGGGCCGCTGTTGCGGAGCCGTGGCCGGACCGGTTACAACGCCGGCGTTTGGAAAAGGGGATTTGCAGTGTCCGCAGACATCGCGCGCGTTTTCATCGGCTACGATTCCAAGGAGGTCGTGGCCTACCACGTCCTCGCGCAGAGTATCATCGAGCATTCCACCATGCCGGTCACGCTCTCGCCCCTCGTGCTTCCTCATCTGGAGAAGACGTTCACCCGCGAGCGCAACGCCCTCCAATCGACGGAATTCTCGTTCTCGCGCTTCCTGGTTCCCTATCTTTCGAACTACGAGGGATGGAGCCTTTTCATGGACTGCGACATGCTGATGCGGGCCGACATCGCCGAACTCTGGGCGCTGCGGGACGAAACGAAGGCCGTCATGTGCGTGAAGCACGACTACCAGCCGAAGGTGGAGACGAAATTCCTCGGGCAGGTGCAGACCAAGTATGAAAAGAAGAACTGGTCGAGCGTACTGCTCTTCAACAACACCCGGTGCCGTGCGCTGACGCCGGATTTCGTCAATACCGCGACGGGCCTTCAGCTCCACCAGTTCAAATGGCTGGACGACGACAGCCAGATCGGCGCGCTGCCGGCTGCCTGGAACTGGCTGGTGAACGAGTACGAGCGGGACGAATCGGCCAAGAACGTCCACTTCACGGACGGTGGGCCCTATTTCGATGAATATCGCGACGACGATTACGCGGAGGAATGGTTCGCGATGCGCGAGCGCGTGCTCTACGTGCAGCAGCGCGAGCCGAAGGCATAAGAATTATGGCGGAGCCGACGTCCTTCGAGGGGATGGAGACCGTGGAGGAGGCGGTCGCCTTCTTCGAGCGCTATGAAACCATCGTGCTCGTCGCCAACAGCGACGTGATCGATATCGGCGCGCTACGCGGGGCCTATTCGGGTGACACGCTCTTTGTCTTCTTCAACAAGGTCTACAAGGTCCTGTCGAAGCCCTTCGAAGGTGAGGCCGTGCTCGTCGCGCGGTCCAGCCCCGCAGGGGCGAACATCGTCTATCGGCGGGAGGTGGACGATGTCCTGCGCCTGCTGCGCGGCCCCCGGTTCCAGGGCGTGCTCAACCTGAAGGCGGGGCCGCAGGAGGTTCTGAGCCCCGCTGGTGAGTTCGGCGGGGTGCAGGTCGCGCATGTCGACCTCGCCGGGACGATGGAGGGGTTCTATCCCGTGACCCACGTTCCCACGAGCGGCTTTGCCTTGGCGCTTCTGCTGAGCGAACGCTGCATGGGCAGCCGCATCGTGCTGGCGGGGTTCACGGCCCGGCGCAGCGCCAAATGGAAGCTGTTCTACGATCACGATTGGACCTTCGAGCAGATCGTCCTGCGCCTGCTGTTTCGCTCTGGGCGGCTGGAGCCAGCCCCGGGAGCGGCCCGCGTCGAAGGCGCTCTGGACGCCATTGCGCGGCGGCTTCCGGGCGTGACGGCCGAGGATGTGTCTCTTGTGGCGGGCGACGTTCTCTCCGAGCGTCTGGAATCGGCCCATATGGGCATCGACGCCTTGATGAAGGTCACGCGCGTGCAGCAGCGCTTCGACGGTTGGGTGCGCGCGCTCAAGCCGCGAACGCGGAAGGAAAAGCGCGCAGCCGAGCCCTGCCAAGGCCGCTGAGCGGAGGGGCGGGCAAACTTCGCTTGCCAAACGCTCCGCTACGGATTATTGCCGGCCTCGCGTCAGGACGGCCTTCGCAGACGAACGTCGCGGAACGTCGGCCCTTTAGGGGTATAGCTCAGTTGGTAGAGCGGCGGTCTCCAAAACCGCAGGTCACAGGTTCGAGCCCTGTTGCCCCTGCCATTTGCTCTCAAAATGCGTCGTGCCCCTTGTGAATCGCGAGAGGGGCGGGTATGTAGCGTTTAACAGACACGGGGCGCGTGGGGCTGGTCGGCAGCTTTTACGCGCCTAATGGCATGGGCGCTCTATGGCCTCGAAGACAAATCCCTTCACGTTTCTGCAGCAGGTCCGCACCGAGGTCTCCAAGGTCACTTGGCCTAGCCGCAAGGAAACCGTGATCTCGACGATCATGGTGCTGGTGATGGTGGTCTTCGCTGCGGCGTTCTTTTTCGTCGCCGATCAGGTGCTGGGCTATCTCGTCGGCCTCGTGATGAATGTCGGCTGACCGCAGGAGCAATCGTTAATTCCATGACCGCTCGCTGGTACATCGTCCACGCTTACTCGAATTTCGAGAAGAAGGTGGCCGAATCGATCGAGGAGCAGGCCCGTCAGAAGGGGCTGTCCGACAAGTTCGAGAAGATTCTCGTTCCGACGGAGAAGGTCGTCGAGGTGCGTCGTGGTCGCAAGGTCGATGCCGAGCGCAAGTTCTTCCCGGGCTACGTATTGGTCAAGGCCGAGCTGACCGACCAGGTCTTCTCGATGATCAAGAACACGCCGAAGGTGACCGGGTTCCTCGGGCCGGACAATCGTCCGGTTCCCATCTCCGAGGCAGAGGCGACGCAGATCCTGACTCAGGTTCAGGACGGTGTCGAGCGTCCGAAGTCGTCGATCTCCTTTGATGTCGGCGAGCAGGTGCGCGTTTCCGATGGTCCGTTCGCCTCCTTCAACGGCATTGTTCAGGAGGTCGATCAGGAGCGCACGCGTCTCAAGGTCGAAGTCTCGATTTTCGGTCGGGCTACTCCGGTGGATCTCGAATTCGGTCAGGTCGAAAAGGTCTGATCGAGAGGGGTGAGGCACTCGCCCCGAATTGTGCGGGAGGCGCTGCGGCACGAAAGCCGGCCGTCAGGCGCCGAACCGCACGACTGCAAAGCCTCCCAGGAGGCGCTTGTCATAAGGCAGGATTGAATGGCTAAGAAAATCGCAGGGCAGCTCAAGCTGCAGGTGAAGGCCGGGTCCGCGACCCCGTCGCCGCCGATCGGTCCCGCGCTCGGTCAGCGCGGCATCAACATCATGGAGTTCTGCAAGGCGTTCAACGCGCAGAGCCAGGAGATGGAGAAGGGATCCCCGGTCCCCGTCGTCATCACCTACTATCAGGACAAGTCCTTCACCTTCGTGATGAAGACGGCTCCGGTCAGCTACTTCCTGAAGAAGGCGGCCGGGCTCACGAGCGGCTCCAAGGAGCCGGGCAAGGTCAGCGCCGGCTCGGTGAGCCGTCAGCAGGTCCGTGAAATCGCCGAGGCGAAAATGAAGGACCTGAACGCGAACGACGTGGAAGCGGCGATGGCGATGGTGGAAGGTTCCGCCAAGTCCATGGGCCTGGAAGTGGTGGGCTGAACCGATGGCTAAGATTGGCAAGCGCATTGCGAAAGCCCGCGAGGGCATCGACCGCGAGAAGCTCTACGATCTGTCCGAGGCGATCGGTCTGCTGAAGGAGCGTTCCACCGCCAAGTTCGACGAGACCATCGAAGTCGCGATGAATCTGGGCGTCGACCCGCGTCATGCGGACCAGATGGTGCGCGGCGTGGTCAACCTGCCGAACGGTACGGGCCGCACGGTTCGCGTTGCCGTGTTCGCTCGTGGCGACAAAGCCGAGGAGGCCAAGGCCGCCGGCGCGGATATCGTCGGTGCCGAGGATCTGGTGGAGCAGGTGCAGGGCGGCACGATCGATTTCGACCGCGCTATCGCGACGCCGGACATGATGGGACTCGTCGGCCGTCTCGGCAAGGTGCTCGGCCCGCGCGGCCTGATGCCCAATCCGCGCGTCGGTACCGTCACGCCTGACGTGACTGCCGCCGTTAAGGCGTCGAAGGGCGGTGCGGTGGAGTTCCGCGTGGAGAAGGCTGGCATCGTGCATGCGGGCGTCGGCAAGGCGAGCTTCGGCACCGAGGCGTTGGTGGAGAATATCAAGGCCTTCGCCGAGGCTGTCCAGAAGGCCAAGCCGAGTGGCGCGAAGGGCAACTACGTCCAGCGCGTGGCCGTCTCCTCGACCATGGGGCCCGGCCTCAAGCTCGACCCCGCCTCGGTTCGTTCCGAGGCCTGAGGGCTTAACATCTCACGGGGCGTCTCCCATATGGGATATTTCCCCGAATGAAGTTCCGCGGCCTCACGGCCGCGGTTCGGCGTGATCCGAAGGGATTTCGCCAGCCTGTCCGAGATTGTGGGCGAGGGCCGGTTCGCCGTCCTTCTTAATCGTTGAAAGCCTGCATGAGACGGGGACGATCCGATCTTGGATATTCGTATCCGCTTCGGTTCGAACCTCTGAATGCCTTGTGCCGTCTGCCGGTTCCCTCGGGAGCCAAACAGGCGCAAGGGGACAGGATCCTCGAGCGTCGCATGGGATTCCATGCGGCAAACGGCAACCGGGGCCTCACCTGCAAGGGTAGGGCCTCAACTGGAGAGTGACAGTGGACAGAGCGGAAAAGCGCGAGTTCGTCACGGATCTGAACGAGACCTTCAAGGCCTCGGGCGCGATCGTGGTGGCCCGCTACGCCGGTCTCACCGTCGCGCAGATGAATGACCTTCGGGTCAAGATGCGCGAATCTGGTGGCACCGTCAAAGTCGCGAAGAACCGCCTCGCCAAAATCGCTCTTCAAGGCACCGACGCCGAAGGCATCTCGAACCTGTTCGAGGGCCAGACCCTGATCGCCTACTCGGTCGATCCGGTCGCGGCGCCGAAGGTGGCCAACGACTTCGCCAAGGGCAACGACAAGCTCGTGATCCTGGGCGGGGCGATGGGGGCCACCGCTCTAGACGCGGAAGGCGTGAAGGCTTTGGCCTCGCTGCCTTCGCTCGACGAACTGCGCGGCAAGCTTCTGGGCATGATCCAGACGCCGGCCACCCGCATCGCGGCCGTCACGGCCGCGCCGGCGGCGCAGCTCGCGCGCGTTTTCGGGGCGTATGCCAAGAAGGACGAGGCGGCGTGAGGCTTGTTCCTCGCTGCATTCAGAACAATCGAACCATAGGGAATGTGAACAATGGCTGATCTCGCCAAGATCGTTGAAGACCTGTCGAGCCTGACCGTCCTCGAGGCGGCCGAGCTGTCGAAGCTCCTCGAAGAGAAGTGGGGCGTCTCCGCCGCCGCGCCGGTGGCCGTTGCCGCCGCTGGTGGCGCCGGTGCTGCCGCCGCCGCCGAGGAAGAGAAGACCGAGTTCGACGTCATCCTCTCGGATGCCGGCGCGCAGAAGATCAACGTCATCAAGGAAGTCCGTGCGATCACGGGCCTGGGCCTCAAGGAAGCCAAGGACCTTGTCGACGGCGCTCCGAAGCCGGTCAAGGAGGCTGTCTCCAAGGACGAGGCCGCCAAGATCAAGGACCAGCTCGAGAAGGCTGGCGCCAAGGTCGAGGTCAAGTAAGCGCCTTAGCTGCGCTTGCGAAGGACTTTCAATCGGGCGGGACGGCAAAACGCCGTTCCGCCATTCGTGCTCGCATCGGGCGGCTTGGTCTGCCCGGTGCATTTCGCGAAGCGGGAGCGTGCGTTTCTCCAGATCGCCCGGGCGGGCGCTGTGGAGACACGGACCGGACGCGGGAGCGAACGGCCTGAGACTTGAACCGGCGACAGCCGGTTCGGGTGGTCTTCCGAAAGGGAGACGGAATTTCGGCCCTCTGGTCAAGGGCGATGTCGAGATGAAGGAGCGACGATGTCTCAAGTGACGACGTTTAGCGGTCGCAGGCGGGTGCGCAAGTTCTTCGGGTCCATCCCCGAAGTGGCCGAAATGCCGAACCTGATCGAGGTCCAGAAGGCCTCCTATGACCAGTTCCTGATGGTCGACGAGCCGGAAGGCGGGCGTGCGGACGAGGGGCTTCAGTCCGTCTTCCGCTCCGTCTTCCCCATTTCCGATTTCGCGGGCCATTCGATGCTCGAATTCGTCAAGTACGAGTTCGAGGCGCCGAAGTTCGACGTCGATGAATGCCGGCAGCGCGACCTGACCTTCGCGGCGCCGCTGAAGGTGACGCTGCGCCTCATCGTGTTCGATGTCGACGAGGATACGGGCGCGAAGTCGATCAAGGACATCAAGGAGCAGGACGTCTACATGGGCGACATGCCGCTCATGACGTCCAACGGCACCTTCATCGTCAACGGCACCGAGCGCGTCATCGTCTCGCAGATGCACCGTTCGCCGGGCGTGTTCTTCGACCATGACAAGGGCAAGTCGCATTCCAGCGGCAAGCTGCTCTTCGCCGCGCGCGTGATCCCTTATCGCGGATCCTGGCTCGACATCGAGTTCGACGCCAAGGACATCGTGTTCGCGCGTATCGACCGCCGCCGCAAGATTCCGGTGACCTCGCTCCTGATGGCGCTGGGCATGGACGGCGAGGAGATTCTGTCGACCTTCTACGACATCGTGATGTTCGAGAAGGACAAGAATGGCTGGCGCGTGCCGTTCTCTGTGGAGCGCGTGCGCGGCCAGAGCGCGACGGCCGACCTGATCGACGCCGACACCGGCGAAGTGCTCGTCGAGGCGGGCAAGAAGGTCACCGCTCGCCAGGCCAGGCAGATGAAGGAGAAGGGCGTCAAGGCGCTTCGCGCGAGCGAGGAGGACCTTTACGGCAATTACCTGGCCGAGGACATCGTCGACTACGCGACGGGCGAGGTCTATCTCGAAGCAGGCGACGAGATCGACGAGAAGACGCTCAAGGTCCTGATCGACGCGGGACACGAGCAGATCTCGGTGCTCGACATCGACCACGTGACCGTGGGCGCTTATATCCGCAACACGCTGGCGGCCGACAAGAACGAAAGCCGGCAGGACGCGCTGTTCGACATTTACCGCGTGATGCGTCCGGGCGAGCCGCCCACGATGGAAACCGCCGAGGCGATGTTCCAGTCGCTCTTCTTCGACGCGGAGCGCTACGACCTCTCGGCCGTGGGCCGCGTGAAGATGAACATGCGCCTCGACGTCTCGGCCGAGGACACCGTTCGCGTGCTGCGCAAGGAGGACATCCTTGCGGTCGTCAAGACGCTGGTCGACCTGCGCGACGGCAAGGGTGAGATCGACGACATCGACAATCTCGGCAATCGCCGGGTGCGCTCGGTCGGCGAGCTGATGGAGAACCAGTACCGCGTCGGCCTTCTGCGCATGGAGCGGGCGATCAAGGAGCGCATGTCCTCCGTCGAGATCGACACGGTCATGCCGCAAGACCTGATCAACGCCAAGCCTGCCGCGGCGGCCGTGCGCGAGTTCTTCGGCTCCTCGCAGCTTTCGCAGTTCATGGACCAGACCAACCCGCTGTCGGAGATCACGCACAAGCGTCGTCTCTCGGCACTTGGCCCCGGCGGCCTGACGCGCGAGCGCGCCGGCTTCGAGGTGCGCGACGTGCACCCGACGCATTACGGCCGCATCTGCCCGATCGAGACGCCGGAAGGCCCCAATATCGGCCTGATCAACTCGCTCGCGACCTTCGCGCGCGTCAACAAGTATGGCTTCATCGAAAGTCCGTACCGCCGCGTTGTGGACGGCAAGGTCACGCACGATGTGGTCTATCTCTCCGCGATGGAGGAGGCCAAGCATCACGTCGCTCAGGCCAACGCCATCCTGAAGGACGACATGACCTTCGAGGAAGAGCTGGTCGTCTGCCGCCATTCGGGCGACGTCTTCATGACGCCGCGCGAGAATGTCGACCTGATGGACGTCTCGCCCAAGCAGCTCGTGTCGGTGGCCGCCGCGTTGATCCCGTTCCTGGAGAACGACGACGCGAACCGCGCACTCATGGGCTCGAACATGCAGCGCCAGGCCGTGCCGCTCGTTCGCGCCGAGGCGCCGTTCGTTGGCACGGGCATGGAGCCGATCGTGGCCCGTGACTCGGGCGCGGCCATCGGCGCGCGCCGCACCGGCATCGTTGATCAGGTGGATGCGACCCGTATCGTCATCCGTGCGACGGAGGATTTGGAATCCGGCCGCTCGGGCGTTGACATCTACCGGCTGATGAAGTTCCAGCGCTCCAACCAGAACACCTGCATCAACCAGCGTCCGCTGGTGGCGGTGGGCGACAGGGTGCGCAAGGGCGACATCATTGCCGATGGCCCGTCCACGGACCTCGGCGATCTGGCGCTCGGCCGCAACGTGCTCGTCGCGTTCATGCCGTGGAACGGCTACAACTACGAGGATTCGATCCTCTTGTCGGAGCGCATCGTCGCCGACGACGTCTTCACCTCGATCCATATCGAGGAGTTCGAGGTCATGGCGCGCGACACCAAGCTCGGCCCCGAGGAGATCACGCGCGACATCCCGAACGTTTCGGAAGAGGCGCTGAAGAACCTCGACGAGGCGGGCATCGTCTATATCGGCGCCGAGGTGCAGCCGGGCGACATCCTGGTCGGCAAGATCACGCCGAAGGGCGAAAGCCCGATGACGCCGGAGGAGAAACTCCTGCGCGCCATCTTCGGCGAGAAGGCCTCCGACGTTCGTGACACGTCCAACCGCATGCCTCCCGGCACTTACGGCACAGTCGTCGAAGTGCGCGTCTTCAACCGCCACGGCGTGGAGAAGGACGAGCGCGCGATGGCGATCGAGCGTGAGGAGATCGAGCGCCTCGCCAAGGACCGCGACGACGAGCAGGCGATCCTGGATCGCAACGTCTACGGTCGCCTCGTGGAGATGCTGAACGGCAAGGCGGCCATCGCCGGGCCGAAGAGCTTCAAGAAGGGCGCCGCGCTCTCGCCGGAGGTCATGACAGAGTATCCCCGCTCGCAGTGGTGGATGTTCGCGGTCGAGGACGAGAAGCTGCAGGGCGAGATCGAGGCGCTGCGGTCTGTCTATGACGAGTCCAAGAAGACGCTGGAGCAGCGCTTCATGGACAAGGTCGAGAAGGTGCAGCGCGGCGACGAACTGCCCCCCGGCGTCATGAAGCAGGTGAAGGTCTTCGTCGCCGTGAAGCGCAAGATTCAGCCGGGCGACAAGATGGCCGGCCGTCATGGCAACAAGGGCGTCGTTTCGCGGATCGTGCCGGTGGAGGACATGCCGTTCAACGAGGACGGTACGCATGTCGATATCGTGCTCAACCCGCTCGGCGTGCCTTCGCGCATGAATGTCGGTCAGATCCTCGAGACACATCTCGGCTGGGCCTGCGCGGGCATGGGCAAGAAGATCGGCCAGATGCTGGAGGCTTACCAGCAGTCTCTGGACGTGGACCCTCTGCGTCAGGAGATCGCCGGGCTTCTGGGCGACAGCGACCGCAACGAGAAGGTGAAGGACTACGACGACGAGAGCGTCCTGACCCTCGCACGGCAGATGAAGCGCGGCGTTTCCATTGCGACGCCGGTCTTCGACGGCGCCGTGGAGCACGACATCGTCGAGATGCTGGAGAAGGCGGGGCTCAACGGTTCCGGGCAGGTGACGCTATATGACGGGCGCACCGGCGAGGCCTTCGACCGCCAGGTGACGGTCGGCTACATCTACATGCTGAAGCTGCACCATCTGGTGGATGACAAGATCCACGCCCGCTCGATCGGCCCCTACTCGCTCGTCACCCAGCAGCCGCTGGGCGGCAAGGCGCAGTTCGGCGGCCAGCGCTTCGGCGAGATGGAGGTGTGGGCACTTGAGGCCTACGGCGCCGCCTACACGTTGCAGGAGATGCTGACGGTGAAGTCGGACGACGTGGCGGGCCGCACCAAGGTGTACGAGTCCATCGTGCGCGGCGACGACGCCTTCGAGTCTGGCATTCCCGAGAGCTTCAACGTTCTCGTGAAGGAAATGCGCTCGCTGGGCCTCGACGTGGACCTGTCCAACTCGGTGGCCGATCTGGCGGCTTCGCTGGAAGGCCTGCCGGACGCGGCCGAATAGGCGGACATAGAACGGTCGCTCTGTTGGGCGACACTTCCGGCGCTGCGCTTTCGGGTGCGGCGCCGGCTAAGGTTTCGCGGTTTTGGATTTTGCGGGAAGGCTCGTCCTTCCGCATCGCGGGGCGGATGCCCCAGAAGGAGAAAGCACCATGAATCAAGAGGTCATGAATCTCTTCAATCCTCAGGTGCAGGCTCAGACGTTCGATTCCATCCGGATTTCGCTCGCGAGCCCCGAGAAGATCCTTTCCTGGTCGTTCGGCGAGATCAAGAAGCCGGAGACGATCAACTACCGCACGTTCAAGCCCGAGCGTGACGGCCTCTTCTGCGCGCGCATTTTTGGTCCGATCAAGGACTACGAATGCCTGTGCGGCAAGTACAAGCGGATGAAGTACAAGGGCATCATCTGCGAAAAGTGCGGCGTGGAGGTCACGCTTTCTCGCGTTCGCCGCGAGCGTATGGGGCATATCGAACTGGCGGCGCCGGTGGCGCATATCTGGTTCCTGAAGTCGCTGCCCAGCCGCATCGGCACCCTGCTCGACATGACCCTCAAGGACATCGAGCGCGTTCTCTACTTCGAGAACTACATCGTGACCGAGCCCGGCCTCACCGCCCTGAAGGAGCACCAGCTCCTGACGGAGGAGGAGTACATCATCGCGACCGAGGAGTACGGTGAAGACAGCTTCACCGCGCTGATCGGCGCGGAGGCGATCCAGGAGCTGTTGCGCTCCATGGATCTGGAGAAGATCGCCGGCGACCTGCGGTCCGAGCTCGCGACGACGACGTCCGAGCTGAAGACCAAAAAGCTCATGAAGCGTCTCAAGATCGTCGAGAACTTCCTGGAGTCCGGCAACAAGCCGGAATGGATGATCATGAGCGTCGTTCCGGTGATCCCGCCGGACCTGCGCCCGCTCGTCCCGCTGGATGGGGGACGCTTCGCGACCTCGGACCTTAACGATCTCTATCGCCGCGTCATCAACCGCAACAACCGTCTCAAGCGGCTGATCGAGCTGCGCGCGCCGGGCATCATCATCCGCAATGAGAAGCGCATGCTTCAGGAGGCGGTGGACGCGCTGTTCGACAACGGGCGCCGCGGCCGCGTCATCACGGGCGCCAACAAGCGTCCTCTGAAGTCGCTCTCGGACATGCTCAAGGGCAAGCAGGGCCGCTTCCGCCAGAACCTGCTCGGCAAGCGCGTCGATTATTCCGGCCGTTCGGTCATCGTGACCGGCCCGGAATTGAAGCTTCACCAGTGCGGCCTGCCCAAGAAGATGGCGCTGGAGCTGTTCAAGCCGTTCATCTACGCGCGCCTGGATGCCAAGGGCTACTCGTCCACGGTCAAGCAGGCCAAGAAGCTGGTCGAGAAGGAGCGCCCGGAAGTCTGGGACATCCTCGACGAGGTTATCCGCGAGCATCCGGTTCTCCTGAACCGCGCGCCGACGCTTCACCGCCTCGGCATCCAGGCATTCGAGCCGGTGCTGATCGAGGGCAAGGCGATCCAGCTTCACCCGTTGGTCTGCACGGCCTTCAACGCGGACTTCGACGGCGACCAGATGGCGGTGCACGTGCCGTTGTCCATCGAGGCGCAGCTCGAAGCGCGCGTCCTGATGATGTCGACGAACAACATCCTGCATCCCGCGAACGGCGCGCCGATCATCGTGCCGTCGCAGGACATGGTGCTCGGGCTCTACTACCTCTCGATCATGAATGAGAACGAGCCGGGGCAGGGCATGGCCTTCTCGGATATCGGAGAGATGGAGCAGGCCCTCTTCACCAAGTCCGTGACGCTGCACACCAAGATCAAGGGCCGCGTCCGCTCGATCGACGAGAACGGCAACGTGACCTCGAAGATCTACGAGACGACGCCCGGCCGCATGCTCATCGGCCAGCTTCTGCCGAAGACGCACAAGATCTCCTTCGACATCGCCAACGATCTGATGACGAAGAAGAACATCTCGAAGATGATCGACACTGTCTACCGCCATTGCGGTCAGAAGGACACGGTGATCTTCTGCGACCGCATCATGCAGCTCGGCTTCCGCCACGCCTGCACCGCCGGCATCTCCTTCGGCAAAGATGACATGGTCATCCCTGACACCAAGCCGAAGCTGATCGGTGAGACGCAGGCGCTCGCTAAGGAATACGAGCAGCAGTACAATGATGGCCTGATCACCCAGGGCGAGAAGTACAACAAGGTGGTCGATGCCTGGGCCAAGTGCACGGACAAGATCGCCGACGAGATGATGGGCCGCATCAAGGCGGTCGAGTTCGACGCCGAGACCGGCCGTCAGAAGCCGATGAACTCGATCTACATGATGTCGCACTCCGGCGCGCGTGGCTCGCCCACTCAGATGCGCCAGCTCGCGGCAATGCGCGGCCTGATGACCAAGCCCTCTGGCGAGATCATCGAGACGCCGATCATCTCGAACTTCAAGGAAGGCCTGACCGTGCTGGAGTACTTCAACTCCACCCACGGTGCCCGCAAGGGTCTGGCCGACACGGCGCTGAAGACGGCCAACTCCGGCTATCTGACCCGCCGTCTGGTTGACGTGGCGCAGGACTGCATCATCACGCAGACTGATTGCGGCACCCCGAACGGCCTGACGATGCAGCCCATCGTTGATGCCGGCCAGGTCGTTGCCACGCTCGGCCAGCGCATCCTTGGCCGGACGGCGCTGGAGGACATCGTGCATCCGTTGACGGGTGATGTTCTCGTCGAGGGTGGTCGCACGGTCGAGGAGAAGGACGTCGAGATCATCGAGAAGGCTGGCGTGCAGTCGGTCAAGATTCGCTCGGCACTCACCTGCGAGGTGCGCACCGGCATCTGCGCCGTCTGCTACGGACGCGATCTGGCTCGTGGCACGCCCGTCAACATGGGCGAGGCCGTTGGCGTCATCGCGGCGCAGTCGATCGGCGAGCCGGGCACGCAGCTCACCATGCGCACGTTCCACATGGGCGGCACGGCGCAGGTGGTCGACAGCTCGTTCCTAGAAGCGTCCTATGAAGGCACGGTCCAGATTCGGAACCGCAACGTTGTGCGCGATTCTGAGGGCCGTCTTGTTGCCATGGGCCGCAACATGGCCATCCTGATCCTCGATCAGGCGGGCAAGGAGCGGGCTTCGCATCGCGTCACCTACGGCAGCCGCATCTTCGTCGACGATGGGGATCAGGTTCGTCGGGGGCAGCGTATCGCGGAGTGGGATCCCTACACGCGTCCGGTCCTGACGGAAGTCGAGGGCACGGTTGAGTTCGAGGATCTGGTCGAGGGCCTCTCGGTTCTGGAGCAGGCGGACGAGTCGACGGGTATCACCAAGCGCCAGGTCATCGATTGGCGCGCCAACCCGCGCGGCTCGGACCTCAAGCCGGCCATGGTCATCCGCAAGGACGACGGTACGATCCACAAGCTCGCGCGTGGTTCGGATGCCCGCTACCTCCTGTCGGTGGACGCCATCCTGTCCGTCGAGCCGGGTTCGAAGGTGAAGGCTGGCGACGTTCTTTCGCGTATTCCGATGGAAAGCGCGAAGACCAAGGACATCACCGGTGGTCTGCCGCGGGTCGCCGAACTCTTCGAGGCGCGTCGCCCCAAGGACAACGCGGTCATCGCCGAGATCGACGGCACCATCCGTTTCGGCCGCGACTACAAGAACAAGCGGCGGATCGTCATCGAGCCGCATGGGGACGGCGTGGAGCCGGTGGAGTACCTGATCCCGAAGGGCAAGCCGTTCCATCTTCAGGAAGGCGACGTCATCGAGAAGGGTGACTACATCCTGGATGGCAACCCCGCGCCGCATGACATCCTGGCCATCCGGGGCGTCGAAGCGCTGGCCTCGTATCTGGTGAACGAGATCCAGGAGGTCTATCGCCTCCAGGGCGTGCTTATCAACGACAAGCACATCGAGGTGATCGTCCGGCAGATGCTGCAGAAGGTCGAGATCGTGGAGTCCGGCGATTCCGGCTATATTCCGGGCGATCATGTCGACCGGATCGAGCTGGCGGAGCTGAACGAGAAGCTGGTGGACGAAGGCAAGAAGCCGGCGTCCGGCAACCCGGTTCTTCTGGGCATCACCAAGGCCTCGCTGCAGACCCCGTCCTTCATCTCGGCGGCCTCCTTCCAGGAGACCACGCGCGTCCTTACCGAGGCGGCAGTGGCCGGCAAGATGGATACGTTGCAGGGGCTGAAGGAGAACGTCATCGTCGGCCGTCTGATCCCGGCCGGTACGGGCGGAATGATGACGCAGGTCCGCCGCATCGCGACGAGCCGCGATGACCTGATCCTCGACGACCGCCGCAAGGCTTCCAACGCGGCCGACGCGGACCGTATGCTGACCTCGTTGAACGACGCGGCCGAGTAGACGTCTCGATCGCGACGTTCGAAAAGGGCCGCCTCGTGCGGCCCTTTTCATTGAGCCCATGGGTTGTCGGCAGAGCGACGCGGGGTTGACGGGTGGAGCGGGAATCGTTAAACACCGCCCAACAGAGCCGATGTGAAGCCGAATCTCCCTGAAGAGCGCCATGCTCGGGAGGCAGCGGGTTCAAACAAGGCTTCGTTCAACGAGACGCTTATCGCTGGTCGCACGATCGCTAACCCGATCCTCTGCATTCAACCGGGCAGTCCGCTGAAAAGGCGGGTCTCATGCCCGGTTTCGCGCATGTCCCTCGCGGGATATGGCGGGTGTGGAGTGTTTTGTTTCGAGCCAGTTCTGAAAGAAAAGGGAAGGTTGGGATGCCGACCATCAACCAGTTGATCCGCAAGCCTCGCGTTCGTCCGACGGAGCGCAATACGGTTCCGGCTCTCCAGGCCAACCCGCAGAAGCGCGGTGTTTGCACACGCGTCTATACGACGACCCCGAAGAAGCCGAACTCGGCGCTCCGCAAGGTGGCCAAGGTTCGTCTCGTCAATGGCTTCGAGGTCATCGGCTATATCCCGGGTGAGGGGCATAATCTTCAGGAGCACTCCGTGGTGATGATCCGCGGCGGCCGCGTGAAGGACCTTCCGGGTGTGCGTTACCATATCATTCGCGGCGTGCTGGATACGCAGGGTGTCAAGGATCGCAAGCAGCGCCGTTCGAAGTACGGCGCCAAGCGTCCTAAGTAAGCGCCCCGTTCCGTACCGCCCGAGACGAAAAGAGACCTGACCGATGTCCCGTCGCCATTCTGCCGAAAAGCGTGAGATCAACCCGGACCCGAAGTTCGGCGATCTCGTCGTTACCAAGTTCATGAACGCCATCATGTACGATGGTAAGAAGTCGGTCGCCGAGCGTATCGTCTACGGCGCCTTCGATGTCATGCACGACAAGAGCCGCCAGGATGCGGTGGCGATGTTCCATCAGGCGCTCGACAACGTCGCTCCTCATGTTGAGGTCCGGTCGCGTCGCGTCGGCGGTGCGACCTATCAGGTCCCTGTCGACGTGCGTCCCGAGCGCCGCCAGGCTCTGGCGATCCGCTGGCTGATTTCGGCGGCTCGCAACCGGAATGAAACGACCATGGTCGATCGCCTTTCGGGTGAGCTCATGGACGCGGCGAACAACCGTGGTTCGGCCGTGAAGAAGCGCGAAGACACGCACCGCATGGCGGAAGCGAACCGCGCCTTCTCGCACTACCGCTGGTAAACGGACCGCTAGATCGAAAGGCGACGCCCCATGGCCCGCGAATACAAGATCGAAGACTACCGCAATTTCGGCATCATGGCCCACATCGATGCCGGTAAGACCACGACCACCGAGCGGATTCTCTTCTACACCGGCAAGTCGCACAAGATCGGCGAAGTCCATGACGGCGCCGCAACGATGGACTGGATGGAGCAGGAGCAGGAGCGCGGCATCACGATCACGTCCGCTGCGACCACCACGTTCTGGGAAGGCCGTGACGGCAAGAAGCGTCGCTTCAACATCATCGACACGCCGGGTCACGTCGACTTCACCATCGAAGTCGAGCGTTCTCTTCGCGTTCTCGATGGCGCCATCGCGCTGCTCGACGCCAATGCCGGTGTCGAGCCGCAGACTGAAACCGTCTGGCGTCAGGCGGACAAGTATCATGTCCCGCGCATGATCTTCGTCAACAAGATGGACAAGACGGGCGCGGACTTCTTCCGCTGCGTCGATATGATCAAGACGCGTCTCGGTGCTCGTCCGGTTGTCGTTCAGATCCCGGTCGGTGCCGAGAGCGAGTTCAAGGGCCTTGTCGATCTGATCGAGATGAAGGCGCTGATCTGGCGCGACGAGACGCTCGGCGCGCAGTGGGATGTCGTCGAGATCCCGGAGGAGCTGAAGGCGCAGGCCGAAGAATATCGCGAGCTGATGATCGAGGCCGCCGTCGAGGTCGACGAGGCCGCGATGGAGAAGTATCTCGAAGGTGAGATGCCATCGAACGACGAACTGCGTCGCCTGATCCGCAAGGGCACCTGCGACGTCTGGTTCACGCCGGTCCTGTGCGGTTCGGCCTTCAAGAACAAGGGCGTGCAGCCGCTCCTCGACGCGGTCGTGGATTTCCTGCCGTCGCCCGTCGAGGTCCCGGCCATCAAGGGTATCGATCCTAAGACGGAGACTGAGACCGTTCGTCATTCGTCCGATGACGAGCCGCTTTCGATGCTTGCCTTCAAAATCATGAACGATCCGTTCGTCGGCTCGCTCACCTTCTGCCGCATCTATTCGGGCAAGGTGTCCAAGGGCACTGCGCTTCAGAACACGGTGAAGGACAAGAAGGAGCGTCTGGGCCGTATGCTCCAGATGCACTCCAACTCGCGTGAGGACATTGAGGAGGCTTTCGCCGGCGACATCGTCGCTCTGGCCGGCCTTAAGGAAGTGACCACGGGCGACACGCTCTGCGATCCGCTGAAGCCCGTGATCCTGGAGCGCATGGAGTTCCCCGATCCGGTCATCGAGATCGCGATCGAGCCGAAGACGAAGGGCGACCAGGAGAAGATGGGCCTGGCGCTCAATCGTCTTGCCGCCGAGGATCCTTCTTTCCGCGTCAAGACGGATGAAGAATCCGGCCAGACGATCATTGCCGGCATGGGCGAGCTTCATCTCGACATTCTCGTCGATCGCATGAAGCGCGAGTTCAAGGTCGAGGCGAATATCGGCGCGCCGCAGGTGGCCTACCGCGAGACGATCACGCGCCAGGCCGAGGTGGATTACACGCACAAGAAGCAGACCGGTGGTACGGGCCAGTTCGCTCGCGTCAAGATGGTCTTCGCGCCTGCCGAGATCGGTGAGGGCTTTGCCTTCGAGTCCAAGATCATCGGCGGTGCTGTGCCGAAGGAATATATTCCGGGCGTGCAGAAGGGCATTCAGTCGGTCCTGACCTCGGGTCCGCTGGCGGGTTTCCCGATGGTGGACATCAAGGCCGAGCTCATCGACGGTGCTTACCACGACGTCGACTCCTCGGTTCTGGCTTTCGAGATCGCCGCCCGCGCCGGTTTCCGCGAGGCCATTCAGAAGGCCGGCCCCAAGCTGCTCGAGCCGATCATGAAGGTCGAAGTCGTGACGCCTGAGGATTATGTCGGCGACGTCATCGGCGACCTGAACTCGCGGCGCGGCCAGATTCAGGGCACTGAAGCCCGAGGCATCGCTACCGTGGTGAACGCGATGGTTCCGCTGGCCAATATGTTTGGCTACGTGAACACTCTGCGCTCAATGAGCCAGGGCCGCGCTCAGTACACGATGCAGTTCGATCACTACGAGCAGGTACCGAACCAGGTCGCGGACGAAATCCAGAAGAAGTACGCCTGACGCGGTTTCGCGAAGGCTGAAAGCCCTGACGGCCGAAACGGCCAACAAGAATTGAACGGAGAGCCACGATGGCCAAATCGAAATTCGAGCGCAACAAGCCGCATGTGAACATTGGGACGATCGGTCACGTTGATCATGGGAAGACGTCATTGACGGCTGCGATCACGAAGTACTTCGGGGAGTTCCGAGCGTACGACCAGATTGACGCGGCGCCTGAGGAGAAGGCGCGGGGGATCACGATTTCGACGGCGCATGTTGAGTATGAGACGGCGAACCGTCACTACGCGCATGTGGACTGCCCGGGGCACGCGGACTACGTGAAGAACATGATCACGGGCGCGGCGCAGATGGACGGTGCGATCCTGGTTTGCTCGGCGGCGGACGGCCCGATGCCGCAGACGCGGGAGCACATTCTTCTGGCGCGTCAGGTTGGCGTTCCTGCGATCGTCGTGTTTTTGAACAAGGTGGACCAGGTCGACGATCCGGAGCTTCTGGAGTTGGTGGAGCTGGAGGTTCGCGAGCTTCTGTCGAGCTACGACTTCCCGGGCGACGACATTCCGATCGTGAAGGGGTCTGCGCTTGCGGCTCTGGAGGACTCCAACAAGGAGATCGGCGAGGACGCGGTCCGCAAGCTGATGGAAGAGGTTGACGCCTACATTCCGACGCCGGAGCGCCCTGTCGACCAGCCGTTCCTGATGCCGATCGAGGACGTGTTCTCGATCTCCGGCCGCGGCACGGTTGTGACGGGCCGCGTGGAGCGCGGGATCGTGAAGGTCGGCGAGGAAGTGGAGATCGTGGGGATCCGCGACTCGAAGAAGACGACGGTGACGGGCGTTGAGATGTTCCGCAAGCTCCTGGACCAGGGACAGGCGGGCGACAATATCGGCGCGCTGATCCGCGGCGTGGACCGCGAGGGTGTCGAGCGGGGCCAGGTTCTTTGCAAGCCGGGTTCTGTGAAGCCGCACACGAAGTTCAAGGCCGAGGCGTACATCCTGACGAAGGAGGAGGGCGGCCGGCACACGCCGTTCTTCACGAACTACCGTCCTCAGTTCTACTTCCGGACGACGGACGTGACGGGTGTGGTGACGCTTCCCGAGGGCACCGAGATGGTGATGCCGGGCGACAACGTGACGATGGACGTGACGCTGATCGTTCCGATCGCGATGGAAGAGAAGCTTCGCTTCGCCATCCGTGAGGGCGGCCGCACCGTCGGCGCCGGCATCGTCTCGACCATCGTCGAGTAAATTGGGCGAAGAGCTTCGTGCGGCGACAGCCGCCGCGCGAAGCCGAGCCCCGAGTAGGGGCGGTTGGGTCGCCTTCTGGCGATCCGTTTGAACGGCTGAAGACTGTTTAAGCGCTCGGAAAGCGCCGCTCCCCGGCAGCTCCGACGAGAGGACGAATGCAATGAACGGCCAGAATATCCGCATCCGCCTGAAGGCGTTCGATCATCGGGTCCTCGACGCTTCGACGCGGGAGATCGTCTCGACGGCGAAGCGGACCGGTGCCAATGTGCGCGGGCCTATCCCGCTGCCGACCCGGATCGAGAAGTTCACGGTCAACCGCTCGCCGCACGTCGACAAGAAGTCGCGCGAGCAGTTCGAGATGCGCACCCACAAGCGCCTGCTCGACATTGTCGACCCGACCCCCCAGACAGTCGATGCGCTCATGAAACTCGACCTCGCCGCCGGCGTCGACGTCGAGATCAAGCTCTGATCCGAGCACGGGAAGGATAACGCCCATGCGTGCAGGTGTGATTGCACAGAAGGTCGGCATGACCCGCGTCTATAACGACGCCGGCGAGCATGTTCCGGTCACGGTCCTGAAGGTCGAGAACCTGCAGGTGGTCGGTCAGCGGACCCAGGAGAAGAACGGCTATACTGCCGTCCAGCTCGGCGTCGGTCTGGCCAAGGTCAAGAATGTCTCTAAGGCGATGCGCGGCGTGTTCGCCCAGGCTTCCGTCGAGCCGAAGAAGAAGGTCGCGGAGTTCCGTGTCAGCGAGGACAACCTCGTTGAGGTGGGCGCCGAGATCACTGCGGACCATTTCGTCGCGGGTCAGCTGGTCGACGTGACGGGCACTTCAATTGGCAAGGGCTTCGCCGGCGCCATGAAGCGCCATAATTTCGGCGGCCTGCGCGCGACCCACGGCGTCTCCGTCTCGCACCGTTCGCACGGTTCGACCGGTCAGCGCCAGGACCCGGGTAAGGTCTTCAAGAACAAGAAGATGGCCGGTCACATGGGCCAGACTCGCGTGACCACGCAGAATCTTGAGATCGTGCGTACCGATGCGGACAAGGGCCTGATCCTCGTTCGCGGCGCGGTTCCGGGCTCGAAGGGTGGCTGGATCTATGTTCGCGACGCCGTGAAGGCGGCGCTGCCGGACAACGCGCCCAGGCCCGCCGCTCTGCGTCAGGCCGCCAACAACGGCACTGAGACGGCCAGCGCTTCCGAGGGAGCCGAGTAATGGACATCACGATCAAATCCCTCGACGGCAAGGATGCCGGACAGGTAACGCTCGCCGACGAGATCTTCGGTCTCGAGCCGCGTGAGGACATCCTGCAGCGCATGGTGCGTTACCAGTTGGCCAAGCGCCAGCAGGGCACGCATCAGACGCTAGGCCGCGCCGAGATCGCGCGCACCGGTGCCAAGCTTTACAAGCAGAAGGGCACGGGCCGCGCACGCCACGGCTCGGCTCGCGCTCCGCAGTTCCGCGGCGGCGGCAAGGCCCACGGGCCAGTGTCGCGCAGCCACGACCACGATCTTCCGAAGAAGGTTCGTGCGCTTGCACTGCGTCATGCGCTGTCGGCCAAGGCACAGTCCGGCGGGCTGCTCGTAATCGACGAGCTGACTTCGCAGGACGGCAAGACGAAGGTGACCATCAAGCAGTTTTCCGGGCTCGGCCTGACGAACGCATTGGTGATCGGTGGGGCCGAGCTCGAGGCGAATTTCGCGCGTTCGGCCCGCAACATTCCGCACATCGACGTGCTGCCTGTCCAGGGCATCAACGTCTATGACATTCTCCGTCGCCAGACGCTGGTCTTGTCGAAGGCCGCGGTCGAGGCTCTCGAGGAGCGCTTCAAATGACCGATCTTCGTCATTACGACGTCATCACCAGCCCGGTCGTGACCGAGAAGTCGACGATGGCTTCCGAGAATAACCAGGTTGTGTTCAACGTGCCGCACACCGCCACCAAGCCGGCCATCAAGGCCGCGGTGGAAGCGCTTTTCGGCGTGAAGGTGAAGGCCGTCAACACGCTTGTCCGCAAGGGCAAGGTCAAGCGTTTCCGGGGCCGTCCGGGCCGCCAGAGCGACCAGAAGAAGGCGATCGTGACGCTGGCCGAAGGCCAGAGCATCGACGTCTCGACCGGGCTCTAAGGGCAGGGCGAGGATTAGATCATGGCATTGAAAAACTTCAAACCGGTCACACCGAGCCTTCGCCAGCTCGTCATCGTTGACCGTTCGGGTCTGTGGAAGGGGAAGCCGGTCAAGCAGTTGACCGAGGGCCTGACGCAGAAGGGCGGACGCAACAACACCGGTCGGATCACGGCGCGCTACCAGGGCGGGGGTCACAAGCGGACCTATCGCATCATCGACTTCAAGCGTCGCAAGTTGGACGTTGTCGGGACGGTGGAGCGTCTTGAGTACGATCCGAACCGCACGGCCTTCATCGCTCTTATCCGTTACGAGGATGGGGAGTTCGCCTACATCCTGGCGCCGCAGCGTCTCGCTGCCGGTGACAAGGTCCTGTCGAGCGCCTCGAACATCGACGTGAAGCCCGGCAATGCCATGCCGCTTTCCTCGATGCCGGTCGGTACCATCATCCACAATGTGGAGATGAAGCCGGAGAAGGGGGGGCAGATCGCTCGCTCCGCCGGCGCCTACGCGCAGCTTGTCGGCCGCGATGCGGGAATGGCGATCCTTCGCTTGAACTCGGGCGAGCAGCGTCTGGTGCCGGGATCATGCTTTGCCACGGTCGGGGCGGTGTCCAACCCGGACCACGGCAACATCAATCTCGGTAAGGCCGGCCGCTCGGTATGGCTCGGCCGCCGCCCGCATGTTCGCGGTGTCGCGATGAACCCGGTCGACCATCCGCACGGCGGTGGTGAAGGCCGGACGTCCGGTGGCCGCCATCCTGTCTCGCCCTGGGGCAAGCCGACCAAGGGCAAGCGCACGCGCTCGAACAAGTCTACCGACAAGTTCATCATGCGCTCGCGCCACCAGCGCAAGAAGTAAGGGTAGTTTCCTATGACACGTTCCGTCTGGAAGGGTCCGTTCGTTGATGGCTACCTTCTGAAGAAGGCAGACAAGGTTCGCTCCGGTGGCCGCAACGAAGTGATCAAGATCTGGAGCCGTCGCTCCACGATCCTGCCTCAGTTTGTCGGTTTGACCTTCGGCGTCTATAACGGCTCGAAGCACATTCCGGTCTCGGTTTCCGAAGACATGGTCGGCCACAAGTTCGGTGAGTTCTCGCCGACCCGCACCTATTACGGCCACGGCGCCGACAAGAAGGCGAAGAGGAAGTAACATGGGCAAGGCCAAGGCCGAGCGCGGACTGAAGGACAACGAGGCGAGAGCAGTCGCCCGGACGATCCGTGTCAGCCCGCAGAAATTGAACCTCGTCGCGCAGATGATACGCGGCAAGAAGGTCGATACGGCGCTTGCCGATCTGACCTTCTCGCGCAAGCGCATCGCGGAGACGGTGAAGAAGACGCTGGAAAGCGCCATCGCGAACGCCGAGAACAACCATGATCTCGACGTCGACGCGCTGGTTGTGGCCGAGGCCTATGTCGGCAAGTCGATCACGATGAAGCGTTTCCATGCCCGTGGCCGCGGTCGTGCGAGCCGGGTCGAGAAGCCCTTCTCGCACCTGACGATCGTCGTGCGCGAAGTGGCTGAAGAGGAGGCCGCGTAATGGGTCAGAAGATCAACCCGACCGGCTTCCGGCTCGGAATCAACCGCACGTGGGATTCGCGCTGGTTCGCCAACACAGGCGAGTACGGCAAGCTCCTTCACGAGGATCTGGCGATCCGCCGCTGCCTGCTTGGCGAGCTGAAGCAGGCGGCAGTCTCCAAGATCGTCATCGAACGCCCCCATAAGAAGTGCCGCGTCACGATCCACTCGGCCCGCCCGGGTATCGTCATCGGCAAGAAGGGCGCGGACATCGAGAAGCTTCGCAAGAAGCTGACGGCGATGACCAATGCCGAGACGCACATCAATATCGTTGAGGTGCGCAAGCCCGAGACGGATGCGACGCTCGTCGCGCAGTCGATCGCCCAGCAGCTAGAGCGTCGCGTCGCGTTCCGGCGCGCCATGAAGCGCGCCGTTCAGTCTGCGATGCGTCTTGGCGCGGAAGGGATCCGCATCAACTGTGCTGGTCGTCTCGGCGGTGCCGAGATTGCCCGTATGGAATGGTACCGTGAGGGGCGCGTTCCGCTGCACACGCTGCGCGCGGATGTCGATTACGGCACGGCCGAGGCCCACACTGCCTATGGTGTGTGCGGCGTCAAGGTCTGGATCTTCAAGGGCGAGATCCTCGAGCATGACCCGATGGCGTCGGAGCGTCGTGCGGTCGAGGGCGACGCATCGGGCGGCTCGAGCCGTCGCCGCGAGCGCGAGCACGCCTGACCAAAGGTTTCGGAGTAGAACGAGATGTTGCAGCCAAAGCGCACGAAGTTCCGCAAGGCGTTCAAGGGTCGCATCCATGGCGCGTCCAAGGGCGGATCGTCCCTCAGTTTCGGCACCTTCGGGCTGAAGGCGCTTGAGCCCGAGCGCGTTACCGCGCGTCAGATCGAGGCGGCCCGCCGCGCGATCACGCGCCAGATGAAGCGCCAGGGCCGCGTGTGGATTCGGATTTTCCCGGACCTGCCGGTCACGGCCAAGCCCACTGAAGTTCGCATGGGTAAGGGCAAGGGTGCCGTGGAATACTGGGCGGCTCGCGTCGCTCCGGGTCGTATCATGTTCGAGATCGACGGCGTGGCGGAGGATGTGGCCCGCGAGGCGTTGCGCCTTGGTGCGGCCAAGCTTCCGATCCGCACGCGCTTCATCCAGCGCATCGCCGAATAAGGGGTAAGCCAAGATGAAAGCGTCTGACGTCAGGACCAAGTCGAGCGACGAACTGAACGATCAACTCGGCGCGCTCAAGAAGGAGCAGTTCAACCTGCGCTTTCAGCGTGCGACGGGTCAGCTCGAGAATACGGCGCGCGTGAAGGAAATCCGTCGCGATATCGCGCGGATCAAGACCATCGCCCGTCAGAAGTCGGCCGAGAACAAGGCCTGAAGGTAGAGAACCATGCCCAAACGCGTTTTGCAGGGGACTGTGGTCTCCGACAAGAATGACAAGACGGTGGTCGTGCTCGTGGAGCGCCGCTTCACGCACCCGCTGTTCAAGAAGACCGTGCGCCGGTCGAAGAAGTACAAGGCGCACGACGAAACCAATCAGTACAAGGTCGGCGATATCGTTTCCATCGAGGAGACCCGGCCGATCTCGAAGGACAAGACCTGGACCGTCGTCGCCAACGAGGCGGCGTCCAACTGAAGAACTCCGCCGGGCAGGCGCCGATTGATAGGCGCGGCCCGGATCGCAATGTGAAGGCGGCCTGACATGATTCAGATGCAGACTAACCTCGATGTGGCGGACAACTCCGGCGCCCGTCGTGTCATGTGCATCAAGGTGCTGGGCGGCTCGAAGCGGAAGTATGCCTCGGTCGGCGACGTCATCGTCGTTTCGATCAAGGAAGCCATCCCGCGCGGCCGCGTGAAAAAGGGCGACGTGATGAAGGCCGTGGTGGTTCGCACCGCCAAGGACATTCGCCGCGCCGATGGTTCGGTGATCCGGTTCGACCGCAACGCCGCCGTCCTGATCGACAACAAGAAAGAGCCGGTCGGCACCCGCATCTTCGGCCCGGTTCCCCGCGAGCTTCGCGGCAAGAACCACATGAAGATCATTTCGCTGGCGCCGGAAGTGCTGTAAGGAACCGGACCCATGCAGAAGATCAAGAAGGGCGACAATGTCGTCGTGCTCGCCGGCAAGGACAAGGGCCGCACCGGTGAGGTCATTCAGGTGATGCCGAAGGACGATCGCGCGCTCGTGCGCGGCGTCAACATGGTTAAGCGTCATCAGCGCCAGAGCGCGAGCCAGGAGGCGGGCATCGTCTCCAAGGAAGCTCCGATTCACCTGTCGAACCTTTCGGTCGCCGACCCGAAGGATGGCAAGCCGACCCGCGTCGGGTTCAAGGTGATCGGCGAGGGTGAGAGCGCGAAGAAGGTGCGCATCGCCAAGCGTTCGGGAGAACAGATCGATGGCTGAGGCCGCCTACGAACCGCGTCTCAAGGCGGTCTATCGCGACGAGATCCGCAAGAAGATGTCGGAGGAGTTCAATTACTCCAACGATATGCAAATTCCGCGCATCGAGAAGATCGTGATCAACATGGGCGTTGGTGAAGCCACCGGCGATTCCAAGAAGCCCTCCGTGGCCGCAGAAGACCTGGCGAGGATTGCCGGTCAGAAGCCGGTGATCACGCACGCCCGTAACTCCATCGCGGGGTTCAAGGTGCGCGAAGGAATGCCGATCGGCGCGAAGGTAACGCTGCGCAAGGACAAGATGTACGAGTTCGTCGACCGGCTCGTCCAAATCGCTCTGCCGCGCGTCCGCGATTTCCGTGGGCTGAACCCCAAGAGCTTCGATGGCCGCGGCAATTTTGCCATGGGCATCAAGGAACACATCGTCTTCCCCGAGATCAACTACGACAAGGTTGATCAGATGTGGGGCATGGACATCATCGTGTGTACGACGGCGAAGACCGACGAGGAAGCGCGCGCCCTTCTGAAGGCGTTCAACTTCCCGTTCCGCCAGTAACGGCAGGCGAAAAGGAAAAGATCGATATGGCTAAGAAAAGCGCCGTCGAGAAGAATAAGCGCCGCGAGAAGCTGGTGGCCAAGTATGCCGCCAAGCGCGATACGCTGAAGAAGATCACCACGGACCAGGGCGCGAGCATGGAAGATCGCTTCCGTGCGCAGCTCCAGCTCGCCGAGCTGCCGCGCAACTCGTCGAAGGTGCGCGTGCGCAACCGCTGCGAGGTGACGGGCCGTCCGAGGGCCTATTACCGCAAGCTGAAGATGAGCCGTATTGCGCTCCGGGACCTGGGCAACAATGGCCAGATTCCTGGTATCGTGAAGTCGAGCTGGTAAGGAGAGAAGATCATGGCTCTGTCCGATCCGCTGGGCGACATGCTGACCCGCATCCGCAACGCGACGATGCGCAACAAGGGGTCGGTGGCAACGCCTGCTTCCAAGCTGCGCGCCCGCGTCCTCGACGTCCTCAAGGATGAGGGCTACATTCGCGGCTACACCGAGACGACGTTCGAGAACGGCACTGCCGAGTTCAACATCGAGCTCAAGTACTACGAAGGCCAGCCGGTGATCCGTGAGATCAGCCGTGTCTCTAAGCCCGGCCGCCGCGTCTACGTTTCGGCCAAGACGATCCCGAACGTCGCGAACGGTCTCGGCATCTCGGTTTTGTCGACGCCCAAGGGTGTCATGGCCGACCATAGCGCCCGCGAACAAAATGTCGGCGGCGAGGTTCTCTGCCGCGTCTTCTGACGCGGCATCGAGAACTTTGAACCCGAGAAGAACGGACAGGTTGTACGATGTCTCGTATTGGTAAGAAACCGGTTCCCGTGCCCGCAGGCGTGACGGCGTCCGTCGAGGGCCAGACTGTCAAGGCCAAGGGCCCCAAGGGGGAACTGAACTTCGTCGTGAATGACGAAGTGCTGGTCAAGATGGAAGACGGTGGGGTCAAGGTCGATCCGCGCGACGCCTCGAAAGAGGCCCGCTCCAAATGGGGCATGTCGCGCACGATGATCGCCAACATCCTGACCGGGGTGAAGGATGGCTTCGAGAAGCGTCTCGAGATCAACGGCGTTGGTTATCGGGCGTCGCTGCAGGGCAAGAACCTCCAGCTCGCGCTAGGGTTCAGCCACGATGTTCTGTATCCGGTGCCCGAAGGCATCCAGATCCAGGTTCCGAAGCCGACGGAGATCGTCATCTCGGGCATCGACAAGCAGCGCGTCGGCCAGGTGGCTGCGGAAATCCGCGAATATCGAGGCCCGGAGCCTTACAAGGGCAAGGGCGTGAAGTATGCCGGCGAACGGATCGTTCGCAAGGAAGGCAAGAAGAAGTAAGGCACGTAGGTCATGGCTACTCAAAAAGAGCTTCTGCGGCGCCGCGCCTCTCGCGTTCGCCGTTCCATCAAGAAGGTTGCGAACGGGCGTCCGCGCCTGTCCGTTCACCGGTCGTCGAAGAACATCTATGTGCAGGTCATTGACGATGTCGAGGGCCGGACGCTGGCTGCGGCCTCTACGCTCGATACAGCGCTTCGTGGCGATCTGAAGACGGGTGCGGATGTGGCCGCGGCTGCTGCGGTCGGCAAGCTCGTAGCCGAGCGTGCCAAGGAAGCCGGCGTGACGGACGTGGTGTTCGATCGTGGCGCCTTTATCTACCACGGCCGCGTCAAGGCGCTGGCCGAGGCTGCGCGCGAGGGTGGCCTGAACTTCTGACGGGGAGGGCGCTCGGCGCGCCGTATTCCGTCTTCAGCATGATTGGCCGGCGGCGAGGTTTTCCTCTTCGCCGGATCATGCTTTAAGCCCGGTGCTGTTCGACTCGAGCGAGCGGCATCATCATCGGACGCCTCCGGAAAAGAACAAGGACAGGATATGGCGCCTCGTAACGAGAGAAATGACCGCGAAGAGCGGGACGACGGCTTCGTCGACAAGCTCGTCCACATCAACCGCGTCGCCAAGGTCGTGAAGGGTGGTCGCCGCTTCGGCTTTGCCGCCCTCGTCGTCGTCGGCGATCTGAAGGGCCGCGTGGGCTTCGGCCACGGTAAGGCGCGCGAAGTGCCGGAGGCCATCCGCAAGGCCACGGAAGCCGCGAAGCGCGACCTGATCTTCGTGCCGCTGCGCGATGCGCGTACGCTGCATCACGACGTTCAGGGCCGACATGGTGCCGGCAAGGTAATTCTTCGCACGGCCGAGGCCGGTACCGGCATCATCGCCGGCGGGCCGATGCGCGCCGTGTTCGAGGCGGTCGGTATGCACGATGTCGTCGCCAAGTCGCTCGGCTCGTCGAACCCTTACAACATGGTTCGCGCGACCTTCGATGCGCTCAAGCATCAGGCCCATCCGAAGGATGTCGCCGCTCGCCGTGGCCTGAAGTATTCGACCCTGCAGGCGCGTCGTCGCGACCTGGTCGGCGCTGAGGATTGATCGGGAGCGCGGCATTTGCCGCGAATCGTTGATTGATCCGCGCCAGTTTTTGAGGAGCCTATCGTGGCCAAGAACGAACAGACCGGGAAGACGATCACCGTCGAGCAGACCGGAAGCCCGCTTCGCCGCCCCGCCGACCAGCGTCAGACGCTCGTCGGTCTCGGGCTGAACAAGATGCACCGTCGCCGGACGCTGGAGGATACTCCTGCCGTGCGTGGCATGATCGCCAAGGTCAGCCACCTCGTCCGCGTCGTGGACGGCCAGTGAGCCGGGAGTAGCAGTGATGAAACTGAATGAAATCGCCGATAGAGAAGGCGCCACCCATTCGCGCAAGCGGCTGGGGCGCGGCATCGGTTCGGGGTCCGGCAAGACCGGTGGCCGCGGCGTTAAGGGGCAAAAGTCCCGCTCAGGCGTTGCGATCAACGGCTTCGAAGGCGGGCAGATGCCCCTGTACCGTCGCCTGCCCAAGCGCGGATTCGTGAACATCTTTGCCAAGAAGTTCAACATCGTGTCGCTCGGTCGGATTCAGAAGGCGATCGATGATGGCAAGCTGGACGCGGGTGGCGAGATCGATATCGAGGCGTTGAAGGCTGCGGGGCTCGTTCGCCGCTCGCGCGACGGTGTCCGTCTCCTCGCCGACGGCGAAGTGACATCGAAGCTTTCGCTCTCGGTGGATGGCGCTTCCAAGGCCGCTGTCGAGAAGGTCGAGAAGGCGGGCGGTTCGGTCCAGACCCGGGCTCCGGCTCAGGCAGAAGCCTGAAGACAGTCTGCGGGCGGGCTTGTGCCGCCCGTTTCATGTCGGGCGGCACAAGGCCGCCCGTTCGCGCGTTCCGCGTTCTCGCTCTTGCGTTTGCGTCGGTCGGGCGGTCTACAGAAACAAGCAGGACGCGTTTCCTTCGTGATCGGACGTTGATTCGATCTACGCGCTCGTTGGGGGCAACCCGGAGATAATCGACGATGGCATCGGCCGCCGAGCAACTTGCCGCCAATCTTAACTTCGCCGCCTTTTCCAAGGCGGAGGACTTGAAGAAGCGTATCTGGTTCACCCTGGGTGCGCTTCTGGTCTATCGCCTTGGGACCTATATCCCGATGCCGGGCATCGACCCCGAAGCGATGGCGCAGGCGTTCAGCCAGCAGTCCACGGGTATCCTCGGTCTCTTCAACATGTTCGCCGGCGGCGCCGTCGAGCGGATGGCGATCTTCGCGCTCGGCATCATGCCGTACATCTCCGCTTCGATCATCATCCAGCTAATGACGTCGGTCGTGCCGACCCTGGAGCAGTTGAAGAAGGAAGGAGAGCAGGGTCGCAAGGTCATCAACCAGTACACCCGCTACGGTACGGTGCTTCTGGCGACGGTCCAGGCCTATGGGATCGCGGTCGGGCTTCAGTCTTCCGGCAATATCGTAACCTCGCCCGGTGCGTTCTTTATCGTCTCCGCGGTGATCACGCTCGTCGGCGGCACGATGTTTCTGATGTGGCTGGGTGAGCAGATCACCGCTCGCGGCATCGGCAACGGTATCTCGCTCATCATCTTCGCCGGGATCGTGGCGAACCTGCCGTCCGCCATCGCGCAGCTTCTCGAATTGGGCCGCACCGGCGCTCTTTCTATGGGCATCATCGGACTGGTCGTATTCGTTGCGATCGGCTGCATCGTGGTCATCGTTTTCTTCGAGCGTGCGCAACGGCGGCTTCTGATCCAGTATCCGAAGCGTCAGGTCGGCAATCGCATGTTCCAGGGCGACACGTCGCATCTGCCCCTGAAGCTGAACACCGCCGGTGTGATCCCCGCGATCTTTGCGTCCTCGCTTCTGCTCCTGCCGGTGACGATCGCGAACTTCTCGGACACCAGCCAGTTGCCTGGATGGGCCACGGGCATCGTGGCGGCCTTGGGCCACGGGCAGCCGCTCTACATGATCTTCTACGCCGCCATGATCGCGTTCTTCGCGTTCTTCTACACGGCCATCGTCTTCAATCCGAAGGATACGGCCGACAATTTGAAGAAGCACGGGGGCTTCATTCCGGGCATCCGCCCCGGGGAGCGGACGGCGGAGTACATCGATTACGTGCTCACACGCATCACGGTGGTCGGGGCGATCTACCTGGTGGTCGTCTGCTTGCTGCCCGAAGTGCTGATCTCTACTGCCGGCATTCCGTTCTATCTGGGCGGCACGTCGTTGCTGATCGTGGTGTCTGTTACGATGGATACGGTGGCGCAGGTGCAGGGGCACCTCCTGGCGCACCAGTATGAGGGCCTTGTGAAGAAGGCCAAGCTTCGCGGGGGAAAACGGGGGAACCGATGAGATTGATACTGCTCGGGCCGCCGGGGGCGGGGAAGGGAACCCAGGCTCAGCTTCTGGTCGAGAAATATGGGATTCCCCAGCTTTCGACGGGAGACATGCTCCGTGCCGCTGTCGCCGCGGGAACCGAGGTCGGCAGGAAGGCGCAGGCCATTATCGAGGCCGGCGAGCTTGTTTCGGACGATATCGTCGTAGGGATCGTCGCGGAGCGAATCGAGGAGGAAGATGCCAAGGGGGGGTTCATTCTCGACGGCTTCCCGCGCACCATTCCCCAGGCCGACGCGCTGGACTCCATGCTTGCCGAACGCGGTCTGGCGCTCGATGCCGTCATCGAGTTCAAGGTCGATGAGGCGCAACTCGTTCATCGCATAGAAAGGCGGGCGGCAGAGACGGCTGCAGCTGGCAAGCCAATCCGCAAAGACGACAATCCGGAGGTTTTCCAGCGCCGTTTGCGCGAGTTCAGGGAAGCCACCGTGGCCGTTGGGCCGTTCTATCGCGAACGCGGGCTTCTGCGCACGGTGGACGGAATGGCGCCTGTCGAAGCGGTTACGCGGCAGATCGAGCAAATTGTTTCTGCGGCTTGAAGGCCTTGTCGCGGCGCGGGCTTGGCCAAGGCTGCGTTGACTTAGTCGTTGATAATATCTATAAACCGCGCCTATTCGCGAATCTGAGCGATCGGCGCGGCCTTTTTCATGAGGGTCGGGACCGGTCGCGTATGGTTTTCGGCTCTCGCATCGGACGATGATGGGCCGGAGGCCCGTAGCAGGAGTATCGTTGTGGCCCGTATTGCAGGCGTCAACATCCCCACGAACAAGCGCGTCGTCATCGCGCTTCAGTATATTCACGGCATCGGCCCGCGCTTCGCGCAGGAGATCGTGGAGAAGGTTCGGCTCGCGCCGGAGCGTCGCGTCAATGATCTGACGGACGCGGAAGTCCTTCAAATCCGTGAGATGATCGATCGCGACTATCAGGTGGAGGGTGATCTGCGTCGCGAGACGTCGATGAACATCAAGCGCCTGATGGATCTTGGCTGCTACCGTGGCCTGCGTCATCGGCGCGGTCTTCCGGTCCGTGGTCAGCGCACGCATACCAACGCCCGCACCCGCAAGGGTCCGGCGAAGGCGATTGCCGGCAAGAAGAAGTAAGAGTTCGTCGGGGGCGCCTGAGCGCTCTTTCGGCACGGCTGTGGCCGTGCCGGGTGTAGCCGCCGGCATTACGGCGGTGTCGATATCGTAGGGAATGAGAATGGCTAAGGAAGCACAGCGCGTTCGTCGCCGTGAGCGTAAGAACATCACGTCCGGCGTTGCCCACGTGAACTCCTCCTTCAACAACACCTTGATCACGATTACGGATGCCCAGGGCAACGCGATCGCTTGGTCGTCGGCCGGTGCGCAGGGTTTCAAGGGATCGCGCAAGTCGACGCCCTTCGCCGCGCAGATCGCGGCCGAGGATGCTGCCAAGAAGGCGCAGGAGCATGGTATGCGTACGCTGGAAGTCGAGGTTTGTGGTCCTGGCTCCGGCCGTGAGTCGGCCCTTCGCGCGCTGCAGGCTGCGGGCTTCACCATCACGTCGATCCGCGACGTGACGCCGATCCCGCATAATGGCGTTCGCCCCCGCAAGAAGCGCCGCGTGTAACGCGAAGCATCGAGAATGAACCGCACCGCTTATCCGGCGGTGCGGCTTTGCCCGTTTTGAGAGGGGGGATCCTTCTCCTAGAGACCTATCGCCACGATTGGATGGTGGCGGGGTAGCTGAAAGGCAAAAGCCATGATCGCCAGCAACTGGCAGGACCTGACCAAGCCGAACCAGGTGGTCTTCAAGAGCGCGAACCGCACCAAGGCCTCGCTCGTCGCCGAGCCGCTGGAGCGCGGTTTCGGTTTGACGCTCGGCAATGCGCTGCGTCGCGTTCTTCTCTCTTCGCTGCAGGGCGCGGCCGTTACCGCGATCCAGATCGACGGCGTGCTGCACGAGTTCTCCTCGATCGCCGGCGTGCGCGAGGACGTGACGGACATCGTCCTGAACGTCAAGGAAATCTCGATCGGTATGCAGGGCGAGGGCCCCAAGCGCATGGTCCTGCGTAAGCAGGGGCCCGGCGTGGTGACTGCCGGCGATATTCAGACTGTCGGCGATATCGAGATTCTCAATCCTGCCCATGAAATCTGCACCCTCGACGAGGGTGCTGAGATCCGCATCGAGTTCACGGTCAATACCGGCAAGGGCTATGTGCCCGCCGATCAGAACCGGGCCGAGGATGCGCCGATCGGTCTCATTCCGGTCGATTCACTCTTTTCGCCCGTGAAGAAGGTCTCCTATCGCGTGGAGAACACGCGTGAAGGCCAGGACCTGAACAAGGACAAGCTGACCATGGAGATCGAGACCGATGGGTCCATCTCCGGCGAGGACGCCGTAGCCTATGCCGCGCGTATTCTTCAGGATCAGTTGTCGGTGTTTGTGAACTTCGAGGAGCCGCAGCGTGAGTCGCGTGGTGGTGGCGACGAGCAGATCGCCGAGCTTGCGTTCAATCCGGCGCTCCTCAAGAAGGTGGACGAGTTGGAGCTTTCGGTCCGTTCGGCCAACTGCCTGAAGAATGACAATATCGTCTATATCGGCGACCTCATTCAGAAGACCGAGGCCGAGATGCTTCGCACGCCGAATTTCGGCCGCAAGTCGCTGAACGAGATCAAGGAAGTTCTCGCCTCGATGGGGCTGCATCTGGGCATGGAGGTGGCCGCCTGGCCGCCCGAGAACATCGACGATCTGGCCAAGCGCTACGAAGACCAGTATTGATATTGAGATCGGGCCGCTGCCTTGGGGCGGCGGCCCCTTGCATGCCTGACAATCATTCAAAGGCACATGCGACCCGCTTCAAGGGAACGCGAGGATGCCGACCCCCGGTGAAAGCCGGCATTTTTCAAGGAAGAACTCATGCGTCACGGTAATCGCGGCCGGAAGCTGAACCGCACCCACGAGCATCGCAAGGCGATGTTCGCGAACATGGTCGCTTCGCTCATCGAGCACGAACAGATCGTCACCACCCTGCCCAAAGCGAAAGACCTTCGTCCGATTGTCGAAAAGATGATCACGCTCGGCAAACGCGGCGATCTGCATGCGCGCCGTCAGGCGATCAGCCAGGTTCGCGATGAGACGGTGATCAAGAAGCTGTTCGACACGCTCGCGCCGCGCTATGCGGACCGCAACGGCGGCTACACCCGTGTTCTTAAGGCGGGCTTCCGCCGCGGTGACAACGCTCCTCTGGCCGTGATCGAGTTTGTGGATCGTGACGAGGACGCTCGTGGTGCTGCGGACCGTGCGCGCGTCGAGGCCGAAGATGCCCGCGAGACGGAAGCGGCCTGAGGGGCCGCCGAACTGAATTTCAGGAAGGGGCCCACGGGGGCCCTTTTTTGTATGGACATGGGGCTGCCCGGCCAGCCGTCAGGAGTTCTCGTATGTCGGTTGCCGGCTCTCAGCCGCTCGTACTCGTTACGGGGCTCTCTGGATTCGTCGCCAAGCATGTTGCGCGCGAACTGCTAGCTCGCGGGTACGCCGTGCGTGGCACGGTTCGTTCGGTCACCAAGGGGGATGAGGCGCGGGCGGCTCTCTCGGCAGCGGGATGCGAGACCGGCCGACTGGAGATCGTTCAGGCGGACCTGACCGATGACCGAGGCTGGGGCGAGGCACTGGCGGGCTGCCGCTTCGTGCAGCATACGGCCTCGCCGTTTCCCGCATCCCAGCCGCGCGACAAGTTCGCGCTGGTCCCGGTGGCCAAAGGCGGCACGCTGCGTGTCGCGGAAGCGGCGAAAGCAGCCGGGGTCGAGCGTCTCGTGCTCACCTCGTCGGTGGTCGCGGTCTATCATGGTCATGACGGCAGGGCCGATCCTCGCTTCACGGAAGCGGACTTCTCCAACGTGGAAAGCCCACGCATCTCTTCCTATGCCGTGTCCAAGACGCTTGCGGAACGGGCGGCGTGGGAGACGGTAGAGGGCACAGGGATGGAGCTTGCCGTTCTCAATCCGTCTCTCGTCCTGGGTCCCCTGATGGATCGCGATCCGGGCACGTCCGCCGATCTCGTGGCCATGATGATGAGAGGCCGGCTTCCTCTCGTTCCGGCGGCGCGATTCGGCGTGGTGGATGTGAGAGATGTCGCACAGGCCCATGTCGCCGCGATGGAGCGGCCGGAAGCGGCCGGGCGGCGCTTCATCCTCACCGCCGGGCAGCGCACTTTGCGGGAGATTGCAGACGCATTGGGCAATGCCTTTCCTGAATTTCGCCCTCGGTTGCCGCGAGCCACCGTGCCCAATGCGCTCATCGAGTTCGCCGCGAAGGTCTCCCGCCGGGCCGGAACGCTGGCGTCCGAACTCGATCAACGCCGTACCCTCGACACCACGGCGGCTCGGGAGGGGTTGGGCATGGACTTCCGCTCCCCGGAGGAAGCCATACGCGCAATGGCCGAAAGCCTTCTAAGGCTCGGATTAGTGCGCCGGCGCCGCTGAGCACACGCATCTGCAAACGGCTCGCGGTAAAATGCATGTGCATAAGTGCGCTGACGGCGTGGTGTTGCAGCGGCACGATAGCGGGCCCGAGCCGGGCGTGGCATAGGGCCATGCGAAAGGCGCGGAAAATTTCCCGCCCAAAGCAACCTTCTTCGAAGCGCGGCATTTTCTAGGCAACTCAGGATGCTCACGGCTGGACGAGAGCGCGAAATTTACGCGAAAGCAACACATCCTATGGACAATACAAAGTTGCAGACCAACACGGGCGGATTCTCCATGCGGCGGACTTTTCTTACGCTTTTGGGCGGAATGACCGCGTTCGCTATTCTTACCGCCAGCTACGCGACGGCCGACCTGCCGGAGCCGGCGACGCAGAACGGCAACCCGCTGATCGTCGTGGACTGATCCTAAGGCGAGCGCGGACGAAAAGGGCCCATTGGGCCCTTTTTTCGTTGTAGTCATAGGGGATATCCAAGGCTGGCCATTCGGGGCCGGTATCAATCGGATTTGGGTTGCGTTCATGCGGCGGATTGGCTTCGGTGTCCTTGGTTTTCTGGTGATAGGTGGGGTGGTCGCTCCATTGGCCGGGCTTGGGGTGCCCGGCGCCGTTGCACAGGCGCCACTGCCGCTTGCACAGGCCGAGGCCGAACCACGTGTTCCCGAAAGTCGGGCCGAAATTCAGCTCACCTACGCCCCCCTGGTCCGCCAGACCGCGCCGGCGGTCGTCAATGTCTATGCTGCGCGGCAAGTTCAACGCCGCTCGCCCTTCGCGGGCGATCCGTTTTTCGAGCAGTTCTTCGGCAGCCGAATGCAGAGCCGGCCGCGCGTGGAATCCTCGCTCGGTTCCGGTGTGCTCGTCGATTCCTCGGGGCTGGTCGTAACGAACAATCACGTCATCGAGGGAGCAGACGAGGTTAGGGTGGCCCTCGCAGATGGCCGCGAGTTCAACTCGACCATCCTCACGCGCGATGCACGTGTCGATCTGGCGGTCCTCAGGATCGAATCGGATGAGAGCTTTCCCATCGTTCCCATCGCCGATTCCGATGCAACGCAAATCGGCGACCTCGTTCTGGCGATCGGCAATCCGTTCGGCATCGGGCAAACCGTCACGAGCGGCATCGTCTCCGCGCTGGCGCGCTCGCATGTCGGCGTCAACGATTCCGGCTTCTTCATCCAGACGGACGCGGCGATCAACCCCGGCAATTCCGGCGGCGCGCTGATCGACATGCGCGGGCAACTGATCGGCGTCAACACGGCGATCTTCTCTCGGTCGGGCGGCTCCATGGGCATCGGCTTTGCGATTCCCTCCAACATGGTGCGCGCCTTCGTGGATGCGGCCGAGCGTGGCGAACGGTTCCAGCGACCGTATGTCGGCGCGAGCTTCACCCCCGTAACGCCGGATATCGCGGAGGCGCTGGGGATGGCGCGGCCAAGCGGTGCGCTCGTGGCTTCGGTCTCGGAGGACGCGCCGGCCGCCGCCGCCGGTCTGCGGCCGGGCGACGTGGTTCTTTCGATGGATGGCTTTGCCATAGATGGGCCGGATGCCCTCGGCTACAGGCTGGCGACCGCCGGGCTCGGCAGGACCGCGACATTGGAGATTCTGTCTGCCGACGAGCGCCGCTCCGTGCCGCTTCAACTCGTGGAGGCGCCTGAAACACCGCAGCGGGACGAGCGGCGCCTCTCGGGCAACACGCCCTTCGAAGGCGCTCTGGTCGCGAACCTCTCGCCGCGCTTGGCGGACGAGTTGGAGATGCAGCAGACCAAGCGGGGCGTGGTCGTTACCGATGTGGAGCGCGGATCGACCGCCATGCGGTTTGGCCTCCAGCCCAAGGACATCCTGCTGGCGCTGAATGGCCGTCCCATCGCATCTTCGGCCAAGCTCGAGGCGATGCTGCGCGGCGGCGCCCGAGGCTGGCGCTTCGAGATCGAGCGGAACGGCCAGCGTCTGACGCAGACCGTGCGCTGAGCGAGGAGGACATCATGGCCGACCTCTTTGGCGAAGCGCCGCCGGAACGGGAACGGCCAGCGCAGGCGGAAAGTCTCGACAGCGCGACGCGCCCGCTGGCCGATCGCCTGCGCCCCCAGTCCCTGGCCGATGTCGTCGGCCAAGATCACCTCACAGGCCCGGACGGGGTGTTGACGCGAATGCTTCAGTCCGGCTCGCTCGGCTCCGTTATTTTCTGGGGGCCGCCGGGCACGGGCAAGACGACGGTCGCGCGCCTCATGGCGCGGGATGTCGAGTTCGCCTTCGAGCAGATTTCCGCCATCTTCTCAGGCGTCGCCGATCTGAAGAAGGTGTTCGAAGCCGCGCGTCTACGCCGCCCCGCTGGCCGCCGAACGCTTTTGTTCGTCGACGAGATCCACCGCTTCAACCGTGCCCAGCAGGATTCCTTCCTGCCCGTCATGGAGGACGGCACGGTGGTGCTGGTGGGCGCGACGACGGAGAACCCGTCCTTCGAGCTCAACGCGGCGCTGCTTTCGCGGGCGCGGGTCCTCAGCTTCCATCCTCATGATGCAGCCAGCCTTTCCAAGCTGCTGGACCGCGCCGAGGCGATAGAGGGCCGATCCCTGCCGGTGAGCGAGGAGGCGAGGGCGGTTCTCCTGCGCATGGCGGATGGCGATGGCCGGGCCATCCTGACGCTGGCGGAGGAAGTCTGGCGGGCGGCCAAGGCGGGGGAGATCTTCGATGCCGAAGGGGTGCAGCGGATCGTTCAACGTCGCGCCCCGGTCTACGACAAGAGCCAGGACGGCCACTACAACCTTATCTCCGCCCTGCATAAATCCGTCCGGGGCTCGGACCCGGACGCGGCGCTCTACTATCTGTGCCGTATGCTCGACGCCGGCGAAGAGCCGCTTTATCTGGGGCGGCGGCTGGTGCGCATGGCGGTGGAGGATATCGGCCTGGCCGACCCCAATGCGCTCGTCGTCGCCAATGCCGCAAAGGACGCCTACGACTATCTCGGCTCGCCGGAAGGTGAACTGGCGCTGGCGCAGGCGACCGTCTATCTCGCCGCTGCGCCCAAGTCGAACGCCGTCTACAAGGCGTTCAAGGCCGCGATGCGCACGGCAAAGGAAAACGGGTCGCTCCTGCCGCCCCGGCATATTCTGAACGCGCCGACGAAATTGATGAAGGGCGAGGGCTACGGCGCCGGCTATCGCTACGACCACGACGAGCCGGACGCCTTTTCGGGGCAGGATTACTTCCCGACAGAACTCGGCCGCCAGAGCTTCTATCGTCCCACCGAGTTCGGGATGGAACGGCGGATCGCGGAGCGGATGGAGAACTGGGAGCGTTTGCGTCGCGAGCGGGAGGGGCGGTAACGCGCTGCCGGTCTCTCCAGCGGTTCCGATCCGCGCGCAAACGCGCTATCGGAGACCGTGACGAAGGAAGGAACGCGCATGTCGGTGGTGGAGCAGGTCAAGGTAGGGCCGGACGAGACGGGCTTGAGGCTCGATCGCTGGTTCAAGCTTCATTATCCCGGCCTCGGCTTCGGGCATTTGCAGAAGCTGTTGCGGTCCGGCCAGATTCGCGTCGATGGGGGACGGGCGAAAACCGATACGCGCCTCGCCCCGGGCCAGCTCATCCGCATTCCGCCCATGGGCGCCGACCAGGCGCGGATGAAGGCCGTGCCGCTCACCGCCAACACGATGCGGGACCGGCACGACGCCGATGTCCTCGCGCAGATGCTCATCTACGAGGATGAGAAGGTCTTCGTGTTCAATAAGCCCGCGGGCCTCGCCGTGCAGGGCGGCTCGGGCATATCCCGCCACGTGGACAAGATGCTGGAGGCGTGGCGTTCCAAGCGGGGTGAAAAGCCGAGGCTGGTTCATCGGCTGGACCGCGATACGTCCGGCATCCTCGTCGTGGCGCGCACGAGGGGTGCGGCCGTTTCGCTGACCAAGGCCTTTCGCGAACGCGATACGAAGAAGACCTATTGGGCGATCGTGAAGGGCGTGCCGGCGCCCCATGACGGGCGTATCTCCACCTATCTGGTGAAGGAGCAGACGCCGGACGGCGACCGCATGCGTGTTGCCAAGCACGGCGAGGATGGGGCCGATCACGCGCTGACGCATTACCGCGTCATCGACCAGGTGGCGCAGAACTTCGCATGGCTGGAGATGGAGCCCTATACGGGCCGCACGCACCAGCTTCGCGTTCATGCCGCCCATCTCGGCCATCCGATTCTGGGTGACCCGAAATATTTCGAGCACGACACCAATTGGGAATTTCCCGGCGGCGTCCAGAATCGCCTGCATCTTCACGCGCGCCGGATCGTCATTCCGCATCCGGGCGGGGGGGTGATCGACCAGGTCGCCCCTTTGCCGCCCCATATGGTGCAGACCTGGAACCTCTTCGGATTCGACGAGGCGGAGATGAACGACTGATGCGCCTCGTCCTCTTCGATTGCGATGGAACGCTGGCCGACAGCTTTCCCATCATCTGCCGCACCATGCGCCTCGCTTTCGAGCGAACGGGCCGCGCGGCGCCCCAGGATGTGGCGATCCACGCCATCATCGGGCTTTCTCTGGAGCGCGCCTTCGCGCAACTCGCCCCTGATGCCTCGCCAGCCGAGGTGGTCGCGCTGGCGGAAACGTATCGTTCGGTCTTTCGCGAATCGCGCAACGAGTTCGCGTTCGACGAGCCTCTCTTTCCGGGTATCGCGCCGCTGCTGGCTTCGCTCTCCGCGCGGCCGGATGTGCGTTTGGGCATGGTGACGGGTAAGTCGCGCCGCGGCGTGCGTCGGATCCTGCAATCGCACGGCATAGAGCGTGTGTTCACCGCCATTCGGACGGCAGACGACTGCCCCTCCAAGCCTCACCCCGCCATGGTGCAGGAGTGCTGCGGCGAGGTGGGAATCGATCCGGCGGACGCGATCGTCGTCGGCGACGCGATCTATGACATGCAGATGGCCGTCGCGGCCGGAGCCGGGGGCCTCGGCGTGTCTTGGGGCGCCGCTTCCCGGCAGGCGCTGCTTGGCGCGGGCGCGGCGACTGTGGTGGACGACACGGCCGCCCTCTCGGGTCGTCTGGACGAATGGCTTATCGCGCGGCAGCGGTCCATGGCCCCCGCGGCATCCTGACCCGGATCGTTTCCATGAGCCATTCCCTCGCCCGCCCCGAACTTCCCAAGCGCTTTTACCGCGAGGCGGCGATCGCCCCGGCGAATGGCGGCCACGCGGTGCTTCTCGACGGTCGCCCGGTGCGCACGCCGGCGCGCAAGCCGCTCGTCCTGCCCGCTGAAAGGCCTGCTCTGGCCGTCGCGGCCGAATGGAATGCGCAAGGCGAACGCGTGAACCCCGCGACCATGCCGGTGACCCGCCTCGCCAACACGATCGTCGATGGTATCGCCGATGATCCCGCGCCGGTGCGGCACGACTTGAGGCGCTATGCTGAAACCGACCTCGTCTTCTACCGCGCCGAATCGCCTGAGCGGCTGCTTGAGCGGCAAGTGGCGCATTGGGACCCCGTGCTGGCGTGGGCGAGAGGCCGGATCGGCCATGATTTCATCCGCGTCGAGGGGGTGATGCATGTCGCGCAGCCGCCGGAAACGCTGGCAGCTATGTCGCAGTGGATCGACGCTTACGAAGACGCCTTTGCCGTGGCCGCGCTTCACCAGATGGCCACGCTCACGGGCTCGCTGTTGCTCGCGCTGGCCGTCGCCGAACGTGAGCTCACCATCGAGAAGGCATGGCAGGCGGCCCATGTCGATGAGGACTGGAATACCCAGCAATGGGGTGGGGATGAGGAGGCGCAGGCGCGCCGCGACGCCCGGTTCGAGGATATGAAGGCCGCTGCCCTGTTCGCTCAAATTCCCGCGAACCACTCGTAGCCGCGATCTTCCCAATAGCCGCCTTGTCCTTCGCCGAAGCCTGAGAGATCGTCGGTCAGCGTGATCGCCTCGATGTATTTCGCCATCTTGTAGCCGAGCTGCCGCTCGACCCGCACGCGCAGAGGCGCTCCGTTGGCGACGGGTAGCGCGGTGCCGTTCATCCCGTAGGCAAGGATCGTCTGGGGATGGCGCGCATCAAGGAGGTCGATCGATTCGTAGTAGCGGATCGGGCCCGTAAAGCTGTTTTCCATTACGTCGAAGCAGGAGAAAACGGCATATCGCGCCTGCGGGAGAACGCTGGCCTCGTCCAGCACGAGAGCCAGGGGCGTCCCGGTCCATTCGGCAACGCAACTCCACCCCTCCACGCAGTCATGGCGGGTGATCTGCGTGCGCGCGGGCATGTTGCGCAACTCGTCCAACGAGAACGCGAGGGGGCGAGCCACCATGCCCCGGATGGACAGGCGATAGTCACGGAAACCCTCCGCCACATGCCGCAGATAATCGGACGCCTGTGGATTGGTCGATCCGTTGGGCCGCATGGGTTGGCGGATTTCGCTGCGGGAGAATTCGCGCGCGAGCTGGTCCGATCCGAGCATCAGGCGCTGGACGCGATAGGTCCAGTCGTTGGCCCTGAGGAGGAACCGGCGCACATCGCTGTCGCGCTGGCCCACGGCGTCGAAGCAGCCGGCGAGGGGCAGCGAGGAGGCGACGGCGGCGCCTGTCAGGAAACGGCGGCGGTTCATTGACCATCCTCCGCGGAATCGATTCTGAACCAGCCCGTCACCATGGAGCGGAGTTCGTTGACGGGGCCGGCCAGCAGAACCATCAGCACATGCACCACGAAGAACGCGACCAGCAGCAGCATGACCACGAAGTGGAGCGTGCGCGCGGTTTGCCGGCCCCCGAAGAGATCGAGCGTCCAGGGCGCGAAGGCGTTGAAGCCCGGCGACATGGTCAGGCCGGTCAGTATCATCAGCGGCATGAGAAGCAGCATCACGACGAAATAGGACAGCTTCTGAAGGGCACCATAGCGGCGCCCATGACGCAGGCGCAGTCGGGCATGGTCGGTGATATCGCGCCCCAGCCCGCGAAGATCGTTCGGACCGGGAAGGATGTCGCGCTTCAAATGTCCGTTCACCAGGCTGGACAGGAGCCAGAAACCCAGCGTGACCACTAGCGCCCAGGCGAAGAAGAAATGCACCACCCGGCCCGTCGCCAGATCCCGATACGACGGGATCGTCATCCACCCGGGAAAGCTCTTGGCATGAAGATTTCCGTTCACCGGGATCGCACCGAGCCAGCCGGTCGTGTCGAAGCGGTGGCCGAGTATTTCCGTGTAGCCACGCATGGAATCGCCGTCGAAAGCGGCGCCGATGGACAGGACGGTGTTGTCGAACGAGAAGCCCGATTGCTGCCCGATATAAAGATCGGGCCGCGCCATGAAGATCTGAAGCCCCGATAGCAGCAGGAAGAAGAGGCAAACGGCCCACGCCCAGTGCGCCAGACGCGTGGGCATTGCCTGACGGTAGACGAGGGAGCCTTTCGGGCGGGGAAAGATCGCCACCGGTTCAACCTTCCAGAATCGCGTTCAAGCGTCTTCGCAGTTACGGCACAAGGTGCTGCGCGGATGCAGTCAGTTTCCCGTGATATTCAGCCCGCCTTGCCCAGGCGGCGCAGCGCCTTGTCCAGTTCCTGACGGAAGCGAGAGCGGTCGGCATTGGTGAAAGCGCGATTATACCCTTTGCTTTCGCCAGTTTCCCTCAAGTGCTGGTTGAACGCACGAATGGACAGCGCGCTTCCGATGGACTGCGCGGTGAATTCGCGCCCCGTCGGCCCCAGAACGCAGGCACCGTTGTCGAGGCCGCGCGCGGCAAGCGGGATATCGGCCGTGACCACGAGGTCACCCGGCCCGGCTGCGTCCGCGATCCAGTTGTCGGCCGCGTCGGCGCCGTCGGAGACGGTCACGATCCGTGCGCCCGGATAGCGTGAGGGGCGCATGCCTCCGTTCGAGACGAGCACGATCTCGGCCCCATGGCGCAGGGCGATTTCCAGCGCCTCGTCCTTCACCGGGCAGGCATCCGCGTCGATATAGACGACCGTCAAGCCGGTTCCTTCGCGCGAATCGCCGGGCCGAAAACGCTTTCGAACCGTGCCTTCAGGGCGATGTCCACGTCCTGTAGCGAAGCCGGGATGCCCAGGTCCACGAGGCTCGTGACGCCGTGCGTCTTCACGCCGCAGGGCACGATTCCCTCGAAATGCGACAGGTCGGGATCGACATTCAGGCTGATGCCGTGGAAGCTGACCCATTTGCGCAAGCGAATGCCGATGGCCGCGATCTTCTCCTCGGGCGACGTTCCATCAGGCCCCGGCGCGCGTTCCGGGCGCCGCACCCACACTCCCACGCGGTCCTCGCGACGCTCTCCCTTCACCTGGAACGTGGCAAGCGTGTCTATGATCCAGCCTTCCAGGGCCGCCACGAAGGCGCGGACATCCGGGCGCCGGCGCTTCAGGTCCAGCATCACATAGGCCACGCGCTGGCCCGGCCCGTGATAGGTGTACTGGCCGCCGCGGCCCGCGTTGAACACCGGGAAGCGGCTCGGCTGCACGAGGTCTTCGGGTTGCGCGCTGGTGCCGGCGGTGTAGAGCGGCGGGTGCTCTACAAGGAGCACGGCTTCGCTTGCCGCCCCCGCCGAGATCGCCGCCACGCGCTCGTCCATGAAGGCCAGGGCGGCCTCATAGTCGCACAGCCCGTCCCGCACGATCCATTCCACCGGCGCACTCCCCGGCGTGGCCATGAAGGGCAGGGAGGGCGTGGCGAGGCGAGGGGGGGATGGGGGCATGGGCGGCCGGATCGTCATCCCTCCTTGTAGCTGTCCGCTCCTTCGCCCGGAAGCCACCTCTCCATCTTCGCGCAAGAACCGCGGTAAAAACGCTTGTGCCGGACCGGAGGCTTTGTTACATGCCCGCCACCGGTCAGCGAGACCGGCCCGGCGAAAGCCGGAACACGGCGTGCGGTCGTGGCGGAATTGGTAGACGCGCAGCGTTGAGGTCGCTGTGGGGCAACCCGTGGAAGTTCGAGTCTTCTCGACCGCACCAGCCTTGCTTATCCCTTCCTCGTGATTCAGTCGTTCGCGCCGCGCAATCACGCGCCGGAACTCTTCTTGCGTCATATCGTGTCTTGCTGGCTGGCGGCATTCCGCCATGCTCTCCGCGAGGTTTCTCGGCCGTGCAACTCGCCAAAGTGCGGGGATCATGCATCCTGAGCCCTGTCGGAGCGTTGTGGGGGCAAGGAGCGCAGGATGGCCCAGGCATTCACCAGAGAGATTGACGATGCCCCGCTGCCGCCCTTGCCGGAGCGGCCTGTCAGTCCGCATCTGAACCTGGTGACGCGGCGCGGGGCAGCCTTGATCGAAGAGGCTCTTCATACGCTGAAGGCACAGATCGGGGCGACATCGGAGAAGGACCGCGAAGCGATCCTCGCGCGTGATCTACGCTATTGGTTCGCGCGCCGCGCCACCATGCAGGTCGTGGAGCCAGATCGCGCGGCGGACACGGTGGGCTTCGGCACGACGGCCGTCATCCGCCGGCGCGGCAAGGTCGAGAGGCTTCGGATCGTGGGGGAGGACGAAGCCGAGCCGCCGAAGGGCTTGATCGCCTGGACGGCCCCCCTCGCCAAGGCCCTGGAAGGCGGGCGCGTGGGCGAGATCATCCACTTCGTCGGGGGCGGAAAAGACGAACCGATCGAAATTCTCGCCATAGAGACAGCGGACGCCTGACCGTCTTCTTAACGGACTGCCGGTGCGGCCGCAGCGCCGTGTTGATCCCTGCCACCTAGCTTTCGGGTGTTGCTGCTGCGCGTCGGCCGCCTGCAAAGGGGAGGTGCAGCGGCGTTCGCCGCAGTTTCGCGATCGCACGGCCTTTGCACCCACCCGCTTTTCAGGCAGATCGGCCACACAGGCGCTGGCGGCAGGAGATGTGACGATGGCTGAGGCCGAAACCCATCAGGAGAACGCCGAGCGCCAGGACGGACGCATCTACGGCGAAGACGGCGTCCTCTCCTCCGATTTTATCGCCGGCATCCGATCGGCGCTCGAACGCAGGGACGCGCAGTCGTTGCGCGAAGCGGCGGAAGACCTCCACGAGACGGAACTCGGCGACCTGATCGAGTATCTGGGAACGGAGGAGCGGCAGGCGCTGGTGCGCCTGCTCGGCTCCGACTTCGACTATACGGCTCTCACGGAGGTGGACGAGGCGGTTCGGCTCGAGATCATCGACGCCATGCCGAACGAGCGGATCGCGGACGCGATCCTGGAGCTCGATTCCGACGACGCGGTCTACATCCTCGAGGACCTGGAAGAGGAGGATCGGACGGAAATCCTCCAGCGCCTGCCGTTCCGCGAACGGCTGCGCCTGCGCCGCGCGCTGGAATATCCCGAGGAGACGGCCGGCCGGCGAATGCAGACCGAGTTCGTCGCCGTTCCGCCTTTCTGGACGGTGGGACAGACGATCGACTACATGCGCGAGGACGACGACCTGCCGGACAGCTTCGCGCAGATCTTCGTGGTCGATCCGTCCTTCAAGCTGCTCGGGGCCGTGGACCTACACCAGGTGCTCCGCGCGAAACGGCCCGTCGCCATCGAATCCATCATGCACCCCACGCGCCACGCGATCCCGGCGGAGATGGACCAGGAGGAGGCGGCCCAGATATTCGAGCAGTACGACCTGTTGTCCGCGGCGGTGGTGGACGACAGCGAACGGCTCGTAGGCGTCCTGACCATCGACGACGTGGTGGATGTCATCCAGGCCGAGGCGGAGGAGGATTTTCGCCGGCTCGGCGGCGTGGGCGACGAGGAGATCTCCGACAGCGTGCGCACCTCCGCCCGCTCGCGCTTTCCCTGGCTGTTCGTCAATCTCGGCACGGCCTTTCTCGCGGCCATGGTGATCGGGCTTTTCGACGCAACGATCGAGCAGATGGTAGCGCTCGCGGCCCTCATGCCCATCGTCGCTTCCATGGGGGGCAATGCGGCGGCGCAGACGATGACCGTAACCGTGCGCGCCATCGCCACGCGTGACATCCACATCCACAATTCGGGCCGCATCATCCGCCGCGAGGTGCTGGTCGGGCTCCTGAACGGCTCGGCCATCGCGGTCCTGCTCGCCTGCATCGCCACGCTCTGGCTGGGAGACCCGGATATCGGGCTCGTGATCGGCACGGCGATGGTCATCAACATGCTGACCGCGGCCCTTGCCGGAATCCTCATTCCGCTGCTTCTTAACAAGGCTGGCGCCGACCCGGCCATCGCCTCCGCCGTGTTCGTCACCGCGATTACCGACGTCGTCGGTTTCCTCGGTTTCCTCGGCCTGGCCACCTGGTGGTTCGGCCTCGGTTGACGGTCACATCTTCGCGATTGACTTTTACGTAAATCTGGAATGGAGAAGACGGTGTTTTCCGACGTTTGGTGAGGCGATGCGCGATTACTACACGATCACGGAGCTGACGCGCGAATTCGACATCTCCACGCGCACGATCCGCTTCTACGAGGACGAAGGGCTCATCGCGCCCATCCGTCGCGGGCGCACGCGGCTCTTCCGCCATTCGGACCGCCAGCTTCTCAAGGCCATCCTGCGCGGCAAGCGGCTGGGCTTTTCCATCGCTGAAATCCGCGAGATCATGGGCATGTATCGTTCGCCCCCCGGCGAGGCCGGCCAGTTGCGCACGATCATCCGCAAGGTCGCCGAACGACGGGCCGAGCTGGAGCAGAAGCGCCGGGATATCGACGACCTTCTGGCCGAGCTCGATCATGCCGAGGAGGCGTGTCTTACGCGCATGGCCGAACTCGGCATCGCGCCGGTTTCGAGCTGAGCCGGATCATCGGTTCGGATCGAAGGAGCAGGCCAGGATCGTCTCCTGAACGTCGCTCTGCCCCGCTTCGTCGAGGCGACCCTCCAGGAGGTCTGCCAAGAGGTTTCGCTCGGTGAGATCGGTCTGCACGCAGGCGCAATAGGAGAGGCAGAACGCTTCGTCGGCCTGCTGTGCCAGGCACGCGCGGCGGCAGTCCTCCGGGAACGCCGCGATGCGGTCCGGCGGCGCGAGATATGCGACGGCCGCAACGATGGCGATCGAGACCGGCTGGTGGACCAGGTAGAAGGCCAGCGAATGCCGGCCGATCGTCGCCAGCAGGCGGGAAGGCCTGCCTGCCGCCTTCCAGGCGGAGAGGCGCTGCCAGAGGCCGGCCCGCAGGGCGATTTTGGAGAAGGCCATGCCGAGCAGCACGATGCCGGTCCATGGAAAGATCGGCACGAGGTCGTTGGAAAGAGGCTCGCGGGCCGCGAAGCCGATCCAGGCCAGCCAGCGCGGATTCATCAGATCGGTTGCGAAGAAGGCCGGCAGCGCGATGATGGCTGCACCGACAAGCGCGATCAGCGCAGCGGGCAGCCGCAGGAAAACCAGCGCGATCACGCTTGCCACGGCGATCTGGTGCAGGATTCCGAAGAAGACGAAACTCTGCGGCGTGGCCACGAACGTTGCAACCGTGACCGCGCCCGCGCCGGCGGCGACCTGCGCCATCCGCTTGCCGAAAGGCCTGGGCTTCACGCCGTCGAGATGGGCCAGGATGAAGCTGATGCCGACGAGCAGGAGGAAGCTGGAGGCGATGCCGCGCGCGAAAATGCGCCAGCCCCCGGTGCCTGCCGTGCCCGCCGGAAGATAGCCGAAGAACTCGAGATCCCAGGTGAAGTGGTAGACCAGCATGGCGATAAGGGCTATGCCGCGCGCCACGTCGAGCAGGTCGATTCTGCCGATTTTCGTTGTCGTGCGCAGGCTGGGAGCCGCGTCGACCTGGCTTAACGAGGTTCTGGACATACGGCATTTCCGCCTATCTTCGCTGCGACGAGCGCTTTGTCGGCCGGGTTGTGCCGGGATCGCCCCTTCCGTGGCAAGAGCCGATGTCCTCAAATGACGATAGGGGAACTCATGAAAATCATCGAACGCGGCGGCGCGCGGATTCCGGCTATCGGCCTTGGCACATTCCGGCTGGAGGGCGACACCTGCACCAACATGGTGCGCGAGGCGATCGAGATCGGCTATCGCCATATCGATACGGCGCGCATGTATGGCAATGAGAAGGAAGTCGGGCAGGGCATCCGCGATGCGGGCGTGCCGCGCGACGAACTTTTCGTGACCACGAAGATCTGGTGGTCCGACATCGGACGCGCCAATCTGATCCCGACGGCGGGCAAGGCGCTGATCGATCTTGGCCTTGAGCAGGTGGATCTGCTCCTGATCCATTGGCCGAACCCGGACATCCCGCTGGAGGAGTCGCTCGAGGCGTTGAATGAGGCGAAGACCAAAGGCCTGACGAAGCATATCGGCGTGGCGAATTTCACGTCGTCGCTGATGGATTCGGCTGCCCGCATTTCGCCTGAGCCGCTGGTCTGCAACCAGGTCGAGTATCATCCCGCGCTATCGCAGGAAGCGATCCTCCATTCCTGCCGCAAGAACGACATGGCGCTCATCGCCTATTCGCCCATCGGGCAGGGCGGGGAGCTGTTGCAGAACGCCGAAATCGTTCGCATCGCCGAGGCGCATGGAAAGACGCCGGCGCAGATTGTCCTGCGCTGGGAAATCGAGCAGGATGGCGTCGGTGCCATCCCGCGCACCACCAATCCGGCAAGGCTTTCGGAAAATATCGACGTTTTCGACTTCGAGTTGACGCCGGCCGATCGCGACCTCCTGACCCGGATGACGCGGCTTCGCCGCCGGCTGGTCAATCCGGCCTTCGCGCCGAACTGGGATCGCGCCTGAGCACGACAGGACGGTCCGGATGCCTTGGAGGGCGTAGTCTCGATGTTCTTCGTCCTGTCCAAGCTGCTCTGGTTTCTGGTCCAGCCGCTGGTTGTCATCCTCCTGATCCTGGCGGCAGGGCTTCTCGCTTCGGCGTTCAGCTTCACTCGTCTGGGGCTTGCGCTGTCAGGCTGTGCATTGGCGATGCTCGCCATCGTCATTCTCTCTCCGCTTGGGCTCCTGATGATGGGCGCGCTGGAAAACCGCGTTCCACGCCCGGAATTGCCGCAGAATGTCGCCGGCATCATCGTTCTGGGCGGCTCCATCGACACGCGCATCGCCCGGACGCGCGAGGAGCCGGAGATGAACGACGCGGGAGACCGACTCACGGCCACGATGGCGCTGGCGCGACGCTACCCGCAGGCGCGGGTCGTCTTCACCGGCGGCTCGGCGGCGGTGTTCGAGGACGACATTCCCGAGAGCGGCCCGGCGGGCGAAATCTTCCTCTCGCTCGGGCTGGCACCGGAGCGGCTGATGCTGGAGGAGGAATCGCGCAACACCTACGAGAACGCCGTCTTCACGCGCCGTATCGTCGAACCGCAGCCGGGCGAGGTCTGGCTTCTCGTAACCTCCGCTTTCCACATGCCTCGCTCCATCGGGTGCTTCCGCCAGGCCGGCTTCGACGTGGTGCCCTTTCCGGTGGACTACCGGACGCCCGCCGGCTCGGCGATCTGGCGCCCCTCCGCCGCCAGCATCCGGAACGTGGAGAAGGTCCATTTCGCGATCCGCGAATATATCGGCCTGTTCGCCTATTGGATGACGGGGCGCACGGACGCGTTGTTCCCCTCAGCTTGAGGGCCGGGCCACGCCAACCCTGTAGATTCCCTTGAAGGCGTGCGGGTCGACCGCCCGCCCCTTGCGGCGGATTTCCACGCGGGCTTCGTCGGCCAGGCGGATCGCCTCCGCGCGGATGGGCGCCATCAGCTTTCGCCATTCCTTCTCGTCCGTGCCGGCAAGCGCCCGGGCCACTTCGGAGGGGCAAACCGTCTTGTCCGCACCGCGCGCTGCGACCATCGTCTCGATGGTGTCGCGGATGACCGTGCGCGATATGCCGCTCATGTGTCGTCCTCGGTGAGCCTGAGCGCCTCGTTGGCGTCGGAGAAGAACTGCCGGTGGCCGAGGATAACGATCACCAGCGCGGTCGCGACGATGAGCACGTAGGGGCCCAGGAACCAGCCGAGATAGGCGAGCCCGAAGAAGATGGCGCGAAGCCCCGAGTTGAAATGACGGCCCGCGATGCGATTCATCGCCAGCGCCCGCTCCACCGCGCTGCGCGCCCTTCGGGGGTCGGCCTCCGCGTCCAGCCGCATCGGAATCGCGCCGATCAGGATCGAGCAGTAGTTGAAGAGCCGGTAGGCCCAGGCGAACTTGAAGAAGGCGTGCACGAAGATCACGATCAGGCCGAAAAGCTTGGCCTCGACGAGGCGCCGATCAAGAAGCTCATGCATGGGAAAGTCGGCCCCGATCTGCGCGATCTGGTCGGCCGAGCCGATGAGCGCGAAGCAGCCGCCGATGGCGAAGATGCAGGCCGAGGCGAAGAAGCCGGTGCCCTGCTGAAGGCCGGACATGATGCCCGTGTCGATCATTCGCAGGTCGCGCCGAAGCAGCGTTTCCATCCAGCGTGCGCGCTGGTCGTTCATGCGCCCGCCCAGGCTGCGATGGCTGAACTCGCTGTGGTTGGTCACGAAGGTGTATGCGCCCCATCCCCCGACGAACAGGAGGAAGGCGATCACGTTGGGAATGTCGAAGAAGTCGCCGATGCTCATGGATGGGTGGATCGTCCTTGCCTTGCGCCCTGGCGCGTAGCTGTGGCGTAAGGGGCCCCGCCTGTCGAGAGCGGCCGGCGTATCCATCCTTGACGCGGCCCGCACCTGTCCGCATCTGGTGCCCATGCCGCTTCATATGATCAAGCTTTGCGTCGGCGTCGAGAGCGTCGAAGATCTCCGGGCCTGGGTCGAAACGCGCCTTCAGGAGGCGCGGGACGCCGGGCGGCCCGCCGAACAATCGCACGTCACCCGCGTCATGCCGAAACGCGCCGCCGAGATTCTGGCCGGCGGGTCGCTCTTCTGGGTCATTCGCGGCCATGTTCAGGTGCGCCAGCGCATCCTGCGGTTCGAGCCCGTCCAGGGCGCGGACGGCATCCAGCGCTGCCGAATCGTTCTGGAGCCCGTCTTCAGCGCCACCGAATGGCAGCCGCGCCGGCCCTTCCAGGGGTGGCGCTATCTGAAGCCGGAGGAAGCGCCTGCCGATATCGACGGTGGAGAGGAGGGGGCGCTCGCCCTACCTGCGCATCTGCGGCGTGAGTTGACGGCGCTCGGCTTGCTTTAAGCGGTGGGAGATATCATGCCCCGGCACCTTCCCGATCTGTCGCAAGACCGAGCCGTCGCCTCGTCGAGGCCGTCCGAGATCGATCGCTTCCTCAAGAAGGCCGAGGAGGCGACCGCTGTGAACGGCCGTCTGATCTTCGCGCTGGACGCCACTTTGAGCCGCCAGCCCACCTGGGACCGCGCTTGTCGCCTGCAGGCCGAAATGTTCGGCGCGGTGAGCGAGGGGCTGAGCGTGCAGCTCGTCTATTTTCGAGGGTTCGATGAATGCCGGGCCTCGAAGTGGGTGGCGCGCCCGCAGGCCCTGCGGGACCTCATGCTGCGGATCGATTGTCGCGGCGGGCAGACGCAGATCGAGCGCATCCTCAAGCATGTGCGCGGGGAAGCGGGAAAGACGCGCGTGGGGGCGCTCGTCTTCATCGGCGATGCGGTGGAGGAAAATCCGGATAGCCTGTGCCGGATGGCCGGCGAACTCGGTGTCCTCGGCGTTCCGTGCTTCATGGTGCAGGAGGGGACCGATCGGGGCTGCGAGGCTGCCTTCCGTGAGATCGCCCGCCTTTCGCGCGGAGCCTATCTGCGGCTGGACGAGGGCTCCGCCGACGCTCTTCGCAACCTGCTGCGGGCCGTCGCCTCCTTCGCGGCCGGCGGGCTGCCCGCGCTGGAGCGAGACGCCACGCGCGAAGGCCAGCTCCTGCTGGCGCAGATGCGCGGGCAGCCGCCGCGATGATGGCACTCGGAGCGCTCGCGGCGCTCGTCTTCCTTCTCGCGGTGCTGCGCATCGTCATGGTGACGCCACCTGAAAGGCTCGCTCGCCTCCTGCGTGCGGCGGGGCCGATCGTGCTCATGCTCGCCGGTGGCGGACTGGCGCTCACCGGCCGCGCCGCCATCGGCATTCCGGTCCTCGGGCTGGGCCTTGCGGCCTGGCGCCGGCGGCGCCCGCCAGCCGCCATCGGCGGCGCATCCTCGTCCGCCCGTTCCACCGTTCGTGCAGCCCATCTCGAGATGAGCCTCGATCACGACAGCGGGGATCTGGACGGGAAGGTGCTGGCAGGGCCGTTCGCTGCCGCGTGGCTCTCCGAATTGTCGGACACGCAGCTACATGCTCTGCGCGGAGACATGCGAGACGACGCCGAAAGCCTAAGGCTTCTGGAAGCGTATCTTGACCGCCGCGCGCCCGGCTGGCGAGACGACGCGCAGACGGGAGATGGCGACGGGCTGGGAGGAGCGCCAGGCGCGGGCCCCATGACAGAGCAGCAGGCCCACGAGATCCTTGGCCTTCAGCCGGGAGCGACCACCGCGGAAATCCGCGAGGCTCATCGCCGCCTGATGAAGCGGGTGCATCCCGACCACGGCGGAACCGACTTTCTGGCCGCCCGTATCAACGAGGCGAAGGCTTTCCTGATCGACCGTCATCGCTGAACTGTCCCCGAACACATGAACTCAATCGAGAAGGTTGCGCCCTGCGGCGTGGCCGCCGGGCATGAAGGTGCCGTCTCCGCTCCCCGGGGAGAGCGGCGCAAAGCTGAAAAAGGATCGGCGGCTGGGCGCCGGCGGGACGGCCCCTAGTTGGTCGCCACCGCGTAGCAGGCGTAGGAGCTGCGCTTCAGCGCTTCGCAGGCGGCATTCGCGTCGCTCCTGCTTTCGAAGCCGGAAAAGCGGGCCCGATAAAGGGTCTGCGAGCCGGCATCGACCGTTTCCGTGTAGGGTTCGGCCGCGTCGAGCGCACCGCCCACGCGCTTGCGGGCCTCGCTGAGGATGTCGAGCGCCGTCTCCTCGAGAGGCGTCGCGGCGATCTGCACGACCCAAGGCGAGGAGGAGGAAGGCCGAACGGCGGCCTGGGCCTGGGATGCGACGGGCTCCACCGAGCCGGTGGTGCCCCGGTCAATGCCCACGCCGACCGCGGGAATGGGCGCGCGCGGCACGGGCCGGCTGGGCGCAAGGGCGTTGGCGGTCGGGATCTGCATCGGAGGCTGCGTTCCCTGGGCGGCAAGGGCGGCGCGCAGCGCGTCCCGGCCCACGAGCTGGCGACCCGAGGGGCTGCGCAGCGCGTCGTCCATCGCGCTCGCGGCCGAGGAACCGTAGGCACTGGCCACGCGCTCGTCGATGGATTCGGCCCGAAGGGTGGGAACAGGCACGCTGGCCGGCAGCACGGACGCCACCTGCGCGGCGGCCGGCGCCGAGCGCGAGGGGCTCCAGGAGGCGATCAGCGGCGCGCCGCGACCCTCGCTCGCCTGGGGCAGGTATCGTTGCAGCAGTTCCACCATATGGTCGTCGCGCGAGCGGGCCGTGCGGCCGCCCATCACCACGGCGACCAGCTTCTTGTTGCCGCGAACCACGGAGGAGGCAAGGTTGAAGCCGGAAGCGTTGATGTAGCCGGTCTTGATCCCGTCGACCCCCTGGACGCGGCCCAGGACGCGGTTGTGGTTGCCGATGGCCTGGCCCCGGAACGTGTAGGAACGCGTGGAGAAGATCTTGTAGTACTGCGGGAAGTGCTCGCGCAGCGCGATGGACAGCGTGGCCATGTCGCGCGCGGTCGTGCGCTGCTCGGGGTTCGGCAGTCCGTTCGCGTTGCGGAACGTGGTGCGCGACATGCCCAGGCTGCGGGCCTTGGCGGTCATCATCTCTGCGAACCGCGTTTCGGTTCCGCCCAAAAACTCCGCGATGACGACCGAGGCGTCATTGGCCGAACGCGTGACCAGCGAATGCATCGCCTCGTCGACCGTAATGGTCGAGCCGGTGCGCAGGCCCAGCTTGGAAGGCGGCCGGCTGGAGGCGTAGCCCGAGACGGTCATCGGCGTTTGCGGCGTGGCGCGGCCCGTCTCCAGCGCCTCGAACATCATGTAGAGAGTCATCATCTTCGTCAGCGAAGCGGGGAAGCGCGCTTCGTCGCCGTAGCGGTTGAAGAGCACCTTGCCGTTGTTCGCATCGATGACGAAGGCCGCGTAGCGCGGGTTCGACTGCGCCGAGGCGTCGCTCGCCCCATGGACCAGAAGCGCCGTCCCGACGGCGGCCACGCTCAACGTGCGCGAAAGGATGCGAACCAGGGGCTTCAGGCGAGGAAAAGCGATCGGCACGGGCGATGACTCTCTTAGGTTCGCGTGTCGAGACTTGGTTCCAACACTCATCGCACTGGACCCCCGAAGCCGGCTAAGCAGCTGTTCCGTCTCATCTTGAAGGGCAGACTAGGCTCTCGCCCTTACCAATCCGTTTATGGTTGCCGTTTCCTTGTCATCCGCATGTGGCGGAACCGTAGGGGCCCGCGCCGCCAAGTACCATCTCTCCAATTTGTGAACGGGACGAGCGCCTGTCGGCGGCCTCGACGAGGCGACGCGAAAATTGCCGGCCGTCACGCTGGAAACCTGAACGGCGCAGCATGAGCGGCCGGTGGCAGGCCAGGATGCCCCGGCAAGCCTCCCACTGGGCCGATTTTCATCTCCCCGAGCCCGGCGCGCGCCGGTAAGGCTTGTTACCGGCTGTCCGGCAACGCACATTCTTATGCGAGAGCGAGAGGCTTAAAATGCGTCACGCGATTCTTACATAGCGTATGATGACGAAGGTGGTGGCATTGCTCGACGAAGCTCGGTCCGGGTGTCCGGAAGAGGGAGCGATCCGGCTCCAGGCGGGGAAAACCGACGGCGAGGGCACCGACAGGGGCACGTCCGTCATCACGCGCACGAGAACGAAGACGAAGCGGCCGAGCCTTTACAGGGTGCTGCTTCTGAACGACGATTACACCCCGATGGAGTTCGTCATTCACGTTCTGGAGCGCTTCTTTCAAAAAGACCGCGAAGCCGCCACGCGGATCATGCTGCATGTGCATCAACACGGTGTAGGGGAGTGCGGAGTCTACACCTATGAGGTCGCGGAGACGAAAGTCACGCAGGTCATGGATTTCGCCCGCCAGCACCAGCATCCGCTTCAATGCGTGATGGAAAAGAATTGAGGTGAAGCTTGCCGACATTTTCGCAAAGCCTGGAAAAGTCGCTCCATCAGGCGCTGACCTTCGCCAATGAGCGGCATCAGGAATTCGCCACGCTCGAACACCTCCTCCTCGCGCTTCTGGAGGACAAGGACGCCTCGGCCGTGATGAAGGGGTGCAGCGTCGATCTTGACCTGCTGCGCGCGTCCCTCGTCGACTATATCGACAATGAGCTTTCAAACCTCGTGACGGGTCACGAGGAGGATTCCAAGCCGACCGCCGGGTTCCACCGCGTGATCCAGCGTGCGGTCATTCATGTCCAGTCGTCTGGGCGCGACGAGGTGACGGGCGCCAACGTGCTCGTCGCCATCTTCGCCGAACGCGAGAGCCACGCTGCATTCTTCCTGCAGGAGCAGGAGATGACGCGCTACGATGCGGTCAATTTCATCTCCCACGGCATCTCGAAGCGCCCCGGCGGCACGGAGAGCCGGCCCGTGCGAGGCGCAGAGGACGATCAATCGACCATGGGCCAGGACGAGGACGGACGGCGCAAGGAGAAGCAGGACGCTCTCTCCGCCTATTGCGTCAATTTGAACGAGAAGGCCAAGAACGGCCGCATCGATCCCCTGATCGGCCGCGCGAGCGAGATCAACCGCACTATCCAGGTGCTGTGCCGCCGCTCGAAGAACAACCCGCTCTACGTGGGCGATCCGGGGGTCGGCAAGACGGCCATCGCCGAGGGCCTGGCCAAGCGGATCGTGGACGGAGACGTGCCCGAGGTGCTGGCCGACGCCACCATCTTTTCGCTCGACATGGGCACGCTTCTGGCCGGCACCCGCTATCGCGGCGATTTCGAGGAGCGGCTGAAGCAGGTCGTGAAGGAACTGGAGGAATACCCCGGCGCCGTCCTTTTTATCGACGAGATCCACACCGTGATCGGCGCGGGCGCCACCTCCGGCGGGGCGATGGACGCCTCCAACCTCCTGAAGCCGGCCTTGTCCTCGGGCGCGATCCGCTGCATCGGCTCCACGACCTACAAGGAATATCGGCAGTTCTTCGAGAAGGATCGCGCGCTCGTGCGCCGGTTCCAGAAGATCGACGTGGCCGAGCCAACGGTGGAGGACGCGGTTTCCATCCTCAAGGGCCTCAAGCCCTATTTCGAGGACTTCCATCACGTGAAGTTCACGAACGAGGCGATCCGCTCCGCGGTGGAACTGTCCGCGCGCTACATCAACGACCGGAAGCTGCCGGACAAGGCGATCGACGTGATCGACGAGACCGGCGCCTCGCAGATGCTGCTGCCGGAATCGCGCCGCAAGAAGCAGATCGGCGTGCGTGAGATCGAGGCGACGGTCGCCACCATGGCGCGCATCCCGCCCAAGTCCGTGTCGAAGGACGACGAGGAGGTGCTGGCCAACCTGTCCACGCAGCTCAAGCGTGTCGTCTACGGACAGGACGCGGCCATCGAAGCCTTGTCCTCGGCGATCAAGCTGGCGCGCGCCGGCCTGCGCGAGCCGGAAAAGCCGATCGGCTCCTACCTCTTCTCGGGGCCGACCGGTGTCGGCAAGACGGAGGTCGCCAAGCAACTGGCGTCCTCGCTCGGCGTGGAGCTTCTGCGCTTCGATATGTCGGAGTATATGGAGCGGCACACCGTCTCGCGGCTGATCGGCGCCCCTCCGGGCTATGTGGGCTTCGACCAGGGCGGCTTGCTGACGGACGGCGTGGACCAGCATCCGCACTGCGTGCTTCTCCTCGACGAGATCGAGAAGGCGCATCCGGACCTGTTCAACATCCTGTTGCAGGTCATGGACCACGGGAAGCTGACGGACCACAACGGCAAGAAGATCGACTTCCGCAACGTCATCCTGATCATGACGACGAACGCCGGCGCGTCCGAGGCTTCCAAGGCGGCCATCGGGTTCCATTCGTCCAAGCGCACGGGCGACGATGTGGAGGCGATCAACCGCCTCTTCACGCCGGAGTTCCGCAATCGACTGGATGCGATCATCGCCTTCGGCGCCCTGCCGACGCCGGTGATCCACGAGGTGGTGCAGAAGTTCGTGATGCAGCTCGAAGCCCAGCTTTCCGAGCGCGGCGTCACCTTCGACCTGACGCCGGAGGCCATCGCATGGCTTGCCGAAAAGGGCTATGACGAGCACATGGGCGCACGCCCCCTGGGCCGCGTTATCCAGGAGCACGTCAAGAAGCCGCTCGCCGATGAGGTTCTCTTCGGCAAGCTGCGCCGGGGCGGCACCGTGAAGGTGACGGTCGTGGACGGCGAGGCCGGCGGCCGGCAGCTTCATCTCGAAGCCATCGCCGATGCGCCGCCGGCGCGCCCGAAGAAGTCCGTCGAGCGTCGCCGCCGCCCGCAGCCCGTGCTGGCCGATGGTGATGACGGCTATCCGGATATGCCGGCGGCGGAACCCGAAGGGGCCGCGCCGGGGGAAACGGGCAAGGGGCGCTCGGCAAAACGTGGCGGAACGGTGCCGAAAGTGCCTCGTAAGTCGGACTGATCATCGCTAGAAGGAGAGCGCCGGGTGGGCTGTCTCTCGTCAATGAAGGGGTCGCCGGTTCGGCGGCCCCTTTCTCGTCGGTGCCTCGCTCACCGTCCCTTCCAGATGTCGCAGTGCCCATGATCGACCGACGCAGCGAACTTCCTCCACCCGAACAGGACGACCTGCGCTGGTTCCTCAAGGGCGCGCGGGGCATTTTCAGCGCACCGGCGATGATCCTTGTCCTCTCCATGATCGGCTTTGCGGGTCTGGCCCGAGACGCGGGAATCTCCTGGACTCACGCCTCGTTCATGACCTTCGCCATCTGGGCGCTGCCGGCCAAGATCATCCTCGTCGGGGCCATCACGGCCGGTGCCTCGCTGCCGGCCACGGCGCTGGCGGTGGGCTTGTCCTCCGTGCGCCTGATGCCGATGGTGGTTTCCTTAGTGCCGCGCCTGCGGGCGCCGCGCACGCGCACGCGGACCTTGCTCATCCTGTCGCATTTCGTCGCGATCACCTGCTGGGTCTTCGCGATGGAGCGGATCGACCGTGTGCCACGCGAAAGCCGCGTGCCCTTTTTCGCCGGCTTCGCCATTACCCTGACGGTCGTCAACACCGTGGTCGTGGCGCTGCTGTTTAACCTGATGGGCCAGCTTCCCGGGCTCGTGACCGGCGCGTTGGCCTTCCTGACGCCGGCCTATTTCCTGATGTCGCTCTTCGGCTCGTCGCGCGAGACGACGGGGTGGCTGGGCCTCCTCACCGGTATGGCGCTCCTGCCTCCGGCCAACTGGCTGTTCCCGCAATTCGATATTCTCGTCGCGGGGATCGTGGGCGGCATCCTGGCCTATGTCGGGGGGCGGGCCATCGACAGGCGCAGGGCAGGGGCATGAGCGACTGGACCTTCTACGCCCTGCCGGACCCCTGGTGGCCCTTCCTCTTCATCATTCTCGCCGGCTGGCTGCCCACCGATATCTGGCGTTATCTCGGCGTGCTCTCCTCGGGTAATCTTTCGGAGAGCTCGCCGGTCCTGCAACTGGTGCGATCCATAGCCACGGCTCTTGTCGCGGCTGTCATCGCGAGGCTGGTCCTCTATCCCACCGGCTCGCTGGCTCTGCTGCCCGATGCGGTGCGCGTCGGCGCCATGGCGGGGGGCTTCCTCGCCTTCCTTCTCCTTCGCCGTTCCATCGTCCTCGGCCTTGTCGTCGCCGAGCTGATCCTGATCGGCGGCGCGTGGGTGACGGGAGCGGTTTGAGGCCGATCCGGGAGTCGGAACTTCGCCGCGCTCAGAGGGCTCGAAGCGCCTCGCGGATGAGCGCGGCCTGTTCGGCCAGAACGGTCCGGTCTGCCATCTCGCCGGAATGCGAGCTCAGGGGCACATTCTCATAGCGCGGAATGACATGGACATGCAGGTGGAACACCGTCTGCCCGGCCGGCGCCTCGTTGAACTGGGCGATGGACACGCCGTCGGCCTTGAAAGCCGCCTTGGCCGCACGGGCGAGGCGGGCAACCTGCGGCAGGAGGGCGGCGAGCGTCTCGTCCGATGCATCGAGAAGATTGCGGGACGGCGCCTTGGGGATGACGAGGCAGTGGCCCCTCGATTGCGGCATCGCGTCCATGATGGCGATGGCCTCGTCGGTCTCGAACAGCGTCTCGCTCGGAATCTCGCCGCGCAGAATCCTGGCGAAGATGTTCGTGTCGTCGTAAGGGCTCTCGGGCATGTGGGCCTCCGCATGGAATGGAGCTTTGCCTTTAGCGCTCCTTGTCGTCCTCGTCTTTCCTGAAAGGCGTGTGCGCGGACAAAATCTCCTGCACATGCGCGACGTCGCGGCGCTCTCGCTCCAGATAGTCGGCGATCGCGCGCTGAAGACCGGGATGGGCGATGTAATGCGCCGAATGGGTCGTGGTCGGCTCATAGCCCCGCGCCAGCTTGTGCTCGCCCTGCGCGCCCGCTTCAACGATCCGCAATCCGTGCTCGATCGCGTAATCGATCGCCTGATGGTAGCAGAGCTCGAAATGCAGGAAGGGGTGGTCCTCCGAGCAGCCCCAATAGCGCCCGAAGATGCGTCCCGCGCCCACGAAGTTCAGCGCCCCGGCGACATACCGTCCCTGCCGCTTGGCCATGACGAGGACGATGCTCTGCGGCATTCGTTCGCCGATAAGGCTGAAAAGCCGGCGGTTCAGATAGGGGCGCCCCCACTTCCGGCTTCCGGTGTCCATGTAGAAGGAGAAGAAGGCGTCCCAGGCCGCCTCGTTCAGCGACGAGCCGGAGAGGCGCTCGACGACGATATCGTTCGCCAGCGCCTCCCGCCGCTCGCGCTTCAGGCCCTTCCGCTTGCGGGAGGCCAGCGTTGCCAGGAAGTCATCGTAGCTGGAATAGCCGCGATTGACGAAGTGGAACTGCTGATCGGTGCGGGCGAGGAAGCCGGCCGCTTCCATGGCTGTGCGATCCTGTGGCTCGAGGAAGGTCGCGTGGGCCGAGGATACGCCGGTCTGGTTCGCATACGCCTCCAGCCCGCCCACGAGCGCGGCCCGCCGCGCCTGGGCGCCTTCCTGCCAGCCCACGAGAAGGCGGGGGCCGGTCGCGGGCGTGAAAGGAATGCTCGCCTGGAGCTTGGGGTAGTAGCGCCCGCCCGCCCGCTCGAACGCATCTGCCCATCCGTGATCGAACACGTATTCGCCCTGGCTGTGGCTCTTCAGATAAGCGGGGATCGCACCGCCGACCCGCCCGTTTCCATCGTCGAGCAGAAGGTGCTGGGGAAGCCAGCCGGTCTCACGTGTTGCCGCACCGCTGTCTTCGAGGGAAGAGAGGAAGGCGTGCGAGACGAACGGATTCAATCCCTCTGGCCCGGTCGCGAGCGCGTCCCACGCCTGTGCCGGCACCGCCGAGATCGTCTCGGCAACGCGGATGGTGGCGTAGGAGTCCTGCGGCGTCTCTGGTTCCATTCGGCCGATCATGTCGGGCGCGCGGGCGGCAAGCGCAAGTCTTGCCGCCTCACGTCCTCGGGATAAAGCCCTCGAAGGTGATCTGGTCGGCATGCAACTCGCTGCGCTCGGCATCCGAGGGGGAGCGGACGGTCCAACTGATGACGGGCAGCCTCGTCTCCTGCCTCACCCATTCCACAAACGGATTGGGCAAGTGATGGAGATTGTAGGAGACAAAGGAGCAGCGTCCGTCCAGCAGGCGCCGATGCTGGCTGAAATTGTCCTCCCGCGTTCCCTCCGCCGTCAGCCCTACCGGCACCCGGTCGGAAAACGCCGTGGCCTGCTCGATCAGCCATGAATCGAACGACATGAGCGCAAGCGGGCCGCGATAGGCTTCCACCAGCGGCTCCAGCGCGCCCGCGAATCCAGCGTCCTCCTCCGGTGACGTGCCCTTCAGCTCCACCACGAGGGGCACCTGGCCGTCCACGAGGTCGAGAAGTTCGGACAGCCTCGGCACGTGGTCTCCGCCGCCTTTCAGTTGCAGGGCGCCAAGCTCCCGAGCCGTGCGCTCGATCACGCGCCCGCCGGTGCCCGTCATGCGTGACAGGGCGTCGTCGTGGAAAACGACCGGAACGCCGTCCGCCGAAAGGCGCACGTCACATTCGATGGCATATCCCGCGTCGATCGCCGCGCGGAACGCGGAGATCGAGTTTTCGTGGATACCCTTGGCTTCGTCGTGCAGGCCGCGATGTGCGATAGGCCGGCTCGTGAGCCAGCCGATATCCCGTTGAACGCTCATCGGAGCCTCAGGCGATCTCGAAAAGCGCCTCGATCTCGACGGCGGCGTCGAGAGGAAGCGCGGGCACGCCGACGGCCGAGCGCGCATGGCGGCCCTTTTCGCCGAGAATCTCGACCAGGAAGTCCGACGCGCCGTTTGCGACCTTGTGCTGCTCGGTGAAGCTCGGCTCGCTCGCCACGAACACCGTCAGCTTGAGGAGACGGCCGATCTTCTCCAGGTCCCCGTCCAGGGCCGCCTGGGCCTGGGCCAGGATGTTGATCGCGCAGAATTTCGCCGCCCGCTGCCCGTCCTCCAGCGAGACCGGACCGCCCACCTTGCCGCTGACCGCTACGGCCCCGCCGTCCAGCGGAAGCTGGCCGGATGTCTGAAGAAGGTTGCCCATCCGCACGAAGGGGACGTAATTGGCAGCCGCGGCAGCCGCCTGGGGCAGGGTGATCCCCTGGGCGGCGAGGCGGGACTGGATGGTCTCGGTCATGGATTCTCCTGATATGCTTGTCGAGGTCATCGAAGGCGTTCCAGAGTGAGAGCAAGGATGAGGGGACAATGATTACACGGCTTCAATGGCGCCATGTCGGCTTCGTCCCGCTCCTCCTTGCCGGCTCGGCTACAGCTTTTGCCGTTCCGCTCGCGCCGCACAAGGCCATTTACGACCTTTCCCTCTCTTCCCAGACGGAAGACCTCGTCAGCGTCGAGGGTCGGATCGCCATGGATCTGACCATGGAAACCTGCGGGCGCTACGATCTGGACTATCGTTTCGTCGCCCGCTTCGGGCAGGAGGGCGAGCAGACGCTCACCGACCAGAGGACGCGGGCGAGCGAGGCCGCGGACGGAGCGAGCTTCGAGTTCGAGACCTATACCTATGTGGACGGGGCGGAGCAGAATCGGATCCAGGGAACGGCACAGACCCGCGACGAGCGCACGCAAGTCCAGATGGCGCTGCCGGTGGAGCGGGGATTCGAGTTGCCGCCCGCCTATTTTCCCCTCGGCCATACCGCCGCTTTGATCCGCAAGGCGATGCAGGGCGAGCGCATCGTGCAGATGAATCTGTTCGACGGGGATGACCAGGGCGACAAGGAGTTGACGACGACGGCGATCCTCTCGCCCCTCGGCGCCTCGCAGGCCGCCGGGTTCGAGGGGCTGCGCGGCTGGCGGGTCGACGAATCCTACTTCAACGCCGATTCCGATGCCGACGGCCTGCCGATTTTCCACACCCGGTACACCCTGTACGAAAACGGCGTAACGGACGAAATCTACATGGATTTCGGGGAGTACGCGCTGGAGGGATCGCTCAGCGAACTCACGCTGGGCGCCATGCCGGCGGGCTGTCGCTGAGGGCGGCGGCACTTGCCAAGCGGGCCCTTCTTGTGTAAGGGCCGGCACATTCCACACACGGGATTTGGGATTTCGCCAGGCGGTGAACTCCCTCCGGTGGCGGCCTGGCCGCTTGCGTTCCGTGGAGGCTCAAACCGGTCAAGGACGATTCCAATGGCTCTGCCTGATTATTCCATGCGCCAGCTTCTCGAGGCGGGCGTGCACTTCGGCCACCAGACCCACCGCTGGAACCCGAAGATGGCGCCCTATATCTTCGGTGCACGCAACAACATCCACATTCTCGACCTCGCCCAGACGGTGCCGATGCTTCATCGCGCGCTTCAGGCTGTGTCCGATTCCGTCGCGCGCGGTGGCCGCGTGCTCTTCGTGGGCACCAAGCGGCAGGCGTCCGAGATCGTCGCGGATGCGGCGAACCGTTCGGCGCAGTATTATGTCAACGCCCGTTGGCTCGGCGGCATGCTGACCAACTGGAAGACCATCTCCAACTCGATCCAGCGCCTGCGCAAGCTGGACGAGTTGCTGGCCGGCGATGCCCAGGGCTTCACCAAGAAGGAGCGCCTGACGCTGCAGCGCGAGCGCGACAAGCTGGACCGTGCGCTCGGCGGCATCAAGGACATGGGCGGCGTGCCGGACATGATCTTCATCATCGACACCAACAAGGAGTCGATCGCGATCGAGGAGGCCAAGCGCCTCGGCATTCCGGTCGTCGCGGTGGTGGACTCGAACTGCAACCCCGACCCGATCGACTACCCGATCCCGGGCAATGACGACGCGGCTCGCGCCATCTCGCTCTATTGCGACCTGATCGCCCGTGCGGCGGTCGACGGCATCGCCCGCCAGCAGGGCGACATGGGCGTCGATATCGGTGCGCTGGAAGAAGCGCCGGTCGAGGCGGCCCTTGAGGAGGGCGAGGCTCCCGAGGCGACGGCAGAGGGTGACGCGCAGTCCGCCGCGGCCTGACGCATCCAGCCTGCCAGAGTTCCATTCGACGGCGCCGGTAGCCCGGCGCCGTCCTTTCGGCGCAAGGCTCTCCCGCAAGGGGAGCATTGCGCCTGCTTTTTTGATCAAAAGGGCCTATCCATGACGATTTCCGCCTCCATGGTGAAGGAACTGCGCGAGAAGACCGGCGCAGGGATGATGGACTGCAAGACTGCGCTGGCCGAGACCAACGGCGACATGGAAGCGGCCATCGACTGGCTGCGCGCAAAGGGCATCGCGAAGGCCGACAAGAAGTCGGGCCGCACGGCGGCCGAGGGCCTGGTGGCCGTTGCCTCCGCCGGCACCAAGGCCATCGTCGTGGAAGTGAATTCCGAGACCGACTTCGTCGCCCGCAACGATGCTTTCCAGGCACTGGTGCGTGAGATTGCCGAGGCGGGCCTTGCGACGGACGGCACGGTCGAGGCTGTCGGTGCGGCGACGCATTCCGGCAGCGGCAAGCCTGTGGTCGATACCATCAAGGACGCCATCGCGACGATCGGCGAGAACATGAGCCTGCGCCGCTCGGCCATGTTGTCGGTCGGGCAGGGCGCGGTCGCGACCTACGTGCACAACCAGGTTGCCGAGGGTCTGGGCAAGATGGGCGTGCTCGTGGCGCTGGAATCGGCTGGCGACGCGGCTGCCCTTGTGGCTTTCGGCCGCCAGGTCGCGATGCATGTCGCGGCGACGAACCCGCTGGCACTGACCGATTCGCAGATCGACGCGGCGACGGTCGAGCGCGAGAAGGCCGTCTTCTCCGAGCAGGCCCGCCAGTCCGGCAAGCCCGAAAACATCATCGAGAAGATGGTGGAGGGCCGTATGCGTAAGTTCTACGAGGAGGTCGTGCTCCTGAAGCAGAACTTCGTCCTCAATCCCGACCTGACCGTCGAGAAGGCGTTGCAGGAAGCGGAGAAGGATTTTGGCGCTCCGGCCAAGATCGTCGGCTTCGCCCGCTTCGCGCTGGGTGAGGGCATCGAGCGCGAGGAAAGCGACTTCGCGGCAGAGGTCGCGGCGGCCGCCGGCAAGAAGTAAGGCGAGGGGCGCGCTTGCGCCCATCAACGGACGATGCGGGGCGTTCGCTTGAGAAGCGAGCGCCCTTGCTGTATCGCGTGTCCGGCATCAACATAGGTGAATCGATGGCAGGCGACCTGCGCTTCAAGCGCGTGCTCTTGAAGGTCTCGGGCGAAGCGCTGATGGGCGCGCAAGGTTTCGGCATCGACGTGGCCGTGGCCGACCGGATCGCATCCGACATCGGCGAGGCGCGTCGGCTCGGTGTGGATATTTCCATCGTGATCGGCGGGGGCAACATCTTTCGCGGCGTGGCCGTCGCCTCGAAGGGCGGCGACCGCGTGACGGGCGACCAGATGGGGATGCTGGCGACCGTCATCAACGCCCTGGCCCTGCGCACCTCCCTGGCCAAGATAGGCATCGACGCCGTCGTGCTCTCGGCCGTCGCCATGCCGGAGATTTGCGAAAGCTTCTCTCAGCTCGTCGCGCTGGCACATGCTGAGAAGGGCCGCGTCGTCATCTTTGCGGGCGGCACCGGAAACCCGTTCTTCACCACCGATTCCGCCGCCGCCCTGCGCGCCGCGGAGATGGGCGTGGACGCGCTTTTCAAGGGCACGCAGGTGGACGGCATCTATAGCGCCGACCCCAAGCAAGACGCGAGCGCGACCCGGTATGAGCGGCTGACGCATGACGATGTCCTTCGCCAGGGCCTTGCCGTCATGGATGTAGCCGCCGTGGCCCTTGCCCGCGAAAACAAGATACCGATCGTCGTCTTCTCCATCCATGAGGAAGGCGAATTCGGGCGCATCCTCTCCGGGGGCGGGCGCTCGACGATCGTCTCAGACTGAACGAGAACGGATAAGGACCCCGTCATGGCCTCAATCGACCTCAACGAGCTCAAGCGCCGGATGGAAGGCGCGATCACGTCGTTCAAGGGCGACCTCGCCGGTCTGCGCACCGGCCGCGCCTCGGCCAGCCTTCTCGACCCCATCACGGTGGACGCCTACGGCTCGCAGATGTCGATCAGCCAGGTCGCCAACATCTCGGTGCCCGAAGCGCGTATGCTCTCTGTCTCCGTCTGGGACAAGTCGATGGTCGGGGCCGTCGAGCGCGCCATCCGCGATTCCAATCTTGGTCTCAGCCCGGTGTCGGACGGCACGACGCTGCGCATTTCCTTGCCGGAGTTGAACGAGCAGCGCCGCAAGGAGCTCGTCAAGGTTGCGCACCAATATGGCGAGAGCGCGCGTGTCGCGGCGCGCCATGTGCGGCGCGACGGCATGGACGCTTTGAAGAAAATGGAGAAAGATGGCGACCTCGGCCAGGACGAGAGCCGCCAGACTGCCGACAAGGTTCAGAAGATGACCGACGAGACCATCGCCGAGATCGACAAGATGCTTGCCGTCAAGGAAGCTGAAATCATGCAGGTATAGGCTCGCGAACGACAGGCGGCAGGCCGGCTTCGAGGGCAATATATCGTGCGACAACCCCGACACGTGGCGATCATCATGGACGGCAACGGCCGCTGGGCCGAGGCCCGTGGTCTGCCGCGCGCCGCCGGCCACCGCCGCGGCGTCGAGGCCGTGCGCGAGGCCGTGCGCGCGGCCGGGGAATTCGGCATTTCCTATCTGACGCTGTTCGCCTTTTCTTCGGAAAACTGGAGCCGGCCGGCCGAAGAGGTCCGCGACCTCATGGGCCTCCTGAAGCTCTTCATACGGCGCGATCTGGCCGAACTTCACCGCGAGGGGGTGCAGGTGCGCGTCATCGGGGCGCGGGAAAATCTGGCCCCCGACATCCGTTCTCTGTTGGAGGAGGCGGAGAACCTGACGCGGGACAACACCCGCATGACGGTCGTCATCGCTTTCAACTACGGTGCCCGGGACGAGGTGGCGCGGGCAGTCCGGCGCATTGCGGAAAAGGTCGCGAGCGGTGATGTGTCGATTGAATCGCTCGGACCCGAAACGCTCGACGAGCATCTCGACACGGCGGGAATCCCGGACCCGGACCTGATCATCCGCACCAGCGGCGAACTGCGCCTTTCCAATTTCCTTCTTTGGCAGGCGGCCTACTCGGAGTTCGCCTTCCTCACATGTCTGTGGCCCGACTTCGACCGCAAGGCCTTCCGCGAGGCACTTGACGACTACGGCACGCGCGAACGCCGCTTCGGTGGCCTTTCGCGCGACATCGCTTCCTGATCCGGAATGGGTCTGGGCATCGGAAGAATCGTCGCGACGCAATCCTGGAGCGACCTGAAGTCGCGTCTGATCTCGGCGGTGATCCTCGGCCTGTTCGTGCTGGCCATCGCCTTGCTCGGAGGCTGGCCGTTCCGCGTGCTCTGCTGCGTGGCCTCGGTCATTGTCTTCGACGAATGGGCGCGGATGACGCGCGCCAAGCGCGCCGGCCCGATCTATATCTTCGCCCGGCGCGCGCTCCTGGCCGCCCTTCTGGCGTTCCTGCTTGGCTTCGAGCTGGTCTCGCTCGTCATCGTGCTGGCCGCCCTTGTCTTCATCGTGGTCATCGACCGGAACGAACGCAAGGCGGATTGGGTGGCAGGAGGCCTTGTCTATTCCGCCGCTGCCGGCCTGGCGCCGGGGATCCTTCGCGGGGACGACATCGAGGGGCTTGCCGCGCTCGGTCTGGTGATCGGCGTTGTCTGGGCGACGGACATCTTCGCCTACTTCTTCGGTCGCACCTTCGGTGGTCCGAAGCTGATGCCGCTCGTCTCCCCCAAGAAGACGATGTCCGGCGCACTCGGCGGCCTCGCGGCGGGCGTCGCCTTCGGCTGGCTTTACAGCTATCTCGTGGCCGGCGACGTGACCTTCTGGATTCTCGTTTTGTCGGCGCTGCTGTCCGTTGTCGGGCAGGCGGGCGACCTTTTCGAGTCTTGGGTCAAGCGGCGTTTCGGCGTAAAGGATTCGGGTCGCCTGATCCCGGGCCATGGCGGCTTGATGGACCGGATCGATGCGCTGATCGTGGCGACGGCCTCGCTATGGCTGGTCGCCCTGCTGTCGCGCGGCCTCGACGAGCCGGCGCTCGCCATTTTTTCGCTCTAGAGGCGGCCGCAGAATAGAAATGCGCCGGGGTTCGGCGGGCCCGCTGGCTCGGCGTTATTGAAGGACGAATGGTAATGGATTTCATCGGCGCGCTCGGCGACGGTATCTGGAGCACGGCCATCGGCACGATCCTGCCATTCCTCTTCGTCCTGACAGTCATCGTCTTCTTCCACGAACTCGGCCACTATCTGGTGGGGCGCTGGAGCGGCATTCGCATCATGGCCTTTTCGGTCGGATTCGGGCCCGAGATTCTCGGCTTCAACGATCGTCACGGAACGCGCTGGAAGCTGTGCGCCATACCGCTCGGCGGTTATGTCAAATTCCTGGGAGACGAGAACGCGGCGAGCGTGCCCGACCAGGCGGCCATCGGGCGAATGTCGCCCGCCGAGCGTGCCGGCGCGTTCCACACTGCCAGCCTGCCGCGTCGGGCCGCTACCGTTGCGGCGGGGCCGGTCGCCAATTTCATCCTGGCCATCGCGATCTTCGCCGGTGTTGCCTATGTGAACGGCCGCGTGGTCGGCGATCCGGTGGTCGCGGAGGTGCAGGCGGACTCGCCTGCTGCACAGGCAGGGCTCATGCCCGGCGACCGGATCCTGGCGGCGGACGGCCAGACGATTGCCTATTTCTCGGACTTCCAGCGTCATGTCTCCACGCGCGCCAACATCCCCATCGCCGTCACGGTCGAGCGGAACGGGAGCCCTGTCGAACTGACGGTCACGCCCGAAGAGCGGACGCAGACGGACAATTTCGGCAATGAATTCCAGGTCCCGGTCATCGGTGTCGTTGCCAACGACGCCTCTTCGTCCTTCCGCGTCGAGGAGCTTTCGCTGGGCCAGTCCCTGGCCTTCGGAGCGTCCCAGACATGGTTCGTCACCGAGCGGACTGTGCATTTCATCGGGGGGATTTTCACTGGTTCCCAACCGAGCGACCAGATCGGCGGGCCCATCCGTATCGCGCAGATTTCCGGCCAGGCGGCGACCATGGGCTTTGCCCCGCTGCTGAACCTTGCGGCTCTCCTGTCGATCTCCATCGGCCTGCTCAACCTCCTGCCGATTCCGATGCTGGACGGCGGCCATCTCCTTTTCTACGCCGCCGAAGCGGTGCGGGGGCGCCCGCTCAGCGAGCGCGTTCAGGAAATCGGATTCAGGATCGGTCTCGCCTTGGTGATGGGTCTCATGATATTCGCCTTCTGGAACGATCTTTCGAGTCTCACCTGAGGCTTGGGGGGTGAGGGGGTTCGCCGAGGGGATTTGCGAAATATTAACCATACGGCCGGGCGGCGTGTCCCCCGGGCAACGGTTTTCCGAATCCTAAAGGGATTTGGTGCAGTTTGGTTGAACGCGGTCGCAAAGCCGATACAAGGCAAGGGTCGGGTTGCTGGCTCCTGCCTCTCCTGGCGAGTGCAAGATAAGGTGGTGTAAGCCTATGAAGGCTGGTTCGAAGCTCCTCGGTGCCCTGTCGGCGGCGGCTCTATCCTCGACGGTTCTGGCGGTGTCGGCGGTCGGCCTTCCGGTCGTGATGGCTGGTCCCGCCCAGGCGCAGGCAGTCAGCAACATCCAGGTGCGCGGCAATCAGCGCGTCGAGGCGGACACGATCCGCAGCCTCGTGCAGGTCAGCCCTGGTCAGAATGTCGGCGCCGCCGAGGTTGATGCAGCCGTCACCCGCCTTTTCGCGACCGGCCTCTTCTCCGATGTGCGCATCAGCCGCTCCGGCGGCACGCTGCTGGTCGAGGTCGACGAGAACCAGATCGTCAACGACGTCGTCTTCGAGGGCAACCGCCGGATTCGCGACGAGCAGCTCAGCGCAACGGTCCAGACCTCGGCGCGCGCGGCCTACAACGCCTCGACCGCCCAGGCCGACGTGGAGGCCATCCGCGCCGCCTATACGCGCGTCGGCCGGAGTGATGCGGTCGTGTCCGTCCAGACCGTTCCAGTGGAGAACAATCGCGTCAACGTGGTCTTCACGGTGAATGAGGGTGACCGGACGCGCATCGAGCAGATCAATTTCGTAGGCAACAACGCCTTCGGTGACGGGCGCCTGAAGGAAGTCATCGCGCTTCGCGAGACGGGTATTCTCGGCTTCCTTCAGAGGAGCGACATCTACGACGAGGAGCGGCTGCGTGCGGATGAGGAGACGCTGCGGCGCTTCTATTACAACCGCGGCTTCGCCGACTTCCGCATCGTCTCTTCGGTCGCCGAGCTCGACGAGGGGCGCAACCAGTACTTCATCACCATCACGGTGGAGGAGGGTGAGCGTTACGCCTTCGGCAACATCAATATCGATTCGACCGTTCCGGGCATTGATGGCGAGGCGCTGCGCAGCGAGCTGGAGACCCGTCAGGGCGACACCTACAGCGCCGAGAAGGTGGAGGACACGCTCGTCAACCTGACGAACGCGGTCGCCGCGCAGGGCTATGCCTTCGCGCAAGTGACGCCGCGCGGCAATCGCGACTTCTCCTCCAACACCATTTCCATCGACTACGTCATCGACCAGGGGCCGCGCGCCTATGTCGAGCGGATCGAGATTCGCGGCAATACCAAGACGCGCGACTACGTCATCCGGCGCGAGTTCGACGTGTCGGAAGGCGACGCCTTCAATCAGGTGCTTATCCAGCGCGCTCGCCAGCGCCTTGAGGCGTTGCGCTTCTTCGAGCGCGTGAACGTCTCGACCGCGCCGGGTTCGGAGCCGGACCGCGTGGTGGTGATCGTCCAGGTGGCCGAGCAGGCGACCGGCGAATTCTCCGTGGGCGGCGGCTATACGACGGGCGGCGAGAACTCCGGGCCGGTCGCGGAAGTCAGCGTGACCGAGCGCAATTTCCTCGGTCGCGGTCAGTTCGTTCGCGTCTCGGCCGGGTTCGGCGAGGAGACCCGTAGTTATGGTCTCTCCTTCACGGAGCCATATTTCCTTGGTCGCCGTCTGGCTGCCGGTTTCGATATCTACCACTCGCAGAACACGTCGGGCTCGTATGATATCGAGCGCACGGGCGGCTCGCTGCGGATCGCCGCGCCGATCACGAACGATCTGACGGCGCAGTTCGCCTATAACTACAAGGAAGAGACGTTCGGCGACGATACGGGCGTGACCCGCCTGGATCCGGTTAGCGGCAACCCGTTCCTCAGCACCTGCGGAAACCCGGACCCGAACGGGACGACCGGTTGGGGTGCTCCGCTCTTCACGGCCTCGCCCATCATCAACGAGGCGATCTGTGACAGCCCTTATACGACGTCGTCGGTCTCCTACGCGCTGACCTACAACACGCTCGACAACCAGAACGACCCGCGCGAGGGCTTCTTCGTCCAGGCCGGGCAGGAGATCGCGGGTCTCGGCGGTGATGCGGAGTTCCTTCGCTCCACCGCTCGCGCCTCGATGTTCAGCCTCCTTTCGGAGGAGTACGACCTCATCGGCCAGCTTTCGGGCGGCGCCGGCAATGTGACGGCGCTGGGCGGCGACCTGCGTGTCTTCGACAATTTCTTCAAGGGCCAGGATATCGTTCGCGGCTTCAGGTACCAGGGTATCGGGCCCCGCCAGAACGGCGTGGCTCTTGGTGGCGAGAACTATGTGAACGCCAGCGCCGAGGTGACCTTCCCGCTGCCGCTGGTCTCTCGTGACTTCGGCTTCCGCGGTGCAGCCTTCGCCGATGCGGGCTCTCTCTGGGGCGTTGAGGACTCATCGCTCGAAGGCATTCAGGGCGACGACTTCGCATTGCGCGCTTCCGCTGGTGTCGGCCTGATCTGGGCCTCGCCCTTCGGCCCGCTTCGCGTGAACTATGCCGTGCCGCTGGCCGAAGAGGATTTCGACCGGACGCAGGAGTTCTCGTTCGGCTTCTCCTCGCGCTTCTGATCGAGACGGGCGGGGCGCGGCAAGCGCGCTCCGCCGTCCACAGCATGAGTGAAACATCGTTCTTCACCGGCCGGGGCGGCATGACCCTCGGCGAATTGGCGACCCTCTGCGAGGCGGAACTGACCCCGATTTCCGAGGCAAGTCGCCTTGTAACCGGGATTGCGCCGCTCGCCTCCGCCCAGGCACGCGATCTCGCCTTCTTTGACAATCAGCGATATGCCCGGGAGCTGCAGGGCAGCCGTGCCGGTTGCGTCATTGTGGCCGCGCGGCACCTGAAGCTGGTTCCCGAGGCGATGCCTCGCCTCCTGGCAAACGATGTCCACCGCGTTTTCACGCTGGCCGGGCGCGCACTCTATCCCGATGCTCTCACGCCTGCCAGCCTCAGCGGCGCCAGCGGAATTTCGGATCGGGCCTTCGTCCACGACGCCGCTCTCATCGAGGAGGGAGCCGTCGTCGAGCCTTTCGCGACCATCGGTGCCGGGGCGCATATCGGGCGCGGGACGATCGTGTCGGGCGGGGCTGTCGTCGGTCCGGGATGCAGGATCGGGCGCGAGTGCCGGATCGGGCCTCAAGTCACGGTGCAGCACGCCTTTCTCGGTAACCGCGTGATCGTTCATCCGGGTGTCCAGATCGGCCAGGATGGCTTCGGCTATGCCATCGGCGCGCAGGGCATCCTCAAGTCGGTGCAGATCGGCCGAGTCGTCATCCAGGACGATGTGGAGATCGGCGCGAACACGACGATCGACCGCGGCGCGGTGCGTGATACCGTGATCGGGGAGGGCACGAAGATCGACAATCAGGTTCAGATCGCTCACAACGTGACGATCGGGCGTAATTGCATCATCGTTTCCCAAGTGGGCATCGCGGGCAGCGCCACGCTGGGGAACGGCGTTGTCATGGGCGGGCAAAGCGCCGTCAACGGCCATGTGAAGATCGGAGATGGCGCACAGATCGCCGCGGTGTCGTCCGTCGCGGGCGACGTGCCGGCGGGTGCCCGTTGGGGCGGCGTGCCGGCGCACCCGGTCCGCGACTGGCTGCGCGAAGTGATGTGGGTTCAGGAGATGGCCAAGAGCGGCCGAAATGCGGGAAAGAAAGATGGACGAAGCGACAAAGACGCTTGAGAGCGTCGATATCCAGGAGATCATGGAGCTTTTGCCGCATCGCTACCCCTTCCTGCTCGTCGACCGGATTATCGAGATCGATGGCGATAGAAGCGCGATCGGCATCAAGAACGTCACAGCCAGCGAGCCTCATTTCCAGGGGCATTTTCCCAAGGCCCCCGTCATGCCGGGTGTGCTCATCATCGAGGGCATGGCGCAGACGGCGGGCGCGATCTGCACCAGGGCGCAAGGGGCCGGAACACCCGCGCTCGTCTATTTCATGACGATCGACAACGCCAAGTTCCGCAAGCCGGTCGTGCCGGGTGACCGGATCGAGTACCATGTGGTGCAGTCGAAGAAGCGGGGCAGCATCTGGAAGTTCGACTGCGTGGCGAAGGTGGACGGGGCGAAGGTCGCCGAGGCCACCGTGAGCGCGATGCTGGTGGCGGCCGACGCCGCGACGGGCCAATGAGCGAAACGATCATTCATCCGACCTCCATCGTCGAGGACGGCGCGGTGATCGGCGAGGGCTGCGAGATCGGCCCCTTCTGCCGGATCGGGCCACAGGTTGTGCTCGGCGCGAACTCGAAGCTGCGCTCCCATGTCGTTCTGTTCGGCAACACGTCGATCGGGGAGGGGGCGAACATCTTCCCCTTCGCCTCCATCGGCCACGCGCCCCAGCACCTCAAATATCGCGGCGAGGATACGCGGCTCGTGATCGGGCGCAACTGCCTGATCCGCGAAAGCGTGACGATGAACCCCGGCACTGCCCAGGGACGCTTCGAGACGACCATCGGCGACAATTGTTCGTTCTTCACCGGCGCGCATGTCGCCCACGACTGCGTGGTGGGCGACAACGTCACGATCATCAACAATGTCATGCTGGCCGGCCACTGCAATGTCGGCGATTTTGCAACCGTCGCAGGCGGCTCGGGCATCCACCAGTTCACTCGCATCGGCCACCACGCCTATATTGGCGGCCTGGCGGCCGTCGAAGGCGATGTCATCCCGTTCGGCATGGTTCTGGGCAACCGCGCCTATCTCTCGGGGCTGAACGTCATCGGCATGAAGCGCGCCGGGTTCGGCCGCGAGGCGATCCGCAACGTGCGCAAAGCCTATCGCGTGCTCTTCTCGGACGATTCCACCTTCAAGGAGAATCTCGATGAGGTCGCCGCCGAGTATCCGGACGATCCGCTCGTCCAGGATCTGCTGGGCTTCATCCGTTCCGGCGGGGATCGGGCGCTATGCTTCCCGCGCAGCCCCAGGCCGGCCTGAATCCGGCCGAAGCGCCCTTGCGCCCTTCCTGCGTGGGCGAAGCCTTCGGTATCGTGGCCGGCGGCGGAGTGCTGCCGCGCCTCGTTGCGGACGCCGCCGCCAAGGCCGGCTGGACCCCGGTCGTCGTCGCTGTCGGGGACGGCTTGTCGGCCGACTGGTCCGGTTACGATGCAACGCCGCTCGGTTGGGGGCGTACGGGCGATATCTTCCCCTTCCTGCGCCGCCGGGGCGTGGCGCACATGGTTTTCTGCGGCACGATTTCGGCGCGCCCCGACTATCGCTCTCTTTTGCCGAGCCTGAAGACGCTCGCCCTGCTGCCGGAGATATTGAGGATCGTGCGCGGCGGGGACGACAGCCTTCTGAGGGCGGTGTCGAAAGCCTTCGAGCGGCGGGGCTTTGCGCTGCATGGCGTTCACGAGCTCCTGCCGGAATTGCTAACCCCCCAAGGCGTTCTGACGACACGCGCTCCGGGGGAAGACGACAGGGCGGCGCTTGCACGGGCCATGGAGGCGGCGACGGGACTGGGCTCGCTCGATATCGGGCAGGCGGCGGTGGCCTCCGCCGACAGGGTGATCGCGCTTGAAGGCATCGAGGGAACCCGGGAGATGATGGCGCGTGTCGCCGATCTTCGCGTGCGCGGGCGCATCGGCAGTCGCGAGCGCTGCGTGCTTTTCAAGAGCGCCAAGCCCCAGCAGGACAAGCGCTTCGACTTGCCGAGCATTGGCGTGGAGACCGTGGAGCAGGCGCATGAAGCTGGCCTCGTCGGCATAGGGCTGACGGCCGGGGCCTCGCTCCTGCTTGACGCTCAGGCCATTGTCGCAAGAGCCGACGCATCCGGCCTGTTCGTTGTCGGCATAGCAGCGAGTGAGCGCCCATGAAGATCGCCTTCGTCCTCGGCGAGGAATCGGCCGACCGTATTGCCGCCGACCTCGCACGCGCCCTGCGGCGGCGCGTTAGAGACGATCTGCAATTGGTGGGCCTTGGCGGCGCCATGATGCAGGAGGAAGGCTTGGCGAGCCTTTTCGACATCGAGGAACTGTCTATCATCGGGCTCGGGGGCATTCTCGTTCGGCTGCCGCAACTCATGCGCCGACTTTCGCAGACGGCGGAGGCCATCCTCGCCGAGGCGCCTGACGCGGTCGTCACGATCGACAGCTTCACCTTCACCAACCGGGTCGCGAGCCGCATCCGCCGCGCGCGGCCCGAGATGCCCATCGTCAACATCGTCCCGCCCGCCGTCTGGGCGTATCGCCCGAAGCGGGTCAAGGCGCTGAAGGCCGCCGTCGATCATGCGATCTGCCTGTTCCCGTTCGAGCCCGCCTTCCTTGAGCAACTCGGCGGCCCGCCCGCGACCTATGTCGGCCATCCGCTGATGTCGGAACCGCATCTCAGCGCCATCGGCGCGCGCCTCGCCGCCGATCCGGTGCCGCTGGCCGGCTCCTCGCCGAAGCTCCTGATCCTGCCCGGATCGCGCCGGGGGGAGATCGAGCGGCTCATGGACGATTTCGGCAGGACCTACGCCTTCCTGAAGAAACGCATGCCGAGCCTTTCCGCCGTCCTGCCCGCCGTGCCGCGCGTGCGCAGCCTTGTGGAGCGCAAGCTGGAGGGCTGGGAGCATCGGCCTGAGGTCGTATCCGGCGAAGATGAGAAGTGGCAGGCCTTCGGCTCTACCGATGCTGCGCTGGCCGCTTCGGGCACTGTCGCCTTGGAACTGGCGCTGGCGGGTGTACCGACCGTCGTGGCTTATCGGCTGGACCCCGTCGCCTATGCGATACGCCATATCATAACCGGCTGGACGGCCGTGTTGCCGAACCTGATCGCCGATCACCCGCTCATTCCCGAGCATTTTCACGAGTTCGTCCGGGCCGATCTTCTTGGGCGGCGGCTGGAGCGGTTGCTGACGGACACGCCCGAGCGGCGCGCGCAGTTGCTGGGATTTGCCGATGTCCGCCGCCTCATGGCAGTGGATCGCCCGCCGGGCGAGGCGGCCGCCGATATCGTTCTGGCGCAGATCGAAGCGCGCCGGGCATGAAAAAGGGCGCCGAAGGCGCCCTTTTTCTGTTTCGCGGGCCTTAGCCGCGCTGGTCGACGCCGACATAGTCGCGTCGCTCCGCACCCGTATAGAGCTGGCGCGGGCGGCCGATGCGCTGCTGCGGATCCTCGATCATCTCCTTCCACTGCGCGATCCAGCCCACCGTGCGAGCCACCGCGAACAGGACGGTGAACATGGTGGTGGGGAAGCCGAGTGCCTTCAGCGTGATGCCGGAGTAGAAATCAACGTTCGGATAAAGCTTCTTCTCGACGAAATACTCGTCATGGAGCGCGATATGCTCCAACTCCATCGCCACTTCAAGCAGCGGATCGTCCTTGATGCCAAGTTCGTCCAGCACTTCGTGGCACGTTTCCTGCATGATCTTGGCGCGCGGATCGTAGTTCTTGTAAACCCGGTGACCGAAGCCCATGAGGCGGAACGGATCGTTCTTGTCCTTCGCCTTGGCGATGAATTCGGGAATGCGGTCCTTGGTGCCGATCTCGGCCAGCATGTTGAGCGCGGCTTCGTTCGCGCCGCCATGGGCCGGGCCCCACAGGCATGCCACGCCCGCCGCGATGCAGGCGAAGGGATTGGCACCCGACGAGCCGGCGAGGCGCACCGTCGAGGTGGAGGCGTTCTGCTCGTGATCGGCGTGCAGGATGAAGATCCGGTCCATCGCCTTTGCCAGAACCGGGTTGGCCTCATAGGGCTCGCACGGAACGGCGAAGCACATGTTGAGGAAATTTTCCGCGTAGGAAAGCTCGTTGCGCGGGTAAACGAAGGGCTGGCCGATATGATATTTGTAAGCCATCGCCGCCAGCGTCGGTATCTTGGCGATCATGCGGATCGACGCCACCATGCGCTGGTGCGGATCGGTGATGTCCGTCGAATCGTGGTAGAAGGCCGAGAGGGCGCCGACCGAGCCGACCATCACAGCCATGGGATGCGCGTCACGCCGGAATCCGGTGTAGAAACGGGACATCTGCTCGTGCACCATCGTGTGGCGCGTTACGCGGTAGACGAAATCCTCTTTCTCCTGCGCGGTCGGCAACTCCCCGTAGAGGAGCAGATAGCACGTCTCCAGAAAGTCGCCGCGCTGGGCGAGCTGGTCGATCGGGTAGCCCCGGTGGAGGAGCACGCCCTCGTCGCCGTCGATATAGGTGATCTTCGATTCGCACGAAGCGGTGGAGGTGAAGCCGGGATCGTAGGTGAAGAGCCCGGTTTCCTTGTAGAGCGACGCGATATCCACGACGTCCGGGCCGATCGTACCGTGGCGTAGACCGAACGCAGCTTCTCTGCCGTTCAGAGCGAGCTTGGCCGTTTCACTCATGCCTTCTCCCTTTTGTTCGTGAGAGCGCCGGGCGAACGAAGGTCCGCTGCAGCGCACACTACATTTCTGCCATCAGTGCCTAGACGAAAGGCGGGCGTCGAACAAGTTTTTGCCACATCGCTTTCGCCTCGAACGGCGTTACGCGCTGTCAAGCAGACTGATCCTTCAGCCGCGCGAGCGCCTCGTCCCGGCCTAGAACGGCCAGCACGTCGAAGACGCCGGGCGAGGTGGAGCGTCCCGTCAGCGCTGCGCGCAAGGGCTGCGCGGCTTTGCCGAGCTTGATGTCCCGGGCCTCGGCATAGTCCCGCACGACCGTTTCGAGCTGCGCCGCCGTCCATTCGCCCACATCGGAAAGGGCCGGCAGCAGGCCCGCGATGATCTCGCGCCCACCGCCCGCGAGGATCGCCTCCGCCTTCTCTTCCAGGGGCAGAGGGCGGTCGGCGAAAAGATAGGCAGCGCTGTCGGTCAGCTCGACCAGCGTCTTCGCACGTTCCTTCAGTCCGGGCATCGCCTCGAGAAGCATCCGCCGCACGGTCTCGTCGTCGCGGCGCTTCAATATCCCGCCGTTGGGCAGATGCTCGCGCTCGACCATCAGGGCGTCGGTCAGCTCGTCGTCGGAAGCCGCGCGCATCCAGTGGCCGTTGACGGCCTCGAGCTTGGCGAAGTCGAAACGCGAGGCGCCCCTGTTCACATCGTCGATGTCGAACCAGGAGATCATCTGCTCGATGGACATGATCTCGTCGTCGCCATGGCTCCAGCCGAGGCGGGCGAGATAGTTGCGCAGCCCCTGGGGCAGATAGCCCATGGCACGGTAGGCCTCCACGCCGAGCGCCCCGTGCCGCTTGGAAAGCTTGGCGCCGTCCGCGCCGTGGATGAGCGGGATGTGCGCCATGACCGGCACGTCCCAGCCCATCGCCTCGTAGATCAACGTCTGGCGCGCGGCGTTCGTCAGATGGTCGTCGCCGCGAATGACATGGGTGACATCCATGTCGTGATCGTCCACCACGACGGCAAGCATGTAGGTGGGCGTGCCGTCCGAGCGCAGGAGGACGAGGTCGTCGAGATCCTTGTTCGGAAAGCGCACATCGCCCTGAACGCGGTCCGCCACGAGCGTCTCGCCGTCCAGAGGCGCCCTGAGCCGGATCACGGGCTTGACGCCTTCGGGTGCCTCGGAGGGGTCGCGGTCGCGCCAGCGGCCGTCGTAGCGGGGAGGGCGCTTCTCGGCCTTCGCCTTCTCGCGCATCTCCTCCAGCTCGGCCTGCGAGGCGTAGCAGTAATAGGCGCCGCCGCGCCGCACCATTTCCTCCGCCACCTCGCGGTGGCGCGCCGCGCGCTCGAACTGCGACACCCACGGCTCATCGGCCGAGAGGCCGAGCCAGTCGAGCCCCTCGATGATGGCCGTCACCGCCGCCTCGGTCGAACGCTCCCGGTCCGTATCTTCGATTCGCAGCAGCATCTTGCCGCCGTGGCGGCGCGCATAGAGCCAGTTGAAGAGCGCGGTGCGCGCGCCCCCGATGTGCAGGAAGCCCGTGGGGGACGGCGCAAAGCGCGTGACGACGCGGTCGGACATGAGGGCTCCAGTTTTGATCGATCGGCAAGGACCGGCAAGCTCGAATCAATCGAGTCCATGAGGGTGGGGTCGCAGCCAACACAGCGCGCGAACGTGGTTCGCTTTCGCGCGAAGCTGTGTAGCATAGGGAATCGGGGAGGCAAGCCGGTGGCGGGATGACGATGGCGGCGCCGGGACAGGCAAAGGGCAGCGGAACGGCACGTGGACGGGGCAGGAGCATTCGCCTCTTCCCCGCGCCCTTCGCGTTCTCCGCCGGCGGATGGCCGGAAGGTCCGGGCGCCCGGTTGCGGCGCGAACTGGAAGTGGAAGAGCGCGCCCGCTCCAGCTTCTTCATCACTCCGCTCGGCCTCATCATCGGTCTGGCGCTCTTCTACGGCGCCGACATCCGCGCCCCGCTCTCCGCCACTGCGGCGCTCGCGGCGCTGCTGGGCGGCGCCTTCCTCATCTCGCGCCCCGGCACGGCGTGGCGGCCGCTCTGGCTGGTCGCTCTTGCCGCCGCGTGCGGGATGCTTCTCGCCCACGCGGAACTGGCGCGCACCCACACCACGATTTTCTCCGGCGAGGCGACGGTTCGAATCGAGGGGCGTGTAAAGTGGAGGGACATCGACGATCGCAGTCGCGTGCGATACGTGCTCGATATCCTCTCGACCGAGCGGCCCGTTCTCTCCCGCCCGCCCGAGCGCGTTCGCATCGTCGTCACGAGCCGTCACGCGCTCATTCCGGTCGGCGGTACTTATGTCGGGCTCGTCCGTCTGCGCCCGCCATCCGGGCCGGCCTTTCCGGGGGCTTACGACTTTTCCTTCGTGCCGTTCTTCCAGGGGCTCGGCGCCTATGGCTTCTCGCTTGGCGCGCCCGAGCCCTTCATCGGCGAGCCGCAGGACCTGACCTTCCTGGAACGGGTGGCGCGCACGCGCGTGGCCATGGCCGAGCGGATTCGAGGCGTGGTGGAGGGTGCGGAAGGCGCGGTGGCCTCGGCCCTCGTTACGGGCGAGCGCGCCGGCATCCCCGCCGAGGTGGACGAATGGCTGCGCATAACGGGCCTCGCGCACGTGCTGTCGATCTCCGGCTTCCACATGGCCCTTATCGCCGGCTTCACCATGCTATCGGTGCGCGCGATCCTGTCGCTGCTTCCGGCCGTGCCGCTCCTCGTCTCCACCAAGAAGATGGCCGCGCTGGTCGCGCTCGCGGTGTCCACGGCCTACCTTCTCATCGCCGGCGACAACGTGGCGACGCAACGCTCCTATATCATGCTGGTGATCATGCTCGGCGCCGTGCTCCTGGATCGGCCCGCATTAACGCTGCGCAACGTCGCCATCGCCGCGATGATCGTCATCGCGATCAGCCCCCATGCGGTGCTGACGGCAAGCTTCCAGATGTCCTTCGCCGCGACGGCCGCCCTGATCGGCGCCTACGGCGCTTTGATGCGCTGGTGGAACAGGCGCAGGCAGCGCAGGGCGGGGCCACCGCGCGGCGTACTCGCGGGGGCTGCCCTTGCGACTATGGCGCTCGCCTTGTCCTCGCTTATCGCCGGAGGAGCCACGGCGCCCTACGGCGTCTATCATTTCCAGCGCGCCGCCCTTCTCGGCGGCCTCATCGCCAATGTCGCGATCATGCCGCTCTTCAGCTTCTGGATCATGCCGGCGGCCTTGATCGCGGTTCTGCTGATGCCCTTCGGGCTGGATTCGCCGGTGTGGCAGGCCATGGGCCATGGCCTCACTCTCGTCTTCCGTATGGCCGAAATCCTCGCAGCCTGGTTTCCCGACCGCACGACCGGGCTCATGACGAAATCGGGCCTCGTTCTGCTTTCGGCTGCGGTGCTTTCGCTCTGTTTCTTCGCAAGCCGCCTGAGGTGGATCGCCTTGCCCCTGGCCTTGGTCGGCCTGACCCTCGCACCCGATCGCCGCGAGCCGCCCGAACTCCTGATCTTCGAAGACGGCAAGCAGCTTGCCCTGGTGGGCGAGGAAGGCGGACTTGCCCATCTGAAGGAGCGGCCGAACGGCTTCGTCGACAGCCAATGGAGCCGCGCCTTCCCGGAGGCCTATCCGCGCGAAGAGAACACGCACCGTGACACCTCGCCCGGCGCCTTCACCTGCACGGAGAATATCTGCCGGGCCACGACGCGCAGCGGGTTGAGGGTGGGATGGACCGAGGACTACGAGAAGACGGGACTTCTCTGCGACACCACGGATGTCGCCATCGTCTCCCGCGCGATCCGACTTTCGCAATGCCGCAGCGGGGCGCACCTCGTCACGCTGCGAAGCTTGCGGCGTACCGGTTCTCTCGCCGTTTCCGCCGATCCGCAAACCGGCCGGGCCGTTGTCACGCCTTCCATCGCGGCGGAGCCACGCGAATGGAACAGGCACCGCCATGCGCCATGGCCGGAGTTCTGGCGCAACCCGGAGCGGGACGCATCAGCATCCCCCCGCACCGCCACCGCCGAATAGCGTGCCAGCCGACAGTTCGGCCTTAATACCGGCGGATCAGCCCGACGAGCTTGCCCTGCACCTTCACCTGGTCAGCGCCGAAGATGCGTGTCTCGTAGGCTGGATTGGCCGCTTCCAGGGCAATCCTGTCGCCCTTGCGCCGAAACCGCTTGAGCGTGGCTTCCTCGTCGTCCACCAGTGCGACCACGATCTCTCCCGGGCTGGCCGTATCGCCGCGCCGGATGATGACCGTATCGCCGTCGAGAATTCCCGCCTCGATCATCGAATCGCCGGCCACATCGAGTGCGTAATGCTCCCCGCCGCCAATCAGGTCGGCGGGCAGGGTGACGTGCCGCGTGTTGTTCTGGATGGCCGAGATGGGCACGCCCGCCGCGATGCGGCCCATGACGGGGACACTCACGCCATCATTGGCGGCCTCATGCGCGCCCATGCCCTTCTTTTCCGCCGCCGGTGCACGGGCACCGCCCACGATGCTCGGCTTGAAGCCGCCGGCCGGGCGCGCCGGCTTGGCGCTGCCTTCGGGCAGCCGCAGGATTTCCAGCGCCCGGGCGCGATTGGGAAGGCGGCGAATGAAGCCGCGCTCCTCCAGTGCCGTGATGAGCCGATGAATGCCCGACTTGGACTTCAGTTCGAGCGCGTCCTTCATCTCGTCGAAGGATGGCGGAACGCCGGCAGCCTGCAACCGCTCGTGAATGAAGAGAAGAAGATCGTGCTGCTTGCGCGTCAGCATCGAGGCGGCCCCGCAGAATCAAAAACAAAACCTGAACAAACCTATCTGTTCTAGTTGTGTTCCGCAAGGACCCGTCAGTCCAGAACGACGAAACGGCAGGCGTCCCCTGGGCTGGCCGGGGGCGCGTGGGGAGGGCGGTGGATGAGGACCTGCGCACGGGCGTAGATTGAAAGGAGCGAGGAATCCTGCCTGTCGAGCGGCAGGACTTCCGGCGTTTCGCGGTCGCCCGCGGGGTTCAGCATCGATCTGACGAAATCGGCGCGCACGCCATTCGCGCGCATCCCGCTGCCGAGGCGCCCGGTTCTCTCGACGATGGGAGGCAGGCACGCGAGGCGGCGGAGCAGGGGACGCAGGAACAGCGTGGCCGCGACCATGCAGGAGGAAGGGTTACCGGGCAGGCCGAGAAGCCGCATCGGCCCGAGGCGCCCGGCCATCAGGGGCTTGCCGGGCCGCATGGCCACCTTCCAGAAGTCGAGTGTTGCCCCCGATTCCTCGAAAGCTTTCGCCGCGAGATCGTGGTCGCCGACGGATGCGCCGCCGATGGAGACGAAGATGTCGGCGCCGTCGCGCAAGGCGCGGTCTATCTGCGCGCGGATGTCGCCCACCCGGTCGGGCGCGATGCCGCAATCCAGAACCTCCCCCCCATTCGCCTCGACGAGAGCAGCCAGGCCGTAGCTGTTCGAGGCGACGATCTGCGAGGGGCCGAGTGGCGCGCCGGGCTCGACCAGTTCGGAGCCCGTGGCGAGGATGGCCACGCGGGGACGACGCAGGGCGGGCAGGCGGGGATGGCCGCCGCTCGCGCCCAGCGCCACGGCACCGGGCGTCAAGCGCGCATGTCGCTGAAGGAGCACGTCGCCCTGTCGAAAATCGTTGCCGGCGGGGCGGACGTTCTCGCCGGGCATGACGACGGCAAGAACGCGCACCTGACGTTCGCCGAGCCGCTCGGCATCCTCCTGGATCAGAACGGCGTCGGCCCCGTCGGGCACGGGCGCGCCTGTGAAGATACGAACGGCCTCGCCATCCTGTATCCGGCCGCCGAAGGCGTGGCCGGCGGCCGATTCGCCTATGACCGACAGCACGGATGGAGGCGAGGCCGTCTGTGCGGATCGCACTGCGTAGCCGTCCATGGCCGAGGCGTTGAAATCCGGCTGGGTGCGAAGTGCGCTCACGTCACATGCCAGAACCCGGCCGGTGGCCTCGCGCAGCGGAACAAGCTCCTCGTCGGTGATGGGCGAAACGTCGGAGAGGAGTCGTTCGAGCGCGGCTTCCAGCGGCAGAAGGCTCATTCCGCCGCCCAGTCGCCCGAACGGCCGCCGGACTTCTCCAGGAGGCGGATGGCGGTGATCTGCATCGACCGATCGACAGCCTTTGCCATGTCGTAGACGGTGAGGCAGGCGACTGAAACGGCCGTCAGTGCTTCCATCTCCACGCCCGTCTTGCCCGAGAGCCTGGCCGTGGCGGTAACGCGCAAACCCGGCAGGGAGGGCTCCGCCTCGATCTCCACGCCCACCTTGTCGAGCATCAGCGGATGGCACAAAGGGATGAGATCGGACGTCTTCTTGGCCGCCATTATGCCGGCGATGCGCGCGATGGAGATGACATCGCCCTTCTTCGCCTGCCCCGAAAGGATGAGGTCGAGTGTCTCGGAACGCATCGTCACCAATCCCTCGGCCCGTGCGACGCGCATCGTTTCCGCCTTGTCGCCCACGTCGACCATCGAAGCCGCGCCGGTGGCGTCCAGATGCGTCAGGCCCGGCGCGTCCGGCTTCATCGGATATCCCCCAGCAAAGCGCGCGTGGCGGCCTCCACGTCCTCGTGGCGCATCAGGCTCTCGCCGACCAGGATCGTGCCGATCCCGGCCTTCCTCAGCCGCAGGCAGTCCACATTCAGGTTGATCCCGCTCTCGCCCACCACGATCCGATCCTCTGGCACAAGCGGCGCAAGGCGCTCGGAGGTTGCCAGATCCGTTTCGAAAGTGCGCAGGTTGCGGTTGTTGATGCCGATCAGGGGGGACGCCAGCTTCAGGGCGCGCTCCAGCTCCGCCTCGTCGTGAACCTCGATCAGGACATCGAGCCCGTGATGCAGGGCGGCCGACTCGAGTTCGGCGGCAAGGCTGTCCTCCACCGCCGCCATGATCACCAGAATGGCGTCCCCGCCCCATGCTCGCGCTTCGGCCACCTGATAGGGGTCGAAGAGGAAGTCCTTTCGCAGCGCGGGCAGTGCCGTCGCATCCCGGGCAGCCGTGAGGAAGGAAGCGTGCCCCTGAAAGGAGGGCGCGTCCGTCAGAACGCTGAGGCATGTCGCGCCGCCGCGCTCATAGGCCTTCGCCAGGGCAGGCGGGTCGAAATCCGGGCGGATCAGGCCCTTGGAGGGGCTTGCCTTCTTCACCTCCGCGATCAGCGCGAAGCGACCCTTATCCAGCGTGGAGCGGATGGCGCGCTCGAAGCCGCGCGGCGCGTCCCTTTCGGCGATCCGCCGCTCCAGCTCGCCCAGCGGCACGGCTTGTCGTGCGCGGGCGATCTCTTCGCGCTTGTAGGCTCCGATCCGGGAGAGAATGTCGCTCATGCCCCTTCGCCCGCCGCGCGGCCGGTCGCGTCCACGAGCCGGGCCAGCGCATCGCGCGCCGCGCCCGTGTCGATCGATTCGGTCGCCATGGAAATCCCCTCGGCAAGGTCCGAGGCCCGGCCCGCGACGACCAGCGCCCCGCCGGCATTGAGGCGCACGATGTCGCGATAGGCGCCTTCCCGGCCATCGAGCACGGCGCGCAAGGCGAGCGCGTTTTCACGTCCGTCGCCGCCCTTGATCTCGCCGAGAGGGCGGGTCGCCAGGCCGACATCCTCCGGCTGAAGGCTGAAGGTCTCGATCGTTCCATCGCGCAGCGCGGCGACGTCCGTGCGCCCGCATACGGTCATCTCGTCGAGCCCGTCCCCGTGCACCACCCAAGCGGCGCGCGTGCCCAGTTCGCGCAGGGTCTCCGCCACCGGCATCACCCAGTCGGGAGAAAACACGCCCACCAGCAGGCGATCCGCGCCGGCCGGGTTGGCCAGCGGGCCGAGAAGATTGAAGATCGTGCGCGTGCCAAGCTCGACGCGACTGGGGCCCACAAAGCGCATGGCGGCGTGATGGCTGGGCGCGAACATGAAGCCGATCCCGGCCTCACGGATCACGTGCCCGATCTCGTGCGGTTTCAAATCGACATTCACCCCCAGCGCCATCAGCACATCGGCCGCCCCGGACCGCGAGGACAGCGCGCGGTTGCCGTGCTTGGCGACCGTCACGCCGCAGCCTGCCACGACGAACGCCGCGCAGGTGGAGATGTTCAGCGTGCCGGCATGGTCGCCGCCCGTGCCCACGATATCGACGGCATCGGCGGGCGCCTCGACCCGAACCATATTGGCCCGCATCACGTCCACCGCCCCGGCGATCTCGTCCACCGTCTCGCCGCGCACGCGCAGCGCCATCAGGAATCCGCCGATCTGGCTGGGCGTGGCTTCGCCCGACATCATCACCTGGAAGGCCTCGGCCGATTCGGCGCGGCTCAGCGCCTTCCCGTCCGCCACCTTCGCCAGGAAGGGCTTCAAGCCGCCGCTCACCGCTGGCCTCCCGCGGCCTGGACGGCCTGCTGGTTGTAGCGCACCGGATATTGCTGTTGCAGAACGCCGACATAGGCCTGAACGAAGTCGTTGCGCATGGCTTGCGCCACCTGCTCGCTCTGGCCTTGCGGGAGGGAAGCGAGAGGGTCGGCCGGCGCCACGACCTCGTCCACCACGAGGACGAGCCGGTTGCCGGCGGCCAGGGCGGGGGCGGCCGCAACGGTGCCGGCGGGGCCGGAGAAGGCGGCGCGGCTGGCGGGTTGCCCGAGTTGGGCCTGTGCCGTTGCGCGCGTCAGGCCGGATGCGGTGCGAACCTCCAGCCGCTCGGCCAGCGCTACCGCATCGATGGTCTCGCCGCCCTCGATGCGTGCGCGCAGTGCTTCGGCGCGCTCTTCCAGAAGCCGCTGGGCCTCATCCTCCTTCCAATCCGCGATCACCTGGTCGCGAACCTCGTCCAGGGTGCGCTCGCGCGCTTCGATCACATCCGTCACGTCATAGAAAAGGAAGCTGTTCGACTCGTAATTGATGGGCAGCGCATGGAAACCCGGCTCGGCCTCGAACACGGCTTCCAGAAGCTCTTCCTGCGCCGGAAGCGCGTCGATGGGCGTTCCCTCCGCGCTCAGCCCCGCGCGGTCGACGCTCTCCACCGTCATGAGCTGCAGCCCGGTCTCGCGCGCGGCCTCCTCCATGGTCGCGCCGCCGGCACGGGCCGCCTCGAAGGCGTCGTAGGCCGCATCGACACGATCATTGGCCGCGTCCAGCGCCAGCCGCTCGCGAAGCTCGTCACGAACCTCGTCGAGCGGGCGCACGCTTTCCGGCACGATCTCGCTGACCTCCACGACCGTCGGGCCGAAAATGCCGGCCACGACGCTGCTCGGTTCGTTGAGGGCGAGGGAGAAGGCGGCTTCGGCGATGTTGGAGTCCGGGATCTCGCTGCGGGCGAGAAGGCCGAGCTCCGTGTCCCCCGGCGTGCGGCCGGCCGAGGCGGCGACTTCCTCGAAGCTGGCGCCACCCTCTAGCTGGGCGACGGCCGCCTGTGCGTCGGCCTCGCTGGGGAAAACGATCTGGCGCACGCGCCGGCGCTCGGCCTGCGTGTAAGGCGTCAGGTCCGCCTCATAAGCGCTCTGGATCGCCGCCTCGTCCACAGAGGCCGGATCGGTGATGGCGTCCGGCGTGAGGTCCACATAGCTGAAGCTGCGATATTCGGGCGCCGCATAGTCGGCGCTGCCGGCGGTGAAGAAGTCGTCCAGTTCCTCGGTGGAGGGGTCGGGCAGGGCGGTCGCCGGCTCGGGCTCTAGCGTAACGTAGCGAACCGAGCGCTGTTCGCCGACATAGAGGCCGAACGCCGTGTTCACCGCCTGCGGCGCGGAGACACCCGCCGTGACGGCCTGGACGATCTGCCCTCGCAGCGCGGTTTCGCCCAGACGTTCCAGATAGGCCACCTCGCTCAGGCCGGCATTCTGCAGCACCGCGCGGAAGGCGTTGCGCGAGAAGTTGCCGTTGGCGTCCTGGAAGGCCGGGTCCTCGGCGATGAGGCGCAGAAGTCCTTCTTCCGAAAGGCCGAGCCCCAGCACGCGGCCCTGCTCGTCCAGAAGAGCGCCGCTGGAAAGCTGCGACAGAGTGGATTGGTCCACGCCGAAGGCCGCGGCCTCGTCGGGCGTCAGCCGGCGCTGGAACTGTTGCGAGAGGCGGGCGAGGTTCTGCTGGTAGGCGATCTGGTAGTCCTGCACCGAAACGCTGGTGCCGCCGGCCGTCATCACCGTGTTCGACGAACCGCCGACGGAGAAGCCGTCCGCGACGGTCCATGCCACCGCGAAAACCCCGAGCATGAGGCCAAGCACGATCTTGCCGGTCCAGCCGGAGATGCTGCGGCGCAAGCTGTCCATCATCGGGGGCGGTCTCCTATCGTCTGCGGGAACGGCATCGGGCCGCCCCGGCGCACGATCTAAAGGCAAAGTGTGTTTTCGCCAAGCGAAGCGCCGGTTTGATTTCGCTTTGCCGGGGCATTACGCATCGGGACATCGCAAGAGGGAGTTGCAATCCATGACCGACAAGGCGCTGATCGCGGGAAACTGGAAGATGAACGGGCTTGCCGCCCAACTCGCCGAGCTCGACGCCGTCTGCGCGGCATCGGCGGAGCTGGGCGAGGCTTGCGACCTTCTTCTGTGCCCTCCCGCAACCCTTATTTCGGCGGCGGCCGAGCGCGCGAAGGGACGGATCGCGATCGGCGGGCAGAACTGCCACGCCAGCGAGAGTGGCGCGCATACCGGCGAGATCTCCGCCGAAATGCTGCGCGACGCGCGGGCGAGCCACGTCATTCTCGGCCACTCGGAGCGCCGTGCCGACAATGGCGAGGATGATGCGGTCGTGGCCGCCAAGACGAAGGCCGCCTGGCGCGCCGGTCTTGTGGCCATCGTCTGCGTCGGGGAGACCGAGCAGGAACGCGATGCCGGTTCGACCCTGGAGATCCTGGGGCGGCAGCTCGCGGGTTCGCTGCCTGAAGGCGCGACGCGGGCGAATGCCGTCCTGGCTTACGAACCCGTCTGGGCCATCGGCACGGGGCGCACCCCCACCGTCGAGGAAGTGCGGGAGGTTCACGGCTTCCTTCGCGCGCGGCTGGCGGAGCGTTTCGGCGAGGAGGGCGCGAAGCTGCGCATCCTCTACGGCGGCTCGGTGAAGCCGGCGAACGCCGCCGAGCTTCTGTCCGTGCCCGATGTCGGCGGGGCGCTCGTGGGCGGGGCGAGCTTGAAGGCGGACGATTTCATTGCGATATGCCGGGCATCCCGGCCGGCGTGATCGCTCCCGCGCGTCGAATGCGTTTGGCATAACCCGGCCTCTCCTGTAGAAGGCGCGCGAATTCGAAAAAGAAGTTGCGCGAACAAGCTCATGCAAACCGTTCTCATCGTCGTCCACCTTATCATCGTCATGGCGCTCGTCGTGGTGGTGCTGTTGCAGCGCTCCGAGGGCGGGGCGCTCGGCATCGGAGGCGGCGGGGGCGGGCTGATGAGCGCGCGTGGCGCGGCCAACGCGCTGACGCGCACCACGGCCATCCTCGCCGCGGCCTTCTTCCTCACCTCCATGTCGTTGGCGATCCTCGCCCGTTACGGCGGCAGCCCGACCGACATTCTCGACCGCATCCCGGCCGGGCAGGCGGGGCAGAGCGCGCCGGCCGGCGGCGGCTCGCTTCTCGACCAGCTCGGTGGGCTGCCGGAAGAGGAGGCGCCTGCCGAGCCGGCCCCGGTCGACGTGCCGGCCGGCGGCGCCCCGGTGACGGCACCGCTCGCCCCGGCCGCGCCCGCCCAGCCGCAGGACGGCGGCGTGCCGCTGGGCGCTTCCCCGCAGGAGCCCGCGGCCGAGGCACCGGCCGAGCCCGCCGAGGCTGACCCGGCGGCGCCGGAGGTGGTTTCGCCGCCTGCCGATGCCGAGCCTGCACCTGCCACGCAGCAGTAAGCGTTCACTCGTCAGCGACACCGGAAATCGGGGCGCCTCGGCGCCCCTCTTCGTTTGAGCCGATTTTCGGGCTGGCAGAATTTCGTTCGAGCGAGTATCGGGAAAGCCCATGGCGCGATACATCTTCATCACCGGCGGCGTGGTTTCCTCTCTTGGGAAAGGCATCGCCTCAGCCGCACTCGGGGCTCTGCTCCAGTCGCGGGGCTACAGGGTCCGGCTTCGCAAGCTCGACCCCTATCTCAATGTCGATCCGGGCACGATGAGCCCGACCCAGCACGGCGAGGTCTTCGTGACCGAGGACGGGGCCGAGACCGATCTCGACCTCGGCCATTACGAGCGCTTCACCGGCCGGCCGGCCAACCGGATGGACAACATCACCACCGGGCGCATCTACAAGGAGATCATCGCCAAGGAGCGGCGCGGGGACTATCTCGGCGCGACGGTCCAGGTGATTCCCCACGTCACGGACGCCATCAAGGAATTCATCCTCGACGGAAACGAGGAGTTCGACTTCGTCCTGTGCGAGATCGGCGGCACGGTGGGCGACATCGAGGCGATGCCCTTCATGGAGGCCATTCGCCAGCTCGGAAACGAGCTGCCGCGCAACGGCGCTGTCTACGTGCATCTCACGCTGATGCCCTACATTCCCACCGCCGGGGAACTGAAGACCAAGCCGACGCAGCATTCGGTGAAGGAGCTTCGCTCCATCGGCATCCAGCCCGACATCCTCCTCGTGCGCGCCGACCGGCCGATCCCGAAGGAGGAGCGCCGCAAGATGAGCCTCTTCTGCAATGTGCGGGAGACGGCCGTCATCCAGGCGCTGGACGTGGCCACGATCTACGACGTGCCCATCGCCTACCATAAGGAAGGCCTGGACACGGAAGTGCTGGCCGCCTTCGGCATCGACCCTGCGCCCAAGCCCAAGCTCGAGCGCTGGCACCAGGTGGTCGACGGCATCCGCAACCCGGAAGGCGAAGTGACGATCGCGGTCGTCGGCAAGTATACGGGCCTCAAGGACGCCTACAAGTCGCTGATCGAGGCGCTCCAGCACGGCGGCATCGCCAACAAGGTGCGGGTCAAGCTGGACTGGATCGAGTCGGAGGTCTTCGAGGCGCAGGACCCGACGCCCTATCTGGATCGCGTGAGTGGTATCCTCGTGCCTGGCGGCTTCGGCGAGCGTGGCTCCGAGGGCAAGATTCTCGCGGCCAAGTTCGCACGCGAGCACAAGGTGCCGTATTTCGGCATCTGTTTCGGCATGCAGATGGCCGTCATCGAAGCGGCGCGTTCGCTCGCGGGCATCGAGAAGGCTGCGTCCACGGAGTTCGGCGCGACGGAGGAGCCCGTCGTCGGCCTGATGACCGAGTGGCTGAAGGGCAATGAGCTTGAGACGCGCGCGGAGGCGGGCGATCTGGGCGGGACCATGCGGCTCGGCTCCTATCGGGCCGCATTGAAGGAAGGTTCGCTGATCTCGCAGATCTACGGCTCGAACGAGATCGTCGAGCGCCATCGCCATCGCTACGAGGTCAACCGCGCCTATCGCGAGCGGCTGGAGGCGGCCGGAATGAGCTTTGCGGGCATGTCGCCCGACGGCCTCCTGCCGGAAACCGTCGAGCTGGTGGACCATCCCTGGTTCATCGGCGTGCAGTATCATCCCGAGCTGAAATCGCGCCCCTTCGAGCCGCATCCGCTCTTCGCCTCGTTCATCGAGGCTGCCGTGGAACGCTCGCGGCTCGTATGATGACCGCTCCCCGCAAGCTCGACCATTGCGTTCTCGCCGTTCCGTCGCTCGAGGAGGCGCGCGGCTGGTTCGAGGCGCTCGGCTTTGTCGTCGCTCCCGACGCGCAGCATCCCTTCGGGACCGAGAATGCCTGCGTCTTCCTTGCGGACGGCTCCTATATCGAGCCGCTGGCGGTCGGCCACCGCGAGACCTGCGAGGCCGAGGCCAGGGCGGGCAACGCCTTCATCACGCGCGACCAGGCGCATCGCTTCCGCATCGGAACCCCTTCCTTCTCCTGCGTCGCCTTCGCTTCGCCCGATGCCGACGCGGACCGCGACGACATGCGGGAGGCCGGCTTCGGCGGTGGAGAGAGCCTGGCCTTCGAGCGTCGCTTCAGGACGCCGGACGGCCAGGACGGGCTGGTCGGATTCAAGCTCGCCTTCGCGCGAGACCTGCGCGCGCCCGATGTCGCGTTCTTCACCTGCCAGCCCACGCATGTGCATAAGCCGGACCGCTCCGCGCTGACGCGCCACGCGAACGGCGCCCTCGGCACCGCGCGCCTGGTGATGGCCGAGCCCAACCCCACCGACTTCCAGTATTATCTTCAGCATCTGACAGGCGACCGCGAGATCGAGGCCGATTCCTTTGGGATGACGCTGCGCATGGGCAGAAGCATCCTCGAGGTCGCCACGCCCGAGGCGCTCGCGATCCGCTATGGCGCGGCGCGGGACGAGCGGCGGGGCCTGAGCTTCGAGGGAATCGTTCTGGCCGTGCGCGACTTCGAAGCCGTTCGCAGCTTCGCGCCCCAGGCGGAGGAACGGCATGGCCGGCTGATCGTAAGGCTGGGCGCCGGCGCTTTCGTCGGCTTCGAGAAGGAAAGCGCATGAACGCCAACGCCACAGTGAATGCCCGCGATGTCGTTTTCGACCAGACGGCGCCCTTCGCGCTGATCGCCGGCCCCTGCCAGATGGAGAGCCGCGACCACGCGCTCATGGTGGCCGAGAGGATGAAGCGGATCACCGATGACCTGGGCATCGGCTATGTGTTCAAGGCGAGCTTCGACAAGGCCAATCGAACGAGCCTGTCCGGCCGGCGGGGCATCGGCATCGAGGCCGCGCTGCCCGTCTTCGCGGAAATCCGAGAGACCTTCGGCCTGCCGGTGCTGACCGATGTCCACACACAGGAGCAGTGCCGAATCGTCGGCGAAACCTGCGACATCCTCCAGATTCCGGCCTTTCTCTGCCGCCAGACCGATCTTCTGATCGCCGCCGCGCGCACGGGGCGGATCGTGAATATCAAGAAGGGCCAGTTCCTGGCTCCCTGGGACATGAAGAACGTTCTGGCCAAGGTGACGGAAAGCGGCAACCCCAACGTGCTCCTCACCGAGCGCGGCGCCTCCTTTGGCTACAACACGCTCGTGTCCGATTTCCGCGCGCTGCCGATCATGGCCGGCCTGGGCGCGCCTGTCGTCTTCGACGCCACCCATTCGGTGCAGCAGCCGGGCGGGCAGGGCGGTTCTTCGGGCGGCGAGCGGCGCTTCGTGGAGACGCTGGCGCGCGCGGCCGTCGCGGTCGGCGTGGCGGGCCTTTTCATCGAGACGCATGAGGACCCCGACAACGCGCCCTCGGACGGCCCGAACATGGTGCCGCTCGACAGGATGCCGGAACTCCTCAAGCGCCTTCGGGCGCTGGACGCCGTGGCGAAGGAATTTACCGCTCCGCTGTGAAGCCGGTTCATTCCGCCGCCTCGATACGCTAAACCTCCGCGCAACCCACGCGCGGGGCGCGAGCAGAGGAGAGGCAAAGGCATGACGGCCATCATCGACATCATTGGGCGAGAGATTCTCGACAGCCGTGGAAACCCGACGGTCGAAGTCGACGTCGTCCTCGAGGACGGTTCGATGGGTCGTGCCGCCGTTCCGTCCGGCGCCTCCACCGGCGCGCACGAGGCTGTGGAGCTGCGCGACAAGGACGAGCGGTATCTCGGCAAGGGTGTCGAGCAGGCCGTGCAGGCCGTGAACACCGAAATCCTCGAGGCCATCAGCGGCTACGAGGCGGAGAACCAGCTTCGCATCGACGCCGTCCTGCGCTCTCTCGATGGCACGAAGAACAAGAGCCGCCTCGGCGCCAACGCCATTCTCGGCGTATCGCTGGCGGTGTCGAAGGCCGCCGCCGAGGCGGCCGGCCTGCCGCTCTACCGCTATGTCGGCGGCGCCGCGGCCCATGTGCTTCCGGTGCCGATGATGAACATCATCAATGGCGGCGCCCATGCCGACAATCCGATCGACTTCCAGGAGTTCATGATCATGCCGGTCGGCGCGGAAAGCTTCCGCGAAGGGCTTCGCATGGGAGCCGAAATCTTCCACACGCTGAAGAAAGCCCTGAAGGACGCCGGCCACAACACCAATGTGGGCGACGAGGGCGGTTTCGCGCCCAATATCGGCTCGGCCCGCGAGGCGCTGGACTTCGTTCTCAAATCCATCGAGACGGCCGGCTACAAGCCGGGCCAGGACGTCTATCTGGCGCTCGACTGCGCCTCGACCGAGTTCTTCAAGGACGGTGAATACGATCTTGCGGGCGAGGGCCGCAGGCTGATGAGTGACGAGCTTGCCGCCTATCTCGCGGAACTGACGCGCGACTACCCCATCATCTCTATCGAGGACGGCATGGCCGAGGATGACTGGGCCGGCTGGAAGACGCTGACTGGCAAGATCGGCTCGAAGGTACAGCTCGTCGGCGACGATCTCTTCGTCACGAACTCGGAGCGCCTGCGCGAGGGAATCGCAAAGGGTGTCGGCAATTCGATCCTGGTGAAGGTCAACCAGATCGGCACTCTGTCCGAAACGCTGGATGCGGTGAACGTCGCCCATCGCGCGAACTACACCGCCGTCATGTCCCACCGCTCCGGCGAGACCGAGGACGCGACCATTGCCGACCTCGCGGTCGCGACGAATTGCGGGCAGATCAAGACCGGCTCGCTGGCGCGCTCCGACCGCCTGGCCAAGTACAACCAGCTCCTGCGCATCGAGGAGGAACTGGGCGACCAGGCCGTCTATGCCGGTCGCTCCATCCTGCGAGGAGCCTGACACTCCAGCATGGGGCGGCGCTACCGAGCGTCGCCCCATGCTTAACCCCGGCTTAAGACCGCCCGTGCTGTGATGTGTCCGCGCAGCGGAGCGGACGACATGCAGACCAGGCAGAAACGACAGACGCGGATCGGAAGGCTGATCGTGCCCGCGATCTCGATTCTGTTCCTCGGCTATTTCGCGATCCAGGCACAGTCCGGCCGTTACGGCACGCAAGCCAAGGAAGAGTTCGCGCAATTGCTCGATCAGCGTGAGGCTGAATACGCCAAGCTGCTGCGCCAGCGCGAGCGCTTGGAACAGCGCGTCCAGTTCCTGCAGGACGGGTCGCTTGAACGCGACATGCTCGATGAGCGCACCCGCCGTGCGCTGAGCATGGTAGCGGAAGACGAGATCGTTATTCTCGACCAACCATAGAAGATTAACATCAAGACGGTTAAATACCGATCTTGAACCTAATGCCAGTCAAAATTTTGGCCTCGACTTGTCCGTTGCCGGCGCAGGGTATAGTTCCGCGTCAGATGATCCCTCGACGGATCGGGTCAAGGACAGGATGGCGCTGATGGCTGCGACCAGGCAGAAGGGCGACGAGAGCAGGCCGGGATCGGCCGAGGCCGCGACCTCGGAGATCGTGAAGACGCTGGAACGCCTGGAGACGCCCGCGCCGGCCAGCTTCACCAAGGACGAAGACCTCAACGCCTATCGCGACATGCTGCTGATCCGGCGTTTCGAGGAGAAGGCCGGCCAGCTTTACGGAATGGGCTTCATCGGCGGGTTCTGCCACCTCTATATCGGCCAGGAAGCCGTGGTGGTGGGGATGCAGGCCGCCCTGAAGGAGGGCGACCAGGTCATCACCGGCTATCGCGACCACGGTCACATGCTGGCCACCGGCATGGAAGCGCGCGGCGTGATGGCCGAGCTGACGGGCCGCCGTTCGGGCTACTCCAAGGGCAAGGGCGGCTCGATGCACATGTTCTCCAAGGAGAAGAATTTCTACGGCGGGCACGGCATCGTCGGGGCGCAGGTTTCGCTCGGCACCGGACTTGCCTTCGCGAATCGTTATCGCGGCAATGATTCGGTCTCCGTCACTTATTTCGGCGACGGCGCCGCCAACCAGGGGCAGGTCTACGAGAGCTTCAACATGGCCTCGCTGTGGAAGCTGCCCGTGATCTACGTCATCGAGAACAACCGCTACGCCATGGGTACCTCCGTCAGCCGCGCCAGCGCGGAGACGAATTTCGCCCATCGCGGCATCTCCTTCAAGATTCCTGGCATCCAGGTGGACGGAATGGACGTGCGCGCTGTGAAGGCTGCTGGCGACATGGCCGTGGAGCATTGCCGCACGGGCAAGGGGCCGGTGCTGCTGGAGATGATGACCTATCGCTATCGCGGCCACTCGATGTCGGACCCCGCCAAGTACCGGACCCGCGACGAGGTGCAGAAGATGCGCTCGGAATCGGACCCTATCGAGCAGGTCAAGCAGCGGCTCCTGGAGGCGCATGGTCTGTCGGAGGACGATCTGAAGGCGATCGACAAGGAGGTGCGCGACATCGTGGCCGATTCCGCCGAGTTCGCTCAGAACGACCCGGAGCCGGATGCCTCGGAGCTGTGGACGGACATCTACGCCGACGAGATTCCCCAGGCGGCCGAGTAAGGAGCGCGTCATGCCGACAGAGATTCTGATGCCCGCCCTTTCTCCTACCATGGAAGAGGGAACGCTTTCCAAATGGGTGAAGCAGGAGGGTGACGATGTCGCCCCCGGCGACGTGATCGCGGAGATCGAGACAGACAAGGCGACGATGGAGGTCGAGGCCGTCGACGAGGGCAAGCTCGGCAAGATCCTGGTTGCGGCAGGGACTGAGGGCGTGAAGGTCAATACGCCCATCGCCATCCTGGTGGGCGAGGGCGAGAGCGCGGACGACATCGAAGCCTCGCCGAAGGCCTCCCAGCCGGTGGGCGAGACCGCGAACGACCCGCAGGCGGACAAGGCCGAAAGCGGCGCGAGCCGGACGGCCGAGCGCAAGGCCGACAAGGTGCCCGCGCAGGGCATGGCGCATCCCGAGGCGGAGGACGCCGACGGCGAGGCCCCCGAGGTGCCGGAAGGCACCGAGATGGTGACGCAGACCGTGCGCGAGGCGCTGCGCGATGCGATGGCGCAGGAGATGCGCCGCGACGAGGCCGTGTTCCTGATGGGCGAGGAGGTCGCCGAGTACCAGGGCGCCTACAAGATCAGCCAGGGCCTGCTCGAGGAGTTCGGCGCGCGCCGCGTGGTCGATACGCCGATCACCGAGCATGGCTTTGCCGGCCTCGGCGTCGGCGCCGCCTTTGCGGGCCTGCGTCCCATCGTCGAGTTCATGACCTTCAACTTCTCCATGCAGGCGATCGACCAGATCATCAATTCGGCCGCCAAGACGCTCTACATGGCCGGCGGTCAGATGGGCTGCCCCATCGTCTTCCGTGGCCCCAACGGCGCGGCCGCCCGCGTGGGCGCGCAGCACAGTCAGGATTATGCGGCCTGGTACAGCCACATACCGGGGCTCAAGGTGGTGCAGCCCTACACGGCCGCGGACGCCAAGGGCCTGCTGCGGTCCGCCATCCGCGACCCCAACCCGGTCATTTTCCTCGAAAACGAGATTCTCTACGGCCACTCCTTCGAAGTGCCCAAGCTCGATGACTGGACTGTGCCGATCGGCAAGGCCCGCATCCATCGCAAGGGCACGGACGTGACTATCGTCTCCTTCGGCATCGGCATGACCTATGCGGTCGCCGCGGCCGAGGAACTGGCCAAGGAAGGGATCGACGCCGAGGTGCTGGACCTGCGCACGATCCGCCCGATGGATGTCGATGCCATCGTCCGTTCGGTGAAGAAGACGAACCGCTGCGTGACGGTCGAGGAAGGTTATCCGCAAAGCTCGGTCGGGGCCGAAATCTCGGCCCAGTTGATGACCCGCGCTTTCGACTATCTCGATGCGCCGGTGCTGCGCGTGGCGGGCAAGGATGTGCCCATGCCCTACGCTGCCAATCTGGAAAAGCTGGCACTGCCTTCCGTCAAGGAAGTCATCGATGCGGTGAAGGCGGTCTGCTACCGGGATTGAGGCGAGCCATGTCGGGACTGGCGCAGGGGCAAGACGGCGAAGCGGCGGCGCTGGCCGTGCGCATCGACCGCCACGTCGATGCATCCCCCACCGACCTGTGGACGTGCCTGACCGACCCGGCCTGCTTGAAGGTCTGGCGGCGCGAGAACCTGGAATTCGACGCTCGTGAGGGCGGCGCGTTCCGGGAGCCCTGGACCGATCCGGAAGGGCGCGGGCGGCTGACCCGCGCACAGGTCACGGCCTTTCATCCGCCCAGGGGGTTGGTGATGGTCTGGGCGGATGAGGACTGGTCCTTCGATACGGTGGTCTCGATCTGGATCGAGCCGGCCGGGGCGGGATCGCTCGTCACTGTCGAGCACCAGGGCTGGCAGAGCGCGCCCGAGCGCGAGCGGCAGGCCTTGATGCAGAATCATGAAAGCGGATGGTCGAACCATCTGGCAAATTGGGCGACCCACGCCGAGAGCCTCGAAGGCCGGCGGAAGGGCGACTGAGGAGACGTTCGCGCCATGCCGATCAATGTCACGATGCCCGCGCTTTCGCCGACCATGGAGGAGGGAAACCTCGCCAAATGGCTGGTGAAGGAAGGCGACAAGGTTTCCTCGGGCGACATCATCGCCGAGATCGAGACCGACAAGGCCACGATGGAAGTCGAGGCGGTCGATGAAGGAACCGTCGCGAAGATCCTCGTGCCGGCGGGAACGGAGGGCGTGAAGGTCAACGCGGTGATCGCGGTCCTTGCCGGGGAGGGTGAGGACTTGTCTGCCGCCGCCTCCGGTGGCTCCGAGCCGTCGCAGCCGAAGGTGGACGATGCTGCGGCAGCCGGGAAGGCGCCCGGAAAGCCGGAAAGCCGCGCGCCGGAAACGGCTGCGAAGGCCGAGGGCGGAGGGGGCAAGGCCGAAGCCGGGGAGTCCGCCAAGGGGGAGCGCGTCTTCGCCTCGCCGCTGGCGCGCCGGATCGCCAAGGATCAGGGCGTCGACCTGTCGGCCGTGAAGGGCAGCGGCCCGAACGGCCGAATCGTGAAGGCGGACGTGGAAGCGGCTGCAAAGGGCGGCGCTGTGCAGAAGCCTGATGCCGCTCCTGCGCCGAAGGCCGATGCTCCGGCTCCCGCCGTCGCGCCGGCCAAGGGCCCGAGCGACGACCAGATCCGCAAGCTGTTCCCGGAAGGGTCCTACGAGGAGATTCTGCACGACGGCATGCGCAAGACCATCGCCAAGCGCCTGGTCGAATCCAAGCAGACCGTCCCGCACTTCTACCTGTCGCTGGACTGCGAGCTCGACGCGCTGCTTGCCTTGCGCAAGCAGTTGAACGATGCCGCGCCGACGGTGAAGGTGGAGGCGGGCGAGAAGCCGGCCTACAAGCTTTCAGTCAACGACCTCGTCATCAAGGCCATGGCCATGGCGCTGAAGGCCGTGCCGGACGCGAACGCATCCTGGACGGAAACGGCGATCCTGCGACACAAGCACGCCGATGTCGGGGTCGCGGTATCCATCGAAGGCGGCCTCATCACGCCGATCGTGCGGCGGGCGGATGAGAAGACGCTCTCGACCATCTCCAACGAGATGAAGGATCTGGCTCGGCGCGCGCGGGCACGCAAGCTGAAGCCGGAAGAGTACCAGGGCGGCACCACGGCGGTCTCCAACCTCGGCATGTTCGGCATCAAGAACTTCGCGGCCGTCATCAACCCGCCTCACGCGACCATCCTGGCCGTGGGGGCAGGCGAGCAGCGGGCGGTCGTGAAGGGGGGGGAAGTCAAGGTGGCGACGGTCATGTCGGTGACGCTCTCCACCGACCACCGCGCCGTGGACGGTGCGCTGGGCGCCGAGCTCCTGTCGGCTTTCAAGCAGCTCATCGAGAACCCGATGGGAATGCTTGTCTGATTCAGCGAGCCGGAACCCAAGCAGCTTGAAAGGCGCCTCTCATGGCTGACACCTACGACATCCTCGTCATCGGCGGCGGGCCCGGCGGCTATGTGGCAGCCATTCGCGCTGCCCAGCTCGGCTTCAAGACGGCGGTGGTGGAGCGCGAGCACCTCGGCGGCATCTGCCTGAACTGGGGCTGCATCCCCACCAAGGCCCTGCTGCGTTCGGCGGAAATCTTCCATTATGCCGAGCATGGCGAGAGCTACGGGCTGACGATCGAAAAGCCGGGCTTCGACATCGGCGCCGTGGTCAAGCGCTCGCGCGGTGTCTCCGCGCAACTGAACGGCGGCGTCGGCTTCCTGCTCAAGAAGAACAAGGTCGATGTGATCTGGGGCGAGGCCAAAATCGCCAAGGCCGGCAAAGACGGCCCGGTCGAGGTCGAGGTGGGCGCCTCGAAGAAGCCTGTCGTCGAGCCGCAGAACCCGGTTCCGAAAGGCGTTCTGGGGCACGGCACCTACAAGGCCCGTCATGTCATCGTCGCCACCGGCGCGCGTCCGCGCGTCCTGCCCGGCATCGAGCCGGACGGTGAGCGCATCTGGACCTATTTCGAGGCGATGAAGCCCAAGGCCATGCCTCGCTCGCTGATCGTGATGGGATCGGGCGCCATCGGCATCGAATTCGCGTCCTTCTACCGCACGATGGGCGCGGAGGTGACGGTGGTGGAGCTTCTGCCGCAGGTCCTGCCCGTCGAGGACGCGGAAATCGCCGCGGTGGCGCGAAAGCAGTTCGAGAAGCAGGGCATGAAGATCCTGACGGACGCCAAGGTGGCGAAGGTGGTCAAGCTCGGCGACGGCGTGGAAGTGACCGTCGAAATCGGCGGAAAGTCCGAAGTGCTGAAGGCCGAGCGGCTGATCTCGGCGGTCGGCGTACAGGGCAACACCGAGGGGCTGAACCTCGAGGGCGTGGGCGTGAAGGTGGAGCGCGGTATCATCGCGGTGGACGGCGCCGGCCGAACCAATGTGGAGGGCATCTACGCCATCGGCGATGTCGCGGGCGCGCCGATGCTTGCCCACAAGGCCGAGCACGAGGGCACGATCTGCGTCGAGGCGATCAAGGGTCTTGAGACGCACCCGATGAAGAAGACGCAGATTCCCGGCTGTACCTATTGCCAGCCGCAGGTGGCCAGCGTCGGCCTGACGGAAGCGAAGGCCAAGGAAAGCGGGCGCGAGATCAAGGTGGGCCGGTTCAAGTTCCAGGCCAACGGCAAGGCCATCGCGCTGGGCGAGCCGGAAGGGCTTGTGAAAACGATCTTCGATGCCAGGACGGGCGAACTGCTTGGCGCCCACATGGTGGGAGCGGAAGTCACCGAGTTGATCCAGGGCTTCGTCATCGCCATGGGGCTGGAGACGACGGAGGAGGAACTGATCCACTCGGTCTTCCCGCATCCCACGCTTTCGGAAATGATGCATGAGAGCGTGCTGGATGCGTATGGACGCGCAATTCACATGTAAAGTCGCCGCCAGGCCGCTCACGCGGCCGGGCCCTACTTGCCCTTCTTCGCAATGCGCTATCTTGTTTGACGAGCAGTTCTCAAACGGAGGCGTATATGGGTTGGCTGGCAGCAATCATCGTGGGAGGCATCGCCGGATGGCTGGCGGAGCAGTTCATGAAGAGCGACATGGGGCTTTTCATGAATATCATTCTCGGCATCGTCGGGGCGGTCTTCCTCAACTTCCTACTGGCAATCCTCGGGTTGACGGACTGGCAGGCGGGGGCAAGCTTCTCGTTGTCGTATCTGATCGTCGGCTTCATAGGCGCCTGCATTCTCATCGCTATCTTCCGCGCTTTCCGCGGCCGGAGGGTCTGACGGCGATTGCATCGCCCTTGGACCAAGCTTAGTTGAGGTCCGATGGTCACGTTGCTCGATAACCGTGGCGCGGCCGGGGCAAAGCCCCGGCCGCGCCACCCCGAAAAGGCTCATCGTCCTGATACGGAGAGCCTCCCCAAGCCCGACTGGATCCGGGTGAAGGCGCCGGTTTCGCCCGGCTATTTCGAAACGCGCGAAATCGTCAAATCCAACAAGCTCGTCACGGTGTGCGAGGAGGCCGGCTGCCCCAATATCGGGGGGTGCTGGGAAAAGAAGCACGCGACCTTCATGATCATGGGGGGCATCTGCACGCGCGCCTGCGCGTTCTGCAATGTCGCCACCGGAATGCCCAATGCGCTGGACGAGGGGGAGCCGGCCAGCGTTGGCCGTGCCGTCGCCTCCATGGGGCTGAACCATGTCGTGATCACCTCGGTGGACCGGGACGACCTTGCCGATGGGGGGGCCGAGCATTTCGCCCGCACCATCCGCGCCATTCGCGCATCCGCGCCCGGCACGACCATCGAAATTCTGACGCCCGACTTCCTGCGCAAGCCGGGCGCGCTCGAAGTGGTGGTGGCGGCCAAGCCGGATGTGTTCAACCACAATCTGGAGACCGTGCCGTCGAACTACCTGACGGTGCGGCCCGGCGCGCGCTATTTCCATTCGATCCGCCTGCTCCAGCGCGTCAAGGAACTCGACCCGACGATCTTCACCAAGTCGGGCATCATGGTGGGCCTCGGCGAGGAGCGGAACGAGGTGCTGCAGCTCATGGACGATCTGCGCACGGCCGATGTCGATTTCATCACCATCGGCCAGTATCTCCAGCCGACGAAGAAGCACCACCCGGTGAAGCGCTATGTGACGCCGGAGGAGTTCAAGTCCTACGAAACGGTCGCCTATACCAAGGGCTTCCTCGTCGTCGCCTCGAGCCCGCTCACCCGCTCCTCGCACCATGCGGGAGACGATTTCGAGAAGTTGAAGGCGGCGCGCCTGTCCCGGCAGAGGGCGGCGTAATCGCCCCATGCCGACCTTCCAGAACACCCGCATCGTTCCGCATGCGCCGCAGGAGATGTTCGATCTCGTCGCCGATGTCGAGCGGTATCCGGATTTCCTGCCACTCTGCAAGGCGCTGGAGGTCCGGTCCCGGCGCGAGCGGGGCGAGAAGACGCTGCTCGTCGCCGACATGACGGTCGCCTACAAGATGGTGCGGGAGACCTTCACCTCGCAGGTGCTCCTGAAGCCGGCGGAGAAGGAAATCGAGACCAAGTACATCGACGGTCCCTTTCGCTATCTCGACAATCTGTGGCGTTTCGAGCCGGCCCCCGAGGGCTGCGCGGTGAATTTCTACATCGATTACGAGTTCCGCAGCCGTACGCTCGGCCTTCTCATGGGCTCCATGTTCGACTACGCGTTCCGCCGCTTCGCGGCCGCGTTCGAGGAGCGCGCCCGGATCATCTACGGTGAAGGCGCACCCTCGGCTCCTTAGCGCTCGAGAAGCTGTTCCAGGATGCCGAGGGCGGTCTCCACACTGGCGTTCCGGATGCCAGCGCGGCCGAGATCGCCGAAGCGCTTCTCCACATGGTGGACGTGGCCGTCCACGGCGCCCGCGAAATGAACGAGACCGACCGGCTTGCGCTCCGTTCCCCCGCCGGGGCCCGCGACGCCGGTGACGGAGACGGAAAGCTGCGCGCGGGACGCAGCCAGAGCGCCCTTCGCCATCGCCTGCGCGACCAGTTTCGAAACGGCGCCTTCCGTTTCGATCAATGCGGGATCGATGTCGAGAAGCTCTGCCTTGGCCGCGTTGGAATAGGTCACGAAGCCCCGGTCGACGACTTTCGATGATCCGGGAATTTCGGTGAGCAGGGCGGCGACGAGGCCGCCGGTGCAGGATTCCGCCGTGGCGATCCGGGTGCCGCGTGCGCCTGCGCGTTCGATCAGCAGGGCGGCGCGCTTCAACAGCGCGTCATCGAACCCGCTCATGCATCCATCCCGTAAAGGACCGTCGCCGTCGCGATCGCCGCGATTCCCTCGCGCCGTCCCACGAAGCCGATCGTCTCGTTGGTCGTGGCCTTGACCGAGACGCGATCGAGCGAGATGCCCAGCATCCGTGCGATGGCCTCTCGCATCGCCAGGCGGTGCCCAGCGATCTTCGGGGCTTCGCAGATGAGAGTGATATCGGCATTGGCGATGCGTCCGCCATGCTCGCCGACGAGGCGCGCGGCATGGTGCACGAATCGGTCGGAGGAGGCGCCGCGCCATTGCGGGTCCGAGGGCGGAAAATGATCGCCTATATCTCCGGCTCCACAGGTGGCGAGCAGGGCGTCGGTGAGGGCGTGAAGCCCCACATCGGCATCCGAGTGGCCATCCAGCCTCTGGTCGTGTTCGATACGCACGCCGCAGAGCGTGACATGGTCTCCCGGAACGAGGCGATGCACGTCGTAGCCGTTTCCGGTGCGTGGATCGAGCATTGCGGAGGCCTTTCTCAAGCGTAGATTGGCGGCCGCGATATCGGCCGCCAGCGTGAGCTTCACATTGTCCGGGGAGCCTTCCACAAGGCGCACGGTGAGGCCAGCCCATTCGGCGAGCGCTGCGTCGTCTGTGAAATCGAAGCGCCCGGCCGAGAAGGCCGCTTCATGAGCTGCGAGGATCGGGCCGAAGGGAAAGCCCTGCGGGGTCTGTGCGGCATAAAGGCCGGCTCGGGAAACCGTTTCGCCCACCGTTCCGTCGGCCGCCGCGCGCTTGAGCGTGTCCGCCACGGGAATGGCGGGCAAGGAAGCGGTGTCCTGCCCAACGGAGGTCGCGACCCTGCGGATGAGACTGGGACCAGCGAAGGGGCGGACCGCATCGTGTATGAGCACGACGGAAGGAGGATTCTCGCGCAGGGCCCGCAATCCGGCGAGCACCGAGCCCTGTCGAGTGGACTCCCCAAGGGCGAGCCGCACCTGTCCCTCGAACTCGCCGCAGGCGGCCTGGAACAGCGCTTTGTCCTCGGGATGGATGACCACGACGACCGTCGCGATCTCCGGCATGGAGAGAACGGCGCGCAAGGAGTGCCAGATGACCGCCTTTCCGGCGAGCAGGCGATATTGCTTCGGCCCGCTGGCCGGATCGCCAGCACGCTCTCCTCGGCCGCCTGCGACTAGAATGAGCGCGGTGTCGGTTGTCGTCATGGCGCCTCGCGATGGTAAGTTCGCGCCATCGACCACGAGTCCGCCCTGAAGGGCAAGCGTGCGCTCTGTTCTGCCAGCTATGCGTCCTTGCATCGCTGTTATGCATTCCGTACTGCCTTTAAATGCGGATGATGATTGTCTTTTGAGCATGCCGCGATAAGGTCCAGCCGATGATGAAGATCGTATCAGTTGAGGCCAAGGCGGTTCCGCCGAGCCAGTTGGCTGTCGGACCCATACGCCTGTCATCCAGCGTCTTCCTGGCTCCTTTGTCCGGCATCTCCGACGTTCCGTTTCGTCGCCTGGCACGCCGATTCGGGGCGGGCCTCGTCTTTTCCGAGATGGTTGCGAGCGGGGAGCTTCTGAAAGGCAGCTCCGATAGCCTGCAGCGCGCCATGAGCGACGGGGCCGGGCTTCATGCCGTGCAACTCGCCGGGCGTGATGCGCGCACGATGGGGGAGGCCGCGGCGCGGCTGGCGGGCGAAGGCGCCGACCTTATCGACATCAATTTCGGATGCCCCGCGAAGAAGGTCGTGGGCGGTATGTCGGGCTCGGCCCTGATGCGCGAACCGGAACTGGCGCTTCGGATCGTGGAGGCGGCTGTCGCCGGCGCGCGAGCCGTCCCGGTGACGGTGAAGATGCGGCTCGGCTGGGATCGCGACTCGTTGAACGCCTCGGAGATCGCGCGGGGCGCCGAACGGGTCGGCGCTCGGATGGTCACGGTTCACGGACGCACGCGCGACCAGTTCTACGGGGGGCAGGCGGACTGGGCGGCGATCTCCGGGATCAGCCGGGCCGTTTCGATTCCCGTCGTCGCCAATGGCGATCTCGTTCGGGCCGATCAGGAGGCGCCGATGCGCGCCGCCAGCGGCTGCGACGCGGTGATGATCGGGCGCGGCGCCTGCGGGCGCCCTTGGTTCCCCGGCCTCGTGGCGGGCGCCGTCTCGAGAAGCGATCTGGAGCAGGTGCAACTCGCGGACATCGTGGTCGAGCACTACGAATCCATGCTGTCTCACTACGGGGCGCAGGCTGGCTTTCGCCATGCCCGCAAGCACCTGGGCTGGTATCTCGACAGGCTCGCAGCGGCCTTCGGCCCCGAATGCGCGTCGGCGCGTGCCGAGCTCCTGCGCGAGAGCGATCCCGCTCGCGTGGTGGCAGCCCTTCGCGTGATCTTCGGCGGCGTGACGCCGGCCGATGTCGAATTCAACCCACGCGCCCAATGGCGAGAGGCAGCCTAATGGTTTCGTCAAGCTGCATTCTTGAAGTTTGGGCTGAACGGCGTCCTTGTTTGGAGGATGGCCCAGACGACATTTACGCGCCGCCGTGCGAGGGCGATGACGGCTTGGTTGTGGCGTTTTCCCTCGGTTCTCTTTCGGTCGTAGAAGGCGCGGCTTTCCGGGTCTGCGAGAGCGTTGAAAGCGGACTGGAAGAAGACGCGTTTGAGGGTTTTGTCGCCTCCGGTGGATCGTCGGACGGTTCTGGATTTCCCGGACTGGCGCAGGACGGGAGTGAGCCCGGCGGCGGCTGCGAGTGCATCGGCGGAACGGAATCGGGTGGCCGAGCCGACGCAGGCGATGAAGTCTGCCGTGAGCACGGCCCCCATCCCCGGCAGGCTGCGGATGAGGGCCGCATCAGGGTGGCAATCGAGAAGGAGCTCAAGATCGGCATCGATGCGGTCGCGCTGCGCACGGGCGGCCAGCGCCTCGGTGGCGAGGTCCTTGACCAGTCTGGCGCGGGTTTGGGCGCCGGGCACGTCGATGGCCTGCGCCTTGGCCAGGGTGACGGCCTCTTCGGCCATGGCGTCAGCGCCCCGCATGCGCGGATAGGCTTTCGTGAGCTGGCGTGCGAGGCGTTCGGGCTTGGCGTCGCGCAGCTCGTGCGGAGCGGCGAACAGGCTCAGGAAGACGAGGCCGGCCTTGGTCCTCACGTCGATGCGCCGCTCCAGCGCCGGAAAGAGCGAGGAAGTAAGGTCGCGCAAACGCGCGAGACGTCTGGTCTGATCGACGACGACCTCGCGACGTCGGCCGACGAGCAGACGGATGTCGACGTTGATCTCGGTTTCGACCTCCACCGGCCGCAGGTCCATGCGGGTTCGCGCCAGATCGGCGATGGTCGCGGCGTCACGGGGATCGGACTTGTTCTCGCCGCCGCGTGTTCCCTGCCGGGCTCGGTTGACCGCAAGGCCGGGCGTGTGAACAACCCGGAAGCCCGCTTCGGCCAGCATTGCACAGAGCAGAGTGGCGCAGCCGCCGAGCAGGTCGAGCGCGACCGTGACGCTTGCGGCATCCGGCGCGGACAGTTCGCTGATCAACGCCTCGATGCCTTCCGGGTCGTTCCTGACAGCATGGCTGAAGATGGCCTTTGCGTCCGAGCTGATAGCGCAGGCCCAATGGATGTCCTTGGCGGCGTCGATACCGACGTAAAGGTGCATGCTTTCCTCCCTGATGCGTCCTCCTTTGAGCGGCAACCTTCCCACGCCGTCCTCGCCCTACACAGCGATCAATCGCAGAGCCTAATCAGCGGTCGGGTCAGGTGTGGAGACCGGGCGGTTCTGCCTCCCGAGCCATCGAGGGCGGCCAGCATGATAGCCATACCCGGTCCCCTGCCTTCCGACATCTTCGGTCATAAGAACCGCGCCGAAAAGGCAGATGTCGAAATGCACTTCATTGGTAGGGCCGCATGAACGCCGTATCCACGTCTTCCGCCAAGCTCGATCATTATGGTGTCCTGAACGCGCTGCCTCATCCGGTCGTCGTCATCAACGGCGAGGGGCACTTCGATTTCGCGAACTCAGATGCCGAGCAGTTCTTCGGGGCGGGCGCCGCCTATCTGGCGCGCCGCCGGCTGAGCGACTTCGTGCCCGCCGACAGCCCGTTGTTCTCGCTGATGGAGCAGGTGCGCAAGGATCGCTCACGCATCGCGGAGTACCGGGTGGACCTTTCCTCGCCGCGCCTCGGCGCGGAGCGCGTCGTCGATCTCTACGTGTCGGGAATGCCCGACCAGCCCGGCCACGTCGTTCTGATGATCCAGCTTCGCTCCATCGCCGAGAAGATGGACCGGCAGTTGACCCACCGCTCGGCAGCCCGTTCCGTGACGGGGCTGGCGGCCATGCTGGCGCACGAGATCCGCAATCCGCTATCGGGCATCAAGGGCGCGGCGCAGCTTCTGGAGAGTGCGGCGAGCGACGAGGACCGCATCCTGACGCGCCTGATCCAGGAAGAGAGCGACCGGATCGTGAAGCTGGTCGATCGCATGGAGGTCTTCTCCGACCAGCGGCCGGTGGAGCGCTCGGCGGTCAACATCCACTCCGTGCTGGAGCATGTGAAGACGCTGTCGCGCAGCGGCTTTGCCCGCGACGTGCGCATTCTGGAAACCTACGATCCCTCGCTCCCGCCGGTCTACGCCAATCGCGATCAACTCGTTCAGGTGTTCCTGAACCTGATCAAGAATGCCAGCGAGGCCGTCGCCGATCTCGATGCGCCTGAAATCCGCCTTTCGACGGCGTTCCGTCCAGGCGTTCGCCTGTCGGTGCCCGGCTCGAAGTCCCGCATCAGCCTTCCGCTCGAATTCACGGTGGAAGACAACGGGGCGGGCATACCGGACGATATCAGGGAAAACATCTTCGACCCGTTCGTCACCACGAAGCCGAGCGGCTCGGGCCTTGGCCTTGCCCTCGTCGCCAAGATCGTGGGCGACCATGGCGGGGTCATCGAATGTGATTCGCAGCCCGGGCATACGAGCTTCCGTGTCCTGATGCCGGCGTGGAACGACGATCTGGGAATGATGACGCAGGACAGCGGCGATAAGGGGAGGGCCGACTGATGGCATCCGCTCAGATTCTAGTTGCGGACGACGACGCCGCGATCCGCACCGTGCTTTCGCAAGCGCTTCTGCGATCGGGCTACGAGGTGCGCGTCACCTCCAACATCGCCACGCTCTGGCGCTGGATCTCGGCCGGCGATGGCGACCTCGTCATCACCGACGTCCTGATGCCGGACGGCAACGTCTTCGACATGCTGCCGCGCTTCAAGAACACGCGGCCGGATCTGCCCGTCGTGGTGATGAGCGCGCAGAACACCTTCATGACAGCGGTGAAGGCCTCCGAACGCGGCGCCTACGACTATGTGCCCAAGCCATTCGATCTCGGGGAACTGGTGTCGATCGTTCGCCGGGCCCTGTCGGAGCCGAAGGCCGCGGCGCGTGCGGAAGGGGGCGACGACGCCGATTCCATGCCGCTGGTGGGACGCTCGCCCGCCATGCAGGACATCTATCGCGCTCTGGCCCGCATGATGCAGACGGACCTGACCGTGCTGATCACCGGCGAGTCCGGCACCGGCAAGGAACTCGTCGCCCGTGCGCTCCACGATTACGGCCGTCGCCGGAAGGGCCCGTTCGTCGCGATCAATATGGCGGCGATTCCGCGAGACCTGATCGAATCGGAATTGTTCGGGCACGAGAAGGGCGCTTTCACCGGCGCGCAGGCCCGCACCAGCGGCCGTTTCGAGCAGGCCGAAGGCGGCACGCTCTTCCTGGACGAGATCGGCGACATGCCGATGGAGGCGCAGACGCGTCTCCTGCGTGTTCTTCAGCAGGGCGAGTACACCGTGGTCGGCGGCCGGACCGCGATCGCCACGGATGTGCGGATCGTCGCGGCCACCAACAAGGATTTGCGCCAGCTCATCCAGCGGGGGCTGTTCCGCGAGGATCTGTTCTACCGCCTGAATGTCGTTCCGCTGCGCCTGCCGCCCTTGCGCGAGCGCATCGAGGACATTCCCGATCTGTCCCGACATTTCTTCGCCATGGTGGAGAAGGAAGGCCTGCCGCGAAAGACCCTGAGCCAGGGCGCGCTGGACGTGATGCGGCGCTATGGCTGGCCGGGCAATGTGCGCGAGCTGGAGAACCTGATCCGCCGCCTGTCTGCGCTCTACCCGCAGGAGGAGATTTCCGCCGCCATCGTGGAGCACGAGATCGCGGCGGACTTCATCCGCCCCGGTGCCGAGGAGCAGGGCAACGGAAAGCCGGTCGATCTCTCCGCCTCCGTCGAGCGGTATCTGGCCGACTATTTCACCTCCTTCGGCAACGATCTGCCACCGCCGGGTCTCCACGGCCGTGTCCTGCGAGAGGTGGAGTACCCGCTGATCGCTGCAGCATTGGCCGCGACACGCGGAAACCAGGTGAAGGCGGCCGACCTCCTGGGTGTGAACCGCAACACGCTGCGCAAGAAAATCCGCGATCTCGATGTGATGGTCGTGCGCTCCGTGAGGTAATTTTTCCGATCTCGTTGCAAATCCGCCTCATTATGTAGCAATCGTGCCACTGATTCTCGTGGACGGCGGCTCATGACGGCACAGCAGATACAGGCGGAGGGAGATGTGCCGTTCCTGAAGGAGCGGCGCCGCTTCATGCTCATTCCGGGCGTGCTTGTGGTCGTCGGCGCTTTGGTGACGGGCGCCATCTCCTTCGTCGTCCTGATGGGCCTCACGGCCATCGCGCCAACGGACACCGTGGTCACGGTCGCGACCGTGGTGAATGGCGGCTTCGTGCTGCTACTGTGCGCCATGATCTGGCGCGAGGTGGCCCGCATGGTGCGCGCGCGCAGCCAGGGCCGCGCGGCTTCCCGCCTTCACGTGCGCATCGTCGTGCTCTTCTCCATCGTCGCGGCGCTTCCCGCGCTGCTCGTGGCGATCGTCGCAGGCATCACGCTCGATCTCGGCCTCGACCGCTGGTTCGAGATGCGCACGCGGGCCATCGTCGATTCCTCCATCAGCGTGGCGCGCGCCTATGTGAACGAGAATGCGCGCAATCTGCAGGGTTCGACCCTGTCCATGGCCTACGATCTGAGCGCCCAGCGCCGGCTCTACGACCTCGACCGCACCGGCTTCCAGCAGCTCATGACCGAGCAGGCGAGGGGGCGCTCGCTGCTCGGAGCCCAGTTGCTGCGCGACGATGGAACGCCCTTCCTGCGCGCGGACGTGCCGGTGGAGCGCCCCCTGCCGGTGCCGCCGGAGGATGCGCTGGTGCAGGCGCGCGAAGGCAATCTCGTCTTCATTCCGCCGGGCGTGACCAATCTGGTGGGCGCGGTCGCGCGCCTCAACCAGTTCGGCGACGTCTTCCTCTACACAGTCCGCGCGGTCGACCCCGAGGTCATCGCCGCGATGCGGCTGATGGAGGAGCGGACTGCGGAATATTCTGCGCTGGAGGCCAACAGGTTCGGCCTTCAGGTGGCCTTCGCGCTACTCTATATCGGGATCACGCTGATCGTGCTCCTCTCGGCGATCTGGACGGGCATCGGCGTCGCCGATCGTCTCGTGCGCCCGATCCGCCTCCTGATCGGCGCGGCCGACGAGGTCAGCGGCGGCAATCTCGCCGTCTCCGTTCCGGTGCGCGCCTCCGATGGCGATGTGGGCTCCCTGTCCAACACCTTCAACAACATGATCCTCCAACTGCGCAGCCAGCGTAGTGAGTTGATCAACGCCAAGGACGTGATCGACGAGCGGCGTCGCTTCACCGAAGCCGTTCTCTCGGGCGTGACGGCCGGGGTCATCGGCGTGAAGGGCGACGGCACGATCTCGATGATGAATCCTTCGGCCGAGCGCATCCTCTCCATTCGCTCCGAGGACGCGGTGGGTCGCCCGCTGGGCGCGCTCTATCCGCAGATCGCCTCGATCCACCAGGCCGCCGGTTGCTCGCGAAAGGCCGAGTATCAGGAGCAGATCAAGCAGCGCGACCGCGTGCTCGACATTCGCGTGACCTCCGAAGGCACGGCTGATGGCGCCCATTCGAGCGTGGTCACGCTGGACGACATCACCGATCTCGTCGAGGCGCAGCGCTCCTCCGCCTGGGCGGACGTCGCGCGGCGCATCGCCCACGAGATCAAGAACCCGCTGACGCCGATCCAGCTTTCCGCCGAGCGAATCCGCCGCCGCTACGGCAAGAAGGTCGAGGACGACCGAGAGGTCTTCGACCGCTGCGTCGATACCATCGTCCGGCAAGTGTCCGATATCGGCCGCATGGTGGATGAATTCTCCACTTTCGCCCGTATGCCCAAGCCTGCCATGGAAGAGCGCGACCTGCGCGAGGCGCTGCAGGAGGCCGTCTTCATGCGCGAGATGGGCGACCACGGAATCGCCTTCTCCAGCGACTTCGGATCGCAGCCGCTGCACGGCTCCTATGATATCCGGCTTCTTTCCCAGGCCTTCGGGAATGTGGTGAAGAACGCGGTGGAATCGGTGGAGAGCGTTCACGAGGGCGGCGGCGGGAGCATTTCGATCACGGTCTCCCATGAGCCGGGCTTCCATATCGTCGAGATCGCCGACAATGGGCGTGGTTTTCCGCAGGAGGATCGCGAACGGCTTCTGGAGCCCTATATGACGACGCGCGAGAAGGGGACGGGGCTCGGCCTCGCCATCGTTCGCAAGATCGTCGAGGAACACGGCGGGACCATCGAGCTTGGGGACGCCAGGGACGGGCAGGGCGCGCTTGTGCGCATCAGGCTCCCGGCAACGGAGTCCGAACGGTTGGATTCATCCGTCACGAACAACACAAAAAAACTGGGTGAGCACTGATGGCATCGGACATCCTTATCGTCGATGACGAAGCCGATATTCGCGAGCTGGTCGCGGGCCTTCTGGAAGACGAAGGGCACGAGACGCGTATCGCGGCCAATTCCGACGCGGCCCTCGCCGCGATCGCCGACCGTGTGCCCCGGCTGATCTTCCTTGACATCTGGTTGCAGGGCAGCCGGCTCGACGGGCTGGACCTACTGGACGCGATCAAGTCGCAGCACCCGGAAGTGCCCGTCGTAATGATCTCGGGCCACGGCAATATCGAGACGGCGGTCTCCGCCATCAGGCGCGGCGCCTACGACTATATCGAGAAGCCCTTCAAGGCCGACCGTCTCGTGCTCATCGCCGAGCGTGCGCTGGAAACCTCGAAGCTGAAGCGCGAGGTCTCCGAGTTGCGCCGGCGCTCGTCCGATTTCGCCGAGCTGATCGGCCGTTCGCAGCCGATGAACCAGTTGCGAACCGCCATCGAGCGCGTTGCGCCGACGAACAGCCGAATCATGATCCTGGGCCCGTCCGGCTCGGGCAAGGAGATGGTGGCCCGGGCGATCCACGCGGCTTCCGCGCGCGCCAAGGGGCCCTTCGTCGCGCTGAACGCTGCTGCGATCACCCCGGAGCGGATGGAGACGGAGCTGTTCGGCACGGAAACGCCACCCGGCGTCGAGCGCAAGGTGGGCGCGTTCGAGGAAGCGCATGGCGGCGTGCTCTATCTCGACGAGGTCGGCGACATGCCCCGGGAGACGCAGAACAAGATTCTGCGCGTGCTTACCGAGCAGACCTTCGAGCGCGTGGGCGGCACCAAGCGGGTGAAGGTGGACGTGCGCATCATCTCTTCCACCGCGCAGAACCTGGAGTCGCTGATCGCGGAAGGCTCCTTCCGGGAGGATTTGTATCATCGCCTGTCGGTCGTCCCGATCGCGGTGCCGCCACTGGCGGAGCGCCGCGCCGACATTCCGCTTCTCATCGAGGCGTTCATGAAGCAGATCGCCGAGCAGACGGGCATCCGGCCGAAGGAGATCAGCCCGGAGGCCATGGCGGTGCTCCAGTCCAGCGACTGGCCCGGCAACATCCGGCAGCTACGCAACAATATCGAGCGCCTGATGATCCTGTCGCGGCAGGACGACGGCGCGGCGATCTCGGCCGACATGCTGCCCAACGAGGTCTCCGACATGCTGCCCAGAACACCCAGCCAGTCGGACGGGCGCATCATGGCGCTGCCGCTGCGCGATGCGCGCGAGGTCTTCGAGAAGGAGTATCTCGTGGCGCAGATCAACCGCTTCGGTGGCAATATCTCGCGCACGGCCGAGTTTGTCGGCATGGAGCGTTCGGCCCTTCATCGCAAGTTGAAGTCACTCGGCATCTGAGGTCGGCGGCAGAGGAAATCCCATGCGGATCGTCATCTGTGGCGCCGGCCAGGTCGGCTACGGCATCGCGCAGCGGCTCGCTGCGGAGGGCCACGACCTTTCGGTGATCGATACCGCGCCCGCTCTCATCGAGCGGGTGCGAGAAACGATAGACGCGCGGGCGATCGTCGGCCATGGCGCCCATCCCGAGGTGCTGGCCGAGGCGGGGGCCAACGAGGCGGACATGCTCATCGCTGTCACCCTGCATGACGAGGTCAACATGGTGGCCTGCCAGGTCGCCCACACGATCTTCGAGGTTCCCACCAAGATCGGCCGCATCCGTTCTCAATCCTACCTTCGCTCCCATGTGCAGGACCTTTTCACCGATGATGCGGTTCCCATCGACGTCATCATCTCGCCCGAGGTGGAGGTGGGCGAGGTCATTCTGCGCAGGATCGCGATGCCCGGCGCGGTGGACGTGGTGCATTTCGCGGGCGACGCGATCGTCATGGTAGGCATAGAGTGCCAGCCGGACTCGCCCCTCCTGGGCGTTTCGCTGCGCGATCTGAGCACGCGCCATGCCGATCTCGGCGCCACCACCGTCGGCATCGTCCGGGGCGAGCGCCTCCTGATTCCCGATAGCGAAACCGCTCTCCAGCCGGGCGATCTCGCCTATGTGGTTGCGGACGGGCGGGAGATCGGCCGCGTCCTCGAAATCTTCGGCCACAAGGAGCCGAAGGCGGGGCGGATCGTCATCGCGGGTGGAGGCAGCATCGGCTATTACGTCGCCCGGCAGATGGAAAAGCGCGAGATGTCCACCCGCCTGCGGGTGATCGAGGCAGGGCGCGAGCGGGCGATGGAGATTTCGGAACGCCTGCGCCAGACCATCGTGCTCAATGGCAGCGCGCTGGACCATGCCATTCTGAACGAGGCCGACGCGGACGATGCCGACCTCATGGTGGCCGTGACCAACGACGACCAGGTCAACCTCCTGTCGAGCGTCATGGCCAAGCAGCTCGGCTGCCGCTCGTCGCTCGCGCTCGTCACCGACCCGACCTTCCAGGCGCTCACGCACACGCTGGGCATCGACGCCTATGTGAATCCGCGGCAGGTAACGATCTCGCGTGTCTTGCAGCATGTGCGTCGCGGGCGCATACGTGCGGTGCATTCCGTTCAGAACGGCCTTGCGGAGATCATCGAGGCCGAGGCGCTGGAAACCTCGCCTCTGGTCGGGCAGGCGCTGAAGGACCTGGCTCTGCCGGACGGTCTGCGCATCGGCGGCATCTGCCGGGAGGGGCGGTTCATCCGGCCGGTAGGAGAAACGCGCATCCGCGCGCAGGACCGCGTAGTGATCTTTGCGGCCGCCGGCGCCATCAGGAAGGTCGAGCAGATGTTTCGCGTCAGCCTCGAGTTCTTTTGAGTTGGAATATGACAATCTCGCCGATGTGAGTTGAAACGGAACGGCTCGCATCGGATGGCTGCCCGTCTACGGTGCGGGGTGAAGCCTGCAAATGCGTCCCGATCGCGCATGCCGCGATCCAAGAACAATATGGATAGGAACTTGGCTGATGGCCGAACGAGCGCAGAACCTGCAGGACCTTTTCCTCAACACGGTTCGCAAGCAGAAGATTTCCCTGACCATCTTTCTCGTGAACGGCGTGAAGCTCACGGGCATCGTCACGTCCTTCGATAATTTTTGCGTGCTTCTGAGGCGCGACGGGCACTCGCAACTGGTCTATAAGCACGCCATATCCACGATCATGCCCTCGCAGCCCGTGCAGCTGTATGAAGGGGGCGACGAGAGCGAGAAGGCCTGATTGACCGAAGCCAGGAACAGCGGACCCAAGGGCCCGATCGAGCACCGGAGCGTGGCGACGCGGGCAGGGGTCTTCGTGCCCCTGCTGCGCCAGCCGGCCCCGGAAGAGGACGGTGTCGAGACCATTCGGCGGGAGGCCGACGAGCGCCTGGCCGAAGCAACGGGCCTTGCCGCCGCCATCGACCTTCACATCGTGGCGACGGCCACCATACCCGTTTCGAAGGCACGGCCGGCCACGCTCATCGGCAGCGGCAAGGTCGAGGAACTGAAGGAGCTGGTGGCGACCGAGGAACTCGGCCTCGTCATCATCGACCACCCGCTGACGCCCGTGCAGCAGAGAAATCTTGAGAAGGAGCTCGACACGAAGGTCATAGACCGGACGGGCCTCATCCTCGAGATTTTCGGTCGGCGCGCCCGGACCAAGGAAGGGCGCCTTCAGGTCGAGCTCGCCCATCTCAATTACCAGCGGGGCCGGCTCGTTCGTTCCTGGACCCACCTCGAGCGCCAGCGCGGCGGCGGCGGGTTCCTGGGGGGGCCGGGCGAAACGCAGATCGAGGCCGACCGCCGCCAACTGCAAGACAAGATCAAGCGGCTCGAGAAGGAACTGGACGCTGTTCGCCGGACGCGAACCCTCCACCGCGCCAAGCGGAAGAAGGCGCCCCATCCCGTCATCGCCCTTGTCGGCTATACGAATGCGGGAAAATCCACGCTGTTCAACGCGGTGACCGGCGCCGATGTTCTGGCGCAGGACCTGCTGTTCGCCACGCTCGACCCGACGCTGCGGCGCGTGACGCTCGCCAGGGGCACCGAGGTCATCTTCTCCGATACGGTGGGTTTCGTTTCCGATCTGCCGACCCACCTTGTCGCCGCCTTCCGTGCCACCCTGGAAGAGGTGATCGAAGCCGATCTGGTGCTTCACGTGCGCGACATGGCCAATCCCGATGCGCCGGGGCAGGCGGCCGATGTTCGCAAGATTCTGAGCGACCTCGGGATCGACGCATCGGACGCCGATCACGTGATCGAGGTTTGGAACAAGGTCGATCTTCTGGATGACGCCGGGCGGGAACGCTTGCTGCCAGCCTCCGAGGCGCGGGCCGGCGGCCAGAGCGTCCATGTCGTTTCAGCCCTGACCGGACAGGGGATCGGGCCCTTGCTGGCCGAGATCGAGGAGCGGATCGCCGGGCATGCGAGCGAAGCACGGCTTGAGGTGCCCGCGCACAATCTGACGCTGCTTCCCTGGCTTTACGAGAACGCGGCGGTGCGCGAGCGAACGGACATGGAGGACGGCGCCGTCCAGCTCGTGGTCGACCTCACCCGGCAGGCGCGCAACGACCTGCGCCGGCTGGGTAAGCGCTACCCGGACGTCTCGATCCTTTAAGCCGAGCCGGGCGCGACGGTCTGCGTCGTGCCCTCGTCGCGCTTCGCCGCCTGCCAGAGTGCTTCCATTTCGGGAAGGCTGGCCTCGGAAAGGCTTCTGCCCTGGGTGATAAGGGCGCGCTCGACCTTGCCGAAGCGCTCGCGGAACTTCATCACGGTGCGCCGAAGTGCCTTTTCCGGTTCGATATCCAGCCGGCGGCCGAGATTGACCGCGCAAAACAGGATGTCGCCGAGTTCGTCCTCCTGGGCATCGCGATCCTCCTGCACGAGCGCGACGGCCAGTTCGTCGGCCTCCTCCCGCAATTTGTCGAGGATGGGCGCCGGCTCCGTCCAGTCGAAGCCGACACTGGCCGCCTTCGCCTGGATTTTCTGCGCCAGCATGAGGGCTGGAAATGAACCGGCCACGGCATCGAGGAGCGCGAGCTTGCCATCCGGCTCCGGGCTGCCGGGCCATTCCGGGTTCCCCATCCCGGATGCGTTTCTCGTGGCGCGCTCGGCGTGCAACGAAGCACGCGCCGCCTTTTCCTCGGCCTTGATCCGTGCCCAGTGGATTTGCGCGGCATCCGCATTGCGTGCCTGCGCATCTCCGAAGACGTGCGGATGGCGTCGGATCATCTTCGTCGTGACGGTTTCCACCACGTCCGAGAAATCGAACAGCTCCGCTTCGGCCGCAAGCTGCGCGAAGTAGACGACCTGCAACAGCAGGTCTCCCAGTTCCTCCCGCAGATCGTCCGGATCGCGCCGCTCGATCGCATCGACGACCTCATAGGTCTCCTCGATGGTGAAGGGCACGATCGAATCGAAATCCTGCTCGACATCCCAAGGACAGCCGGCCTGCGGATCGCGCAGCGCGCGCATGATCTCGACAAGCCGTGTGACATCTCGCGAAGGCTGCATCGGAACACCTCGACCGTTCGGAACGGCCGCTTGTGGCGTGCTCAACCGACGCCGTCAACGTCCCATCGCGGCGAGTGGGAGCGAGGACAAGCCTGATTGGAAAAGCCCGGGCAGGTGAAGCCTGCCCGGGCCTTCGTTTTCGGATCATGCTGCTCTCAGACCCGTAGCAACAAGGCGTGGCCGAGCAGGCTCAGCTACAGCCGCTGGTCGAGCCGCATGTGTCGCATTTCAGGCATGTTCCGTTGCGGACCATGGTGAAGTTTGAGCACTCCGAGCAGCTGTCGCCGGTGTAGCCCTTCATCATCGCCTCGGCGCGGCGCTCGGCGGCCGTGGCGCGTGCAACGTTGGCGATATCCTTCTCCGTCGCAGAATAGGCGAGCGGGCTGTCGAAGAGGCCCTGCGCCGGCGAGGTGTCGGCCGAGGGGGCGGGTTCGGCCAGCGGGGCGCTTTCATAGTCGCGCTTGAAGGCCGTTACCGTGTTTCCCGAAGCAACCGCGACCGCCCCTCTGGGCGAAGCGACGGCGACAGCCGCGCCGCCCGTCGCCGACACGCGGGCGCCGCCGGGCGAGCCGGCCGCGGCCGTCGCTGGCTTGGAGCCATTGGCCGCCGCGCCGGAAGGCTGGGTTCCGGTAGCCGAGCCTTGCGGCTCGGCGGACGAGACGAGGCGGAACTTCGCCGTCTGCCCGCGCACCATTCCCGACGAGATCGGCAGCGGAGCCGGCTTGTCGCCCTCCACGCCGCGCCCGATCGAGGAGGAGCCGAACTCCTCGGGCTGGACATGGGCGAGATCGTGCCGGCCGAGATAGGAGACGGCCAGCTCGCGGAACACGTAGTCGAGGATCGACGTGGCGTTCTTGATGGCCTCGTTGCCCTGCACCATTCCGGCCGGCTCGAAGCGGGTGAAGGTGAAGGCCTCCACATACTCGTCCAGCGGCACGCCGAACTGGAGGCCGAGCGAGATGGCGATGGCGAAATTGTTCATCATCGCCCGGAAGGCCGCACCTTCCTTGTGCATGTCGATGAAGATTTCGCCCAGCCGGCCGTCATCGAACTCGCCGGTGCGCAGATACACCTTGTGCCCGCCGACGATGGCCTTCTGCGTGTAGCCCTTGCGCCGGTTCGGCAGCTTCTCGCGGTCGCGGATCACCTTCTCCACGATCCGCTCCACCACCCGCTCTGCGACTTCCGCCGCGCGCGCCGGGGCAGGAGCGGCGATCAGCGCCTCCGTCACCTCGGAGACGATGTCGTCCTCTTCCTCCTCCTCCGAGATCAGCGACGCGTTGAGCGGCTGGGAGAGCTTGGAGCCGTCGCGGTAGAGTGCGTTGGCCTTCAGCGCCAGCTTCCAGGACAGCATGTAGGCCGCGCCGCAATCCTCCACCGTGGCGTTGTTCGGCATGTTGATGGTCTTGGAGATCGCGCCCGAGATGAAGGGCTGCGCTGCCGCCATCATGCGGATGTGGCTCTCGACCGAGAGAGCCCGCTTGCCGATGCGCCCGCACGGGTTAGCGCAATCGAAGACGGGAAGATGCGCGTCCTTGAGGAAGGGGGCGCCCTCCAGCGTCATCGCGCCGCAGACATGGATATTGGCCTCCTCGATCTCGGCGCGCGAGAAGCCGAGGAAGGGCAGGAGCTCGAAGGAGAAGTCATTGAGCTGCTCTTCGGTGAGGCCCAGCGTTTCCTTGCAGAAATCCTCGCCCAGCGTCCATTTGTTGAAGACGAACTTGATGTCGAACGCCTGGCCGAGCGCGGCGTTCAGCGCGTCGATCTGCGCATCGCCGAAACCCTTCGCCCTCAGGGAGCCGGGGTTGATGGCGGGCGCCTGGTTCAGATTGCCGTGGCCGACCGCATAGGCCTCGATCTCGGCGATCTGGCTTTCGGAATAGCCGAGCGTGCGCAGCGCCTCAGGCACGGCGCGGTTGATGATCTTGAAATAGCCGCCGCCGGCGAGCTTCTTGAACTTCACGAGGGCGAAGTCCGGCTCGATGCCAGTGGTGTCGCAATCCATCACGAGGCCGATCGTGCCCGTGGGCGCGATGACGGAGACCTGCGCGTTGCGGTAGCCGTGCTTGTTTCCAAGCTCCACCGCCTCCGCCCAGACGCTCTTGGCGCGGGCCGAAAGGCGCTTGTCCTTCAGGCTGGAATGGTCGAGCGGCACGGGATCGACTGCCAGCCCCTCATAGCCGTTGGCCAGCCCCTGCGCGGCGCGGGCATGGTTGCGCATCACGCGCAGCATGCCCTCCGCGTTGCGCTCGTAGTCCGGGAAGGCACCCAGCTGCGAGGCCATCTCGGCGGAGGTCTTGTACGACGCGCCGGTCATGATGGCCGAGATCGCACCGCAGATCGCGCGCCCCTCGGACGAGTCGTAGGGGATGCCGGCCGTCATCAGGAGGCCGCCGATATTGGCGAAGCCGAGCCCCAGCGTGCGGTAGTCGTAGGAGCGCTGGGCGATCTCGCGCGAGGGGAACTGCGCCATCAGGACGGAGATCTCGAGGACGATGGTCCACAGGCGCGTGGCGTGCTCGAAGCTCTCTATATCGATGCTGTTCTTCGCGTCGCGGAACTGGAGAAGGTTCAGCGAGGCGAGATTGCACGCCGTGTCGTCAAGGAACATGTACTCCGAGCAGGGGTTCGACGCGTTGATGGCGCCGGCCGCTGCGCAGGTGTGCCAGTCGTTGATCGTGGTGTGGAACTGGATGCCTGGATCGGCGGACGCCCAGGCGGCATAACCGATCTTGTCCCACAGCTCGCGGGCCTTGACCGTCTTCACCACCTTGCCGGTGATGCGCGCGGTCAGCTCGTGCTCGCCGTCTTCCTCCACGGCCTGCAGGAACGCGTCGGTGACGCGCACCGAATTGTTCGAGTTCTGCCCGGAGACCGTAAGGTAGGCCTCCGAATCCCAGTCGGTATCGTAGACCGGGAAGTCGATGTCCGTGTAGCCCTGCCGCGCGAACTGGATGATGCGCTTGACGTAGTTCTCCGGCACCTGCGCCTTCTTGGCGTCCTTCACGGCACGCTTGAGGGCGGGATTCTTCATGGGGTCGAAGCAGTCTCCCTCCGGCCCCTCGCAGTTCACGCAGGCCGAGAGAATTGCCTTCAGGTGCCGAGACACGGTCTTGGAGCCGGTGACGAGCGCGGCGACCTTTTCCTCCTCGCGCACCTTCCACATGATGTAGTTTTCGATGTCGGGATGGTCGATGTCCACCACCACCATCTTGGCGGCGCGCCGGGTGGTGCCGCCCGACTTGATGGCGCCGGCCGCACGGTCGCCGATCTTCAGGAAGCTCATGAGGCCGGAGGACTTGCCGCCGCCCGACAGCTTCTCGCCCTCGCCGCGAAGCGCGGAGAAGTTGGAGCCCGTGCCGGACCCGTATTTGAACAGGCGCGCCTCACGCACCCACAGGTCCATGATGCCGCCCTCGTTGACGAGATCGTCGGCTACGGACTGGATGAAGCAGGCGTGCGGCTGCGGATGCTCGTAGGACGAGGCCGAGCGGGTCAGTTCGCCCGTGCGGTAGTCGACATAGAAATGGCCCTGGCCGGGGCCGTCGATTCCATAGGCCCAGTGCAGGCCGGTGTTGAACCATTGCGGGGAGTTGGGCGCCACCTTCTGCGTCGCCAGCATGTGGGCCAGCTCGTCGCGGAAGGCGCGCGCGTCGTCCTCGCTGGCGAAATAGCCGCCCTTCCAGCCCCAGTAGGTCCAGGTGCCGGCCAGCCGGTCGAAAACCTGCCGCGCATCCGTCTCCGGGCCGGTGCGCTCATCCTCGGGGAGGGCGGCCAGCTTGTCCTCGTCCGCGACGGAACGCCAGAGGAAGGAAGGAACGTCGTTCTCCTCCACCCGCTTGAGGTGCTTGGGGACACCGGCCTTGCGGAAATACTTCTGCGCCAGGATATCGGACGCGACCTGGCTGAACTGCGCAGGCACGTCGATGTCGGCAAGGCGGAAGACGACCGAGCCGTCTGGGTTGCGGATCTCGCTCGTCGCCTTGCGGAATTCCACGGACGCGTAGGCGCCGCCGTCCGCAGTCGTGTATCTGCGCTCGACCTTCATGCCCATGAACTTACCCTTATGATCTTGCGCCCCTGATTCTCGCGACCGTCGGGCCGGCGGGGCAGGGGCAATAGCTGGAACAACCGAGTCAGTCGACGCTAGGCGTTGTGGCTGTCCTCAATCTTGCGCCCAATATATGGGATTCCGTGCGTAAGCGAAGTTAAAATCGGCTCGCAATCGGAGTTTGTATCGGACCTCTGTGGATAACGAGCAAAGGCGATGCGCAGGACGATTTCGCCTTGCGTTGTGGCCAAACGGCTCGCACGGGCGTATGCCGCTTGGAAACGCCTTGAAAACCAAGATCATCGAACGCACGGCAGATTCGCCAAGTCGCTTTGCGTTCGCTCCCTGTTTGAACTTATCCTGAAACACAACCTTCGGTAGAGGCGTGTAGGCGATGACTGGAGAAGGCTGGGCGCAGGTTTATCGCGACGGCAGCGTTTTGGACGCGGAGTCGACTGCGGGGTGCCGCTCGCTTATCGATTCCGCGCCCGAGCAAGCCTTCGATCGAATCTCCCATCTGGCGGCCATCGTCCTGCAGGCTCCCGTCTCTCTCGTTTCGGTGATCGACGAGCGTCGCAATTACTTCAAGAGTGCCTACGGCCTTCCGCCCGCGCTGGTCGGGCTGCGGGAAATTCCGGTCAGCCATTCCTACTGCCGCCATGTACAGGCCACCGGCGAGGCGGTGGCGGTGGGGGAAACGGATGGTCACGCGCTCGTCGGCGATAATCCGGCGAACGTCGAGTTCGGCGTCCATGCCTATCTGGGAGAGCCCGTGCTGCGCGGCGACGGCGCGGTCGCCTGCACCCTGTGCGTCCTGGACTTCAAGCCCCGCGACTGGTCGATGGAGGAAAAGCGCACCCTGCGCGATCTCGCCGACATCCTGCAGACCGAATTATTGCTGCGCGAGGAGGTCCGCGTCCGCCAGGCGGCGGAAAGCCGGGGCGTAATGCTGCTGCGCGAGATGGAGCATCGCGTGAAGAACAGCCTCTCCACCGTGCAGGCGATCATCAGCCTCTCGCTGCGCACCGAGACGGATATCGAAAAGCTGCGCAAGTCCCTGTCGGACCGGATCTCCTCACTGGCCAAGACCCATGACCTGCTGCTGGACGGAGATCGCCATGGCGCCACGCTGAAGGCGATCATGGTGTCGGAGTTGCGGCATTACGATTCCGATGGCCGCGTGCGCATAGACGTCGGCGATATCGCGCTTTCCTCGCCCGATGCCGTGGTCTTCGGCCTCGTCATTCACGAACTGACCACCAACGCCGCCAAGTACGGCGCCCTCAGGGACGGTGGCCGCGTCGATGTCCATTGCCGGGTCGAATCGGACGATGGCGAGCGAAGGCTCCTGCTGCGGTGGCGGGAGACCGGAGTCCGGCTGGTTGACGCTCCGCGGAACGCCGGCTTCGGAACCAGCCTGCTGGAGAACCTGGTAATCCGCCAGTATGACGGCCGCATCGAACGGGAATGGCGGCCCGAAGGGCTCGACCTGACGGCGAGGATGACGATCGCGCGCGTGCGCTGATGCCGGGTATGCGCCTCTCCCTATCCCGGAACACCCTTGCCTATGGGGGCCTGGAAGGTAAGGCCCAGATCCCAGGGGAAGAAGATCCACGTGTCCTGGCTTACCTCGGTGATGAACGTATCGACCAGCGGGCGCCCCTTGGGCTTGGCATAGACCGTTGCGAAATGGGCCTTCGGCAGCATCGCGCGCACCAGCGCGGCGGTCTTGCCCGTATCGGTGAGGTCATCGACGATGAGGATGCCCTCGCCATCGTCCACACGAAGCTCCGGGGCGATATCCTTGAGGACCTGAAGCTCCCCCTGCTTGTCGTACTCGTGATACGAGGCAATGCAGACCGTTTCGATCAGGCGGGTGCCCAGTTCGCGCGCGATGATCGCCGCCGGGACGAGCCCGCCGCGGGTGATGCAGACGATCGCCTTCCAGTCCGAGCGTTGCCCGGCCAGGCGCCATGCCAGCGCGCGGGCGTCCCGGTGGAACTGTTCCCATGAAACGGGGAAGGATTTCTCGGTCGTCGACATCATATCTCTCCATGAAGCGTCGGCTGCGATAGCTTGCCCGCTCTTGAGGAGCAAGGCTTGCCGGTCCGCCGCCGCCGCAAAGGCAAGGAACGCACAGATGATCGCACGGCGCCGGCGCGCGCTTCTGCTCGTGGCTCTTCTTCCGGTACTCTACGCGCTCTTGTCCTATCTGCTGCTTCCAGACCTCTGGTACGAGCGCGACGAGTCCCGTCCGCTGGCCGAGATGCTGACGCGAACGGCGGACGATCTGGCGGGCGATCCCATCAATGTCGAGATCGTCGGTGCGCGCTCCGCGCTCGTGGCGGCGATGAATGCCGCCGGCTGGGCGCCGGCCGATCCGATTACGGCGCGAACGAGCGCCGACATCATCGGCAGCGTGCTGCTGGATCGGCCGTATAGGGACGCGCCCGTTAGCCCACTCTTCTACGATGGTCGCCGTGAGGATCTGGCGTTCGAGAAGGCGGCCGGCATCAGCGCGGACCGGCGCCAGCATGTGCGGCTCTGGGCGATGGGCGGGGATGGAGGGCAGGCGCGCTGGCTCGGCGCCGTCACCTTCGATGCGGGCGTTGGGCTCAGCCACTATACCGGCCAGGTCACGCACGACATCTCGCCCCGCATCGACGACGCCCGCCAGGCGCTGGTCTCCGACCTCGAGGCCACGGGGCTTGTGGCGCAGACCTCGTCGATCGCGGGGCGCGGGGCCACGGATAAGGGCCGGAACGGGGAGGGCGACCTCTACGTGACCGACGGCCGCGCCGCGCTGCTCGTCCTACGCTGAAGGGCGGCTGGAAACGATCTGGGCCAGCATCTCCTCGACATCGGCCTTCGCCGCGCTCAACGCGGCGGCGTCGCGCGAGCGCAGGACGATCTCGGCATGGAAATACGTGCCCTCATATTTGGGATAGGAGCCAATGGCGACGCCGGGATGTCTTTTCTGGATATCCGCGAGCGGCCCGCCGATCTCGCCTTCGCCGAAGGGGCAGTGAAGGGTCTCGCTCGAGATCGCCCGGCCGTGCGGCAGGCCCGCCATGACATTGTCGAGCATGGCCTGGAAGATCGAGGGCACGCCTGCCATCACATGGACGTTCTCGACCCTGAAGCCGGGCGCCACGGAGACCGGGTTGTCGATTAGCTCCGCGCCCGTCGGCGTGCGCGCCATCCGCTTGCGAGCCTCGGTGAACTCCAGCTTCCTGGCCCGATAGTTCTCTGCCAGCCGCTCATAGGCCTGCGGATGGTAGTCGACCGGCAGGCCGAAGGCCTGGCCGACGGCATCGGCGGTGATGTCGTCATGCGTAGGGCCGATGCCGCCGGAGGTGAAGACATAAGTGTAGGAGCGGCGCAGGGCATTGATCGCGGAAGCGATCGCATCGGCCTCGTCCGCCACGATGCGCACCTCCTTCAGGTCGATCCCCGCCAGTGTCAGCACGTCGGCGAGATGGCCGATGTTGCGATCCTTGGTGCGGCCCGACAGAAGCTCGTCGCCGATGGCGAGCATGGCGGCGGTTTGCGGCAGGATGTCAGGCATGAGGGCGATCCGATCGTTGCACCGATCAGGATCGGTTCCCCATGCCGGCGGCAATTGCAAGCCATGCCGAGCGGTAGACGGTGCGTTTCGGTTCTCCGGGCTCGCCAATTCCGCCCGCCGCGCCCTAAGTGCGGCAACAGTCAAACGCACAACGGAGTGACGACATGGCGAAAGTGCTGGTTCTCTACTATTCGAGCTACGGCCACATCGAGACGATGGCGAAGGCCGTCGCCGAAGGCGCGAAGGCAGGCGGGGCCGAGGTCGATATAAAGCGCGTACCGGAAACGGCCCCGGCCGACGTCGCGGCCGCCGCGGGCTTCAAGACGAACCACGACTTCCCCGAAGCCCAGCCGGACGAACTGGCTCATTACGATGCCATCATCGTCGGCGCGCCGACCCGCTTCGGCAACATGTCCTCCCAGATGGGCTCGTTCTGGGACCGCACCGGCGGATTGTGGGCGCAGGGTAAGCTGATCGGCAAGGTCGGCGGCGCGTTCACCTCCTCGGCCAGCCAGCACGGCGGCAACGAAGCCACGCTCCTCTCGATCCACAAGACCCTTCTCCACCACGGCCTTCTCATCGTGGGCCTGCCGTATGCATACGCAGGCCAGATGGGCGTGGACGAAGTCGTGGGCGGCTCGCCCTACGGCGCGACCACGATCGCGGCCGGCGACGGATCGCGCCAGCCGAGCGAACGTGAATTGGAAGGGGCCCGTTTCCAGGGCCAGCACATCGCCCAGATCGCCGGCAAGCTCAGCGCCTGACCGGCCTTAAAGACGCGAAGGAAGGAGGCCGATCCGCAAGGACCGGCCTCCTCGGTTTCGCATCAAGCGATTACAAGGACCGGTCGGCATACCGCGGCCGGCGGTCATCAGCGGCGATCGGCCGCCCTTCGGGGTGACAGCGCCTCTTCACGCGAGAAAGGCGAGACCGACGACTCGTCCGACTCCAGCGCGCGGCGCAGATTGTCGAGCGCGCGATTGCCGTCCACCAGCCGCTCCAGAAGAGCGGACTGGGTGCTGGCCGCCACCGACTCCCGGCCGGCATCGGCCTCCATCGGAAACAGGGAGCGCTGGATGTGAACTGCCATTCCCTCGCCCTCCGCTTCGTGGCCCGGCGCATGAATGAATTTCACAATAGAACACGATCCGTGATGCACCTCAATGCTCGCGCCCGGCTTGTTTCTCCACCCGGCTATCGAAGAGGAAATCCAGTCGTCCTCAGTCGCCAGGGGAGTGTTTTGGGAGAATGCACCTGCTCTGAAACCGTCTCGGGACGTCGTGAACGGCATCGAGAAAGATGCTAGGGAGGGCGCGATGCGGGCTTGGCGAAATGGTAAACGCAGCAGACTTAAAATCTGCCGGCCTCGGTCTTGCGGGTTCGAGTCCCGCAGCCCGCACCACTCTTCGGGGTAGGGACTGTGCCGCATGATCGGAACGGGCCGGTGGCGGCGGCTTTACAAATCCGTGTCGATAGGGAATAGCCGTACCGGAAAGTTCGGCTTGGCAAGAAAGGGGCGTCAGATGGTGGTTCAGACCTCGATCCGCGGAGTCGCGTCCCTGATTATCGGTGCCGGCGCCCTCTAGCCGTCGACGCTGCCCGGCAGCCTCCGGCGCGAAGAGCGCGTCCGGCCGCGAGCCGCCCCGTGACCGGGCCGCCGCGTCTGATACCGCCGAATCCTCGGCAGACAGCCTTCCGGGACGCGCATCCAGAATGCGGCCCGCACGAAAAGCCAGAACAATGACCCCCTTGGAATTCCGCGATCATGTCGCGCAGGCGCAGGACGCGCTGCGCATGCTCTTTCCCGAAACGCCGCTGCAACTCAACGAGCATCTCTCGAAGCGCTACGGGGCCAGGATCTTCCTGAAGCGCGAGGACCTGACGCCTGTGCGCTCCTACAAGATCCGCGGCGCGTTCAATTTCATGCGCAAGCGGATCGAGGCGGGGCAGGCGGCCGCGAGCTTCACCTGCGCCTCGGCCGGCAACCACGCACAGGGCTTCGCCTTCGCCTGCCGCCATTTCGGCCTCAGGGGCCGCATCTTCATGCCGGTCACGACGCCCCAGCAGAAGATCGACAAGACCCGGGTCTTCGGGGGCGAGGCGGTCGAGATCGAGCTGGTCGGCGATTTCTTCGACGATTGCTATGCCGCCGCGAAGGCTTACGCCGCCGAGACGGGCGCGGCCATGGTGCCGCCGTTCGACCACGAGGACATCGTGGAGGGGCAGGCTAGCGTGGCCGCCGAGATCGTCCGCCAGCTCGGCGGCGAGACGCCGGACATGCTCGTTCTGCCCGTTGGCGGCGGCGGGCTTGCCTCGGGACTGGTGCGCTATTTTGAAGGCGAAGACGAGCCCGAGTTCCGTTTCGTGGAGCCGCTGGGCGCGCCCAGCCTGCGCACCTCCATCGAAGAGGGCCGGCTGGTCAAGCTGCCGCAGCTCGACGGGTTCGTGGATGGCGCGGCGGTGGCCGAGATCGGCCGCCTGCCGTTCGAGACGCTGGGACGGTTCCCCGCGCAGAACGTTATCCTTTCCCCCGAGGGCAGCATCTGCCAGACCATGCTGGAGATGCTGAACGTTGAGGGCATCGTGGTCGAGCCGGCCGGCTCGCTCGCCATCGACGCGCTACGGCAGCTTCAGGGCGAAATCTCGGGAAAGACGCTCGTCCTTGTGGTCTCTGGCGGCAATTTCGACTTCGAGCGCCTTCCGGACGTGAAGGAACGCGCTTTGCGCTTTGAGGGCCGCAAGAAGTACTTCATCCTGCGCCTGGCGCAGCGGCCGGGCGCGCTGAAGGATTTCCTCCAGCTTCTCGGCCCGGACGACGATATCGCCCGCTTCGAATATCTAAAGAAGTCGGCACGCGACTTCGGTTCCATCCTCCTCGGCATCGAGACCAGGGACGCCGGCAATTTCGACGGCCTTTTGAAGCGATTCGACGCGGAAGGCATCCGCTACGAGGATATCAGCGACAATCAGGTGATCGCCGATCTTCTGATCTGAGGCCGGGCGGCCGCGCGCCCGCTCTCAGCGCACCTCCAGCCGCTCGATCCAGCCGGCGATGGCGTCCACCACGATGCCCGTCGTCGCGGGCGAGAACATGTCTCCGGCCAGCATGTGGCCCGTCGGGTCGCTCGTCTGCGGAACGAGCAGCACCTCGCTGGGCCCGCCCCAGCGCTGGATGACCCTCTCGGTCTCCAGCGGGTCGACGATCTGGTCGTTCGGAGAATAGAGAAAGAGCGCCGGCAAGCCGATCGCGGAAAAGTCCAGCCCGCGCACGTGGCTCGTCAGGGCGGCCATCGGCAGGAGCGCGTCGGAGGGCAGGCTCACCGTCTGGGGCGCGCCGCCCGGCATGGCGGGAAGCGAAAGGTCGAGAGTGCCGCCGGTGAGGAAGCCAACCACGTCACGCCCATAGGGGGCTGTCAGAAGCGGGGCCCGCCAGTCGTTGATGCGATAGTTCGGCGAGATCAGGACGAGGCCGTCCACGCCTTCCATGAAGCCGGGCAGGGCGGCGCCCCAGCTTGCCAGCGCACCGCCGTTGGAGGTGCCGATGACCACGACCCGTTCGCCCAGATGACGCGCGATCCCCACCGCCTCGGCGAGATCGTTGAGCCAATCGTTCGCCGTCGGCTCGGCCAGGTCGGCAAGATCGCCTCCGTGGCCGGAAAGGCGGGTCAGGTAGAGGTTCGCGCCCAGCCGGCGCGAGACCTCTTGCGGCACCGGGGCCATCTCGCGCTTGTCGCCCGAGAAGCCGTGCACATAGACCAGCGCCAGCGGCGTCTTGGCGCGGGATGCGGGGTAGGCCCAGACGATCTCCTTGGCCGTTTGCGGGCCGATGCCGGGCACGCAGGTTTCCTGCCGGGAGAGATAGAGGTCCGGATCGCGGCCTATGCTGGCGGGATCGAAGCGGATCGTGACGTCCACGGGCTCACGCGGCCCGAAAAGCCACAGCGCGGCGGCGCCAAGAACGACAATCAATAGAAAAAGCAGGCCGAGACGCAGCTTCAGGCGGCGGGACATGGGCAACCTACGGCATGAAAAGGGGAAGCGCGCCCTGGAGGAGGGCGCGCTTCCCGCTGGGTGTCATGAGATCAAAGCGACAGTCGATAGCGCAGATAGCCGTCGTCGGTGTCGCCCGCCGGCTCCAGGGAGACGCCCGTGAGCGCCTCCGCATAGGCCCGGCTCCCCGGCCCAGTCATGAACTCGACCACGGTCCCCTCCGCCGACGCGAAGCTCCAATTGTCGTCGGCGGAAGGGTTCACCGTGCCTTCCTGCACGATATAGCGCACGAGAACGTCGCGGTTGGCATCAGGCGCGACGAAGATCACCTTCGACGCATCGATGCCGGGGAAGTTGCCACCGCCGCCCGCCCGGTAATTGTTGGTCGCGACAATGAACTCCTGCGTCTCGTCGATGGGCTGGCCCTCATAAGCGAGATCGACGATGCGGTGCGCACTCTCGTCCACGAGGTTTCCGTCCGAATCGTAACGGGCCGGCTGTGTCACGTCGATGCGGTAGGTCACACCGTCGATAACGTCGAAATTATAGGACGGGAAACCCTCGGCGATGAGCGCCTGATCCGTGGAGCCGGGTTCGATCCGGTTGAAGATGCCCGCCGACATTTCCAGCCATTCGCGCACCTCGGCCCCCGTGATCTTCACCGCCTGCAGCGTGTTGGGGTAGAGATAGAGGTCGGCGACATTGCGGATCGCGATGGGGCCGGCCTCGATATCGGTATAGTAGTCCGGCCCGCTGCGGCCGCCGGACTTGAAGGGCGCGGCCGCCGAAAGCAGCGGCAGGGCCGCGTGCTCCGTGGTGGACAGGATGTCGCGCAGATACCAGAGTTGCGCCTGGTTGACGATTTGCACCGAGGGATCGTCCGCCACCAGCGCAAAATAGGAATGGAGCGGCGCGGACGCCTCGCCGACGGGCGTGCGAACATATTCGAGCGTCGCCTCGTGCTCGGCGCGCACGGACTCCTCCACCGCCGCGTCGCTTTCCACCAGCGCCACGGTCTCGCGCTCGACGCGCTCGAAAATCGGACGAAGCTCCTGGGAAGACGAGACGATGCGCCAGCCATCGCCGTCATGCTCGAGAAGCAGATCGACGAGACCCAGATGCGAGCCCCAGAAGCCCGCCATGACAGCCGGTTTGCCATGCAGCGTGCCGGCGGAAACGTCGACACCCTCGATGCCGTCAAAATCCTCGCTGGGAAACCGCCGATGCTGGTGGCCCGTCATGATGACGTCAATGCCTTCGACACGGGCCAGTTGCAGCGACGCGTTCTCGGCCGTGTCGCCGTCGTCTCCCACGATCCCGGAATGCGAGAGCGCCACCACGATATCGGCCCCTTCCTCGCGCAGGCGCGGGACCAGCGCCTCGGCCGCCTCCAGGATGGGGCGCGCCGAGACGTTGCCCGTGAGGTGCTGGGCGTCCCATACCATGATCTGCGGGGGCACGAATCCGATGACGCCGATGCGGATCGGACGGCGGGAGCCGTCGCCGAGCTCGATCTCGCGGTCGAGGATCGTGTAGGGTGGCACGAGGTGCTCGTCTTCCAGGGGGCTGGCGCCCAACTCGCCCCGCGCGACATTGGCCGAGACGATCGGGAAGTCCGCACCGTCGAGCGCGTTGGCCAGGAACTCCAGCCCATAGTTGAATTCGTGGTTGCCCAGCGTGCCGGCATCGTAGCCGAGCGTGTTCATCGCGGTGACGATGGGGTGCTCGTTTCCGGCATCCATGCCGCGCTCATAGGCGATGTAGTCTCCCATCGGGTTGCCCTGCAGGAAGTCGCCATTGTCGAACAGCATCGCATTGGTCGCCTCGCCGCGAATCTCGCTCACGATGGAGGCTGTGCGCGCCAGGCCCACCGACGCGCTCTCGCGGTCGGCGTAATAGTCGTAAGGATAGACATGCACGTGAAGGTCGGTGGTTTCCATCAGCCGCAGATGCGCCTGGTTCTCCTGCGCGCGCGCCGAGAACGGGTGCAATGCGGCGGCACCGGCCATAGCGGCTGACCCCGCGAGGAAGCCACGACGCGAGATCGCGGTGGAGGAAAGGGCGTCGGCTCGCTTCATTCGTATGCTCCTTGCGACAGGATGGGAGGGCTCCGCCATATCGTGGCCGTGCGACGATCCGGCGACGATCATTCCTCGTAGGCGGGTGTCGAGACAAGGCGCCGCGAAACGGGTCGGAAGCCCATCTTGCGGTAGAGTGGCAGCGCGGCCGGGTGGTCGAGCGTATTGGTCTCCACCGTCAGGGCACTCGGCTGCTCTTCGAACCCGGCGATGATGGCATGGGCGAGAAGGTGCCGCGCAAGGCCGAGGCCGCGATATTCGGGCATGATCGCGAAGTGGACGAGCCTCGTCTCCTTGGGAGCGCGCCCGGCGTCCAGCTCGAACCAGCCGGCCGGCCCGCCGTCGCAATAGAGAACCTGAAGCCTCGTATTGGGGCCGTGGATCTCCCGCGCCAGAGCATCGTCCGGCAGGTTGCGCGAGGTCCAGTGGTGGGCGCGCCCGACGGTATAGAGGTAGCGATAATAGCCCAGAGGAATCTGGCGGACCTTGAGAACGTCGAGGCTGCGCGGGATGTCGGGCCGCGGGGGCGGGTCCTTCGGCAGCGAGTGGAGGACGAGCTGCGTGACCTCGGTCTGAAGAAGCTTCATGGTGTCAATGCCGCCCCGGCCCGGTTTCGACCGGAGTGTCGGACGCCGAGCCCCATTCGGTCCAGGAGCCATCGTAGAGACGCGTGTCCGTGCGCCCGGTGGAAGCCAGAGCGAAGGTCAGGACAGCGGCCGTGACGCCGGACCCGCAACTCGTGACCACGGGCTTGTCGGGGTCGACCCCGGCCTTTGCGAACGCGGCCTCGATCTCATGAGGCGATTTCAGTCGCCCCTCGCTTTGAAGCTCCGCGATGGGCAGCGAGAAGGCGCCCGGCATATGGCCGGCACGCACGCCCTCGCGCGGCTCCGGCGCCTCGCCACGGAAACGCTCAGCCGAGCGGGCGTCCACCACCTGCGTGTCCGTTCCGCCCACGAGCGAGCGCATCTGCTCGAACGTCGCCACCGCGCTTTCGTTCAGGCGGGCCTCGAAATGCGCCGGCCTGGGGGAGGGGATGTCCGTTTCCAGCGTAAGGCCGGCGGCGTTCCACGCCGGCAGGCCGCCATCGAGCACCCGGACGTCCTTGGCCCCGAAGGTGCGGAAGAGCCACCAGACCCGCGGCGCGGAGAAGAGGCCCATTCCATCGTAGACGACGATCGTGTCGGTATCGCTCACACCGAGCGCGCCTACCGCGCGCCCGAATTCCTTTGCCGACGGCAAGGTGTGGGGCAGGGGGGAGGCTCGATCCACGATCTCGTCCTGATCGAAGAAGACGGCCCCGGGAATATGCCCGGCCTCGTACTCCGCGCGCGCGAAACGCTTCTGCGCGGGCAGGTACCAGGAGGCGTCTACCACCGAAAGACCGGGCCGGCCGAGATGGCCTTCGAGATCCCGCGCGGTGATGAGAAAGGGATTTGCGCTCAACGCTTTGAAGACCTCGTGCGATTCTGGTTCCAGCGAGACTAGAGGCCCGCCACGGCGAACGAAAGGCAAGGAGGAGCGCATGGCCGCTCCATCGCCAGATGCACGGCCGGCGCCATCATCTCAAGCTGCCTCGTAGGGAATGTCGATCTGCGTCGGCCGCCCGATCCAGTCGGGTGCGGGCAGGCCTTTCTCCTTCAGGAAGGCCGGGTTGAAGAGCTTGGACTGGTAGCGGTTGCCGTAGTCGCACAGCACCGTCACGATGGTATGCCCCGGGCCCATTTCCTTCGCCATGCGGATCGCGCCGGCGATGTTGATGCCCGATGATCCGCCGAGGCACAGGCCTTCCTCGCGCACAAGGTTGAAGATGACGGGCAGGGCCTCCTCGTCGCCGATCTGATAGGCGAAGTCGGGCGTGAAGCCCTCCAGATTCGCGGTGATGCGGCCCTGGCCGATGCCCTCGGTGATCGAGTCGCCCGAGGAGGACAGCTCCCCGCTTGTATAGTAGCTGAAAAGCGCCGCGCCCCTCGGGTCGGCGAGGCCGATCTTGATGCGGCCCGAGCGGCGCTTCAGGCCCGTTGCGGTGCCGGCCAGCGTGCCGCCGGTGCCCACCGCGCAGATGAACCCGTCCACGTCGCCGCCGGTCTGGTGCCAGATTTCCTCGGCCGTGGTCACGACATGCCCTTCGCGGTTGGCGACATTGTCGAACTGGTTGGCCCAGATCGCGCCGTGCGGATGCGTCAGGGCGATCTGTCTGGCGAGGCGGCCGGAGAGCTTCACGTAGTTGTTCGGGTTGCGGTAGGGCACCGCAGGAACCTCGACGAGATCGGCGCCCATCAGCCGCAGCGCATCCTTCTTCTCCTCGGACTGCGTTTCGGGGATGACGATGACGGTCTTGTACCCCAGCGCATTGGCAACCAGCGCCAGGCCGATGCCCGTGTTGCCGGCCGTTCCCTCAACGATGATTCCGCCGGGCTCCAGAAGCCCCTTCTCCTGCGCGTCGCGAATGATGAACAGCCCGGCGCGGTCCTTGACCGACTGGCCGGGATTCATGAACTCGGCCTTGCCGTAGATCTCGCACCCCGTTTCCTCCGAAGCGCGGTTGAGACGGATGAGTGGCGTGTTGCCGATCGCGTCGATGACGGAGTTGTATCTGGCCATGGGTCTTTCGAGCTCGTCGCGTCACGTGTCGGGCGACCCTATGGCCGCGTACCGGCCAAACGCAAGGACGAGCAGCAGGCAAACGCGACAGCGGCGCCAGCGCCAGCCCCGAGGGGCCGCCCAGAAGTGCGACAGCGCTATTTACTCCACAGGTGGGTTCTGAACATAAACGGCCGGTCCCTTTTCGCAATCGACCCCGCCCGCCCCGCATGGGACGGACGCTGGCTTTCGGGATACGCCCCATGGAATACCTGACCGGTGCGCTTCGCGACCCGCATGTGCGAGGCACGGCCTATCGATTGACCCTCGCCGCGATGATCGCGATGGCGATCGCGACGGCGCTGGAGCTGCAGAACCCTTGGTGGGCCGCCATGGCCACGTGGATGATCGGGCAGCCACCGCGCGGATTGCTGCTGGAAAGAAGCGCGGCGCAACTGGCTGGAACGCTTCTGGGCGCCGTGGCCGGGCTTGCGATCGCACAGGCGGGAAGCCTTCATTTCGAACTGGCGGGGCTCGCCCTGTGGCTGGCGTTCTGCTGCGGCCTGTCAAGCGCCATGCGGCATCAGCGCGCCTACGGCGCGGCCTTGGCGGGCTTGACCGCCAGCGTGATCGTGACCTTGACGGCCGGGACCGGGATCGACCCTTCGGCCTTCGCGCTTGCCCGGCTGGGAGACACGGTGATCGGCATCGGCGCGTCTCTCTCGGTCGGCTTCCTGCTGCAGCCGCGTATGCGGGCCGAGCGCCTTCGGGCGCGCTCGGATCGTGTCCTTGCCGACGGTCTGCGCCTGATCGCGCTGGCACTGAGGCAGCGGCAGGCGGAACTGGTGGCGCGGGAGGCCGGTTTCCTCTCGGCGCTCGCCGCGATCTCGGCTGGGGCGGAGGATGCCGCCGCCGGATCGCTAACGGCCCGCCGAGGGCTGCGGCCGCTCAACGCCCTGTTCGCGGGGCTGCTCGATCTGGTCGTGGTGGCCCGGATGATCCGCAAGGCATCGGAAGGCGATGCGGAGCACGCGCGAGCAGATCTCGCCGGGTTACAGGACGAACTGGAACGGGCAGCGAAGCGGCTGGAAGAAGCCGAGGCCTTCGACCCGCTGCCCATCGTGGCCACGGCGGAGCGGATCGCGGCCGCCCATGCGCGCCTTGCCCCGATGCTCGGCGCCTTCGCAGCCGAGCTTCATGAGGTTTCGCAAAGCCGGCAGGCGCTTTCAGAATCGTCCACCCGCGGCTCCACTGCGCGCCTTCATCCACGCCCGGACATGGCCGGGCTGGGCCGGGCCATGTTGCGCGGCTTCCTCATCATCGCTTTGTCGGGCGGCGTCTGGATCGCGACCGGTTGGGAGGCCGGGCGCTTCATAGTGCTCGGCGCCTCGATCTTCACCGTGCTCTTCGCCACGTTGGATGAGCCTCTGCCCCTCGTGCGCCAGGGCTTGATCGGAGGGGCGCTGGCCGCGATGGCGGCGGTTGCCTGGCGCCTGGGTGTCGTGCCGGTCGTTGAGGTTCCCTGGGTTTCGCTCTTGCTGGCCCTGCCGCTCTTCTTCGTTGCATCCGCCCTGCAGGCGAGCCGGACGACGATCTTTGCTGGACTGACCTTCAACATGTTTTTCGCGGTGTTGAGCCGGCCGGTGGACATGTTGCTATCCTCGCCGCAGGCCGTGGTCTTCGGCGCTGCCATGCTGATCGCCGGCGTCGCCATCAGCGATGCTTTCTACCGCTGGCTGGTGCCTATGGACGCCGGCCGTCGTCGCCGTCATCTCGAGGCCGCGATCAGACGGGAGATCGCCTTCATCAGCCGGCGCGCCGGAACGCCCTGGGCCGAGCGCCATCTGGCGCGGCTGCGCCATATCGTGCTGGAAATGGTGCTGCGCGCGCGGGCGGACACTGGAACGGTCGGCGATGCGGTCGCCGCCCTGTCGCTCGGCCATATCTCCCTGCGCCTGGGACAGATCATCCGGGAAGAAGGGGCCTCGGCCACCAGCAGGGCGCTGGCCGAGAATTGCCTTCGCACACTGGCTGGCCCGATCGAGGACCCGGTTGCGCGCGGCCGCAACATCATGGCAGCAAGCACCGAACCGGCAACCGAAAGGGTGGACCGCGTCGCGAACCTCGCTCATCTCATGGCTGGCGAGTTGATCGACCATGCGAGGATCTTCAGCTCGCACGGCCCCGCGCGACCGGCATAGGTCCGCCGCACGCGATTCAGCCCGAAGTCTGCTCGGCGGCCGACTGGCGAATTGATCCGGCTCGACTGTGACCAAAAATGCGACCGATTCGGCCGCAGTCGCCAAGAAAACACGTGCGACCACAGGCCGCCGGTAATGGGCAGGAAGAAGAATGGCTCCCCGGGCCGGATTCGAACCAGCGACCGATCGATTAACAGTCGAGTGCTCTACCACTGAGCTACCGGGGAACGCCTTGGCCACCATCAGCGACCAGCGACGGTGCCTATAGCAAGACGCCTCTGCATTGCCAAGCGGGGGCCGGTCGAAAATGAAACTTTCCGCTCCGACGCATTTCCGCGCGTTTATTCGCTTTCCCTATCCCATATGAGGAACTCATCTCCATGAAACGCGCTGCCCGTCTCGAAGAGGCTGCGACTTGAGGAAGCGATGCAGGACAATACGCGCGACCGGAAGAGCTTCATGCGCTTGAAAGGCAACGCGATCGAGGTGTTCGGGCGCAGGGTGAAGCTACCTGCCTCCCGGCTTGCGCGAGTCGGGCTCGGCATCGCGTTCGTCCTGGGCGGGATCTTCAGCTTCCTGCCGGTGCTTGGTGTCTGGATGCTCCCGCTCGGGCTCCTGATCCTGTCGATCGATTTCGTCCTCGTGCGTCGCTGGCGCCGTCGGTTCTCCGTCAAATGGGGGCGGCGAGGGCGCGTGAAGGAGGGGCTGCGGGAGGCGGCCTCGCAGCAGGCTCAGAATGTGCCGGAGCCCGAGCGAGAACGCGTTCGCGCGCCGCACTCCTGAGGCGGGCTCAGTCTCCCTGCGGGGAGCGAGAGCCTAAAGGTGGACCGTCGGAAAGCCCGGACTTCGCGCGCAACGCCCTTGCAATCCGCACCAGCGGTTCGGTGCCGGAGCGATCATGCCCGGCAAGCTCCCGGTCTATGTCGATGTCCTGTGCCAGGGCGAAGGGATGCGAGTCGTCGGTCAGGCTCGCGCTGTCGATCCGACGCGGAACGCGGCCACCATTGCGCACGATCATGCTGATGGCGATCTGCTCCGACATCGGCTTGCTCACGGTCGACAAGATACGCGCATACCAGATTTCCCTCTGCGCGAAGGTGAGCCCTGTCAGCCCATGGCGTGCAACGATCCTGATGATCCTCGCTTCCTCGGATCGCCTCTCGAAGACGCCGGAATCGGCATATTCCAGAAGGAACGACCTGAAATCACTGTCGACATGCGTATTTCGGCTCGTCACGAGCGGTATCCCGAATTCCAATTGCGGGGGTGAGATAGCCATCGAAGATGGCAATGCAATGCGCATTTTTGCTTCCGTCTGACGGCTGGCTCTACGAGGCCGCCAGCTTGCGAACGGGTAGGTGGTCGGTCACGGGATCACCCCAGGTCCGCCATGCTGGATGTCGTCCCGCGCCATATCCAGGCACCGCGAACTCGACATCGCTTTACAACCCCTCCGGCGGATGGTGATGATCCCGCGATATTGCGGAGATCGGTCCGCCACGCTTCGGATCGTGAAGCCATGCATGAGTTCTACCGCAAGGTTCGAGGGGCCTTCTCGACGCCGGGCCTGCTCCTCGGAACGCTGTTTTTCGCCGCATCCCTTACACCCAGCCTTCTGCCACGCACCTATCTGATGCAGGGCGTCCTCGGCGGCGCTTCGTTCGCCACTGGTTATGGAATCGGGGTCGCGGCGCGCTGGCTCTGGGCCTATCTGGAGATCCCGCTCCCTTCAGCGCGGGCCGATCGCATCATGAAGCTGACGGCAGGCGTCATCTGTGTCGTGACCGTCGCCGTTTTCGCATGGAGGGCGGCCGAATGGCAGAATTCGGTTCGCTCGCTGATGGGACTGGATGCGGTGGAAACCGCCTATCCTTTGATGGTGACAACGATCGCCGCCGCCGTCTTCGCCTTGCTGACAGCGCTCGTCAGCCTGTTCCGTCGCGTGCACCGTTTCTTGTCCTGGCGGCTGAATCGGCATGTACCAAGGCGGATTTCGAAGGTGGTGGGGCTGGCGCTGACGGCGATCCTGTTCTGGTCGGTCATCAACGGCGTCTTCTTCGAGACGCTGCTGCGGGTGGCGGACAGCTCCTTCCAGGAACTGGACCAGCGCATCGACCCGCAGATGCAGCAGCCGGCGGATGCGATGAAGACCGGCAGCGCTTCGTCTCTGATTGACTGGGAGCTATTGGGCCTGAGGGGCCGCGAATTCGTGACCTCCGGTCCGACGGCCGAGGAGATTGGGCGCTTCTTCGGCAGTCCGGCCCTCGAGCCCCTGCGGGTCTATGTAGGCTTGAACTCGCGTGAAAATGCCGAGGAGCGGGCAGCCCTCGCGCTGGAGGAGATGCTGCGCGTCGGCGCCTTCGATCGCTCGATCCTGGTGGTTGTGGTTCCCACGGGGACCGGCTGGATAGATCCGGCCGCCCTCGATACGCTGGAATATCTGCACCGAGGCGATGTCGCCTCCGTAGCCCTGCAATATTCCTACCTGACGAGCTGGCTCTCGCTTCTTGTAGAACCGGGTTATGGGGGCGAGGCGGGGAGGGCGCTTTTCAGCAAGGTCTACGCCCATTGGACCACGCTGCCGGCTGAAACGAGGCCACGGCTCTATCTCCACGGCCTGAGTCTCGGCGCGATGAACTCGGAGCTTTCCTCGGACCTTTACGACGTGATCGCCGATCCATTCCACGGCGCCCTGTGGAGCGGTCCGCCTTTCTCCAGCCAGCGCTGGCGACAGTTCACGGCCGAGCGGCAGCCGGACTCTCCAGCCTGGCTGCCAAGGTTCAGGGATGGCTCGATCGTTCGTTTCGCCAACCAGACGAGCGGCTTGAGCGACGACGGCACCGTCTGGGGGCCGATGCGGATCGGCTATCTGCAATATGCCAGCGATCCAGTCACCTTTTTCGATCCCCATTCGCTCTATCGCGAACCGGCCTGGATGCGCGCGCCGCGCGGCCCGGATGTCTCCGCCTCACTGACCTGGTTTCCCGTTGTCACGATGCTGCAGCTTGCGCTCGACATGGCCGTGGCCACGACGACCCCCATCGGATACGGGCACGTCTATGCGCCGGAGCACTATATCGACGCATGGGTCGCCATCACCCAACCGCCTACGCTGGACACCTCGACCCTGGCCCGTCTCAAGGAGTTTCTTGCGGATCGCTTCTGAGAGGGGCATGTCTCCGTGGGGGGCGACAGGCCCGATCATCCTCGAGAGCGGGCAGGTACTTGACTGAGCCGCCCCATCATCGGCTTCGACAGGAGGGAGGAGTCTGGCAACGCAGCCGAGGCGCTTTCCGGCCCGTGCGATTCTCATGGAAACGCATCCCGTTCGGCCTCTTGGGAATCAAATGGCGTGTGCTGCGTGCGTCTCGCGCTTTTACACCGCAACTGAGAACGAACGAAACCCGTTTCGAGGTGCGCAGGCGCATGTCGCCCAATCACCCCACGGCTTCGCCTTACAGGGGGCGGATCGATTCCAACCTTCGACATTTTCTGGATAGCGAATCGTCAAGCGGCATTCTTCTGGTGGCCATCGCATTGTTGGCGATCGTCACCGCGACCCGCCTTCGCCGACGAGTACCTTTTGGCTCCTCATGCCGAGACCGATCCGCCAACGGGGTCGCCGAGACCATCGCAGATACGTGCGTTAAGGCAGCGAAGGTACCCTCTTGAGGACGCTTGTGGCGGCTGAAGGATCGAAATCGGCGGGAATCGGCGTTCCCGGTTTTATACCGAAGTGGCGGAGCGGCTGACTCAGGCACCCAACTCTCTCCCGTGCCAAGTCGAATGACACGGGAGCGTCGCGAAATCCTGCGCGTCACTGGCGGACGGTAAAATCCGCCGCATCAGGCGGTGCTTCGCTGTCGTCGGTTTCATCATCGACCGTCAGCCGACGGACCGCCGCCAGTAGCTCCTCGATCGCCTGCTCTGCGGCCACGAGCTTCACAGCCACCATCAGTTCCTCGCGCCCGGCCATTGCGAGGAACACCCCCAGCACCTCGTCGGAGTGTCGCGCCAGAGCGACCAGATGCTCTCCGCTCGGTCCGTATCTGCCGGCGAACCAGTTCTTCACCGTCTTCTCGTTGGCGCCGGTCCATGAGGCAACGATCTTCGCCCCCGCCCGGCTGTCTCCGAGTGATCGCTTCAGGGTCGATGCGATCTCAGCGGCGAACCAGTTGTTCGGCTCGTGCCGACCATTCCCAGTATACCCATTATCTTTCGGAAAGAACTTGCCCTTTTTCGGAAACGACATTCCAGACTCCCTCGCGTTACATGGACACGGGGATTCAGCCGCAGCTCCGCGCGGACTGGACGAATTTGCTTGGAATGACGAGGAGATGCGTGCTTGGGCGGTCGTTGGACGACCAATTCGGATAGGAGCGACGGGCCGCCCGAGATGGATGTGCCTGCGGTCGCCTATGTCCGGATGTCGACCGACCATCAGAAATACTCGACCGAGAACCAGCTCGACGTCATCCGCAAGTATGCCTCGGCCCGCGGTCTTCAGATCCTGCGCGTCTTCGAGGATTCCGGTCGGAGCGGGCTACGCCTCGACGGTCGCGAGGCGATCCAGAACTTGATGGCAGAGGTCGAATCCGGGCAAGCCGACTTCAAGGCGATCCTCGTCTATGACGTCAGCCGCTGGGGCCGGTTTCAGGATGCCGACGAAGGCGCCTACCATGAGCATGTCTGCTCGCGCGCCGGCATTCGCGTCCATTACTGCGGCGAGCAATTCGAGAATGATGGCAGCATCGGCTCGAACCTGCTGAAGACCGTCAAGCGGGTCATGGCGGGCGAATACAGCCGCGAACTCTCGGTGAAGGTCTTCGCTGGCCAGTGCCGCCTCGTCGAACTCGGTTTTCGCCAGGGCGGAGCGCCCGGATACGGATTGCGCCGGGTGCTGATCGACGAGCACGGCAATCCCAAGGGCGAACTGTTGCGCGGCGAGCAGAAGAGCCTTCAGACCGACAGGGTCATTCTCGTCCCCGGTCCCGAGGACGAACAGGACGTCGTCCGGCGCATTTATCGCATGTTCGTCGAAGAGGGCCGATCCGAGCGGGAGATCGCGGACGTCCTGAACGCCGAAGGACTGCGTACCGATCTCGAACGGCCGTGGACGCGGGCGACGGTCCATCAGGTGCTGACCAACGAGAAATACATCGGCAACAACGTCTTCAACAAGATTTCCTTCAAGCTGAAGCAGCGCCGGGTGGTGAACCCGCGCGAGATGTGGATCCGCGCCGAGGGCGCCTATCCGGCCATCGTCGATGAGGCACTGTTCCTGCGCGCTCGGGAAATCGTCGATGCGCGCAGCCGCCATCTTTCCGACCAGGACCTGCTGGACGCACTCCGGGCGCTGCTTGCCAGCAAGGGCTTCCTTTCCGGGCTGGTCATCGACGAGCACGAGGACACGCCGTCATCGAGCGCGTTTCGGTCCCGGTTCGGCAGCCTGCTCCGCGCCTATGAGATGGTCGGCTATCAGCCCGACCGGGACTACCGATACATCGAGATCAACCGCAAGCTCCGCGAGGCATATCCGCAGATCGTCGCGGGTGTCATCGCCGGGATCGAGAACGCCGGTGGCAGCGCCGTTCAGGACCCCCGGACCGAGCTTCTGACCGTCAATGGCGAATTCACGGTATCGGTCGTGCTGTCGCGATGCTTCGAGACCGCGGCAGGCTCGTTGCGCTGGCGCATCCGCCTCGACACGGGACTCTTGCCGGACATCACCATCGCCATACGCATGGACGAGCTGAACGCGGCGCCACGCGACTATTACGTCCTCCCGAGCATCGACATGACCGCGGATCGGCTTCGGCTCGCCGAGCAGAACGGCCTGTCTCTCGATGCCTATCGCTTCGACACGCTCGATTTCTTCTTCTCAATGGCCGGCAGGGCCAGATTCTCGGAGGTGGCCTGATGCCCGAAGACATCCCGACCGACGACCACAAGCATGTGACCCTCATCCCGACCGACAGGATCCGTATCCTCAATCCGCGTGTGCGCAACCGGCGAACGTTCGAGGAAATGGTCGAGAGCATCGCGCGGATCGGCCTCAAGCGCCCGATCACCGTGACCCGGCGCTCGGACACGGAGCCTGCGGAATACGACCTCGTCTGCGGCCAGGGGCGGCTCGAAGCCTTCATCGAACTGAAGCAGGACGCCATCCCCGCCATCGTGATCGATGCCGACGAGAGCGATTGCCTCGTCATGAGCCTCGTCGAGAATTGCGCCAGGCGCCAGCATCGCGCGATCGATCTGATGCAGGAAATCGGCACCCTCCGTAAGCGCGGCTACAACGACCGCGAAATCGCCGACAAGATCGGGGTCAGCCCCGAATACGTCAACATGATCGCCGGCCTGCTGGAGCGAGGCGAGCAGCGGCTCGTCTCTGCGGTCGAGACCGGCCTCATGCCGCTGAACCTCGCGATCGAAATCTCCAGAGCGGACGACGAAGGTGCCCAGCGCGCGCTCATGGATGCCTATACGGAGAAGAAGCTGCGCGGGAAGAAGTTCGCGGCCGTGCGGCGCCTGCTCGAACGACGCCAGCGCCATGGGCGGCGCGTCGATGAAACGCCCTTCGGCCGCAAGGTGAACCGCTCCGGGCGTCCCCTGACCAGCGATGCGCTCGTGCGGGCCTATCGTCAGGAAGCTGATCGCCAGAAGCTGATGATCAAGAAGGCGGAGCTGACCCAAGGCCGGCTTCTGTTTGTCACGGAGGCGTTCCGCTCGCTGCGGAGCGACGAGAACTTCCTGACGCTGCTGCGTGCCGAAAGCCTCGAGGTGATGCCCACCTATCTGGAGGAACACGCGAGGACGGATCCATGACACGGAAAGATCGCCGCCTTTCCGATGTCGTCGCCCATGCCTTTGAAGACGACTGCGTGACCTTGGCCGTAGATGCCCTTCTCCCCGTGAGGGTGCTCCGGACGGCTACGAAATCCAGCAAGAAATACCAGCAGATCACCGCCTCGATCCGAGAGGTCGGCCTCGTAGAGCCGCCCGTGGTGGCCCGCGATCCTGCCAATCCGGGCACCTTCTTGCTGCTGGATGGCCATGTTCGCATCGAGGTGCTGAAGGATCTCGGCATCGAACGGGTCGAGTGCCTGGTCTCCACCGACGATGAAGCCTTCACCTACAACAAGCGGATCAGCCGCTTGTCGCCGGTTCAGGAGCACAAGATGATCCGGCGCGCCATCGAGCGCGGCGTTCCGGAAGAAAAGATCGCCAAGGCGCTGGACATCAATCCTCAGAGCGTACGTCGCAAGGTTCGCATGCTGAACGGGATCTGCGACGAGACGGTCGCCATCCTCAAGGACAAGCCCTGTCCGATGGCCGTGTTCGAGATCCTCCGGAAATTGAAGCCGCTGCGCCAGCTCGAGGCCGCCGAACTGCTGGTCAACGCCAACAATTACTCGGTCGCCTATGCCTCGGCGATCCTGGCCGGCACCCCGCAGACGCAGCTCGCGGAAGGCTCAAAACCCAAGCGCATCAAGGGCATCACGCCCGAAGCCATGGCCCGGATGGAGAGCGAGCTGGCCCGTCTACAGGAGTCGATCACCTCCATTCAGGAGACCTACGGTCAAGACCACCTGCATCTGACCGTCGTCAAGGGCTACCTGGCGAAGTTGCTCGGGAACGCCCGCGTGGTTCGCTACCTCATGCAGCATCGTCCCGAATTCCTGCCCGAGTTCCAGGCGATCGCCGAGATGACATCCACGCTGCCGCCGGAGGCAGCCTGACAGGATCGCGACGACCGATGGGGACCCGGACCCGATAAGCGCGGGGACCGCGGGAGACGCCGCACTGTGGGGCGGATCGAGCGTGGTGGTGGGGATGGCGGCGAACCCGCTCGGAGCCCACCAGGCCGGCTCGAGTTTTCGCCGGCCGCGTGGCTGGCGTGGTGCCGGTCATGACGCGGGATGGGCGTGCCGGTCGAGCGTCGATGGACTTCCCGGCACGCCCAAGCGCCTGCTCATGAATGGTGCCATCGCGATCATCTCCGCCCAGGCGCGGTCAAATACCACCAAATCGGACGAAACCCGCCTTGAACCCGTTTACTCCTGCTGAGTCGGATGAGATAGTGAGAACTTGGAGAAGGCTGACCTCTCGAGGGCCGTATCATGTCCGACCGCTGGGTTTCTGTAGAAGAAATTGCTGAACATCTCGGCGTCAGCAAAGACACGATCTACGGATGGATAAGTAAGAGAGAGATGCCTGCTCATAAGGTCGGGCGACTTTGGAAGTTCAAAACTGGCGAAGTCGATGACTGGGTAAGGAACGGAAAAGCATCGGACGATTACAGAGAAGCAGAAACATCGGGGCCTGCTTCACAGAGGGAGAAGCATGCGGAAAGAGGGAAAGCGGATGGCTGATATTGCGTGCGTCGACCTTTTCTGCGGGGCCGGCGGCCTTACGCATGGGTTGATTTCTGAAGGCATCAAGGTCGTTGCGGGCATAGACGTCGATGAGGCATGCCGTCACCCCTTTGAAGCCAATAACGCGGCGAAATTCATCAATGAGGATGTGGGGCGTCTGACTCCCAAGCGTCTCGACGAGTTGTTCGGTGATGCTGAATTCCGCGTGCTCGCCGGGTGCGCGCCCTGCCAGCCATTCTCGACCTATGCCCAGCGTTACGATGTCGTTGGTAGCCCCCGTTGGGGTTTGCTCTACCAGTTCGGCCGCCTGATCAAAGCGACGCACCCCGACTTGGTCACGATGGAGAATGTCCCGTCCGTGGCCAAGCATGCGGTCTTCGACGACTTCGTCGAAACGCTGCAGAAGATGGGGTACCACGTCAAGCAAGGGGTGGTCGATTGCTCTCTGTACGGGCTACCGCAAAGCCGGAGACGCATGGTGCTCTTGGCCTCCCGGCTCGGTCCCATTGAATTGGTCGCGCCGACACATGATCGCCCAGTCACCGTTCGCTCGGCGATCGGACGACTTGCGATAATCGATCAGGGTGGTGCCCATCCAAAGGACCGGCTGCATGCGGCATCCAAGCTCTCCGATCTGAACCTCGAAAGAATCCGTGCCTCTCGTCCAGGTGGCACTTGGCGAGACTGGCCGGACCATCTCGTCGCCGCCTGCCATCGCCGTGAAACGGGCCATACCTATCCGGGGGTCTACGGACGAATGGTATGGGACGAACCGGCGCCAACCCTGACCACACAATTCTACGGCTTCGGGAACGGCCGGTTCGGACACCCCGAACAAGATCGAGCCATCTCGTTGCGTGAAGGGGCGATCCTTCAGGGATTTCCCAAGTCCTATTCCTTCATTCCGAAAGGGGCTCCCGTTCATTTCAAGGCGTTGGGTCGCATGATCGGGAACGCGGTACCGGTCACTCTCGGCGAAGTGATAGGCAAGAGTATCGCGACCCATCTCGGGATCGAAGCCGAGAGGACGAAAAGAAAAAAGAAGGGAGCCGTCGCGGATGTCGCGCGTAAGTCCCTCGTCGCATGAAGCCAGCCGTCGGATGGCTCGCGTCCGGCAAAAGGGCACGCAGGCAGAGATCGACCTGCGCAGGGTGCTGCATTCCAAGGGTCTGAGATATCGCCTGCACGTGCCGTTGCTGACGAAGCCCAGACGCGTCGCCGATATCGTCTTCCCCAGTGTTCGGATCGCCGTCTTCGTCGACGGTTGCTTCTGGCATGGTTGTCCCGAGCATGCCTCTTGGCCGAAGAGCAACGCCGAGTTCTGGCGTGAAAAGATTGAAACCAATCGCGCCAGGGATGCCGATACCGATCTGCGGCTGAACGCACTTGGTTGGACGATCGTGCGGATTTGGGAACACGAAGATGCCAGCGATGCCGCGGCTCGCATCGCTGAGCTCGTCGGCGCACGCAGGAAGGATGGGGGCGGCCCATGTCGATGAATGTAGATGAGATCGCAGCCAAAATCGCTCACAATACCGCCCCTGAGCCGGGCCAGTTGGTCGAGGCTCGCCGCCGCCAATGGATCGTTTCCGAGGTCGACGGCGGCACGGTCGCGCCCGGGTTCCCCCAGCGACATCTGGTTCGACTTGCTTCCATTGATGAGGATGCGCTCGGCGAGGAGATCGAGGTGCTTTGGGAACTCGAACCCGGCGCGCATGTAATCGAGCGGGCCGGATTGCCCCGAATGACTGGCCTGGACGACCCCTCGACACTTCAGGCGTTCCTCGATGCAGTCCTTTGGGGTGCCGCTACGAATGCAGATCGGGGCTATCTGCAGGCGCCATTCCGCAGTGGCGTCAGCATCGAAGACTTCCAATTGGACCCGTTGGTGCGCGCCATCGACATGGCGCGCACCAATTTGCTGATCGCCGATGACGTCGGCCTCGGAAAGACCATCGAGGCCGGGCTCGTCGTCCAAGAGATGCTCTTGCGTCATCGAGCCCGCACCGTTCTCGTGCTTTGCCCGGCCTCTCTGCAGGAAAAGTGGCGCATCGAAATGCAGGAGAAGTTCGGGCTCGAGTTCCGGATCGTCGATACAGAATACGTCAAGCGTTTGCGCCGGGAGCGGGGCCTGCATGCCAATCCGTGGACGTCCTTTCCCAGACTCATAACATCGATGGACTGGGCCAAGCAGGGTGAAGGCCTGCGTCTCCTGCGCGATGCTCTGCCGCCGCACGTAAGTCATCCTCGAAAATTCGACCTGCTGATCATCGACGAGGCCCACAACGTCGCCCCGACCGTCGGCCGGTATGCAGTCGAGAGTCTTCGGACACGGTTGGTGCGTCTCGCTGCACCACACTTCCAGCACAAGCTGTTCCTCACGGCTACGCCGCACGACGGCTATACGGAGTCCTTCACCGCGTTGCTCGAACTCCTCGACGACCAACGGTTTGCAAGAAACGTTCTACCCAGCGACCCGCAGCTCGCCCGGGTGATGGTTCGCCGCCTCAAGAGCGATCTCGTCGATGCGAACGGCAAGCGCATCTATCCCGAGAGGCGGCTCGAAGCACTGCCGATCGAGTATTCGGAGGAAGAGAGGGACGTTCGGCGGCAACTCGAAGCATACATCAAAAGCCGCGAGAGCGGAGATGATGGCAGGCGTGCGGTCGATCATTTCGTGCACCAATTGCTACGCAAGCGCCTCTCTTCGTCTCCCGCGGCATTCGCAGCCACGCTGGAGCGGCATATCTCAACGACCGAAGGTCGGGCGTCGAGTGAGCGCGGCCAGAAGAAATTCGATGATCGTATCCTCCGGCGGGCTATAGCGAAGACAGAAGAGGACTACGCGGACGACGCCCAGCGAGACGACGCCGAGGCAGAAGCGATCGAGGAAGCCGGAAAGCACATCCGGCCGCCGACCGACGAAGAACGTCGGATGCTCGATCGGTTACGCTCATGGGCTCAGCAGGCGGCCCGTCGAACGGACGCCAAGGCTAGTGCCTTGCTGGGCTGGCTGGCCAAGCATCTGAAGGACGGGGAACGGTGGACGAACGAGCGGGTGATCCTGTTCACCGAATACCGCGCTACACAGCAATGGATGCACGAGATCCTTGCAGCCCAAGGCTTCGGGGCTGAGCGGCTGGCTCTAATCTACGGCGGCATGGATCCGAAGGAACGCGAGGCCGTGAAGGCGGCGTTTCAGGCCGATCCCTCGGAATCGCCTGTGAGAATCCTGTTGGCAACCGACGCTGCCTCGGAGGGGATCGATCTCCAGAACCATTGCCACCTGATGATCCACCTCGAGATTCCTTACAATCCCAACGTCATGGAGCAGCGGAACGGCCGTATCGACCGCCACGGTCAACGTGCCAGCGAGGTCGTGATCTGGCACCCAGTGGATGCTGAGGGTGGCCACGGAGACGACATTCTACGCGCGCTCCGAAAGCTGGATGCGATGCGCGCGGACATGGGCAGCGTCAACCCGGTCATTGCGCCCCAGCTACCGGACCTCCTCGAGGGACGGCGTCGCGATCTCGACACGCGACAAGCCGAGGCTCGGATGGAGAAGTCGCGCCGTTTCGTGAAGGCTGAGCGCGATCTGCGTGAACGTGTCGCCAAACTCCACGAGCGACTGAACGAGACCCGGCGCGAGCAGAGCCTCGTGCCCAATCACATCGAACGGGCCGTGCGTACGGCTCTGCGTCTTGCAGACAAGCCCGACCTCGAACCAGTCTCACTGTCTGGAGCGCCGGACGGCACCGTCTTTCGCATGCCGTCTTTGTCGGGATCATGGTCGCGGTGCCTCGAGGGGCTCGAACACCCCTATAACCAGAAAATTCGTCCCATCACCTTCGACCACGATGTCGCCAAGGGACGAGACGATATGGTTCTCGTCCACCTGAACCACCGCCTGGTTCAAATGAGCCTTCGTCTCCTGCGTGCGGAGATATGGGCACGCGACGATGTGAAGAAGCTGCATCGTGTCACCGTCCGCTCGCTCCCGGATGGTCGTATCGAGGGACCGGCCGTGGTCGTGATGTCCCGCCTCGTCGTGACCGGCGGGAACCATCACCGCCTGCACGAGGAGCTCACCGAAGCAGGGGGATATCTGCGCGACTCCGGTTTCCGGCGGGAGGAGCGGGTTACCGAGGTTCGGCGCTGGCTGGAGGAATCTCGCCCGGCGGCACTGGCGGATTCGACCTTCGATGCTTTGCGGACCCGCTTCGACAAACAGCGCGATGCCATTCTGGCCGCCGTCGAAGCTCGCTCGAAGGACCGGCTGCGCTTTCTCGTGAACACCATAGAGAACCGGAAGCGGAAGGAAGCCGATGATATTCGTCAAGTTCTGGACGACCTCGAGCATGCGCTGAAGAATGAAATCGCCGCAGAACAGCAGCCCGTGCAGCTTTCCCTGTTCTCCGAGGACGAGCGCACTCAGTTAAAGCGCGACCGGGCGGCTCTCGAGGCACGTCTGGCCCGAATCCCGAAGGAACGAGAACAGGAACTGCTGGCGATCGAAGAACGGCACTCCAACGCCATCGAGCACACCTTCCCGGTGGCCGTCATCCTGTTGGTGCCGGACGCCCTCGTGACGGAGAAGCGCGGATGAGCACCGATCACGAATGGCTGAATCTCATCGAAGTATCGGGCCCCTTCCTGGCGGTACCCGTACTGAAGGAAGTCTTTCCCCAAGGTCTCGAAGCTCTTCCTTCCGGCCGCCCCCAGCGATTGCGTCGAACATATGAGGAATGGCGCGATGCCGTCGACATGGACGACCTCGACTTGCCATCCCTGCACGCGGCATGGATCGACGACGTACTGACCACGGCGCTGGAGATGGATGACGCGGTGTTGCGTCGCATCGGGGCTCTGCCCGAGCGCCTGACGGTCTCACTGCCAGAGCATGGGGTCACGGTCGCGCCCGATCTGGCGGTGGTGAATCCGACGAACGGCGACGAACCGCTCCTGCTCATTCACATCTACGATCCCGATACCGATCTCGATGCGACTCACCGTTTCGACGGTCTTGCCGTCACGCCGGCCGATCGGATGGTTGCTCTGCTCCGTGCGACGGGATGCGCCATCGGCATCGTCACCAATGGTGAGCGCTGGATGCTCGTCCATGCGCCCGTCGGGGCCGTGGCGGGTTTCGCCAGCTGGTATGCACGTCTCTGGGGACAAGAACCGGAGACATTGCGTGCCTTCGTCAGCCTTCTGGGCGTCCGTCGCTTCTTCGGACCCGACGAGGGAAAGCTGCCCGCACTCTATGAACGGTCACTCAAGCATCAGAACGATGTGACCGAGGCGCTGGGCGAACAGGTCCGGCGGGCCGTCGAAGTGCTCATTCAGGCTCTGGATCGCGCAGATCAGGATCGCAATCGCGAGCTGTTGCGCGACGTCGATCCGCGTGAACTCTACGAGGCCGGTCTGACGGTCATGATGCGGCTCGTCTTCCTGCTGGCTGCCGAAGAGCGCGCATTGCTGCTGCTCGGCGATCCTCGCTACGATTCTTTCTACGCCATCTCCAGCCTGCGGATGCAGTTGCGCGCGGATTCCGAAGAGATCCTCGAGCGTCGCCGGTCGGCATGGTCTCGTCTGCTCGCATTATTTCGTGGGGTCTATGGCGGCATCGATCATCCGACGCTCCGCCTTCCGGCCCTCGGCGGCTCGCTGTTCGATCCCGACCGCTATCCCTTCCTCGAAGGCCGCAAGAAGGGAACGACCTGGCGCAGCGACCCTGCGGAACCGTTGCCGATCGACGACCGAACCGTTCTGCTCCTGCTGGAGGCGATCCAGACCTTCGAAGGCCGCACGCTGTCCTATCGTGCGCTGGACGTCGAACAGATCGGTCACGTCTACGAGGGTCTCCTCGAACGCACGGTGAAGCGTGTCGAGGATGTGACGCTGGAATTGGACAGCAGCGCGAAGGCCAAGAACCCCCGCGTAACACTGGGCGAGTTGGAGTCTGCGCGGCTTGACGGAATGGCGAGGGTTGCCGACCTGCTGAAGGAACGGAGTGAGCGCTCGGAGTCCGCCATCCGAAACGCCCTCGGGCGAGCGGCTGACGATCGCCTTGCTGCGCGATTGCTCACCGTTTGCCGCGGCAACCCTGACTTGCGTGACCGCCTTCTGCCCTTCGCATCCCTCCTGCGGACCGACCCATGGGGTTATCCGCTCGTCCATCATTCCGGAGCCTTCGTCGTCGTCCTCGGCGCCGACCGGCGTGAGAGCGGGACGCATTACACGCCGAAGAGCCTCACCGAGAAGATCGTCGAGGAGACGCTCACGCCGGTCGCCTATCGTGGTCCGGCAGAGGGCAAGGCGCCCGAGGAATGGGAGCTGAAGAGTGCGGAGGAACTGCTCGATCTGAAGATCTGCGACCCCGCCATGGGATCGGGCGCGTTCCTCGTTCAGGCGTGCCGCTGGCTTTCCGGCCGGCTGGTCGAGGCTTGGTCGATCATCGAAGCGAACGGGGGGAAGATCGATAGCGAAGGTCGCATCCTTGGCGAAGGTGATGCCGAAGGGTTCGAGCCCTTGTCGCAGGACGCCGAAGAACGCGCGATCCTCGCGCGGCGTCTCGTCGCCGAGCGCTGCCTCTATGGGGTGGACAAGAATCCGCTGGCCGTCGAACTCGCCAAGCTCTCGCTGTGGCTGACCACGATGTCGAAGGGGCGGCCTTTCGGCTTTCTCGACCACAACCTGCGCAGCGGTGACAGTCTTTTCGGGATTCACGATCTGGGTCAGCTCGTCGAGCTCGATATGAATCCGAAGGGCAAGGCTCAGCTTCGGCTGTTCGGCCGAACCATTCGGTCGGCAGTCGACAAGGCACTCGAGTTGCGCGCCCGGCTGCGGGACATTCCCATTCGCGACATCCACGATGTCGAGGCAATGGCAGCGCTTGATGCCCAGTCGCGCGGCGAACTCGCACTGCCGACGATCATCGCCAATGCATTTGTCGGAATCAATTTCGTTGAAGAGCGAGTGGGAGAACGTGCCGCACGAATCGAGACGTTGGCTGCATTTGCCGATGCTGCCGCGAGCGGCGATGCCACGGTGAAACATCGTCTTTTGCGCGAGGCCACGGCTGATCTGTCGAAAGATGCGCCTGAAGGTGCGACACGAACGCCGTTCAATTGGCCACTGGAGTTTCCGGAGGTGTTTCTTCGTGAGAAACGTGGCTTCGACGCCTTCGTTGGAAATCCACCGTTCTTGGGGGGTAAGCGAATAAGTACAGTGATGGGTCCAATTTTCAATGTATGGCTGGTCAATTTACATGATGGCGCTAGCAAGAACGCTGATCTGGTATCGCACTTTTTCCGTCGTGCATGGACTCTGATCCGCGAAGATGGTGGCTTTGGCTTGTTGGCCACAAATACAATTGCCGAGGGCGATACTCGGCAGAGTGGGTTAGAGTGGATGCTACAAAAAGGTGCGGTCATCCATGCGGCGTACCCGAACGAAGCTTGGCCGGGGCAAGCGGCCGTAGTGACAAGTCGAGTGCATATCCATAAGGGCAATTGGCTTGGTTCGCGGACACTACTTGGACGCCCAAAGGCACATATATCAGCGTTTCTTACCGAAGGTGAGGAATGGAGCCCAAAACGGCTTAAGTCCAACGAAAGGATGGCTTTCATCGGGTCTCTGTTGAATGGGATCGGATTTGTACTTTCGCCTGCAGAGGCAGCTGAAATGATTTCCGCAGATGCAAAGAATGAAGAAGTTATTTTCCCGTATTTGGGGGGAGAGGATCTCAATCAAAGCCCCGAGCAAAAGCCCTCGCGCTATGTAATAAACTTCTTCGATTGGAGCGAAGAGAAGGCTAGAGAATATCAGTTGCCGTATGCAAGGCTCCTTGAGCGCGTCAAGCCGCATCGAGACAAGGTGAGCGACGCGAAGAAGCGCGTGAAGGAATGCTGGTGGAACTACGAGGCCCTTGGGTATGAATTATACTGCGAACTCGGATTAGGTCGTCGGTTTGCACGCCCTGCGACCAGTGGAAGAGATAAACCACCGCGACGTATCATCGGACTCTCACGCGTCAGCAAGACCCTCGCATTCTCATTCGTTGATCCAACCTGCGTCTTTTCAGAGCAGGTAGTAGTGTTTCCCACTGAGTCAGCGGCAGTTTTTTCCGTTCTTCAATCAAATATTCACGCTGTATTTGCGTGGCAGAATTCGTCTCGAATGAAGAATGACCTAAGATATTCACCGACCGACGCTTTGGCTACCTTCCCTTTCCCGGCGCTTACCAATTCTTTGGAATCCTTGGGCGCCGATCTAGATGGAGCTCGCCGCGAATTTATGACCCGCGAGGGCATCGGCCTTACTAAGCTCTATGGCAAATACCACTCCCGAGCCGACAGTTCCAACGAGACCATCCGACTGCGCGATATACAGCACGAGGTTGACCATGCACTTGCGGCTGCTTTTGGATGGGACGATTTGGATCTTGGGCATGGGTTTCACGAGGTGCCCTACCTACCTGAGAATGATCGGGTCCGGTTCACGATCTCAGAGCCAGCACGTCTAGAGATTCTGCGTCGTTTGGCCGAGCTGAACCGGCAGCGTTACCAGGAAGAGGTCGATCGAGGTCTGCACGGCGTGACGTCTGGTTCAAGTAAAGGGCGTGGGCGTCGAACTCGCGCCGCTTTGGCGTCCGAACTCACTCTTGATCTCGAAGATATTCTTCCAACAACCACTGAGGGGGACGATTGATCATGGCCGATTTGACCGCAACTACCGAGCCGTCAGTCAGCGCCTGGATCGTCAAGAGGGTATCCAACTCGCCACGATATTCCGTGTGTATTGATGTCGGATCGACCACCCATGGCGCGATTGATGAGGGCCACTGGGTCGTCATTCTGGACGATGACGGCGGTGTCTCCGGGATCGGCCGCATCCTCCGTATCCGCTCGGACCTTGATGGTTCCACGATTCACTTCGACCATTGGCATCCCGTGGATCCGTCGATCCCGCTCGTCGACCTTGGGCTGACCGTGCCGACTGGACCTGCAGCGCGGCTGCCATGGGACGATTTCTTGCGTGTTCTGCCGCTCCTCGGCGTCGCCGATCCGGGCGCAGTGCCGCTGATCGACGATGTCGTCTATGTCCGCGAGCTTCTCGAACTGGCCGTGCGTGACGATCTGCTCGGCCCGGCCGCCGGCCCCCACGAACTGATCAAGGACATGAGCGTACGTGACCGCTATCTCGTCGGCAAGCTGGCGCCACGGCGGCCGGACGACGACCATGCACCCCAGGTGGAACCGGCTTCGGCAGCCGACGAGAGCGGCGACCTCGAGGACGAGCGGACGGCGCCGCTCCACGAGCCCGGCGCGGAGTTCGCGAGCGTATCGGGCCGCGTAGAGCCGGAGGATGACGCGCTCGACGAGATCGACACGACGAACAATCAGTCGCTGGTGCCCTCGAGCATGGGCCTCACCTTTTGCGTGGCGCCCGATGTCGCGACGCTGGCCATCGATGCACGATGGGGGCGTTACGAACGTGTCCCCAACGACGAGCATGACATCGTGAAGACCCGCAGGAATCGCGAAACCGGTCGTGAAGAAGAGGTGAAGGTCAGGGTCTGGAAGCGAATCCCCTGCGGTGGGGTGATCCGATTGCCGCTCGTCGACGGTCAGATCAAACCATCGACACCCGATCCGGATCAACCGGATGTCCGTTTGCAAGGCACGGTGCGGACGAACAACAAGGGGGAGCGGCTCGTCACCCTGTTCCTGGTGAACGGCCAGCTGGAGCCCAACGACAACAAGGACCGCGCCTGGCTGTTCCAACCGGAGATCAGCGTGGAGGCCTCCGAGGGGCAGAGCGACAGGGCTGTGTTTCGGCGTCGACCGTCCAACGAAGTCGTGGTCGATGACGCGGAGCGCGATCGGCTCGCACTCATCTATCGCAATCGACTGGAATTTGCCGTCGGACATGGCGTATCCGTGCACGCCGATACGACGCCCGAGGATCCGACGAAGGCCCACCGCGTCAGAACCGAGATCATCCCGCGCTACGAAGTCGCCGTCACCGAAACGCCCGGCCTCGATCCCAGGGACCGCCCAGCCATGCGGCGCATGGTCGACGAGGGCTGGCTGGATATGACGCGCCTGGCGGAGATGGCGCCGGACGCGTTGCGCGATGCCCTCTCGTGCCTCGTCGACGACTACGCCGTTTGGATCGACGAGCAGAAAGCGCGGCTGGGGTCCGAGATCACCGGTTTCGATGATCCGGGAAAGGACGTCATAGAACGCTGCGAGGAGATCCTGCGTCGCCTTCGGGACGGCATGGCCACACTCTTTGCGGATCCGAAAGCGCTGGAGGCGTTTCGCTTCGCCAATCGGTCCATGGCGATGCAGCGTGTCCGAAGCATCTACGCTCTGAAGCGCAGGCGAAACGAGACCGTGGATGTGGCCACGTTGGACGTGCCGAAGAACAGGTCGTGGCGGCCGTTCCAGCTGGCATTCTTGCTGCTGTCGATCCCGTCGCTCGCTGATCCGGCTCATCCGGACAGGACGAAGCCGGTCGAGGCGTTCGCCGATTTGCTCTGGTTCCCGACCGGTGGCGGCAAGACTGAGGCCTATCTCGGTGTGGCAGCCTTCGCCATGGCCATGCGCCGCCTCAAGGATGATTTGGGCGGCCTCGACGCTTCCCGCGGTCTCGCCGTCATCATGCGCTACACGCTGCGACTGCTGACGCTGCAGCAGTTCCAGAGAGCAACGACGCTGCTTTGCGCAATGGAAGTCATCCGCCGTGCGGACGACAAGACGTGGGGTACGGAGCCGTTCACGCTCGGCCTCTGGGTCGGAAATCGCGTGACACCGGGGACCACCGAAGCGTCTCACCAGGCTGTGGAGGCCATCCGCAACAATGACCGCAACAAAGCGGGCATCGCTTCGCCCGCACAGCTGACCAGCTGCCCTTGGTGCGGATCGGAGATCTCCGGTGGTCGTGACATAGAGGTCGACAGGATCGCCGGCAGGACACTGATCCATTGCGGTGACAGGCTGGGTAGCTGCGATTTCTCGAAGGCGAAATCCAGCGGACAGCCCCATCCGGGGCTTCCCGTGAAGGTGGTCGACGAGGAAATCTATCACCGTCCACCGACGATGATGATCGCAACCGTCGACAAGTTCGCGATGATGGCCTGGCGCCCTCAGGTACGGACTCTGTTCGGCCGTATCGATCAGGAATGCGGACGCCATGGCCTGCTCTGGCCGAGCCATGACTGCGGCACTGGGCACCGAGCGAGGGGCGCATATCCGGCCGCCAGCGTGAGGCCAGTTCGCGCCATCAGACCGCCGGACCTGATCATTCAGGACGAATTCCATCTCATCAGCGGCCCGTTGGGTACGATGGTCGGTCTTTACGAGACGGCCGTCGATGAACTGAGCAGCTGGGTTCTGGGCGATATGAAAGTTCGTCCCAAGGTGGTTGCCTCGACCGCGACCGTCCGGCGAGCCGATGATCAAGTGCGCAACGTCTTCATGCGGCGAATATCGGTGTTCCCGCCCTCGGGACTGGACGTCGAGGACAACTTCTTCTCGGTCCAGAGACCAATCAGCGAGAAACCCGGGCGGCGCTACATGGGCGTCTGCGCACCGGGAAGTTCGCGCCCTGCGGTTCTGATTAGGACCTATACAGCGTTCTTGACAGCTGCACAGGCGCTGTTCGATCGGTTCGGCCCGGTGGCCGACCCTTACATGACGCTCGTCGGCTACTTCAACTCGCTGCGAGAACTCGGTGGCATGAAACGGCTGGCGGAAGACGACGTCCAGACACGTTCCTTCCGCGTCAATATGAGCTTGGTGGACAGACCGGGTCTCTCCCAGCGACGCGTCGACGAGGTCAGCGAATTGACGTCGCGCGTCTCCAGTCAGGACATTCCCCGATACCTCGATCAGCTCGAGGTCCCGTTCGAAGGGGCTTTCGATCCGGCACAGGGGAAATGGGTGACCAACCGGAAACCAGGAGAGGCCCGACCGATCGATGCCGTCCTCGCGACCAACATGTTGTCCGTCGGGGTCGACGTGAATCGTCTCGGGGTGATGGTCGTCAATGGTCAGCCCAAGGGAACGGCCGAGTACATCCAGGCGACCAGCCGCGTAGGCCGGACGCCTCCGGGACTAGTAGCGACCGTTCTGACTTGGGCTCGGCCGCGCGACCTGTCGCATTACGAGACATTCGAGCATTACCACGCGACGTTCTACCAGCATGTCGAAGCTCAATCCGTCACTCCGTTCTCCCCACGTGCGTTGGACCGAGGGCTTACGGGCGCGATGCTTTCAATCATGCGTCATAGCTATGATCCCTTCGCGGCAAACGATGGGGCTGGCGCCATGAACAGCCCGAGCCTCAACGAGATGCTGGAAACGATTGGGGCCATTGCTGCACGAACCTGGGAAGTCACCGAGGATTCTGGGAAAAAGGCTTTGACCGAAGCCGAAATGAAGAGCCGTGCCGACGAATGGGCGAATGAAGCAAGCGTTGGCGGTCGCACGCTCGTCTACCAAAAGCATGGCGCGGGTCCCACCGCTTACCCGCTCCTCTCAGCACCCGGAATCAAGCCTTGGACCGACTGGACCGTTCCGATGTCGATGCGCGAGGTCGAGCCCGGTGTGAGGCTCGTGATGGAGGACGACCGATCGACCAGCGATCCGACTTGGCGACCGAGGGTGATCAGAGCCGAGGAGGATCAGCAATGAGCAGGACACCCGTAGGAGAAATCCGACCGAGCCAACTGCTCTGGACCTATGGCCCGGGGGCCTTGATCGACTTGCCGAACATGTCGGTCGTCACGATGGGGATTGATCGTTGGGAGAAGGACAGATGTCAGCCGATTCAGGAGGCGAGATTGCTGGCCAATGTCCGGAGCGTACTCGGTCCCCAGGTCGATTCACTCCGCATGCCGCCCATCGGCGAGGGAGACATCGTGGATCCCTTTTCTGCAGCGGCGTTGATCGGTGTCCCCGTAAAACCCTTTCCGAGATGGCTCCGCTGCGTGAAATGCGGCTTGCTGTCACCCTATGATGCCGGATTGTTCAAGCTGAAAGAGAACAGGTACCGTCCAGAGTCGACGCGTTTCGTACATGAGGGTTGTCGAGGCTCAAACAACAATCAAAGGGCCAAGGATGCCGATGCGGTTCCAGCCCGCTTCCTCATGGCATGTCGCGCCGGCCATTTGGACGACTTTCCGTGGCACTGGTTCGTTCATGGCGGGCCGAGCACATGCCGAGCAACGTTGCGATTCTTCGAGAGCGGCGCATCGCTTCAGACCGAGAACCTTTGGGTCAAGTGCGATGGCTGTGGTGCATCGAAGAACATGGCGCAGGCTTTCGGTCAGGCGGGTCGAGACAATCTACCGGGTTGCCGCGGGCGTCACCCACATGTGGACCGGTTCGAGGACGACTGCGCCGAGGAGCCTCGCGCAATCCTTCTGGGCGCAACCAATAGCTGGTTCCCGGTGACGCTATCGGTTCTCGCAATACCGCAAACAGGGAATCCTTTGTCCCAACTGATAGCGGACGGCTGGACCTTCTTCGAAGACGTGAGTTCAGCGGCCGAGGTCGCATTCGTAGTAAAGACCCTCAAGAAGACCGCTCAGCTCCCCGGCATCGAGCAGTTCACCGACGAGCAAATCTGGGCCGCGATAGAAACTCATCGCAATGGCGGACCGAATGTCGAACAGAGTGATCTGAAGGGTCCCGAATGGGACGTGCTGACGGCTGACAGCCCACCCACCGACTACCCGCACTTTATGAGCAAGAAAGTTGGCATTCCTCCGGGCTTCGATCCGGTGATCACGCGCGTTCTCTTGCTGGAACGCCTTCGTGAAGTGAATGCACTTCTCGGATTCACGAGAGTCGAGTCGCCGGACGAAGGCACAGGAGACGATGCAGCTCCACGGGCTCCACTCGGACGTGCCGCGCCAAATTGGGTGCCAGCTACCCAAGTCCACGGGGAAGGCATTTTCATCCGCTTCAGTTCCGATGCTCTGAAGGCCTGGGCGGATAAGGACGCTGTGAAATCGCTCGATGGTCGGCTCAGACAGGGGCATCGTGGATGGCGTCACAAACGAAACCTCGACCCGAACGAAGGTTATCCGGGCGTCCGCTACGTCATGCTACATACTCTTGCACACATGCTTATACGGGAACTGGCCTTGGAGTGCGGCTACAATGCTGCAAGTATTCGTGAGCGGATATATGCAGACGTCGAGGACGTCCGGGATCAGGCGGGATTTCTCATATATACGGCTGCCGCTGACTCCGATGGAACTCTGGGAGGACTGGTAGAGCTCGGGAAGCCCGAAAATCTTGGCCGACTGCTACGCCAGGCATTGGAACGCGCCCACATCTGTGCGTCCGATCCTCTCTGTGCAGAGCATGATCCGAGCAAGGATCAGTCTTTGCATGGTGCAGCATGTCACGCCTGTTCGTTCGTGTCGGAAACCTCCTGTGAGCGGGGAAATCGCCACCTGGACCGCTCCTTGGTCGTGCCCACGCTGGAAAATCCTGATGCTGCGTTCTTCGAGACCGTCTAATGGAAGCGTTGTTGATCGCCGCCTTGGATCTCGTAGCCCTATTGTCTCCGCCGAGGATCGAGGCGCTTGCTGATCGCGTCCGTGGCTCGACGGCGGCCGATAGAGATAGAAGTTTGCACCTACTGGTAACCACACCACCCGCTCGCGTTGCACTTGATCGTTTGCTTACCGCCTGGGAACAGGCGACGATCTCAGGAGATGTGTTGGCTGGGATTCTGGTTGGCGCGGCATATGCGCGCCAACAGGCTCAGCGCGAGAGTAATGTCGAACTCGTCTGGACGGGTCCGACGACACCTTTCGTGGCAACCCGTCGCACAGAGCAGGTGCTGTTGGATCTCATCCGTCACGCTGAGACTGACCTCTTCCTCGTCAGTTTCGTCGCGTATGATGTCTCCTCGGTCGTTGGCGCATTGAACGCTGCGGCTGCTCGCGGCATCGAAATCCGCATTCTGCTGGAAACCTCCACGAGCCATGGTGGGAGCCTGTCTGTCGATCCTATCGCCACGATGCGGAGCTGTGTGCCTTCGGCAACACTGTATGTCTGGACAGATCGACCGGCACCATTCACCGAAGGAAGAGTTCACGCTAAGGTAGCTGTCGCTGATGGAATTTCAGCTTTTCTCACCAGTGCAAACCTGACCGGGCACGCGCTCGAGAAGAACATGGAGGCAGGCGTCGTTATCAATGGTGGGCACGTTCCTGCGGGCCTGCGCGCGCATTTGCATGCTCTCGTCGAAACAAGGGTCATTCGCAAGATTTAGCTGGAGTGTGCATTACACTTGGCACGCCCTCGCCTGATCCCGCATGACGGCGTAGTCGCTCAGCATTTCTGCGATAGCCGATCCATCTGGCAGCAATAGAAGTTCACCCGCCGCGCGCCTCTGGAACTCGTGACTGTATCCGACCACCGGTGGGCAGATAGTGGCGATACGCGGCTCAGAACCGACCGTCGCGCAGCCGGTCAGTAAGCTCGTCGCGAGACCGAGGACGGCGAGTTGCCGCATCCAGCATCTGGCGTTGGACGTCATTGGCGTTCTCCGATGTTTCGAGGCGCTCGGCGAGCCGCCCGGCGCGCTCACCGGACCGCCGGAGCGAAAGCAGGAACAGGACAATGGCGAGTGCGATGGCGCCGTAGCGCAGGGCCGCCCGTATCCAGGGGTTGGCGGCGATCCCGGTGAAAAGAGTGGTTATCATCGCTGCCCCCGCTTCCAGTCGTCGATGCGGGCGTAGATCGTGACGGCGACTCCGACGAGTGCCACGGCAATCAACACCCAGCGCAAGGTGTCGAGGTAGGGCGCAAGCGGCAGGATTGCGGACTGGGTCTCCGCCAGGACGTCTCGAGCGACCTCGACGCCTGCGGCGCCCAGCGTCGCCACACCGGCCGCACCGCTGGCCTTCATCGTCCGGCTTTCGGCCAGCGCTTCCCTTGCGGGCGGCGTTTCCGTGGCGAACGCCGTCGTCCGCACTGGGAAGCGCTCGCCCCACTGGCGGGCAGGTCCGAGGTCGATGTGCATGAATCCCGACCGCGGATAATAGCCGAAGCCGAGAAAACCGACCGTTCGCGCCGCCGTCTCGAAAGCAGCAGGGTCGTGGTTCGACATCGCGATGTCGAAGGCGGCGCCGTCCAGGTGCTTCGAGCGGGTTGCGCCGCCGACCGCACGGTTGTGCTCGGGGCTGCGATAGGCCGAGCGGACGATGAGCGGCTTGCCGAGGCGGTCGCGCAGCGCCTGGAGCTTGTCGAGCGCGGGCTCGTTGATCAGCAGCTTGCCGGTGCCCCGGCAGGCGATCTCGGCCGGGCTGAAGTTCGGCCAGCGCCAGGTGGCGGCCGGCACGTCGTGCCAGTGACGGTAGAAGGTCGTGGTCATGGGGTCCTCCGAAACGAAAAACCCGCCTCAAGGGCGGGTCTGGTGGGCTTGATGGATTGGGCGGCGCCGAGCTACGGCCCGCCGCCGAAGATCTTCAGCTTGATGGCGATACCTGCCAGCAGCGCCAGCATCACACCGGTGGTGATCATGCGGACGGCGGTCTGCATCGCAGTGCGACGCACCAGCCGGATGCAATCGAGCAAGGACCGTAGATCCCGGATGTCCAGCGCGGCCTCTTCACCATCGAGGCCGACATCCGCCAGCGCGCGTTTGGCGCCTTCCTCCGCCGCGCGCGTCAGGATCGCCTCGAACTCGGCGTCGGGCATGCGCACAAAACCCTGATCGGATCGGGGTGGTGTCATCACTTTTCCCTCCCGCTGCTCAGCCGATCTTGCAGCCCCAGAAGGACGTGTGATCGGCAGCGAAATACCCGTCGGCCACACGAAAGGTGCCCTGAAGTTCCACCGTGTCGCCCGGGGCGAGCGGCACCATGGTCTGCAGCCAGAGCGCCGTCGCCTCGGAGGCGTGCGCGCCGGATATCTCGCCGAACGATCCTCGGATTTCGGTCGAGCCGTTCAGCACCAGCCGCCCGCGCATGCGCGCCGTGGTGCTGGAATTGACCTTGTAGAGCAGCGTGGCGCCGAAGAGGTAGGTGCCGGCAACGGGAGCGACGAAGCGGTTGTTGCCCGCGTCAAAACCAGCCTGGTCGTTGTAGTCGGTGTTGTTGATACCGATCTTCGTCCAGGTGTCGACGGCGACATAGTTGTCGTAGTTGGTATAGCCCTTGAAGCGCGGCAGCCGGGGCTGATCGACGATGCCGGTGGCGTTGTCGACGATGAGTCCGTCGAAGAAGCTGCTGCCGTCGGCCGAGACTGCGAGCCGGAACCTGTCCGAACCGAACAGGCCCATCAGCGCCTTGGTGACATAGGCGGTCTGGAGGGTGAGCCCGAGGTCGCGACCGGCGGCCTCCTTGTTCATCGTGTAGAAGAGATCGCCGGTGCCACCTTCGCCGACGGTCTTGGCAGTCCAGAGCGCGGCATTGAGCTTGGCCGAGAACGGATTGGCCGCATCGGCGGTCGTTCCGAGACCGAGCAGTGCCGTGTTCTGCAGCTCGGTGGGCGTCGTGCCGATCCAGACGGAGCCGTCGTAGACCTGCAGCAATCCCTCGTCTTCCACCCATGCCCGCCAGCCGGTCCGCGGCGGAAGGCGAAGCCAGGCGCCATCGGTCCAGAGCGCGACATTCAGATCCCAGCCCGTCCACGCCCCGGTTGCGCCCGACGCCACGATGTAGCGGTCACCGTCGGTGGGGCTGCCGGGCGGCGCGGTCAGATCCTGGTCGAGGACGGAGAGCTGCACGAGACCGTCGAGCAGCCGCAGCGCCTCGTTGTGGGTGACATGCTTCTGGGCCTGCGCCGCCAGGATGTAGGGCAGCAGCAGTTGGGGCGTGGCTTCGGACATGGGCGTTCTCAGAATGTCAGCGTGACGGGCTTGGGCGCACCCCGCCCAAACAGGGCGGAGAGCTGGAAGATACGGATGGTCAGCGTGTCGCCGGAGCCGAGCGGCGCGCCCCGGTCGGCGGTCTGCTGGGTGGCGGTGTAGACCACGCTGGTGCTGGCCGCGGCCAAGGTTCGCTTGACGGCCGGGCCGTCGAGGATCTCGACCTCATAGGCTTCGACCTCCTCGGCGAGCGGCACCTCGCCGGTGCCCCAGTTGTCGGCCGAGAGGGATCGCGAACGGCGGATCCAGCGGATCGTGAGATCGCCGGACGCTCTGGGCTTTCGCCATGGCTGCTCGACATGAGCGACCGAGAACGGCCGGAGCCCCACGCCCTCGGGCGTGAAGGTCGTGGCAACATAGGTCTCGTCGCTGACCGGACGGCTCGCCGGGCCGATGCGCCAGTTCCAGGGAAGCTCGAGATCGGCTTCGGCGATTGGCAACGACGCGAGGCTCTCGTCCAGCACCACAACCCGCGCGCCAGCGGGTGCCGGATTGCCCATGGCGCCTTCCGTTCCGCGCTGCCCGCGCAAGAGCCGGGTCAGACGATACCGGCCGGGCGCCAGCAACTCGGCCGCACCCGCCTGCGCGATTTCCCAGATGCCTGGTGCGCTCTCGATGGCAAGCGCATTGGCGCCGCCGAACAGCGCCAGATCCGTGACGCTCTCAAGCGTGCCTGAAAGCAGGTCTACCACCAGCATGTTGCCGAGATCGAAGCGTGCGGTCGGCCCCGGCCAGAAATCCGAAACCAGGACGCCGATCCGCGCCCGACCGCCGAAGGTGGTCAGCAGTTCGAAGCCATCGGACGAACCGCTGCGGAACACCGCCATCTCGCCGGGCCATGGAACGGCATGGGCTGCGGCGAAGGGGCGATGCGCCGGCTGATCCTCGGTCAGTTGCGGCAGGTCCATCAATATCGCGTCAGGGGCTCCGAACACGACCGGGCGCGTCAGCGAGGCCGCACGCGGATCGCCGGGCGGCAGATCGTAGGTCGCACGGTCCTGGCGGATCGCTTCCACTCCGCGCGCCTCGGCATCTGCGACGGAGACGAGACGGAACTCGATCTGCCGCCCGCCATGGGCGAGCCGGATCACGTCGGCGGGATCGAGAGCCAGCCGAGAGGGTGGGAGGCGGAGAGCTGCGCTCTCGCGCCCGGTCCAGGCTTCGAGCAGAGCGCGGCGGCAGCGGCGTTCCGCCTCTTCCGGCGGAACCGCCATCGGGAAACTCTCCGAGGTGATCCGCGCCGTGTCGACGGTGATGCGCCGCGCCTCGACGAGCGCAGCGTCGTAATCCTCGTCGGCGCGGGCCAGCTGCCACTTCAGCGCCTGCGGCAGTTCGGTCTCCTGGCCTCGCGTCAGCTCCAGTACGTCACCCTCGCGGGTAGAGACCAGATCGTCGGGCGCGATGGTGGCGACCGACGCCCGGCCACGCATCACGAAACGAATGATCCCTTCGGTCTCCACGGCGTCGAAACCGAAATGCCGCGACAACGTGGTGATGGACGCGCGCGGGCTTTCGAGAGCCGTGATGGCGTAGCCTTCGACCGCGCCCCAGAGGCCTGTGACGTCGATCCGGTCCTCGGGCAGCCCTGCGCGCAGGCAGAGATGCCGGACGAGCGCCGCCAGCGAGACCGCGCCGAGGCGTCCGGTCAGCCAGTGGCCGAGCCGCCAGTTCGCGCCGTCGGTCCAGACGTCGGTCAGCGCCGGGAAGAACGGATAGGGCCGTGCATCCCAGGTCCAGGCGGCGCATTCCGGGACATGGACCATCCGGCCGCCATAGACGGCGGAGACCGGGTTGTTCGCAGCCTTGCCCCACCAGAGATAGCTTGCCTCGAGATAGGCGCGCTGGATCGCATCGTCGCGCCAGCCCCGCGAGAAATACGGCGTGAAGCTCTCGGACGACTTCGGATCGAAGAAGACGTTCGGCTGGTTGGTGCCGCGGTCGATGGCCGGACAGCCGAGTTCGGTGAACCGGATCGGCTTCGACTGCGGCGCCCATGCCGTCGGCGTCGCGCTCTCCACCCCGCCGGGGCGATTGAAATGCTGGTTCGACCACCAGGCGCGCAGATCCTTGTAGCGGAAGACCCACGGCTTTTCCGCTGCACCATCGGTGATCGGCGTTCGCACCTGTGCCGACCGATCGGCGGCGCTGGCGTAGAACCAGTCGAAGCCTTCGCCACCCGCGATGTTCGCCTGCAGATACGCCCGATCGTAGATCGCGGGCCAGGCATCGGCGGCGTCGAGATGGTCGAAACCGTCCCGCCAGTCCGACAGCGGCATGTAGTTGTCGATGCCGACGAAATCGATCTCCGGATCGGCCCAGAGCGGATCGAGGTGGAAGAACACGTCGCCGCTGCCATCGCCCGGCTGGTGCCCGAAATACTCCGACCAGTCCGCGGCGTAGCCGATCTTCGTGCCAGCCCCGAGGATGGCCCGGACATCGGCTGCCAGACCCCGATAGGCCTGCACGGCCGGATAGGTGGACGCGCCCGAGCGGATGGTGGTGAGCCCCGGCATCTCGGTTCCGATCAGGAAGGCGTCCACCCCGCCTGCGGCCGCGCAGAGATGGGCGTAATGCAGCACCATCCGCCGCAGACCCCAGTCGCCCGGTGCGCCGGTCCAGATGATCGACTGGCCCGAGACGCTGAAATTCGCAGGCGTGGCCGCGCCGAACAGCGCCGAAACCTGCGCACTGGCTGTCGCTGTCTTGTCGACCGATCCCGCATATCCCGCCGCGGGGGAACAGGTGATCCGTCCCCGCCAGGGGAATGCGGGCTGGCCGGTCCCGACGGCGTTGTCGGAATACGGGTTCGGCAGCGAGTTGCCGGGCGGCACATCCATCAGGATGAAGGGATAGAAGGTGATGCGCAGCCCGCGCGCCTTCATCTCCTGGATCGCCTGCACGACGGCGAAGTCGGACGGCGTGCCGCCATAGACCGGACGATCCTGATCGTCGCGGCTGACAAGGAAGGCATTGGCGCGGCTGACGCCGTTGACCGACCAGGACAGAGGCGTGGTCGACTTGGAGGCCACCTCGACGCCCGGCCGCACCTTGCAGGATCCGGCGCGCAGATCGTCGCCGAACCAGGCGACGACGAGGCTGACGCTCTCGACCGCAGGGGCCATGGCCTGAAGCCGGTCGAGTGCAACCACCATGTCGGTGGCGTCCGGTAGGGCGTTCAGGTTCTCAGACACCGTCGCGCCGCCATCGGTCTTGCGGATGGCCTGCGTCGCGTAGGTGAACTCGCCCGAGGCCGGGATCATGGTGACCGCGCGGGTCAGTCCCTCGGCGGTGTCGGGATCGGCAAGCGGCCGGAACACCTCGAAGGAGAGCTGCGGCAGGCGGTTGCCATAGCTGGAGAGCGGCAGCTCCTCGAAGACGACATAGGCCGTGCCGCGATAGGCGGGCGTGTTCGGCGCCCCCATCTTCGCCGCGATGAACGGGTCAGCCCCCTGCGCCTCGTCGCCGGGATACCAGCGCCAGGTGACCCTGGAGAGGTCCATCGGCTTGCCGTCGGCCCAGATGCGGCCGATGCCGGTGATCGGCCCCTCGCAGAGCGCGACCGCGAAGCTCGCATAGTAGAGATATTCCGTGGTCCTGACCTTGCCACCTCCGCCACCCTTGCCGCCGCCCTGTGTGGTGGTCTTGATCTCCTCCCGGAAATCGGTCGCCCAGATGATGTTGCCGCCCATCCGCATACGGCCATAGAGGCGCGGGATGACGGCGCCCTCCGTCGAGGAGGTGATGCGCAGCGTGTCGAGACGCGCGCCCTCGATACGCTGGGTGGGCGCGAGCGAGGAGATGATCCAGCTGTCGACGACCGAACCGATGCTGGAGCCGATGAAACCGCCGATGGTCGCGGCGCTGACACCGAGGATCGCGCCGCCGATGCTGCCGCCAATGGCGGCGCCGGCGACGCCGAGAACGAGGGTGGCCATCAGGAAATCTCAGCGTTGCGGGAACAGGAAGGCGAAGGCGATGCGCCGTCGCCAGACGGAGGTGAGAGGCTCCTCGATCACGCCGAGCCGCTCGTAGGCGTGGAGGAAGGTGCCGGGCCCGGTGAGGATCCCGACATGCTTGGCAATGGCGCGGGGCTTCATCCGGAAGAGGACCAGCGCGCCGGGGTCGGCTGCCGCAGGTTCCACTTCGATCATCATGCGCCGCGCGCCCTCGGCCAGAACCTCGCGCGGGCCGGTCTCGCCCCAGTCGCGGCTGTAGGGCGGGATCGGGAACGGCTCGGGGCCGACGATCTCGCGCCAGACACCACGGGCGAGACCAAGGCAGTCGCAGCCCACGCCGCGCAGGCTGGCTTGATCGTGGTAGGGCGTGCCGAGCCAGGATCGCGCCGCCGCGATCACCGCGTTCGGATCGGCGGCCTTCACAGCACGCTCCCGTCGTGCCCGCCGTCCTTCGTCGCGTAGCGGAGAACGGCATCCTGGCCGGGGATATGCGGAAAGCCCCGGAAGTTGGCGACATTGGCGAACTTCGCGCCACAGGTCTCCATGCGCTTGTCACAGCCCGCGCGGATGGTGAAACCGTCACCCTCAGCGATAGCTCGCACCGGTGCTTCGAGCAGCGTCAGCACGGCGATACCGTCGGTCAGGTCATGCGCGACGATCTCTGCCCGCCGCCCGGCATTGGCGCCGCTGGTCCATTCGACCGTGCCGAAGGTGAACCAGCCCGCGGCAAAGCCGTTGAGGCCGGACGCCGTGAACGTCCGGTCACGCAGCAGGTCGATGACCGCGCCCGTTCCCCTGAAGGTCGATGCGTCCAGATCGACACCGCAACGTCCGTCACCGAGCGCCGCGTCGCAGGTCGCCTGGAAGGTCCGGCCGACCGTCTGTCCGAGGACATGCGCGAGCGATCGGACCTCTGCGACGAAGGCGAGCCGTCCCCGCCGGATCTGGCCGATCGCCCCGCGACGCATCAGCACGCGCTGCGCCGGATCGCTCCAGTTCACCCGCCAGACCTCGACCTGGGCATTGTCCCAGCGACCGTCGAGGATGTCGGTCTCGGTTATCCGGTCGGAGGTCAGCACGCCCTCGGCGTCCTGTGCATCGACGGATAGGTCCGAGCCGGAGCGAACCTCCGATGCCGTCAGCCCGCTCTCGGGCTCGAAGTCGGTGCCGTCGAAGGTGAGCGTCCGGTCATGGTCGGTGAAGCCGAAAGTTGCGCCGTCCGCACGCACGATCCGCCAGCACCAGGCGAGCGTCGTCGTGCCTTCGTCGAGATGGGCCTGAAATGCGGGCGAGAGGGATTTCATCGACGCAGTTCCACGAGAGGAATGGAGGTGATCGAACCGAGGCGTTCGAGGTCGAGGGTGACGTCGAGCGCGTCGGTGTCGAAGCGGACGGGCACATCGAACGCGAAGCCCGCCGTGATGGCGATGCCTGCACCGGGTGCGGAACCGAAGGTGACGAAGCCGGTCGTGGTATCGACCAACCAGCCCGACACCTGCTCGACGCCCGCCAGTGCGACACGCACGCTGCCCGTGACCGGCTTGGCGATGCTGCGTGTCCAGGACTGCGCGCCGGAGGTGTAGCGCTTCGCGAGCCGGAACTGCGTCGTCGTGCCGTCGCCGATGCCCACCTGCTGGTCGGTTGCGCCCGGCGTCTGCGACGGCAGGCAGGACTTGAAGTCGGCCCAGTCCTTGAAGCGGAAGCCGTGAAGGCGGCCGTTCCTCGCCTCGAAGAAGGCGACCACTGCCGCGAGATCGTCGGCACGACGGATACCGTAGGCGACATCATACCGCCGCCGACTGTTCGCCCAGCTGGCGTTGCGTTCCTCGTCGCCCGAGGCCAGTTCCACGATCTGGGTGCGCCGCTCCGGTCCGCCACGCGCACCACGGCTGATGTCGTCCGGGAACCGGACTTCGTGGAAAGCCATGGCGATACCTCACATACCCCTTCGCCCGAGCGAGACCGCGCGGGCGATATCGGCCGCGATCTGCGTGCGGGACTGCCGGAAGCTCTCGGCATCGCGGGCATTGATCGTGACATTGACGGTCTGCGCGGCGGCGGTGCCGTAACCCGCTGCCTCTCGCCGCGAGAGCACCCGCTCACCGCGTTGCAGGATCGCGGGCACTTCGTCGGGCCTGAGCCCCGCCCAGCCCCCGGAATGCATGCGCGGGGCATTGGCGAAGGCGAGCGCGGGCACCATACGGCCCGGTGCCGGAGAACCGACCATGCCGCCCGCATGCAGGATGTTGGCGAAGATCCCGCCGCCGAGACTGCCCAGAACACCGGAAAGCACGCCTGCCAGCGGGCCGAGGATGAAACGCCGGGCTGCGAGCTTTGCCAGATCGGCGATCAGCGAGGTGACCAGGTCGCCGAACTTCAGCTTGCCGGTCTTCACGAACTCGCCGATCGCGTTCTCGGCGCTGCGGAACGCTCCCACCAGTGCGTTGCCGATGTCGCCGCCGATCTCGCGCGCCTTCGTGGCATAGTCAGCCAGAGTCTGGCTCACCGCCGCCCATCCGGTCGCGGCAGCCTCGGCCCCAGCCTTCGTCTGCTCGCCGGCACTGCGCCCGGCGGCTCCGGCACGACCGGCAGCGGTCGTGGCATCGTTCAGAGCCGCCGTCACCCGGCCCGCCGATGCGGCAGCCTCGTCCAGCGGGTTCTCGGCGTCCCCGCCGCTCAGTGCATCGCGCAGCGCCTGCATAGCCGCGCCCACACCATCGAAGGCTCCGGCCCTGGTCTCGGCCGCGCGCTGGCGGTAGCGGTCGGCCATCGCGCCGGCATTGCTGGCGGCGTGATCGAGCATCGAGGCATAAGACTGCGCCCCGAACCAGTCGATCCGTGCATCCGCACCGATCGTCTCGGCGACCGCGTTGAAGGTCGGTCCGATGGTGCCGAGGAAATCGGCCCATCTGTTCGACAGGAAGGCCATCAGCCGCAGCCAGATCGCCTCGATCTCGGCGCGCAGGGCGCGGAAGTCGTCCACGAAGGAGCCGAGGGTGGCCTTGATCCCGTCCCAGACCGCGCGCGCCACGTTGCCCATTAGCTCGAGTGCCGAACCGAAGCCGCCCGCGCCCTTCACGAGTTGGCCGAACCAGTAGATCAGCTCGCCCGCGCCGACGATCAGCGCGCCGATCCCCGTGCGGATGATCGCGCCGCGCAGGAGCGCGAGCGCGCCCGACAAGCTGAAGGTCGCGACACGGGCGGCGACGAACGCCGCGACCCAACGCCCGGCCATGAAGGTTGCGAAGGCGATGCCGATGGCCGCGAGCCTCTCCAGATTGTCGGCCAGCAGGATCAGCCCCTCGGCCACCGTCGAGGAGGCGCCCGCCATCTGGTCCCAGGTTCCGACCAGCTGCAGGGCGGCGTTACCGATCAGCGTGAAGGCATCGCCGATGGTCGCCGGCATGCTGTCGGCTTCCTCGCGCAGCAGTTCGAGATTGCCGATCAGCGCCGTGCGGATGACATCGCCGGTGATGGCGCCCTGCTGCCCGAGGGCGCGCAGGCCCGAGACGGTGGTGCCGAGTTCCTCGGCCAGCAGTTCGGCGACCCGACCGCCATTCTGGATCACGCTGTTGAGGTTCTGGCCGCTGAGGGTGCCCAGCGCCATGGCGCGCGATAGCGCGTTCTGGACCGAGGCCGCGCGCTCCGCCCGCGCGCCCGAGACGACCATCGCGTTGTTCAGCGCCTCGGTGAAATCGAGGCTTTCCGCCGTCGTCAGCCCCAGCTCGCGCAGCGCCGTGGCATTGGCGAGCCAGGATTCCGTGGTCTGCCCCAAGCTTGAGTAGGTCCGGCGCGCCATGGCGGCGAGCCGATCCATCACGGCCGCGCCGGCTTCCTGCGAGCCGGTGGCGAGATCGACACGCGATCGCAGGTCGGTCCACTGGTCGGCATAGGCGACGAGCTGGCGCGTGCTGATCGCCGCGCCGAGGACGCCCATGACCCGGCGCACCACCGCTCCGGTGATGTCCGCCTGCCGCTCGATACGCTTGAAACTGTTCTCGCCCGCGTCGCCGATCCCCTGAAACTCGGCCTTCACCTGCCGGCCGCCTTCGGCGACGAGGCGGACGGAGACTTGTTTCTGGGCCATGGGTCATCGTTCCCGAAAGGGTGGCGGCGTTCGCCTTGCGCTGAGGCATCGAACGAGGGAGACTCGGGCCATGTCCGAGACCGCCATCCTGTCCTCGAAATTCCAGATCACGATCCCCGCAACGGTCCGGGCGGCCCGGGGATGGAAGGCCGGTCAGGTCTTTGCTCTCATCCCGAAGGGGACCGGCATCCTGCTGATGCCGGTGCCGGAACGGGGCGATCTGGCCGGCATTGCGAAGACCGCGTCGGCGGGCGGTTACCGGGACCGGACGGATCGCATCTGATCTTCAGGCCCTGATCGGTCACCAGACGCCATCTGCTCGTTGAGCTTGCGCACCATCACCGCCTCGATCTCGGGCAGGCATTCGGCGGCGACCAGCAGATCAAGCCCGAGCGCCCGCGCCATGGCGAGCGCGGCCGTCATGTCCCAGCCGAGCACCATGGTCCCGCCCATGCCGGTCGCGACGCGAAGCTGCCCGGTCAGGCGCTGTGCCAGATCCCAGACCTGCCAACCTTCCGGAGTTTCCGGATGGTTCACCCGCGCCGGGCAGTCCGGGCACGAGCCTTCGCAGGCCGCGCAGTAGCTTTCGCCCCCGCCGAAGTGCCAGTCTGCGAGGGCGCGGAGGCGTTTTTTTCCGCGTCCAGCATCAGATGCGGCGCGAGGCAGCGGGTCTGGAAGGCCTCGAACACCGGCCAGATGTCCAGAAGCGCGTCGATCCCTTCCGGGGTTACGGGAACGGGATTGCCCTCGGCATCGCCTACGCCCTCCCAGCCGGCGACCACGCGGCGGGCGACCGCCTTGGCCATGACCAGCGCCTGTTCCTCCTTGCTCGCCTCCTCAGGCAGCGCCTCGACCGCCGGATCGTTGCGCGCGGCGACCATGATCGCGGTGGTGACGGGCAGGACGTGCAGGCGCAGGCCAGCCCCGAGATCGAGCCATTTCGGCGCGCTGGAAAGGTCGAGACGGATCATGGTCAGTAGCTTTCGATGTCGTTGACGAGAACGGCAGTGCACATCCGCCCCAGCGCGGCGTCGCGCGCGGCCTGCCAGTCGAAGCTGGCCTGCACGCCCTGCGGGCCGGAAATCTCGATGCGCGGGCGGGGCAGATAGACGGCGTGGACGGTGAAGGTGAAGCTCTGGCCCCAGGTCAGGCTGTAGGCGAATTCCAGCTCGCAGGGCGTGCCGCCGATCGCCTGGCTGACGAGCGTGCTGTCGGCGAAGCGGACCTCCGTACGGCCGGTGAGCGCGGCGATCGAGGGTTCGGCGCCGTCGATCATGCCGTCGGCGCGGATGGTCTCGATCCGGTCGAGATTGTTGGCATAGGTGATCTCGGTCGAGATCACGTTGCCCAAGGCGGTGCCGTTGCGTTTGATCGCGCCGTTGAAATGCCCGAAGCGGATCAGGTCCAGTTCCGCTGGCGTTCCGGCGCCGCTGGTCGTGGCCACCGTCTCGCCCTGCGCCACCAGCCGCGCGGTGGCGGTGAGCAGGCCCGAACGCTGCATCTGCCAGCTGAGCTGGTCCAGCACCACGCCGGAATACATGGCGTAGCGCGGCACCTCGGGCATGGCAGTCTCGATCGCCATGCTGGGCAGCGTCCAGCTGCCGGACTGGAACGTATGGGTATATGGACCGGGCGAGCTTCCGGTGGTGGTCGGCGCGCCGAAGGCCGCCTTCAGCCAGAAGCCGAAGGCCTCGGCATCGATCGGTACCACCACATCGCCATCGGCGGTCACCGCGTCCTTGATGGGCGCAAGAGGATCGCGGCCGTAACCCAGAAGCTCCGAGTTCAGGAGCGGCTGTTCCGCCCCGAGCGTGGCGCTGGCAAAGGGCATCCGGGTGTAACCGCTGCCGGGCGGCGTGCCATAGGTCGTCTCGAACGCGAGCGCCATCCGCGCCCGCGCGCCTTGGGCGCGTGCCATGTCGGTCTCCTTGTCGAAGGGGTTCAGCCGAGAGGGTCGGCCGTGGAATAATGCAGCACCACCGGAATGACGGCCGCCTTCAGGCTGGCCGCGCCGTCCACCGGCAGATCGACGGGCTGCGGGGCCTCTGCCTCGACCCAGTCGCAGAGACCGCCGAGCGTGCGGTCGGCGGCGAGCGCCGCGCCGATACTGGCGCAGAGCGTGTCGAAACCCGTGTCCCGGCTCGCACCCTGCACCACGGCTTCGATCTCTGCGCGGTGCTGGTAGTGATAGCGCAAGGGTGAAAGCGTCACTTCGGGCTCGCCAGGTTCGCCGTCGCGCAGGATCAGCAGCCCGGCTGCCGGCACACGTTCCGGCAGGACCTCGCCGCGCAGGGCGGTGGCGGCCAGCGCCGAAAGCCGCGTGTGCAGCGCGGCGAGGATGGTTTCACGAGGGGTGGGCATTGATCCTATCCAAGAGCAGAGTCACTTGGGAGCTGCTTTACCTCAGCGCTATGCTGCGCTTAATGCCTGTGGACGCATTGAGATTTCAGGGGGATGTCCAGGAAAATGACAAATACGACCTTTCGACGCTACACGAATTTGGCCGCAGCCATTCATCTCCTACAGAAACGCAAGATTACGCTCCTTGATCCCTCAACTTGGGATGACAGGAATGATGCGTTCTTCATGTCAGAATACAAGCGACGCACCAATTCATCTTCTGTGCTGGCTCTCTGCTTTGCTGAAAGCCATGAGACCTATCACCATTGGCGGGTCTTTTCACACGGCTCAGACGGCGTTTGCATCGAATTCGACAAGGAAGGACTATTGGGGCTCTTCAACCGGGATGTGAGTATTCGGCACGGCACCATGAATTACACTCTTCTAAAGCAGGCGAAGAAAATGGCCGACATTGATGTCGAGCAGCTTCCTTTCCTAAAAAGGTGGCCATATGGCGATGAAGCCGAGTACCGCGTCGTCCACGTAGACCGCAACGTTTCAAAGCCATTTCATGACGTGCCGATCAGCTTGAGTCACGTAAAGCGCATAACTTTGAGCCCTTGGTTGGCTTCCGCACTTTCAGACTCTGTAAAGGCGGCCCTAAAGTCGATCGATGGCTGCTCGAAGATAAAGATCTATCGATCGACCCTGATCGACAACCAGGACTGGAAGAAATTAGCTGGTCGCGCTGCGCCGGTTTTGCCTGACAATCCCTAATCGCTCGCAGATCTAACGATTTGCCAAGTCCTCAACCCAATTCGCCACGATCCGCCCTGGCACAGCGTCCATCGCCCGCCCTGCATCCCGCGCCAGATTCAACCGCTTGCGCAACCTCACCTGCGGAACCAGCAGGAAGATCGGCACGGTGGTCAGCCCTCGGCCAGTCTTCGAGCGCGACGCCACGGCGCGGCCCTTGGTGTTCAGCCGCCCTTCGGCCACCAGCAGGCTCGGACCTGTTCGCCGATAGACGAAGCGCAGACGCAGCCCAGTGCGCCGCTCCCACTCAAGGGGGGTGATCCGGCCGCCACGGGTGGATTTCCCAGCCGCCTGCGTCGGGATTGTCAGCCAGAACCCGTTCCGCGAGCGGATTAGCGGGCCGGAGTCATGCGCGCCAATGATCACCGGCGCCTTCGACCAGACCAGTGCCGCCGCATTGAGGCTGGTCCTGCCTTTCGGGAACTGCTCCGACCGGATAGTGCGGGCAAGCCGTGCCCCGAGACCTGCGCCGGTGATCTGCGCGCGCCAGGCGGATTTCAGGCCGGTCCCGGCATCGCGCATCGCCGTGGTGACGGCCTTCTCGCCGGCCTTCACCTCCTCGTCCATCAGGCGGACGATATCGCCGACGATGCTGATGCCGAGTTTCATGCGGGCCTCAGGTCCACGGTCCAGACGAGCCGCTCACGGTCGCGGACGGGTTCACCCTGAATGAGGAAGGCGTCGCCGCCGATCTCAATGCGATCACCGGGACGCGGGTTCGGAACCTCGGTCACGCGCAGGTCGATCCGCGTTGTTTCCGACCAGAGCCGCGCATCGCCGAAGTCGGTGATCGCATCGGCCCGTCGGGCGACGACACGCACCGGAACGGGCGTGCCGCCATCTGCGACGTAGACAGCGTCCCGCCCGATGTTCGGATCGGCGAAGAGCGCGCCGACGGCGGTGGCGAAAGCACCCATCAGAAGCTTGCGTTCAGGCGGACCCTGCCGATGGTGTCGCTGGCGCCGCTCGCCACGGCCTCGACGGCTGCGCCGATGAGCGTGTTATCGGTCGAGACGGTCGTGGTGCGCTTGTTGGTATCGTCCCAATAGACCTTTGCGCCGACGGTCCAGGCTTGGCTGCCGACCTTCGTCAGGTCGAAGACGCCGACGAGCACGGTCTCGACGGGTTCGCCACTGGCGGCAGTGCCTGCGGCAACGCCGAAGATCGAGCCGACGAGCAGTCCCTCGCCGGAGACGACGGCATAGGGCGCGGTCAGGGTGATGGTGTTGCCGGGCTGGACGTAGTTTTTCATCGCGAGAGTCCTTTCGGGAAAGCGAAGGGCGGCCCGTCAGGACCGCCCGGATGTCAGGGTTCGGGATGGGGTGCGCGCTACGCGCCCGGGTTCTTGTAGAGGCCGCGCCAGTCGATGGCCTTGGCGCCGAAGTCGAGGCGGCACTTGATCTCGACGCCGTCGACGTCGAAGCCGTTGCGGGTCTCGATGTAGGCGCCCTGCTGGCCTTCGAGATAGGCATATTCGATGGTGTCGATCTGGTTCGGGTTCGCCGCCAGATACCAGGCAGTTTCGCTGGCGGCATCGAGCCGGGGCTCGCTGATCGGCGCCAGTGTGCGGATCGACTGGGGCACCACGTTCCCGCTCTGCGCCGGCACGAGGTTCTGGGCGACCAGCTGCTCGGCCTTCAGTTCCAGCGAGGCAGGGACGATCAGGAAGGCGGGGCGGATGTTCAGCACCGTCTTCTTGTCGAGTCCGGTCTGTTTCGCCATCGCGGCGCGGGCCGCACCGACGCTGGTGACGTCCAGCGCCGCGCCGGTGCCCGCGAGATTCCTGTGATTGGCATGGAACAGCGCCGTGCCGTCGGCCATCGCCGGGTTGGAGGTGACGATTCCCCAGACCACGTCGGATTCCAGCTGCGCGATGGAGTTGCCGTACATCGCCGGGATCCGGGTGAAGGCGTCGAGATCGTCGTTGATCAGCACCTGACGAGTGATCGCGACCACCCGGCCATAGGTCTTGACCTTGTAGCTCTCCTTCGACTCGCCGAGCGTGCCGCGCTTGAACTCGCCGCTCTCGCCCACCTCCAGCAGCTGAGGCGCCTCGCCGAGCTGGACCCGGTGCATCGCCTTGAAGTCGGTGGCGAGCACCTGACGGCAGAACAGCATGAAGGTGCGGGGATAGGCCTCGTAGGCCTGGCGCAGGGTCTTGTTGGTGACCGCGGAGAGGATCTCGGGAAAGTCCGAGGTCGAGTGCAGGGCGCGCGTCGCCACTTCGTCGCGCGACAGGCCCCGCGTGTTCACCCCGGCATTGCCGAGACTTTCGCGGGCGAGCTCCAGGAGCGTCATGCCGCGATACTGACGCGCGGCATCTTCCAGCTGGAACAGCGTCGGGCTGTAGCGGTGCAGCAGCGCGTTCGCCACCGCGTCGCGGCGGGTGATGCGCTCGTCGCGGCCGCCGAGCGGGACCGACACCTGGCCGAAGGTCCGGGTCTCGTCCGACTTCGCGGCGACCTGATCGAGGATCAGGCTGCGGGACTCGTCGACGCTGACGCCGCGCTTGACCAGGTCCTCGGCGAAGCCGCGCTCAAGGTTCAGACGGCCGGCCAGATCGTAGATGGTCGAGACGCGGTCACGCTCGGCCTCGCGGGCCCGGGTGGCGATGGCCTCGGTGTCGGGCGCTTCCGGTTTCGCCGATGCGGACCTTTGGTTCGAGGGTCCGGGCTGGCTGCGCGTGTCGGCGGCGTGGGTCTGCGCCTCGGCCGCGCCGGTCTTGTCGTCGGTCATGGTGGTCTCCTCGGTCGCTGCCGTCTCGTTGGTCTGGTCGGCCGGAGCGGCCGGGGTCTTGTCGGTCATCGGGGATGCTCCTTGCTCTGTCGGGGCGTCCTGGCGGTGGAGGACGCAATCGTGATGTTCGCCCTTGGCACGGAAGCCCGCGGCGGGATCGGCGCCGACCGGCACGGCCGAGATCTCGAAGGGCGTCCAGTCCACGGCCCGCCAGAGCTCACGCTCGCCGTCGGGTTTCGAGATGTCGAAGCGATGGACCTGGTAGCCGATCGACACCGCGCGGATGTGCCCGGCCTGGATGTCGCGCCAGATCGGCTCGACGTCGGCCCGCTCGCTGATCCGCACCTGCGCGATGCCGCGGCCGTTCTCGATCCGCGCCGATCCCGGCACCACCGAGCCGATGACGGCGTCGAGCGTGTCGATCTCGTGCACCTTCAGGAAGGGCGCCCCCGCGTTCAGCCGTTCGAGCCGCACATGGGCGGGGTCGAGGCTCAGCTCCTCGTCATAGAACTCGCCGAAGAAGCTGGCGCGGCGGACGCGGGCGCCCGCCGACCAGATCACCTCGATGGTGCGGGCGTCGGTATCGACGCTGTTCGGCGCAAGCTCCGCCATCCGGCGCATGGCCGGCAGTTCGATCATCGTGTCCATGGGGTCAGTCCTGTTGGTCGACCTGTGCAGGATCGGCTGCCTGCGCGCTGCCAGTCTTGGTCACCCGACGTGGATCGCTGTCGAGCACCAGCCCGAGCGCGTCGAGCTTGGCGTTGGTCGCGGCGATCTCGGCCAGCACGGCGTCGGGATTGCGGCCCTGCTGTGCGATCACCTCGGCCAGAGTCATGGTGCCCGAACGGATCGCCAGCAGGTTCGCCATCGCATCTTTCTGCGGATCGACCGCCTCGAACTTCGGCGGCGACCATTCGGCCGGCACATCCGGCACCGGGATCTGGCCTGCCGCCCATGCGGCCTCGATGAACCAGCGCCAGACGGGGGCGCAGAGCATCGGAATGAAGAGCTGCCACTGCACCGCATCGATCATCCGGCGGAACTCGACCAGCCCCGCGCGGATCGAGGAATAGTTCACCTGGCTCAGATCCCCGGTCAGCAGCTCGTAGGGCACCCGGAACCCGGCCGAGATCGTGTGCAGGCTGGCGCGTTTGTATTCGCCATAGCCGCCGGTGGCTGCGGGCTGGTTGAAGCGAATGTCCTTGCCGCCACGGGCATAGGCGATCAGCCCCGGCTCGAACTGCTCGACCCGGTTACCATCGGCATCGACCACGGCGGGCGCAATGCCCTGCTGCGCCTCGTCATCGCCGAAGACGATGGCGGTGACGCAGGCCTCGGTCTTCTTGCGGACGATTTCGGCGACCTCGTAATCGTCGAGATCACGCAGCGCCCGGATTACCGGCGCGCCCCATGGAACGCCGCGCGCTTGCGTGCGCTGCTTCTCATAGACATGAGCGATCTCGGCCGCCGGCACAGGCCGCGCCCCGCGCCCGCCCTGAAGCGCACCCCAGGCATCGCCGGGGTGTTCGCTGTGCAGCCAGTAGGCCCGGCGTTTGCCGACCGGGTCGAACTCGATCCCCTGCACGAGACGACCAGCGCCGATGGCGCCAGATTTCGTGGCATCGAGGAAATCGGCCTCCAGCACCTGAAGCTGCAAGGGAACCGGCAGACCGTCCGAGGATCGCCGCAGGCGACGGCGCACCAGCACCTCACCCGCTTCGATCATCTCCCGGCAGATCAGGGTCTGCAGCCCGTAGAAATCGAGCTGGCCGTCCGCATCGCACTCCGTCGTCCAGCGTTCGAACAGGGCATCGACCTTGCGGTCTAGCGATTCGTCGCCGCTGGCGGCGCGTGGCATGATGCCCGCGCCTATGATGTTGTTCACCAGCACCGCCACGGCCTTGGCCGCATGCGGGTTGTTGCGCACCAGATCGCGCATGCGGTCGCGCAAGAGCGCCCCGGCCACGCCAATCTCGGTGTCGGCCGAGGATCCCGGCGCGCGCCAGCCGTCCGTCCGCCGCCCGCGCGCGGCACCGTCATAGCCCCGCGCGAGCGTCTCGAAGGCCTGACGCGCCATCACGCGGCGGGCGGCCATGCGCGGCGCCACCGTGGCGATGGCGTGGTCGAACCAGTTCACCGCCATCACAGCATGACCCCAAAAAGTGGGAACCGGTTTTTGGACAAGGTCATGCTTCCCATCACCTGTCCCCGCGCGAGAAGCCAGCGAGCCCGGCCACCGGCAGCGGTCGGGTTGTTCCCGCTATGGCGCGCTCGATGGTGCGGATGCGGGCGAGCAGATCCTCGGCCGAACCATAGTCCACCGACTTGCCGTCATAGCTGACGCGGGTCGTGCCGCTGGCATAGGCCCGGCGCAGCGCCGAGAGCTCGGTTTCCGTCCAGTCGATCATCAGAACCATCCCTCCCGCCGCCCGAGCCAGTCGGAGCGGCGCTTGCTCTGCGGGGCATGCCCAAGCCGGTTGATCTGCCCGGCAGGATCGCTATCGGTGGGCGCCGCCCCGAGCTGATCCTCGAGGTCGCGCCATTTCTCGTCTGGCCAGCGATCGGCGCCCGCGATCCAGGCGGCGGCGCGGGCATAGACCCGGCAATCCAGCGCCTCGTTGCGCTCGCGCAGCTTCTGCCATTCCAGCCGGGCGAAGCCGCGCTTGGTGCGCACCGTCACCAGCTGCTCGGCGACGAACTGCTTCAGCCATTCGTTCTCGACCCAATGCGGCAGATGCACCGAACCGGGCGGGAACGCCGCCCCCTCGGCCATCTCCTCCTCGGTCGGCCGCGCCAGCCGCAGGAAGCGATAGGTCTCGGCCTTGAAGGTCGAGACCGCAACAGTCCAGAGCCGCGCACCGCGCCGCAGCCGCTTCCCGCCCTCGGTCGCGTCGACGAAGGTCGGCCCCGAGACCGGGCTCGAGCGGTTGAACCCCTCGACGCCCTTGACCGGCGACACCTGCGCAGCGCCTTGGGCCCGCGACCAGGAATAAACCGCCGGGGCCTCGTATCCGGTGTCGATCGCGAGCCGCGCGATCCTGAGATGCGCGCCACGTTCGTGCGGCCAGGACCGATCCAGCAGCTCGGTCAGCTCCGACCACGCGTCATGCCGATCCGGCCCGCCCTCGATCACGACGTGATCGACGAGCCAGCTTTCGAGCCCACGGCCCCAGGCCCAGACATCGACCTCGATCCGGTCCTTCTGCACATCGGCCCCGGCGGTCAGGAACAGCCCGCCCGCAGGCACGATGCCGGGGCGCCATGCCTCACGGCGGTCGTAGATCCGCTGCCAATCAGGCGCTTCACCGGTCTCGACCCAGGTCTCGCCGAGGATCGTGTTGCGGAACGCCTTGATCGCTTCGTCCGACCCCTGCGCCGCGTCCCATGCCCGCACGATCCGCTCCCAGCTCAACCAGCCGATCGGCGAGTAGAGCGCCGAGAGGTGATATCCGACCGTGGTCGGATCGGCGGCGGTGGCGGTCGCCCGCCATTCCCCGCCCTCCAGCATCGCCGTCTTGTGGTGTTCCGCGATGGGCGTGTCGCACCCCTCGCAGTGATACTCCGCCGTCTCCGGACGACCCTTCTGCCAGCGCAGCCGGTCGAACTTCAGCCACTGCATCGCGCCGCAATGCGGGCACGGCACGAAGAACCGCCGCTGATCGCTCGCCTCGAACTCCCGCTCGATCCGGCTCAGCCCCCGGATCGTGGGCGTCGAGACCAGCAGCACCTTGCGCCGGTGCGCGAAGGTCAGCGACCGTGCTTCGGCGAGCGTGACCGGATCGCCTTCCTCGTCGGCCGAGGCCGGATAGGCGTCGACCTCGTCGAGGAAGATGTAGCGCGCCGGGGTGGACCGCAGGCCGACCGCCGAATTGGCCCCGGTCATGATCAGGATCCCGCCCGCGAATTCCTTGGACAACATCGTGTTGCCGGCATCGCGGGACCGCGCGGGCTTCACCCGCTCGCGCAGCTCCGGACTTTCGTCGATCAGCGGATCGATCCGCTGGCGCGAGTTGCGCTTGGCCAGTTCCACCGTCGGCTGGACGGCCAGCATCGGGCCCGGCGCCTGGTGGATGACGAAGCCGATCCAGTTGTTCCCCGCCTCGGTCGCGCCGACCTGCGCGGCCTTCTGGAACACGACACGCTGCATGGGATCGCCCGGCGACAGCCGGTCCATGATCTCGCGCATGTAGGGCGTGCGCACCGTGCGATACCGCCCCGGTTCGGCCGAGGCGCGGCCTGAGAGCATCCGGTGCCGGTCCGCCCATTCCGACACGGTCAGGTCGGGGTCGGGCCGCAGCCCGTTGCCCCAGGCACGCAGGATCTCCGCCGCGCCGTCGAACCCGGTCAGTCCATCGTCACCATGCTCACCATCATCGGAAGTCGGGCCGGACCTCGGCGAGTTCGTCGAGGTGGGCGCGTACATGTTTCTCCAGAGCCTTCTGCATCGCGGCAGACTCCACGCCGAGATCGGCCGCCATCAGCGCCGCCGCGCGCGCAGGCCAGTTCACCCATGAATCCCGTTCCTCCCGCGCCAGCCGGAACACCAGCGCCAACGCCCGGGCCCGCTCGATCAGTTCCCCCTTCAGCTTCTGGAGCCGGATGCGCCGCTCCTGCGCCTTCAGCACCTCGTTCGCGGTCTTCGCCTGCAGGAAGGTGGTGCCGCCGCCGACGGCGGGAACTGCCAGCCCCTGTTCGCGGAGCGTGTCGCCGACGGCGGTCACCGCCGCCTCGGGAACAGGCTTCAGCTTCGGCGCGGGCGGCTTGCGGGTCTTGGACGGGTCCGTCATCTCGGCGCGCCGCGCATCGCTGGCCGCCGCGTTGATGCTGCCGTCGGGATAGAGAACCAGCCGTTCGGCGGCCTTCGCCTTCTGGATCGCGCCGCGCGACAGACCGACATGCGCGGCGTACTGGCGCTCGCTCATGCCTAACATCGGCCGCTCCGATTATCATTCAGATTCAAGTGCTTATTGAGTTGATAAGAATCACGACCGGAGCGAACGTCACTCCAACGACGCGATGCAACTCGACCACGGAGCCACCACGATGACCCGCCGCACACAGGACAACACGAAGGCCCTCGACGCCTTCCTCGCCGCCAAGTTCGAGATCGACGCGATGCTGGAACGCCTCGCCACCCTCAGCGCGGACCACTTCGAGGACCACCCCGACGAGATCCACTGGGGCCATGTCGGCACCCTGAACCACTACCGCGCCAGACTGCGGGAGATCACCGACATGGCATTCCGCGAAGGCGAACACGCCGAGTAGCACCAGCCTCTCCGAAGCCTGCCCGCCGCGAGGCGGGCTTGGGGTCGTAGAAGGGCCGCGATGGGCGCGGCCCCGACCATGGAAACGATCCCGATGACCCAGCTTTCCGACACTCAAGCCGTGATCCTCAGCGCTGCTGCTCAGCGCGACGACGGCAACATCCTGCCGCTGCCCGGTTCCCTGCGCGGAGGCGCCGCCGTCAAGGTGGTGGGCGCGCTGCTCTCCCGCGGGCTGATCGCCGAGACGGTGACCGATAGCCAGACGAAGGCCGACGCCGCGCTCAACCGCATCTGGCGCAATGACGAGGACGGTCGCGCCATCCTCCTGCACATCACCGACGCCGGTCTCGCCGCCATCGGCATCGAGCCGGAGGGGTCCGACACCGCGCTCACGAGCGCCAACGAAACGCCGCACGCGGAGGCCCCGCAGGATACCCCGCGTGAGAGCGACACCGCGCCCAAGCCGCGCACGCGGCGCGAGGGCACCAAGCAGGCAAGCCTGATCGCCATGCTGCGCGCGCCGGAAGGCGCGACCATCGAGGAGATCATGGCCGCGACCGGCTGGCAGTCGCACACGGTGCGCGGCGCGATGGCCGGGGCGCTGAAGAAGAAGCTGGGACTGACCGTCACCTCCGAGAAGGTGGCGGATCGCGGTCGCGTCTATCACATCGCCGACTGAAGGGGGCACCATGACTTCCGATCATTTCCAGCGTCCGGCGAAACTCCCCATCCAGATCATCGGGCCGACTACGCTGAAGAAGGCGCGCGACGCCTATCGAGCACGATGGGGCCGTTCATGGCCTGAAAGCGATAGCTACCTTGCGATCCTAATCATCGAAGCCAAGGAACTCGAGGGCATTGCCCCAAGTTCAAAGGCCAAGCCCGACAAGATTCGTGAGATAACGCTCGAGCTGATGCGCGTTGATCACGAATTCTGAATGGGACAATGCAAGTGGTGAAGCCGCCGCCTGAATGATCGGGCGGCGGTTTACGTTCCGGCACGACCGTGATATGCGCGTTCCCGCGAAAATCATCCCGACTCTGACCCTCATCGCTGGTTCCTCATTCGCGGCCCTCCGGACCGCAGGCATTCGCATGTCTGCAAATCCCGGAGGACGAATGATGAACTACAAGCGCAAGAAACCCCGAACCAGGAGTCGCAGCACCGGCGCGTTCCCGAACGGAACGCCGTCGCACTGGAACATCCTGTTCCACAGCCGTCCGCGCCGCCGCCGCAACTCCCTGACGATCACTCGGCTGCTGCACGGCGCCGATCCCGATACGCTGATCTGGGATCTCGGCAACCACAAGCCGCACAAATACTACTGGTGATGCCATGACCGATGTTTCCACCGATCATGGCACCGTCCTGCCATCAGGCTCCTCCGCCCTCGTCGTTTCTGCCGAGGGCGAACTCTCCTTCTATCTGCCCGACAATCCGCCGGATGCACCGGTCCCGCGGCTGGTCCAGCTTCTCGTGGCCGTGCTGATGCGGAGCGAGGACGAGGACTGGGTGGAGGAGATGCTCGGCATCTTCGAGGATCAGTCCCGGAACTGATCGCCGACCCGGATCGCCTCGAACAGCCTCCGCAGCGCGAAGCTGCGCAGAATCGAGACGAGAGTGAAGATTGCCCCGATCGCCAGCGCGTCGTCGAAACGCGCGGGCAGACCGAACCACGGGAAGACCACCAACTGGGTCGCAACCGCGACGCCATAGCCGACGACCACGTTGGCGATGGCTTCGACCAGCGACATGAGGCGCGACTGCTTCATGCCGGCGCACCTTCACCCATCGGCCAGCAATTCAGCTGCGAGAGTTCTGAGCGCATGCGCCGCAACCAGCGGGACCACTCCGTTCCCGCAGAGCCGAAGCCGGTCCACCCGGTGGGCCAGCCCATCAGCGCCTCGACGAACAGCGGGTTCAAGGTTCGGCGCGCATCGGAGGTATCGCTCCCAGCCATAGGCGTCACCAGGACCTGGCGGCCAAGCAGGCCGTTCACCGGCGTGTTCGCCAACGTCGTCGCCCCATCCTTGTGGTCGCGCGCCGTCGGCGTCATCCATATCCCCGCCGCATGGGTCAGGTCGGCTGTTCGGCGGTTGCCGGCACTCGGCTTGCACCCGTCGTTCGCCATCGGCGTCGGCCAGTCCCGCGCCATGCGGTGCAGACCCTTCTCGTCCTTTCGGTCGCCGCCCCGGCTGCGAAAACTGTCGGTCTGCGGCGTCGGCCAAATCGCCGCCGTCGTCGCGAGGTTCATCCCGTGCTGACCCGCTTCCTGCGATGGTGTCGGCTTTGTCTGCCGGTTCTCGTTGGCGCTGGCGCGGGGCGTCGGCCAGAGCTGCAGCAATTCGGTCCGGTTGCCACCGCTCGACCGGGTTCCAGAGCAGGCGCGCGGGGTTGGCCAGTTCGTCTCCCTCGCGGATGGCGAGGATGAAGAGCCGCTCACGCTTGTGGGGCGCGCCGACTTCCGCCGCCGTGAAGAGGCCTGCCGCAAGGCGGTAGCCCATGCCGACCAGTCCTGCGGCGACTTCGGGGAAGCCGAGGCGGAGATGATGGGCGACGTTCTCGAGGAAGACGAAGGGCGGCTCGACCTCGCCGATGATCCGGGCGACATGGGGCCAGAGATGGCGCGGGTCATCCGCGCCCCGGCGCTTGCCCGCGACGGAGAACGGCTGGCACGGATAGCCCGCAGTGACGATGTCCACTGCGCCGCGCCACGGGCGGCCGTCGAAGGTTCCAACGTCGTCCCAGACAACAGCCTGATCCAGGGACGTGTCTTCCATCCGCGCCACGAGAGTGGCTGCGGCGTAGGTTTCCCGTTCGACATGCCCCACAGCACGATATCCGGGGATGGCGATGGTGAGCCCGAGGTCGAGACCGCCCGCGCCGGAGCAGAGGGACAGGCCGAACAGGCATGCGTCTGCGGTTCCGGAAGCGCATCCGGAGGAAGGTAGAGCCAGGTCATGCATTGCCTCAGCGCGGCTTTTCTGCCAGCTCGGCGAAGGTCTGGCCCGTGCCGTCGAGCACTGCCATCTGTCCGGTGAACTGCTGCCACCGGGACACAGCAACATCGACGTAGGCGGGGTTGAGCTCGATCCCGAGACAGACACGCCCCGTCGTTTCCGCCGCGATCAATGTGGTGCCTGAGCCCATGAACGGCTCGTAGATGGCCTGACCGGGGCTCGAGTTGTTGAGGATCGGCCGGCGCATGCATTCGACGGGCTTTTGCGTGCCGTGCACCGTGTCGGCATCCTGATCCTTGTTGGCTATCTGCCACAGCGTCGTCTGCTTGCGATCCCCGGCCCAGTGGCCCTTGCCGGTCTTCCTGACCGCATACCAGCAGGGCTCGTGCTGCCAGTGGTAGTCGCCGCGGCTCAGCACCAGCCGGTCCTTGGCCCAGATGATCTGCGACCGGACGGTGAAGTCGGAAGCCTTCAGGCTTTCGGCCACGGTTGCCGCATGCAGGGCCCCATGCCAGACATAGGCGACATCGCCAGGGAACAGCGCCCAAGCCTCGCGCCAGTCGGCACGGTCGTCATTCAGCACCTTGCCGGTACGCCGGGTCGTCGCGGCTCCGGCCTTGTTACGCCATGCTGGATCGTATTCCACGCCATAAGGCGGATCGGTGACCATCAGGAGTGGCTTCACTCTCCCGAGCAGCCGCTCGACGTCCGTTGCCACTGTGCTGTCACCGCAGAGCAGCCGATGATTACCCAGCACCCAGAGATCGCCCGGCCGGCTGATTGGGTCTTCGGGCGTCTCGGGAACATCGTCTTCGCCTTCCTGTGGGCCGGTGCCGTCCTCATCTATGCCGCTGAGGAGCTGATCGAGCTCCGTGTCGTCGAAGCCGACCAGCGACAGGTCGAAATCTTCGGCCAGCAACTCGTTCAGTTCGGCAGAGAGCAGCGCCTCGTCCCAGGTACCGAGTTCGGTCAGCTTGTTGTCCGCGATGCGGTAGGCCCGGCGCTGCGCCTCGGTCAGGTGACCGAGCACGATCACCGGCGCCTCCGTCAGCCCGAGCTGCGTCGCGGCCAGCACGCGCCCGTGGCCGGCGATCAGTTCGCCGTCCTCCGCCACGAGGCAGGGCACGGTCCAGCCAAACTCGGCCATGCTGGCGGCGATCCTGACGACCTGGTCCGCCCCATGCACCTTCGCGTTCTTCGCGTAGGGATGGAGCCTGGCCAGCGGCCACATCTCGATCCGCTCGGGAGCGAAGCTCAGCGTCATGGCCAGGTAGTTTCCGTCGTGTGGGTGGATTACCGGCTGGCTTGCGGACACTGGATGCCGCGCTGGACTCCACGCGGGGTCCAGCAACGTCCGGGCTATCAGGACGGAAAGTCAGCGTTCATTGGGATCTGCGCGGGGTTCGGCTGGATCCGGCTTCCGGGTGGCTTCCCAAAAATCCGGCCCTGTCGCTGGCGATGCGCCGCGCTTCGCCCGCCAGCATACGGCTTTCGCGAGGAAGGACCCGCGAATTCGCCCGACGTGCCGGCTTCGGCCCGAGGCGCATCAATGCAAAGGGGAGAGCGAGCCCTTCGGCGCACTCTCCCCATCTTGTCCCTCGGATAGCACGATCATGTTGCAGATGTCGAAGGGAAAAGTGTTGCAACACATTGGAGTCACAGCGCATTCAGCCGTGCCGCGATCTTGGTCAGCGCAAGCTGCCAGCGCCGCCAGGCGGTGGTGCGGTCGCAGCCGAGCTCGCCGCTGATCTGCTTCCAGGGCACGCGGGCCGCGCGAGACCAGACCAGCTTGCGCTCGGCTTCCTCGATCCAGAGCACCCAGTCGAAGGTCTGCTCGAGCCGCGTGATCGCGGCGGCCGACGGTCGGATGCGCATCGGCTCGGGCTCCATGAAGGCGATCTCGCGACTCGTCCGGACGATCTCCGGCCAGGTGTTGAAATAGCCCTGTACCTTCACCGGCGGCAGCTTGCGCAGGGTGCGGAATGCCTCCTCGAAATGGTCGGCGACGTCGTCGGCGGTCCAGATGCGGTCAGCCATGGCGTGCCTCCCTTTCCGAGGGGCGCGGGCCGTAGAGCTTCTCGCCCAGCTGCCGGACCAGTTCACGCTCGGGCCACGTCAACCGATCATCATCGGCAGAGACCGCAAGGACGCCCTGTTCCCGCCAGCCTTCGCGCTTGACCTGCTCGGGATCCCGGCGTTCGCCGCCGTAGCCCTTGGGATACCACCTCATGCGACACCCCCGTTCGTCTCGATCGCCCAGAGCAGGATCGCGATGGCGTCCGCCTCGTTGTCGTCGACGGGGCTGAAGCCGCGGGCGCGGACGGCGGCGATCATCGCGGCCTTGTCGGCATTGCCCCTGGCCGTCGCGTGACGCTTGATCGTGCCGACCGGCACGCCCTCGTAGGGTATGCCCCGCAGTTCGGCCCACGCGGTCAGCGTCGCCATGAGCCCGCCATAGATGTGGCTCGCGTCGGTGCCTGCATGGCGGCGGACCTCCTCGAACCAGATCGCCGCGATAGGCCCGGACAGCCGATCAATCTCGGTCAGCCAGTTGGTGAAGCGCAAGTAGCGCATGCCGCCGCCATCGAAGCGGCCGGGACGAAGCGAGACGGTGCCGCTGGTGATCAGACCGTCGTGGCCACGCAGCGCCCAGCCGGTCGAGGTGCCGAGGTCGAGCGCAAGGATGCAGCGGTTACGGGGCGTGGCGAGCGACAGCGATTCAAACCTTGCGCCGTCGGAATTCGGGATCAGAGTCGGCTGAGCCATGACGGGCCTCCTTTGCCGGTGGCTTGTGGTGGTGGAAGACGACGGCGGTCTGGTGCTTGGCGGTACGGGGCCGCCGTCGTCGGATCGGGTGTCAGAAGCCATGGGCGGTGGCGCGCGAGGCCCCGCGACGTATGGGGGCGAGGCCAACCCTGACGGGTGGCCGCCCCATACGCAGTATGGGGGTTTCCCTATCAGTCCTCGGAGCGACGCAAGCGTCTGTGAGAAAAGGAATTTTCGCCGTTTCGGAGGACGAACAAGGAGGACGTGGCTGTTCGTCCTCGTCCTCCGCAAGCCATTGACTTTGTTGGCTGAGGACAAAGTGAGGACGAGGACTGACAACTTCGTCCTGAGGACGAGGAAGATTTCGGAGAGGACGAAGTCAGTCATCGAGCCCCTCCGGGTGGACCCAGATGGCGGGGTTCTCGACCTGCAGGCAGGCTCCCGTGCTGGCGCATTTATAGTGGCTCGGCAGCACCGGCTGGCCTTCGCCCAGAACCTCACCGGTATCGGGATCGATCTGGGTTTCCGTCCCGAAGCGCATGTCTTCGACGACGAGATAGCCGAAGCGGGAGCGCACTACGGCCATGCCGAAGGGGCGGCCATCACGCAGGAACTTGATCTGCCCCTTCGTCGTCAGCACGCCGATCCGGTCGCGGATCGTGTACTTGCTGCCCAGACCTGCCTTGTTCTCGAAGGCCTCACCGAACTGCGTGGTGGTGTAGAGCCGCCCGGCCGCCGCTTCCTCGTGCAGGATCGTGAGGATCACGTCTCCCTTGCGGAGCCGCTCAGCATCGAGCTTCGCTCCCGCCTCCTTGCGCACGAGGCGCTCGTTCATCGGGTTCAGTTCGACCCATTCGCCCTTCACCTTGTCGATCAGCTTTCCCAGCAGCGCAGGTCCGTTGCGAAGTTCGATTTCGAGCCTGCGGACGGTGCTGTCCTCGTCGGGAAGGTGCATCAACAGGCCGGTGGTATAGAAACCGCGCAGCGCGCTGGCCCCGGAAAGGGCAAGGAAGGGATCGTCCTTGACCTGTTGCCTGGTGGCCTTGCGCGTGTGGTGGGCGAGGATGACGCCCGCCTCCGGATTGATCGCCTCGCGCAGGGACTCCACCCGGTCCTTCAGGAAGAACATCATGGCGGCGTTCTCGTTCTCCCCGCCGCCGTCGGGGCCGCCGTCGAAGAGGTTGCGGATCGGATCGATGACGATGATGTCGGGCGGCGCGTCCGGAAATGCCGCCCGGATCGCCTCGGCGACGCGGGCGACGCCCTTCGCATCGAGGAGCAGCCTGAGTTTCGGCGTAGCGATGAATGTGTCGCGCGCGGCGGCGATCACGGTAACGGGCAGCGCGATCTGCTGCATGCGCTCGCGCAGGTAGTGATACTGGATTTCGGCCTGCAGGTAGAACACGCGCAGCGGCCGGGGCGGCGTGAAGCCGAGGAACGGCACGCCCGCCGCCATGTGCACAAGCCAGGAGATCAGGAAGTCGCTCTTGCCGACCTTCGGAGCGCCGCCCAGCACCAGAAGCCCGCCCGGGGTCAGGACGCGCGGGCCGATGATGTCCTCGGGCATCGGGCTCGTGTCGTCGAGCAGCGCGCCGAGGCTGAAGGTCGGTAGGTCGGCCGGTGCCGTGATCGCACTGTCGAGGCGAAGGAGCGGTGGCCCGTGCCGCTTGATGTGAAGTTCCCACAGACGGTTCGTCTCGCGCTTCAGCCGGTCGAGCGGCCAGGACGGGCGCAGCATCGCGGCGTTGTAGCCGCAGATCGCCGTCCAGCCCTCGTCCATCGACATCCGGCCCTCGTGGACGAGGCGCAGGAAATAGCCGATGGCGGCCGAGGCGCCCTCGAAACGGGACCAGTCGTCCGTGCCGCCTTCGTGCACCGGGGTCACGAGGACATCGTCGATGGCGGGTTTCTGGCGCGGCTCGGCCGTGCCCATGCCGACGCCGGGCATGGGCGGCATGTCGGCGACGCGCTCGGCCATCTCGGGGAGATCGACCTCCATCCCGGTCGCCTCGCGGATCTGCACGAGCCGGGTCAGCCCGCCCTTGTGATAGACGGTGCCGGGGACGCGGATGGGCTGGTGGGCCGAGCGGAAATGCGTGTCGCCGCCAACCTTCAGCGCGATCTCGCCGCGAAGCTGGCAGAGCATGGCGAGGTCCGCGCCTTCCGCTGGCTCGGTCAGTTGCCACCAGACATGGAGCTTGGTCACACCCTCGAGCGTGCGCCCGCCGCTCTCGATGATCAGCGTCGGGCGGCCGAGATGGTGGACGAGGTGATCGAGCTTGGCGGGGATGTCGCCCGAGTCGAGATCGACCACGAGGCTCTGCATCTGCATCACGTCGGCAGCACGAGCCTGCCCGGTCTCCGCGACCGTGCCGGGGATGACATAGACCGCAGCGCCCTCTCGCGCGGCCCAGCCAGCGAAGGTCGCGAGCTTCTCGGGCGCCCTGGCGTCCGCCTCGATCCAGATGTTGTGCGGGCGGCCGTCCTTGCCCTGACCCTTGTCGACGAAGCCGCGAACCGGGATCAGACCCTCGGAGTAGCCGAAGACCACATCGATGAAGCGGGCGATCTGGCTCGCATCCGGTTCGACCGCGAAGGGATCGGGCAGCGGCGGCGCGTCGTTGAAATCCCGCCAGGGGTTGAAGTGGATGATGTTGTCGTCGCTCATGCTGGCAGGCTCCAGCAGCGCTCGGCCCACGGGCAGAAGCGGCATTCGAAGAAGTCGCGATTGGCGGCGATGCGCGGCAAGAGCTCGCCCGCGTCGGTGGCCTGCAGGATCCGCACGCCGCGATCCGACATGCGCTGCGCGAGATCGGGATCGAACGGGACCAGTTCGTGATGAAGCTCGGCCGTGTCCTTGTTGATCGCGGTGAACACTGCGGGCGCGGCCGAGATGCCGGGGACGGTCCCTTCCATGTAGGCCTGGTAGAGCGCGATCTGGGCGGCGTAGACCGGCTTCGACTTCGTCACGCTGTCCTTGACACAGGCGCGCCAGTTCTTCGCGTTCATGGTCTTGCATTCCCAGAGCGCGGGAACGGCGAGACCGAAGCCCTCGGGCCCGGCGGCGATGATGCCATCGACATGGCCACGGATGCGCCCGCCCGCGGCGGAGAAGCCGAACTGGCCGCCATCGGACCGGTTGCCCTTGCGGGTATAGAGATCGAAGCCCGCCCTCCGCAGCCAGGTGACGGCGAGATCCTCGAGCGCATGGCCGATGGCGAAGATGCGAAGCGACTGGCCGCTGAAGTCCTGCCCATCGTCCTTCGGCGTCGCCGTGAACTCGAACTGCAGGGCGCGCTCGCAGGCATGGCCGAGGCGCGATCCGCCGAGATAGTCGCGCGACGGGCGCGTCGCCTGATCGGCGGTCAGCGCCTGATCTACAGCGGCGTTGATCCGGTCGGCAAAGCTGGGTCGGTGGTTGAAATCCAGCATCAGAACGGCACCTCCGCCGCCTGCGCCCGGGCGATGTCGGACATGGCCTCGCGGAAGCCCTCCACGGCCTCCTCGATCAGCGCGCGTACCTGCGCCTCGGTCAGATCGGCGAGCGGAGTCGCCCAGCCGATTTCGTCCATCAGCAGCGCCACACGTTTCATCGTGGCGGTGATGGCGGCGCGTTCCTCCTCGGTCAGGTCAACCATGGCGACACGCCGCCGCGCCAAGCGCGTCCAGAAATCCTGGCAGGACATCGAGCAGAACCAGACCGAGGGCCGGGGCCGCTTCGACCGGAACGGATCGGACCAGCCAAAACCACGGGTGGGTTGCCGGCAGACAGCACAGAGCGTTCCACGCGGATGCCAGAGTCGCCGCCGGTCCTCGGCCGTGATGGAAGTGAAAGTGATCATGGATCATGCCACCCTCCGTTCGGGAGCGGCCGCCGCGTCGATCAGCTGATGGATGGCGCGCTTGTTGAAGCCGAAGGTCATCAGCGCCGAGGCGCGATAGCGCGTCAGGCCGAAGTCGTGTCGGCACTCGGGCGGCAGGTATTGCAGCTGCTTTTCCGTCGGTGGCTGACGCAGCCAGGAGCGGGTCTTGAAGGCGCTCTCGTCGCTCTCGTGGGTGTTGAGCCAGTCGTCCGCCTGCGCGAGGCAGACGGTGCGCTCGCCCACGCCCAACAGGTGGGGGCGTTCGCCCTTCGCGCCGCCGACGGCGTACCAGACCCCGTCCAGCCAGAAGATGCCGCCCCAGGCCGTGAAGCCGGTGGCCATCAGCGCATCGTCCGTGCCGAAGAGATCGACCCATGCGAAGCTGGACCGCTTCAGCAGGTCGATCTCGGTCATCATGAAGCCCGAGAGCGGCGCGGCGGCCGCGCCTTCGCCCGCGTCGGGATCTTCGCGCGGGAGCGCCTCGCCGCAGATCGGGCACTCGGTGGCGGCGAGCGGAATCTCCGCCGCGCAGGCAGGGCAGATCTTCGTTGGCGCTTCGCCCGAAACGATCTTGCCGTCGAGATCGACATCCTGTTCCAGCGTGCCGTGGATCAGGCTCGAGGTGCCGAAGTCGAGGACGATGCAGTCCGTCTTGACGATGCCGGGGTGTTCCTCGGGATCGACGGTGCGCAGGCCGCGCCCGACCATCTGGATCATGGTGGACTTGTAGGAGCTGGGGCGCAGCAGCACGACGCAGGAGGTGGGCGGGTGATCCCAGCCCTCGGTCAGCACGGCCACGTTGACGACGACGCGGATGTCGCCCGCCGCATAGCCGGCAAGGAGCGCCTTGCGGGTCTCGGCCGCCAGATCGCCATGGATCAGCGCGGCGGAAACGCCTGCCGCCCTGAACGCATCGGTGACGTGCTCGGCGTGCGAGACAGTGGAGCAGAACACCACGGTCTGCCGGTCGCCCGCCTTCTCCTTCCAGTGCCGGATCACTTCATCGGTGACGGGGGCGCGGTCCATGATGCCCGCCACCTCGGCCATGTCGAAATCCGACATCGTCTTGCGGACGGAGCGCAGCTCGTCCTGCACGCCCACATCGATGACGAAGGTGCGCGGCGGCACCAGATGGCCCGAGGCGATCAGCTCGCCCAGCCGTACCTGATCGGCGACATTGTCGAAGACCTCTCGCAGCCCCTTCCTGTCGCCCCGGTTCGGCGTCGCCGTGACCCCGAAGATCCGGGCATCGGGATTGGCCTCGCGCACCCGGTCGATGATGCGGCGGTAACTGTCGGCGACGGCATGATGCGCCTCGTCGACGACCAGCAGGTCGAGGCGCGGCATGTCGGCAAGGTTCGAGGCCCGCGCCAGCGTCGGCACCATGGCGAAGGCGACCTGGCCGCCCCAGGATTTCTCGGTGGCGTCGATCACCGAGGTGGCGACGCCCGGCACCACGCGCTGGAACTTGGCGCGGTTCTGCGCCGTCAGCTCGTCGCGATGGGCCAGCACGCAGGCCTTGGCCCCGTCGCCGATCATCTCGCCGGTGACCGCCGAGAGCATGATGGTCTTGCCCGCGCCGGTGGGCGCCACACCCAGCGTGTTGCCGCGGGAGGCGAGCGCGGCCACGCTGCGCTCGACGAAGGTCTTCTGGCGAGGGCGCAGGCGCATGGCCGATCCCCCTTACTGCGCCCAGCTCGGCCGGCCGGCGACGCCGGAGGCGGAAGCGGGCTGGCTGGGCTGGGTGGCCGTGGTGGGCTGCTGCGGAGCGTGGCCCTGCGCCGGGACGGCGGAGAACTGCGGCGCGACCGCGCCCATCAGCGCGGCGTAGTCGCGATGATCGGGCGTGACCGCGGCGCGGATCTCGTTCTTGTCCTCGCCGTTGGTGTCCTGACCGATGTCGATGCGGGCGACGAACTCGATCCCGTCGAGATCGCCGAAGCCGTTGATGCGGCGGCGGGCCTGAGCCTCGGGCGAGTTGTCCTTGTCGGACACGCCGCGCGCCGAGTTGAGGATACCGCGGATCAGCCCGCGACCCATGTTGGCCCAGTCCGGACCCTTCGGGCTGTAGAGGCCGATCAGCGACCAGATCTTGCGCCGGGCATAGGGTCCTTCGAGAACGGTGTATTCGGCGTCGAGATAGACGGCGCCGGTGGTGGCCCGGCGCGCCCAGCCGCCCGTCCAGCCCTGCGAGGGGTCGTCGAAGCCGCCGGGACGCAGCGTCAGGCGCACCTTGGCGAGTGTGCCCTTCGGGATGACGTTGGTGTTCGATTGCGCGGAGTTGAAGTCGTTCCAGGGTCCGGACATGGCGCGGCTCCTTTCAGTTCTGGAGGGTGGATTGAGTGGGGGATGCCGCCTCGGCCGCGGGATCGGCCGGGATCACCGGCGGCCAGGACAGGCGCTCGGACGCCGGGCGCGCGGGGCGCTGGATCTTCTCCATGAGGCGGCCGAGATGCGGGGGTTCGACGAGATCGAGGCGACCCGAGCGATCCTTGGCCGGATAGAGCCAGAGGTTCAGCGTCTGGCAGACGAAGGCGCGCTGCGGCTGGCCGTTGACATCGGCGATTTCGGCCATGGTGATGACCTGGTCGACGATCCCCGGTAGCTCGAGCCCGGTCTTCGATCCGTCGATCTGCGGCTGGAAGACCTTGCGGTTGAAGTCGTCGAGCTTCTCGTCGAGGATCCCGACGAACCAGACATGCTTGCCGCGCGTGTGCTGCAGATGGGTCAGCCAGGCGATCATCTCGCGGCCGTGCAGCCCGTAGGCGCCGCGGATGTCGGGCTTGCCGGTCTTTTCCGACGTGGCCTCGGGCTGCCCGCGGCACCATTGGAAGCAGAGCCGCCCCGCCACGGTGATCGAGTCGATGAAGACGGTCTCGTATTTCCCGATCACCGCCGGATCGCCGTAGCGGCCGCAGACCTCGTCGAAATGCGCCTGGCTGTAGGGCTGGTCCTCGCGCAACGCCGGGTTCGGACCGCCGATGAACACCGCGAAATCGCGGCATTCCTTCCAGGTGCGGGGCCGCAGCGCGTCGATCTCCAGCCCCTCGACCGCCAGATCGCCGGCCTCGAGATCGATGAAGAGCGTGGTCGAGGCATTCAGCGTCCAGAGCAGCGACGTCTTGCCGATGCCCGACCGGCCGAAGATGACACCCTTGATCCCCTTGCGCTGCGCGAGGCGCTCGTCGGCACCGATGATGGGAAGGGCCATCACTTGCCTCCCGTCTCGGCGATCAGCGCGTCGATCGCGATGTCCGAGCCGAGCGCACCGGCCTTGCGCGCCTCGTCGTGAACGGTGCGCAGCGCATCGATCTCGCGATAGAGCGCGGATGCCCGCTCGTTCAGGCCGAGTAGAGCGAAGGCCAGATCGTCGACCGTCGCGGTCTCGAACGGCTTGACGGTTTCATCGCGGCGGTTGCCAAGGGCGGGGATCCGGACGGTCTCGGGCAGCTTGTCGAGGCCGTAATGGCGCTCGCGCAGCCGACTCAGCTTGCTCTGGGCGGTCATTTCGTCACCTCTTCGTTCAGGGAGAAGCGGAAGCGCGGCTTGCCGGTCCGGACCGTGCGCGCGCCCTCGAAGGCCGTGCGGATATGCGCGGGCCAGGCGGAATACTTGCGCTCGGCAACATCGAAGGAGATGTCGACGTACTCGGCGGGGTCCCCGCCATCAGCCTTGATGCTCTCGGCGAGCGCCGCGAGCTTCGTCTGGTCCCAATCGACGCGCTTGGGCAGGTCGGCGATGACGGTCACCGCGCCGTCCTCGAAGCGGATCGTGCCGGTATCCTTGCCCTCGGCCCGGCGCGCTTCCGTCGCCCGGTCGCCGTACTTCAGAGCGATGGCTCCATTGAGCCAGTCGCAGAGGGTTTTCGCGGCGCGCAGCTGCCCGGCGGCATCGTCATGCAACGACGCGAGCTGTTCGGCCGATAACGCCGCGATTTCGCGGATCTGCATGGTGCGCAGGTCGTCGAGCGAGAGGCGGTTGGGGATCATCGTCTCCGCCTCCCTCACGCCGACATCGGGCGCTGGGGTTCGGCTTCCGACCCGCGGACCTGTTCGGCCTCGAAGGCCTCGATGTCTTCGAGGCGGTAGATGACCCGTCCACCGAGTTTGATGAATTTCGGGCCTTCGCCCGTCCACCGCCAACGCTCCAGCGTGCGGTGGGAAATGTTCCAGCGAGCTGCCAGCTCGATCTGCGACAGGTGCCTGAGCGCCATCTGAACCTCCTTCGGGTTTGTTCGAAAACCTGCGGGAGTGAAGATCGCAGAGGGGCTGGTAGGGCTTCGGAAGGGGAGCGGTAGGGGAAACGGTAGGTGCCCCGGAAATGCGAAAAGGCCGCCCTTTCGGACGGCCTTACCTATAAAATCCAATGACTTGGATCAGACTTCGATCCAGCAGTTCCCTTCCGATTGTCGGATGAACTTCTGCCAGTCGTCTCGCCCGCTGAATGCTTTCGATAGGCTGTTCGTCTTGTCTGAGAACCCGGCCTCCGCGAGCGCCAACGTGACACGCAGCACTGGTGTCCCCGCCCAATAGGCGCCGAACAGCTGCTCGAGGAGCTTGCGATGCTTGTCGCCGCGAAATTCGAACGTCTCGTCCCTGAGCCAGACGGTACCGAAGTCGTCGGAATGGTCGATCGGGTATCGCCGTTGCACCTGTTCTGGATAGACCCGCGCAGCAAGAACCCTCGGAGATATCGCCAACCGATCCGGGGTCTCCAACACGTCCTCGACCGCTACCAGGGCATGCCGACGATCCGGTGCGGCAGGCAGACGGTCACCGCGGGTCGAGGTGAGGATGATGCGCCTGTCAGTTGCCGGCCGACGGCCCACAAGGACGCCGACCTGGGACCAGACGTGAAGATCGCCAAGGCGGCGGCCGAACCAGACGGGCACTGGCGTCTTGGCCCCGGCGATCCTGATCGCACCGATGTCCCAGAGATGGTCGGGGATCAGCGGCGCGATCTTCGCGGTTCCTTGCCGTTCGAATGGCATGAGCATTGCCGCGAACATGCGGGCGTGATCGACTTGATAGGCAGAGATCGCGTTTTCCTCGATTTCCATCCAGCGCCCGACGCTGTTGAGATATCCGAATGCTTTGCGCTCAGGCGACCAGACTGCGGGAATTGGTTCGTCCTCGTGGGCATCCATCGCCGCGACGACGGGGACCTGTCCACGTGCCGCCAGCAGACCGGAAGCGAGCAGCGTTTCCGCCGCTCGCGGGAAATACTCGGTGAGCGTGGCGCCCGCGATCTGTGTGCCGCGGGCCTCCAGCACCTTGAATAGCAGGTCGATGGCGGCTCTATTCAACGAGGTCGCCGACATCGCTGTCATCCTTCAGGATTCCCCACCGCCGCAGGTACTTCTCGCCGATCAGGCGTTCCTGCGGCGTCATGTCCTTGAGGTTGCAGCCATGCGGCATGGTGACGGTGAGCGTCAGGGATTTGCCGCGACCACCGTCGGGCCCGGGCCGAAACTTGATGGTGAAACGTGCACGGGTGATCAGCCACTCCGGAGCCTCGCCGAGGAGTCCCGATGCGTGCAAGCTCCCGGACCCGCCACCGAGATCCAGTCCGATCCGGTGGTTGGCCATCTCCCAGATCGTGCGTTCGGCGCCCGACATCGATTCCAGCGTGACACGCTCCTTGGGATCGCCGAGATCCATGAAGCGCAGCTCCTTCACCGTGACGCCCTCGATCCCGTCCGCCGCGTCGGTCGGGAAATCGAACGGCTTCAACAGGACGCTCAGGTCGTACTCGCGAAGGGGGATGTGCTTCTCGGCGAACTCGATACCGAGCAGGTCCCGCGCCATGAACCGGGTCAGGTCCACCCGATCCTCGCGCGTGTTGGCGACGACCTCGATCACGCCCGTGGCCGCTTCGTAGGTCAGCGCCGCTTCGAAGACCGGCCGCACGATGCGCCGGGCGAGCTTGCTGTTGGCATCGAAGCCCAGCATGTCCTCGGGACGCCCCTCGCGATAGATCGCCACCTGAACGAGTTCGCACTCCTGGTCATCGAGGATGACACGGTGCCGGTCGAAGATGTCCACATGGACATTGGGAGTCTCGAACCGTTCCCGGATCGCCGCGGTGAAAGCCGCCACCGAGATGGGATCCTTCCGGACCGAGCGGCCCTTTTCGACCCCGAAGCCATTCCACGAGCGCCCGCGACGACGCTCATCGTTGTAGCGAACCTCCTCAGCAAGACGGAACCGATCATTCTCGTTCAGGAACACCCAGAGCGAGCGGTTGTTCGCTCCCTCGAGCGTGTCGAACGTCGCCCGGTCGAGCACCACGTTCTGGAGCGCGGTCTGACCGGGCTCATTGGCCAATGTCGCGACGCGGCCCGCATCGAGAATGACGCGCTGGCGCTCATCCTCGTTCATAGCGTCCACCGCCTTGATCAAAGGCTCGACGACCTCCGCCTCGGGCTTCGTCCAATCGACGGGCGGCAGCGAGGTGAATGCGCATGCGGTGAAGTAGTCCTGCAGGCGAGTTACCGGGGTCTTGCGGAAGAAGGAGGCGATCGACGTCATGGGAGGCCCTTTCCTGGCCAGAGGAGGAGAGAATCGGCGCGCAGCGATACGCTATCGTTCGATATATATCGAACATCACGGGCTGTCTACTTGCGCGAACCTTTTTTGTTCGGCATACCGAACACGCCATTCCATCCATGAAGGCATGCAAGGAAGATCAGATGACCACGTCCCTCGGCGCCAAGATCAAGCGCCATCGGCAGGAAAAGGGCTACTCCCTCGACAAGCTCGCCGACCTGACGGACTCCAGCAAGAGCTACATCTGGGAGCTCGAAAACCGCGAGACACGAAAACCATCGGCCGAAAAGCTGACCCGCATCGCGCAGGCCCTGTCCGTCACCACCGACTATCTCCTCGATGACAGCGCCGAACCGGGTGACGAAGTGCTGAAGGAAGCCTTCTTCCGCCGGTTCAGCAAGCTGACCACCGAGGATCAGGAGAAGATCAATCAGATGATCGATCTCTGGGGGAAGAAGGATTGAGCCTCCCGACGACCCCGCAAGGCTGGGCGATCCGCCTCACGCAGCTGATCTCGGCCGTTCACCAGGCCCATGGCCTGCCGCGCTTCCCGATCGACGTGGCAATGATCGCCAAGGAATTTTCGCGGCAGGTTTTCCCCGATGCGCCGATCACCAAGGTGGAGGGGATCGCGCTGTCTAGGGGCGTCGAAGGCATGCTGATGCCTCATCCGAACGGTTCGGGCGAATGGGGAATCGTCTACAACGACACGATCAGGTCGCCCGGTCGGCGGAATTTCACGCTGGCCCATGAGCTTGGCCACTATCTGCTGCACCGCCACGCTCATCCTCGCGGACTTCAGTGCACGAGCCGCAACATGGCCGACTGGAGCGCCGAGCGCGGCGCCATCGAGGCGGAGGCCAACACTTTCGCGTCCTATCTTTTGATGCCGCTCGACGATTTCCGCGCACAGATCAGGGGGCGGGACGTCGACATCGACACCATGACCGAGCTTGCCGATCGATATGCGGTGTCGCTCACTGCTGCGATTCTCAAATGGCTGACCATCACCGACAAGCGAGCCATGATCGTCGTCAGCAAGGAGGGCTTCATCGACTGGGCGTGGTCCAGTGGTCCGCTCATCCGGTCTCGGATCTATTACGCTGCCCGCCAGACCGTGATTGAATTGCCGGCCGGGTCGCTGGCGGCGCGGGAAGTCGATGCGGATACCGGGCGGCACGGCGTTCTGCACGTGCCGGGCGTATGGCTCGGTGCCGAGCCGGTCCGGGAGATGACAGTGTTTTCTCCGAGTAACGAGATGGCGATCTCTCTGCTGCTCTATCCCGACCATGCACCATCGAGATGGGAAATGGCCGGTCTCGAGGAGGAGGCAACGCCCGATACATACGACAGGTTCATGGGCGGGAGCGCCGACTGATTCGTCTGAATCCTTGACTGCCTCGCTCGTTGAGACGGTTCTCGCGCGATCCACGTCACGCAGATTTTCGCGGGCGTGCGAAGCAGGGCTGAATGTCCACAATATATTGAAATACTTGTGTTTTTCTGATTTCGCGATACGGTTTTGGCAGCATCCAGATCGCGAACCATCACCATGCCCAGCCATTTCGACAGCCCGCTCGCGGGCGCCAATCCCCTGAGTCCGGAGTGCATGTCGCCCGGGGACCGACTCGCCGAGATCGGCCGGATTCTGGCCGCTGGCGTGGTTCGGCTCGAGACAGGGAAGGCAAGTTCTTTATCTGCGGAACCCGGAGACTGTTTTGTGGACTTCCGCCCCCGAAAGAGCGGTGCTCATCGCGGAAAACGCATCCGCATCGGAGGAATTCATGAAGCATGACAAGAGGATGATGGCGCAGGCCCCCGGCATGAATGCCGAGGTCGACCGAACGGTGCTCGCCAGACTGACGGCGCTGAAGGCCAAATCGGTGAGGGAGCTGAAGGCCGATTGGCAGGCTCTGTTCGGCGGGGGCGCGCCGAACAACAGCCGTGCCTTTCTCGAGCTGCGCATCGGACATCGCATCCAGGAACTGGCCTACGGCGGCCCCGACCGTGACACCAGGCGAATGCTCGACCTGCTGGCGGACGAGATCGAAGGCATCGGACGCGGCAAGAACCAGATCGTCGATCCGCGCAATCCGGTCGTGGGAACCCGCCTCGTTCGTGAATGGAACGGGATCGAGCACACCGTGACGGTCATGAACGACGGGTTCGAATGGCAGGGCCGAAGGTTCCGCTCTCTTTCTGCCGTGGCTCGGGAGATCACCGGCACCCGCTGGAATGGCTACCGCTTCTTCGGCCTGCGTGAGCGGGAGGGCGCCTGATGGACGGCATGCTCAACTCGAAACGCCGCCTCCGTTGTGCCGTCTACACCCGGAAGTCGAGCGAGGAAGGGCTCGACATGGAATTCAACAGCCTCGATGCCCAGCGCGAATCCTGCGAGGCCTATGTGGCCAGCCAGAGGTCGGAAGGCTGGGCCACGATCCGGGAGCGATATGACGACGGCGGCTTCTCCGGCGGCACCCTCGACCGCCCGGGGCTGAAACGGCTGCTCGCCGACATCGAGGACGGACTTGTCGACGTCGTGGTCGTCTACAAGATCGACCGGCTCTCGCGCTCGCTGATGGATTTCTCGAAGTTGGTCGAGGTGTTCGACCGGAACGAAGTGACGTTCGTGAGCGTCACCCAGTCATTCAACACCACCACGTCCATGGGGCGGCTCACGCTGAACATCCTGCTCAGCTTCGCCCAGTTCGAGCGCGAGGTGATCGGCGAGCGGATCCGCGACAAGGTGGCCGCGTCCCGGAAGCGCGGGATCTGGATGGGCGGCTACGTGCCGTTCGGCTACGATGTTCAGGATCGCAAGCTGGTGGTCAACGCGGCCGAGGCTGCCGCAGTGCGCCGCATCTTCGAACGCTTCGTCGAACTCGGCTCGGCGACGACGCTGGCCCGTGAACTGCGTGCGCAGGGGTTCCGAAACAAGCAGGGGACGCTGGTCGACAAGGGCTATCTCTACCGTTTGCTGAATAACCGCGTCTATCGAGGTGAAGCCGTCCACAAAGGGAAGGCATATCCCGGCGAGCATGAAGCCATCATCGACGCCGAGCTCTGGAACCACGTCCACGCCATTTTGCAGGAGAGCCCGCGCAAGCGCGCGAACAACAGCCGGATGCAGATGCCCGCACTGCTCAAGGGCCTGATCTTCAGCGAAACCGGCGCAGCCATGACGCCGACGGCCACGCGCAAGGGAGCCAAGCTCTACCGCTACTATGTTTCAATGGATGTGATCCGGAACCGCGAGGATAGCGAATCCGATGTGCCGTCGCGGCTTCCGGCAGGCATGGTCGAGGACGCAGTGGTGACGGAAGTCCGCCGTATCGTGCAGACGCCCGAGGTGGTGACGAAGGTTCTCGACGCCTTGCGGCAGGGCGGCCCGCAGGTTCGAGAAGCCGAGGCCATCGCTGCGTTGAACGATTTCGACGCGCTCTGGAACCAGCTTTTTCCTGCGGAACAGGCGCGGATCATCCAGTTGCTCGTCCGGCGCGTCATCGTGACCGCTGACGGGCTTGCGGTCGATGTTCGGGCCGAGGGAATCGGTGGGGTCATCCGCGAGATGCTCGCACCCGCTCGTATGGAGGCTGCTGAATGACACAGGCCAGTGACACGATCAGGGTGCTGATCCCGCTGAAGGTGCGAAAGAAGAACGGGCGGCCGAAGCTCCTGCCACCGGTGGATTATCGTCCGAGCGAAGACCGCGCTCCCGATCCTCACGTCCTGCGCGCCATCGGCCGGGCGTGGAGCTGGCGCCGCCGCATGGAAGCCGGAGAGTTCGCCACCGTCCATGATCTCGCCAAGGCTGTCGGTCTGGCAGAGCGGCATGTCAGTCGCCAGTTGCGATTGGCCTATCTGTCGCCCACCGTCCTCAAACGCCTGACCTGCGGCCGGGAGTCTCCGGCGGTCAGCCTCATGTCCCTCGTGGAAGCAACTGCCGCACCGTGGCCGGAGCAGGCCAAGCAGGTGTTCGGCTGATCGTCAGTGAAAGCTCGCCTGAAACGTCGTCGCGGTCAGAGCGACATGGGCATCGAGTGGCGGGTGGAGTTCGAACGCCTTCGGCTCGCGCGAGAAGTTCCAGAGCCGGAACAGACGCCATTCCGAGCGCCGCTCCTCGGCCACGGCCAGTTCGTTGCGGGTGATCAGGAACGGTGTGCGCTCCCATCCATTCGTGGTCTTCACCTCGATCAGGCGCGACCGCCCATCCGGCGCGAAGCTCTCGATATCATAACCTGCGCCGTCACCATCCTCTTGCGACACCCAGCGTACCTTCCGCGCCAGATCCTCGCGGCCCACGGCCTGAAGCGAAGCCCGCTCATGCGCCAGCACACGTTCCTCGCCCGCGCGACCGAGAGCGCGGTTGCGCTCGTCCCGGCCCGCGACATCGAATTTGCGGGCGATGTGCAGCATCTGCTCGAGCTCTTGCGGCGGTGGCTGGTTGGACAGCGTGGGCGGTGGGCCGATCCAGAGCTGCGCGGCCTCCTGTAGGCCGGTGGCCGGACGTGTGCCGGGCATCCGACCGAGCCAGTCGGGATGGAGCGCGAGCCAGCGCGCCACCGCATCGACCAGCGTCATCTGGAAATTGAACGCTGGCTTGTAGCCGAGGATCCAGTCCTCGCCGAGCCCCTTCAGCACCGCACTGATGTTCTGGTGCTTGAACTCGACCGATCCTTCCGAACGATCGTTGAGCAGCGGCAGGAGCGTCCGGCGATGCTCCGTCTTGCTGTAACGGCGCCCGGCGATGTCATCGGCCAGCATCGCGAAGTAATCCGCGACGATCAGGTCGTTCTCTTCATCCGTCCAAGGCCCGTTTGACATTGCGCCAGGCTAGAGGGGAGAAGTCCTTTTGTCATCAGAGACTTCCGATGCGCAGCCAACGGTCTGCCCGTCTGAACGCGCACATCCGCGCATCGAGCCGCAGAGCTTCGCCGCCCCCGAGTGTCTCCGCGCGTCAGCCTGGCGCTCATGTCCGCGACAACGTGTAAGCGTGAGTGCTTGCTCAATTGACTGAAAACCCGCCGAATTTCGATACCGCCCTTATTTTCCGGCAGGGCGCTCGAAAAGAGACGCTGACCGTTCAGAGACCAATATCAGCCGTAACGCCGGTCTCCGCAGGGCGGACCCAACCGCCAACCCCCTTTGAGATAAAAAGAAAAAAGCCCCACATCGGGGCCTCGGGGCAGGTTCGCAACTTGAAAGTGGCGGAAGGGGTGGGATTCGAACCCACGGTACGGTTGCCCGCACGGCGGTTTTCAAGACCGCTGCCTTAAACCACTCGGCCACCCTTCCTAGACTTGCTTTCGTTCGCTTTCTCGGGTTCTCTAGCCGGCTACCGCCGCTTCTGCTACCGAATTGCCGCCGAACGGCTTCGGCTTTACCGCCGCGTGGATTGCTGCGTCAACCGGTTGCGCGGCGTTCGCTCCATGCCGGTATGATGCGCGGGTGGACAACGGCGGTTTCCTGCAGGTCGAATACGATGCTGTCGCGTGTATGCGGCGCTACTCCGACGGGTCGGTTCGCTGAGATTTCGGAGTGAGGGGCGTCCGCCTGCCTTCCTCCTTCAGCGGCTTTCGAATGGTGGCTCCCAGCCCGGGGGCGCGAGCTCGAAAGAAGAGAAGAGGAAACCTGGTGCTACGACGCAACTGACGAGCGTGAAATCGCCTTCGCTCTCCGCTGCCTGCCATACATTCGCAGGCACTACCGCCTGTGGCTGTTCGCCTAGAACAAGGTCGGGACCTAGGCGAATTATGCGGAAGGTTTCGCCTTCGTCCCACAGCGACAAGCTGAGCGGTGCGCCTGCGTGGTAGAGCCAGATTTCCGACGCGTCGCCCACTCGGTGCCAATGCGAGCGCTCGCCACGTTTCAGAAGAAAATAGATCGCTGTCGAATGCCCGCGCGCTCCGCCGCCTTCGTCCCTGAAGGTCTCCACATACCAGCCGCCTTCCGGGTGCCGGGTCATGCTGAGCTGCTTGATGATGGCGTCCGCCATCAGGTCGTTCAGAGGCATTCCTGAAATGATGTCCTTGTGCCCGCCCGAAATGCTCCCCCTCACGCATGAACCGCCACCCCGCGGCGGAAGTCAACGCATCCGAAGGCATTCCAGAATCGATTGCAGTGCCGCGGCCGGCCTCGTTTTACATCCTCGTGCGGGTGGGCGTGTCGATCGGGACCGCCCGTAATTGGCGTCTTCGCCATCCAAGGCCATTTCTGCGGATCATGCTCGAACGAGCGCAAAAACGACACACCGCCAACGCTAGAAGTCGCGGTCGTCACAGGAAGCGCACATGATCAAAGAACCGGGCGGCGAGAAACTGCCGAGACGTGCACTGCTTCTGCTGAACAAGCGGGCGCGCAGCGGAGGGGCGTCCATCGAGGGAGCGCTCGGCGTTCTGCGTCGAGGCCTGACGCTCATTGAACCGTCAGAAGGCCGTCCCTTCGAGGATTTGATCCGAGAACACCGCAAGAGCGTCGATCTGGTGATTTTGGGGGGCGGCGACGGGACGCTGAATACGGCTGCCCGCGCGTTGATGGAAACGCGGCTCCCGTTCGGCATCCTCCCGCTTGGAACGGCGAACGATCTCGCCCGCACTCTTGGGTTGCCGCAAAACATCGAGGCGGTCGCCGAGGTGATCGTGCGGGGGAACAAGCGTGCCATCGATCTGGGCGAGGTCAATGGCCGGCTGTATTTCAACGTGGCGAGTATCGGGTTCTCGGCGTCGCTGGCCAAGAATCTCACCGCGGAAGCCAAGAAGCGATGGGGCAAGCTGGGGTACGGGATTGCGGCCTTCAACCTCTTGCGGCAAAGCCAGCCCTTCACGGTCCAGATTGAGCATGACGGGCGTATGGAGACGGTGCGTACGGTTCAAATATCGGTGGGCAATGGCAGATATTACGGTGGCGGCATGGCTGTGGAGCAGTCGGCCGCGCCCGACGACGGAGCACTTGACGTCTATAGCCTGGAGATCGATCACTGGTGGGAGTTGCTGGCGCTCGCGCCGGCACTGCGGCGGGGCACGCAGGGCAACTCGCGCAAAGTGAGAACGTTTCGAACAGCCGAATTGAAAGTCCAGACACGCCGGCCGCACGATGTGAATACGGACGGGGACATCTCAACGACGACCCCGGCTCACTTCCGTATCCATCGCCGTGCGGTCGATGTGTTCGTGCCGGGGGCGCCGTCGTAACCCTGCGGCCGCCAATACCGCGAGGGATGCGCCTGCGGCGAAGCGCCGCTAAGCGCGACAGGAGTGGAGGATACGACTATTCCCGCATATCCTCTTTCGAAATAGCCGGCGGGTAACGGGGTCTCTCGCTACCCTCGTGCCTCCCTCGCCGCCATCAGCATCGCTTCAACTGCGTCTCGTAGCGGGCCGCCATATCGGCTGCCCTGCGGGCGCCCCTCCGAGCTGTGGGGTCGCTTTTCCAGTTGCCCCGGGCATAGCCCGATGGGCCGGCATAGTAGGCCAGATACAAGTTGTACGCGTCGTTGCGGGCGATGCCGTTCCTGCGGTGGTTCTGGTGGTGGTACCAGCCGATGAAGTGGATCGCATCCGAAAAGTTGGTTCTGCGCGCGAACGAACGGCCCGTTCGCCTCTGGTAGTCGTCCCACGTCCTGTCAAGCGCCTGTGCGTAGCCGTAGGCCGTCGATTGCCGCTTCCAGGGAATGACGCCCAGCAGCTTCCGGCGGGGAGGGCGAGCCCGCGCCTCGAAGTTCGACTCGGCTTGAATCGTCGCCATCAGAACCGAGACGGGTATGCCGAATTCGGTGGATGTTCTTTCGGCATCCCTGCGCCAGTTCGTCAGGAAGCCGCTCTGCTGCTCGAAGATCGCGCACGAATTGTCCGTGTTCTTCGGTGCAGAGGCGCAGCCTGAGAGCAGCAGGAGGGCAAGGACCATCGCAACGCGCATCATGTCTCCTCCGGTTGGAGGAAAGGCTATGCGGCCAAGCTTAATGAGGTGTTAGGGACGCGATTGAGAGGAGGGCTGACGCGTGAGGCGCGCCTCTGAAAATGTAAGTGGGGCGCTTTGCGTGGGCGGCGGGTATGACGGGCAGGACAAAGCGGGCACCCATGGGGCGCCCGCTCATCTGTTTTGGAGTGCTCAGCCGTTCGGGTTCATCACCACCTTGATGCACCCGTCCTGCTTGTCGCGGAATGTCTTGTAGAGATCGGGACCTTCCTCAAGGCCTGCCCGGTGGGTGATCACGAAGGATGGATCGATCTCGCCGGAGACAACCTTCTCCAGAAGGGGCTGAAGATAGCGATGGGTGTGCGTCTGGCCCGTTCGCACGGTAAGCCCCTTGTTCATCAAGGCCCCGAAGGGCACCTTGTCGAGGAAGCCGATATAGACGCCGGGCACCGAGAGCGTGCCTCCCTTGCGGCAGCACATGATGGCCTCGCGCAGGACGTGGGCGCGATCCGTGCCGAGGAACATGGCTGCCTTCGCCTTGTCGAGAACCGAGTCGACCGAGCCGCCCGCATGGGCTTCGGCACCCACCGCGTCGATGCATCGGTCGGGGCCGCGTCCCTTCGTCATCTCCTGCAACTGGTCGAAGACCTTCACCTCGTCGAAATTGATGATTTCCGCGCGGCCGTGCGTGCGGGCCATCTCCAGCCGCTCGGGCACGTTGTCGATGGCGATGACGCGGCCCGCGCCGAACATCCACGCGCTTTGGATCGCGAACTGGCCAACCGGTCCGCAGCCCCAGATCGCTACCGTGTCGCCCGGTTCGATCTCGGCGTTCTCTGCCGCCATGTAGCCGGTGGGAAAGATATCGGAGAGAAAGAGCGCCTGTTCGTTTGGGATTGCGTCGGGCACCTTCAAATGACCGACATCGGCGAACGGGACGCGGAGATACTCGGCCTGACCGCCCGCATATCCCCCGAGCATATGAGAGTATCCGAACAGGCCCGAGGGCGAGTGCCCCATGGCCTCGGCCGCCAGCTTCGCGTTGGGGTTGGACCTGTCACACAGGGAGAAAAGCTGCTTTTGGCAGAAGAAACATTCGCCGCAGGCGATGTTGAAGGGTATGACGATGCGGTCTCCCACCTTCAGGTTGGAAACCTCGGAGCCGACCTCGACCACCTCGCCCATGGTCTCGTGGCCCATGATATCGCCCGATTCCATCGTCGGCATGTAGCCGTCATAGGGATGCAGGTCCGATCCGCATATGGCGCAGGCCGTCACCTTGATGATCGCGTCCCGCGGTCCCTCGAGCTTGGGATCGGGAACCGTATCGCAACGGATATCGCCTTTTCCGTGCCAGCAAAGCGCTTTCATGGGGGTCTCCAGACTTCGGGATTTCCGGCGTTGCGGCCATCGCCGCAACGCTCTCATCCAGCCAACGCTGCGCGGAGAATCCGTGTTCCCTGGCCCGGCTCCCCACATGTTTCGCCGTGACCGGAGTTGGCCTGCAAGTCAGCCGGAGACGGCGTCCTGGTCATCGTCGGCCGGGTCCGGCAGGCTGCCGGCGCCCGGCGTCTTTTCGTTGTCGGTCAAATCCGGCTTGGCATGGGGGCCGGCGGGCGGCGTTTTGTCAGGCCGCTCGTCTTCGGGTTTCGTATCGTCGTTCGGGCGTTCGCTCATCGCGCTTGGCTCCTTCTGTCCTGATGGGGAGCTAGTCGGCATCCCATGGAAGGCGAGGGGAGGGCCCGGTTGATTTTGCCCGTAACCTGCTGGTAACGTTTTTTGGAGAGGGATGAAGTTGGGATGGCTCCTTCCGGGAGTGCATGGAATTTGCGAGGGGACGACCTGATGGCAGGAATAGCCGGTTCGCCGCGCCGCGTGGGCGGTGTCGCTGCGATCGCATGTGCTGCGACTCTCTTGGCCGGCTGCCAGTCGAGTTCCTCCACCCATGACGGCGGCGAAGTCGCGCCACTGGATGAATCGCCTATCTTCTCCTCGTCCGAATATGGGGTCCCCGCCAGCCCGCGCGTAACCAACCTGAAGCGCGTTCCCAAAGGGGGAGGGCGTGAGCAGGTGGGCAAGCCCTACCAGGTTCGCGGAAAATGGTATTACCCCAAGGAAGAGCCGGGCTATGTGCGCACCGGCAAGGCTTCCTGGTACGGCTCCAATTTCCACGGGCGCCTTACGGCGAACGGCGAAGTCTATGACATGTACCACCTGTCGGCCGCGCATCCGACCTTTCCGTTGCCCTCCTATGCCCGCGTGACCAACAAGGCGAACGGCCATTCGGTGATGGTGCGCGTTAACGATCGCGGCCCGTACGCCCACGGGCGGGTCGTGGATCTGTCCCAGCGCGCGGCGGAGGTGCTCGAGTTCAAGAATGCGGGCATAGCGGACGTCAAGGTCGAGTATATCGGCCGCGCGCCTCTGGAGGGGGACGACAGCTCGGTTCTGATGGCTTCGTTCCGGCCGGGCGGAGCGCGCCCGATCGACGACGGATTGCCCAGCGGCGTCATGATCGCATCACGCCAGGCGCCGGCTTCGGATACGCAAAGCCTTGCATCCTTCAACGGCGCGACGCCGCTTCCGCGCGTGCGGGACACCAGTGCCGCCGGCGCCATCGAAACAGGCCTCGCAGTGCCGGCCTCCGTCGCTCCGCCATCCGCGGTGCCCATGCCGACCCTGCGCGACTTCGCCCTTTCCTATGCGACGCAGGGCCGAATGGAATCGGGGGCGTTTCGGGCGCTTGCGCAGCTCACGGCCGGCGAGGCCCGCCTTGAGCGCATCGAGATCGGCACGGTCGATGACGTCGCATTGCTGCTTCGTATTCAGGATGTCGCATCGGGACGTGGCCAGTTGATGGAAGAGGCCGGGGAGGGCGGTGCCTCCCTGTCGCTCGCGCTGAACGGAGGGCAGAACGCCGATGCGGTGTTAACGGCCCTCTGGCAGGCCGGCGCCTCGGACGCCTTCGTGCTTCGCGACTGAAGGCCGGCCCGGCAGAGCACGCGACGATCTGGTAAGGTCTGGCGCGGGGCAGGCCCGATACCGGAGACAAGGTGCCGCGACGATGACAACCGGACGATCGCAGCTTTTTTTCTGGGCCTTCGTCGCTTTCGCGGCGGTGGAAAGCACGCCGGCGGCGGCCCAGGTGCGCGTTGCGGCGCCCGCTATGGAGACCAGCGCGGGACAGGCGATCCTGATCGACGGCGAGACCGGCGCCGTGCTGTTCGAGAAGAATGCCGACCAGCCGTTTCCGCCCGCTTCGCTTGCCAAGCTGATGACGGCGGAGGTCGTCTTCAATGCGTTGGAGGCCGGCTCCGTCCTGCCGTCTACCGAATACCGGGTCAGCGATCATGCGTGGCGAACGGGAGGCGCGCCCTCGCGCACCTCCACCATGTTCGCCGAAGTCCGCTCGAATGTCCCTGTAGACTCGCTCCTTCGCGGTCTCATCATCCAGCAGGCCAACGATGCCTGCCTGATCCTGGCGGAAGGGCTCGCCGGCTCGGAAGCGGCTTTCGTTGCATTGATGAACGAGCGGGCGGGCGAGCTTGGCCTCGCCGGCTCGAAATTCGTCAATGCAACGGGTCTGCCAGCCGAAGGGCAAGCCACGACGGTTCGGGACGTGGCACGCCTCTCGCGGCATCTGGAGCGCGCCTACCCCGCTCTCTACGAGTTGTATGGCGAGCGCGAGTTCGAATGGAACCGTATTCGCCAGCGCAACCGCAACCCTCTTCTGGCCATGGATATCGGAGCAACGGGGCTGGCCACCGGCTTCGCCGAGGGCGTGGGATACGCCATCGCCGGCGCGGTGGAGCGCGAAGGGCGCACGACCTATATCGCGCTCGGCGGCCTGGAGAGCGAGCGGATGCGCAGCAGCGAGGCAAGGCGGCTGCTCGACTGGGCGCAGGGCGCCTTTTCACGAAAAACCCTGGTAAGCGCCGGAGAGAGCGTCGGCACCGCCATGGTGTTCGGCGGCATGGCGGACAGGGTGTCGTTGGTTGCGGATGCCGACTTCGTCGCCTATGTGCCCAACGATACGACCGAAAGGCTCCGGGCGGTCGTCGTTTATGACGGCCCACTCCAGGCGCCCGTAGCCGAGGGCGAGAAGGTGGGCCGGCTGGAGCTGCGCGTCGGCGAGCGCGTCAGCCTTTCGCAAGACCTGTACGCCGGGCATGACGTGGAGGAGGGCACCTTCGCCAGCCGCGCCGTCGGCGCGGTGCGGGAACTGGCGTTCGGGTGGGTTCGGGCGTTGTGACGCGATCTCTCGGAGAGCGAGGCCTGTTCATCACGTTCGAAGGCGGTGAAGGAAGCGGGAAGACGACGCAGATCGAGCGGGCAGCCTCGTTCCTGCGCGGGCATGGCCGGGAGGTGGTGACGACGCGCGAGCCGGGTGGCTCGCCGGGCGCCGATGCGATCCGTCGCATCATCCTGTCCGGGCGCGCCAGGGAGTTCGGTCCCGATGTGGAGCCAGTTCTCTTCAGCGCGGCGCGCGCCGACCATATCCAGCAGTTCATCCGGCCGGCGATCGAGGAAGGGCGCGATGTCCTCTGCGATCGCTTCCACGATTCGACACGTGTCTATCAGGGGCTCGGCGAAGACGCGGAGCGGGAGTTTCTGAGCCGGCTCGAGCGGGCGACCCTGCAAGGACTCTACCCCGACCTCACATTCGTTCTCGATCTGCCAGCCGCGCTGGGGCTCCAGAGGGCCGCGGCGCGGCGGGGTGCCGACGAGGCAGACCGATTCGAATCGGAAGGCGTGGAATTGCACGAGGCGCGCCGGCAGGCCTTCCTCCGGATCGCCCGGTCCGAGCCGGAGCGCTGCGAAGTGATCGACGCTGCCCGTTCGGTGGACGAGGTGGCCGCCTCCATCGAGGCGGCTCTGCGTGAGCGGATCGGCCTGGGGGAAATCGGGCGATGATTGCCGGGCATACCGATGCGCCGGACCAGCACGACGATATCGAAGGCCTGCCGACGCCTGCGATGCTGGCACGGATCGTGGGCCATGAAGCCGCACGGGAGGCGCTGGACGCTGCGGCGCGGGGCCAAAGGCTGCATCATGCCTGGCTCCTGCAGGGGCCGCGCGGCGTCGGCAAGGCGAGCGTTGCCTTCGAATTCGCGCGCAAGCTTCTGTCGACCTCGACGAGTGTAGCGTGGGGCGACATTCAGATCTCACAAACCATCTCTCGCCAGATCGCCCAGGCGGGGCATCCGAACCTCATCCACATCACCCGGCCGGCCGGGGAGCGGGGCGGGTTTCGCACCCAGATCACCGTCGAGGAGATTCGGCGGCTCAATCATTTCTTCCACACCACGGCTGCCGAGGGCTGGCGCGTGGCGATGATCGATCCTGCCGAGGACATGAATCGCAATGCGGCCAATGCCCTCCTGAAAATACTGGAGGAGCCGCCCGAGCGCTCGATCTTCCTGATCGTGAACCACATGCCGGGGCGGCTGCTGCCGACCATCCGCTCGCGCTGCCGTGTGCTGCGCTTCGACCCGCTTTCACCGGGCGAGGTCGAAACCGCACTGACCTCCGCCGGAATCGACGCTTCTCCCGAAGACATCCGGCGAGCCGCCGCGCGGGCCGATGGCAGCGTGCGGGCAGCGGCGATGATGCTTCTGGCGGGCGCGCTCGAGGTCGGCGACGAGGTGGCGCGGCTTATTTCGGGGCGCCCGGACTGGGCCGGGATCCAGAAGCTGGCCGACGCGCTGGTCCTGAAAGGGCGGGAGGCCGCCTTCGAGGCTATGGTCGGCGAGCTTTTCCATCGCCTTGCGGCCGAGGCCGAGGATGCGCTGACGGCGGGCGACATGGCCCGCGCCGGGCGCCTCGCGGCGCTCTGGCAGGACGAGCAGGCACGCTGGCTTGAGGCGGGCGCGTTCAACCTCGACCGCAAGCAGACGCTGCTCACCTTCTTCCATAAGCTTCAGGCCGCGCGCGAGCGCGACGTTCGGGCCGTTCACGCCGATTGAGCCGAGGCGCGCGATGCTTTATCCCGCCAGGATCGACATCATCGCCGAAAGACCGCCATGGCCGAGCGCTACTACCTGACGACCGCGATTTCCTATCCCAACGGTCGTCCGCATATCGGCCATGCCTACGAGTTGATCGCGACGGACGTCATCGCCCGCTTCAAACGGCTTGACGGCTACGACGTCTTCTTTTTGACGGGTACCGACGAGCACGGCATCAAGATGCTCCAGACGGCGCGCTCGCTCGGCATCGAGCCGGGAGAATTGGCGCAACGCAATTCCGACGAGTTCCAGCGGATGGGGCAGGCGGTCGGCGCTTCCAACGATGATTTCATCCGCACCACGCAGGAGCGTCATTGCCGCGCGAGCCAGGAGATCTGGCGGCGCATGGAAGCGGCCGGCGATATCTACAAGGGCTCGTATTCCGGTTGGTACTCCGTGCGGGACGAAGCCTATTATGGCGAGGAGGAGACGCGGCTCGCGGAGGATGGCACGCGGCTCGGCCCTCAGGGTTCGCCGGTGGAATGGGTGGAGGAGGAGAGCTACTTCTTCCGTCTCGCGGCGTTTCAGGAGCGCTTGCTGGCGTTCCACGAGGCCAATCCCGACTTCGTGGCGCCGGCGGAGCGGCGCAACGAGATTCTCTCTTTCCTGCGCTCAGGCCTGCGCGACCTCTCGATCTCACGCACGACCTTCGACTGGGGCATTCCGGTCCCGGGCGACGAGAAGCATGTGATGTATGTCTGGGTCGACGCGCTGACGAACTACCTCACGGCAACCGGCTATTTCGAAGGCGGCGAGCGCGCGGCCTTCTGGCCCGCCGACCTCCACGTCATCGGAAAGGACATCGTCCGCTTCCATACGATCTACTGGCCCGCCTTCCTGATGTCGGCCGGCATCGATCTGCCCAAGCGGGTCTTCGTGCACGGCTTCCTCTTCAACCGCGGAGAGAAGATGTCGAAGTCGGTGGGCAACGTCATCGATCCGCTGGCGCTGGTGGAGGCTTACGGGCTGGACCCGTTCCGCTACTTCCTCCTGCGCGAGGTGCCGTTCGGGCAGGACGGCAATTACAGCCACGAAGCGATCGTGGCGCGCATGAATTCAGAGCTGGCCAACGACCTCGGCAACCTCGCGCAGCGCTCCTTGTCGATGATCAACAAGAACTGCGGCGCGAGGTTGCCGGAGCCGGGCGAATTCACGGTTGCGGACGAGGCGATCCTGGCGGCCAGCGGGGCGCTTCTGGAGCGCTCGCGGGCGGCCATCGACAGGCAGGAGCTGCACGCCATGCTGGCCGCCGTCGTATCCGTCGTCTCGGAGGCCAATCGCTACTTCGCCGCGCAAGAGCCCTGGGTCCTGCGCAAGACGGATACCGCGCGGATGGGAACCGTGCTTTATGTGACGGCCGAGGTGCTTCGCCGCGTCGCCATTCTTCTCCAACCTTTCATGCCGGGCTCCTGCGCCAAGCTTCTCGAGCTTTTGGCGGTCGGCGAGGACGAGCGCAGCTTCTTCGATCTGGCGGGCGGCCGAATGCTGGCCGCCGGCCGGCCCCTGCCGCTGCCGCAAGGCGTCTTTCCACGTTTCGTGGAGGCCGACAGCCAGGCGGGCTGAACGGCGAACCCGCGCTGCATGAACGAGAGCTTGAGCCTTTGTGATGTCTGTGTTTCTGGTCGATAGCCACTGCCATCTCGATTTCGCCGACTTCGACGCCGAGCGCGACGAGATCGTTGCGCGCGCTCAGGACAAGGGTGTCGGCGTTCTCGTAACGATCTCCACCTTCGTTTCGAAGCTGCCCTCGCTCATCGCGCTCACCGAGCGCTACCCGAGCGTCTATGCCTCCGTGGGCACCCATCCGCAAAATGCGGGCGAGGAGCCCGATGTGGCCACGCAGACCCTCGTGGATCTGTCGCAGGGACCCAAGATCGTCGCCATCGGCGAGGCGGGGCTGGAGTATCATTACGACAAGGCACCGCATGATGTGCAGGCCGCCGTTTTCCGGCGGCATATCGCCGCTGCACGCGAGACCCAGCTTCCTCTCGTGATCCACGCGCGCGACGCGGACGAGGACATGGAGGCGATCCTGCGTGATGAGATGGGGAAGGGGGCCTTCCCCTTCGTCCTGCACTGCTTCTCCTCGGGCCGGCGCCTGGCCGAGGCCGGGGTCGAGATGGGAGGCTATGTCTCCTTCTCCGGCATCCTTGCCTTCAACCGCTCGCAGGACGTTCGCGCCATCGCGGCAGACGTTCCGGTGGACCGGCTGCTGGTGGAAACGGATGCGCCCTTCCTTGCGCCGCCGCCATATCGCGGAAAGCGCAACGAACCCGCCTATGTCCGCAACACCGCCGAGGTTCTGGCGCAGGTGAAGGATGTTTCGCTGGAGGAGATCGCGACGAGGACGAGCGAGAATTTCTTTTGCCTTTTCGCCAAGGTGCCCGACCCGCGCCGGCCGAACGCCGCATGAGCGACGAACTGCGCCTGACGATCCTGGGCTGCGGCTCGTCGCCGGGCGTGCCGCGCGTGAACGGCGACTGGGGCGCGTGCGACCCGGACGAACCGAAAAACCGCCGGCGCCGGTGCTCGGCCCTCGTGGAGCGGATCGGGCCTGATGGGACGACGGTCGTCGTCATCGATTGCGGCCCTGATTTTCGCGACCAGATGCTTTCGGCCGACGTGCGGCATATCGACGGGATCGTCGTGACGCATGCACATGCCGACCACATTCACGGCCTGGACGACATTCGCAGCTACGTTCAGGGCACGCACGAACTGATGAACGTCTATACGGACACGCCCACGATCGCGCGTCTGATGGAAGGGTTCGGATATTGCTTCGAAACCCCGCCGGGCAGCAGCTATCCGCCGATCGCCCGGCTCGTCGAGGTGCAGCCTGGCCATACGTTCCGGATCGAAGGCGCCGGCGGGCCGGTCGTCATCGAGCCGCTGGCCCAGATCCACGGATCGATCCGTTCGCTGGGTCTTCTGATCGGCTCGTTGGCCTATTGCAGCGACGTAAGCGATTTTCCGCCCGAGACCGTCGAGCGCCTTCGCGGTGTGCGGCATCTCATCATCGACGCGCTCCAGCACCGCCCGCATCCCAGCCATTTCTCCTTGGGTGAAGCGCTGCAATGGATCGACACGCTCGCCGTGGAGAACGCGGTGCTGACGCACATGCACACGCCGCTGGATTACCGGGCACTGCGTGAGAGCCTGCCAGATCATGTGCAGCCTGCCTATGACGGATTGACCCTGAGGGTCCGCCTGGCCTGAGGTGCCGCGGCGCGTTTAAGGCACCGCGGTGAGAATGCGTTTTCAGCCGAGGTCAACATCACATCAGCCCGAAGGTCCTCTCCCGGACTGCCAATACGAAGTTCCATAATCTATCTTATGCAACAAACGCTTTGCTGTGTTGGCGCCACTCCCCCCGTCCCACTCCCACTCTCTCTCGCTACCCTCTCACCTTTCTGACGAGGCTACGTGACGTGTGCGACGCCGCCTATGCGCCCTCCGTCGCTATGCCTGCCGACGACAACGGGCCTGCGGATGCCGGTCTGTCATCGGGCTGTCATGGAAGTGCTGAATGGGATGGCGAGCAACCGGAGCGACAGGTGGACCGATGGTCAAGGATGCATTGTTCGATATCGCCGCGACCGTGTCGCGCCTGGCCAGGCCGGACGTGAAGCCGAAGGACATCATCAAGGCCGTTCGGAAAGAGCATCCCTCGGCCAGCAAGAAGGATGTCGTCAGGGCCGCCTTCTACGCGCTCGCCTTGAGGAACGACGATCCGGAACAGGCCACCCGATTCGGCCACTGATCAAGCATCGTTTCAGATGTCCAGGATCGAGATGCCCGTCGTGCGGCGTGCTTCCAGATCCTCATGAGCGCGCCGTGCGTCCTCGAGCCGATAGCGCTGGTTGATCCGTACCTTCACCGCGCCGGACTCGATTACATCGAAGAGAGCCTCGGCGGCGGATCGCAATTCCTCGGGCGTGGAATTGTAGCCGAACAGGCTCGGGCGTGTCGCAAAGAGCGAGCCCTTCTGGTTCAGGAGCGCCAGATTGAAATTCTCGATGACACCCGACGACTGGCCGAAGCTGACGAAGAGCCCTTGGCGCCGCAGGCAGTCGAGGCTGCCCGGATAGGTGTCCCGTCCGACCGAATCGTAGACGACGTCACACTTGCGGTTGTCGGTGATCTCCGCGACGCGTTCGACGAAATTTTCTGTGCGATAGTTGATGGCATGGTCGCAGCCATGGGCAAGCGCGAGTTCGCATTTTTCCGCCGAGCCAGCCGTGCCGATCACCGTTGCGCCGAGATGCTTGGCCCATTGGCAGGCAAGCAATCCGACACCGCCGGCCGCCGCATGAAAGAGGATCGTGGTGTCCGGCCCGACCTTGAAGGTCCGCCGCAGAAGATACTCGGCCGTCAAGCCTTTCAGCATGATGGCGGCCGCCACATCCTCATCGACCGTGTCGGGAAGACGCACGGCGCTTTCAGCCGGCAGCACGACTTCTTCCGCATAGGTGCCGGAGACGCCATTGTAGTAGGCGACGCGGTCGCCGACCGCAAAATCCTGGGCGCCCTCCCCGACGGCGACCACGGTGCCAGCCCCCTCCTTGCCGGGCACGAAGGGAAATGACGGCGCCTTATAGGTTCCGTTTCGGAAATAGATGTCGATGAAATTGAGCCCGGCCGCCTTCTGGCGCACTCGAATCTCGCCCGTTCCCGGCTGCCCGGGGTCGTAGTCGCGCCATTCCATGACGTCGGGCCCGCCAACAGCCTCCACGATCATCGCCTTGGTCAATGTCTCGTCTCCCTGCCGAATATCAGGCCGAACGCATGCGGAATCGGTCCACAAACTGAAGCGCGGCGCCGATCAGAAGAAGGTAAAGCGACGTGGCGACGATACCGGCCGTCACCAGCGCCGGTGGATCGAAGTCCATCAGGAGGGAAATCAGGCCGAAGAGCGACCACGCCGCGAAGATCGTCAGGTTCAGAGGGCGAAGCCGGGCGACGCGCACCGGATGGAGAAACTTGATCGGCAGGAAGGTGGTCGCCGCGCAGAACACGACGATGGCCAGCGTTGCCGCTTCGCCCGGCTGGGCCGCGAACAGCGCGAAGACCACCATGTTCCAGGTCACGGGGAAGCCGCGGAAGAAATTGTCCTTCGTCTTCATCCGCGTATCGGCATAGTAGATCGCGCTGGTGACGACGATGAGCGCGGCGGCCAGGAAGGCGGAGGCGCCTTCGAGCATTCCCGACTGATACAGGGCGAAGGCCGGGATCAGGACGTAGGTGGCATAGTCGATGATGGCATCCAGCATGTCGCCGGACCAGTTCGGTAGCACGCGCGCCACGTCCACCCGGCGTGCGAGCGGGCCGTCGATCCCGTCCACGAAAAGGGCGAAGCCGAGCCAGAGGAACATCGCCACCCAGCGATCCTCTGCCGCGGCGATGATGGCAAGAAAGGCCCAGAAGGCACCGCTCGCCGTCAACAGATGCACGGAAAAGGCGCGCCACTGATCGATTCTTGCCGTCACGAGTTCCGCTTCATCCGCCATTTGCGCCGTTCGTCAGATAGTATGGGGCAGAGTGCCCCATTGTCATCCGCGCCGCGGCGCGTATCTCCTGCAATCCAACGGAAAGAGCACGGTGGAGCGCATTCTCGCGCCGGGATCGTCGTTTTGGCCTCGAAAGGAAACGCCTTGAAACGGGATATCGCGGTGGTCGGCGGCGGGTTGGCGGGTTATTGCGCGGCCATCGGGTTTGCGGCCAGCGGCTTCGACACCGTGTTGCTGGCGCCCAAGGCGCCGGCCGACAGGCGAAGCACGGCACTCATCGGACGCTCGGTGGCCTTCCTGAAGGACGCCGGTGTCTGGCCGCGAATCGAAGCAGTCGCCCAGCCCCTCGTCGTGATGCGCATCATCGATGATACGCAGCGCCTGTTCCGGGCGACGAATGTAGAGTTCCGGGCAGCCGAAATCGATCTTCCGTCCTTCGGCGTCAACGTGCTCAACGCGCAGGCGCAGGACGCTCTCGCAGCCCGTGCAGCAGAGCTGTCCGCGCGGCTGACGGTGATCGAGAGGCCGCTCGATTCCCTTCACGTCGAGGGGGACACCGGGTTTCTGACGCTGGACGATGGTTCTGAGGTTCAGGCATCCTTGGTCGTCGGCGCGGACGGGCGCGGGTCGCGCGTGCGCGAATCCGCCGGCATCGCGCTGCGCCGCTGGTCCTATCCGCAAAGCGCGATCGTCCTGAACTTCAAGCATGAGCGCGACCACGGCGCGACGTCGACCGAGTTCCATCGCCGAAGCGGACCCTTCACGCAGGTGCCCCTGCCCGGCAAGCGCTCGTCGCTCGTCTGGGTAGAGGAGCCCGAGACGGCGGAACTGATCGTGGATCTCAAGCCGGAGCGCCTCGCCCGTATGGTCGAGGAGCGGCTGCATTCGATCCTGGGAGCGGTGGAGATCGAGGAAGGCCTGCAGGTCTTCCCCCTTTCGGGCGCGGCGGCACGGGGCATGACATCCCCCAGGGTCGCTTTGGTGGGAGAAGCGGCCCATGTCTTCCCGCCTATCGGCGCGCAAGGCCTGAACCTTGGCCTGCGCGACGCAGCGGCCATCGTGGAGGCGGCGAAGGACTCCCGCGACGATCCCGGATCCCTAGCCACGCTTGCGCGCTATGAGGCTAGGCGCTCCGTCGATGTCGCCTCGCGCACGCTTGCGGTCGATCTTCTGAACCGCTCCCTCCTCGCCGGCCTTCTTCCGGTGCAACTTGGCCGCTCTATCGGGTTGGGCGCGCTGTCCGGTGTTCCGTTGCTGCGCCGCTTCGCCATGCGTGAGGGCGTATCGCCGGGCGCGGGCCTGCGCGCCATCGCAAGCGCGGTGGCGCCGAAGCGCTCGGCGGAGCTCCCGCCGAGAGGTCACGATCGACGATTGTGAGAGGAACGAGCGGCTCGCACGCTTGCATTCCTGCCGGACAGGGGACTATTCGGCAGAAATGAACCTAGCTCCCACCGTTCAGACCGCCCGCTTCGCCATAGGGCAGATCGTCCGCCACCGCATCTTCCCGTTTCGTGGCGTGATCTTCGATGTCGATCCCGAGTTCGACAATACCGAGGAGTGGTATCTTTCCATTCCCGAGGAGGCTCGCCCGCGAAAGGACCAGCCCTTCTACCACCTGCTGGCCGAGAACGCGGAGAGTGAATACGTCGCCTATGTCTCGGAGCAGAACCTCGTGCTGGACGAGGCGCATGATCCCGTGTTGCATCCCCGCGTGGCCGAACTCTTCGAAGGGCCGTTCGACGGCGTTTACCGACTCAAGCAGAACCGGCGGAACTGATACGCCTTCCCATCGAACGAAAAATGGCGGCCCATGGGCCGCCATTTTTCGTATTTATCGAAATTTCTCTTACTGCGCCTCGGCGTCCAGCGCCTGGCTCTGCGCTTCCTCGAAGCGCTGGCGGCGCTCAGCGGCCTGCTGTTGCAGCGCTTCGTTCAGCTGCTGCTGGCGCGCCTCGAGTTCGGGCTGCTCACGCGGCGGGCCGTCGAAGGCCTGGGTGAAGCCCACCAGCGTGACGTCGATCGGGTTCGTCTGCCGCTGGAAGTTTGTCGACGTGATCTTCAGCGTGCTGCCGCGCTTCATCGAATCGACCATCTGCTGGGTCAGCTCAACCTCCGCGATGCAGCGGTCGGGGAAGCATACGGAGAAGTTCAACGTCTGGGGCGCATTGGTGTCGACCTGAATCTGCACGCCGGCGGGAATGACGCGGCCGGTCGGCACCACGGCCTGCAGAACGCGCTGATTGACCTGCCCGGACACGTCGATAAGGTTGACCGCCGTGATGAGCTGCCTGGTGTCGGCGACGAGCGTGTACTGCGTGTTGCAGATGGTGTTCTCGCCCTGCGGCGCGCACACCTTGAACCACTCGGTCGGCACGGCCTGCGCGTTGCCCTGCGAAGGGACGCCCGCAGCGACGAGCGCGAGAAGACCGGCGGCGGCGAGACGGTCGACTTTGAGCGAACGGATTTTCACGGGACTCTCATCCTCTTGGGCGTTGTTCGGTCACGAAGATCAGGCTTCGCTTCCCCTTAGCGAGCTTGGCCGTGCTTAGCAAATACGGCTGTTTAAAGGCCCGGACGCAGGCTCGCGCGCGCTTTGCGGCGGTAGGCAGAAGGCGAGACATTCGATAGATTCGGCCCGATCCCATTTCGCTGGAGCCGTCCTGGATGCGAACGAACAGCCATTGGCATGCCCTCAAGCGCTGCGCGTGCGTGCCGGCCCTCGCCGCCGCCATGGCCTGGGGCGCCGTGCCGGGGTGGGCACAGCCGATGCACGGCATCGCCATGCATGGAGAGCCGGCCATGCCGGCGGGTTTCGACCATTTCCCCTTCGCCAATCCCGATGCGCCCAAGGGCGGCCGCATGGTCTACGGCGTGGCGGGCGATTTCGACAATCTGAACCCCGTCATCGTGCAAGGCGCGGCCACCACGGCGCGGGGCATCTTCTTCGATCCCGAATTCGGCAATCTCGTCTTCGAATCGCTGATGTTTCGTTCGCCGGATGAACCCTTCACGCTCTACGGCCTTGTGGCCGAAAGTGTGGAAACGGACGAGGATCGCACCTTCGTCGAGTTCCAGATCAATCCGTTGGCGAAGTTTTCGGACGGCATGCCGGTGCGCCCGGAAGACGTCATCTTCACCACGGACATGATGAAGCAGCCGGGCGTGGTGCGCCCGCACTACACCAATTGGCTTTCGCGCGTGGAAACCATCGAGAAGGTCGGAGAGCGCGGCGTGCGCTTCACCTTCAACGAGCAGGCTGACCGCGAACTGCCGCTGCTTCTCGCCGGCCTCCCGGTCCTGCCCGAGCACGGTTTCGAGCGCGAGACCTTCGGCCGCTCCACGCTGCGCCCGCTGGTCGGTTCTGGGCCCTACGAGATCGCTCAGGTGCAGGCAGGCCAGCGTATCGTCTACCGGCGCGATCCCGACTACTGGGGCCGCGATCTTCCGGTGAAGCAGGGCTTCGACAATTACGAGGAGATCGTCGTGGAGTATTTCCGCGACGTCAATTCCATGTTCGAAGCCTTCAAGCGCGGCATATTTCACATCTACCAGGAGCGCGATCCGCGCCAGTGGCAGATTTCATACGATTTCCCCGCCGTTGCGAACGGCGATGTCGTGAAGGAGACGTTCCAGACCGGCCGGCCGGCAGCCGTCACGGCGTTCTTCTTCAACACGCGTCGCGCCGTCTTCCAGAACCGCGAGGTGCGCTCGGCTGTCGCGAGCCTTTTCGACTTCGAATGGGCCAACGCCAACCTGCATCACGGCACCTATACGCGAACGGTCAGCTTCTTCGACAATTCGGAATTGTCGTCGGTCGGTCATGAGGCCGATGCGGCGGAACGCGCGTTCCTCGCCCGCTTCCCGGACGAAGTCCTGCCGGCGGCGATGGTCGGAGAACTGCGCCCGCCGGTGAGCGATGGATCGGGAAGCGATCGCACCGTCCTGCGCAAGGCGATGGAGATCTTGCGCGGCGCCGGTTATGCGATCGAAGGCGGCAGGATGGTCGGCCCGGATGGGAGGCCCCTCGCCTTCGAAATCCTCGTGCAGACGATGGAGCAGCAGCGCACCGCCCTCGCCTACGCACGAACCCTCGCGCGTATCGGCATCACCGCCAATGTGCGGCAGGTGGACGATTCCCAGTACCAGAAGCGCCGGCAGGAGTTCGACTACGACATGATCCTGTCGCAGCTCACCGGCTCGCTCTCGCCGGGCGCCGAGCAGGTGAACCGCTGGGGGTCGGCCTCGCGCGACGCGCCGGGTTCCTTCAACTTCGCCGGTGTGGCGAGCCCGGCGATCGACGCGGCGCTCCGGAACATCGTCCAGGCGCGCTCGCGCGAGGATTTCGTATCTGCCGTGCGTGCCTACGACCGCTTGTTGATCTCCGGCAGCTATGTCGTGCCGCTCTATCACGTGGCCGATCAGTGGCTGGCGCGGTGGAAGTTCATCCGGCATCCCGAGACGACGCCGCTCACCGGCTATTATCTGCCGGCCTTCTGGCGCGAGCCGCAAACCAACTGAAGGCGGCGTCAGGCCGCCTTCTTTTCCGCCTCCCCGGCAAAGCGCGCGAGCTGCGTGGCGATGGTCGCCGCGCCGTTCAGCCGCTTTTCCGGCGTCGCCCAGTCGCGCATGAGCACGATGGACTGGTCCGGCCGGATCTTCGCCGCCGCGCCCTGCTCGGCGATATAGCGCACCAGCGCGCCCGGATTGGCGAAGCTCTTGTCGCGGAACTGGATGACGATCCCCTTCGGCCCGCTGTCCAGCTTCTCGATGTTCGCCTTGCGGCATAGCGACTTGATGAAAACGACCTTGAGCAGGTGATCGACTTCCACCGGCATCGGGCCGAAGCGGTCGATCATCTCCGCGCCGAAGGCGTCGATCTCGCGGGCGTCGGCCAGGTCGGCGATCCGCCGGTATAGCGTCATGCGCAGGGAAAGGTCCGGCACGTAGCTTTCCGGGATCATCACGGCCGTGCCGAGGGAGATTTGCGGCGACCACGAACCGTCGCTCTCCGGCTCCACGCCCTTCATCTCGGCCACCGCCTCCTCCAGCATCTGCTGGTAGAGCTCGAATCCGACCTCCTTCACATGGCCACTCTGCTCCTCGCCCAGAATGTTGCCCGCGCCGCGCTGGTCGAGGTCATGGCTGGCGAGCTGGAAGCCGGCGCCCAGCGTGTCGAGCGATTGCAGCACCTTGAGCCGCCTGTCGGCGCCGGCTGTCGGCGTCTTGTTGGCCGGGATCGTCATCAGCGCATAGGCGCGCTGCTTGGAGCGGCCGACGCGGCCGCGAATCTGGTAGAGCTGGGCAAGGCCGAACATGTCGGCCCGGTGTACCACCAGCGTGTTCGCGCTGGGAATGTCCAGGCCCGATTCGACGATGGTGGTTGCCAGAAGCACATCGTACTGGCCTTCGTAGAAGGCGTTCATGATGTCGTCCAGCTCGCCGGCGGCCATCTGCCCGTGCGCCACGGCGACCTTGAGCTCGGGCACCTGCGCGTCGAGGAACTCCTTCACCGATGAGAGATCGGAAACACGCGGCACGACATAGAAGCTCTGGCCGCCGCGATAGCGCTCACGCAGCAGCGTTTCGCGCACCACCAACGGGTCGAAAGGCGCCACGAAGGTGCGCACCGCCATGCGGTCCACCGGCGCGGTGGTGATCAGCGAAAGCTCGCGCACGCCCGTCAGCGCTAGTTGCAGCGTGCGCGGAATGGGCGTGGCGGAGAGCGTCAGGACATGGATGTCCGACTTCAGCTCCTTCAGCCGCTCCTTGTGCTTCACGCCGAAATGCTGCTCCTCATCGATGACGAGAAGGCCGAGATTCTTGAAGTCGACGGCCTTTCCGAGAAGCGCGTGGGTTCCCACCACGATATCGACCGTCCCCTCTTTCAGCCCCTTCTTGGTGTCCGAAAGCTCCTTGCCGGTCACAAGGCGCGAGGCTTGCCGCACCACGAGGGGCAGGCCATGGAAGCGCTCGTTGAAGGTCTTGAAGTGCTGGCGGGCGAGTAGCGTCGTCGGCACCACCACGGCCACCTGCAGCCCGTTCATGGCGGCGATGAAGGCCGCGCGCAGCGCCACCTCCGTCTTGCCGAAACCGACATCGCCGCAGACCAGCCGGTCCATCGGCTTGCCGGCGGAGAGATCGTCCACCACCGCGTCGATGGCGTTCTGCTGCTCGTCCGTTTCCTCATAAGGAAAGCGCGCCTGGAACTCGCCCCACAGCCCCTCGGGCGGAAGCAGCTTGGGCGCGCCACGCATCTCGCGCTCGGCCGCGATGCGGATCAGCTCGCCCGCCATGTCGAGCAGGCGCTTCTTCAGCTTGGCCTTGCGCGCCTGCCAGGCACCGCCGCCCAGCTTGTCGAGCATGGCCTCCGAGCCTTCGCCCCCATAGCGCGAAAGCAGCTCGATGTTTTCCACCGGCAGGAAAAGGCGATCCTCGCCGGCATAGCGCAGTTCCAAGCAATCGTGCGGCGCGCCGGCGGCCTGGATGGTCTTGAGGCCGACGAAGCGGCCGATGCCATGATCGACATGGACGACGATGTCGCCTTCGTCGAGGCCCGATACCTCTGAGATGAAGTCGGCGCCCTTCTTGCGCCGCTTGCCGCGCCGCACCAGCCGATCGCCGAGGATATCCTGCTCGGCGACGACGACGAAGCGGTCGGTCTCGAAGCCGGCTTCGATGCCGAGCACGACGGTCGCCACCGTGTTCTTGCCAGCCTCCAGCGCCTTGGCGAAGGTCTCCGCGGGCTTGATGTTGCCGAGCCCGTGTTCCTCCACCACCTGCCGCAGGCGCTCGCGCGAGCCGTCCGTCCAGGCCGCGAGGATCACCTGCCGGCCCTTGGCCCGGATGTTCGAGATGTGATCGACCGCCGCGCGGAACACGTTGACGTCCCCGGCCTGCCGCTCGGCCGCGAAATTGCGCCCGCGCGTGAGGTCGAGGTTGACGACGCTTGCACCTGAGGCCGCGTCCGTCAGCGCGTAGGAGGACAGGCGGACCGGCTGCGCGCTGGCAAGCTGCCCGTTGAGCTCGTCCTCCGAGAGATAGAGCTCGTCCGGCTGGAGCGGGTTGTAGGGAATCGCTTCCCCCGCCCCGTCCGACCCGCGCTTGCGGGCCTCGAAATAGTCCTCGATCAGCTTGCGTCTCTCGCCCACCGCCTCGCCGACGAGGTGGTCGAGCACCATGGGGAAGCCGTCCGTGTAGTCGAACAGCGTCTCCAGCCGCTCGTAGAACAGGGGCAGCCAATGCTCCATGCCCGAGAAGCGCTGCCCTTCCGATATCGAGGCGTAGAGCGCGTCGTTGCGCGAGGGTGCGCCGAACCGCTTCACGTAATTCGTGCGGAAGCGGCTGATCGTGTCGTCCTTCAGCGTCACTTCGGAAACCGGCGCCAGCTCGAAGCTCTTTCGCGTGCCGGTGGTGCGCTGCGTTGCCGGATCGAAGGCGCGGATCGATTCCAGCGTGTCGCCGAAGAAGTCGAGCCGCACGGGCTCTTCCTCACCCGGCGCGAAGAGATCCAGAATGCCGCCGCGTACGGCGTATTCGCCCCGCTCGCGCACCGTGGTCACGCGCTCGAAGCCGCCGCGCGAGAGAACGCCGACGATGTGGTTCATCGCAATGCGCCCGCTCGTGCGGGCATGCACCGTCTCGTCCGCCAGCACCTGCGCGGGAGGCATCTTCTGTAGCAGCGCGTTGGCGGTGGTCAGGATCAGCGCGCGGTGCGGATCGCGCTTGAGCGCGGAGATCGCGGCCATAGCGGACAAGCGCCGTGCCGCCGCGCCGGAGGATGGGCCGACACGGTCATAGGGAAGGCAGTCCCAGGCCGGCAGGGACAAGACCGGCAGGTCGGGCGCGACGAAGCGCAGCGCATCCTCCAGCTCTCCCATGCGGTTTCCATCGCGCATCACGAAGACGAAGGGCGTCTTTCCGCCGCGATGGCGGGCGATCTCGGCCAGCAGAAACGGCTCGTAGCCGTCCAGCACGTTGCCGATGCGAAGCTCGCCGCCCCGCGACAGCGCCTTCTTGAGAGCCTCCGCCGCGCTCATGCCGCGCCTCCCGCGTGGAAGGAGCGGATGCGGCGGAAGATCGCCGTGTCGTAATTTCCGGGGGTCTCCTTCTCCCCCGTCAGCCAGGCGAAGACCTCGGGGTCGGGCGCGTCCATCAAATGCTCGTACTGCGTCAGCTCCTCGTCGCTCAACGCGTCGATATGGGCATCTGCAAAGCGGCCCAGCACGAGGTCCATCTCGCGCGTGCCTCGGTGCCAGGAGCGGAAGAGCGCTTTGCGCCGCCTGATGTCGAGGCCTTCAGAGGTGCGCGTGGTACCGGACATGAACATGAACCCGTCTAAGGATTTCGGCCGTCGAACCATGAAAGCCGCGGGCGGCCCTCGTGGCCGTCCGCGGTCGCTTGGTCATCGTCGTGCGCCCATATAGGCGGCCGGCGGCGTGCTGTCAGCCTTGCCCTTGCGGGCGAAGGCGATAAAGCATCGCACCATGCGTCCGTCCGTTCTCGATCCGCTCTTTGCCTCCGCCTCCAGCCTGCCCGGCGTCGGGCCGAAGGTCTGTGCGCTTCTCGATACTCTGCTGGTTCCGGCCGGCTCGGATGCGGGCCCGCGCGTGCGCGATCTCCTGTTCCATCTTCCGAGCGGGCTGGTGGACCGCCGGCGGCGCGAGGAGATCGCCACCGCGCCCGAAGGCGTGCTGGCGACGCTGAAGTTGCGCATCGACAGGCACCAGCCCGGCGCCACGAAGTCGCAGCCGGCGCGCGTCTTCGCCCGTGACGAGACGGGCGAGATCGCCCTCACCTATTTCCGGGCACAATCCGCATGGCTGGAGAAGCTTCTGCCGGTGGGCGAAACCATGATCGTCTCCGGCCGGGTCGAATGGTTCAACGGCCGCCCGCAAATGGTCCATCCCGAGTTCGTCGCATCCGAGGCGGAAGCCGAGGGCATGACGCTGGTCGAGCCGGTCTATCCTATGACCGCCGGCTTGTCCGCCAAGGTGTTGCGCAAGGCTGTTCATGCATCGCTCGAACGAATGTCGCCCTTGGCTGAATGGTCCGACCCAGACGTCGTTCGCCGCCACGGCTTCCCGGCCTTCGACAAGGCGCTGCGTGCCCTACACGATCCGCAGGATCCGCTCGACCTCGACGTGAACAATCCAGCCTATCGCCGTCTGGCCTATGACGAATTCCTTGCCAGCCAGCTCGCGCTCGCTCTCTCGCGCCAGCGGATGAAGCGCGCCCGGGGCCGCTCCTTGTCCGGTGACGGCGCGGCCCGTTCCGCCGTGCAGGCCACCCTGCCGTTCGAGCTGACCGAGGGCCAGAGGCAGGCCATAAATGAAATCCTGAACGACATGGCGCAGGAGGACCGGATGCTGCGCCTCCTTCAAGGGGACGTGGGTGCAGGCAAGACCGTCGTCGCCCTCATGGCGATGGCGGCGGCGAAGGAGGCGGGAGCGCAATCCGCGCTTCTCGCGCCGACGGAGATTCTGGCGCGCCAGCATTACGCGGGGCTGGCGCGCTGGTGCGAGGCAGCCGGCCTTTCCATCGCGCTCCTGACGGGGCGCGACAATGGCAAGGCCCGCGCGGAGAAGCTGCGGCGGATCGCCGGGGGTGAGGTCGATATTGTCGTCGGCACCCACGCCTTGTTCCAGGAGGATGTCGAGTATCACGACCTTGGCCTCGTGGTCGTGGACGAGCAGCACCGGTTCGGCGTCCACCAGCGCCTCAGCCTCACCCGCAAGGGCCGCGCGCCGGACCTGCTCGTCATGACGGCGACCCCCATTCCCCGCACGCTGGTGCTCGCTGCTTTCGGCGACATGGACGTGTCCCGCCTCACGGGCAAGCCGGCCGGCCGAAAGCCCATCGCCACGGTCGCCGTTCCGATGGAGCGGATCGGCGAGGTGGTGGAGCGGGCGCGCAAGGCCATCGAGGCCGGCGAAAAGCTCTATTGGGTTTGCCCTCTCGTGGAGGAATCGGAGAAGAGCGACTTGACCGCCGCGCAGGAGCGCCATGACCACCTGCGGCAGGTGCTGGGCGATGTGGTCGGCCTCGTCCACGGCCGGATGAGCGGCGAGGAGAAGGATGCCGCGATGGCCGACTTCAAGTCCGGCCGCACGCGCCTCGTCGTCGCCACCACCGTCATCGAGGTCGGTGTGGACGTGCCGGACGCCTCCATCATCGTTATCGAGCACGCCGAACGCTTCGGCCTGTCGCAACTGCACCAGTTGCGCGGGCGCGTGGGGCGCGGCGACAGGCCATCCTCCTGCGTGCTGCTCTATCGCAGCCCGCTGGGGGAAACAGCGAAGGCGCGGCTGGCCGTGATCCGCGAAAGCGAGGACGGGTTCCGCATCGCCGAGGAGGATCTGAATCTTCGCGGCGAAGGCGACCTTCTGGGGACGCGCCAGTCGGGTCTCAGAAGCTTCCGCATCGCGAAGCTGGAGGAGCACGGAGACCTGATGGAGATCGCGCGTGACGACGCGCGCCTTGTCCTGACTCGTGACCCCGAGCTGAAGAGCGAGCGCGGCGAGGCGCTGCGCACGCTCCTCTATCTCTTCGGCAAGGACGAGGCGGTCCGCCTCCTGCGCGCCGGATGAGCTACTCGACCGTGACGGACTTGGCCAGATTGCGCGGCTGATCGACATCCGTGCCCATGTGGACGGCGGTGTGGTAGGCCAGCAGCTGCAGCGGCACCGAGTAGACGATGGGCGTCAGGATCTCGGGCATGTTCGGCAGGACGATCGTCTCGGCCGCATCCACGGCACCGGAGGCCGCGCCCTTCTCGTCGGTGATCAGGATGATCTTGCCGCCGCGCGCGGCGACCTCCTGCATGTTGGACACCGTCTTCTCGAAAACGCGGTCATGGGGCGCGATGACGACGACCGGCATCGTCTCGTCGATCAAGGCTATCGGCCCATGTTTCAGCTCGCCTGCCGCGTAACCCTCCGCATGGATGTAGCTGATTTCCTTCAGCTTGAGCGCGCCTTCCATCGCCAGAGGGTAGGAGAAGCCCCGGCCGAGGAACAGCGCATGGCGATGGTTCGCCATATCGTGCGCGAGTTCCTCGATGCGCTCCTCCAGATGCAGCGCGGCGTTGATCATTCGCGGTGCCTCGGCCAACGCGCCGGTCAGTTCCAGCTCCTCCTCCGCCGAAACGGCGCCCCGGTCGACCCCCGCGCGCACCGACAGGGCCGCGAGCGCCGTGAGCTGGCAGGTGAAGGCCTTGGTGGAGGCTACGCCGATCTCCGGCCCTGCCAGCGTCGGTAAGAGGAGATCGCTTTCGCGCGCGATGGTGGATTCGGGCACGTTGACGATGGAGGCGGTCTTCAGCCCCTGCGCCTTGGCGTAGCGCAGCGAGGCGAGCGTGTCGGCCGTCTCGCCGGATTGTGAGACGAACAGCGCGAGATCGACATCGCCCAGCGGGCTCTCGCGATAGCGGAACTCGGAAGCCACATCGAGGTCGCAGGCGATGCGCGCATAGCGCTCGAAATAGTAGCGCCCCACCGTGCCCGCGTAGAAACCTGTGCCGCAGGCCGAGATCGCCATGCGGCGCACGGAGGAGAAGTCGAGCGGCTGGCCTTGGGGAATCTTCGTGCGCCCGGTCGTCATGTCCACGAAGGCGCCGAGCGTATGGCCCACCACCTCGGGCTGCTCGTAGATCTCCTTCTGCATGAAGTGGCGGTGGTTGCCCTTGTCCACGTAGAAGGCCTTGCCGACCGCCTGGCGCAGTGGGCGCACCACTTCGTTGCCGTCAAAATCGTAGATCGCCGCCCGGCCGTGATCGAGGATCACGCTATCGCCGTCCTCCAGATAGCGCACGGCGTCGGTGAAGGGCGAAAGGGCGATGGCGTCGGAGCCGAGGAACATCTCGTCCTTGCCCTCCCCGACGGCCAGCGGGCTGCCCTTGCGCGCGCCGATCAGCAGTCCCTCCTCGTCCTTGAAGAGGAAAGCGAGGGAAAACGCCCCCTCCAGCCGCTTCAGGGTCGCCGCCACGGCCTCGCGCGGCGCGGCGCCGCGGTCCATCTCGCGCGTTACATGGACCGCGACGGTCTCGGTATCCGTATCGCTCTCGAAGGCGTAGCCCTCGGCCGAAAGTTCGGCGCGCAGCTCCCGGAAGTTCTCGATGATGCCGTTGTGAACGACTGCCACCCGTGCTGTCGCATGGGGGTGGGCGTTGCGCGTGGTCGGCGCGCCATGCGTGGCCCAGCGGGTGTGACCGATGCCGATGGTGCCCGGCAAGGGGTTCTCGGCCAGATGCCGTTCCAGATTGGCCAGCTTGCCCTCGGCACGGCGGCGGCCAAGCGCACCGCCCTCCAGTGTCGCGATGCCGGCGGAATCGTAGCCGCGATATTCAAGCCGCTTCAACGCATCGACGAGCCTGGAAGAAACCGGCTCGCGGCTGATGATTCCGATGATTCCGCACATGGAGGTAGCCCCGGCAATAAAGTGCAAAGTCCGCCGCTCGGGCGGACGACCGGCACGCTTAGAGCATGAAAGCCCTGAGCGCCGATCATAGATTTTGATGACGAAAGATTACGCGCGCGTTGAGCCGGTCAGGAAGGCTTCGCCCTCTTCGCCGCCGCGTTCCGCTCGCGGATCATCTTCCCTCGGCCCTCCTTCGTCACCTGCCGTCCGCGCCCGATGGCGAGCGCGTCGCCGGGCACGTCCTCTGTGAGGACGCTGCCCGAGGCGACATAGGCTCCGTTCCCGATGGCGATCGGCGCGACGAGGGAGGAGTTCGACCCGACGAAGACATCTTCGCCGATCTCGGTACGGTGTTTCAGCGCGCCGTCGTAATTGCAGGTGATGGTTCCCGCCCCGATATTGGCGCGGGCCCCCACATGCGCGTCGCCGATATAGGTGAGGTGGTTCACCTTCGCCTCTTCCTCGATAACAGCGTTCTTGGTCTCGCAGAAATTCCCGACCTTCGAGCCGGTGCCCAGCACCGTGCCCGGCCGCAGCCGCGCGAAGGGGCCGACGGAAACCTTCCCGCCTACCTCAGCGCCTTCCAGATGCGAGAAGGCGTGGATCGTCGCCCCCCCGGCCACATGCACGCCGGGTCCGAAGACGACGTTCGGCTCCACCATCACGTCGGGTTCGAGAACCGTGTCGTGCGAAAGGAAGACGCTTTGCGGCGCGATCATCGTGACGCCGGACAGCATCATTTCGCGCCGCCGCCTCTCCTGCCAGAGCGCTTCGACGGCCGAGAGCTCCAGCCGTGTGTTGACCCCCAGAAGCTCATCCTCGCTTGCCTCCACCGCCCGCACCGCAAGGCCGGCCTCCCGCGCCTTCTCCACGATGTCGGTCAGGTAGAATTCGCCCTTGGCGTTGTCGTTGCCGATCTGGTCCAGAAGCGCCAGCGCACGGGCGCCCTGCAATGCCATCACCCCGCCATTGCAGAACTCGACCGCACGCTCCTCCGCGCTGGCGTCCTTCTCCTCGCGGATCGCGATCAGAGCGCCGTTCTCGACGAGCAGGCGCCCGTAGCCTGCAGGGCTCTTCGTGCGAAAGCCCACGACGCAGACCGCCGCCCCGTTCGCCAGTTCGGCGCGCGCGCGCCGCAAGGTCTCGGCCGTGAGAAGCGGGGTGTCGCCGAACAGCACCAGCACGTCGTCGAACCCGCGCTCCAGCGCGTGCCGCGCAGCCAGGACGGCATGGGCGGTGCCGAGGCGCTCGGCCTGCAGGTGAACGGAGACGGAGGGCGAGCGCGCCCGCACGGCTTGCTCCACCGCCTGCGCCTCACGCCCTGTCACTAGCGCGATGTGGGAGGAGCCGGCGGCCCGGGCAGCCTCCGCCGCATGGCAGACGAGCGGCAATCCTGCCACTTCGTGCAGAACCTTGGCGCGGGAGGACTTCATGCGCGTGCCCTCACCGGCGGCGAGAACGATAGACAGGCAGGTGCGCGTCATCAGATGCGGTCCGTTGTTCAAAATCTGTCAGCCGATGGCCTGGAAGGCCGGAAAGGTTTCCAGAAGCCAGAAGGAGAAGGTCTGGATTCCGCCCGTCAGGAAGAGGATGCCTGTGACGACGAGAAGGCCGCCCATCGCCTTCTCCACCGTGCCGAAATGCGCACGCAGGCGGGACGCGCCTCTCAGGAAGGCGCCGGAAAAGGCGGCGGCCAGAATGAACGGAACGCCGAGGCCGGCCGAATAGAAGGCCAGCATCGTAGCGCCCTCGCCCACCGTCTGTTGCGTGCCGGCAAGGCCGAGAATCGCGCCGAGGACGGGGCCGATACAGGGTGTCCAGCCGAAGGCGAAGGCCAGGCCCATGAGATAGGCGCCCAGCAGGCTGCGCGGCCTGTCCGGCGCGGTGAAGCGGAATTCGCGCGCCAGGAACGGCAGGCGGAAGAGCCCGAGGAAGCTCAGCCCCATGACGATGATGCCGAGCCCTGCGACGACACCCAGCCAATGCATGTTCTGCCGAAGCACCTGCCCGATCGTGGAAGCGCCCGCCCCCAGCGCGACGAACACGGTGGAGAAGCCCAGAACGAAGATCATCGCCGTGGCGACCACCCGCGTGTAACCGGCAGACGGCATGGCACGCCCGGCGCGCAGTTCATCGGCCGAAACGCCGGCCATGTAGCAGAGATAGGGCGGGACCAGCGGCAGGACGCAGGGCGACAGAAAGGACAGCGCCCCGGCGAAGACCGCCGTCGGATAGGAGAGTTCGGAGATCAATTCGCCGTCCTTTCCGATCGCGGCCCACCATCGCCGCCCTTCTATCGCGCGGCTTGGCCGACCGCAAATGCGCTCGCGCCCCTCTCCGGATTGACCCCGCGCGGCCCGGACAATATGGTCCGCCGGAATCGCCCGGGGCTCGACGCACCGCTGCGATGAGCGCGTAGCTCAGTTGGTAGAGCAACGGACTTTTAATCTGTAGGTCCTGGGTTCGAGCCCCAGCGCGCTCACCAATGATCCGGGGCCTGAAATGCGCTTGCGTCCGACCGTGCAGGCGATTTCATCGGGCTATTAACCTTCGCATAAGCCAGGCATGATGTCCTGCGACGATGGTCGTTGGGCGGAGGCAGGGGTGCGATGCGGTTTCGTGATCTGGCCGCGACGACCTCTATTCTCACTCTTCTGGCGTCGATGACGCCGGCAAGCGCCGCCGAGCCCTTCGCGATGCTGCCGGAGGATGTGGAACAGGCGAACGGGCCGTTCCAGATGCAGGCTTCCGATCTCGTCTATTCCGGCTCCGAGCGTGCCGATGGCGCCGAGATCACGCGCAACACCGGCGAAAGCGTGACCTTCACGGACGATGCCTCGGCGGCCGACGCGCGGATCGTCGTCAACGATGGCGGCTCCGCGCGCTTCGCGGGACGGGCCGCCGGCGAAAACGCAGTGCTGACCAACAATGCGCAGACCTCCTTCGAGGACGCATCGAACGCGGGCTCCGCGCGAATCGTCAACAACGGCTCGGGCGACCTCAGTTTTGCCGGGCAGGCCAGCGCAGGCGGCGCCGAGATCGAGAACAACGGAGCACTCCGCTTCTCCGATAGGAGTAGCGCAGGCACGGCCGGCCTTATCAACAATGAATCCGGCACGGTCGTCTTCACGGACGAGGCCGGCGGCGGCGATGGCGGCCTCCTGAACAATAGCGGTGCGGTGCGGTTCGAGGCGCGCGCGCAGGCCGGAAGCCGCTTCATCGCCAACAACGAAACCGGGCAAGTCACCTTCGCCGACGAGAGCGGCGCCGGCGCGGCCGTCATCGCCAATAGCGGCGGCGTGGACTTCACCGGGCAGGCCTCGCTTGGCGAAGGCCAGATCGTCGGCAATGCCGGCTCGAGCGTCCGCTTCACCGACGATTCATCGGCGGGGGCGGGCCGGATCGCACATGCGGGACAACTGACGTTCGACGGCCGCTCGACGGCCGCGACCGCCCTGATCGAGACGCAGACGGGCGGCGCCACCTATTTCGCTCAAGAGGCCTCCGGCGGCCTCGCCGAAATGCGCCTCCAGGACGATGCCGTTCTCGATTTCTCCGCCCTGACGAGCGGCGCGACGAGCGTCGGCTCCCTCCTCGGCACGGGGAGGGTCTTTCTCGGCGGTCTTGCGCTCACCGTCGGCGGCAACGGGCTGATGACCACCGTCGGCGGCCTTGCGGACGGTGGCGTTGCGGGCGGAACCGGCGGGTCGTTGGTCAAGGTCGGGGACCAGATCCTGCGGCTGGAGGGCGAGAACAGCTATACGGGCCCGACCCGTGTCGCCGCCGGAACCCTTCAGGCGGCTTCCGCGAACGCGTTCGCCCCCCTCTCGGCCGTCACCGTCGCCTCCGGCGCGCTCCTCGACGTCGCCGGCTTCGACCAAACGATCGGCTCGCTGGCCGGCGAGGGCGCGGTCGATCTGGCGTCGAACACCCTGACACTGGGCGGCGATGGACGCTCGAGCGAATTTGCCGGCACCTTCGCCGGCGCGGGTGGCTTCGCCAAGGTCGGAGGCGGTGTCTTCCGCGTGACGGGCGCCAGCGCGATCTTCGGTCCCAGCAGCGTTCAGGACGGCACGCTCCTCCTCGACGGCGGGCTGTCTCTCGCCCCAATCGCGGTGTTCGGCACCGGCACGATCGCGGGGGCGGGCCGGGCCGGCTCCCTCACGGTCGCGGATGGCGGAACCCTTCTTGCTGACGGGCCTTCGCTGAGCATCGCTGGCAATCTGACGCTTGGCGCCGGGGCGCTTCACAGCGTGGTCCTGTCGGATACGCTCGCGCCGCTGGCCGTCGATGGAGCTGTCCTCATCGAGGACGCAAGCCGCCTTCGCATCCTCGCCGCGCAGTCCTTCGAGGCGTTTCGCGCCTACACGCTCGTCGAGGCGGCGGGCGGCCTGACGGGCCAGTATGGCGCGGTGGAATCCGACTTCGCCTTTCTCGCGCCTGAACTCTCCTACGATGCGAACCGCGTGCTGATCGCACTGGAGCGCAACGAGGTGCCCTTCTCGGAAGCCGTGGGCACGCCCAATGGACGCGGGGTCGCGGGCGTTCTCGACAGGCCGGCTCCCGGCACGCCGCTCTACGACGCGCTGGTTCGGCTGGATCGCTCCGGCGCGGCCGCAGCCTTCGATTGGCTCTCCGGCGAGGTGCACGCCTCGATCGGGACCGGCCTGATCGAGGATACGCGGCACATTCGGAAGGCGGCGGACGAGCGGCTTCGTGCGGCTCGTTCCATGCCCGAGATCGCTTTCGCCACCTCCGGGCCGGATCGAGGCGCCGCGCGGGCCGTCGGCGGCGCAGGCGCGTGGATGTCCGGCTTCGGCTCCTGGGGCGAGAGTGATGGAGACGGCAAGGCCGCCTCGCTCGCCCGCGATACGGCCGGGCTCCTTCTTGGCGCGGACGCCTTGATCGCGGATATGGCGCGCGTCGGCCTTTTGGCCGGTTACAGCCGCTCGGCCTACGATCTGGACGAGCGCGCCTCCTCGGCGGATGTCGAAAGTGTCCATGTCGGCGCCTATGCCGGCACGCAGCTCGCCGGCTTCAACCTGCGGGGCGGCGCGGCCTATGGCTGGCACGAGATCGAGGCAGCCCGCTCGGTCGCCTTCGCGCACTTTACCGATACGCTTTTTGCCGACTACGGCGCCCGGACGGCCCAGCTCTTCGGAGAACTGGGCTATGGGCTGGCGCTGGGGGCGGCGGAGATCGAGCCCTTCGCCGGCCTTGCCTATGTGCACCTGGATATGGATGGCTGGGCTGAAAGCGGCGGCGCAGCGGCCCTCGCCGCGCCGGGCGCGCGGCACGATGCAACCCTGTCGACCCTTGGCCTGCGCGCCTCGTCGCGCATGTTCGTCGGCGGCCTCGATGTCACGACGAAGGGTATGCTGGGATGGCGGCGTGTCCTTGCCGGCGAGGCACTCACGGCGCGTCCCGCCTTCGCCGGCAGCGATGCCTTTATCGTATCCGGCGTTCCCGTCTCCAGGAATTCCGCTGTCGTCGAACTGGGCCTGGATGTCGGCTTGTCGCCGAATGCGGAGCTCAGCCTCAACTATATCGGGCAGTTCGGCAGCGGTTCCACCGACAACGGCATCAACGCCGGCTTCTCCTATCGTTTCTGATCCCGCAGCCCGTCCGTTCTCGCATGTCTTGCCGGGGCGTCGGTGGATTTCGGGCCGATAAGCGCCTTGGCCCCGGATCGCTTGCGGCAGTGGTGCGTTCAAACCACGTTGGAAATACGGAAAGAGCCCCAGATGGAATCGAGCAAGGCGCGCCTGCGCGACACGCCCCGGCAGCGGCGCACGCCCCTTTGGGCCATTGCCATCATGGGGATCGGCACCCTTTCGCGCTTCGGGCGACGGGACAGCGGGGGCGAGGAAAGCGCCGAGGTGCAGGACGGTACGAGCGCCGGTTCGCAGGCCGCACGCGGACGTGAGGCTGGCGCGCCCTCCGAAATGACGGCGCGCGGATGGAAGGACATCCTGCTTCGAACCTATAGCGAGTTCAACGACGACCGGCTGATGCTGGTCGCGGCCGGGCTGACCTTCTACGTCCTGCTGGCGATCTTCCCCGCGATCTCCGCGCTCGTCTCCATCTATGGAATCTTTGCGGACCCCGCGACCGTCAGCGAACATCTGGACGTTCTGGACGGCGTCGTCCCCGGAGGCGGCATGGACATCCTCGCCGAGACGATGAGCCGGCTGGCCGCTCAGGGTCGCACCACGCTGGGCTTCGGGCTCGTCTTCGGCCTTGGCATCGCGCTGTGGAGCGCGAATGCCGGAATGAAGTCGCTCTTCGACGCGCTCAATATCGTCTATGGCGAAACCGAGAAGCGAAGCTTCGTGAAGCTCACGCTCATCAGCCTGCTCTTCACCCTGTCGACGCTGATCTTCATCATCGTGGCGCTTGGCGCGGTCGTCGTCCTGCCCGTCGCGCTGAACTTCTTCGGGCTCGGCGTTGTCGAGGAATGGCTGCTGCTCCTGCGCTGGCCGATCCTGCTCGTGGTCGTCAGCGTCGGCATCTCCATCATCTTCCGCTACGGGCCGAGCCGGGAAAAGGCCAAGTGGCGTTGGGTCAACTGGGGCTCAGCTCTCGCCGCGCTGCTCTGGGTGATCGTGTCGATCCTGTTCTCCTGGTATGTCGAGAATTTCGGCAGCTATGACGAGACCTACGGCTCGCTCGGCGCGGCGGTCGGCTTCATGACATGGATCTGGATTTCCTCGATGGTCATCCTGCTCGGCGCGGAACTGAATGCCGAGCTGGAGCACCAGACTGCGAAGGATACGACCACCGAGCCCAACCAGCCGATGGGCCAACGCGGAGCCCGCATGGCCGACTCGCTCGGCAAGCAGACCGGCTGATGGCCGCTCCCCACATCAACAGAGACCGGAGGCGCCAGGCGTGCCAGAGTTGCAGGACATCGTTGCGCAGATCGTGGAGGAAGTGCGCGCCGAGAAGGACCACGGGACGGCATCGGATGCGCTTCCCCAACTGGCGGGGGCCGATCTGGACAAGGTCGGCCTGGCCGTCGTGACTGCGGATTGCGAAGTCGCAGTGGCGGGTGATGCCGACGAGCCCTTCTCCCTCCAGAGCATCTCGAAAGTGTTTTCGCTCACATTGGCGCTGGAGGCCTACGGTGAGGACGTGTGGAAGCGGGTGGGGCGCGAGCCGTCCGGCGACCCGTTCAACTCGATCATCGATCTCGAGCGGCACGAAGGCTTTCCGCGCAACCCCTTCATCAATGCCGGGGCGCTGGTCGTGGTCGATCTCCTCCTGGACAGGGCCGAGGGCGACGAGGCCGATCTCGTACGGTCCCTCCTCGTCCGACTGGCTGGGGACGAGAATGTTCGCATCGATGAGGAGATCGCGAGTTCGGACGCCTCGTCATCCTACACCAACCAGGCGCTGGCGAATTTCGCCAAGTCGTTCGGCAACCTCAATCATTCGGTGGACAGCGTCATCGAAGCCTATACGCGCCAGTGCTCGCTCTCGCTGTCCTCTCGTGATCTGGCGAAGGCCGGGCGGTTTCTCATGAACAATGGCGCGGACCCGGAGGCGGGCACCATCCTGGCCGATGGCCATAGCGCACGACAGATCGCTTCCCTCATGATGACCTGCGGGCAGTATGACGGTTCGGGCGAGTTCGCGGCCCGGGTCGGCCTGCCGGCCAAGAGCGGCATCGCGGGCGGCATCCTGGCCGTCGCGCCCCGCATGGCGTCGATCGCCGTCTGGTCGCCCGGACTCGACAAGAACGGCAATTCGATGCTGGGAACGCTGGCACTGGCCAAGCTTTCGCAGCGAACCGGATGGTCGGTTTTCGGTTAGGGGCACACGGGCGGTCTCAGGCGGCCTTTCGGGCTGCCTCGCCCCGCTCCCACCCGGCTTTGGTCTCGGCCACGAAGTCGGCATATGAGCCGGCCTCGATGGCGCTTCGAATGCCGGCCATCAGCGATTGGTAGTAGGCCAGATTGTTCCATGTCAGCAGCATTCCGCCCAGTGCCTCGTCGGCGCGCACGAGATGGTGCAGATAGGCGCGCGAATAGTCGCGGCTGGCGGGGCAGTCCGAGGTCTCGTCGAGCGGCGAGGAATCCTCGGCATGGCGCGCGTTGCGAAGGTTGATGCGTCCGTGTCGCGTGAAGGCGAGGCCGTGGCGCCCTGCCCGCGTCGGCATGACGCAGTCGAACATGTCGATGCCTCGCGCCACCGACTGCACGATATCGTCCGGCGTGCCGACGCCCATCAGATAGCGGGGCTTGCCGGCGGGCAGCGAGGGTAACGTCTCGGCCAGCGTCTCCAGCATCACCGCCTGCGGTTCGCCCACTGCGAGCCCGCCCACGGCGTAGCCCTTCAGGTCCATCGCGGCGAGGCGTTCGGCCGAGCGGATGCGCAGGTCCGGCTGGTCGCCGCCCTGCACGATGCCGAACATGGCCTTGCCGGGCTGATCGCCGAATGCCTTCGCCGACCGCTCGGCCCAGCGCAGCGAAAGCTCCATCGCGCGCTCGATCTCCCGCCGGTCGGCCGGCAGGCGAATGCACTCGTCGAGCTGCATCTGGATATCGGAATCGAGCAGATGCTGGATCTCGACGGAGCGCTCGGGCGTCAGGCGATGGGTGGAACCGTCGATATGTGAGCGGAAGGTGACGCCGTCCTCGTCCAGCTTGCGGAGCGAGGAGAGCGACATGACCTGGAAGCCGCCGGAATCGGTGAGGATCGGCCAGGGCCAGAGGGCGAATTCATGAAGCCCGCCAAGCTTGGCCACCCGTTCGGCCCCCGGCCGCAGCATCAGGTGATAGACATTGCCGAGGATGATGTCGGACCCCAGGTCGCGCACCTGGCCCGGATACATCGCCTTGACGGTCCCCGCCGTGCCCACCGGCATGAAGGCCGGCGTGCGGATCGTGCCGCGCGGCGTCGTGATCTCGCCCCGGCGCGCATGCCCGTCCTGCGCCAGCAATGTGAACGAAAAGCGGTTTGTCATGAGCGTTCCAGAAGGCAGGCATCGCCATAGGAATAGAAGCGATAGCCCCCGGCGATGGCATGGTCGTATGCCGCGCGCATTCGCTCCAGTCCGCTGAAGGCGGAAACGAGCATGAACAGCGTCGAGCGTGGCAGATGGAAATTGGTCATCAGCGCATCGACCGCGCGGAAGCGGTAGCCGGGCGTGATGAAGATGTCGGTCGGCGCGGCGAAGGGGCTAAGCCTTCCTGTGTCATCCGCCGCGCTTTCCAGAAGGCGCAGCGACGTGGTGCCCACCGCGACGATGCGCCGCCCCGCCTCCCGCGCCGCGTTCAACCGCGCGCAGGTCGTCTCGTCGATGGTTCCCACCTCCGAATGCATCCGGTGGGCGGCCGTATCATCGGCCTTCACCGGCAGGAACGTGCCGGCCCCTACATGCAAGGTGACGAACGCCTGCTCGATTCCTCTCGCCGCCAATGCCTTCATCAGGGCGGGTGTGAAGTGCAGGCCTGCCGTGGGGGCCGCGACGGCGCCCTCCTGGCGCGAATAGATCGTCTGGTAGTCGCTGAGATCCTGCTCGTCCACGGCGCGTTTGGAGGCGATATAGGGCGGGAGCGGCACCGAGCCGACATGCGCGATCGCGCGGTCCAGCTCCGGCCCGCTCGCCTCGAAGGCGAAGGTGACTTCGCCGCTCTCACCCTTCTCCCGCACCGTGGCATGGAGGGATGCATCGTCGCCGAACCGCACGATATCGCCCGGCTTCAGCTTGCGCGCGCCGCGCACGAAGGCCTTCCAGGTCGAGCCGTCGAGGCGTTGGTGCAAGGTGGCGCCTAAGGCAGGCTCATCCGTTCCCCGGCCGATGCGGCGCCCTTCCAACTGCGCGGGGATGACGCGCGTATCGTTGAAGACGAGAAGGTCGCCCTCGCGCAGCAGCGCCGGCAGCTCCGCGACCGTCCTGTCGCCAAAGCCGCCATTGGCCGGCACATGCAGGAGCCGGGCCGATTCGCGCGGAAGAGCGGGCCGCAGGGCGATCCGCTCTTCCGGAAGCTCGAAGTCGAAGAGATCGACGCGCATCAGCCTTCGATGTCGGCGGCAACCTTCATCGAGACGATCTTGTCGGGATCGCGCACGGGCTCGCCGCGCTTGATCTGGTCGACATTCTCCATGCCCTCGATGACCTTGCCCCAGACCGTGTACTGGCGGTTCAGGAACGGCGCGTCCTCGAAGCAGATGAAGAACTGCGAATTGGCGCTGTCGGGGTTCTGCGCGCGGGCCATGGAAGCCGTGCCGCGCACGTGCGGCTCTGGGTTGAACTCGGCCTTCAGGTCGGGATACTGCGAGCCGCCCGTGCCGGTGCCGCGCGGGCAGCCGGTCTGGGCCATGAAGCCCTCGATGACGCGGTGGAACACGATGCCGTCATAGAAGCCCTCTCGCGCGAGCTTCTTGATGTGCTCGACATGGCCCGGCGCGAGGTCGGGGCGCATCTCGATCACCACCCGGCCCTTCGTGGTTTCCAGAACCAGGGTGTCTTCCGGCTTGTCGAAGGCCATGCCTTCTCCTTTCAAGACTATCGCCGGCGGAGGTCGCCCTGCGCCGGCTGTTCGAGGAATCGTCAGGCTGTTTGCCGCATCGGGCGCGCCCTCGCAACCCGTGCGGGCGGGTGCCTCAGGAATCGCCGCCGACGCGCACGGTCAGCATCCGGTCGGGATCCTCCACCTGCCCGTTGGTCGCCGCGTCGCCCTTCTTGATCTGGTCCACGGCCTCCATCCCGGCCACCACGTCGCCCACCACGGTGTACTGGCCGTCGAGGAAGTCACCGTCAGCCAGCATGATGAAGAACTGCGAGTTCGCCGAGTTCGGGTTCTGGCTGCGGGCCATGCCCACCGTGCCCCGGTCGAAGGTCTCGTTCGAGAACTCGGCGGCCAGATCCGGGCGCTCCGAGCCGCCCATGCCGGTACCTGTGGGGTCTCCGGTCTGCGCCATGAACCCGTCGATCACGCGATGGAAGACCACGCCGTCATAGAATCCCTCGGCTGCCAGCGCCTTGATCTGCTCCACATGGTTGGGCGCCAGATCGGGGCGAAGCGCGATGGTGATGTCGCCGTGGTCGGTCGTGATGACGAGAGTGTTTTCCGGGTCCGCGGTCTCCTGCGCGGAGGCCGGCAGTGCGAAGGCGGAGGTCAGCAGCGACAGGGCGAAGCCGAGGCGGGCAAAGAGGGTCAAGGCAGGTCTCCGATCAGTCCCGAGGGCGCTGGGCCGTCAGGCGAATTTCCGTTTGAGGGCGATGGCGACGGGCGCTGGCACGAAGGCCGATACATCTCCGCCCATCGCTGCGATCTGCCGGACCAATGTGGCGGTTATGGGCCTGGAAGGCGCGCTGGCGGGCAGGAACACCGTGTCGATCTGGGGCGCCAGGCTGGCGTTCATGCCCGCCATCTGCATCTCGTAGTCGAAGTCGGTCGCGTCGCGCAGGCCGCGCAGAAGAATGTCGGCTCCCACCTCCCGCGCCGTTTCCACGACAAGGCCCGAGAAGGAGATCACCTCGATGGCGCTGCCCTCCCCCTTCAGCGCCTCCCGGATCAGGGCGGCGCGCTCCTCGAACGAGAAGAGGCCGGGCTTGGCCGGATGGACGCCAATGGCGACCACCACCTCGTCGAAAAGACGGCTCGCCCGCTTCAGGATATCGAGATGACCGTTGGTCATAGGATCGAACGATCCCGCATAGAGCGCCTTGCCCAAACTTCACCCTCGGCTAACCGCGTTTATCGAAACCACGTCCGCTCTACCGCTGAGAGCGTCCCGCACCCATATCTCGGAAAGAAGTTGCCTGCACCCTGCGAAAGACAAAGCGGCGGACCGACGAAAAGTCCGGTCCGGAACCAATGAAACTTCGCTCGCGTTGTCCGGCTGAATCTGGAGATATGCCATGCTGATCTTCGCGCTTTCCCTGACCATGGTGGCAACGCTGGTGACGGCGACAGCCGTCACGATCCACAACGAGGCGGAGCAGTCGCGCGTCAAGGCGCGGGTGCGCAAAGCGCGCGTCATGCGATAGGCCTGCCGGCGGCGCCGGGTCTTCCCGGCCACCGCCCAGGCTGGGCACCCGACACTGTCGAATGCCCACTCAAGCATCAGGAGGCGGCTTCCTCGCCGCCATCCTCTCCCGACATTTCCACATCCTCGCCGCCGGGATCGGGAATGCGCTCGACGGAAACGACGCGCTCACCATCTGCGGTATTGAAGATGGTAACGCCCTTGGTCGCTCGGCTCGCCATCCTGATACCCTCGACAGGCACGCGGATCATCTGGCCGCGATCCGAGATCAGCAGGATTTGGTCTCCATCCTCGACGGGGAAGCCTGCGATCAACTGCCCGATATCGCCAAGCTTCGATACGTCGGTGGCGCGAATACCCTTGCCGCCGCGCCCGATCGTGCGGAAATCGTAGGACGACGACCGCTTGCCGTAGCCGAACTCGCTGACGGTCAGGACGAACTCCTCGGCCGCGCTCATAAAGGCGTAACGCTCCTGGCTGAGGGACACGTCCTCCACGCTTTCCTCATCCGTCGCGGTTTCCACCCCGCTTTCACCTTCAACGGCCCTGCGCATCTTGAGATAGGCCGCGCGCTCGGCAGGCGTCGCATCCACATGGCGCAGGATGGCCATGGAGATCAGCCGGTCGCCCTTGCTCAGGGCCATGCCGCGAACGCCGATCGAATTGCGGCCCGCGAAGACGCGCACATCGGTGACGGGGAAGCGGATGCACTGGCCGGACGCTGCCGTCAGGAGCACGTCGTCGTCCTCCGAGCAGGTGGCGACGGCGAGAATCTCATCCTCGGCCTCCTCCAGCTTCATCGCGATCTTGCCGTTGCGATTCACCTGGATGAAGTCGGCCAGCTTGTTGCGGCGAACGGTGCCCTTGGTCGTGGCGAACATGACGTTCAGCTCGGCCGCGGCCTCCTCGTCGTTCGGCAGCGGCATGATCGAGGTGATGCGCTCGTTCTTTTCGAGCGGCAGCATGTTGACCAGCGCCTTGCCCCTTGACTGCGGCGTGGCCAGCGGCAGGCGCCAGACCTTTTCCTTGTAGACGATGCCGCGCGAGGAGAAGAACAGGACCGGCGTGTGCGTGTTGGCCACGAACAGCCGTGTCACCGAATCCTCTTCGCTCTTCAGGCTCATGCCCGAGCGCCCCTTGCCGCCCCGGCGCTGCGCCCGGTAAGTGGCCAGCGGCACGCGCTTGATGTAGCCGCCATGGCTGACGGTGACGACCATGTCCTCGCGAGGAATGAGGTCCTCGTCGTCCATGTCCGCCGCGCCCTCGGAGATCACCGTGCGCCGGGGCGTGGAGAACTCGTCGCGCGCGGCGATCAGTTCGGCCTTGATGATGTCGCGCACGCGAACGCGCGAGGAGAGGATGTCGAGATAATCCTTGATCTCGGATCCGAGCTTGTTCAACTCGTCACCGATCTCGTCGCGGCCGAGCGCCGTCAGGCGTTGGAGGCGAAGGTCGAGGATGGCGCGGGCCTGCGCCTCCGAAAGCCGGTAGGTTCCCGCCTCCGAAATGCGGTGGCGCGGATCGTCGATCAGCCGCACGAGCGGGGCCACGTCCTTGGCTTCCCATTCGCGCTCCATCAACTGTTCGCGCGCTGTCGCCGGGTCGGGCGCGCGGCGGATGAGGGCGATGATCTCGTCGATATTGGCGACCGCGATGGCAAGGCCCACCAGCACATGCGCGCGTTCGCGCGCCTTGCGCAGCAGGAACTTGGTGCGCCGGTTCACCACCTCCTCGCGGAAGGCGATGAAGGCCGAGAGCATGTCGACCAGCGTCATCTGCTCCGGCTTGCCACCGTTCAGCGCCACCATGTTCGCGCCGAAGGAGGTCTGCAGCGGAGTGAAGCGGTAAAGCTGGTTCAGCACCACGTCGGAGGACGCCTCGCGCTTCAGCTCCACCACGACGCGGTAGCCGTCGCGATCGCTCTCGTCGCGAATGTCGGAGACACCTTCGATGCGCTTGTCGCGCACGAGCTCGGCCATCTTCTCGATCATCGTCGCCTTGTTCACCTGGTAGGGAACCTCGGTGACGATGATCGCCTCGCGCTCGCCGCGCATCTCCTCGATATGCACCTTGCCGCGCATCAGGATGGAGCCGCGCCCGGTGGAATAGGCCGACTGGATGCCGGCCCGGCCGAGAATGATCGCGCCCGTCGGGAAATCGGGGCCCGGAATGATCTCGATCAGTTCCGGCAATGTGATCTGCGGATTGTCGATCATGGCCACGCAGCCGTCGACGATCTCGCCGAGATTATGCGGCGGGATGTTCGTCGCCATGCCCACGGCGATGCCGCCGGAGCCGTTGACCAAGAGGTTCGGAACGCGCGCGGGAAGCACCACGGGCTCCATCTCGCGCCCGTCGTAATTCTCCTGGAAGTCGACCGTTTCCTTGTCGATATCCTCGAGGATCGCTTCGGAGACCTTCTCCAGGCGGCACTCGGTGTAGCGCATGGCCGCCGGGGGGTCGCCGTCGATCGAGCCGAAATTGCCCTGCCCGTCGATCAGCGGCGCGCGCAGCGACCAGTCCTGCGCCATGCGCACCAGCGCGTCGTAGATCGAGGCGTCGCCATGCGGATGGTACTTACCCATCACCTCGCCGACGACACCTGCGGATTTGCGGAACGGGCGATTCCAGGCAAGGCCCATTTCGCTCATCGCAAAGAGCACGCGCCGGTGCACGGGCTTCAACCCGTCACGCACGTCGGGCAGCGCGCGGCTCACGATCACGCTCATCGCGTAGTCGAGATAGGACCGCTGCATTTCCTCGATAATGGAGACGGATTCGATCCCGCGCGGGCGTTCGGGCGGGGTTTTGCTGTCTTCGTCGGCCAAGTGGTTTTCCCGGCTGCTTCTAGCGTCAGAGGGGGTATGGAACCTGCGGCCTCAAAGCGCAAGGGCGACGAGCCGCGCCCGGGCGGAAGCCTTGCGCGGTATCCTGGCCCTCGCTCCTCAGCGCGGCGTTAAGCCTCTCGTTCGGCTGGACAGGTGCTCCCCTCGCCACTCCGGTGCGGGGCGCACCTTATGAAAGGAGGCAGCAGGCCGTTGAGAAACGGCCTGGCCATTCCGGTCGAGTCGCTGGTGCGGCCTGCTTCTCGACCGGGCCGCGCGCGTTGATCTTCAGAACGGAATTTCGTCGTCGAGGTCATCCGATCGGCCCCCGCCTCCTCCGCCTCCGGCACTGCCGCCCCCGCGCGAGCTGCCACCGCTGGAACCGTATCCGCCGCCACCGCCGCCGGAGCGTCCCCCGCCCCCGCCGCCGCCGCGCTCGTATCCGCCACCGCCGCCTTCATAAGAGCCGCCGCCTTCGTTGCGGCCGTCGAGCATCTGCAACTCGCCCCGGAAGCGCTGGAGCACGACTTCCGTAGTGTACCGCTTCTGCCCGGACTGGTCGTCCCATGAGCGGGTCTGGAGCTGGCCCTCGATATAGACCTTCGATCCCTTCTTCAGGAACTGCTCGGCCACCTTCACGAGATTCTCGTTGAAGATGACGACGTTGTGCCATTCGGTGCGCTCCTTGCGCTCGCCCGAGGCGCGGTCGCGCCAGCTCTCCGAAGTGGCGATGCGCAGATTGACCACGGCGTCGCCGGAGTTCAGTCGGCGCACCTCCGGGTCCGCCCCGAGATTGCCCACGAGGATGACCTTGTTGACGCTGCCTGCCATGTTTTCCGTCTCCTGCGCCCGGATGAAGTGTTCGGCGAACCTAGGGATGCGACCGCGCCCAAGAAAGGCACAGCTCTGCTTTCCCCCTGATTCTTTCATGATTCGCTACGGCAGCACGATGCTTCCGTCCGCTTGCGGCACGAGGGTCGGTGCATAGGTCACCTCCCAGGGATGGCCGTCGGGATCGGCGAAGTAGCCGACATAACCGCCCCACGGTGCTTCGTGAGGGGCACGAAGCACGGCGGCGCCCGCAGCCTTCGCTTCGCCCATCAACAGGTCTGCCTCCTCACGCGAGCGCGTGTTGTAGGCCAGCGTCACGGGCGCCCGGGCGAGGTTCGGCAAGCCCCGTATCGGCCGTCAGCGCGGCCTGTTCGTACAGCGCGATGGCGCTGCCCCCGATCTGGAAGAAGGCGATTCCCGTCTGGCTCGCGCTGGAGGCTTTCCAGCCGAGCCTCTCGTAAAACGCTCGCGCCCTTCCCACATCGGCCACGCCGAGGGTAAGAAGCGTCATTCTCTGTTCGAACATCACTTGGCCTCTCTTGCCAGCCTCAGGCAGGGCGAATAGGAACATAGAGAGAACACTAGAACGCTTTTCGTCAAGCCGCGTTGTGACCAGACCTCGCCGGGACTGGTTCGGCGGAGATGGGGACCAGGGTGTCGCGGCAGAGCTCATGAAGAACACGATTTCGGTGCGCGGCGCGCGCGAACACAATCTGAAGAATGTCGATCTCGATCTTCCCCGGGACAGCCTGATCGTCATGACGGGGCTCTCCGGGTCGGGCAAGTCGTCGCTCGCCTTCGACACGATCTATGCCGAGGGGCAGAGGCGCTATGTCGAGAGCCTCTCGGCCTATGCGCGCCAGTTCCTCGAGATGATGCAGAAGCCGGACGTCGACCAGATCGACGGCCTCTCGCCGGCCATCTCCATCGAGCAGAAGACCACGTCGAAGAACCCGCGCTCGACGGTGGGCACCGTCACCGAGATCTACGATTACCTGCGCCTTCTTTTCGCGCGGGTGGGCGTGCCCTATTCGCCCACCACTGGCCTGCCGATCGAAAGCCAGACCGTCAGTCAGATGGTCGATCGCATCCTCGCGCTCGAGGAAGGCACGCGCCTGTATCTGCTCGCCCCGCTGGTGCGCGGGCGAAAGGGCGAATACCGCAAGGAACTGGCGGAGCTTCAGAAAAAGGGTTTCCAGCGGGTTCGCATCGATGGCGAGTTTCACGACATTGCCGATGCGCCTGCGCTGGACAAGAAGTACAAGCACGATATCGACATCGTGGTGGACCGCGTCGTGGTTCGCGCGGACATTTCCGCGCGCCTGGCCGACTCGCTCGAGACCGCTCTGCGGCTGGCCGATGGCATCGCGGTGGCCGAATTCGCCGATGGCACGGACGAGCGCGGGAGGCCGCGCCAGATGGTCTTCTCGGAGAAGTTTGCCTGCCCGGTGTCCGGCTTCACAATTCCCGAGATCGAGCCACGTCTCTTCTCCTTCAATAACCCGTTCGGCGCCTGCCCGAGCTGCGACGGCCTCGGCTCTCACCAGGCGGTCGATCCGCGCCTGATCGTGCCGGACGAGAACCGCACGTTGAAGGGAGGGGCCATCGCGCCGTGGGCGAAGTCCACCTCGCCCTATTACGGGCAGACGCTGGAGGCGCTGGGGCGCGAATACGGCTTCAAGCAGACCGACAAATGGTCCGATCTCAGCGAGGCCGCGCGCGAAGCGATCCTGAACGGCACAGGCCGCACAAAGATCGAGTTCCGTTACAATGACGGGCTGCGCTCGTACAAGACGACAAAGCCTTTCGAGGGCATCGTCACCAATCTTGCCCGACGCTATCGCGAGACGGATTCGGCGTGGTCGCGCGAGGAGATCGAGCGATACATGTCGGCCACGCCCTGCCCGGCCTGCACGGGATACCGGCTGAAGCCGGAAGCGCTGGCGGTGAAGATCGCCGGAAAGCATGTCGGTGCCGTCACGGAGCTTTCGATCCGGCAGGCCGCCGCCTGGTTCGAGACGCTGCCCGAGGAACTGACGCAGAAGCAGAACGAGATCGCCGTCCGCATCCTCAAGGAGATTCGCGAGCGACTGAAATTCCTCAACGATGTGGGGCTCGATTACCTGACGCTCGCGCGCGCCTCCGGCACCCTGTCGGGCGGCGAATCGCAGCGTATTCGCCTTGCCTCGCAGATCGGCTCCGGCCTCACCGGCGTTCTGTACGTTCTGGACGAGCCCTCCATCGGCCTGCACCAGCGCGACAATGAACGGCTTCTCGTTACGCTCAAGCATCTGCGAGACATCGGCAATACGGTCATCGTGGTGGAGCACGACGAGGATGCGATCCTTGCGGCCGACCATGTGGTGGATATCGGCCCGGCAGCCGGCATCCACGGCGGCGAGGTGATCGCCTCGGGAACCCCGGCCGAGATCATGGCTCATCCCCGGTCGCTCACCGGCCGCTATCTGTCCGGCGCCCTCGGCGTTCCGGTGCCGCAGAAGCGCCGCAAGGCCACGAAGGGTAAGGCGATCAAGGTTGTCGGCGCGCGTGGCAACAATCTGAAGAGCGTGACGGCCGAGGTGCCGATGGGCCTGATGACCTGCGTGACGGGTGTTTCGGGCGGCGGCAAGTCGACCTTCCTCATCGAAACGCTGTTCAAGGCCGCGGCAAGGCGCGTCTCCAACGCGCGGGACATTCCCGCCGAGCATGATCGGGTCGAGGGGCTGGAACTGCTGGACAAGGTCATCGATATCGACCAGTCCCCCATCGGCCGCACGCCCCGCTCCAACCCGGCGACCTATACCGGGGCCTTCACGCCGATCCGCGACTGGTTCGCGGGGCTCCCGGAGGCCAAGGCGCGCGGCTACCAGCCGGGCCGCTTCTCCTTCAACGTGAAGGGCGGCCGCTGCGAGGCGTGCCAGGGCGACGGCGTCATCAAGATCGAGATGCACTTCCTGCCGGATGTCTACGTCACCTGCGACGTATGCCACGGCAAGCGTTACAATCGCGAGACGCTGGAGGTGACGTTCAAGGAGAAGTCGATCGCCGACGTCCTCGACATGACCGTGGAGGAGAGTGTCGAGTTCTTCGCGGCCGTCCCGTCCATTCGCGACAAGCTGGCGACGTTGAAGGAAGTGGGGCTCGGCTACATCAAGGTCGGCCAGCAGGCCACGACGCTCTCCGGCGGCGAGGCGCAGCGCGTGAAGCTGGCCAAGGAGCTTTCGCGGCGCGCGACGGGCCGCACGCTCTACATCCTGGACGAGCCGACCACGGGCCTGCACTTCCACGACGTTGCCAAGCTGCTCGAAGTCCTCCATTCGCTGGTAGACCAGGGCAATACGGTCGCGATCATCGAGCACAATCTGGAGGTCATCAAGACGGCTGATTACGTCATCGATATCGGCCCCGAAGGTGGGGACGGCGGCGGGCGGATCGTCGCGACCGGGACACCGGAAGACATCGCGAAGGAGGCCCGTTCGCATACCGGGCGCTTCCTGAAGGAATTGCTGGAACGGCGGCCGGCGCCGAAGGCCGAGGCGGCCGAGTAGGATGGCGGCCGGGACGATCCGTGCCGGTATCGGCGGGTGGATTTTCGAGCCTTGGCGTGGCTCGTTCTACCCGGCCAAGCTGTCGAAGACACAAGAACTGGCGCACGCCTCGCGCCAGATTCCGACCATCGAGATCAACTCGACATTCTACCGGACACAGTCCCCTTCCACCTTCGCCAAATGGGCGCGCGAAGTGCCGGAGGGGTTTGTCTTTTCCCTCAAGGCCGTGCGCTATGCCACGCAGAAGCGCGTTCTCGCCGAGGCCGGCGAATCGGTGGATCGCTTCGTGAAATCGGGGATCGTCGAACTCGGCGACAAGCTCGGGCCGATCCTCTGGCAGTTCGCCGATAAGAAGGCGTTCCAGCCGGACGACTTTGCCGCCTTCCTGAAGCTCCTGCCTTCCTCGGTCGAGGGGCATGCGCTGCGCCACGCGGTCGAGCTTCGCCACGCGAGCTTCCTGGACCCGCAGGCGGTTCGGCTGGCGCGAGAGGCGGGTGTCGCCATCGTCTACGCACAGGACGAGGATTATGCCGAGATCGCCGACGTAACGGGCGATTTCGTCTATGCGCGCCTTCAGAAGGGCCGGGACGAGATCGAGACCGGGTATGAGTTGAAAGCGCTGGACGAATGGGCGGAACGCGCGCGCCTCTGGGCAGCGGGCGATGCGCCCGGCGATTTGCCGCTGATGCTGCCGGACGAGCCGGCCCGGAAGACGCCGCGCGATGTCTTCGTCTACTTCATCCGCGAGGGCAAATCGCGCGCCCCACAGGCGGCGATGGCCTTGATGGAGCGCATCAACGCCCATCAACGCTCTTGATGCAGTGTCGCCAGAACGCGGGGTACGAGGCGGGGTAAATCTTCCGCGATCAGGCCCGTTCCGAAGCCGGAAGCCGCGCAAGCGTGAATCCAGACGGCGGCACAGGCTGCCTCGAAAGCCGGTACGCCGTTCGCGAGTTGGGCGGCTATGAGCCCGGTCAGCACGTCGCCAGTGCCCGCCGTCGCCAGCGCGGGGCTGCCGTTCTCGTTGATCGCTGCTCGCCCGTCGGGCGCCGCGATCACCGTGTCGCCTCCCTTCAGAACGACTATGGCGTCGGCGCGTCGGGATGCGAGCCTCGCCCGGTCCAGCTTGGAAGGAAGGCCCGCGAGATCCGGGAAGAGGCGCGCGAATTCTCCGTCGTGGGGCGTGAGCACCAACGGCCCCGCCCCCTCACGCTCAAACAGCGCCCTTTGGACATCCTGAAACGACGTGAGCCCGTCCGCGTCCAGCACCAGGGCCCGCCCCGCCTTCAGGATCACGCCGGCAGAGGCGCGTGCCTTCTCTCCCACGCCGAACCCGGGGCCAAGAACATAGGCATTCAGCCTCCGGTCCTCGGCCAGCGCGCGCAGGTCCCCCTCCTCGTCGCATCGCTTGAGCATGATGGCGTCGAGATGCGTTGCGTTGACCAGAAGCCCGGAGGCTGGGGATGCGACGGTGACGAGCCCCGCCCCGCCCCGAAGCGCCGCCATGGCCGAAAGGCGGGCCGCACCGCCATGGGACGCACCCCCGGACAGGACCACGGTGTGCCCGCGGTCGTACTTGTGATGCGTATCGGAGGGCGCGAGAAGCCGGGCGTGCCAGAGCGCCGGCTCGTTGGCGAATGTCGTCGGCTCGATCCGCGCCAGCACATCGGACGAGATGCCGATATCGGCAATGCGAATTTCGCCGCAATGGGCTCGGCCCGGGAGAAGAAGGTGGCCGGGTTTCGGGCGGAAGAACGTGACCGTCAGGGCCGCACGCATCGCGGCTCCGCGTATCTCGCCGGTATTGCCATCGATTCCGCTCGGAATATCGATCGCGAGGATAGGCGCTCGGGAAGCGTTCGCGATCTCGACCGTGCGGGCAAACTCTCCATCGACGGGCCGAGAGAGCCCGGCGCCAAAAAGTCCGTCGACGATCAGGGTATCCGGTCCGGTCCGGAAGTCCCTCAGGAGCCGCACGTCGCTGCCCCACGCCTGGGCGCTTGCAGCGGCCGCGCCCGTATAGCGATCCGTGGTGCCAGCGAAAATCTCGACATCGCATCCGCGCTCGCGAAGGAGCCGGGCCGCGACGAAGGCGTCGCCGCCATTGTTGCCGGGGCCCGCGAGAACCGAGACGGGACGACCCCACCCGAATTGATCGATCACCGCCGTCGCCACGGCGTTTCCCGCCGTTTCCATCAGTTGCAAGATCGGCACTCCACTTTCGACCGTCAGTCGATCGGCGTGTGCCATTTCATCGGGCGAGAGAAGATGAGGAATTACAGTCATTTGTGAAATTATGACGCCTTAATGGGCAAAGCGCACAAAGAAAGTGCAGATAATTGTCGAATCTTGCGCCGTTTCCTCTAGATGGCGCGGTAGCGTGTCAAATGGGAAGCCGCTACACAACGCCCGATGCCGTCAATGGTTCGCTTGGCCCCAATTGCCTTGCAGCCGCTTCGGCCTGCCGGAACGCCCTGCTCGCGAAGGCGATTTAAGGCATGTTCGGGTCGTCGGGACGAGAGATGCGAGGAGAAGGTCCGATGAAGAAGGTCGAGGCGATCATCAAGCCGTTCAAGCTGGACGAAGTGAAGGAAGCGCTTCAGGACGTCGGGCTCCAGGGCATCACCGTGACGGAAGCCAAGGGCTTCGGCCGCCAGAAAGGCCACACGGAGCTTTACCGGGGCGCGGAATACGTCGTCGATTTCCTCCCCAAGGTGAAGATCGAGGTCGTTCTTGCCGACGAGTCCGTGGCTGCGGCCGTGGAGGCCATTCGCAAGGCCGCCCAGACGGGCCGCATCGGCGACGGCAAGATTTTCGTGTCAAACATCGAGGAGGCGATCCGCATCCGCACCGGCGAAGCCGGCGTGGACGCCATCTGACCGCCCCGCATTCTTTCAACCCTATCGTCGAGACCAGGAGCCAGGGATGACATCGGCCAACGATATTCTGAAGCAGATCAAGGACAACGAGATCAAGTTCGTCGATCTGCGCTTTACCGATCCGAAGGGAAAGCTGCAGCACGTCACGATGGACGTGTCCATCGTGGACGAGGACATGTTCTCCGAAGGCTCGATGTTCGACGGTTCCTCCATCGCCGGCTGGAAGGCGATCAACGAGTCGGACATGGTCCTGATGCCCGATCCCGAGACGGCGCACATGGACCCGTTCTTCGCGCAGTCGACCATGGCGATCTACTGCGACATCCTCGATCCGATCTCGGGTGAGAGCTACAACCGCGACCCGCGCTCGACGGCCAAGAAGGCCGAGGCGTACCTCCAGCAGTCCGGCATCGGCGATACCGCCTATTTCGGCCCCGAGGCCGAGTTCTTCGTCTTCGACGACGTGAAGTACAAGGCGGACCCCTACAATACCGGCTTCAAGCTCGACTCGACCGAGCTGCCCTCGAACGACGATGCGGATTACGAGACGGGCAATCTTGGCCACCGTCCGCGTATCAAGGGCGGTTACTTCCCGGTTCCCCCCATCGATTCGCTTCAGGACATGCGCTCCGAGATGCTGACGGTGATGGCCGAGATGGGCGTCGCGGTCGAAAAGCATCACCACGAGGTGGCGGCCGCGCAGCACGAACTCGGCATCAAGTTCGACACGCTCGTGCGCAACGCCGACAAGATGCAGATCTACAAGTACGTGATCCATCAGGTCGCAAACGCCTACGGCAAGACGGCCACCTTCATGCCCAAGCCGGTCTTCGGCGACAACGGCTCGGGCATGCATGTCCACCAGTCGATCTGGAAGGCCGACAAGCCCACCTTCGCGGGCAATGAATATGCCGGCCTGTCGGACACCGCGCTGTTCTACATCGGCGGCATCATCAAGCATGCCAAGGCGCTGAACGCATTCACCAACCCGTCGACCAACTCGTTCAAGCGCCTCGTGCCGGGCTACGAGGCTCCGGTGCTGCTCGCCTATTCGGCGCGCAACCGTTCCGCCTCCTGCCGCATCCCCTTCGGCCAGTCGCCGAAGGCCAAGCGCGTCGAGGTCCGCTTCCCCGACCCGACGGCGAACCCCTACCTCGCCTTCTCAGCCATGCTCATGGCCGGCCTCGACGGCATCAAGAACAAGATCCATCCGGGCGCGGCCATGGACAAGGACCTTTACGACCTGCCGCCCGAGGAGCTGAAGGAGATCCCCACCGTCTGCCGCACCCTGCGCGAGGCGATGGAAAGCCTGGATGCCGACCGCGACTTCCTGAAGGCCGGCGGCGTGTTCGACGACGACCAGATCGACGCCTTCATCGACCTGAAGATGGCCGAGGTGCTGCGCTACGAGATGACGCCGCATCCGGTCGAGTTCGACATGTACTATTCGGTCTGAGCCTCGAGGCCGACCCGATCGAAGAGGGCCCCGTTCGCGGGGCCTTTTTTCGTGGCGGGTCTGCAACGGGCCGTCAGTTCCGGCCTTGTTTTCACCAGCGCGCCTTGAAGAACATTTCGTGAAAGTATACCCCTAGGCCATGGCACTTCATGGCGGGAGCAGGCGTTTGCGGGCAGCGGGAATAGGTCCTCTATGAGTGATGATCTGTTCTCCGGCGCTGCCGCGCGCAAGCCCGTGCGTGCCCCTGCCCGACCCCTCGCGGTGGCCGAGCCCTTTGTCCAGAACACCGAATATACGGCTGCCGATATCGAGGTGCTGGAAGGGCTCGAGCCTGTGCGCCGCCGCCCCGGAATGTATATCGGCGGCACCGACTCCAAGGCGATGCATCACCTTTTCGCTGAGGTGATCGACAATTCGATGGACGAGGCGGTCGCGGGCCACGCATCGGTCATCGACGTCTCGCTGGACGCGGATGGCTATCTCTCGGTGACGGATAACGGGCGCGGCATTCCCATCGACCCGCACCCGAAATACCGCGACAAGTCCGCGCTGGAGGTGATCCTCACTACGCTTCATGCGGGCGGCAAGTTCGATTCGCGCGTCTACGAAACCTCCGGCGGCCTGCACGGCGTGGGCGTTTCCGTGGTGAATGCCCTGTCGGAGCGGCTGGATGTCGAGATCGCGCGCGGGCGCAAGCTTTACCGGCAGTCTTATGCGCGCGGCCTGGCCGTCACCCCGCTGGAGGAAGCGGGCGACGTTCAGAACCGGCGTGGAACGCGCGTGCGCTTCAAGCCAGATCCGCTGATCTTCGGAGAGGAGGCGGCTTTCGAACCCGCCCGCCTCTTCGCGATGGCCCGATCCAAGGCCTACCTGTTCGGCGGCGTTGAAATCCGCTGGTCATGCGATCCCCGGCTGCTCGACGGCAGCGATCAGGTGCCGGCCCGTGCAAGCTTTCACTTTCCCGGCGGCCTGAAGGATTATCTCGCCGCATCCATCGGCAAGGAGCATCGCGTCACCTCGCAGATCTTCGCTGGCCGAACGGAGAAGGTCTCCGGCCACGGTGCGGTGGAATGGGCGGTGTCGTGGACGGCGGCCGATGGCTTCGTGCGTTCCTACTGCAACACGATCCCGACGCCCGAGGGCGGCACTCACGAGGCCGGCCTGCGTTCGGTCCTGCTGCGCGGACTCAAGGCCTTCGCGGAGATTTCGGGAAACAAGAAGGCTTCGATCATCACGGCGGACGACGTGATGATGACGGCCTCCGCCATGCTGTCCGTCTTCATCCGCGAGCCCGAATTCGTCGGGCAGACCAAGGATCGGCTGGCCACCGCCGAGGCGCATCGCATCGTGGAAGCCTCGCTCCGAGACAGTTTCGACATCTGGCTCGCTTCCTCGCCGCAGGATGCGGCCCGGCTGATCGAATGGGTGGTGGAACGCGCCGACGAGCGCCTGCGCCGCCGGCAGGAGAAGGAAGTCAGCCGCAAGACAGCAACGCGCAAGCTGCGCCTGCCCGGCAAGCTGGCGGATTGCTCGCAGACCGGCGCCGCGGGAGCCGAGCTCTTCATCGTGGAGGGCGATTCTGCCGGCGGTTCCGCCAAGCAGGCCCGAGACCGTTCGCGGCAGGCAATTCTTCCCCTGCGCGGCAAGATATTGAACGTCGCGTCGGCCGGGCGCGAAAAGCTGGGCGCCAACCAGCAGCTTTCCGACCTCATCCAGGCGCTGGGCTGCGGAACGCGCGGCAAATACCGGGAGGCGGACCTTCGCTACGAGCGGGTCATCATCATGACCGACGCCGATGTCGACGGCGCGCATATCGCTTCGCTGCTGATTACCTTCTTCTTCCAGGAAATGCCCGAGCTGATCCGCGAGGGGCATCTCTTCCTCGCCGTGCCGCCGCTCTACAAGCTGAGCCAGGGAGGCAAGACGGTCTATGCCCGCGACGACCGCGACCGGGAGCGTCTGATTGCGCGCGACTTCAAGGGGAAGGGCAAGATCGAGATCAGCCGCTTCAAGGGCTTGGGCGAGATGCTGCCCTCGCAACTGAAGGAAACGACGATGGACCCGCGCAAGCGCACGCTCCTGCGCGTGGAGATCGACGACGCGGTGGAAAGCGGCACGGCGGGGGCTGTCGATGCGCTGATGGGCAGCAAGCCTGAGGCTCGTTTTCGCTTCATCCAGGACCGCGCGGCCTTTGCCGAAGACCTCGACGTCTGACGCACCCGACCCATCTTGCCCTAGCGCTTCTCGCCAAAGGTTCGATACGATGTTGCTTCCGTCCCGCCTCGCCGCCGCTGCTGCCATTCTCGCCCTGGGGTCGATGCCGGTGGGGGCGCAGGAGAGCCCTCCTCCCGCGACCCCGGAGCCGCAGTCAGCCCCGCTCGCTTCGCAGCCCGCACCAGCCAACGGCCAGGAAAGCGCGGCTGACGGTGGGGCTTCAGCCGAAGACGAAGCCGCCGACATGCTTCGATCCCTTTCGCCGCTCGTGGCCGATGTTCAGGTCCTCGGTCCATGGATCGAAGGCGAGCGCCGGGGAATCTGGCGCACGGTCATGCTCCAGTCGCTCGACGAAACGACGGGAAACCGCTTCTTCGTTCAGCAACTCGAAAAGGATGGCGGGCAGGTTCGCGTCTCCACCAGCACCGAGATCGTGGAGATCGGGGAGCTGGACGGAGCGATCGTCAGCTATCGGCCCGACGCGCCCTCCGAGGCGCAGGCGGAGCTTCTGACCCTTTTCCTCGACATCGTGCCGCTGGATGGGGAGATCGCGGAAACCTACGAACTCTTTTTCACCTCGCAGGAACCCTACGTGTTCGGGCCGGCCTCGAATTGACGCGCAGCTTGGGTGCTGGCCGGGCACGCAAATAGATTCGCGCCCCACGCATTCGAGTAGAAGAAGGCTCGCGCACTACCTCCCTTTGGGATAAAGCTGTGCAGGAGGCCTGCAAATGCGAGTGTTATCGCCTTATTTGCCTGTCGTCAGCTTGACTCGTGCAAGTTGCGCGCTTATCGCCTCGGCAAAGGCAGATTTGCGGTCGCCGCCCCGTCTTTCACGAAGAGAACCATCGACTTCATGCCCTTTTCCGATCTCGGCCTGAGCGCCAAGGTTCTGTCCGCCGTCGAGGCTGCGGGTTACACCGAGCCGACGCCGATCCAGGCACAGGCCATTCCTCACGCTCTCGAGCGAAAGGATGTGCTTGGCATCGCGCAGACCGGGACGGGCAAGACCGCCTCTTTCGTTCTGCCCATGCTGACCTTGCTGGAAAAGGGGCGAGCGCGGGCTCGAATGCCGCGGACCCTCATCCTGGAGCCGACTCGCGAACTGGCCGCGCAGGTGGAGGAGAACTTCACCAAATATGGCGCGAATTCCAAGGTCGATGTCGCGCTTCTCATCGGCGGTGTCTCGTTCGACGAGCAGATCAAGAAGCTCGACCGGGGTGTCGATGTGCTGATCGCGACCCCCGGGCGCCTGCTCGACCATTTCGAGCGAGGGCGGCTTCTGATGACGGGCGTCGAGATTCTCGTGATCGACGAGGCGGATCGGATGCTCGACATGGGATTCATCCCGGACATCGAGCGGATCTGCAAGATGATTCCCTTCACCCGGCAGACGCTGTTCTTCTCCGCGACCATGCCGCCGGAAATCACGCGCCTGACGGAGCAGTTCCTCCAGAACCCGGTCCGCGTCGAAGTCGCCAAGGCCTCGTCCACCGCGCAGACGGTGGAGCAGCGCCTCGTCGCCTCGCGCAAGGAGGATTACGAGAAGCGCGAGACATTGCGAAAGATCGTCCGGGCGCAGGGTGAGGATCTCACCAACGCGATCATCTTCTGCAATCGCAAGCGCGACGTCTCGCTGCTTTTCCGCTCTCTTGAAAAGCACGGCTTCTCCGTTGGCGCCCTTCACGGCGACATGGACCAGCGCGCCCGCACGATGACGCTTCAGGGGTTCCGGGACAACAAGATCACGCTGCTGGTCGCTTCGGACGTGGCTGCGCGCGGTCTCGATATCCCGATGGTGAGCCACGTCTTCAATTTCGACGTCCCCATTCACGCGGAAGATTATGTTCACCGTATCGGGCGCACCGGTCGCGCAGGCCGCTCCGGCAAGGCCTTCACGCTCGTGACGAAGGCGGACAAGAAGTATCTCGACGCCATCGAGAAGCTGATCGGGCGCGAGATCGATTGGCTGGATGGCGATCTGACCTCGCTGCCGGCCCTCGAAGAGGATGACGACCGACCCGCGCGCGGCCGAGGCGCTAAGCGCCTGACCGAGCGCAAGCCGCGCGGCGGACGGGCGAAGACCGCCAAAGCCGATGACGCCACGACGGACGAGGCGATCAATTCGGAGCCGGCCATTGATGCGCCGGAGCCTGTTGCCGTCGAGGCGGACGCGCCGAACCCGCGCACCAGGAAGCGCGCACCGGCGAAAACAGCCAAGCAGCCTGAAGTTGTTCCATCTGCGCCCGTGGCCCCCTCACCTGCGCCTGCCCCGCGAAACGTGGATAACAACCGCAGGCGTGGAGGCGGCGGCGAAGCGACGCCGCTTGGTTTCGGCGACGACGTGCCGGCCTTCATGCTGATCACCACCGGCACCTAAACGCGTTGCGGTTATGAATCGAAAAGGGCGCGGCTCAGCCGCGCCCTTTTTCTTTTGTGAGGATCAAAGCTTAGCCGGCCGGCGCCAGCGCGGCGGGATCGGCCATCTTCAACTCAACCGACTCACCGCACCCGCAGGCCGAGGTCTGGTTCGGGTTGCGGAAGGTGAAGCCGGAGCGGAGCGTGGTTTCCTCGTAGTCCATTTCCGTGCCGAGCAGGAAGAGCACGGCTTCAGGCGCCACGAAAACGCGCGCGCCTTCGCGTTCCACCGAATCCTCGCCGGGCGCCGATTCGGTCGCCAGGCCGATCGTATATTCCATGCCGGCGCAGCCGCCCTTCTTGACGCCGACGCGGATGCCGAGCGCCTCGTCACCCTTCGCCGCCACGATCTCGCGCACACGGGCGGCGGCAGCGTCGGTCATGGTCAAAACAGAGAAGCGGCCCATAAGTGGTCCCTCTTGAAAAACGGCGATCCTTCGAGCGAAAGATGGGCGTAATGGCCCCTCAGCGCAAGCGTCGCGGATAGTTCGGCCAGAGGCCGGGAGTGGCGAGTTCGACGAGGTTGCCGGATGGATCGTGCAAGTAAAGGCTGGTGCCGCCCTGCTTCCAAGTCACCTCGCTGGCGACCGTAATCGCGAATTGATCGAACCGCGCGCGCCATTTCGGCAGGCTTTCCTCCGCCACGGCGAAGGCGACATGGATGGCGCCGCCGGCATCATGCGGCGGGATGGTTCCGCCCGGTGTCTCCACCGGTTCAAGCGTCGCGCCCTTCACGAACAGGATCAGCACGGAGGCAGGGCCGAGTTCATAAACGGCCATGCGGGATTCGGAGAAGATCGGCTTCAGGCCGAGCACGTTGCGGTAAAAGTCCGTCGCCGCCATAAGGTCGTCCACATAGAGACACGTCTCCAGAACGCCCTCGATTTGTGGCGCCATCGTCTCAATACCAGCCGACCGCGACCTGCGCTTCCTCGCTCATGCGCTCCGGCGTCCATGGAGGATCGAAGACCAGTTCGACCTTCACCGACTGAACGCCGCCCACCGAGGCGATGGCATTCTCGACCCAGGTCGGCATCTCGCCGGCCACCGGGCAGCCGGGCGCTGTCAGGGTCATCTCGACATCGACATTGCGGTCGTCGTCGATGTCGATCTTGTAGATCAGGCCCAACTCGTAGATGTCCGCCGGAATCTCGGGATCGTACACCGTCTTCAACGCGGCGACGATCTCGTCCGTCAGCCGCGTCAGCTCTTCCGGGGGGATGGTGGAGCCGGCCGCGGGGCCGCCTGCCATCGCTATGTTGGCCTCGGCGGTGCTTGCCGCGGGGGCGGCTTTCAGATCCGTCTCGTCCATTTTCTCATCCTCAGGCGAAGAATCGCCGTGCTTTTTCCAGCGCCTCGGCCAAGATGTCGATCTCGGCATGGGTGTTGTATAACCCGAACGACGCCCGGCATGTAGAGGTCGCGCCGAACCGCTTCAACAGCGGCTGGGCGCAATGCGTGCCGGCACGCACCGCCACGCCCTCGCGATCGATCACCATGGACACGTCGTGGGCGTGGATACCTTCCAGGTCGAAGGAAACAATCGCGCCCTTGCCCGGAGCCTCGCCGTAGATACGAAGCGAGTTGATCGCCTTGAGGCGTTCATGGGCGTAATCGCGCAGGCTCTCCTCGTGGGCGAGAATCGCCTCGCGGCCGCGCCCGCTCATATAGTTCAGCGCCGCGCCTAGCGCGATCGCCTGCACGATCGGCGGGGTGCCCGCTTCGAACCGGTGCGGCGGCGCATTGTAGGTGACGTTGTCCTCGCTCACCTCGACGATCATCTCGCCGCCGCCGTTGAACGGGCGCATTTTCTCAAGCATCCCGGCCTTGCCGTAGAGAATGCCGATGCCGGTCGGGCCGTAGACCTTATGGCCCGTGAAGACGTAGAAGTCGCAGTCGAGACTCCGCACATCGACGGGCAGATGCACCGCGCTCTGGCTTCCATCCACCAGCACCGGAATGCCACGCGAATGGGCGAGTGCGACGACTTCCTTCACCGGCGTCACCGTGCCCAGCACGTTCGACATGTGCGTCATCGCCACGAGCTTGGTGCGCGGCGTGATGGCGCGCTCGAAGGCCTCGACCGAGATGGACCCGTCATCCTCCACCGGTACGAAGACGAGCCTGGCACCCTGCCGCTCCCGTATGAAGTGCCACGGGACGATGTTGGAGTGATGCTCCATGATGGTGAGCACGATCTCGTCGCCCTCGCCGATCTCCGGCATTCCGTAGCCATAGGCGACGAGGTTTATTGCCTCCGTCGCCGAGCGGGTGAAGACGACTTCCTCGCTGCTGCCGGCGTTAAGAAAGCCGCGCACGGTCTCGCGCGCGGCCTCGAACTCCTCCGTGGCCTTGTTGGAGAGGAAGTGCAGCCCGCGATGAACGTTCGCGTAGTCCTCGCTATAGGCCTTTTGGATCGCATCGAGCACGGCCTTCGGCTTCTGGGCCGAGGCGCCGTTGTCGAGATAGACGAGCGGTTTCCCATAGATCTCCTTAGAGAGGATGGGGAAATCGCGCCGGATGGCTTCGACGTCGTAGGCGAGTGTCCGATTATCCATCGCCATGCTCCTGGGCTGGGCGGCGAGCCGCTCGTTCAAGCCGCCGCCACCTTGCGCGCCGTGCGCTCCACGGCCAGCCACTCGTCGATCCGCGCCTCCAGCGCCTCCACGGCCGCCTCGTGCTCGATCTCCTCGACCACCTCGTCGACAAAGGCCTTTACGAGGAGCGCGCGGGCAGTGTGCTCGGGAATGCCGCGGCTCATCAGATAGAACAGATGGTCGGCGTTGATCTCGCCCGCTGTCGCGCCGTGGCCGCATTGAACGTCGTCGGCGAAGATTTCAAGCTCCGGCTTGGCCGAGAAGTCTCCCTCGTCCGACAGGAGAAGAGAGTTGCAGGCCAGGCGCGCATCGGTCTTCTGTGCGCCCTTCGCAACGCGGATCATCCCCTGGAAGACGCCGTGGCCGCCCGTCACGACATTGCGGAAGATTTCCGTCGAAGTCGTGTTGGCGACGAGATGGTTCAAGGTCGTGGTGACGTCCACATGCTGGCCTTCCTGAAGAAGGTTCACGCCGCGAATCTGGATGTCCGCCCCCTCGCCTTCCGTCACGGCGTGGATTTCGGTCCTCACCACCGCGCCGCCGGCATTGAGGATGAAGACGCGCAGAAGCGAATCGGCGCCCAGCCGCACATTCAGTTGGCCGAGATGGCTTTCGCCCTCCCCCTTGGCGTTGTCGACGATCCAGAGCACCTCGGCCCCGTCGCCGAGCGTCAGTTCGTTCACAGCCGTCGAAAGCGCGGTGGACGATCCGGGCGAAAGGCGCTCCACCACCACCGCCTTGGACTTCGCGCCGAGGAAGACCGAGGAGAAGGCATGGCTGCCGCCGCTGCGCGGTTCGGCTCGCAGCTCCAGAGGCGCCGCCACCTGCGCGGCATCGGCGATCGATATGGAAGACCCCGTCGCGCCGAGCGCGGTGTTCAGAACCCGAACCGTGTCGAAGTCGCGGTCCAGATGGTTGACCGGGCGGTTCCAGTCGAGCGGGCTTTCGGAGCGCTCGATATGCACGCCGGCCACCGGATCGTTGCCGGAGGGTTCGGCCCCGAGTTCCACGACGGCGCTGCCCGCCAGAAGCGGAGAGAGATAGCTCGTGGCCGCCACCGAGCCGGCGTCCGTCGGGCGGCGGCCCAGAAGGGCGCGAAGGTCGGTATAGTGCCACGCCTCCACGCGGCGGCTTGGCAGCCCTTCCGCGCGCAGCTTCTCCAGCGCCGCCTGCCGGTTGGCATCGGAAACGGCGAGGCTTCCCTCGGCGCGCTGGATCAGCGCGGTCTCGGCGGGGGTGCGGGTGTTGGCAAGCGACATGGCTCAGGCCGCCTCGTCGATGACCTGGGCGTAGCCCTGCTCTTCCAGGTGCAGCGCCAGTTCCTTCCCGCCGGAGCGGATGATGCGGCCCTTGTAGAGCACATGCACCGTATCGGGCACGATATGCTCAAGAAGGCGCTGGTAGTGGGTGATGACGAGGAAGGCGCGCTCGGGCGAACGCAGCGCGTTCACGCCGTCAGAGACGATCTTCAAGGCGTCGATATCGAGACCCGAATCGGTCTCGTCCATCACGCAGAGCCTGGGCTCCAGCAGCGCCATCTGCAGGATTTCGGCGCGCTTCTTCTCGCCACCCGAGAAGCCCACATTCAGTGGCCGCTTGAGCATGGCGGGGTCGATCTTAAGATCGGCGGCCGAGGCTTTCACACGCCGCATGAAGTCCGGCGTCGTCAATTCGCCTTCGCCGCGCGCCTTGCGCTGCGCGTTCAGCGCCGTCTTCAGGAAGGTCATGGTCGCGACGCCCGGGATCTCCAGCGGGTACTGGAAGGCGAGGAACACGCCGGAGGCGGCGCGCTCGGATGCGTCCATCTCGAGGATCGACTCACCATTATAGAGGATGTCGCCCTCGGTGACCTCGTAATCCTCGCGGCCCGCGATGATGTAGGAGAGCGTCGACTTGCCGGAGCCGTTCGGCCCCATGATCGCGGCCACCTCACCGGCTTTCACCGTCAGGTCGAGCCCGCGCAGGATCTCGGTGTCGGTATCGGCCACGCGAGCGTGGAGATTGCGGATTTCGAGCATGGTGTTCTTCTTCGGTTTTACGGAGCCGGTCCGCGAGGCGGTCTCCCGGCCAGGATGATCTTGAGTGGCGCCGGAGCCGGCGGCCTTAGCCGACGGAGCCTTCCAGGCTGATTCCGATGAGCTTCTGCGCCTCCACGGCGAACTCCATCGGAAGCTGCTGGATGACGTCCTTGACGAAGCCGTTGACGATCAGCGCCACGGCCTCCTCCTCCGGGATGCCGCGCTGCATGCAGTAGAAGAGCTGGTCCTCGGAGATTTTCGAGGTCGTGGCCTCGTGCTCGAACTGCGCGGTGGAGTTCTTCGCCTCGATATAGGGCACGGTGTGCGCGCCGCATTCCTCGCCGATCAGGAGGGAATCGCACTGCGTGAAGTTGCGGGCATGCGCGGCCTTGCGCATGGCCGTCACCTGGCCGCGATAGGTGTTGTTCGAATTGCCGGCCGAGATGCCCTTGGAGATGATGCGGCTCGACGTGTTCTTGCCGAGATGGATCATCTTGGTGCCGGAATCGATCTGCTGGTAGCCGTTGGAGACGGCGATCGAGTAGAATTCCCCACGCGAATTGTCGCCCCGCAGGATGCAGGAGGGATACTTCCAGGTGATCGCGGAGCCGGTTTCCACCTGCGTCCACGAAATGCGCGAATTGTCGCCACGGCAGTCGCCGCGCTTGGTGACGAAATTGTAGATGCCGCCCTTGCCTTCCTTATCGCCCGGATACCAGTTCTGGACCGTGGAATACTTGATCTCGGCATCCTCGAGGGCGACCAGCTCCACCACGGCGGCGTGAAGCTGGTTCTCGTCGCGCTGCGGCGCGGTGCAGCCTTCCAGATAGGAGACGTAGGAGCCCTTGTCGGCGATGATGAGCGTGCGCTCGAACTGCCCCGTGTTCCGCTCGTTGATGCGGAAATAGGTGGAAAGCTCCATCGGGCATCGTACGCCCGGCGGCACATAGACGAAAGAGCCATCCGTGAAGACGGCGGAGTTCAGCGTCGCGAAGAAATTGTCCGACACCGGCACGACCGAGCCGAGATACTTCCTCACCAGCTCGGGATGCTCACGCAGCGCCTCCGAGATCGGCATGAAGATCACCCCGGCCTTCTCCAGCTCCTTCTTGAAGGTCGTGGCCACCGAGACCGAATCGAACACGGCGTCCACCGCGACGCGCCGCTCTTCTGCGGGCGCGATCTCGTTGCCGTCCTCATCATACTGAGCGACGGGAGCCGGCTTCACCACGCCGGCGAGAATCTCCTGCTCGCGAAGCGGGATGCCGAGCTTTTCGTAGGTCCTCAGGATCTCCGGGTCCACCTCGTCGAGCGAAGCGGGGCCGGACATGGATTTGGGCGCGGCGTAGTAATGAATGTCCTGGAAGTCGATCTCGGGATAGTCGAGACGCGCCCAGCCCGGGCTCTCCATGGTCTTCCACCGCTCGAAGGCGGCCAGGCGCCATTCCAGCATCCATTCCGGCTCGTCCTTCTTCGCCGAGATGAGGCGGATGATGTCTTCGTTCAGCCCTTTGGGGGCGACATCCATCTCGATCAGCGTTTCGAAGCCGTACTTGTACTGATCGACGTCGATCCGGCGAACCTGATCGATCGTTTCCTGGACTGCGGGCATCTCAATGTCTCCATACACGCCGGATTCAAGGTCCGGCAGTTGGGCAGGTCGTATCCGGGGCCTGTTTATAATCGTTCAAATGGTCGTTCCACCGCAAAAGTTGAAGGCTTGCGGCAGGAATACGGTGCTTTTCGCCCTCAGGCGTCGTGGAGAACGGCCTGCGAGGCGGCCGCCCGCTCGATCAAGGGCGCAATCGCTGCTTCCATAGCATCGATCTCGGCCTCTGTCGTCTCGAAGCCAAAACTGATTCTCACTGCCCCGAGGCTCGGGTCGATGGGCAGGCCGGCTCTCGCATGGGCTGCCAGAACCGGGCTCGACGCCACCTTGCCGGACGCGCAGGCCGAGCCGGCGGAAACGGCGAACCCCTTCAGGTCGAGCGCGATCTGCGCCGTTTCCGCGCGCAGGCCGGGCGCCGTGACGAAGATCGTGTTGGCGAGGCGCTCGGCGCCGCTTCCGATGATCACGGCCCCGCGCGCTTCCAAAGCGCTTTCCAGACGGGCACGCAGCGAGCGAAGCCGTTCGATCTCGCCCTTCGAACGACGGGCGGCGAGCCTTGCGGCCGCCGCGAAGCTGGCGATGGCCGGCACCGCTTCCGTGCCCGCCCGGTGGCGCCGCTCCTGCCCGCCCCCGCGGACGAGTGGCAGGGGTGCGAAGGCGGCATCCCGGAGCACGAGCGCGCCCACACCCATCACCGCGCCGATCTTGTGCCCCGACAGGATCACCGCATCGGCGCCCAGCGCCGCGATATCGAGAGGGCGGCGGCCCGCGGCCTGGACCGCATCGGCGACGAAGACGACGTCGCGCCCCGCCAGCGCGGCGCGGATCGGCTCGATCGGCTGAATGACGCCGCTTTCATTGTTGGCAAGGGTGATGGCCAGCATCGAGGTTTGCCCGCCCGCCGCCTCCAGCCAGCGCGTGAGCGCCTCCGGAAGCAGCCGGCCGTCGCGGTCCACCGGCAGCCGCGTGATCGCAGCCGGCTCAAACCGCCCGCCCTCCTGCGTGCACGGATGGTCCGTTTCTAGAACGGCCAGACGGGAGATTGCCACCGGCATACCATCGCGATGCCAGAGCGGCACGAGGGCGGCATTGGCCGCCTCGCTCGCGCCGCTGGTGAAGACGACGCCGTCCGGCGCGGCGTGCACCAGACCCGCGATGGCCTCGCGCGCGTCCTCCACAAGGGCCCGCACGCCACGACCCTCTCGATGGACCGAGGACGGATTGCCCGCCGTCAGCGCCGACACGAGCGCCGCCCGCGCCTCCGGCACCAGGGGGGCGCTGGCATTGTGGTCGAAATAGAATCGCGTCTGCGCCGTCATGTCCGCTCGCTGCGTCCGGCCCGTTGGGCGCCCTCGCGCCGTTCCCATGGCATCGAAGCGCAAATTCCTTGAATTGCGAAGGGTGGACAGCCTACAAGGCGCCGTCAAGGAATTCGCCCAAGTTTTTGAATTGTTCTAAACTTGAACGTAGAAGGCGACCCCGCCGCCGTCAAGGCGCGGGGCCCGGCCCCCGATCCGTCAGGACAGACCCTTATGCCCGAAGTGATCTTCAACGGCCCTGCCGGCCGCCTGGAAGGCCGTTACCAGGCCGCCAAGGAAAAGAACGCTCCCATCGCCATCGTGCTGCATCCGCATCCGCGCTTCGGCGGCACGATGAACAACCAGATCGTCTACCAGCTCTTCTACATGTTCCAGGAGCGCGGCTTCACCACCTTGCGCTTCAACTTCCGGGGCATCGGGCGCAGCCAGGGCGAGTTCGACCACGGGGCGGGCGAACTGTCCGATGCCGCCGCCGCGCTGGATTGGGTGCAGACCCTGCATCCCGATTCCAAGCACTGCTGGGTGGCGGGCTATTCCTTCGGCGCCTGGATCGGCATGCAGCTCCTGATGCGCCGGCCGGAGATCGAGGGTTTCATGTCCATCTCCCCGCAGCCCAATTCCTACGACTTCTCGTTCCTGGCGCCCTGCCCGTCCTCGGGCCTCATCATCCATGGCGACAAGGACCGCGTGGCGCCCCCCAAGGACGTGCAGACGCTGGTGGACAAGCTGAAGACGCAGAAGGGCATCCTGATCACGCAGAAGACGCTGGAGGGGGCCAACCACTTCTACACCGATCACACGCCCGAGCTGATGGCCGAATGCGCGGACTATCTGGACCGCCGCCTTGCCGGCGAACTCTCCGCGCCCAAGCGCCTGAAGTAAGATTTCGAGGACCGGAATTTCGATGACCCGCTTCAAGTCCGATTTCCTGCGCGTCCTCGACGAGCGCGGCTTCATTCACCAGATCTCCGACCCCGAAGGGCTGGACGCGCTGGCGCTGAAGGGACCGATCACCGGCTATGTTGGCTACGACGCCACGGCTACGTCGATCCATATCGGCAACCTCATCACCGTCACCATGCTCTACTGGTTGCAGGAGACGGGGCACAAGGCGATCAGCCTGATGGGGGGCGGCACGTCCATGGTGGGCGACCCCTCATTCCGCGACGACCAGCGCCGCCTTCTCACGCCCGAGCAGATCCAGACGAACATCGACGGCATCAAGCGCGTCTTCGGCAACATCCTTCGCTACGACGGCCCGAACCCGGCCTTGATGGTGAACAATGCCGACTGGCTCCTGAAGCTCAACTATGTCGAGTTCCTGCGCGACGTTGGCCGCCATTTCTCGGTCAATCGCATGCTGTCGTTCGATTCGGTGAAGCTGCGGCTCGACCGCGAGCAGTCGCTCAGCTTTCTCGAATTCAACTACATGATCATGCAGGGCTACGACTTCACCGAGCTGAACCGTCGCTACGGCACGGTGCTGCAGATGGGCGGCTCCGACCAATGGGGCAATATCATCAACGGGGTCGATCTTAGCCACCGCATGGGCGGCCCGCAGCTCTACGCGCTGACCACCCCGCTCCTCACCAAGGCGAGCGGCGAGAAGATGGGCAAGTCGGCCTCAGGCGCGGTCTGGCTGAACGGCGACCTCTTCAGCCCGTACGATTTCTGGCAATATTGGCGCAACACGGAGGATGCCGATGTCGGCCGCTTCCTGAAGATCTTCACGCGCCTGCCGCTCGACGAGATCGCGCGCCTCGCCGCTCTCGGCGGGTCGGAGATCAACGAGGCCAAGAAGATATTGGCAACCGAAGCCACCGCGATCGTCCACGGGCGCGAGGCCGCGACGCAGGCGGCCGAAACCGCCCGCACGACCTTCGAGGAAGGCAGGCTGGCCGAAAGCCTTCCCACCATCGAGATCGCTTCGTCCGAGCTGGCCTCGGGCGTCGGCGTGCTGACGCTCCTCGTGCGCGCGGGCCTTGCCGGGTCGAACGGCGAGGCGCGGCGCCATGTCCAGGGCGGCGCCGTAAGGGTGAACGACCAGTCCGTTTCGGACGATCGCAGGATCGTGGGCGACGGCGACCTGAAGGAGGGTGTCGTCAAGCTCTCGGTCGGACGCAAGAAGCACGTTCTCGTGCGCCCGGCGGCCTGATCAATATTCGAAGATCTGGCGAAAGATCCCCGGCGCGATGATGGAGATCGGGTTGACCGTCAGCGTCGGGGAAGCGAAGGCACCTGACAGGCGGTAGGTGATACCCAGAAGACCGCCTTCGTTGCCGTTGCCGAGGATCTGCCCCACCAGCGGGATCGCGCCGAAGATGCGGTTCACCGTATAGGCGGGCATGAAGGAGCCGGAGATGGCAATGCGGCCCTGGCTGTCGTAGAGCGTGCCCTCGAAGCTCGAGCCGAAGACCGGCCCGCGAAGAATGCCGTTGCCGATCTGGAACGTGCCCCCGGAATAGGCCAGCGCCGCCGAGGCCTGATCGAAATAGGCGCGGCTGGTGCGCAGGTCTCGCCCGACCGCCTGCGAAAGGCTCCCCTGCCCCGCCACCGGCTCGCTGCCCACGATGCGCTCCAGGCGCGGTTCGTCGACCAGCGTGAAGTCGGAGATAGCGAAGGTTCCTCGATAGCCCGCTTCGTCGGTTCCCAGAAGGTCGAGCCGCCCCTGTCCGCCTTCCATGTGAGGGTAGACACCCGTGAAGCGCAGCAACGCGCCGAGGTCGGACGCGGTCAGGCGCACGGCGCGCTCCTCGCCGCTGGGCGCAAGATCGCCGCGTACCGGGCCGCTGCCGAGCCGTCCGCCGAGCGAAAGCGCCGCCAGCCGCCCTTCATGCGCGGTGTAGTTCATCGAAAGGTTCTCCAGAACCCGCTCGTTGAAGCCCCCCACCCGCTCGATGGAGGCCGACACGTCCAGCGCGCGGCCCGGGTCTCGCGCGCCCGGCTTCTGGCTGAGAGCCCCTTGCAGGGACTGGAGAAGGGGCCTGGCATCGAACCGTGCGCCCTTCACCTCGATCGAATAGCCGTTGCCGCTGCGCTCGATCTCCGCACTGACGTTGTCGCCGGGGTTCAGCGTCACGTCGGTCAGTTGCGCGCTGCGCAGCCCCTGCGCGTCGAGGAGAGCCGAGCCGGCGGCCGCGAAGCCCGCGCCGTCGAGCCGCATGTTGCGCAGGTGCGTGAGACCGTCCGCTTGCTCCATCTCCAGGTCGAGCGTGGCGGCGACGCCGGGGCCCTTGGTCCACGCCACCGCCGGCACCGAAAGCCGGGTATCGGTGAGGTCCAGCCGCAGATGCGTGCCCGTGCCGTCCTGTGTCACCTTCGCGCTCAGCGCGCCGTCGAGCGAGCCAGCGAGCGCGGGCGCGATGGCCCTGGCCTTCTCGGCGGTGACGGCCAGGTCGATCTCGATCCGCCGGCCCTGCGCCGCAGCCGCGCCGAAGGGAATGGACAGGGCGATCTTCGCCGGCATCTCGTCCATCGCGCCCTCGAGCGTGCTCTCTGCAAGCCCGGGCGCTAGCTTGAGAGAGCCGGTGAGGTTGGAGAAGCGCCTCCCTTCCAGCGGCTCGGCAAGGCTCACATCCATCAGCTCCGCATCGGCGGACCAGCCGCGCACGATGTCGCCGGGCGCGATGTCCTCCCCGATCCTGAGCCGGGCTTTTGCCACGGCCCGGCCCGTGCCGCGCGCGCCGCCGGGCTCGATGGGGCCGGCGCGAAGGGCCCGGATGGGCGCCGCGTCCGCGATGGCCAGAAGTTGCGACACGTCGCCCACCGCATCCACGCTGAGGTCGATATCGGTCTCGCGCGCCGTCGTATCCTGCGGCCGGGAGAAGGTGACGGAGGACGGCGCCAGGACGACGGCTTCGTAGCCCGCTACCATCGCGTCTTCCGCCATGATCTCCGTCCGGCCGCCGCGCATCCGCAAGGCGCCGTGCACCTGATAGACTCGCGGCAGGGCGCCGACCGTCGCGAAGTCCGCGTCCTCGATGGAAAGGTCCATCCGCAACTCGTCCGGCCGTGGCCCCGCCCCGGGGCCGAAGGCGGGCCGGAAGCGGTCCAGCCTCACGTCTACCGCGATGCTCCCTTCGCGCACGCGACCCTCGTCGCCCATATTGGCGATGGACCACCGCCGCGCGCCGCCGCCGATGTTGAACGGCCAGAAGGCCTTGATGGCGGCTGCGCCGAGATCGAGGGCCTTCAGGTCGAGCCGCACGCGGCCGGCGGGCGAGGAATAGTCGAGCGCGCCGGTGCCCTCCAGGCTGCCCGTTCCGGACGCGAGCGCGAACTGCGTCAGCTCGGCTCGCCGCCGGGCGAAGTCGAGGAATCCTTCCAGTGAAAGATGGGCTCGCGTGTTCTCCCCCTCCGCCTGCCCGACGGTGGACATGAGGTCGCTCGCGTCGAGGTCGAAGCGCAGGCCCCCGGACGCTTGCGGTCCGTCGCCGAGGGGGCGCAGCGAGCCCGCGAGCTGGAAGGACGTTCCGGCGAAGCGCATCGGGCTCGGCAGGAGAAGCACCTCGTCTGCCCCGGCCTCATGGCGCAGGCGGAGCTGCGCCGAATCCACGCGCGTGCGGTTGCGGCCCGCCTGGAGCGCGCCCGGCCCGGTGCTCAGCACCAGATCGGACACGAGCTTGCCGCTTTGTGCCTCGCGCGCGACGCCAAGGGTCACGGCAAGATCGGCATCGGTGCCGAAAGGCCGCTCGTCGCGCACTTCCGTGATCGGCGCGGGCGGCACCACCTGCCGCAGCTCGACCGGCCCGGAACGCAGGGAAAGCGAAGCGAGCTTCCCTCCATTGTCGAAGGCCGCGTCTCCCCCGAGCGAAAGCGCAAGGCGCCCGATGGAAAAGCCGGTGGAGAGGCTGAGCGCCCCTTCGCGCGAGCGGCGCAGTTCGGCGAAATCGATCCGCGCCCGCTCGAAGGCGCCGGACAGGCGCGGAATGCCGTCTATGGTGATCTCGCGGAAGGCCAGCGTGTCGAAATGCAGCGCCTGCAACGCCTCGATCTGCCGCTCCAGAAGCCCCACGATGCCTTCCGACAGGCGCGAGATGGTCGAGCGCTCGTCCGCCTCGCCGCCTCCGGCGTTCGGCGGAGATATGATCAGGCGCTCGAAGGTGGACAGGTCGATGCGAGCGCCCTCGATCTCCAAGCGTCCGAACTCGATTCCCCCGCCCACGAGCGGAAGGAGGCGGATGCCGAGGGCCACGCGGTCCACCTCGGTGATCGTATCGGGCTCATCGGCCCGCCGGACCGAGGCGCCGGTCCATTCGATGGCGAGCGTTCCATCCGGGCGCATGACAACGGTCTGCTCGCCCAGGTCGCTCTGGTAGGCAGGGCCGAGCAGGCGCGCGATCGCAGCCTGCGTGCGCTCGCGCAGCAGGTCCTGTCCGGTCTGCGAGAAGAGCAGGAAGGCTCCCGCGCACACGACCGCGATGCAGAGCGCGAGGGCGAGGCCGAAAAGGCCCGTGCCCAGGCGAAGAAGCGTCCTCGTCATACGGCCTTCGTGTGAATCGTCGGATGGCGCGTAACCGCTTCCATTCCCGAACGCCACCGTCGATTGCGCATCGCCTGCCCTGTGCTGCCCGGAGAATGGTCGAATCCTTCTCGAGCAATGATGGTGCCAGAATCGAGCGGACGCGCTAAGCCAATTTCACTTCACTTTGCCGAAAGGAAGGCGCATGTCCCAGCTTCAGGAAGGCCAACCCTGCCCCGATTTCACCCTGCCGGATATGGAGGGCGGAACCGTTTCGCTGGCCGATTTGAAGGGCCGGCCCTTCGTTCTCTACTTCTACCCCAAGGACGACACCACCGGCTGCACCGCAGAGGCGCTGGGCTTTTCGGCTCTGGCAGCCGATTTCGCTTCCCTCGGCGTGCCCGTCATGGGCGTTTCGCCCGACCCGGTGGCCAGGCATGTCCGCTTTCGCGACAAGCACGGGTTGAATGTGCGCCTTTTGTCGGACGAAGGCAAAGAGCTGATCGAAGCCTTCGGGCTGTGGGTGGAAAAGAGCCTTTACGGCAAGCGCTACATGGGCGTGGAGCGCACAACGGCGCTGGTCGGCCCGGCTGGAGAGATCGTGCGGTTCTGGCGCAAGGTCAGCGTGAAGGGGCACCCCGAGGAGGTGCTGGCCGCCGCAAGGGCGCTGGCGGCCTGAGACTTATGGTGAGAGGAAGTCTTAACCTTAACGCCGTCTAATCACCGGATCACAGATGCGCGATCCTTGACGGGCAGACCCATGACGAATTCGGCGCCGGCCTCCTCGATCTTCCCCAGCCGCCGGACGCCGCACACGATCATTCTGGCGCGCGGCGACAAGGTGCGTCACTGGACCGTTCGCCCTTGGGTGCTGTTCGCGGCGGCGGGCGGTCTCGCCTCGCTGGTGGCCGCCTGCGTCGCTTCCACCGCTCTCTTCCTGATGAGCGACGATATCGCTTCCGCCTTCCGGGCGCGTGAGGCGCGCACCGTTTCGGCCTATGAGGAGCGCGTGGCGCATCTGCGCGGCCAGCTCGACACGCTGGCCAGCCGCCAGCATTCGGAGCGGGAAACGCTGGCCGCCAAGGTGGATCGCCTGATCCTTCGCCAGGACATCATTGCCGCGCGCTATTCCGCGCTGGAGCCGGTTCTGGAGGATGCGCGGGAGGTGGGCCTCGTGCCCGCATCCGTCGCCTTGCCCACGGCCCGGCCGGAAGCTAGGCACCTCGCCTACGCGCCGGAGAATGAGGCCGTCGATTCCATCTTCGGCTCTTTCGACCTGAAAGCCGATGGATCGGGCCACCCCGTCGAAGCGCTGGAAAGCGACGTCCTGCCGCTCCTCCGCCGCACCATCGAGGGAGTGGAGGAGCAGCAGGCGAGCCAGCTCGGCGAGCTTCTTGAGGCGGCCGAGGGGCGCGTGGCGCGGATCGGCCGTGTGCTCGGCGCGCTCGGCTTGGGCAAGCCGGCGGAAGAGCCGGGCATGGGTGGCCCTTATATTCCGGCACCCGGCGAGACCTTCGCCGACGATCTGGATCGCCTGTCGGCAACGCTTGGCCAGCTTCGGCATCTGCGCTCGTTGGCCGAGACCACGCCCGTCGCCGCGCCCATCGAGGGCGGCGTGCGCAGCAGCGGCTTCGGTGTGCGCCGCGATCCCTTTCTGAATCGCCGCGCGCTCCACGCCGGTGTGGACTTCGCCGTCGCGAGCGGTACGCCCGTCCACGCCGCGGCGGCCGGCACCGTCACCCGGGCCGGGCGTGCCGGAGCCTATGGAATCCTGGTGGAGATCGACCACGGCAACGGCCACACGACACGCTATGCGCATCTCTCGTCCATCGACGTGGCTGTGGGAGACGATGTGCGGCCAGGGCAGATGCTGGCCCGTTCGGGCTCCACAGGTCGCAGCACGGGCCCGCATCTGCACTACGAGGTGCGGGTGGAGGGGGAGGCCGTCAATCCCTCACCCTATCTGAAGGCAGGGCGTTCCCTCGCCGGGGTTCTCTGAAGAGAAAGGGCCGGAATGCTTCCGGCCCCTTGCCTTTGTGTCAATCGACGTCCTGCACGCTGATCTCGCCGCCATGGACACGATGGGCCAGCGCGGCTTCGATGAACTCATCGAGATCGCCGTCCAGCACGTCCTGGGGCGTTGTGTGCTCCACGCCGGTGCGAAGGTCCTTCACGAGCTGGTAGGGCTGAAGCACGTAGGAGCGGATCTGGTGTCCCCAGCCGATCTCGGTCTTCGAGGCGGCCGTGGCGTTCGCCACCTCCTCCCGCTTCTTCAACTCCTCTTCGTAGAGGCGCGCGCGCAGCATGTTCCAGGCGGTTGCACGGTTCTTGTGCTGGGAGCGTTCGCTCTGGCACTGCACGACGATGCCGGTGGCCAGATGCGTGATGCGCACGGCCGAGTCCGTCGTGTTGACGTGCTGCCCGCCCGCGCCGGAGGCGCGGTAGGTATCGATGCGCACATCGCCTTCCGACACGTCGATCTGGATGGAATCGTCCACGACGGGATAGACCCAGACCGAGGCGAAGGAGGTGTGCCGGCGCGCCGCGCTGTCATAGGGCGAGATGCGCACCAGCCGGTGCACGCCCGATTCCACCTTCAAGCGCCCATAGGCATTGTGGCCCTTGAGGAGGATGGTCGCGGACTTGATGCCCGCCTCCTCTCCCGAGTTCTGCTCCAGCACCTCCACCTTCATCTGTGCGCGCTCGCCCCAGCGCATATACATGCGCAGGAGCATCGAGGCCCAGTCCTGGCTCTCGGTGCCGCCGGCGCCTGAATGCACTTCGAGATAGGTGTCGTTGCTGTCGGCCTCGCCCGAGAGAAGCGTGTCGATCTGGCGTTGAGCGACCTCCTTCTGAAGGGCGCGGATGGTCGTCTCCGCCTCCTTCACGATGGAGGCATCGCCCTCCTCCTCACCCATCTCGATCAGCTCGATCGAGTCGGAGAGCGACTGTTCCAGCGCGCGGATGCCGGCGATCGCCTCGTCCAGCCGCTGGCGCTCCTTCATCAGCTTCTGGGCTTCCTGCGGATCGTCCCAGATAGCCGGGTCTTCCGCCTTGGCGTTCAGCCTTTCGAGCTCCTTGAGGGATTGATCCCAGTCAAAGATGCCTCCTCAGCAGGCTTACGGCCTGCTTGATTTCGTCGACGATCGTTTCGATCTCGGCACGCATATGCCGCTACCCTTCATGTCATGGTCGGGGAAAACGAGCGGGACCATAGGGACCACGCCCCCGCCTGTAAAGGCGAGGCATGCCCTGCCGCGCGGTGTCAGAAAAGGCCGCCCGCGCCGGACATGATCGCCCGCTCCACCTGGGCGGAGGGCGCCGGAGGCGCGGCCGCCGCCGAATCCGCGCCGATGACCTCGTAGACGTTCGAAGGACCGGTTCCGGGCTTGAAGGCCTCCAAAATGGTGCCCTCCCCGCCCGCCGGCGCCTCCATGCCGGTGCGCCGGTCCACCATGATCTGCGTCATGCCGTCCGGGATGCGGAAGTCGGCCGGGGGCACGCCTTCCAGAGCCTCGCGCATGAAATTCACGAAGATCGGCGCGGCCAGCCCGCCGCCCGTGGCGCGGGGGCCCAGATTGGCCGGGTTGTCGTAGCCGATGAAGACGCCCGTGACGAGATTGGGCGTATAGCCGACGAACCAGACATCCTTGGAATCGTTGGTGGTGCCTGTCTTGCCGGCCACCGGCACGCCCAGTTCGCGCACGGCCGTGGCCGTGCCGCGCTGCACCACGCCCTCCATCATGGAGGTAATCTGGTAGGCGGTCATCGGGTCTAGCACCTGCTCGCGATGGTCGATCAGTTCCGGCTCGGCCTGATGGCCCCAGCCGGTGGCGTTGCACGAGTCGCACTGGCGCTGGTCATGCCGGAAGACGGTGCGTCCGTAACGGTCCTGGATGCGGTCGATGAGCGAGGGCTCCATGGAACGGCCGCCATTGGCCATCACCGAATAGGCGGAGACGAGGCGCAGCACCGTGGTCTCGCCCGAGCCCAGCGCCATAGGGAGATAGCGCCCCATGCGGTCGTAGATGCCGAAGCGCTCTGCATACTCGCCCACGAGGTCCATGCCGATCTCCTGCGCGAGGCGCACGGTCATCAGATTGCGCGAGCGCTCTATGCCCGCGCGAAGCGTGGAGGGGCCGGCCCCGGCGCCGTCGCCGCCGTAGTTCTTCGGCTCCCACACATTGCCGCGCCCGTCCGAGATGGAAATCGGCCCATCCATCACCACCGAGGCGGGCGTAAAGCCGTTGTCGAGCGCGGCGGCATAAACGAAGGGCTTGAAGGCCGAGCCCGGCTGGCGGCGCGCCTGCGTGGCGCGGTTGAACTCCGACTGCGCGTAGGAGAAGCCGCCGACCAGTGCGCGCACGCGGCCCGTATGCGGGTCCATCGCCACCAGAGCGCCCTGTACGCGCGGCGGCTGGCGCAGGACATAGGCCGTCCCGTCCGCCTTCTCCTCCAGATAGACGACATCGCCCGGCGCCAGCACCTGGTCGACGCGCGAGGCGTTACGGCGGTTGCCCTCCCGGATGACGCGCAGAGCCCAGCGCATATCGCCGACCGGCAGTTCGATCGTCTCGCGCTCGGCCCGCAGCGCGCCCGATACCTCGCGGCCCGGATGCAGGCCCAGCGTCGCACGGTCGCTGCCCGCCTCGATCACGACGGCGAGGCGCCATTCCGGAACGTCAGCGAGCGGCGCAACGGCACCGACGGCCGTGCCCCAGTCATCGCCCAGATCGACGGTCTCCACCGGCCCGCGGAAGCCTTCCGCTTCGTCGAAGGAGACGAGGCCGTCATGCAGCGCCTTGCGCGCCTGAAGCTGCATCTGCGGGTCGAGCGTGGTGCGCACGGAGAGCCCGCCCTCGTAGAGCGCGTCCATCCCGTAGCGGTTGATGATCTCGCGCCGAACCTCCTCGGTGAAGTACTCGGCGGATGCCAGGTAGGTGCCTGTGGGGCGCGGGTTCACGTCCAGCGGCCGGGCCGAGGCCTCGTCCGCCTGTTCGGGCGTGATCACCCCGTTCTCCTCCATGCGCGCGATGACCCAGTTGCGGCGCCCCATCGCCGCTTCGGGGTTGCGGAACGGGTTGTAGTTCTCGGGCGCCTTGGGCAGCGCCGCGAGATAGGCCACTTCGTGGATGTCGAGCTCGCTGACGGCCTTGTCGAAATAGGCGAGCGAGGCCGCAGCCACGCCATAGGCGCCCATGCCGAGATAGATTTCGTTGAGATAGAGCTCCAGGATACGGTCCTTGGAGTAGGCGCGCTCCATGCGCAGCGAAAGGATGGCTTCCCTCACCTTCCGGTCCACGGACTGCTCGGGAGTGAGGAAGAAGTTCTTGGCCACCTGCTGCGTGATGGTGGAGCCGCCCTGCATGGGGCCGCCCTGCGCCAGCACCAGCGACGCGCGCAGGATGGCTTCGTAGTCGATGCCGGCATGGTCGTAGAAATTCTTGTCCTCCGCCGAGAGGAATGCGTCCTTCATCAGCTTGGGAATCGCCTGGATCGGCAGGAACAACCGCCGCTGGCGCGCATATTCGGCCATCAGGTCGCCATCGGAGGCATGGATGCGCGTGGTGACGGGCGGCTCGTAATTGGCCAGCACCTGATAGTCGGGCAGGTCACGGCCCATGGCGGAAATATACCAGCCGACACCGGCCGCGCCGATCAGCGCCAGCACGCTTCCGATCCCGAAGAAATAGCCGATCAGCCGTAACATGAGGGGCGCCCCGCTTGCATTCGCCTCGCGCCGCATCGCTCGCGTCGCCTGCGCCGCGCTGCGGCGCCGCCTCTTCCCGGTGCGACGTCGGCGGCTTGGCCACAGGCGTTGAATGATAATTAAGGCGTCGCCATGTTGCGACGCCCTCCGGCGCGATTGTTGTTGTTTTCCTGCAACCGTTGGGTGGCGAAAGCGTCAGGGCGCACCGGCGAGGGCCGCCCGGGCCGCGAGGAAGCCGGTGATCGCCTCGGCCACCGCCTCGGCCGCCTTTGCCTGCCAGTCCGCCGATTTCATCATCTCCTCGTCGTCCGCGTTGGAGAGATAGCCCATCTCGAGAAGCACCGAGGGCACGTCCGGCGCCATCAGCACGCGAAAGCCCGCCGAGCGCTTCGGGTTGTTGATGAGGCGAATGTCGGCGCGGTTCAGCTCCAGCACCAGTTCCCCCGCAAAGCGCTGCGACAGATGCTCCGTCTCCCGCCGCACGAGGTCGACGAGAATGCCGTGGATCTCCGGCGTGTCCTGCTGCCATTCCTCGCCGAGGAAGCGGTCGGAGGCATTCTCGCTCTCGGCCAGCTCGCCGGCCAGGGAATCCGAGGCCCTGTCCGAAAGCGTATAGACCGATGCGCCGCGAAGCTCGGGATAGCGGATGGAATCGGCATGGAGGGACACGAAGAGGTCGGCCTCCTCCCGCCGAGCCATCGCGGCGCGCTCCGCGAGAGGGACAAGGACGTCGTCCTCGCGCGTCATGACGACGCGCACCGAGGGGCTTGCTTCCAACGCCTCGCGCAGTGCGATGGCGAAGGAGAGGTTCAGCTCCTTCTCCAGCGTCCCGCCCTTGCCGACCGCGCCGTAATCCCTGCCCCCATGGCCGGGGTCGAGGACGATGGTATGGAGGGTCTCCTGCCGCGTGGAGGACGGTGCGCGCGAAGCGGCGCGCCTCTGGCCCGCCCGCTCCCTGACGGCCTGCGCGAACTGCGCCGCGCTCGCCCGCTCGAAGGCAAGCTCGATGGTCGTGCGTCCGTCTTCTGCGGAAGAGGTCATCTCGGCAAGCGCGGGTTCTGCCAGGGTGAAGACGATGCGGTAGCTATCCTTGCCCGCCAGCCCGTCGCGAAGGGCCGACACCAGACCTTCCCCCTCGGTCGGCGGGCGCACGGCGGCCACCGTGTTGGAAAGATCGAGCGCGATTCGATTCGGGGCCTGGAGCAGCAGGATGTCGGCTTCCGGCTCGCCCTGCACCTCGATGCGCACCGTGGCGCCGCCTTCCGTGGAGGAAAGCGCGAAGCCGGTCACGATAGCGGCGTCCTGGCCGCGCGCCATGCCGGGCGCGAGAAGGAGAAGGGCCAGGATCGGCCCGATCAATCGCGAAAACATGCAGAAGCGGAGGTCGAGAAGGCTCATGTCCTGTCCGAGATGATTCGCGAAAGCCTGCGCCGGCCTTGCCTCGATGCCGCGCCGCCCGGCTGGTATGGCGCCCAGGCGGCGTTTACACTTGTTTCGAAGCCTCGCCCGTCATAAAAGCGGAAGTGAGACATGCAAGGAAAGGCGCGGAGCCTTCGGTCGCATCGTCAGGCCAAGGATTCGGCATTGAGGACCGGATCGCCGTCTTGCGACGTGAAAGCCGCGGCATTCCCGGAAGGCCGTCTCGACAATTTCTCCACCGGACGCACCGTCGCCGGTCGGATCGCCCCGCACGCCGTCGGTCGGATAAACTCCCATCCTCACGCGTGCGACTTCTTCGTCGGGCGCCCTCGGGCGTCCATTTCCAGTCTTTCAGGTCACGAACGCGTGTCGGCAGCAAGTCCCGGTTCCTCCACCAAGATCCAGCCAAGGCCCACCGGCCGGGCTGCGGCGTGGAGCGATGGGGCAGGCTGCGCCGCGAGGTTGGCCCAGTCGGGCACGCCACCCGCCGGATGTTCTTCTGCGCCTGCCGCTGGAACCGTCCGCCGCCGGCCGGCCCGGGAGCACAGTACTCATGCCGAACAAAATGTTGATCGACGCGTCTCATCAGGAAGAGACCCGTGTCGTCGTCGTCAAAGGTAGCCGGATCGAGGAATTCGACTTCGAATCCGAGCACAAGAAGCAACTCAAGGGAAACATCTATCTCGCCAAGGTGACGCGCGTGGAGCCCTCGCTCCAGGCTGCCTTCGTCGAGTATGGCGGCAACCGCCACGGCTTCCTCGCCTTCTCGGAAATCCACCCGGATTATTACCAGATTCCTGTCGCCGACCGTCAGGCGCTGATCGAGGACGAACTGGCGCGCGCCGCCGAGGAGGAAGAGGCCGAAGAGAAGCCCGCCAAGCCGGCGCGCGCGCGTTCGCGCCGCCGTGGCGCCAAGGCGGCTGCGGCCGATGAGGGCGAAAGCGTCTCCGAGGTCGTCGATGCCGAGGCGCAGTCGGAAACCTCCGAAGACGAGGCCGCCGACGAGAGCCGCGCGCAGGAGGCGGAGCCTGGCGAGGAGCCCGAGGCAGAGGGCGAGATCGCTGCGAGGGACGAGGAAGCGCCCAAGGGCCGCACCCGCCGCCGCGCGCGCCGCAGTGTCGAGAATGCCGAGGAGATCGAGGCCGACGCCGAAGCCGACCAGGTCGACGATCTGGGCAGCGAGGACGCGATGGAGGAGGTGCCGGTCCGCAGCAACCGCCCGCCCCGCAAGCAGTACAAGATCCAGGAGGTCATCAAGCGCCGCCAGATCCTGCTCGTGCAGGTGGTGAAGGAGGAGCGCGGCAACAAGGGCGCTGCGCTGACCACCTATCTCTCGCTGGCGGGCCGCTATTCGGTCCTCATGCCCAACACGGCGCGGGGCGGCGGCATCTCGCGCAAGATCACCAGCGCGGCAGACCGCAAGCGGCTGAAGGATTTGGTGCGGGACCTCGAGGTGCCGCGCGGCATGGGGGTCATCCTGCGCACGGCCGGCGCCAACCGGACCAAGCCCGAGATCAAGCGCGATTACGAATACCTCATGCGCCTGTGGGAGACGGTGCGCACGCTCACGCTGCAATCCACCGCCCCTGCCCTCGTCCATGAGGAAGGCAGCCTCATCAAGCGTTCGATCCGCGATCTCTACAACAAGGAGATCGACCAGATCCTCGTCGCCGGCGAGGCGGGCTACCGCGAAGCCAAGGACTTCATGCGGATGCTGATGCCGAGCCAGGCGAAGGTCGTGCAGCCCTATCGGGACACCACGCCCATCTTCGCGCGCCAGGGCATCGAGACGCAGCTCGACAAGATGCTCCAGCCCAGCGTGACGCTGAAGTCCGGCGGCTACATCATCATCAACCAGACCGAGGCGCTGGTCGCCATCGACGTCAATTCCGGGCGCTCCACGAGGGAGCATTCGGTCGAGGACACCGCCTACCAGACCAATCTGGAGGCGGCCGAGGAGGTCGCGCGCCAGCTTCGCCTGCGCGATCTCGCCGGCCTCATCGTCATCGACTTCATCGACATGGAGGAGAAGCGCAACAACCGCGCCGTCGAGAAGAAGCTGAAGGATTGCCTGAAGGACGACCGGGCGCGCATCCAGGTGGGACGCATCTCGCATTTCGGCCTGATGGAGATGAGCCGCCAGCGCATTCGTGCCAGCGTGCTCGAATCCACCATGCAGCCCTGCCCCGTCTGCGCCGGCAACGGCTATATCCGCTCCGCCTCCTCCCTCGCGCTGCATGTGCTGCGCACCATCGAGGAGCACCTTCAGAAGCACGGAACGCACGACATCATCGTCAAGGTGCCGACGGCGACCGCGCTCTATGTCCTCAACGAGAAACGCTCCACGATCGACGATCTCGAAAAGTTTTACGGCCTGAAGATCGTCATCGAGGCCGAGGACGGGCACGGCCACCAGCATGTGACCATCGAGAACGGCGCCGAGGCCGTGGGCCGCGAGCGCTTCGAGCCTGTCCAGCCGCTGAGCATCGAGGCGGAAGACGCGATCGACGCGGAAATCGCGGTCGAGGCCGAGGCGCGCGAGGATGAGGCGCAGGAGCCCGCCGCGAGCGCCGAGGGCGGCGAGGACGGGCGCCGTCGCAGGCGTCGCCGCCGTCGCGGGCGCCGTGAGAACGGCACGAACGAGGACGCCGCCGAACTGGCCGGAGAGGATGCCTCGGACGAGGACGCGTCTTCGGACGATGAGGCGAGCGAGGCGGCCGGCGCGGAGACGGACGAGGAAAGCCGCGAGCGCAAGCGCCGCCGTCGCGGCCGCCGTGGCGGTCGTCGCAACCGGGATGCGGAAAACGACGATCGTCCCGTGATGGACGTGGCCGAGGGCGCGGGTGCCGATGAAGCCATCGGCGAGGCGCAGGGCGACTTCGCGCTGGCGGAAATCGGCGAGCGTTCGCCCGAGCCGGAAGTCGTGCCGGCGGTGGAAGCTTTGAACGGTGACTGGGCTGAGATGGGCGAGACCGGCCAGATCGATGCCGAAGCGGCTCAGGCGGCAACCCCGCCGGACGAGAACGAGATCGAGGCGGCCGCCGCCGAGGCCAGCGCCAGCCTCGACACGGAAGCGCCGCTCGATGAGATCTTCCCGGTGACCGACGAGGTGGTCGAGGCGGATGAGGAGAATGTCGCCGTCGACCAGGCGGCCGCTGCCGACCAGCCGGACTCTGCCACGAGAGGTCCGCGCCTCATCTCGAACGGCGAGGAAGCGTCCGAGGATGAACTGTCCGACAAGCCGAAGAAGAGCGGGTGGTGGTCCCGCCGCAGCTTCTTCTGAAGCATCCTGCGGAATAAAAAAGGGGCGGTTCGACCGCCCCTTTTTTTGCCTACCCTCGGAAATGATGCTCCAGGCGCTGGAGGGCCTCCTTTATGGCGGCTGGATCGCCGGCATAGGACAGGCGCACGAACCGCTCGCCCCGGTGAAGGTCGAAATCGAGGCCGGGCGTGATGGCGACGTGGCATTCGCGTAGCGCGGCCTGCGCGAACTGCGTGGAGCTTTCAAAGCGCTCGGGTATGGCCGCATAGGCATAGAAGGCGCCGTCCATCGGGGCGATCTGCGAGAAGCCGAGCGCGGGCAGTGCGGCGGAAAGATGCGCGCGGCTTCGTTCATAGCTGCGCTTCACGCCGTCGAGTTCGTCCGTGCAGTCCATCGCCGCCTCGGCCGCGACCTGTGAAAGCTCGGGCGCGGAGATGTAGAGGCTCTGCGCGATGCGCTCGGCCGGGCGCACGAGGGAGGCCGGGAGCACCAGCCAGCCACAGCGCCACCCCGTCATCAGGTAATATTTGGAAAAGGAGTTCACGACGATCGGGCTGTCGGAGAACTCCAGCGCCGAGGCCGTCGGCTCCCCGAAGGCAAGGCCGTGGTAGATCTCGTCCGAGATGAAGCGAATGCCCGCGCGGTCGCTGAACTCCACAAGGCGCCGAAGCTCATCACGCGGCGTCACCGTGCCGGTCGGGTTGCCGGGACTGGCGATCAGGACGCCGTCGAGCGGTGTTTCGGCATGGACCCGGGCCAGATGCTCGGCCGTCAGCACGTAGCCCTCCGCAGCCCCGACGGGAATCTCGATTGGTACCAGCCCCAGCGCCTTGAGAATGTTGCGATAGGCCGGGTATCCCGGCTCGGCGATGGCGATCCGGGCGCCGGGATCGAAGGCGGCGAGGAAGGCGAGGTTGAAGCCGGCCGAGGAGCCGGTCGTGACCATCACCCGCTCTGCCGGCACATCCACGCCGTACCATTGCGCATAGTGTGCCGCGATCCGCGCCCGGAGCGAGCGGCGGCCGAGCGCATCCGTATAGCCGATGCGCCCGTGGGCCAGCATCGCCCGCGCCGCCTCCATCGCGGCCCTGGGCGCGGGAGCCGAGGGTTGGCCGACGGCCAGCGAGATCACATTCGCGCCATTCGCGATCATCCGGTTCGCTTCCGCCAGGACATCCATGGCCCTGAACGGCGCGACATCGGAGCGGGCGGAGGACCGCAGGATCGGGAGTGTTTGCATGGAAAAGCCTCATAATCGCCCGAAAAGGGTGTCCGAACACGGGGGCCGCGTGCCATCCTCCGGCTCGTCCGCCGGCAGAATCATCGTCGTCTGGAGGGATATCATGAAACCGGTTCTCGCAAGGCTGGCCCATGGGCTCGTCGCCGCCCTGACCGCCGCCGCGACGGTCTTGTCGAGCGTGCCTGCCGGCGCGCAGAGCGGGCGCGAGCGGCTGCCCGTGGTGCGCGACGCGGAGATCGAGGCGCTGATCCGCGATTATGCCGCTCCACTTCTTCAGGCGGCCGGCCTGTCGGCGAGCCGCGTCGAGATCATCCTGGTCAACGATCTGAACTTCAACGCCTTCGTCGCCGGCCGGCGCATCTTCATCAACACCGGCACGATCCTCCAGTCCGAAACGCCGAACGAGACGATCGGCGTGATCGCCCATGAGATCGGCCATCTGGCGGGCGGCCATCAGGAGCGCCTGCGCGACCAGATCGCGCGGGCCCAGACCATCGCCATCGTCGCCGGGCTGCTCGGGGCCGGCGTCGCGGCGGCGGGCGCGGCCTCCGGTTCGGGGGCGGCAGCCTCCGCGGGCGCGGGCGTGATGACGAGCGGCGGCGGCATCGCGCAGCGCGGCCTGTTCGCCTATCAGCGCTCGGAGGAGACGACCGCTGACCGGTCCGCCCTCACCTATCTGGAGCGCACGGGCCAGTCTCCGCGCGGCCTGCTGGAGAGTTTCGAGGGGCTGGCGCGCAGCAATCTCCTGTCGGGCGTGCGCTCGGACCGCTACCTCACCTCGCATCCCGCCCCGCAGGACCGCATCGGCTTTCTCCAGACGGCCGCGCGCGCCAGCCCTCATTTCGACCGGAAGGACCCGGCCGAGCGCCAGTTGCGCCACGACTTGGCCCGCGCCAAGATCGCGGCCTATAATGGCGGCGCCGGCCTTGTGCGGCAGACCTTCGGGCGCGACCTCCAGAGCCTGGCGCCGCGCTATGGGGACGCTATCGCCACGCATCTTTCCGGCTCGCCCGCCCAAGCCCTGCAGAAGGTGGACGGGCTTATTGCCGCCGCCCCGCGCAACGCCTACTTCCACGAGGTGCGCGGAGAAATCCTGATGGGCAGCGGGCGCTCCGCCGAGGCGGCCGCCGCCTTTTCCCGTGCGGCCGAACTCGACCCTTCCAATTCCGGCATCATCCGCGCCGCGATCGGCCAGGCTCTGGTCACGGGGCGCGACCCGGCCAAGATGCCCGAGGCCATCGCCCAGATTCGCCGGGGGCTTCAGAGCGAGCCGAACAACGCGATGGCGCATCGCTTCCTCGCCATGGCCTACGGCGTGAGCGGGAATGTCGGCGCGGCCGAGCTGGCGACGGCCGAAGGCTACTGGCATGCCGGCCGCTTTCGCGACGCCAAGGTCTTCGCCGCCCGCGCACAGGGCAAGTTCCGGCCCGGAACAGCCGAATGGCAAAGGGCCGACGACATCATACAGACACGCTGAGGCCGCCGCTTCGCCGGACCCGCCCGCCCGAAACAAGGATTTTCCGCCGTGCCACGCCCGCATCGCCTTTCCCACCTCCTGCTGGCGAGCGCCATCACGCTTGCCGGCGTCGCTCCGGCAGCCGCCTTCACCCCCGAGGAGACCGGCCAGATCGAGGGGATCGTTCGCGACTACCTCATCCGCAATCCGCAGGTTCTGCTGGAAGCGCTCGATGCGCTGGAGGAGCAGCGAGCGGGCGAGATGCAGGACCAGCAGCGCGAGGCCATCGCGCAGGCTCAGGGGGAACTGACCGCGACGCCCCCCGGCACGGCGCTCGGCAACCCCGAGGGCGACGTGACCATTGTCGAGTTCTTCGATTATAATTGCGGCTTCTGCCGCCGTTCCCACGCCGATATGACGACGTTGATCGAGAACGATCCCGAACTGCGCTTCGTCCTGAAGGAAATCCCGGTTCTCGGGCCCGAGTCCGAGCAGGCGGCGCGGGTAAGCCTTGCGGTGCGCCATATCGCGCCCGATCGTTACCCGGATTTCCACGACGGCCTGCTGACGACCGAGGGTGTGGCGGACGAATCGACGGCGCTGGCCGTAGCGTCAGATCTCGGCCTGGAGGAGGATGCCGTGCGCGAGGCGATGGACGACCCCGCCGTGCTGGGCGCCCTGCAGGAGAGCGCGCGGCTTGCCACGATGCTGCAGATCACTGGCACGCCCTCCTACGTGATCGGCGACGAGCTGGTGCCGGGCGCCGTGGGGGCCGAGGCTCTGGCTGCCCGTGTCGCAAATGTGCGCGAATGCGGCAGGGCGACGTGCTGAACGGCCACGGCCGTCCCTCTCCTGCGATCTTCGCTTTGCGCCAGCCCGGCCGCGCGGTATAGGGCGGGGCGGTCGAGCGTCGGGGCCGTTTGCGCGCGGATGCGCCATCGGTTCCTCGCAGCACGCTCGCCAGAAAATTCGTTCGAAGGGCGGCCGCCCTCCAGGCATGTCGCCGCTCATCCAGTCATCTCTCAGGGAAAAACAATGTCGAACAAGGACAACCAGGTGGATCGAACGCTTATTCGCGAGCTCGCCGATATTCTGAACGACACCGACCTCACCGAGATCGAGCTGGAGCAGGGTTCGCTTCGCATCCGCGTTTCGCGCCAGAAGGAATATGTCCAGGCTGGCGGCTACCATTACGCAGCCCCGGCCGGCGTGCCGTTCGCGCAGGCTCCTGCCGCGCCCGCTGCCGCCGCCGAGGCTGCCCCCGCCGCTGCCGCCGGCCCCGAAGTGGGCTCCGTGCCCTCCCCCATGGTCGGCACGGTCTATCTCGCCCCGGCTCCCGGCGCCCGCGCCTTCATCGAGGTCGGCCAACAGGTGAAGGAGGGCGAGACCATCCTCATCATCGAAGCCATGAAGACCATGAACCAGATTCCGGCCCCGCGCTCGGGCACGATCAAGCGCATCTGCGTCGACAACGCGCAGCCCGTCGAATACGGCGAGGCTCTCGTCGTCATCGGCTGATGCCAAGGGCCGCGCCGCAGTTGCACACGATCGCCGCAAGGGCGGGAAGGATTTCATGTTCAACAAGGTTCTGATCGCCAATCGCGGCGAGATCGCGCTTCGGGTGCTGCGCGCCTGCAAGGAGCTCGGCATCTCGACGGTGGCCGTCCACTCCACGGCCGACAATGCGGCCATGCACGTGCGCCTCGCCGACGAGAGCGTGTGCATCGGCCCACCGCCCTCGCGCGATTCCTACCTCAACATTCCGCAGATTCTGGCGGCTTGCGAGATATCGGGCGCCGATGCGGTGCATCCCGGCTACGGCTTCCTGTCGGAGAATGCGCGGTTCGCGGAAATCTGCGAGGCGCACAACGTCACCTTCATCGGCCCGACGCCCGAGCATATCCGCATCATGGGCGACAAGATCGAGGCCAAGCGCACGGCGGAGCGGCTCGGCATTCCCGTCGTCCCCGGCTCGCCCGGCGCGGTGACGGATGATGGCGAGGCGATGGAGATCGCGCGTGAGATCGGCTTTCCGGTGCTCATCAAGGCGGCATCGGGCGGCGGCGGACGCGGCATGAAGGTGGCCCATACGCCCGCCGATCTCTCCATGGCGCTCTCCACCGCGCGCTCCGAAGCGGGCTCCGCCTTCGGGGACGATTCGGTCTATATCGAGAAGTATCTCGCCACGCCGCGCCATATCGAGATTCAGGTGTTCGGCGACGGCAAGGGCAACGCCATTCACCTCGGCGAGCGCGACTGTTCCCTCCAGCGCCGCCACCAGAAGGTCTGGGAGGAGGCGCGCTCGCCGGCCCTGGACGACGAGCAGCGCGAGCGGATCGGCGCGATCTGCGCCGATGCCATGGCCAAGCTGAAATATCGCGGCGCCGGAACGATCGAGTTCCTTTACGAGAACGGCGAGTTCTACTTCATCGAGATGAACACGCGCTTGCAGGTGGAGCATCCGGTGACGGAGGCCATCACCGGCATGGATCTCGTCCACGAGCAGTTGCGCGTGGCGGCCGGCCAGGGCCTGTCGCGCCGGCAGGACGAGATCGTCTTTTCCGGGCACGCCATCGAGTGCCGTATCAATGCGGAGGACCCACGCACCTTCGTGCCTTCGCCGGGCAAGATCACCTACTATCATGCACCCGGCGGCCTCGGCATCCGCGTCGATTCCGGCGTCTATCAGGGCTACTCCATCCCGCCTTTCTACGACAGCCTCATCGGCAAGCTGATCGTGCACGGCCGCACGCGCTCCGAGTGCATGATGCGCCTGCGCCGGGCTCTGGACGAAATCATCGTGGACGGCGTGAAGACGACCCTCCCGCTTTTCCAGGACCTCGTCGATAATGAGGAGATCGGGCGGGGCGAGTACGATATCCATTGGCTGGAGCATTATCTGGCCGATAAATCGGCAGCTTGAGCATCCGATGGCCGGGAGTCGCGAAAACGAGCCCGCGATCACCCCGGCCATCCTCTTGCGTGCCTATGCCTGCGGGGTCTTCCCCATGGGCGAGAGCGCGGACGACCCCACCATCCATTGGGTGGAGCCGACGCTTCGTGGTGTCCTCCTGCCGGGCCAGTTCCATCTGCCGCGCAGCCTCGCCAAGACGATGCGCAAAGGCGTCTTCGGCATCCGAACCGACACGGCCTTCCCGGCCGTGGTGGATGCCTGCGCCGAGCCCGCGCCAGACCGGCCGCAGACCTGGATCAACGCGCCGATCCGGGAACTCTATCTCGAGCTTTTCCGCATGGGTCACGCGCACAGCGTGGAGTGCTGGCGCGAGGGCCGTCTCGTGGGCGGGCTCTATGGTGTCAGCCTGGGCGGCGCCTTCTTCGGGGAGAGCATGTTCTCGCGGGAGACCGACGCCTCCAAGGTCGCGCTCGTCGCGCTATGGGACATCCTCATGCGAGGCGGCTACACGCTGCTCGACACGCAGTTCCTCACCACCCATCTGGCGCGTTTCGGTGCGGTGGAGATCGAGCGGCGGCATTATCTCAGGCTGCTGGACGACGCGCTGAAACGCGAGGCCCATTTTCAGCCGGCGGGCGCAGGAACGTCCGAATCGGTTTTGCACTCCCTCAGCCACACATCGTAGACCGGGTGCTCAACGGCATTGAGGCCGGGCGAATCCGCGAACATCCAGCCGGTGAAGATGCGCCGGATGTCGCGGTCCAGAGTGATCTCGTCCACCTCCACGAACGTATCCGTGCGAGGCGCCTCCTGAGGCGCGGAAGTATAGCAGACGCGCGGCGTCACCTGTAGCGCGCCGAACTGCACGGTCTCGTTCACATAGACGTCGAAGGTGGTGATGCGCCCGGTGATCTTGTCCAGCCCGGAGAAGACGGCGACAGGATTTTCGACGCGCGCGGCGGGCGGCGGCGCAGGCGTGCCCGAGGCGTTGGGCGCCAGCTCGAAGCCTTGCGGCACCTGGAACTGCATTTCCTGCGAGAGCGCGGCCAGCGGCCAGGCGAGCACAACGGCCAGTCCCAGGGCCGGACTGAGGAAGTTCATCGCCGTCTCCGAAATGCGCGTTCTGGAAGCTCGGGTCCCGCCGTGCGGCTGCACCGGCTCAGGGTTGCCAGGCGTCGTAATCGCCCGTCACGCGCGGTCGCTCGGCCGTGTTGAGCAGGGAGCCCTTCGGCCGGTAGGCACGCGCCGTGCCGGTGTGGTTCACCTCATGCGGCTTTTCCCAGGCGCGCGCCACATAGTTTTCCTGCGCAGGCGGCAGGTCCACGCGATGATGCATCCAGCCGTGCCAGCCCGGCCCGATGGCCGTTGCCTCGGCCGGGCCGTTATAGATCACCCAGCGGCGTTTGCCGCCTTCGGACTGGTAGTAGACGTTGCCGCGCTCGTCCTCGCCCACCCGCTCGCCGAAGCGCCAGGTGTGGAAGCGGGTGCCGATCGTCTGGCCGTTCCACCAGGTGAAGATCTGGGTCAGCCACTCCATCGTCTTCGACATGCCTTGGCCTCGCTTCCTATTCGATGCCGAGCTTGGACTTGACCAGCTCGTTGACGGCCTGCGGGTTCGCCTTGCCGCCGGTGGCCTTCATTACCTGCCCGACGAACCACCCGGCAAGGGTCGGCTTCGCCTTGGCCTGCTCCACCTTTTCCGGATTGGCGGCGATCACCTCGTCCACCGCCTTTTCGATGGCGCCGGTGTCCGTGACCTGGCGAAGGCCGCGCGCCTCGACAAGCACCCTCGGATCGCCGCCCTCGGCCCAGACGATTTCGAACAACTCCTTGGCGATCTTGCCCGAGATCGTGCCTTCGCGCACGAGGTCGAGGATCGCGCCAAGCTGCTCGGCCGAGACGGGGGTCTCCTCGATCCCGGTGCCGGACCTGTTCAGCGCGCCGAGGAGGTCGTTGATCACCCAGTTGGCCGCCTGCTTGGCCTCCCGGCCCGCCGCCACCTTCTCGAAAAAGTCCGCGATGGCCTTTTCCGAGACGAGGATGGAGGCGTCATAGGCCGAAAGGCCGCTGGCGATCAGCCGTTCGCGCTTGTCGTCGGGCAACTCCGGCAAGTCCTTCGCCAGTTCGGCGACGAAGGCGTCGTCGAATTCGAGCGGCAGCAGGTCGGGGTCGGGGAAATAGCGATAATCGTGCGCGTCTTCCTTGGAGCGCATGGAGCGCGTCTCGCCCTTCACGGGGTCGAAAAGCCGCGTCTCCTGGTCGATCGTGCCGCCATCCTCGATGATCGCGATCTGCCGGCGCGCCTCCGATTCGATGGCTTGCCCCACGAAGCGGATCGAATTGACGTTCTTGATCTCGCAGCGTGTGCCGAACTCTCCGCCCGGCTTCCTCACCGAGACGTTGACGTCGGCGCGCATGGAACCTTCGTCCATGTTGCCGTCGCAGGTGCCCAGATAGCGCAGGATGGTGCGCAGCTTGGTGAGATAGGCGCGCGCCTCCTCCGAGGAGCGGATGTCGGGCTTGGAGACGATCTCCATCAGCGCCACGCCGGAGCGGTTGAGGTCCACGAAGGACATGGACGGATGCTGGTCGTGCATCGACTTGCCGGCGTCCTGCTCAAGGTGCAGCCGCTCGATGCCGATCTCGATCTCGTCGAACTCGCCCTTCGAATCCGGGCCGACCGAAACCTTCACCACCCCCTCGCCCACGATGGGCTGCTGGAACTGCGAGATCTGGTAGCCCTGCGGCAGGTCCGGGTAGAAGTAGTTCTTGCGGTCGAAGACCGAGCGCTTGTTGATCTTCGCCTTCAGGCCGAGCCCGGTGCGAACCGCCTGGCGTACGCATTCCTCGTTGATCACCGGCAGCATCCCGGGCATCGCGGCGTCAACCAGGCTGACATTCTCGTTCGGCCCCGAGCCGAAGGTGGTGGAGGCGCCGGAGAACAGCTTGGCCTGCGAAAGGACCTGCGCGTGGACCTCCATGCCCACGATCACCTCCCAGTCGCCGGTGGCGCCGGGAATGAACTTCTTCGGATCGGGGGTGCGGGTATCGACGATCGTCATCTTGGATTCTCTGTTCCCGGGTCAGGCTGAGCGCGCAATGGGCATTCGCGCTACCACCACTTGGCCGGCGTGAAGCGCCCGGCCGCCTTCTCGACCACGGAGGCCGTGGCGAACAGCGTCTCCTCGTCGAAAGGCCGGCCGATGAGCTGGAGGCCGAGCGGCGTGCCCTCCTGCGAAAGGCCGGCCGGAACGGCGATGCCGGGCAGCCCGGCCATGTTCACCGTCACGGTGAAGATGTCGTTCAGGTACATCTTCACCGGGTCGGACGCCATCTCCTGGTCCGCGATGCCGAAGGCGGCCGAGGGGGTCGCCGGGGTCAGCAGCGCGTCCACCCCCGCTCCGAACACGGTCTCGAAATCCCGTTTGATGAGCGTGCGCACCTTCTGAGCCTGCAGATAATAGGCGTCGTAATAGCCGGCCGAGAGCACATAGGTGCCGATCATGATACGCCGCTTCACTTCGCGGCCGAAGCCGGCCGCGCGGGTGTTCTCGTACATTTCCGACACGTCCCTGCCCGGAACGCGGAGGCCGTAGCGCACGCCGTCATAGCGCGCCAGATTGGACGAGGCCTCCGCCGGCGCCACGATGTAGTAGGCCGGCAGCGCGTATTTCGTATGCGGCAGCGAAACGTCGACGATTTCCGCGCCCGCCTCGCGCAGCCACTCGATGCCCTGGGCCCAGAGCTTTTCGATCTCGGCAGGCATTCCCTCGACGCGGTATTCCTTCGGGATGCCGATCCTCATGCCCTTCACAGAGCGGCCGACCGACGCCTCGTAGTCCGGCACCGGCCGGTCCACCGAGGTCGTGTCCTTCTCGTCCACCGAGGCCATGGACTTCAAGAGGATCGCCGCGTCGCGCACGTCGCGCGCCAGCGGCCCGGCCTGATCAAGCGAGGAGGCGAAGGCCACGATGCCCCAGCGCGAGCATCGGCCATAGGTCGGCTTGATGCCGACCGTGCCGGTCAAGGCCGCGGGCTGGCGTATGGAGCCGCCCGTGTCCGTCGCCGTCGCCCCGGCGCACAGATGTGCCGCCACAGCCGCCGCCGAGCCGCCGGAGGAGCCGCCGGGCACGAGGTCGAGATTGGAGCCCTCGCGCCGCCAAGGGCTCACGACTGGCCCGTAATGGCTGGTCTCGTTGGAGGAGCCCATGGCGAACTCGTCCATGTTCAGCTTGCCGAGCATCACCGCGCCGTCCGCCCAGAGATTGGCGGTCACGGTCGATTCGTAGCGTGGCTCGAACTTGTCGAGGATGTGCGAAGCAGCCTGCGTGTGGATGCCCTCGGTGGCGAAAAGGTCTTTCACTCCCAGCGGAATCCCTTCCAGCGCGCGCCCCTCGCCCCTGGCGATGCGCGCGTCGGATGCAGCGGCCATCTCTGTCGCCCGGGCTTGCGTTACCGCGACATAGGCATTGAGTGCCGGGTTCGCCGCCTCGATCGCGGCCAGATAGGCATCCGTCAGCTCGCGGGCGGAAAAGGCCTTCGCCCGTAGCTTGTCACGCGCTTCCGCGATGGTCAGGGCAGTGAGATCGGTCATCGGGGGAGGTTCTTTTCGTAGAATCGGGAATAGCCGGAATCGGGATAGTCGAGGACGGCGCCGCAGACCGCGTAGCCGCCGCGTTCATAGACGCGCCAGGCCGGCTCGAAGCCCGGGGCCTCGCCCGTTTCGAGCACGAGCCGGGAGAGGCCCCTCGTGCGCGCCAGCTCCTCCAGACGCCGCAGGAGCATGGACCCCACGCGCTTGCCGCGCACGCGAGGCAGCGTGAACATGCGCTTCACTTCGCCGAGCCCTTCGCCATGCTCCTTCAAGGAGGCCATGCCGACCGCCTGCCCCGCGCCGTCCCGCGCGACAAACACCGTTACCGACGGCTCGGCCATCTGCTCGACAGTTAGCTGGAACTGGAACTCGGGCGGCGTCAGCGGCCGCATATAGGCGTTCAGCTCGGCCACCATGGCGCGCACATCGTCCTGCAGCGGCGTCTCGGCGCGGATCGTGATCTCGTCCGTCACCTTATTCCACCACCTTGGGGACCATGAAGAAGTGATCCTCCGTGGCCGGTGCATTGGCCACGATGTCCTCGGCCTTGCCGCCGTCCGTCACCACGTCCTCCCGCTTCCTCATCTCCATCGGGATGACCGAGGTCATCGGCTCGACGCCCGAGACATCGACCTCGCCGAGCTGCTCGACGAAGCCGAGAATGGCGTTCAGCTCCCCCTGCATAGACGCCACCTCATCTTCGGTGACGGCGATGCGCGCGAGCTTGGCGACGCGGCGGACGGTGTTCGTATCGACGGACAAGGCAGTTTCCCGGACGAGAACTCGAAGGATTCTACGCTCGGCTATAACGAGAGGGCGGCGCGCAGACAACGCCTGCCGAGCCGCCCCGACCGGGCCTTCGCGGCCCTAGACCTCGAAGGCTTCGCCCGGCACCGGGTTCAGGACGCGCTCGCCATCCCCTTCCATCGCCTGGGTGAACTTGTCGGGAGACTGGTCCAGAATCGGCAGCGTGCCCCAGTGGATGGGCACGATCTTCTGGAAGTTGAAATAGCGGCGGCAGGCGAGCGCGGCCACCGCCGCGCCCATCGTCAGCCGGTCGCCCACAGGCACGAGGCCGATCTGCGGGTGGTGCAGCTCCTCGATGATGGCCATGTCGGCGAAAATGTCCGTATCGCCCATGTGATAGACGCTCGGCCCCTGCGAGAAGTGGAAGACGAGGCCGTTCGGCATCCCGAGATAGGTGACGGTGCCGTTCTCCTCCACATGGCCCGAGGAATGGAACGCCTGCGTAAGTGTGACGGAGAAGTCGTCGAACTTCACCGTTCCGCCCGTGTTGGCGGGCTCGATGCTCTCAACGCCCTTCGTCCCGAGCCAGGAGACCAGCTCGAAATTGCCCACCACCTTGGCGCTCGTGCGCCGGGCGATCTCCACCGTATCGCCGACATGGTCGAAATGCCCGTGGCTGAGCGCGATATGCGTCACGTCCCTCGTCGCCGCCTCCACATCGCCCGTGAAGTGCGGATTACCGGTCAGGAACGGGTCGATGAGGATGATCGAGCGTTCGGTCTCGATCTTGAACGCGGAATGTCCGAAATAGGTGATCTTCATGCGTCTTCCTCGACTGGGCCGATTTCGGGCAGTTGGCGGAGATGCCCCCGGATCAAGGACCGTCCATGCCCGTTGTCGATATCGCAGAGATGGACGATCTCCTGGCGCAGGACAAGACCGTTGCCGGGCTCGATCTCGGCACCCGGACCATTGGTCTGGCCGTTTCCGATCTGGGGCTTCGCTTCGCCACCCCCCGCCCCGTCCTCAAGCGCGTCAAGTTCACGCCGGACGCGCAGGCGCTGATGAAGGCGCTGGACGAGGCGCGGTGCGGCGCCATCGTCATCGGCCTGCCGGTCAACATGGATGGGACGGAGGGGCCGCGCGCGCAGGCCACGCGCGCCTTCATTCGCAACTATTCAAGGCTGGACGAGCGGCCGATCGCTTTCTGGGACGAGCGCCTTTCAACCGTGGCGGCCGAACGGGTGCTGATCGCCGCCGATGTCTCCCGCGCCAAGCGCGCCGAGCGCATCGATTCGGCCGCCGCCGCCTTCATCCTGCAAGGCGCGCTCGACAGGCTGGCCGCCCTGCGCCGCGAGCGCGCCTGACGGCCCGCCCCTCTCCCGCAGCCAAGCGCCGATCCTGCGCCGGCGACGAAACGCGATGACGGCAAGGACGATGGCGGTGTCGAGGAGAATCGCCTTTGCGATCATCGGCGCGATCGCGGAGGGTTCCACGCCCAGAAGCTCGGCGTAGACGCCGAAGGTGATGTCGTGGACCTGGCGGGAGAAGAACACTATCCCGAAATGGAGGTCGTGATAGGACAGGGCGTACCACGTCCAGAAGAAACCGAGCGGCACCGCCCAGAACAGGAGGAAGGCGCGCATCAGCCGTCCCGTCGCGCCAGCGAGTCGGGCTGCCCGCGTTTGCGCCCCATCTCGGCACCGATCCGCACCGCAGCCATCGCGAAGGCCCTCTCGTCCCGGTCGTCTTCCGGGAGGGGCTCCACCAGACGGTCGAACAGGAGCGCGAGGAGTGCCAGCGCCATGCCGGCCGAGAACGCGCCCGCATCCGCACCCCCGAAGCCGAAAAGGTGGGCCGCGACCGCCAGTGCCGCGCTGCCGGCAAGGCTGAGCAGCACCGTCCGGTCCGCGTGATCGAGGCTTTCGGACCGCGACGACTGGAGCGTGAGGGCCGCGCGCGAATAGCCGAGCGCCACGCCCCCATGCGCCGCCAGGAGGAGGCCGCAGGCGACGGGGGAGCCAAGGGATGCGGCGTTGGGAAGGGCCAGTCCGGGCCAGATGTCCACCGTGCCAGCCCCGGCCGCCTGCGCGGCCAGGCCCATCGTCCATGCTGCGTGATATCCGACCCATGCGGCTGTCGCGACCGTCGAGAAGACCCGCTTCATGATCCTCGTCCTTCCGCCACTCCTTGGCCACCGTAACGCAGTGATGCGCCCTGCCGTTCGCCTCCCGCAATCGAAAGACTTTGTTAACCTTAACGGCGAGGCCGCAGAGCCTGCTTGCCGAGGCCCTCGCTTTTGCCTATGAGCGGCTTTCAATATGAGCGCGCCCCACACTGCCCCCTCGCCCGCCGCCCGCCGCCATCTCCTTGGCATCGCGCAGCTATCGCTCCCCGACATTCATGAGCTGCTCGACCGCGCCGAACAGGCGATCATGGTCAGCCGCTCCCGCGAGAAGAAGAAGGCGGCGCTCCGGGGGCTGACGCAGATCAACCTGTTCTTCGAGGCGTCGACGCGCACGCAGGCCTCCTTCGAGCTGGCCGGCAAACGGCTCGGCGCGGATGTCATGAACATGTCGGTCGCCAACTCCTCCGTGAAGAAGGGCGAGACGCTTATCGACACGGCGATGACGCTGAACGCCATGCGGCCCGATATCCTGGTGGTGCGCCACCACTCGGCGGGCGCCGTGGCGCTTCTGGCGCAGAAGGTCGCCTGCTCGGTGGTGAATGCCGGCGACGGCGCGCACGAGCACCCTACGCAGGCCCTTCTCGACGCGCTCACGATCCGCCGCCGCAAGGGTGATTTCTCGAGGCTCACGGTGGCGATCTGCGGCGACGTGCTGCACAGCCGCGTCGCGCGCTCCAACATCCTGCTTCTCAACGCGCTGGGGGCCCGCGTGCGCGTCATCGCCCCTTCCACCCTGCTGCCCTCCGGTATCGAGCAGATGGGCGTGGAGGTGTTCCGGCGCATGGAGGACGGGCTGAGGGAGGCGGACGTGGTGATGATGCTGCGCCTTCAGCGCGAGCGGATGGAGGGCTCCTTCGTGCCCTCGGTGCGCGAATATTTCCGGCTCTACGGCCTCGACGCCCCCAGGCTGGCGCTGGCGAAGCCCGATGCCCTGGTGATGCATCCCGGCCCGATGAACCGGGGCGTGGAGATCGCCTCGGGCATCGCCGACGGGCCGCAGAGCGTCATCGAGGAGCAGGTGGAGATGGGCGTCGCCGTGCGCATGGCCGTGATGGAATGGCTTGCAGGCGACGCGGGAGCGAACGCATGAGCCGCCCGCTGGTCATCGAGAACGCGCGTATCCTCGACCCCTCGCGGCAGGTGGACGAAATCGGCGCCATCGTCGTGGCGAACGGCCGCATCGAGGCGGCCGGCGCCTCGGCGCTCAACCAGGGCCGACCGGAAGGCGCCGAGGTCATCGACGCCTCCGGCCTGCTGGCCATTCCCGGCCTCGTGGACGCGCGCGTCTTCATGGGCGAGCCGGGCGGGGAGCATCGCGAGACGATCCGTTCGGCCGGCGAGGCTGCGGCCGCCGGGGGCGTCACCTCCATCCTCACCATGCCGGACACAGACCCGGTGATCGACGACGTGGCACTGGCCGAGTTCGTCATGCGCACGGCGCGCGAGACCGCGCCCGTCAACGTCTTCGTCTCGGCGGCCCTCACCAAGGGGCTGAAGGGCCGGGAGATGACGGAAATCGGCCTTCTGACCGAAGCCGGCGTCGCGGCCTTCACCGAAGGGCGGCACACGCTTTCCAACCCGGCCCTGATCCGCCGCCTCATGACCTATGCGCGCGATTTCGATGCGCTCTTCGACCATGAGACGCAGGATGCCGAGCTGGCGGGCTCGGGCGTGATGAATGAGGGCCTGCTGGCCTCCTGGCTGGGCCTTGCCGGCATTCCGAAGGAAGCAGAGCTCATCCCGCTCGAACGCGACCTGCGCCTCGCCGCCCTCACCGGCTGTCGCTACCATGCGGCGAAGATCTCCGTCGCCGCCTCGGCCGAGGCCCTGCGCCTTGCCAAGGACCGGGGCGTGAAAGCGACGGGCGGCGTGTCCGTCGCCCATCTGTCGCTCAACGAGAACGATATCGGCGAGTACCGCACCTTCTTTCGTCTCTCGCCCCCGCTGCGCCATGAGGAAGATCGCCAGGCGATGATCGAGGCGCTGGCGGACGGCAGTGTGGACATCATCGTCTCGTCCCACGACCCGCAGGACGTGGACGGCAAGCGCCGGCCCTTCGCGGAGGCGGAATCGGGCGCGATCGGGCTGGAGAGCCTCCTCCCCGCCGCTCTTCGCCTGCACCATTCGGGGCAGGTGCCGCTGGCGCGGCTGGTGGAGGCCATGACGGCGGCGCCCGCGAAAATCCTGAAGCTCGATCGCGGCACGCTTCAGCCCGGCCGCCCGGCCGACATCGCGCTTGTCGACCTCGATGCGCCCTTCGTCTTTTCCGAGCGCGACATTCGCTCGCGCTCCAAGAACACCGCATTCGAGAACGCCCGCTTCCAGGGCCGCGTCCTGCGCACCATCGTCGCCGGCAACACCGTCTTCGAGCTGGAGGACGGGCGGTGATCGAGTTCCTGGCGCAGAGCCAGCCGCTCTTTCTCGTCCTGTCGCTGGCCCTTGGCTATCTGTGCGGCTCCATTCCCTTCGGCCTCGTGCTGACGCGCATGTTCGGCCTGGGTGACGTGCGCTCCATCGGCTCTGGCAATATCGGCGCGACGAATGTCCTGCGCACCGGCAACAAGCTGGTGGCGGCGCTCACGCTTCTGGGCGACGTCCTGAAGGGCACCGTGCCCGTGCTCATCGCCTGGAACTGGGGCGAGCCGGCGGCGGCCCTGGCGGGCCTCGGCGCGTTCCTGGGGCACATCCTGCCCGTCTGGCTGGGCTTCAAGGGCGGCAAGGGCGTGGCGACCTATCTCGGCGTCCTTCTCGGCTTCGCCCCGCTCGGCGTCGCGGTCTTCGCGGCGAACTGGATCGTCGTGGCCTATCTCTTCCGCTTCTCCTCTCTCGCCGCGCTGGTGGCGACGGTGGCGGTGCCGCTCGTCTATCTCCTCCTCGGCAACATGCCGGCGGCCGCGCTCTCGGGCACCCTGACCGTGCTGGTCTACATCAAGCACAAGACGAACATTTCCCGCCTTCTCTCTGGTACGGAAGGAAAAATCGGAGAAAAGGGTTGAGCGAAGCGGGCTCCGCCATCGTCCTGTCGGAGCGGCAGCGTTTCGCCTGGGTCCGGCTCATCCGTTCCGAGAATGTCGGGCCGGTGGGCTTTCGCGCCCTCGTCAACCGCTTCGGCGGGGCGGAGGCGGCGCTGGACGCGCTGCCCGAGCTGGCGGCGCGCGGCGGCGCCAAACGGCGCATCGCGGTCGCGGACGTCGCGGCTATCGAAGCCGAGTTCGCCACAGCCGCGCGCATGAAGGCGCGCTTCGTGTGCCTGGGCGAGGCGGACTACCCCAAGGCGCTGGCGGCTATGGAGGCCGCGCCGCCGGTGCTGGCGGTGATGGGCGAGATCGCCACGCTGCACCGGTCGTGCGTCGCCATCGTCGGCGCGCGCAACGCTTCCCTGTCGGGCATCAAATTCGCCAAGTCCATCGCGCAGGAGCTGGGGCGAGCGGATTTCTGCATCGTGTCCGGCGTGGCGCGCGGTATCGACGCGGCGGCGCATGAGGCGGCGCTGGAAACGGGCACGGCGGGCGTCTTCGCGGGCGGCCTGGACAAGCCCTACCCCAACGAGAACCGGCCATTGATGCGCAGGATCGTGGATGGCGGCGGCTGTCTCCTCACCGAGATGCCCTTCGGCTGGACACCGCGCGCCATCGACTTCCCCCGCCGCAACCGCATCGTGGCCGGGCTTTCGCTCGGGCTTCTCGTGGTGGAGGCGGCCAGGCGCTCCGGCTCGCTGATCTCCGCGCGCCTGGCCGGTGAGATGGGCCGGCTCGTTTTCGCCGTGCCGGGGTCGCCGCTCGATCCGCGCGCCGGCGGGCCGAACGGACTGATCAAGGACGGCGCGATCCTCGTGACGGAGGCCGCGGACGTGATCGAGGCCATCCGCCCGCTGGACGGGCGCGCGCCGTCCGCGCCGTTCGCGCAATTCGACGAGGCGGATACGGCGCTACCCGATGAGGACATCGCCGAGGACCAGCGCGCCCGCATCATCGAGGCGCTGGGCCCCAGCCCGGTAACGGTGGACGACCTCGTCGATCATATCGGCGCCGGGGCCGGCGCGGTGCAGCTCGTGCTTCTCGAACTGACGCTTGCCGGCCGCCTGGAGCGGCACCCCGGCGGCCGCGTGTCCCTCTCGGCGTGAACGGGCGGGGTTGACCGCGCTCGATCCGCTGTCCATGTGAGCGGAGCAACACTTGGCGCGACCCTTTGCCCGCGCAATACCTTCCGGGATCGTCAGCTCATGGACGTCGTCATCGTCGAATCGCCCGCAAAAGCGAAGACGATCAACAAATATCTGGGCTCCAACTACAAGGTGCTCGCCTCCTTCGGCCATGTGCGCGACCTGCCGGCCAAGGACGGGTCCGTGCGGCCGGACGACGATTTTTCCATGGACTGGGAGGTCGACAAGCCCTCGCAAAAGCGCCTGAGCGAGATCGCTCAAGCCGTGAAGGGCGCCGATGCGCTCTTCCTCGCAACCGATCCGGATCGCGAGGGCGAGGCCATTTCCTGGCACGTGCTGGAGGTTCTTCGCCAGAAGAAGGTGATCAAGGACAAGCCCGTCAGCCGCGTCGTCTTCAACGCCATCACCAAGAAGGCCGTGCTGGATGCGATGGCGAACCCGCGCCAGATCGACGAGCCGCTGGTGGACGCGTACCTGGCCCGCCGCGCGCTCGATTATCTGGTCGGCTTCACCCTCTCGCCCGTCCTCTGGCGCAAGCTGCCGGGTGCCCGCTCGGCGGGCCGCGTGCAGTCCGTGGCCCTGCGCCTCGTCTGCGACCGCGAAGCCGAGATCGAGCGCTTCAAGACCGACGAGTACTGGCAGATCGCCGCCAAGCTGGGCACGCTGCGCAACGAGGACTTCGTGGCGCGCGTGACGGGCTATGAGGGCGAGAAGCTCCAGCGCCTGTCCATCGGGTCGGAGGAGCGTGCCTTCGAAATCCGCGACATGCTGGAAGGCGCCAGCTTCCGGGCGCTCTCGGTGGACGCCAAGCCGACCAGGCGCAACCCCGGCCCGCCCTTCACCACCTCCACGCTCCAGCAGGCGGCTTCCGCCAAGCTCGGCTTCGGCGCCTCGCGCACCATGCAGGTGGCGCAGCGCCTCTACGAGGGCATGGATATCGGCGGCGAGACCGTCGGCCTCATCACCTATATGCGAACCGACGGCGTGCAGATGGCGCCGGAGGCCGTGGCCGCCGCGCGCAAGGCCATCGCCTCCACCTTCGGCGAACGCTACGTGCCGGAAAAGCCGCGCTACTACTCCACCAAGGCGAAGAACGCGCAGGAGGCCCACGAGGCCATCCGTCCCACCGGCTTCGACCGGCATCCGAAGGATATGGAGCGCTATCTCGACCGTGATCAGGCGCGCCTCTACGACCTCATCTGGAAGCGCGCCATCGCCAGCCAGATGGCGTCCGCCGAGATCGAGCGTACGACGGTGGAGATTCTGGCCGAGAACGGTGCCAGGCGCGCGCAGCTTCGCGCGACAGGCTCCGTGGTGCGTTTCGAGGGATTCATCGGCGCCTATCAGGACCATCGCGACGATTCGAAGAACCAGGCGGACCAAGCGGAGGAAGAAGACGAATCCGCCCGCCTGCCCGAGATCCGCGCGGAGGAGGCGCTGACGAAGCGCGCTATCGAGCCCACGCAGCATTTCACCGAGCCGCCTCCGCGCTTCTCGGAAGCCTCGCTCATCAAGCGGATGGAGGAGCTGGGCATCGGTCGCCCTTCCACCTACGCCGCGACGCTCCAGACCCTTCAGGACCGCGACTATATCGTGCAGGAGAAGCGCAAGCTCCTGCCCGATTCCAAGGGCCGGTTGGTGACGGCGTTCCTGCACAATTTCTTCGAGAAATATGTCGAGTACGACTTTACCGCCGATCTTGAGGAGAAGCTCGACCGCATCTCGGCGGGCGAGCTGTCCTGGAAGGACGTGCTGCGCGACTTCTGGAAGGACTTCTCCGCCCATGTGGACGGCACGAAGGAGCTTCGCGTTTCCGACGTTCTCGACGCGCTGAACGAGGAGCTCGGCCCGCTCGTCTTCCCCCCCAAGGGCGACGGAACGGACCCGCGCGCCTGCCCGCGCTGCGGCGGGGGGCGCCTTTCGCTGAAGCTCGGCAAGTTCGGCGCCTTCGTCGGTTGCTCGAACTACCCGGAGTGCAACTACACCAAGCAGCTCGGCACCAGCCTTTCGGCGGACAGCCCGGACGATGGCGGGCTGAACGAGCCGAAGGAACTGGGCAACGATCCCGAGACGGGCGAGGTGGTGACGCTGCGCTCAGGCCGCTTCGGCCCCTATGTCCAGCGCGGTGAAGGCAAGGAAGCCAAGCGCTCCTCCCTGCCCAAGGGCTGGGAAGTGGCCGAGATGGATTTCGAGAAAGCGCTGAGGCTTCTCTCGCTGCCCCGCGAGGTGGGCATCCACCCCGAAAGCGGCAAGCCCATCCTGGCCGGTCTCGGGCGCTACGGCCCCTTCCTGCAGCATGATGGCGGCTACGCCAATCTCGAAACCGTCGAGGACGTGTTCACGGTGGGCCTGAACCGCGCCGTTACCGTCATCGCGGAGAAGAAGGAGCGCGGCGGGCGCGGGCGCGGAACGCCGGCCGCCATCGCGACGCTGGGAGAGCATCCAACGCTCGGCGGTCAGATCACCGTGCGCGAAGGCCGCTTCGGCCCCTATGTCAACACCGGCAAGGTGAACGCCACGCTGCCCAAGGGCAAGGATCCGGCCTCGGTGACGCTAGAGGAGGCGATCCAGCTCCTGACGGAGCGCGCCGAGAAGACCGGCAAGGCGCCGAAGGCGAAGGCGGCGCCGAAGAAGAGCGCGGCGCGCGCCGCGCCGAAGAAGGCCGCCGCCAAGAAGGCGCCCGCCAAGAAGCCGGCGGCGAAGAAGACCAAGGCGGCGGCGGGAGGCGATTGACCGGCATGGCGCGGCGCGTGAAGGACGGGAAGACGCATCCGACGCTCGATCGCGAATCCGTGCTGCGCTTCATCGCCGAAAACCCCTTGCGCGCCACCAAGCGAGATCTGGCCAAGGCCTTCGGTGCCAAGGGGGACGACCGGATCGTCCTCAAGAACATCCTGGCCGATCTCCAGGCCGAAGGCGTTCTGGCGGGCAGCCGACGGCAGTATACCCGCCCCGGTGCCCTGCCTTCCGTTGCCGTGCTGCGCGTCAGCGGGCGGGACGACGAGGGCGGCCTGCTGGCCGAGCCGGTGAAGTGGGACGAGGACGAGGCCGGCGAGCGGCCGCGCTTCCGCCTCAAGCAGGCGCGAGAGGGCAAGGCCGCCGGCGTCGGTGATCGTGCCCTGTGCCGGCTCGACTTCGAGGCCGAAGGCGGCCCGACCGCCCGCGTCATCCGTGTTCTGGAAGCGGACAAGGCCAGCGCGCTCGGCGTTTTCCGCCTGATGCCCGGTGGCGCGGGCCGCGTCGATCCGGTCGAGCGGCGCGGGCTCGAATATTCGGTGTCGCCGGAGGATGTGCAGGGCGCCAGGGACGGTGATCTCGTGGAGATCGAGCCGCTGTCGCGCCCGCGCGCCGGCTTTCCCAAGGGGCGCGTCGCGCGCATCGTGGGCTCCATGGGCTCTGAACGCGCGATTTCGACCATCGCCCTCCACGCCCATTCCATCCCCCATGTGTTTCCCAAATCCGTTCTGGAAGAGGCCGAAAAGGCCGGGCCGGCCACGATGGAGAGCCGTGAGGACTGGCGCTCGCTGCCGCTTGTCACCATAGATCCGCGCGACGCCAAGGACCATGACGACGCGGTCCATGCCGCGCCGGACGAGGACGAGGCCAATCCCGGCGGACATGTGGTGACGGTCGCGATTGCCGACGTCTCCTTCCACGTGCGGCCGGGTTCGCGGCTGGATTCGGAAGCGCGGTTGCGCGGCAACTCGGTCTATTTCCCCGACCGCGTCGTGCCGATGCTGCCCGAGCGCATCTCCAACGATCTCTGCTCGCTGCGCGAGGGTGTCGACCGCCCTGCCCTCGCCGTGCGCATGGTCTTCTCCGCGACGGGCGAGAAGCGACGGCACTCCTTCCACCGCATCATGATGAAGAGCCGGGCGAAGCTGGCGTACGAGCAGGCGCAGGCCGCGATCGACGGGATGCCGGACGACGTGGACGATGAGATCGTCACCACAGTCCTGCGTCCTCTATGGGCAGCCTACGAAGCCTTGAAAGCCGCGCGCGGCAAGCGCCAGCCGCTCGACCTCGACCTGCCGGAACGCAAGATCGTGCTGGACGATGCGGGCCGCGTCGCCCGCGTGGTCGTGCCCGAGCGGCTCGACGCGCACCGGCTGATCGAGGAGTTCATGATCCAGGCCAATGTGGCCGCGGCCGAGGCGCTGGAAACCAGGCGGCAGAAGCTCGTCTACCGTGCGCATGACGCGCCTTCCATGGCCAAGCTCGAATCCCTGCGCGACTTCCTGAAAACGCTGGACATGCCGCTGGCCAAGAGCGGCAATCTGCGGCCATCGCATTTCAACGGTATCCTCGCCCAGGTAAAGGACACCGAGCATGAAAGCCTCGTCAACGAGGTGGTGCTGCGTTCGCAGAGTCAGGCGCTTTACCAGAGCGAGAACATCGGCCATTTCGGGCTGAACCTCTCCCGCTACGCCCACTTCACCTCCCCTATCCGCCGCTATGCCGACCTCCTGGTGCACCGCGCGCTTATTACCGCGCTTGGCCTCGGGCCGGGCGGGCTCAGCCGGGAGGACGAGGAGCGGCTGGACCAGACCGCCGAGGAGATCAGCCAAGCCGAGCGCCGCGCCATGGCGGCCGAGCGCGACACGGTGGACCGGCTCATCGCCCATCACCTCGCCGACAAGGTCGGCGCCAACTTCTCCGGTCGCATCACGGGGGTCACGAAAGCGGGTCTCTTCGTGCGCTTGCCGGAATATGGCGCCGACGGCTTCATCCCGATCTCGACCCTGGGCGGCGAGTATTTCCATTACGACGAGGCTGCCCATACGCTTGTCGGCGAGCGCAGCGGCCATGGCCATCGCCTGGGCGACAGCGTGGAGGTTCGGCTGGTGGAGGCCGCGCCGCTGGCCGGAGCCATGCGATTCGAGATGCTGAGCGAGGCACGCAAGCTGCCGCGCTCCAACGCATCCTTCCACAAGGCGGGCCGGCGAACCGGCCGCGCCGCGCCGCGCGGGCGGTCCGGGCCGAGGAAGCGGCGATGAGCGAGGAAACCGCGAAAACACGTTTCGAGAACGAACCTGCGGCACCGCAGCGCCCGGTCTGGCAGGCCATCCTGCGCGGCTTCTGCCTGCGCTGCCCGCGCTGCGGGCAAGGCAGGCTGTTCAGCGGCTTCCTGACGAGCGTCGATCATTGCGCCGCTTGCGGCGAGGCGTTCCATCACCACCGCGCGGACGATCTGCCGCCCTACCTCACCATCTTCATCGTCGGGCATATCGTGGTGGCCGCCTTCATGGGCCTGGAGCATCTGGGCGACTTGCCGCTCTGGGCGCATCTGGCCATCTGGATTCCGATCACGACGCTGCTGACGCTGGCTCTGCTGAAGCCGCTGAAAGGCGCGACCATCGGCCTGCAATGGGCGATCCGCATGCACGGCTTCGGCGAAACCGGCGAGGAGGCATCGCGCTGAGTCTCGCCGATCGCCACCACGAGGCGGGTAGAGACCCGCAAGCCGGGCCCGTTCGTATCCGCGACGCGGCGACCGTCGTGATCGTGGACGACACGGCCAGCCCGCCGCGCGTGCTGGCGGGACGCCGCGCGCCCGCCCATGTCTTCATGGCCGGCAAGCTCGTCTTCCCGGGCGGGCGCATCGACCGCACGGACCTGGCCTTGGCCGGCCACTTCCCGCTGCCGCCCGCCGTCGGCGCGCGGCTGGGCGCGCGCACCGCAAGGCGCTTCGGCGAGAAGCGGGCGGCAGCTCTCGCTCTGGCGGCCATCCGGGAGACCTTCGAGGAAACGGGGATCATGCTGGGCGCACCCGGCGAATTTTCCTCGCGCGCCCCGTACTGGCGCGACTTCGCCGCCTGCGGGGTCCGGCCGATGCCTGCGAAGCTTGTGCCCTTCGCGCGCGCCATCACGCCCCCCGGCCTGGTGCGCCGCTACGACACGCGCTTCTTCGCCGTCCGCGCCGAGACGATCGTCCGCCGGATGCCCTTCGAGGACCGGCCGACCGACGAGTTCGACCAGGTGGCCTGGATGACGATCGACGAGATGCAGGGCGAGGATCTTGCGCCCATCACCCGCCAAGTTCTTGCCGAGCTCGCCGCCCGGTTGGAGAGCGCGAGCCTCTACGACCCTGAAATGCCTATGGCATTCTACCGCAGGCAGGGCGGCGTCTTCCTGCGCGATCTCCTCTGAGCGCCGCTCGGTCTTGACTTTGGTGCCGCTATGAATAGTGTCCGCGCCTGACCGCGACGGACGAAAATCCTTCGGCTGTCGCCGCTTGCCCGATTCGTCGGCGGGCGCGTGAACCAAAACAGACACTCGAAAGCCTCGAACGAGCGCCGTCTGCCCCGCAAGGCAAGGCCGAGAGGCACCTATCGCAAGGCGGATAAGGCACCATGGCCAAGGCTACGACGATCAAGATCAAGCTGCTCTCGACGGCCGACACCGGCTTCTTCTACGTGACGACGAAGAACAGCCGCACGATGACCGACAAGATGGTGAAAACCAAGTACGACCCGGTCGCGCGCAAGCACGTGGAATTCCGCGAGGCCAAGATCAAGTAAGCGACACGCTTCTGGTCGAAACGAAAAACGCCGCCCTGAAGGGCGGCGTTTTTCGTTTGTGCACCCGTCATGGGCAGCTTGTCAGGAAGTTGGCCGGCCGGTCCCGATCGCGGTACGAGGACACCGCTGATGACCGGAGCCGGCCGACCGCCCCACGGGACCCAGGAGATGCGGCGGACCTGAGCATTCCATGGGGAAACCGTATCGCCCGTCTTGCGTTTTCGGGCGCTTCGATATCCAGCCCCGACCTTGCGAAGATTCCGGGGGAAAAGCAACGGTCGGATGCGCCTCGGTGCGGCGATCTTTACGTATGGTTAAGGATGGCGCGAAATTCCGGGCCTTCAGCCGTCTCCGAGAAAGGTCTTGATCGTCTCGATGAAGTGCGTGACGGAGATGGGCTTCGAGATATAGGCCTCGCACCCGCCCTGTCGGATTCGCTCCTCGTCCCCCTTCATCGCGAAGGCGGTGACGGCGATGACCGGAATGGCCTTCAGCTCCGCATCCGCCTTGAGCTGCCGAGTGACGTCCAGCCCCGAGATTTCAGGCAACTGGATGTCCATGAGAATGAGGTCCGGCCGCTCGCTGCGGGCCAGATCGACGGCCGTCAGGCCGCTGCGGGTCTGGACCGTGCGGTAGCCATGTGCCTCGATCAGGTCGCGGAAGAGCTTCATGTTGAGCTCGTTGTCCTCGACGATCATCACCGTTTTCGACATCCGCGATACTCCAAACGCCGTGATTCGCGACGGATCGGCCGGCTTTCGCAAGCGTCCGCCATCGAGTCCTAGGGCAATTTGATTTAAGAAGTGGGAATCTTGCGACGCGGTGCGGAAACGGAACAGATGCTCGAAAAACGCGGAAAGTCGCCCGATGGTCCGAACCAGCAAGACGCCGAGTCCGTGGCAATCGAGGCGCTGGGCTTTCTGGCCGGTGATGCCGCGCTTCTGAGCCGTTTCCTGGCGCTGTCGGGACTGGAGGCGAATGACCTTCGCGCCGCTGCGTCCGATCCTGCGTTCTTCGCGGGCCTGCTGGACTTCTTCCTTGCGCACGAAGGCACGCTGAATGCCTTTGCCGCAGCCAGCGCCATTGCGCCCGAGCGCGTGGCGGCCGCGCGCCGAGCCCTGGGTGGACGCTATGAGGATGTGCCGCACTGAAGAGAAGATTCGCGGGGCCGCCCGGAGCCGGTTATGATGGGGCCTGTCTGGAACTCCGTCCATGTCCGCTCGTGTCCCCTTCGCATTCTGCCGCGACTGCCTGAAGGAGCAGTCCCTCGTACGCCCGCGCTGCGAGGCTTGCGGCAGCCCGCGCGTGCTGGCCCATGACGAGCTTGCCGGCCTCTCCATCGCCCATCTGGACTGCGACGCCTTTTATGCAGCGGTCGAGAAGCGTGAGCGGCCCGATCTGGCCGACCGGCCGCTGATCATCGGAGGTGGGCGGCGCGGCGTCGTGCTGACGGCCTGCTACAACGCCCGCATCCACGGCGTTCGCTCGGCCATGCCGATGTTCAAGGCTCTCAAGCTCTGCCCGCAGGCGACGATCATCCGCCCGGACATGGCGAAATACGCTGAAGTCGGCCGGACGGTGCGCGAGCGCATGCGCGCGCTCACGCCGCTGGTCGAGCCCCTGTCCATCGACGAGGCCTTCATGGACCTGACCGGAACCGAGAGGATGCACAAGAGCCCGCCGGCTCTGGTGCTCGCCCGGCTGGCGCGAGAGGTGGAGGCCGATCTTGGAATTTCCGTCTCCATCGGCCTGTCGCACAACAAGTTCCTCGCCAAGATCGCCTCGGACCTTCAGAAGCCGCGCGGCTTCTCCGTAATCGGCCGCGCCGACACCCTACCCTTCCTCGCGGCCAGGCCGATCTCGTTCATCTGGGGCGTCGGCGCCGCGACGGCGCAGGCGCTGGAGCGCGACGGGCTGCGGTCCATCGGCCAGCTCCAGTCGATGGAGGAGGGCGAACTGATGAAACGCTACGGCGTGATGGGGCAGCGGCTCTGGCGCCTCTCACGCGGCATCGACCCGCGGCCCGTGAGCCCGCGCGGCGAGATGAAGAGCATTTCATCGGAAACGACCTTCGAACGCGATCTCTCGAGCGCCGCCGACCTCGTGCCCCTGCTGCGCGAGTTGAGCGAGAAGGTGGCGGACCGCCTGAAGGCGACGGACCTCGCCGCGCAGACCATTGTCCTCAAGTTGAAGGGCGCCGACTTCCGCACTCGAACCCGCAACCGCAAGCTCGGCTCTCCCACCCGCCTTGCCGGACGCATCTTCGAGACTGGCCGCCAGCTTCTGGAAAAGGAGCTGGACGGCACGCGCTATCGCCTGCTCGGCATCGGCTGTGGCGACTTCTCTCCGGCCGAAACGGCGGACCCCGCTGACCTGGTCGATCCGGCCGCGGCGCGGCGCGCCAAGGCGGAAGGCGCGCTCGACACCGTGCGCTCGCGCTTCGGCGCGCACGCGATAGACACCGGCTACACCTTCAGGCCGGTGGAGGAACGGAACGCGGAGGCGGCGCGGCGGGCGGCCCGCCCACGGGAAATTTCGCCCGATATCAGGCCAGCTCCACCTCAAGGACGCCCGGCGCGGCCTTGATCGCGCTCGCCATCTGCGGCGAGACGCGGAAACGGCCGGGCAAGGCGATCTCCACCTCACGGCGCCCCTCCTCCCGCACCAGGACGAGCGTCACCTCGCTGTCGCCGTCCTTCAAATGCGAGCGGAAGGCGCTGAGCGGGCGGGCGTCGCGCATGAAGACGCGCATGGAGCGCTGCATCTTCTCCGCCTCGCGCTCCAGCGACTGGACGCCGGAGGCGCGCAGAGAAATGCCTTCGGGCCGCTCCTCCGCCGAGACCGCCACGATGACCGAGGCTCCCGGCTCCAGCATGTCGCGGAACTGGATCAGCGTCTCGGTGAACAGCACCACCTCGTACTGGCCGCTCGCGTCCGACAATTGCACGATGCCGATCTTGCCGCCGGTGCGCGTCTTGCGCTCCTGCCGGGACGTGACGGTGCCAGCCACGCGCGCGGCCGTCGCGCCCTTTCGCACACTCGCCACCACCTCGGCATAGGACTGCACGTTCAAGCGCTTGAGCGCCTTCTTGTACTCGTCCAGCGGATGGGCCGAGAGATAGAAGCCGATGGCCTGGAACTCGCGCATCAACCGCTCCGAGGTGGTCCAGGCCGGACCTTCCGCAAGGCGCAGCGGCTCGGGCTCGGCATCGGCCCCGCCGAACAGACTGGATTGCTGCGAGTTGCGCCCCTCATGCGACATCAGCGCATAGGCCGAGAGCCTGTCGATATTGCCGCACAGGATCGCCCGGTCGTGGCCGAAGCAATCAAGCGCGCCGGCGCAGATCAGATGCTCCAGCGTGCGCTTGTTGACGATGCGCGGATCGATGCGAGCGCAGAAATCCTCGAGGCTGCGAAAGGGACCGCCCTCCCGCCGCAGCTCCACGATATGCTCCACCGCCTGCTCGCCCACGCCCTTGATGGCCGCGAGCGCGTAGAAGATGCGCCCGTCGTCCACCTCGAACGAGCGGAAGGAGGTCTGCACCGAGGGGACCACGATCTCGATGCCGAGGCGCATGGCGTCGGTCCTGAAATCGTTGAGCTTGTCGGTATTGCCGCAGTCGAGCGTCATCGAAGCGGCCAGGAACTCCGTCGGATGGTTCGCCTTGAGATAGGCGGTCTGGTAGGAGACCAGCGCGTAGGCAGCGGCGTGGGACTTGTTGAAGCCGTAGTCGGCGAACTTGGCCAGAAGGTCGAAGATCGTGTTGGCCTGTGCCTTCTGCAGGCCGCGCTCCACGGCGCCCTCGACGAAGCGCACGCGCTGCTGGTCCATCTCCGCGCGGATCTTCTTGCCCATCGCGCGGCGCAGAAGGTCCGCCTCGCCGAGCGTATAGCCCGACAGGACCTGGGCGATCTGCATCACCTGCTCCTGGTAGATGATCACGCCCTGCGTTTCGCGCAGGATCGGCTCCATCTTGGGATGGATGATCTCGACCTTCTCCTCGCCGTGCTTGCGGGCGTTGTAGACCGGAATGTTCTCCATCGGCCCCGGCCGGTAGAGCGCGACGAGGGCGACGATATCCTCGAACCGGTCGGGTCGCATGCCGATCAGCGCCTTGCGCATGCCCACCGATTCCACCTGGAAGACCCCCACCGTCTCGCCACGCGTCAGCATCGCGTAGGTGCCCGGATCGTCCAGCGGCAGGGCGGACAGGTCGATCTTCACGCCCTTGCGCTCGATCAGTGCGACGGCGGTCTGGAGCGTCGTCAGCGTCTTGAGACCCAGGAAGTCGAATTTCACGAGGCCGGCCTGCTCGACCCATTTCATGTTGTACTGCGTGACCGGCATGTCGGACCGCGGATCGCGATACATCGGCACGAGCTGGGACAGCGGCCGGTCGCCGATCACGATGCCGGCGGCGTGGGTGGAGGCGTGGCGATAGAGCCCCTCGAGCTTCAGCGCGATGGAGAGGAGACGCGCGACGATCTCTTCCTTGTCCCGCGCCTCCTGAAGGCGCGGCTCATCCTCGATGGCCTGGGCGAGCGTGACGGGATTGGCGGGGTTGGCAGGCACCAGCTTGCACAGCTTGTCGACATGGCCGTAGCTCATTTCGAGCACACGCCCCACGTCGCGCAGCACGGCGCGCGCCTGCATGGATCCGAAGGTGATGATCTGCGCCACCTGTTCGCGGCCATATTTCCGCTGGACGTAACGGATCACCTCCTCGCGCCGGTCCTGGCAGAAGTCGATGTCGAAATCGGGCATCGAGACGCGGTCGGGGTTCAGGAAGCGCTCGAAGAGGAGCGAGAAGCGCAGGGGGTCGAGATCGGTGATCGTCAGCGAATAGGCCACCAGCGAGCCCGCGCCCGAACCGCGGCCCGGGCCCACCGGGATACCCTGCGCCTTCGCCCATTTGATGAAGTCGGCAACGATCAGGAAGTAGCCGGGAAACCCCATCCGCTCGATGACGGAGAGCTCGAACTCAAGCCGCTCGCGATAGGCTTCCTCGTTCTGCCCCGGGGCGGGGCCGTGGGCGGCAAGGCGCGCTTCCAGCCCCTCCTGCGCCTGACGGCGAAGCTCGGCCACCTCCGCGAGTTCGGCCTCCTTCGGGTCGGCATCCGCGCCTGCGAAGCGCGGCAGGATGGGCTTGCGCGTCCTGGGACGGAAGGAGCAGCGGCGCGCGATCTCGACCGTGTTTTCCAGGGCTTCGGGAAGGTCGGCGAAGAGCGCGGCCATCTCGTCCTGGCTTTTCAGGCAATGGTCGCTCGTCAGGCGTCTGCGGTCCTCATGGCTCACCAGCCTGTTGGCGGCGACGGCCAGGAGCGCGTCGTGCGCGTCGAAATCCTCGGCACAGAAGAAGAAGGGCTCGTTCGTCGCCACCAGCGGAATGCCGAGCTCGTAGGCTAGCTCGACGCTCTCGCCTTCCGTGCGCCGCGAGCGCTCGCCGTGGCGCTGCAACTCCATGTAGAGCCGGTCTCCGAAAAGCGCCTGCAACCGTAGAACGCGCTCGCGCGCCAGCGGCCCACGCCCGGCTGCGATAGCGCATCCGACCGGCCCCAGCGCTCCGCCGGTCAGGGCGATCAGGCCGGCCGTGCGGCCTTCCAGCCAGTCGGCCAGGATATGGGGCCGCTCGTCGCCGTCATGGGCGAGATAGGAGCGGGAAACGAGATCGACGAGATTGACGTAACCCTCCTCCTCGGCGGCGATGAAGACGAGCGGGCCAGAGCTTGCCAGCGCGTTGCGATCCCGCCCCGAGGGATCGCTCTCCACGTCTCGGAAATCCACCTCGATCTGGCAGCCCACGATGGGCTGGACCCCGGCCTTTGCGGCCTTTTCCGAGAATTCGAGCGCACCGAAAAGATTGTTCGTGTCCGCGATTCCGATGGCGGGGGCTCCATCGGCTTTGGCGTGCTTGACGATCTGGTCGATCCGCAAGGCGCCTTCCAGCAGAGAAAACGCGCTGTGAACGCGAAGATGGATGAACTTCGGTTGCCGAACGTGCGGAGCCATCGTCTCTGCCATCGCCTGTTCCCATCCACCCTACGCCACGCCTAGGGCCTACCCATGAACGAGGCTTCCGCCGATGTCGTGGCGGGGGCACCCCTCGTCCACAGGAAAGGACGGCATATCCTCAAACAAGATGGGCGATGAGTGAGAAGCCGAGCACGAAGGCGGAGACAGCGGCCAGCGAAGCGCATTCCTTGACGATCAGCATCGAATGAGTTCCTGTTTCGTTCTTGTGTTCCTTTTTTGTTCCGGTTCGTTGCCGTTGTCAATCCCATTCTTCCTCGCACAGGAATGCGGTCAGCGCGCCGTCTCTCTCGCTGCCAGGCCCTGCGGCCCCGCGAGTTCCATCGCCTTGCCGCGCTGACGATGCCGCGCCTTTGCGAGGACGTCCCTGATCGCCGCCGGTTGTCCCTCCGGCACGTCGTGGCCGGCCTTGCGGAGCATCCGGTCGAGGAGAAGGAGCTCGAAATGAAGCCGTTGCCGCATCGTCTCCACCAATTCGCGCTGGCGCGTGATCCGCGCATTCTCCATCTCGCAGCCCTCCATCCTTCGCCCCGCGGTTTGCGCACCGCCTGCCCTTCCCTTGCAAGAAAGCGCTGGCCTTTGAAGCTGGAAATGTCGTAGGCGGGCTTCATCGGCGGGATTCGTGCGGCAGAAGCGGCAACCCCGCATGGCGCGCGCCCCGAACAGCCTTCCGGACGCGACGCGTTGGAGGGAAGAATAATGGGCCCGCTGCTCCTCTTCAGCCGCTCGGTGGACAGGCTGAACGCAGGCTTCGCCGTCATTGCCGAATACATGGTTCTGGCCGCCGTCCTGATCAGCGGCGGCAACGCGCTCCTGCGCTATATGCTGAGCATCAGCTCGAACGGCGCCATCGAGATTCAGTGGTATCTGCTGGCGGGCATCGTCCTGCTCGGGGCAAGCTATACGCTGCGGATGAACGAGCATGTGCGGGTGGACGTTCTCTACGGCCTGCTTTCGCCCCGCTCCAAGCTGGTGGTCGACATCATCGGCTTCCTCGTCCTCTTCCTGCCGGTGATCGGCTATTTCTTCTATCTGTGCTGGCCGTTCTTCTGGCGCTCCTTCACCACGGGCGAGGTGTCGATGAATGCGGGCGGGCTTCCCCTTTGGCCGGCCAAGGCCGCCCTGCCGCTCGGCTTCGGGCTCCTGTTCCTCCAGGGAGTGTCCGAACTCATCAAGCGCGTGGCGGCGCTGCGCGGCCTCATCACGCTTGAAACGAAATACGAGAAGCCTCTCCAGTAGGCCGGCAAGGAAACACCTTCCCCATGTTCGCATATGGTCCCATGCCGCCGCTGATGTTCGGCGCGATGATCTGCTTCCTGCTGTTCGGCTTCCCGGTGGCCTTCTCGCTCGCCGCCGTGGGGATGACGTTCGGCATTCTGGGCGTCGTCTTCGAGCACTTCTCCCCCGCCCTGCTGAACGCCCTGCCCCTGCGCTTCTTCGGCGTGGTCTCGAACGAGCTGATGCTGGCGATCCCCTTCTTCACCTTCATGGGCGCGATTCTCGAGCGCTCCGGGCTGGCCGAGGACCTTTTGGAAGGGGCGGGCCAGCTCTTCGGCCCGCTGCCTGGCGGCGTCGCCTATGCCGTCATCCTGGTGGGTGCAGTTCTGGGCGCGATCACCGGCACGGTCGCCGCCTCCGTCATTGCCATGGGCGTGGTCTCGCTGCCCGTCATGATGCGCTACGGCTATTCCAAGCGCATCGCCACGGGCGTGATCGCGGCGTCCGGCACCATCACGCAGGTGATCCCGCCATCGCTGGTGCTGATCATCCTCGCCGACCAGCTCGGCCGGTCCGTGGGCGACATGTACAAGGGCGCCATCGGCCCGGCCATGTTGCAGATCCTGATCTTCCTGATCTTCATTTTCATCATCTCCAAGCTGAAGCCCCATCTCGTGCCCCCGCTTCCGCCCGAAGCGCGCACCATGAGCGGGCGGGCGCTCGTCTGGCGCGTGGCCAAGTCCATGGTGCCCTCGCTGGCGCTCATCTTCGTGGTTCTCGGCACCATGTTCATGGGCCTGGCCACGCCGACGGAAGCGGGCGCCATGGGCGCGATCGGCGCGATGCTGCTGGCCGTGCTTCACCGCCGGCTGAACTGGACGCTGACGCGCCAGGCGATGGCGATGACCATGCGCATCACCGCGATGGTGATCTTCATCCTCCTGGGGGCAACGGTCTTCAGCCTCGCCTTCCAGGGCATGGATGGGGGGCTGTGGATCGAGCACCTCCTGTCTCACATCCCCGGCGGGGCGGTCGGCTTCCTGATCTTCGTCAACATCTTCATCTTCTTCATCGCGTTCTTCCTCGATTTCTTCGAGATCGCCTTCATCATCGTGCCGCTTCTTGTGCCGGTGGCGCAGTCGCTCGATATCGACCTCATCTGGTTCGGCGTTCTCCTGTGCGTGAACCTCCAGACGGCCTTCCTGCACCCGCCCTTCGGCTTCGCCTTGTTCTACCTGCGGGGCATCGCGCCGCCGGACGTGAAGACCTCCGATATCTATCTGGGGGCGATTCCGTGGCTCGGCCTCCAGCTTCTGCTGGTTGCGATCCTGATCTTCTTCCCGCAGTCGGTGACGTTCTTCATGACGCCGGAGCGGACGTTCGATCCCGCGAGCATCCAGCTCAACATTCCCATGCCCGAGGCGCCCTCCTCGGGCATGCCGGCCACGCCCAGCTTCGGCGCTCCGCCGCCGCCGACCTTCGGCGCCCCTGCGGCCCCCAGCTTCGGCGCTCCGTCCGCTCCCACGTTCGAACCGCCGCCCGCACCCAGCTTCGGGCAGTGAGCGCAGGGGCACGAAAAAAGGGCCGGTCAGTTTCCTGACCGGCCCTTCCCGTTTTGCGCACGCTGTGGCTTTGCGCTTCAGCGGCCCATCGCCTGCTGGCTGTAGGAATAGGAGTCGTTCGTGAACTCGGCCACGCGGAACCACTCGTAGCTCTGCGTGCGGAAGACGGCCCACTGATCGTAGATCTTCTTCCAGTTGGCGTTCGTCTCGTCGAGCTGCCGGTAAAGGTTCGTCGCCGATTCATAGGCCGCGTCCAGAACATCGCGCGGCAGGGCGCGCAGTTGCGCGCCCTTGCCCACCAGCGAGCGGATCGCGGTCATGTTCTTCACGTCGTAATCGGCCAGCATATCGATATTGGCGGCCTTCGATGCCACGTCCAGTGCGGCCCTGTAGGCGTTCGGCAAGGCATCGTACTGCGCCTTGTTGAACATGTAATGGACCGACGGGCCGGCCTCCCAGAAGGCAGGATAATAGTAGTACGGCGCCACCTGATAGAAGCCGAGCTTCTCGTCGTCATAGGGGCCGACGAACTCCGTCGCGTCCAGCGTGCCGCGCTCGAGCGCCGCATAGACATCACCGCCGGCGAGTTGCTGGCCGACGACGCCGAGCGGCTGGAGCACCTGCCCCGCGATGCCGGCGACGCGCATCTTCAGCCCCTGAAGGTCGGCGAGCGAGTTGATCTCCTTGCGGAACCAGCCGCCCATCTGCGTGCCGGTGTTGCCGCCGGGCCGCGCGACGACGTTGTAGGGAACCAGGAACTCGTCGATGAGCTCGTTGCCGCCGCCGTGGTAGAGCCATGCGTTCTGCTGGCGGGCGTTCAGCCCGAACGGAATGGCCGAGCCGATCGCGAAGGTCGGATCCTGTCCGACATAGTAGTACAGCACGGAGTGCGCGGACTCGACCGTGCCGTCGCGCACGGCATCCAGCGCCTGCAGGCCGGGCACCAACTCGCCGGCGGGGTAGATCTGGATCGTGAACTGGCCGTCCGTGAGGTCCGAAACCATTTGCGCGAAGCGCTGGGAGGAGCCGAAGAGCGTATCCAGCGTATTGGGGAAGCTGGAGGTCATGCGCCAGCGGATCTGCGGGCGCTCCTGCGCGATGGCAGGCGCGGCAAGCGCCACGCTGGCCGCGGCGCCGCCCGAGACGGCGCTGGCCTTGAACATGAATTGACGACGATCCACTGGAATCCTCCCTTGAGATGCAGCACGGCGAACCGCCGTTTAGGGCCGAGCGGGGCGAAGCTCAAGGAAAAGCTTGCGAACATGCCGTTTCGCTTTCCCGGCCCTCGGCCGCCGAAGACGGCGCACACAAACCCAGCCTCCCTTTACAGCGCCCCTTTCCCTGCTTATCCCATGTCCAAGGCCGGCTTAGCTCAGATGGTAGAGCACCTGATTTGTAATCGGCGGGCCTGGAGGCGAGAATGCGAATCGGATCATGCGCTTAGGCTGCGTCTGACCCGAGCAAGTACCGAATAGGCACCGGAAATCGGTGTCGCAGGGGCCGGCGTAGCACAGCGGTAGTGCAGCGGTTTTGTAAACCGAAGGTCGGGAGTTCGATCCTCTCCGCCGGCACCATCCTTCTCCTATCGCGACCGCGGAAGCGGTTTTGCGGTGGTGAAGGTTCTCAATTTGTTCTAGTGTTTAGTCCCGGCCTTTGATGGATTGGGTCGATGATGAATCGATCCGGCTGGGATGTCCACTGCTTGCATATGAACTCGTATGGTGTGAGACCCTTGAGCGTCTTCAATCTTCTCGCGAAGTTGTAGGCATCGATGAAGTCGGCAAGATGCTTTTTCAGTTGCGCGTGATCGTCGTAGTGGAAGCGTTTGACGGTCGCATCCTTGATGGTGCGGTTCATCCGTTCCACCTGTCCATTCGTCCAGGGATGCTTGAGCTTTGTGAGCCTGTGCTCGATGCCGTTCTCGTCACAGACCCGGTCGAAGATATGATGGAAGGCATACTTGTCCCTGGCCCGGTTGGTGAACTGGATGCCGTTGTCAGTCAGAACGGTGTGGATCTTGTAAGGCACCGCCGCGATCAGGTTGCGCAGGAACTGGGCCGCGATCATCTTGCCCGCTTCGGTGTGGAGTTCGGCATAGGCGAACTTGGATGTGCGATCGATCCCCACGAACAAGCGCAGCTTGCCCTGGGCTGTCTGGACCTCGGCGATGTCGATGTGGAAGAAGCCGATCGGATAGCTCTTGAACTTCTTTTTGGCAGGCTTGTCGCCTTCGACATCGGGCAGTCGGGAGATGCCGTGCCGTTGCAGACAGCGATGCAAGGATGAACGCGTCAGGTGCGGGATGGTCGGCTGAAGCGCATACAGGCAATCGTCGAGCGGCAGCAGCGTGTGCTTGCGGAAGGCGACGATGATCGCTTCTTGCTCAAGTGAGAGCACCGTCGAATGCGGGTCCCTCGGCCCGGTCGGAAGATCGGCGACCGAGGCGCGCTTCTTCCACTTCGCCACGGTCTTCTGATTGATCCCATAGCGCTTGGACAGCGCCCTCAGGCTCTCTTGACTATTTTGTATCGCTCGACGGACCGCCTCTGTCGTCGTGGCGCTCCCATGTAAAATCTGGCCCATAGCGCATCCTTCCAGTCAGAAGAAAACAATGCACCATCAAAGCACGGGATCAAACATCACATCGTCACTTGCGAATAGAAATGTGACGATGAGTCCGTGGACGATTAGTCGACATCTGGTCGCCATGCGACCATGGTGGACTATAAGAGAGTCCTGGCTCAGAACGTGAAGGCAGCGAGGAAGGAACTCGGCGTGTCGCAGGAGGCGCTTGCGCTGGAGACGGAGATCGACCGCACCTACATCTCCGGCATCGAGCGCGCCCTGCGCAATCCGTCGCTGACGCTGATCGTCAAGTTGGCCGAATGCCTCAAGTCGACACCGGGCGCGCTGCTGACGCCGCCTAGGGATCGCTCCTAGCTCTCGACGATCTTCGCACCGCGCACCGTCGCCAGCCCCTCCATCACCGCGATCCGTACGAATCCGGCCGGCGCCTGCTTCGAGTGGCCGTCGTTGAGCGGGCGGATGTGCGGGGCGTTGTTGGTGATGTGGATCGAGCCGTTCCTTCCGATGTCGAACGCCTCGATGGTCGGCGCGCCGACCTCGATCGCCGCGGCGGCGTTGTCCGCCGCTGTCGAGCCGCCCGCGCCCGGAACCCTTGCCGGAAACAGCCCCTCGAAGGCCCGGTCGAGTTCGGGCGTCCAGTTCGAGCGGGCCATGCCGGTGTCGACCGGCGTTGTCTCGACGGCGGATCGCAGCACGGCATGGGCGCAGTCCTTGACTGCGCGCTCGACGTTACCCTCGACCCGCACGGCGATGCGGTCGATGCGCCTGGCGAAGTCGTTAAGCCCGGCCATGAACCGATGCTCCGCCATGTAGCGCTTCGACCTCGGCGTATCGCTCGATGATGGCCCGAAGGATCGGATCGGCCTCGGGGTCGATCACCATGTAGGGACGATCCTCCGGCCAGAGGTCGGCGTCCCGCATAGAGCGGACCCATGCCGTTCTGCCCCGCGCCGTGGAGCGCGGATCGACCGGGCATTCGAGGTAGCGGTAGGCCCGGAGGTGCCACTCGGCCATGAACCGGGCGCGGTCGTCGAAGCTTTCCGGCGTGCCGCCGAGATAGATGTGCACCGTCATCGGCGTCGTGGCGAACACCTCTGCCAGGGCATCGCGGATGTGCTGCTCGCGGTTCTCCATGGCTCAGTCCTCTTCGGCGGGGTCGGTGATGTCGATAAGGTCGGCTGCTTCCAGCGCGGCACGGTCGCGCGCCCTGAGCGCGAGGCCGACAGCGCGCTCCGGCGAGGCGCGGCCAGTCTCGAAGGCGCGATCCTCGGCCATGGCCCGGTCGGCGATGTCCGCGATTTCCATGATCGCGGCGGTGACGGCGCGGTGTTCCTCCCCGACGAGGAGGTCGGCAAGCTCGTGCGGCGAGAAGGGGCGCTCGGCATGAGGAACGCGCTGGACGCGGGACACGAGCACGGCGGCAAGCTCGCGATCCTTCGCCTACACGGCGAGCGCGGCGAGGCTTGCGAGCTCGGCGTCGCCCGAATGCTCGAGCTGCTGAATCAGGCGGGAGCGGCGCTCGGAGCCGATGCCGTCGCGAGCGAGCATCTGCACCGGGCTCTGGTAATGAAAGCGGGCATCGGCGGCGTCGCGGCGCAGGGCGTCGAGGTCGCGCAGCCGCGCGAGCCGGTTGTCGTGGCTATTGCGTCGAAGCTCGGCTCTCAGCCCACCGAGGGCACGGCCGACCAGCATCATGCGCTGCCCGGTCGATAGGTCGGACAGCGTGGAGTCCAGCTCTTTGCGGCGGGTTTCCACGCGGCCGTTCATGTCGGCGATCAGCCGCGTGTGCTGCTCGCCGAGCTCCCGCGCCCGCGAGAGCGAGGCCCGTAGGTCCGTCACGGACCGCCAGGGTGGGCCTGGGCTTCATCTTCGCCATGGTCGTTCTCCTTCGTCGTGGCGCGTCACGCCCCACGCGGTCGGATGACCCCGGCGCGGGACACGGCCCGCATGAGCGTCCAGGCCCATCGGCCTGACCGGGCCGACCCATCGGCCGGCCCGTAGACATCTTCAGCATGTCCCGACATCGCGCCGGACCGGACCAGCAATGGCGCCACCCGCTCCGTCGAACCGCTCCCGCAGCCCGCTCTGCGAGAACAAGAACCAGAGGCGTGCGGCGGTCCGCGTGTCTGTGAGCCGCTCAAGGTCCTCCAGGAACAGCCAAGCGTCCATGGCGACGCAGAGCGCCTCGTCCTCAACCTCAAGAGAGTCGCTGATAAGCGCAGCGACGGCGCGGTCGTGCGCCGACACCTGCGCGTCGGGATGGTTCATGTATTCAGGCACGGGCACGGCAATCCCTCCTCAAGCCGCGCGCGGCGCGCTTCCGCTCCTGCTGCTCGTAGGCCGCGTCAAACGGGTCGATCAGGCCATGCACCTCAATCAGCAGACGCTTGGTCTCGAAAGGCAGCTCGTCGCAGACCATCCGCGCCAGCAGACCGCGATCAGCACCGCGATCCTTCAGCGCACGCAGATAGGCGATCACGGTCGCGGACAGCATTACCGTCTGGAACAGCACGGTCTTGTTCTCGAAAGCATTCTCGAATGATATCACCCGAATGGCGGTGTTGATCTCCTCATCGGTGACCTTGACATCCGCGATGTCCTGCCAAATCCTGGAATCCCAAGGCTTCATTTTCTTCGCTCCTTCTTTCCGCCCGCAGGAGCGCGGACGCAGGAGGAAGGTGGCAGAGCGCATTCTTGACGTCAAAAAGATAGGCAATTACAAACGTTTGTAAAGGGCGAAAGTGTCCACTATGTCCGATGACGAACTCGTTCCCGCGAAATATCGAGGCCAGATCGGTCGAAAATATCGGTCACCGCACCAGTCGGGCTACGTTCGCCGCCGGCCCATCGTCATGGAGTATGTGAGGAGCCTTCTCATCGACGGAGAATGGCCGACCACCGAGAAGATCGCGCGATTGATCGAGGCGCTGGATCGCGGGCACGTCGTCAACTCGAAGACCATAAGCTACGACCTGTACCACCTCAGAAAAGAGGGAAAGGTGTGGCGCTATCCTAACAGCCACCGCGTAAAGGTCGAGGACTCCGAAGGTCCCCGCATCTATCCGTCCTTGAGGTGGGCCGCCGACGCCGAGGGCTGTTCCAAGGAGGCCGCCAGAAAATGGCTGATGAAGCCGGGGCAAATGAATCGGCGTGGCCAAATCTGGAGCTATGTCGAATCTCCCGAAGATCGACCGAAGACCAATCAGCGGAAGAAGGGCGGCTGATGTCATCAAACGTCGCCGGAATTTGCCCTGTGCGGAACCTGATGTTCGTCGGCCATGCGCTCCCACATCGCATCGGGAAGCGGCGCAACTGACCAGAACCATGCGCCGGTCGGCCCTCCGCGCGCGGCTACGAGCGCGTTCGCTCCGCCAAACACGGCCACGGCAAGGGGCGCGGTGGCGGCGAGCGTCTCGGCCAGCACCTGCGCCGCCAACAGGTCGCGCAACAAGGCCGACGCCGCGTCAGTCGACCGGGACGAGCGCGCCATCCGCCTTGGCCTCCACCTCGACGGCCAGATATTTGCCCAGCAAATCAATCAAGGCGGCACGGTCGCCGGGCTCCATCCGCGCGATGACGCGGGGGGGCGAGACCGGCCGGCGCCGACGCCATAGCTCCGCCCTCGGCCGTGAAGGAAAGGAAGTTGTTCAAGCGTTCAGGCCAGCGGAATTTCAGCAAAACTTCGATCAGCCTATCGCTCGGTTCCTCGTCCGCAAGTGAGCGATCGAACGCCTTGCCAAGAATTTCGTGAAATGCGGAGTCCATCGCCTGATTGTACCTGGCGCCGAACTCGAAATCCCGCCGGCGGTGGTCGTGAATCGTTGCCGTCGAAATGCCCGTCGCCTCCGACGCCCGCTTCGGCGAGCCGGTTCTCGCGATGATGTCCAGGACCCGCGCCTCGATCGCCGCTGTCCATCTCCGATCCATGGCGGGACGGCGCACCGCCCGAACCTCGCCCTTCCTGTCGCCCATGGTCGCCGCCTTCTTCCTGATTGCCTGCCTGCGATGATGCAGCGTGCGGGACGTGCTGGGAGCCATCGAAACCGTCTCGCAAAAATTTGGGAAATCGGCTCCCGGCCTCCCTCCCATGGAAAAGGGGCCGTTGAGCCGATGGAGATCCTAGGACGCCGGCCCGTTCTCCATGGGAAGTGGGTTGTTTCTCGCCGGGACCCTTTGCCGGTACCTGGCCCGGTGCTTTCCAATCCGCCGCCGACCATGCCCTTGATCCGACTCGCCTTCGGGCCTCGGACCCTCCTATGCGCGATTAGAGGGTCTGGCACCGTCGCCCCGCAGCGGCGCGCAAGCCCGCCGCTGCCCGCCTTCGGTGATGTTCGGCCTCGCTCACCGTCACCGCGCCGCGGCCGTACTGGCCCCCGTCACCGAGCCACCGGCACCGATCATTACCTTTGACCGGCTGACTGGCTCGCACGCGCGAGGACTGCGTGGTCTGCACGAAAAGCGCCACCGGAAGCAATGTCGCCACCGCCTCATACAGCACGATCGCAGGGCCGGAGGATGACCGACCTAAGAGTCCGTCCGAGAATGGGTTGAGTGATCGGAGCGCGGCTGATTCCAGAGGGTATCTGACACCTGATCTGGAAACGCCATGTGGACCCCGACCACCCGGCGGCAGCATAGCCGCGACCACCTGCGATATGAAACCGACCTGACCGATGCCGAGTGGGGGATCATCGAGCCCATGCTGCCGAAGGGATGTTCGCGAGGGCGACCGTCGGCCTGGCCGACGCGCGAGATCCTGAATGCGATCTTCTACGTCCTGCGGGGTGGCATTCCCTGGCGGCTCATCCCCAAGGACATGCCGCCCAAGAGCACGGTGTTCGACCATTTCAGCCGCTGGCGCGACGCTGGCGTATTCGCGACCATCAACCACCGCCTCGTCATGAGGGATCGTGAGCGGGTGGCGCGCGATGCCTCGCCCAGCGCCGCCGTCATCGACAGCCAAAGCGTCAAGACAACCGAGGCCGGCGGGCCGAGAGGGTATGACGCCGGCAAGAAGGTGAAGGGTCGAAAGCGCCAGGCCATGGTCGATACGGATGGACGCGCCCTCGTTCTCGATCCTCAGCCCGCCAGTGTCCAGGACCGCGACGGTGCCGTCCCTGTCCTGCGCCTGTCGCGGCGTTCCTTCCCGTTCGTGACGAAGGCCTTCGCCGACGCAGGCTTTGCGGGAGAGCGGCCTCGCACCGCAACGCTGATCGACATTGAGATCGTCAGGAAACCGCCAGAGCAGATCGGATTCGCAATCCATCCGAGGCGCTGGGTCGTGGAACGCTTCTTCGCATGGATCAGCCGCAACCGGCGCCTCTGGAAGAATACCGAGGCCACGCTCGCATCCGCCACAGCCTTCCTCTACGCCGCATCCGTCATGATCCTCCTACGTCGCATCGCTCGGGCATCATGAATTCCCGGACGGACTCTGAGATCGGACGGCGGGCTCTCCGGCCTCCATGCGCGGCGCGCGGTATCTCGGTGGACCTCGAAGCCCGAAACTCTACGGCGACAGCAAACAGCCATGCCGCCATCCCCTTATGCCCCTCTCTATTCCATGTTGATTTATAGAGAGAGATACAACAGATACAGCAGCCGGAATTGCGCAGCCGGATCATGAGCTTGAGGCTCGGCATCCGCCTCATGGAAGATACCGCGCCCCGTGCCGCTCACGCCTTGAACGTCGGGTCCTCCGGCGAGACGTACCCGGTCATCGACTGCTTCCCGAACCGCAGATTGGCCTTGTGCTGCCAGCCGAGCTTGGCCATCAGCACAGCCACGCGCTTCGCATCCGTCTGGTTCTGACGGCTGCACGGCACTTCCAGCGCGAACTCCAGCAGCTCCTGCGACGAGAAGCGTGTGCGCCCCGGCGACGATGCCAGGTGCAGCCGGAGCCTGTCGAGCCAGGGGTCATCGACCTGACGGTCGCCCTGTCTGTCGGCCGCGTCGCTCCAGAGGCTCGAAGGCAGCGTCAGGGACTCGCCCGCGGCCTCCAGGATTGCGGCCTCCGCCCAGAGCTGGTCGCGGTCCCGCTTCAACGCGTCGAGGTCGATGTCGCCGGTCGAGACCGGCAGGTAGCGCCGGTTGCCGGTGTGGTCGCGCAGGTACGACGCGCTGTTGGTGGTGCCGATGAAGACGCAGCGGCGCGGGAAGGTCTTCACCGTCCTGCCGTAGGGCGGCCGGTAGCGGTCCTCCGTGCGGGTGACAAACGCTTTTAGGTTCTCGACCTCGGCCTTGTTCATGGCGGTGAGCTCTCCCAGCTCCATGATCCAGACGCCGTGCAGCGCGCCGGCCGAGTCCTTGCCGTCGAGGCGACCGAGCTCGGCGTCGGAGTGCCACATGCCGCCGAGGATGCGCAGCGCGGAGGTCTTTCCCGAGCCCTGCCTGCCCTCGACGATCGGCACCGTGTCGAACTTCGTGCCGGGCCGGCGCATCCGCCGGACCGCCGCCAGCATCAGCTTCCGGCCCGCCGCCCGCTCGTAGGCGCTGTCCGGCGACCCGAAATAGGCCGGGAACAGACTGTCGATACGTGACACGCCGTCCCATGCCAAACCGTCCAGGTATTCGACAACTGGGTTGAACGTGTTCTTCGTCGCGAGAGCGAACAGGACGTCCGACACGTCCTCGCGCTCGGCTCGAGGGCGAACTGCTCCATGATCCACTCGCGAACGATACGGATCAGGTCGTCGGTTAGTTCGCGGCCGATGTCCGCCATCCAGGGCAGCCGCTCGGCCCGCAGCACAGCGCGCTGCGAGAGCTCGTCGAAGCCGACCCCGAGGCGCGCCGCCTCCATGGCCCGCTGGGTGTTGCGGTAGTTCGGCTCGATCCGCCCCTTGTTGGTCAAGAAGGCCGGCGCGGCGACCTCGGCCGGCAGGTCGATGTCGTTCGGGAAGTCCTCCGCCGCAGGAGCGCAGCACCTCCTCGATGAAGGCGCCGAGCCCTGCATCCGAGAGCGCCTTGAGGAGGGTCGCCAGCGTCACGCCGCCGGCCTTGATCGTCAGCGAGGCCCAGCGGCCGCGAATGCGATCCTCGTCGCCGGCATAGTCGGGATCGCCGACAGACCAGGCGACGAACTCGTCGACGCCCGCGCCATCGGTGCCGTGGTGCGCCGCCATCATAATCGCCAGCCAGTCGTCGTGACGGCCGTTGTAGGCTGCCACGTCCAGCTTCGACAGCAGCCGTTCCAACTGCGCCGGCGTGATCTCGCCGGAGCCGATGGTAGATGCGGCGACGGAAGGCTTCGCAATCGCGTCCAGGAGAGCGGTGGTCGCCTCGGGCGCCTCGGCAAGCGACAGAGCCAGAATGTCGTCGTCGAGCCCGTACGAACTTCCGTTCGGATGCACCGATCCGGCGGCCACGACCTGCCGTCCCAGCGACTTGAACTCGACGCCGGGATAGGCGGCGAGCTCGCCCAAGACGGGCATGTCTGCGGGCTTGCGGTAATAATGATGGAAACCGCCGCCGCCAGTCCTGACAAAGGGCGCCTCGGACAGGCCGAAGTCCCGCACCAGCCGCGCGAACGGGTCGTCGCCCTCGGCGAAGTTCCTCGGGTCCACGTCGATGACCAAATCGATGTCGCGCAAGCGAGCGCCAACATTGCAACCGGCCTTCATACGGGCGACGGCCTTGGCCAGCGAGAGCGCGGGCTGACGGCGCCAGCCGGAGGACTTCGGGAACTTGCCGGCCGGCTTACCCTTGGTATCCTTCGCCTGCCAGTGCCTCAGCGGGATCAGCTCATGGCCGGCGGCGATGTGAGCATTCAGGACCTCGGGGTCGTGCTTCGACGGCGTTTCGACAACCTGGGGAGCGGTATCCTCAATCTTGTCGAAGTCGAACTCGACGGTCTTCTCCAAAGCTCCTGCGGGCGCGCCGGTCCCTTCGGCGCGCCCTTCTTCATTGGCAAGATGATCGCTCATCGACCGTCCTCCCCGCGCACGAAGGCGTCAAGGTCGTCGACGTGGTAGCGCACGACCTTGCCGTGGACGATGTGATGGCGTGGCCCGGTGCCGAGCGAGCGCCAGACCCGAACGGTTCCGGGTGTGGACGAGAGATAGGCGGCAGCCGCGTCGGTGTCGTACCAGGGACTGCTGCGATGGGCGTCGAGCACGCGGCGCAGCGCGTCCTCGACATCCTCCTTGGTGAGATTGGCCTGCATTGTGAATGACCTCCATTGGCCTGACGGCAGCGCCGCCGGGCCGGTTTCAGACATGTTTCTGTCTGAGGAGGACCGGGTTTTCCCGGTCACGCGCTTCGCCGTTTCGGCTCCTCGAAAAGCGCGCGTCGTCTAATAATCACCGATCAAGAGCAAAGAGGACTATTACTTCTCGTTGCCATCACGAGGGGACTTGACAGTGGGCAAAAGCCTGTCCGCCGCCCGCTCGGCCACCTTGTCCATCAGCCAGGCGGGAAGGCGCTTCTTGCGCCTGCCGCCCCGCACGAAGGTATCGAGATCGTCGACATGGTAGCGGATGAGCTGGCTGTTCACGACGTAGAAGCGCGGGCGTTCGCCTCGCGAGCGCCAGCCCTTGAGCGTCCCGGGCTCGCGCCTGAGATAGGCGGCAGCCGCCTCCGTGTCGAACCACGGCGTGAACCAATGCGTGTCGAGATACCACCTGACCAGAGCCTCGACGGCCTCCATCGTGACAGGCCCCTGCTTCTTCGCCGGCCTCTGCCGCTGGACGGGAACCGGCGCGTGAGGCTTCGCGCGGGGACCCTTCCCGTTACGCGGCATCGCGCTCCTCCGTCGTGGCCGGGAGCCGCAGCGTCGAGGTCCGCACCGCCACGATCCGGTTCTCCAGCGCCTGCGCGTGCGGCCGCAGGTGCTCGACGAGATGCTCGGCGTGGACGTAGCCGCCCGAGGCGCCGGGAAGGCGCTGGCCGAGGAGAAGCGCACTCTCGGCATAGGGTACGCCGGCCGCGATGAACATGGTGCGGGCGTGGTGGCGATACTCGTGCGGGCTCGGCAGGCCTCGCTTCCGTTCCTTCGGCTCGGTCGTGCAGCCCTTGCCGCTCGCGGGCGACGGCCAGAGCCAGGGATTATTGAACGGCAGGTCGTCCTCGAGCCGCTGCGCGATCATATTCCGCAGGAACGTGCCCATCGGAAACAGCATCCGCCCGCCGGTCTTCATATGGTTGAAAATCAGCACGCCCCGCGCGAGGTCCACGTCCTTGCGCTTGACGTTCAGGATCGAGGCCCGCCGCGCGCCGGTCAGCAGCATGGCCCGGTGCAGGTCGCGCCGGATCGGCGAGAGCGCCTCCGTCTTTTCCCACCATTCGGCGACATCGAGCTCGTCGACGTGCCGGCTCTTCGGCGTCGGGAGCCGCAGGAAGGTCACCGGGTTGGAGGTCAGCGTCTCGTCCAGCCGCAGCGCCGTGTTGATGACCGCCCGCAGGGTGCGCATCACGCCGGTCGCGGTCGGCTGGCCCTTCGCGCTGCGCAGATGCTGGTAGATGTCGCGCACTTCCGAGCGGGAAAGGTCGGCCACGGCCCGGTTCTTATAGCGGCCGAGATAGTGCTCGATGTTGTAGCGGTAGCTCACGACCGTGGCGTCCCGCAAGGGCTTCTCCTGAAGGTGCTCGTCGAGCGCCTGCAAGAGCGTGATGCCGCTCTCCTTCGGTCCCGCGGTCGGGTCCACGCCCGACTGGATCTGCGACATGATCGCCCTGGCCCGGCTGCGGGCCTCGCGCAGGCCGATCCGGTCGACGCGGTCGATCTTGACCCGCACCGTGCGGATGTGCCGGCCGTTCCTGCGGACGTCGCCTTGGACGGCGTAGGTCTTGGTCGTGGCGTGGCAGACGACGAGGAGGCCTTTTACCTGCTCGTCCCGCCAGATGCCGGATTTGAGGGGTAGATCCCTGATGCGGGACTCTGTTAGGTTGAGGGTAGCCATTCGATTATTTCCTTCGCGAGCACCGGATGGAGCACCGTGCGGCCGCTGCTTTCGGTTGCCGCACGTTGATCTACGTTGTCGCGTAAGTGGCTGTTCGCGAACCACTATTTGAGGAAATTAGTCCCGGTTAATAGGATAAAATCCTATTTACAATCAGGGGGTCATCGGTTCGATCCCGGTAGCCGGCACCGATTAACACCTCGAATGTCTGGCCTTTTCAGGGATATGGCTACGCGAGGGCTTTTCTCTCGGCGAGTGGTGCGCCCGTGGGGCGTCGTCCTTACGGATCGCTTCGCAGTCTGGTCCATCGGCTGTCCTGGGCCGAGGAGCGCAGGCAGGCGTCGATGAAGCGCATGGCCTCCACGCCGTCGTCGATGGTGGGAAAGAGGGTTCCGGGCGGGATGGAGTTTCCGTTGCGCCTGGCCTCGATCGCATCGGCGGCCTCGCGATAGATGGTGGCGAAACCTTCGAGATAGCCTTCCGGGTGACCGCTCGGAATACGGCTGACCCGCGTCGAGGACGCGCGCGCGCCGGGGCCGTTGCGGGTCAGGAGGCGCTTGGGCTCGCCGAAGGGCGTAAACCATAGATGGTTCGGCTGCTCCTGATGCCAGCCGAGGGCGCCCCTTTCACCGTAGACGCGAAGCGAAAAGCCGTTTTCATGGCCGGGCGCCACCTGGCTTGCCCACAGCATCCCCTTTGCGCCGCCGGCAAAGCGCAGCATCACATGGTCGTTGTCGTCCAACCTGCGGCCGGGCACGAAGGCGGTCAGGTCGGCCGCCACGCTTTCCAGCGTCAGCCCGGTGACGAAGGAGACGAGGTTGAAGGCATGGGTGCCGATGTCGCCGAGGGCACCGGCCGCGCCCGCCTTCTGCGGATCGACGCGCCATTCGGCCTGGCGCGATCCGCTATCCTCGGCCCGCTCCGTCAGCCAGTCCTGAGCATACTCCACCTGAACGACGCGGATTTGGCCGAGCTCTCGGGCCGCCACCATCTCCCGCGCCTGCCGCATCATTGGATAGCCGGTGTAGTTGTGGGTGAGCACGAAGAGCCCGCCGGACGCTTGCACGATCGCTTGCAGCTCCAGCGCATCCTCCAGCCGGGCCGTGAGCGGCTTCTCGCAGATCACCGGTATGCCGGCCTCCAGGAATGCCTTGGCGGGGCCGAAATGCAGGTGATTGGGCGTGACGATGGAGACGGCCTCGATCCCGTCCGGCCGTGCGCTTTCCGCCCGCGCCATCTCCTCGTAGGAGGAGTAGGCGCGCTCCTCTTCCACCCCGAACTCGGCAGCGGAGGCCTTCGCCCGCGCGGAATCGGAGGAGAATGCTCCCGCGACAAGGCGGAAGCGGTCGTCGATACGCGATGCGATGCGATGCACGGCCCCGATGAAGGCACCCTGCCCGCCGCCCACCATGCCGAGCCGGACGGGCATGTGAACGCCGCCGTTCGCCGATGCAGACACCATCCCAGCTCTCCTGTCTATCGTGGCCGAACGCCCGGCGGGCTCGTCCCCCTGCCCCTCGCGGCATGGATGGCGATGGCCGAATCCATCTGGCGTCAGGTTGGAGAAGCCGGAGCCGAAAGCAAGCCCGGCGAGACTTGTCAGCCGACGAGCTGGCCGGTCGAGCAGGCGATGCCGTCCACCCTGACATCCAGTTCGCCGATCCCTACGCCCAACAGGCCCAGAACCGCATCGAGAAGCATGTCGACGGGTGTGGCGAGCGGCCGCAGCAGGCGTACGATGCCCACCACGAGGTCGCCGACGAGGCCGAGCACCCAAGGCCTCGTCTCAAGCTCCAGCGTGTCGATGAGGCCGTCCAGGACGCTGCCTACCAACTGGGTCGTGCCGGCCGTCTTGATCACGCCGCCGCCGATCTCCGCACCGGTGAACGTGAGCCGTTCGGGCTTGGGCGCGAGGGCTCGCACGGCCGCGTGCGCATCGACCCGCACCAGCGAAATGAGGCCGAGAAGCTTGAGCTGGCCGATCCGGGCAAAGGGAAGAACCTTGTTCACGCTGGCCTCCTCCAGTCGCCCCAGTTCCCCGATCTCTACTTTCGCAAGGCCCGGCAAGGCTTCGACGACGACGCGGTGGCGCAGGGGGTCCGACGAGCAACTGGCCTCCACGACCCGCGCGGTGCCGCCGGCGACCACCGCCTCGATGGGCAAACCCACTTCCAGCCCGAGAAGTGTAGTGAGCTCTCCCGTTTTCAGGTTGAAATGCAGGCGCACCTGCGCCGTATCCACCTGCGCCCCGACCCCGCCGACGGCCAGCGAGCGGCTCTGCCGCATCGACTCGCCGATCATGACGCGCAGATCCTGCTTGACCAGGCCCGGAACCTTGAGCCCGAGCGAGAGCGCGTTACCGACATCGCGCTGCGTGAGAACAGCGTCCAGCAAGGACAGAACCGACACCTCGGCGGCAAGCGCACTGGACGGATAGCCGACGCGGATGCTCTTGAGCGACTCGTCCAAGGCGAGCATGTCGCCCAGCTTCACGCGCGCCTGTGCCGAAGCCCCGGTCATGGCCGCGCGACGGAGGCTGGAGGCCTGCGCATGGCGGCCTTCGGCGGACAGGTTGTTGGCCATGGCGCCTAGCAGCACGTTCAGCGTGATTTCGGTTTCGAGGATGTCGTTGACCGTGCCCACGACGTTCGACACGGGCAGCAGCCGCGTCACTTCGCCCAGCAGCGGACCGAGTTCGAGGCCGACATCGGCAAGGCCCTTGTAATCGGCCGCCGTAAGCGAGAGCCCTGCCCCCAGAACGCCGAGCACGTCGTTGACGACCCCGCCGTCGAGCTGGGCCAGGCGGCTGCCGGTGGAGATCGAGACGGTGGTCGGGCGGCGCGCATCGGAACGCACCGAGACGGTGGGCGGCGTGTCGGTGAGAATGCGGCCGAGATAGAGGGTCGTTCCGCTCGAGGCTTCCAGCCGGATGTCGTGGCCGTCCCCGTCCACCACGAAGCGCCGGTCGCGATGCACGCTTTCGTCGGCGATGTAGCGCCCGCGCATGATTCGGAAGGTCGCGTCCGCGTAGCCGTTGCGCGCCAGCGTCTCGCGAGCGAGCGATTCCGCTCGGGCAGGGTCGCTGACCGCCGCAAGCGCGGCTGCATCACTTGCGGCCTGGAGCGAGCGGCGTTCGAGGTAGAAGGCGCCCACATCCACGCCCAGCGCGCCCGCCCCCAGAAGCAGCGGCATGAGCAGGGCCGTCATCGTGGCGACGGAGCCGGAGGCGGCCTTTCGGAACCGGGCGCCGTTCATGGCAGAAGTACCGTCGTCGCGCGCTCGAGGCGGGCGGGGAATGGAACCACGGCCCCGATGAGCGGCGGCGCGGCAAGGAACTCCATCTCGTAGGCGACCGCCACCTGGAGGAAACCGCCCTCCTCCACCGTGCGCAATTGCACGCGGTCGCCATGCACCAGCACATAGCCATGGCCGGCATTGCCCACCCAATGCCCGGCCAGCGTCCTGCGTTCATCCTGCGTCAGGCCGACCATCGCGTAGCGGGCGGCATCGGCGGAGAGTTGCGCAAGCGAATGGGCAACGCTCAGATAGAAGGCGCTGTAGATGATCCCCAGCAGCAGGACGAGCAGGACAGGTGCAACAAGCGCGAACTCCACCGCACTCGCGCCCTGGCTGTCGAGGGCCAGTTCGCGGACGGGGCGCCTGGTGCCCTTCAGGAACCAAGGGGCCAAGGCCATTCGACACCTCCAGTCGGATTGAATCGCAACGATAGATGTTGCTGCAACCTGTGGTGGCGGCTAGTGACGCGATGCTGCTTGGGCGCGTTATTTCGGCGGCATGGATAGCGAAGACGAAAACATCCGCAACATAAAGGTCATGTTGCGGATGTTGCAGGATTCAGGCGCTGTTAAGGATGTGCGCGTCAGCGGGCGCGGGCCGGAGCCTTTCGCGCTACGGGCGGCGCATCCGCTTCGGGCGCGGACAAGCCGTCCGCCACCTGCGTCAGCAACTCGTCGGCCTTCTTCTCCTCCGCCAGGGTCTGTTCGAGAAGCGGCACGGCCTCGTCATAGCCGAGCTTGCGGGCCCAGTTGCGCAGAAGGCCGTAGCGGGCGATCTCGTAATGCTCCACGGCCTGCGCGCAGCCGATCAGCACTTCGTCGGCGGCGGGGCTCTCCCCGAAGTCCTCAAGGTCCTCCTCCATTTCGGAGGTGATGCCTTGCATCGCTTCGCAGGTCTTGCCGCGCGCCGGCTTCCCGATGATCTCGAAAATCTGCGTCAGGCGCTCCACCTGCTCCTCGCTTTCGGCGCGGTGGTCCTCGAAGGCCTTCTTCAGTTCCGGCGCCTTGGCGGCCCCGGCCGATTTCTTCAGCGCCTTCACGGACTGCTTCTCGGCGTAATAGACGTCCTTCAGTGTCTCGTGGAACGCATCCGCGAGCGTTTTTTCGGTGGCCATGTGTGGGTTTCCTTCCCGTGCATCACGTCTGACAAGACTCCGGCGTGATGGCGAGGTTCCCCCCGCGTGCCGGGCGATACGGTAGGCGGGACCCGATCCCCTCACTCCAGCATGGCCTGGAGGGTTTCCAGCCGGTCGGCCTCGAAGGCCGGCTTGTCCCAGCGCAGGCGCGAAATGCGGGGGAAGCGCATGGCCACGCCCGACTTGTGGCGCGTGGACCGCGCCAGCCCCTCGAAGGCCACTTCGAGGACGAGCCCGTGGTCAGGCTCGGCCCGAACCGAGCGCACGGGGCCGAACCGCTCTATGGTGTTGTCGCGCACATATTTGTCGAGCTGCTTCAACTCCTCGTCCGTGAAGCCGAAATAGGCCTTGCCGACGGGCACCAGTTCCGGCTGGTCCTGCGGGCCGGTCCAGACGCCGAACGTATAGTCTGAATAGAAACTGGAGCGCTTGCCGTGCCCGCGCTGGGCATACATCAGCACGGCATCGACCAGATGCGGGTCCTGCTTCCACTTGAACCAGGGGCCCTTGGGCCGGCCCGGCACATAGGCCGAGTCCAGCCGTTTGAGCATCAGCCCCTCGATGACCGCGCTGGGCGGCGAGCCGCGCAGGCGGGAGAGATCGTCGAACGTCTCGAACGGCACGAAGGGCGAGATGTCGAAGCGCGTGGGCTCCAGAGCGGAGACGAAGCGGTCGAGGCGCTTTCGGCGTTCGAGGAAAGGCAGAGGCCGCAGATCCTCCGCCCCGTCCTGGAGAAGGTCGTAGGCGCGCAGGAACACCGGGTGGCGCTTCATCACGGCGGCCGAGACGCTCTTGCGGTTCAGCCGCTGCTGGAGGTCGGAAAAGGTGCCCACTAGGATATCGTCCTCGGCGCGCCCCTTCCGCGCGTCGAGCGCCGGCTTTCCCGGCGTGCCCGGCGTGCCCGGCGAGGGGCGCGCGACGAGAAGCTCGCCGTCCAGCGAGCCCTCGAAGGTCATGAAGTCCACGAGGTCGGGAAAGGCCGTGGAGATGTCGTCGCCGGTGCGCGAATAGAGGCGGCGCACGCCACGTTCGGCGGTGGCCTGGACGCGGATGCCGTCCCATTTCCATTCGGCCGCGTAATCCTCCGGCGCGATCCGGCCATAGTCCGGCTCCTCCAGCGGTTGCGAGAGCATCACGGGCCGGAACGGCGCGGCGGCGGCCGAACGCGGTTTTTCGGCCCTGCCTTCCAGCCATGCGAACAGCGCCTCGTAGGGTGGGCGCAGCCCGTGCCAAAGCTCCTCGATCTCCGCGATGTCCTTCTCTCCGAAATCGGCCAGCGCCTGCTTGGCAAGGCGCGAGGAGACGCCGATTCGCATTCCCCCCGTCACCAGTTTGAGCAGGGCGTAGCGGCCTGAGGAATCCAGCCGGTCGAGCCAGGCCTCCACGAGACGGGGGCCCTCGGCGCGCGTCGCTCCGTCCAGAGCCGCGACGATATGCGAAAGACTGGGTGGATCGTCCTCCACCGCGTCCGCCCCCGGCCAGACCAGCGCGATGGTTTCGGCAAGATCGCCGACATAGTCGTAGGAATAGCCTAAGAGGACCTCATCCATGCGGCTTTCCATCAGCGCGCGCAGCATGGCCGGCTTGACGCTGCGCACCTCCAGCTCGCCCGTGATGGCCGCCAGAGCATAGCCGCGCTCGGGGTCGGGCACCTGACGGAAATGGTCGACCATCAGGCGCAGCTTGCCGTTGCGCGAGGGCGTGAGGACGAGGCTGTCGAGAAGGTCGGCGAAGGGCTTCAAGGGTCGCGGCTCCGAGGCGGCCGGAGCCCGACCACGCTTGCAGATAGGCGCGCGGCAGACCTTCGACAGCCCCTCAGGCGATGGCGGGGCCGCGCGTGAAACGGGCGAGAGCCTGCGCACGGCGGGCCTTGAGGTGGTGGCGAGCGGTGAACAGCGCGTCGGCATCCATGTTGGGCTGCTTCACGAGCCATTCCAGATACTCGTCCGGAACCTCGGCCAGCGGCACGTTCTTGTGCTTGCCGAAGCGCAGCCGGGCCAGAAGCGCCGGTTCGGCCGAAACGCGCTCGGCCCGTTCCAGGAAATCCTCCGCGTCGGCGTAAAGCGGGCGCAGCCGCTCGGCGATTGTGCGCAGGAGCACGGCGGTGCACAGCGCGTCGTACAGCGCGCGGTGGGGGTGCGAGCCTGCCAGTCCCGCGCTCACATCGCCGAGGTCGAGCGGCACGTACTTCACCAGCGATTGCAAGCCGTGGGCGCGCACCTGCGGGAAGGCGCGCAGCGCCAGCTTGTGCGTGCACAGCCAGCGTCCCGTCAGCCGCAAGCGCGGCCGGTCGAAGTCCGCGCGCTGCGCCGCATAGGCGGGCGCGCCGGCAAACCGGGCGATGGCCTCCGCGAAGGGCGGTGCGCCGGCCAGCATCTCGTCCGTGATCCGATGCACCTTGCGAGCATGGGGATTGATCGGCACCCCGCCTGGATCGACCAGCGTCTCCATCGGGTTGAAGATCGCGCCGGTGGCAAGATCGAGATCGACGGAGCCGATCTCGATCACCGCGTCCTCGCACAAGCGCTGGCCCGCGGTTTCCGTGTCGATCACGCGCACGATGCCCGAGGACTCCTGCGCAAAGAGCGAAAGCGTCCGGGCGGTGGCGGGAAACAGGTCGAGCATCTGGCTGAAAGATCGTCGCTTTTGCCCCGTTTCGCAAGCGTCAGGGCGTATCGAAAGCCAGAACCCAGAAGAAACTGTCGGACTCCTCGAACCGGCGGCGCTGAGAGGATATGAGGTAGATTATCCCTTCCTCCTGCACCGCCATGCCCACGGCATTGCCGAATTCGCTGCTGGCGGCGTTGTCGGGGTTGGCCGGGTCGTAGTCGCGCTCGGCATGGTCGGGCTGGAAGCTGCGGCCGACGAAGGCCGCGACGCCCGGCGTGAACGGCCGTATCCCGGCCCGCAGCCTCTCGCCGCTCGTCTTCTCCACCAGAAGATTGCCGTCGTCGCCTTGCGAGACAGAGCAGCGGTGCGTGCCGACAGAACGCGCCGCCTCGTTCTGATAGCCGAAATAATAGAGCCGGCAGCTTCGCTCGCCGAGCAGCGGCTCGCTCAGGGAGAGATCGCCCGTTTGCGTGCCTGCGGCGATGGCGGCGGCGCGACCTGCCGCCGCGCGGGCGGCCGCCGGGCCGGTGGCGAGCGAGGCGCCGGCATTGGCCGCGATCGTTCGTTCGATCTGCGCCGGAAGTCCCTGAAGCTCCGCGCGATCGGCCTCGCCGAGGAGATCGAGCGTTTGTGGCGATGCGCCGGTCATGCCGGCCCCCGCGCCGGGCGTCACCGGCTCCAGCCCGCCCGCCAGCGAGGAGGGCGAGAGAAGGCGCGCCGATGCGCTCGCAAGCGCCTGTTCCGGTGCTGCCGGTGTGGCGGCGGCAGGCGCAACCGCCCCCTCGCCCGGCTGCGGGGCCGGCACCCGCCCCGCCATGGCCGCGTCCATCGCCATCGTGCCGCCGATCTCCACCGACCCTTGAGCCTTATCGTAGACGCAAACCATGGAGACGGGCGATCCGTCCTCCACGGAGGCGCCGTTCAGGATGGCGAGCCCGTAGGATTGCAGGCCGAAGGGATCGACGAGGATTTGCGGCTCTCGCACCAGGGACGCCGATCCGGCACGACAGGCGGCTTCCACGTCGCGCCGGAACTGGCTCCACGCATCCGGGCTGGAGGCCAGCGCGGCGGACGAGGAGAAGATGCAGAGAGTGGCCATTGCCGCGCCGAGGCGGGATGAGCGGAAAGTCATTGATTTCCTTCTCCTTCGTGCTTGCCGGCCCCGCCCGACCGACGGCCTGACGAATGACACGCGATCTCGGACACTTTGAGGCAGGCGCCCTGCCCTGTCTCCCATGCTTTCCCCGCCCCGGCCGATCTGCTAGTCGTCATCTTACGTGCACGTCAATTGGTGAGGAGGCCGAATGACCCTACCCCATGTTCTCCAGAGGCTTCGGCTGCCCGTCATCGCCGCGCCGCTTTTCATCATTTCGCATCCTCCGCTGGTCGCGGCGCAGTGCAAGGCGGGCATCGTCGGCTCCTTCCCCGCCCTCAACGCACGCCCGGCGGCCCAACTGGACGAGTGGCTGCACGCGCTGAAGGAGGAACTGGCGGCGCATGACGCGGCCCATCCGCAGCAGCCAGCCGCGCCCTTCGCGGTGAACCAGATCGTGCACCGATCCAACAAGCGGCTGGAGGAGGATCTGGCGGTCTGCGTGAAGCACAAGGTGCCGATCGTCATCACCTCTCTCGGCGCGGTGCCGGAGGTGAACGAGGCCGTTCACTCCTATGGGGGTATCGTTCTCCACGACGTGATCAGCAACCGCTTCGCCCACAGCGCCATCCGCAAGGGGGCGGACGGCCTCGTGGCGGTGGCAGCCGGCGCGGGCGGTCATGCGGGCACCCTCTCGCCCTTCGCGCTCGTCTCGGAGATTCGCCAGTGGTTCGACGGGCCGCTCTATCTCTCCGGCGCGATCGCCACCGGCGCGGGCATTCTGGCCGCGCAGGCGGCGGGCGCGGACGGGGCCTATATCGGTTCCGCCTTCATCGCGACGCGTGAAGCGCGGGCGAGCGACGGCTACAAGCAGGGCATCGTCGAGGGCACGGCGGCCGATATCGTCTATTCCAACCTCTTTACCGGCATTCACGGAAACTACCTGCGAGGCTCGATCGCGGCGGCGGGGCTCGACCCCGACAGCCTGCCCGAAAGCGACCCGGCCAAGATGGATTTCGCCAAGGCCAGCGAGGGCGCCAAGGCCTGGAAGGACATATGGGGTTCGGGCCAGGGCATCGGAGCGGTGCGGGCCGTTGTTCCTGCCGCGGAGCTGGTCGAGAGGCTTGCCGCCGAGTATCGCGAAGCCTGCGCGCGTCTCCTGGGCCCGCAGCCGTTCACCGGCTGACGATTTCGGGTTGAACGGCGCTGCGATTGCGGCTATCAGAGCGCCGTCGTCGAGCGCTTCGCCGCGCCGACGAGAGGCCGCTTTAGCTCAGTTGGTAGAGCATCGCATTCGTAATGCGGAGGTCGTCAGTTCGAGTCTGACAAGCGGCACCATTCGTCATCTCCCCGCATCCTTCCAAATATTCGGCCGGCAACGCCGTGCCAGCATCTGGACATGGCCGCAGGCCGATCCAAATCATCCCGGCGCCGCGCCCCTGCGTGGGGCGGCGCTGGATGAGAAGGAATGCAAGATGGCTACGATCAGGGAACGCTTGAAACTGCGGTTCGGGCTGCCTTTGTCTCCCTCGGCCGACGACATCGCCGACTGGGAAGATCGAATCCGGCTTCACGTGGCGAGCGGGATGCAGCCTAATGGTTTCGTCAAGCTGCATTCTTGAAGTTTGGGCTGAACGGCGTCCTTGTTTGGAGGATGGCCCAGACGACATTTACGCGCCGCCGTGCGAGGGCGATGACGGCTTGGTTGTGGCGTTTTCCCTCGGTTCTCTTTCGGTCGTAGAAGGCGCGGCTTTCCGGGTCTGCGAGAGCGTTGAAAGCGGACTGGAAGAAGACGCGTTTGAGGGTTTTGTCGCCTCCGGTGGATCGTCGGACGGTTCTGGATTTCCCGGACTGGCGCAGGACGGGAGTGAGCCCGGCGGCGGCTGCGAGTGCATCGGCGGAACGGAATCGGGTGGCCGAGCCGACGCAGGCGATGAAGTCTGCCGTGAGCACGGCCCCCATCCCCGGCAGGCTGCGGATGAGGGCCGCATCAGGGTGGCAATCGAGAAGGAGCTCAAGATCGGCATCGATGCGGTCGCGCTGCGCACGGGCGGCCAGCGCCTCGGTGGCGAGGTCCCTGACCAGTCTGGCGCGGGTTTGGGCGCCGGGCACGTCGATGGCCTGCGCCTTGGCCAGGGTGACGGCCTCTTCGGCCATGGCGTCAGCGCCCCGCATGCGCGGATAGGCTTTCGTGAGCTGGCGTGCGAGGCGTTCGGGCTTGGCGTCGCGCAGCTCGTGCGGAGCGGCGAACAGGCTCAGGAAGACGAGGCCGGCCTTGGTCCTCACGTCGATGCGCCGCTCCAGCGCCGGAAAGAGCGAGGAAGTAAGGTCGCGCAAACGCGCGAGACGTCTGGTCTGATCGACGACGACCTCGCGACGTCGGCCGACGAGCAGACGGATGTCGACGTTGATCTCGGTTTCGACCTCCACCGGCCGCAGGTCCATGCGGGTTCGCGCCAGATCGGCGATGGTCGCGGCGTCACGGGGATCGGACTTGTTCTCGCCGCCGCGTGTTCCCTGCCGGGCTCGGTTGACCGCAAGGCCGGGCGTGTGAACAACCCGGAAGCCCGCTTCGGCCAGCATTGCACAGAGCAGAGTGGCGCAGCCGCCGAGCAGGTCGAGCGCGACCGTGACGCTTGCGGCATCCGGCGCGGACAGTTCGCTGATCAACGCCTCGATGCCTTCCGGGTCGTTCCTGACAGCATGGCTGAAGATGGCCTTTGCGTCCGAGCTGATAGCGCAGGCCCAATGGATGTCCTTGGCGGCGTCGATACCGACGTAAAGGTGCATGCTTTCCTCCCTGATGCGTCCTCCTTTGAGCGGCAACCTTCCCACGCCGTCCTCGCCCTACACAGCGATCAATCGCAGAGCCTAATCAGCGGTCGGGTCAGGTGTGGAGACCGGGCGGTTCTGCCTCCCGAGCCATCGAGGGCGGCCAGCATGATAGCCATACCCGGTCCCCTGCCTTCCGACATCTTCGGTCATAAGAACCGCGCCGAAAAGGCAGATGTCGAAATGCACTTCATTGGTAGGGCCGCATGAGCGCGCGGCCGACCATGCGGCGAGTGAGGTTTTCACCGGCTACGGCCTGAACCCCTTCGCCGGCGAGATCGACCTCTACCCGCTGCTGCCGCTCGATGTGGTGCAGGTGTGGACGGCGGGAATCGCCCCTAAACCGCAGCCTTCCAGCGCCGCAGCCTGATCGCGACGCGGATGAACGAAGCCCGGCCGCTCCGCGTGCCGGGCTTTCACGTACCTGGCGCGACAGCCCCCGGCGCGGCAGGCTCCACCGACCTGTTGTGCACCCAGCCCGAGGGGCAGGAACCGCGATAGGAGGCACGGCGCGCCACCGGCTCGGCCACACCGCAGTCGCCCTCCCCGTAGATCACCCCAACAAAGGTTCCGTTGCGGTCGCAGACGCGCACGATGTCGCCCACATTCAGCCGCTCCAGCACCTGAAACGTGCCGGTGGGGCCGGAGCGCACATCGACGCGCCCTTCTTGCGACTGCGTCTCGCCGATCACGCCCAGTTCCGCGCAGGCCGGCAGATCGACGTCGCCGCCAACCCGAACCGGCACTGCCGGGGCGGCGACGGCCTCAAAGGCAAGCCCGGTCGCCAGAAGCACCGGGACCGTCCATCGCATCGCCTGCCCAAAAATAATCATCCGTCATCCGCATCGATATCACCATTCCCAGATAGGGAGCGCGCCCCCGCAAAGGCAAGCGGCAGGATGGGCAAGGGTGGAACCTGCCCGCCGCCATGCGCATATCGGGTAGAGCAACGACGGAGCGAGCGACATGCACAATGACGAGAAGAACATGATTCAGGGCCTTTTCGGCCGCCTCCGCGAGGCCGAGAAGACCGCGCCCCCACGCGACCAGGAAGCGGAAAGCTTCATTCGCGACAGCGTGGCCGCGCAGCCCGGTGCGCCTTACTACATGGCGCAAACCATTATCGTGCAGGAACAGGCGCTGGAGGCCGCGCGCCAGAGGATCGAGGAGCTGGAGGGCCAGACACAGCGCTCCTCCGGCGGTCTTCTGGGCGGCCTGTTCGGCGGCGGCCAGCCGCAGCCCCGTGCCCGTTCGGCGGGCGTGCCCTCCGTCTCGCGCGGCGCGGCGGCGCAGGGCGACGTGCCCGCCGGGTCGCCCTGGAACAGCGCCGCGCGCAATGCCAGCCCCGCGCAACGCGGCGGAGGCGGCGGCTTTCTGGCCGGCGCCGCGCAAACCGCCGTGGGCGTTGCCGGCGGCATGATGCTGGGTTCCATGCTGGGCGGGCTGTTCTCCGGCGGGGACGAAGCGGTCGCCGCCGAGATGGAGCCCGATCTCGACCCCGGCATGGATGAGGCCGGGATGGAGGATGCGGGGATGGACGAAGGGTTCGGCGACTTCGAGCTCTAGCCTTTCGCGGAAGGCAGGCGGACGTGGTGCTCGATCTCGTCCAGACGGGCGAGCACCACGTCGGCGCCCAGCTCCTCGGCGCTGTGGCGGGAATAGCCCCCGGCCAGCACCAGGACGGGCATCCCCGCCGCCCTGGCGGCCCCAACGTCATATTCCGAATCGCCCACCAGAAGCACGTCGGTCGGCTCGAGGCCGAGCCGCTGACAGGCCAGGATCAGAAGGTCCGGCGCCGGTTTCTTGGGCGGCCCGGCGTCCCCTCCGACAACGACTTCCATCAGTTCGGTGAAGCCGAAATGGTCGAGGATCAGCATGGTCTCGGCCAGCGGCTTGTTGGTCACGACGCCGAGGCGGAAACCCTTCTCATGAAGCGCGCGCGTGGCCCCGCTGGCACCGGGGTTCATCGTCGTCAGCTCGGTGGCGCGCGGCGTGTAGATCTTGCGGAAGCGATCGACGATCCGGTCGCGGGTCGCCGGGTCCAGCGGCTTGTCGAGCGCCTCGTAGGCGCGCTCGATGGTGGTCGGCAGCCCCTTCCCCACCATCCTGGCCACGGCGTCGAGCGTGAAGGGCGGCTCGCCCAGGCTCTCGAGCGTCTGGTTCAGCGCGGCATGGATGTCGGGAATCGAATCGACCAGCGTCCCGTCGAGATCGAACAGGATGGCCGAAACGGCATAAGGCGCGCTCACGAAGCGGCCTCCATGAGCGACAGAGTGATCCAACGTGCGGTGAGCGCGGGCTTGGCGGTGTTCTCGATCTCGACGCTCGCCTCCCAGGTGGACTGGACGCTGACGGCGCGCTCAGCGAGGCCGACGAGCCGGAAGCGCCCTCGCACGCGCGTCCCGGTTCGGACGGGAGCGAGGAAGCGGACGGCCTCGAAGCCGTAATTCACCCCCATGCGCGCGCCCTCGGCAAAGGGCATGGCGTCGTAGGCGAAGGTCGAAAGCAGGGAGAGCGAGAGGAAGCCGTGGGCGATGGTGCCGCCGAACGGCCCTTCCGCCTTGGCGCGCTCGGGGTCGACATGGATGAACTGATGGTCGAGCGTGGCATCCGCGAAGCGGTCGATCATCTCCTGGTCGACCGTGACCCAGCTCGAGACGAAGGGCTCGCCGTCGAGATAGGACCGATAGGTCTCCAGCGGCACGAGCCGCCTGCGCATGGCCGATTCCATTTCGCTGGACACTGCCGGGCTTCCTTTCCCTTTCGAGATCACGCCCCGTCTATGCGCCCATGGCGGCGCGAATGAAACCTCCGCATGGCCGCTTTGCCGGCGCCTTTGCACTGCGGCGCTGGGCTGTGCGACGATCTGGCCCATATAGCGGGCCACGGCCCGTTGGGTTCAGGAGAAACGAACAGGATTGGAAAGAGCGCATGTGCGGTATCTGCGGTGAGATTCGCTTCGATGGACGGCCGGCTTCGCCCGAACGGATCGAGCGAATGGGCAACTGCCTTGCCCGCCGCGGACCGGATGGCGCGGGCCAGGTGGTGCGCGGCAACATGGGCCTGGGCCACCGCCGGCTGAAGATCATCGACCTGTCGGAGAAGGCGCAGCAGCCGATGGTGGATGCCGATCTCGGCCTCACCCTCGCCTTCAACGGCTGCATCTACAACTACCCCGAGCTGCGCGAGGAGCTGATCGGCAAGGGCTACCGGTTCTTTTCCCATGGCGATACCGAAGTGATCGCCAAGGCCTACCACGCCTGGGGCAAGGACTGTGTCCAGCGTTTCAAGGGCATGTTCGCCTTCGCCATCCACGAGCGTGATACCGGCCGCGTGATGCTGGCGCGCGACCGCTTCGGCATCAAGCCGCTCTATATCTCGCACACGCCCGAGCGCCTCTATCTCGCCTCCTCGCTGCAATCCATCGTCAAGACGGGCGACGTCGATACCTCCATCGACCGCGAGGCGCTGCATCATTACATGAGCTTCCACGCGGTCGTGCCGGCCCCGCTGACCATCCTGAAGGGCGTGCGCAAGCTGCCGCCCGCCACGGTGCGCATGGTCGAGCCGGATGGCAGCTTCACGGACGAGGTGTTCTGGCAGCCGCATTTCGGCCCCCGGCCGGGCGACGAGGCGCTTTCCGCCGATGACTGGCGCGATGCGGTGCTGGAATCGCTGCGCGCCGCCGTGGCGCGGCGCATGGTGGCGGACGTTCCGGTGGGCGTGCTGCTCTCCGGCGGGGTGGATTCCTCCCTTATCGTCGGCCTCCTGGCAGAGGCGGGCCAGACAGGGCTCGGCACTTTCTCCATCGGCTTCGAGGATGCCAATGGCGAGGTCGGCAACGAGTTCGAGTATTCGGACCTCATCGCGAGGCACTACGGCACGAACCACCACAAGATCTTCGTGCCGGGCTCCGAGCTGATGGAGAACCTGCCGGGGGCCATCGCCGCCATGTCCGAGCCGATGGTCTCCTACGACAATATAGGCTTCTACCTCCTCTCGCGCGAGGTCTCCAAACATATCAAGGTGGTGCAGTCCGGCCAGGGCGCGGACGAGGTGTTCGGCGGCTACCACTGGTATCCGCCCATGGCCGGCGCCGCCGACCCGCTGGCGGCGTACTCGCGCGCCTTCTTCGACCGCGACCAGGCAACGCGGCACCGCCACCTCTCGCCGGAATGGCATTTGGCAGAGGATGTCAGCCTTGACCTCGTACGGCGGCATTTCGCCATGGAAGGCGCGGACGATCCGGTCAACAAGGCGCTTCGCCTCGACAGCCAGATCATGCTGGTGGACGATCCGGTCAAGCGGGTCGACAACATGACGATGGCATGGGGTCTCGAGGCGCGCGTGCCGTTCCTGGACCACGAACTGGCTGAGCTTGCAGCCCGCGTGCCGACGGCCGAGAAGCTGAAGCAGGGTGGCAAGGGCGTGCTGAAGGAGGCGGCCCGGCTCGTCATTCCATCGGAGGTCATCGACCGCAAGAAGGGCTATTTCCCGGTCCCGCAGCTCAAGTATATCTCGGGCCCCTATCTCGATATGGTCCGCGATACGCTAGGCTCGCAGGCGGCGCGCGAGCGCTCCCTCTTCCGGGACGACTATCTGCAGACGCTGTTCGCCGACCCCACCTCGCACATCACGCCCCTTCAGGGCTCCGAGCTGTGGCAGGTCGCGCTTCTGGAAATGTGGCTTCAGGCGCAGGAGCTCTAGAGGATGGCAGAGGCGAGAAACAGGAATGGCTACGGCCACCGGCTCAAGCGTATGCGCAGCTACGGCTCCAAGCCGCCCATCGGCGCCCAGCGCGACGAGGCCGCCTTCTCGGCCAACGCCTCAGTGGACTGCGGCTGGGGGCGCCTGATCTTCGGGCAAACCTTCGCGGAACCCGCGCCGCTGGTGGAATGCATCGAGCGCGAGGGGCCGGACAGGCGGGACATCGCCTTCTATATCCGCGATCCGCACGTGCTTCTCGGCCATGCGCCGCAGGAGCTGTTCCTCGACCCATCGCACACCTACCGGCTCGATCTTTCCACCTATCGGCCGAGCCGCCGCCGCCCGCGCGGCTTCTTTATCCGCCGCCTTTCCTCCATCTCCGATGCCATCGAGGTGAACCGCATCTACCAGAGCCGGAAGATGGTGCAGGTGGACCCGAACTTCTTCTGGTCGAACAGGGACAACAGGGCCCTCACCTATTTCGTGGCCGAGGATGAGACGACGGGCGCGATCCTGGGCACCGTGACCGGCGTCCATCATGGCCGCGTCTTCGAGGACAGCGAGAACGGTTCGTCCCTATGGTGCCTGGCCATCGACCCGCAGACCCCGCATCCAGCCGTGGGCGAGGCGCTGGTGCGCCGGCTGGCCGAGCATTTCCAGGCGCGGGGCTGCGCCACCATGGATCTCTCGGTGATGCACGACAACGAGCAGGCCATCGCCCTCTACGACCGCCTCGGTTTCTATCGCGTGCCCTTCTTCGCCGTGAAGCGGCGCAACCAGATCAACGAGCGCCTGTTCACCGGCAGCGCCGGGGATGACGAGGCGCTGAACCCCTATGCGCGCATCATCGTGGACGAGGCGCGCCGGCGCGGCATCCAGGTGGATATTCTCGATGCGCCGGGCGGGTTCTTCCGCCTCACCTATGGCGGGCGCTCCGTGCGGTGCCGAGAAAGTCTTTCGGAGATGACGTCGGCCGTCGCCATGTCCATCTGCGACGACAAGAGCGCCACGCGCCGCCTTGTCTCTCAAGCGGGCGTCGCGGTGCCCGAGCAGATCGTGGCGGGCGACGACGATGAGCTGTCCGGCTTTCTGGAGCGCCACAAATCCATCGTCGTCAAGCCGGCGCGTGGCGAGCAGGGGCGCGGCATCGCCGTGGGCGTCGAGACGCTCGACCATGCCAGGAAGGCGATCGCCGTGGCGCGCGAGCAATGCGAGCGCGTGCTGGTGGAATCCTGCTTCGAGGGCTTCGACCTTCGCGTCGTCGTCATCGGCTTCAAGCTCGTCGCCGCCGCGATCCGCAAGCCGCCGGAGATCACGGGCGATGGCAAGACGCCCATCGTCAAGCTGATCGAGAATCTCTCGCGCCGCCGTGCCGGCGCCACGGGCGGCGAAAGCCGCATTCCCATGGACGGCGAAACCGAGCGCGCCGTGCAGGCCGGCGGCTATGCGATGGAGGATATCCTGCCCGCCGGCGAGACGCTGACCGTCCGTCGCACGGCCAATCTCCACACCGGCGGCACGATCCACGACGTGACGGGAATGGTTCATCCCCGGCTTGTGGAGGCGGCCATCGCGGCGACGCGCGCCATCGACATTCCCGTCTGCGGCGTCGATCTGATGATCAAGGACCCGCGTGAGCCGGACTATGTCTTCATCGAGGCCAACGAACGCCCCGGCCTGGCCAATCACGAGCCGCAGCCGACGGCGGAGCGTTTCGTCGACCTCCTCTTCCCCATGTCGATGCCCGCCTCCGCACGGGCCGTGCGCAACCGGGCACAGCCGCTCTCCTGACGGCCTCGCCTTCATCTTTCGCCTTCTTTACATGTCAGGCGACATCAGCATCGGCGCCCATGGCGGCGCTTCGACCATCAGGAGCATTTCCGTGCCCCGGCTCTCCATCGACAGCCATTACCTCACCGACCAGCTCAAGGCGCTGCTGAGGATCCCGAGCCCCACCGGCTACACCGATACGGTGGTGCGGCACGTCACGCAGGAGCTTCAGCGCCTCGGCCTGGAGGTGGAGCTCACGCGCCGCGGCGCGATCCGCGCCGTTCGCCAAGGCAGCCGGCGCGCTTCCGCGCGCGCCATCGTCGGCCATGTCGATACGCTGGGCGCGCAGGTGAAGAACCTCAAGGCCAACGGCCGGCTGGAGCTTGTGCCCATTGGCCACTGGTCCGCCCGCTTCGCGGAAGGCGCCCGCTCCACGATCTTCTCCGAGAAGGGCTCCTATCGCGGCACCATCCTGCCTCTGAAGGCGTCCGGCCATACCTTCAACGAGGAGGTGGACACCGCCCCCGTCGGCTGGCCGCATGTGGAGCTGCGCGTGGATGCGCTTTCGCGCGACAGGGAGGAGCTGGGCCGGCTGGGCATCGAGGTGGGGGACACGGTCGCCATCGACCCGCAGCCGGAATTCCTCGACAACGGCTACATCGTCTCCCGCCATCTGGACGACAAGGCGGGCGTGGCCGTGATGCTGGCGGCCATCGAGGCGCTGGAACGCGAGAAGACCGTGACTCCGGTGGACATGCACTGGCTTTTCACCATCGCCGAGGAGGTGGGCGTCGGCGCGGCTTCCATCCTCACCCCCGACATCGCCTCGATGATCGCCATCGACAACGGCACGACCGCGCCGGGGCAGAACTCGTCCGAATTCGGCGTCACCATCGCCATGGCCGACCAGACCGGCCCGTTCGACTACCATCTCACCAAGAAGCTCGTGCGCCTCTGCCAGGAGGAGGATATCCGCTACCAGAAGGATGTTTTCCGCTACTACCGGTCGGATTCGGCTTCGGCGCTGGAGGCGGGCCACGACGTGCGCACCGCGCTCATCACCTTCGGGGTGGACGCCTCGCACGGCTGGGAGCGCATCCACATCCACGCGCTTCGCTCGCTGGCCGAATTGGTGACGGCCTATGCCACCGCGCCCGTGGAGATCACGCGCGACCGCAACGTTCACGCCGGAATAGAGGGCTTCACCCGCCAGCCTCTGGCCGAGGCGGCGCAGGAGCTGGCCGAGGATTCCGAACCAGCCGAGTAAGGCTAGAGCGCGCCCTCCACGCGGCGGGGGTGGGTGAAGATCTCGAACTCGTCGCCGCGCACCACGGCGACGAGCGTGACGCCCGCCCCCTCGGCCGCGCGGATGGCGAGCGCCGTCGGCGCCGAGACGGCGGCGATCAGCGATACGCCCATGACGGCGGCCTTCTGGATCAGCTCCACCGAAACCCGGCTGGTGATCGTCAGGAACCCCTGCGCGGGATCGACGCCCGCCTCGGCGAGGTGCCCGGCCACCTTGTCCAGCGCGTTATGGCGGCCGACATCCTCGCGCGTGACGACATGGCCGCCCTCGGCATCGTGGAACGCGGCGGCATGGACAGCGCGGGTCCGCGCGCCCAGCGTCTGCCGGCCGGACATCTCGTCCATGGCGCGGACGATGCGCTCGGGCGAAAGGGTGGCGCCCTCCCCCACCACCGGCAGATCGCGGCTGGCCAGCTCCAGGCTTTCCACGCCGCACAGCCCGCAACCGACCGGCCCGGTCATCTGGCGCCGCCGCGCGACATAGGTCCGCGCCCGCTCCTCGGCCAGCCACAGCCGACAGTCGAGACCCAGTTCGCTCGCCTCCACCTCGATACGTTCCACCTGAGAGAGGTCGTCGACGATCCGCTCGTTGAGCGCAAGGCCGATCGCCAGCTCGCGCACATGGTCGGGCGTCGCCATCATCACGGCATGGGTGGAGCCGTTGACGGAGATGGCGATGGCCGTCTCTTCCGGCACGGCGCGCTCCGATGAGACGAAGCGGCCCTGGCGAAAGGCGAGCGGAGTCTGAAGAAGGCTCGTATCCTGGCTCATGGCGCTCCCGCTCGGCCGTGATTCGGCATCAGGCCCGGCGCCAGAACTGGCGGATCGCACGGCGCCCGGCAAGGGTTCAGGGAAACAGCACCATCATCGCCAGCAGCGCCGCGCCACCCAGAAGCGCCACGCCGACCGCATTCACGAAGACAGCAACGAACATCTCGACACGCACCACAAACCTCCCTCATCGAGCCATGAGAGTTATATAGTGCGCCGCGCGTTTCCGTTTGATGTCCGCGCACGGTTTCCACATCGTTTCCGAAGCGGTCGCCCTCGCCCGCCCCGCGTGTTAGAGCCATCGGTGAAGATCGTCGAATGCCGGGGACCGCGATGCCTTCCTTTGCCGTTCTGGCCAGCGAGACCCCGGAGGCAAGCGCGGCCGCCGAACGTCTGTGCCGGCGCTACGGATGCCGGTCCGCCGACGACGCGGACATCGTCGTCGCGCTGGGCGGCGACGGCTTCATGCTGAACATCCTTCATCGCTTCATGAACAGCGGCAAGCCGATCTACGGCATGAACAAGGGCACTGTCGGCTTCCTCATGAACCATTATCGCGAGGAGGACCTGCCCGAGCGTCTCGAGCGGGCGAGCCGAAGCGAAATCCATCCGTTGGCCATGCAGGCCATCGACGCGGACGGTGCTGTGCACGACGCGCTGGCGATCAACGAGGTGGCGCTCTTTCGCCAGTCCTATCAGGTGACACGGCTGAGGATTTCCATCGACGGCAAGGTTCGCCTGGACGATCTGGCGGGCGACGGCGTGATGGTGGCCACGCCCACCGGGTCCACGGCCTATAATCTCTCGGCGCAGGGGCCGATCATCCCCATAGACGCGCCGCTTCTGGCGCTCACGCCCGTCAGCCCCGCCCGCCCGCGGCGCTGGCGCGGCGCGCTTCTGCGCAACCGCCAGACGGTGGAGTTCGAGGTGCTCGAGCCCGAGAAACGCCCGGTCAACGCGGTGGCCGATCATACGGAGGTGAAGTCCGTGCGCCATGTGACGGTGCGCATGGCGACCGACGCGAACAGCGTCATCCTTTTCGATCCCGATCACTCCTGGGACGACCGGATCCTCGCCGAACAGTTCCGCTATTAGGCCGCCAGCGCCGGGCGCGGGGTGAGCGAGCGGAGAGCACCGCGAGCCGAGAGGCGGGCGAGGAGCGCGCGGATTTCCTCCAGCGGCTCATCGCGCGGATCGGCGGGCAGGCTTTCCATCACGCGGGCCATGACGTAGTCGAACCCCTCCTCCGCGCTTCTGTCCACCCGGCCCAGCAGGACTGCCTTCCACGCTTGGATGGCGGACAGGAGCAGCGGAACGACAGGCTGCGCCACGCCGGCCGAGGCGCAAAGCGCCTTGAAGGCATGCGCCTTGGCGTCCACCAGAAGCGCGCGCACCCTTCGAAAGGTGAGGCGCGCCAGCGCCGCCAGCGAGGCCGCGAAAAGGTCGATACGCCCTTCGCAGGCCGTTCGCAGGAGAAAGGCCGTGCTGATCTGTCCAGTGGTGCGCAGGTGATCCACGAAGCGCGCCATGCCCGGCGTGTCGAGATCGTCGGCAATCTGCCCGATCCCTTCGGCGCAGGCTTCCGCGAGGACGCGCTGCGCGCGCGCCTCGCCGAGGGCGTTGCGCACGAGGTCCGCCGTGCCGAGCGCCGAGGCCGTCTGCAACAGGAGGGTCTGGCGAAGTTCCGCCGGCAGGTCCCGCCGCTGCAGAAGCCGCTCGCGCATGGCGCCGTCCGAACCGTGATTCTCCACGATGCGGCGAAGGCTTGCGGGTGCGATGGTCGCGGCGTCGTTGGCCAGAAGTTCGAGGCAGGGGGTGCGCCCGCCGACCTCGGCCAGCGCCGCCGCCACCCGTAGGGGCACGCGCGGACGCCGCGCGATGGCACACTGGACACGCGGCGTGCCCGTCGCGGCAAGGTCGATCAGATCATCCTCGGTCAGGGCGAGCGAATGGGCGACGATGCTCGTGGCGACCGTATCGATATCCTCGGCCAGGACGCGCGCCAGACGGCGCGGCGCGCCGGGCTCATGCGCCAGGCGCTCGGCCAGGACGGCGCGAACCTTGGGTGAGGGATCGTCCGCCAGCGCCAGCAACGCCTCCTGCGCCTCGCGGGTTTCGGCCGGCGTCAGGCCGGTGTCCAGAAGCGCGTCGAGGATGCGGCGCGCGGCTTCGCACTTCTGTGCGCTCGTTGCCGCGCCGCGCCATGTCGCCAGTTCCCGCATCGCTCGCTCTCGCCCCATCGTCCTTGTGGACCATGATCGCAGGCAAGATTTAACGAAGGATTTACCATGCGCGGCGGGCGTTCAGGCTTTGGGCCGCACCATCTGGAAGACGGATTTCGTCACCGCAAAATCGAGATAGCCGAGGCGCGAGAGCGGGGCCGCGAGCGCCATGTCGATCCGCCCCTCACGCAGAATCCGCTCGTCTATATGGATGCCCACCACCTCACCGATCACGACGAGCGACGAGGACGCGCCCCCTCCGAGGCGCCTGGGCACGAAATGCTCGGTGACGCGGCATTCCAGCGCCGCCGGCGATTCGGCCACGCGGGGCGCGGCCACCAGCCGGCACCCGGCCATGGTCAGCCCGGCCGTATCGAATTCGCTGACGCCGCGCGGCAGCGGGGCCGAGCTTCGGTTCATCGTCTCGGCCAGCGCTTCTGTCGCAAGATTGGCGACGAACTCGCCGCTTTCGATGGCAAAGCTCGCCGAATCCTTCGCCCCGCCGGAGGAGGCGAACATCACGAGCTTGGGATCGTCCGAAATCGCGTTGAAGAAGGAATAGGGCGCGAGATTCACGGCCCCGTCCCTTGCCCGCGTCGAGATCCAGCCAATCGGGCGGGGCGCCACGATAGCCTTGAACGGGTCGTGGGAAAGGCCGTGGTCGTTGGTTGCCGTTTCGTAGAACATGGATCAGACCTTTCCGGGCGCCTGCGCTTCGCTCACCACATCGGCCAGCGCGGGCCGGGGGCGCTCGCTCGGCGGCTCGCTGGGCGTTCCGATATAGATGAAGCCGGCGATCTTCTCTTCCGGCGAGACGCCAAGCAGCGCCTTGGCGTCCTCGTCGTAGGACACCCACTCGGTGATCCAGTTCGCTGCATACCCGTGGGCGTGGACGGCATGGATGAGGTTCATCGTCACCGCGCCGGCGGAAAGCACCTGCTCCCATTCGGGAATCTTCACGTGCGGGCCGGCGGTGGACACGACGGCGACGACCAGCGGCGCGCGGATGAAGCGATTCTCCTCGAAAGCGCGCCTGGCCTCGCTGAGCGGCCCCTCGCGGCGCTCGGCAAGGCCCGCGACCGCGCGGCCGAGCGCCGCGGCGGGCTCGCCCCGGATGAGGATGAAGCGCCAAGGCGCGAGCTTGCCGTGGTCGGGCACGCGAACGGCCAGCGACAGGATGCGGGCCAGCTCGTCACCCTCGGGAGCGGGCGCGGCGAGCGCCGGAATGGGGATGGAACGCCGGGTTGCCAGATGGTCCTGTACGCTCGTCATGCCCGCTTCCTTCCGCATCCGTTTCGCGGGCAAGAGCTAGCGGCTCGCGGAGCCGATGCCAAGCGCCCGAATGCCCCTCCCTCTCGCCTGGAACGAACGCGACGTCTTGAAAAGGACCCAGATATCCGGTTCAACGCATCGGCGCATCAGCGGCGATCGTGGGGGACATATCTGGCTTTGCAAGCGCTCCGCCTTTCTCATTTTCCGGCCGTCCTCTGCCTGTCCGCCTGCGCCTTCGCGCTGCCGGCGCTCGCCCAGCAGGGTGGCGGTGGGCCCGGCGGCGGCCCGAGGGATGGTGATGACGGACCGGGCGTCTACGCCTCCCCCTCCGCCATTCCAGACGGCAATGGCGAGCGTTTCGGCATTCCCCAGTCGCTCCGGCGCACCACGCTTGCGCCCATCGCGCTGCCGGAAGGCACCGGCAATCCGCTGCAGGCCCCGTCCTTCCCGGCGCTGCCGGACTTTGCGGTGCCGATGCTGCCCTCGCCCGAGCTGCTTCGCAGCAGTGAGGCGCTGGTGCTCAGGGCGCGGCTGGATGAGGAGGGCGAGGATATTCCCGACGGGCTCGTCTGGCGCATCTTCTCGCAGGAACGCAACCGGGAGGGCCAGCTCCAGCTCGTCGGCGTGTTCAAGGGCGGCGAGGCCGCTTTCGACGTGCCGCCCGGTTCCTATTTCCTCCATGTCGGCTACGGCCGCGCGGGCGTGACGCGCAAGATCGAGTTCTCCGGCCGGCGCACGGAGGAGACGGTGGTGCTGGATGCCGGCGGCCTTCGGCTGAACGCCTCGGCAACGGCCGGTTCGGACGAGCCCATCCAGTCCGAAAAGCTGACTTTCGACATCTACCGCGAGGAAACGCCGGGTGCGGGGCGCAGCCTCGTCGCCACGGGCGTGCCGGCGAATGTGGTGGTGCGCCTGAATTCGGGCACCTATCAGGTGGTGTCGAACTATGGCGCGGTGAACGCCGTGGTGCGCGCCGACATTCGCGTCGAACCCAACCGCATCACCGACGCCCTCCTCCAGCACCGCGCGGCCGAGCTGACGATGAAGCTGGTGCGCGAGGAAGGTGGAGAGGCCATTGCCGATACCGCATGGTCCATCGCCTCCGCGCAGGGCGATATCGTGCGCGAAAGCGTCGGGGCGTTCTCTTCGGTGATCCTGGCGGAGGGTGATTATCTGGTGGTCGCCAAGAACCGCGACCGCATCTACCAGCGCGAGCTGAGGGTGGAAGCCGGCAACAACGCCGAGATCGAGGTTCTCGTTTCCGAAGCGCAGCCGGCGGTGCCGGGCGAAGGCTCGGGCGACTGATCGAACGCCCGAGCCCTCCTGCCCCTACCGGGCCCGCTTGCGCTTCAGGTCCGGCGGCACGGCCTCGTCCGAAAGCGCGGCGACGGCCTCGGCCAGCGAAAGCGCCTGCCCGTCGCGTGAGCCGAGCCGGCGGATGTTGACCGTGCGCTCTTCCGCCTCGCGCTTGCCGCAGACGAGGATGACCGGAACCTTGGCCAGCGAGTGCTCGCGGACCTTGTAGTTGATCTTCTCGTTGCGAAGGTCGGTCTCCACATGCAGCCCCGCGCTTTTCAGCTCGGCAGCCACCTCGCGGGCATAATCGTCCGCGTCCGAGGTGATCGTGGCCACCACAACCTGCACCGGCGCGAACCACAGCGGCATGTGCCCGGCATAGTTCTCGATCAGGATGCCGAGAAAGCGCTCCATCGAGCCGCAGATGGCGCGGTGGATCATCACCGGCACCTTCTTCTCGCTATGGGCGTCGATGTAGAAGGCCCCGAAGCGTTCGGGCAGGTTGAAGTCCACCTGCGTCGTGCCGCATTGCCACTCGCGGCCGATGGCGTCGCGCAGCGTGTACTCGAACTTCGGCCCGTAAAAAGCGCCCTCGCCCGGATTGATGCCGGTCTTGATGCGCCCGCCAGATTCCGATTCGATCCGCTCCAGAACGCGCGTCATCACCTGCTCGGCATTGTCCCAGAGCTCGTCGGAACCGACGCGCTTCTCCGGCCGCGTCGAAAGCTTGACGACGATCTCCTCGAAGCCGAAGTCGCGATAGACCGAGAGGATCAGGTCGTTGATCCGCATGCACTCGCCGGCCATCTGCTCCTCGGTGCAGAAGACATGCGCATCGTCCTGCGTGAAGCCGCGCACGCGCATGAGGCCGTGCAGAGCTCCCGAGGGCTCGTAGCGATGAACATTGCCGAATTCGGCATATTTTATCGGTAGATCACGGTAGCTCTTCAAGCCATGCTTGAAGATCTGGACATGGCCGGGGCAGTTCATCGGCTTCAGGGCGAAGACACGGTCGTCCTCGATCGTCTCGTCCGCCATCGTCACCTGGAACATGGCATCGCGATACCAGTTCCAGTGGCCGGAGGTCTCCCACAGGGACTTGTCGAGAACCTGCGGCGCGTTGACCTCGTCGTAGCCCTGCTCCGCCAGTTGCCGGCGCATGTAGGAGACGAGGGTCTGGAACATGCGCCAGCCGCCCGCGTGCCAGAAGACGACGCCCGGGCCCTCCTCCTGGAAATGGAAAAGGTCCATCTCCCGGCCGAGGCGCCGATGGTCGCGCTTTTCCGCTTCCTCCAGCATATGTAGATAGGCTTTGAGCTGCTCCGCGCTGGCCCAGGCCGTGCCGTAGATGCGCGTCAGCATCGCGTTGTCGGAATTGCCCCGCCAATAGGCGCCGGCCACCTTCATCAGCTTGAAGTTCTCGCCGACCTGCCCCGTGGAGGCCATGTGCGGGCCACGACAGAGATCGAACCATTCGCCCTGGCTGTAGATCTTGACGTCCTGATCCTCGGGAATGGCGTCGAGAAGCTCCACCTTGTAGGCTTCGCCCTTGCTCTCGAAGACCGAGCGCGCCTTGTCGCGGCTCCAGACCTCCTTCTTGAAGGGGGCGTTGCGGCGGATGATCTCGGCCATCTTCTTCTCGATGACCGGCAGATCCTCGGGCGTGAAGGGCGTGTCGCGCGCGAAATCATAGTAGAAGCCGTTCTCGATCACCGGGCCGATCGTCACCTGCGTGCCGGGCCACAGTTCCTGCACCGCCTCGGCCATGACATGGGCCGCGTCGTGGCGGATCAGCTCCAACGCACGCGGGTCTTCGCGCGTCACGATCTCCAGCGCGCCCGAGCGGCCGACGGGGTCGGAAAGATCGCGCAACTCGCCGTCGAGCGCGTAGGCCACGGCCTTCTTGGCCAGCGACTTCGAAATGCCTGCCGCGATCTCGGCCCCCGTGGCCGTGGGCTCGTACTGGCGGACGGAATTGTCGGGGAAACTAAGGTCGATCATCGTTTGTCCTTTCCGCTCACCCCCGCCTACGATCGCGGGAAAGCTTGTCGATCGAGAGAAGCGCCGAACGGGCGCGCACGGGGTTCTAGCACCTCCGATCCGTCGCGCAAGACGCCGCCCTCAGGCGGGCGGAACGGGATCGTGCCCCGGCTTGCCGAAGGGGCCGCAACGCGCGACACGGCGCGCGGCCAGCCAGCCGCCGCGCCACAGGCCGTGGCGGGCGAGCGCCTCGTAGGCATATTCCGAGCAGGTCGGCACATGCCGGCAATGGCCGCCTACGAGAGACGAGAAGGTGAGCTGGTAGAGCCGCACGAGGCCGACGCCCAGAAGCCGGCCCGGCGTTTTGCGCCAGGGGCCGGCATAGTTGCGGCCAGGGCGGCTCAAGCCGCCTCGCTGGCCTGGCGCCGCTCGATCTGTTCGAGCGCGTCCACCACCGCGTCGAATGTCAGCATGGTGGAGGCGTGGCGGGCCCTGTAGTCGCGCACCGGCTCCAGGAACTTCAGCTCCGCAAAGCGCCCCTCGGGCGCCGGGCCGTTTTCCTTCAGCATCGCCAGCATCTGCGCGCGCACCTCGCGAAGCTCCTGCACCCCGGCGCCGACGACATGCGCGGCCATGATGGAGGACGATGCCTGGCCGAGGGCACAGGCGCGTACCTCGTGGGCGAAATCGACCACGCGGCCTTCCTCCACCTTCAAGTCCACCGTCACGGTCGAGCCGCAGAGCTTGGAGTGCGCGGTGGCACTCGCGTCGGGCGCGGCCAGCCGCCCGATCCGCGGAATATTGCCGGCCAGATCGAGGATACGGGTGTTGTAGACGTCGTCGATCATGCGCGCTCGCTTCCCTTCCGCCGCGCGGCTCCCTACAAAGCGCGCACTCGCGCGGATATATAGGAAACCGGAGAGGCGCCCGAAAGCGGCGACTTTCCCGAAAGCGTGCGAGCCGGAAAGGCCGAAGATGACCGCGACCGTCGCGACATATCCCCTGAAGACCGGCGCCGGCGAGCGCCCCAGCCGCGCGGAGGCCGAGGCCGCCGTCGCAACGCTCCTGCGCTGGGCGGGCGCCGACCCTGCGCGCGAGGGCTTGCGAGATACGCCGGCGCGCGTGGCCAAGGCCTATGAGGAGATGTTCTCCGGCTACGCCACGGACACCGAAGCGCTGCTCACCCGCACCTTCGAGGAGGTCGCCGGCTACGACGATATCGTGCTGGTGAAGGATATCGAGTTCACCTCCCATTGCGAGCACCACATGGTGCCCTTTCTCGGCCGGGCGCATGTCGCCTATCTGCCGGCCGGGCGCGTCTTGGGCCTTTCCAAGATCGCCCGCGTGGTGGATGCCTTCTCCCGCCGGCTACAGACCCAGGAGGCGCTGACGCAGGAGATCGCAAATCTCCTCCAGCGCGTCCTCGCCCCCCGGGGCGTGGCCGTGATGATGGAGGCGGAGCATCTGTGCATGTCGATGCGCGGTGTCAGAAAGCGCGGCGCGAGCACGGTGACGACCAGCTATCTGGGCCTGTTCCGCGAGGACCGGGCCGAGCGCGAGCGTTTCCACGCGCTGGTGTCCCGCCCGTGACCGGCGCGCTCTTCGCCCCGCCCTCGCCCGTGAAGTCGGAGGTCGACGAGACCTCGCGCCTCACGCCGCGCTTCGACGCCGCCGGCCTCGTCACCGCCATCGTGACGGACTGGCACGGCGGCGAGCTCCTGATGGTGGCGCACATGAACGCCGAGGCGCTGGACCGCACCATCGCCACGCGCACCGCCCATTACTACAGCCGCTCGCGCGCCACCTTGTGGAAGAAGGGCGAGACCTCCGGCGCGCTCCAGCATGTGCGCGAGCTGCGCGTGGATTGCGACCAGGACGCCGTATGGCTGAAGGTGGAGGTCGAGCGCCCGCAGGATACCTGTCACACGCACCGGCCGACCTGCTTCTATCGCTGCGTCGATCTGAACGATGGCCGCAGCCTCGTCACGGATGTGCCGCAGGCGGATCGTAAGGCGGGCGGCTGAGCCGCCCGGCGTGAAGGCGGCGGAAAGGACCCTTCGGGGATGCTGAGCAAGAAGCCCTCCACTTCCCTCCTGCCTTCGGCCGAGGCGAGCCCGCAGCCCGCCAGCCACCGGGGCATCGCGCTGGCGCTGGGCGGCGGAGCGGCGCGGGGCTGGGCCCATATCGGCGTCCTGCGCGCGCTGGATGAAGCGGACGTGCGCATCTCCATGATCGCCGGCACCTCCATCGGCGCCCTGGTCGGCGGCTGCTACCTCGCGGGCCGGCTGGACGAGTTGGAGGAATTCGCGCTTTCGCTCACCCGTCGCGGGCTTCTCCGCTTCCTCGACTTCTCCATGAGCGGCGCGGGCCTCTTGGGCGGCATGCGCCTGAACCGGCGCCTTATGGGGGCGCTGAAGGACACGCAGATCGAGGAACTCGGGCGCCCGCTCGTCTGCGTCTCGACGGATGCGCGCAGCGGCCACGAGGTCTGGCTGAACGCGGGCTCGCTGGTGCTGGCCATGCGCGCCTCCTATGCGCTTCCCGGCGTGTTCCTGCCGGTGGAGTGCGGGGGCCGCCGGCTGATGGACGGCGCGCTGGTGAACCCGGTTCCCGTCTCGGTCTGCCGCGCGCATGAGGAGCCGCTGGTCGTGGCGGTGAACCTGAACTACGATCTCTTCGGCCGCGCGGCCGTGGTGCGGATGCGCGCGAGCGAGGCGGACCAGCCGGGCGGAGCCCTTCCGGGCGACAGGGAAACGGCGGTTCTGGCCTCCACGCCGGAGGAGCGGCGCGAGAAGGTTGGCATCGCGCGCGCGATGGTGGATGCCTTCAACATCATCCAGGCGCGCACCACGCGCTCGCGCCTCGCGGGCGACCCGCCGGACATCTCCATCCTGCCGCCCATCCGCGATATCGGCCTCTCGGAATTCCACCGCGCCCGCGAGGCCATCGACCTCGGCTACAGCGAGGCCCGGCGCCATCTCTCCGAGATCGACCGGCTCAGCCGAAGCCTCGCCGCGCGCTGAGCCTCGTTCAGCCGGCGTGGATATAGGTTCGAAGCTCCTCCGCCTCGCGCTCCACATCCTCGATCCGGCGCTTGACCGCGTCGCCGATGGAGATGATGCCGACCAGCCGGTCCTCGTCGCAGATCGGCAGGTGCCGGAAGCGGCCGCGCGTCATGGCCTCCATCGCCTCGTTCAGCGTCATTTCCTCCCGCCCCGTCACCACGTCGCGCGTCATCACCTCCGAAACGGTCTTGGACAGTCCTTCCGCCCCATGGGATACGACCAGCCGCACGACATCGCGCTCGGAAAGGATGCCGGCCAGCCGGCCCCCTTCCTCGATGATCGGCAAGGCGCCGATCTTGCGCTCGCACAGCATCCGGGCCGCGTCCGCCACGCTGGCGGAGGGCAGCACCGTCAGGATGTCTCGCCCCTTGGCATTGAGTATGTGCCGGATCGTCATTGATCGCCTCCCGAACGAAATCCGATCCCCGATGGTGCGATGGATTGCGCCGGGCGGCAAGGTTCTTAGCGGCGCGGCGGCCGGGGATCGAAAAAGGCGAAGCCCAGGAAGCCGAGCGCAAAGCCCCCCAGATGCGCTTCCCAGGCGATAGGCCCGCCCCCGAACGCGCTCCCCAGCCCACTGCCGAGAAGGAGGTTGGTGGCGAAGAAGATGCCCACGAAGAACAGGACGGTCCGGTCGGACAGGCTTTGCAGAACCGTCAGGCGCGGCGCCAGCGCCACCTCCCGGTTGCCGAGGCGCCCGAACCGCCCGAGCGCGAATCGCGCCGCTCCACCCATCACGGCCGAGACGACGCCGGAAGCGCCGATCATCGGCGCGGCGATGGTGGGATTGACAACATAGAACAGCCCGGCCCCCGCAAGCGCGCCAAGGAGGCAGAAGACGAGGAAGCGAACTGTGTGGAGCCGGCGCGCGACGGGCGTGCCGAAGGCGAGGAGCCAGGCGCAATTGGCGGCCAGATGCGTCCAGTCGCCGTGCAGGAAGGCATGCGTGACGGGGGACCAGTAGTCGGCGCCGTCCGGCCGGACCTGGCAGAAATCGGCAAGGTCGCGATAGCAGCCGGCGATGAAGGCGTAGTCCAGAATGACGAGCGTGTCCTGCGATGCGCTCAGGAGCTGCATCCGCCAGAGATGCACGAAGACCAGCGCGGCGATGAGGGCCAGGACGATCCGCGGGACATTGAAGGCCGGCGGATTGGCCGGCGCGCCCTGGATCGGGGGCGTGCCGTTTCGAACATGCGCGTCCATGAAAGCTCCTTTGCCGCAGCTCCTCCATCTATGGCGCTGGCCCGACCCGCGCCAGCCTTCAATCCTCACGCTTCGTTAATCTTCCATCCTTACCTTTTGTCCATCGCCCTTACCGTTCCGTCACGCAGCGACAACGACCATGCAAGGCAACGTCCTTCTCCGGCCAGCCGCGTCCGAGGATCGCAGCGACTTCCAGCGCGTGGCCGTGGACCTGCTCGGCCGCTTCATGCTGGAAAGCTTCGACGAATATCCCTGCCGCATCGACAACATGTCGCCCGGCGACGTGGCGGTGATGACGCCGGTGGAGCCGGCCCTCGGCGAGCGCGTCATACTCTACGTGGACCATGTCGGGCGGATCGAGGGCAGCGTAGAGCGCGTCTTCGCCGGCGGTTTCGCCGTCTCGATCAAGGCCTCGGATCGCAAGCGCGAGAAGCTGGCGGCGCAGCTCACATGGCTGGCCAACCGCCACGAGCTGAACCTGCCCGAGGACCGGCGCCACGACCGTATGGCGCCGAAGAACTCCTCGGTGAACCTCACGCTGGAGGATGGTCGGACGTATCCGGCGCGCATCCTCGACCTCTCCCTCTCGGGAGCGGCGCTGATCTGCGACGTGCGCCCGGCCATCGGCTCGCGCATCACGCTCGGGAGCACCAGCGGGCGCGTGGTGCGGCACATGGAGGATGGTATGGCGGTGGAATTCGCCCGCATCCAGGACCGCGACACCCTGCTCGAGAGCATCGGCTAGACGCTTCGCATACGGGGCATTCGCAGAAATTTTCAAAAAAATTTTCGAGGGATGCCGCCCGTTGGCGGCCTGCGTTAACCGGTTGGTCCCGCCCCGTTAACCATGGGTCGGCGGGCCCGGAACGCATCCGTTTCAGCCGCTGCCGCCGTGGTTAACGGCCGCAGCGCCGTCTCCCCTGCCCCGTTAACATTCGCGGCCTGCCGCCCCAAGGGCCGCGCCCTCACCGTTCAACCAAGGTGAAGATCGGCATCGGCATGATGACCGGGCGGTAAATCGGCACGGGCCTCGCCGGCCCGATTCCTCAATCTTTGCGCAAGCATGATCCCTGAACGAACTCTCGAAACTTCGTCGCAAATTGCGACGCGCGATTTCGAGCGGCGGTAAAATCGCGCTGCCAGTGTGCTTCCCAACGACGGGGAGCCAAGCGATGCGCAAGATCCTTCAGACAGCAGCCACGATCATCGGCCTCGGAGCCTTCGCGCTGGGCACCGGCAGCGCCGCGGCCACCATGCCCACGCTCGGCCAGAGCTCCCAGCCCATCGGGCACTACGAATTCTGCAAGACCTATTCGGACCAGTGCACGGCGAACCGCACGGTGGCCGTGGCGCCGATGAGCGATGCGCTGTGGCAGACCATGGTGCAGATCAACAGCGCCGTGAACACCGCCATCTTCCCCCGCACCGACCAGGAGATGCACGGCGTGCCCGAATTGTGGTCCTACCCCACCACGGAGGGCGACTGCGAGGACTACGCCCTTTTGAAGCAGTATATGCTGGAACGCGAGGGCCTGCCCCGCTCGGCCCTGCTCATCACGGTCGTTCGCCAGCCCAATGGCGAAGGCCATGCCGTACTGACCGTCCGCACCGACCGGGGCGACTTCGTGCTCGACAATCTCGACGAGCGCGTTCTCGACTGGAAGGAGACGCCCTACCGCTTCCTCAAGCGCCAGTCGGAGCGCCATGCGGGCCAGTGGCTCGGCGTGCATGACGACCGCGGCATGCTGGTCGGCAGCGTTCGCTGAAAACCGCGAAGGGCCGGTCTCTTGACCGGCCCTTCGCATTCCAAGGCCTCGTGCCAGGCCTACTCGATGTCGATATCGAGAATCGTCATCGTGAAATGGTAGGAGAGCTCGCCCTCCTCCGTATCCTTGGAGATCAACCCGGCGAACTCGTCCGACACGTAGACCTCGGCGGTATCGTTCTTGCGCGGCAAGGCGCGCACCTCGATGTCGGAGCCCCTGAACGTCTTCTTCAGGTAGCTTTCGAGCTTGCGGATTTCATCGCCCTTCAAGGGGTCTCTCCTTACTGGTCTTGTGCCCGCGCTAGCTAGCGCGCCTTGCGCGCAAGGCATACCCCTCGGCGCTCTAATTCAGTCCGGTTGTTCCACGAAGCTCTGGTCCATGGCGCGCGCCGGCTCGTCGCAGCCCGAGGAGCCGATGATGCGCGCCGGAATGCCCGCCACCGTGGAATTGGGCGGCACTTCCTTCAGCACGACGGAGCCGGATGCGATCTTGGAGCAATGCCCCACGCGAATATTGCCCAGCACCTTGGCGCCCGCCCCGATCAGCACGCCGTCGCCGATCTTGGGATGGCGGTCGCCGAACTCCTTGCCGGTGCCCCCCAGCGTCACGTCCTGAAGGATGGAGACATTGTTGCCGATCGTGGCGGTGAAACCGACCACGAGACCCGTGGCGTGATCGAGGAAAATCCCCTTTCCCATGCGCGCGGCCGGATGGATGTCGGTCTGGAACACCGAGGAGGAGCGGGACTGGAGGTAGAGCGCGAAATCGCGGCGCCCGCCGTTCCACAGCCAGTGCGCCAGCCGGTGGGTCTGGATCGCGTGGAAGCCCTTGAAGAAGAGCAAGGGCTCCAGGAAACGCTCGCACGCCGGGTCTCGGTCGTAGACGGCCTGGAGGTCGATCCGCAGGCTCTCGCGCCATTCGGGCGCCGCGAGGCGCATCTGCGTGAAGGCCTGCTCGATCAGCGTCGCCGGAACGTCCGCATGGTCGAGACGCTGGACGATGCGATGAACCACCGCGTCGTCCAGGCTCGCATGGTTCAGGACCGTCGCATAAAGGAAGCCCGACAGCGACGGCTCGCGTTCGGCCGCCTCCATCGCTTCCTCGCGCACCTGGCGCCAGATCGGATCGACGCTCTCCAGGCGCTCAGGGCTGTGCTTTCCGATCACCGTCATCCGGTTCGTCCTCATCGTCGGCCGCCGGCCGTCATCGTGCATATGATAGGGCTGCGGGGCCCGATGCGGAAGCCGTACGTCAGATAGCCGGGATCGCGGCGTCCTCTTCCAGGAACCGGACGACCTCCGCCTTGAAGCTCCGGTCGCCCACCGCCAGCATGTGATCGCGCCCCTCGATCGCGAAGGCATGGCCATTGGGCATCAGCTGCGCGAGCTCCGTGGCCGAGCCGGCCAGATCGTCCCTGGTTCCGACGCCGATGAGGGTGGGTTGGCGGATTCGGCCCACCTCCTGCGCGGTCAGCTCCTTGCGTGAGGCGGTGATACAGGCGGCCAGCGCCTGTCGGTTGCTGCGCGTGCGGTCCGCGAAGGCACGGAACATACGGCCGCGCTCGTGCGTCACATCGTCCAGCGACGGCGCCAGAAGCGCGTCGGCGATCGGGTCCCAGTCTCCCACACCGTGGACGAGGCCGAGCCCGAGCCCGCCGAAGACGAGGGCGCCGACCCGTTCCGGCCCGGCCAGCGCCGCGAAGGCTGAAACGCGTGCGCCCATCGAATACCCGAACAGGACCGCCCGCTCGATGCCCAGATGGTCGAGAAGGGCGAAGGCATCGCCTGCCATCTTTTCGGGCGTGTAGGCGGTGGGGTCGGTCGGCTTGTCCGACTCGCCGTGGCCCCTGTGGTCGAAGGCGACGGCGCGGTAGCCAGCCTGCGTCAGCACCTGCACCCAGCCGGGATCGACCCAGTTGACCCGCATGTTGGACGCAAAACCGTGAACGAGCAGCACGACGGAGCCGTCGCGCGGCCCTTCGTCGAGATAGGACAGGGAAAGGCCCTCGTTCGTGAATGTCGCCATCGTCGTTTCCCTCGCGCGTCGAACGCCCGTCCCATAGCGCGGGCCGAGGCGGCACGGCCACCCTGTTCTTTTCCCCTCGCGCTCGTTAATATCGCGCGCAGAGACGAGCATCGATCCCGGAGAGTCCCGATGGCCGGACATGGCACCCCGCATTTCCAGAACGACGCCGGCCACCCGGTGATCGAGGTCGGGGTGACGGAGTTCATGTGCGTGGGCGCGAACCCGCCTTTCGATCATCCGCACGTCTTCCTGGACATGGGCGACGACGGGGAGAAGGTCTGCCCCTACTGCTCCACGCTCTACAAGCTCAACCCCGCGCTGGGCCGCGACGAGACAAGCCCCGCCGGATGCACCTATCTGGAACGCGCCGCCTGACCAGAGCCGGGCGATGACGGAACGGTCGCGATCGGCGATTCCCATCGTGGGCGCCGGAATCGGCGGGTTGGCCGTCGGCCTCGCGCTGGCGCGCGCCGGCTTCGACGCGGACATCTTCGAGCGCACGACGCGGTTCGAGGAGGTGGGCGCCGGCATCCAGCTTTCGGCCAATGCGCTGCTCGTGCTGGAACGGCTTGGCGTGTTCGGCCTGGTGTGCTCGGCCTCGACGGCGGCCGAAGCCGTCACCTTGCGGGACGCGCGCAGCGGCAAGGCCATCGCCCACGTGCCCGTGACATCGCGGGAAGGCAGCGGATATCTCGTGCTGCACCGCGCCGACCTGCACCGGGCCCTGGCGGAAGCGGTGGCAAGCGAGCCGCGGCTCGAGCTTCACACGGGTGTCGAGCTGACCGGCCTTTCGGCCGATGGCGGCCGGGCGGTTCTTCGCCTGAAGCGGGACGGGCGCGAGTTCGAGCGGGCCCATCCCATCGCCATCGCGGCCGATGGCGCACGCTCGGCCGCCGTCTCCAGTCTCGGGCTCGCGCCCGCGAGGCCCACGGGCCGCGTGGCGGATCGCTTCGTGGTGGATCAGGGTGCCGCGAGCCCGGCTCTTGCCGCCTCCATCGAGGCTTGGCTCTCCTCCGGCCGCCATATCGTTACCTACCCCGTTCGCGGCGGGCGCCTTCTCAATATCGTGGTTATCGGGCCCGACAAGACGGAGCCGCCCTCCGGCGAGGCGCTTTGGTCGGGCCTTGCCGCGCCGCTCGGCGAGGCGCTGCGCCGGGCGCGCTATCTCGGCCGCTGGCCGCTTCTCTCCGCGCCGGCAAAGCGGCGTCTGGTGCATGGCGGGGCGCTGGCGCTGGTGGGCGATGCGGGCCACGCCATGCCGCCTTTCGCGGCGCAGGGCGCGGCCATGGCAATCGAGGACGCCTATGTGCTGGCGCAATCCCTGTGCCTCGAGCCCGATCCACGCCTGGCGCTACGGCGCTACGAGGCCGAGCGGCTGCCCCGCCTTGCCCGCTTGCGGAGCCGCGTGGCGTTCCATCGCTTCGTCTATCACCTGCCGCGCCCCTTCTCTTTCGCGCGAGACGCCGTGCTGGCCATGCGCTCTCCGTCCTCCCTGCGGGACGATCTCGCATGGCTCTACGACTGGCGGCCTTGAGCGATCGCGCCCGAAGCGCCCTTTCAAAGCCGCAACGCCCCCCTACTTCTTCGACAACCTGACGGCCGGTGAAACGGCCGCACGGCTTGCGCGGCAGAGGAAACCGCCATGCCGACTCGGGCCTGCAAGGGACAATTGCAAAGGTCGATGACTATGCCGAACTTGAATCGAACCGGCCGTTTTCTGTCGGTCGCCGCGCTCGCAGCCTCCACGGCCCTCAGCGGGCCGCTGGCGGCCTATGCGCAGGAAACCTCGGCGGTGCGCCTTGCACAGGTGAGCGAAGAACAGATCGTTCCGCCGGTGGAAGAGCCCGCACCGGAGGCCGCGCCTGAGCCAGAAGCTGCACCGGAGCCGGAGCCCGAGCCGGCCCTCGAGCCTGAGCCAGCCCCGGATCCCGAGGCGGTGCCCGAGCCCGAAATGCAGGAAGAGCCTGCGCCGGAGCCCGCCCCCGTGGAGGAACAGGCCGCGCCCGAATCCTCCGTGCCGGATCCGGCCGAGACCTCGCCGGACCCCGACGCGCCTGTCGGCGAGCCGGAAGAGCTCCCGGTGGACGAAGGCACGCAGACCGACATAGCGCCCGGCACCGACACCCCCGCCGAAGCGCAGCCTGAGCCCGAGGAGACCCCCGTGGAGGAGGCGCCGACGGAGGAGCCGCAACCGCCGGCCGATGCGCCGCCGAGCGAGGCTCCCGAGGCCGATCCGGCAGAGCCCGCGCAGGCCACGGAGGAAACCCCGGAGCCCGCACTGGAGGCGCCGGCCGAAACACCGGTCGTTCCCGAAGCCGCACCCGAGGAGGTGACTCCGGAAACGCCGGCTGAAAACGCCATCGTCCCACCCGCTGCCGAGACCCCGCTCGAGGGCGAGGCGCCTGCCGAAGGCGAGCCTGCCGCTCCCGCCGAGGAGGCCGCGCCCGTCGAGACGCTAGCCGCTCCGCCGGCCGAGACACCTCAACCCGTGGACGCGGCCATCCAGGAGGCGCCTGTGGCCGCCGATGGGCTGGCGGCCAGCGATGCACGCGTCCAGAACATCCAGAACATCCAGATCGAATCCATCACCAATGTGGAAGGAACACGCATCGACGCCGCGCCCGAGCCGGAACTGCCGCCGCAGGTGGAAGTGCGCGAGCGCATCGGCAACCGCGATATCCTGACCATCGTGGGCGCTGGCCTGGCGGGCGCCGCGGCGGGTGCTGCCGCCTCCTACTTCATCCGATCGGACGATACGGAGCGCCTGCGGGGCGATTCGCAGGAATTCTATGTCGAGGAGCTGCCCCGTGGGCTGACGCGCGAGACGATCGTGCGCGACAACGGCGTGCAGATCGTCACCGTGACGAACCGCTACGGGGACGTGATCCAGCGCTCGCGCATCATGCCGGATGGCCGTGAGGTGGTACTCTTCTACGATCCCTATTCCGAGGATGAGCGGCAACCGGACTATTACTACGATGCCGGCGCCGAGCTGCCGCCGCTTCAGCTCACCATTCCGCGCGAGCGCTACATCGTCGATGTGGCGGTGCCGGACGAGGACCTCTACTACGACACGATCATCGCCCCGCCGGTGGAAACGGTGGAGCGGATCTACTCGGTCGACCAGGTGCGCCGCTCGGAGCGAATTCGCGACAAGGTGCGCCGCATCGACCTGAACACCATCACCTTCGGCTTCGGGTCCGCCCAGATCGAGCAGGCGGAACTGGAAAACCTGCGAGCGCTTGCAGATGCCATCGGCCGGGTGCTGGAGGCCAATCCGGACGAAACCTTCCTCCTGGAGGGCCATACGGACGCTGTCGGCTCCAACGAGGCGAACCTTGCGCTTTCCGACCAGCGGGCGGAATCGGTGGCCATCGCCTTGACCAACTATTTCGACATTCCTCCCGAGAACATCGTTACCCAAGGCTATGGCGAGGAGTTCCTGAAGGTGGAGACGCAGGAGGCAAACCGGGATAACCGCCGCGTTACCCTGCGCCGTATCACCGCGCTGGTGAAGCCCGTGGTTAGCGCGCAGGCGGACTGACCGCCTATCTCATCACCGAACCGGAAGGCCGGCGGCACGCAAGTGTCGCCGGCCTTTTTATGTCTGCCCTGCTTTGTTAGAGCCCCGGGGGACGAAACGTCCGAGAAGGAGAAAGCGGTGGTGGAGGCAACGCATTCCATCGTAGCGGCGGGAGCTTGGCTGCTCGCCTGGTCCGGCGCGGTCGCCGCCGAGGCGATTTCCCCCGAGGCGGCGTTGCAGCGGCTGTTCGAGGAGGCCGCACCGGACGCCGACTGGTTCGCGCCCAGCTTCCTGGCCGCCGTGCCGCCCGCGCAGATCGAGGCGATTGTGGAGCAGATGACGCGGGCCTATGGCGCGCCCTCCTCCATCGAGCAGAGCGGCGGCCGGTTTCTCCTGCGCTTCGACAAGGCGGAGATTCCAGCGGAAATCGCTCTCGACGAGGAAGGGCGCATCACCGGCCTGTTCTTCCGCCCGGCCGTCGAGATCGGCGGCAGCCTGGACGAGGCCGTCGCGCAGATCGCCGCTCTGCCCGGTTCCGTCTCGCTTCTCGTGACCTCGAACGGAGAGACGACCGCGCAAGCCGGCACTCAAGAGCCGCTCGCCGTCGGCTCCGCCGCGAAGCTGGTGATCCTCCGCGCGCTCCAGATGGCGGTGGAAGCTGGCGAGCTCGAATGGGAAACCGTGGTCGAACTGACGGAGGCGGATCGCTCGCTGCCCTCCGGCCTGTTGCAGACCTGGCCCGAGGGCACGCCCCTGACATTGGGGTCACTTGCCAATCTCTCGATTTCGTTGAGCGACAACACGGCCGCCGACATGCTTTTGCGACGAGCAGGGCGCGAGGCGGCACAAGCCCTTTCCCCTCGCAACACGCCGTTCCTTTCCACCCGTGACCTTTTCGTTCTGAAGGCGAAGGGCAATGAGGAATATCTCGCCCGCTACACGAGCGCGGACGAATCCGGCCGTTCGGAGATATTGAACGAACTGGCCGGCCTGCCGCTGCCCGGGACGGCGCAGTTGTGGAGCCGGCCCGAGCTTTCGGCCGAATGGTTCATGACACCGCAGGAGCTCTGCGACCTACTGGCGGCGCTCCAGGAGGTGCCGGCCATGGGCATCAACCCCGGCCTTGCCGACCCGGCCGATTGGGACGGCATTGCCTATAAGGGCGGATCGGAGCCCGGCGTCCTCAACCTCTCTACGCTCGTGACGGCGGACGGGGCGCAGCACTGCGTGGTCGCCTCCTGGAACGACGAGGCGCCCCTCGAAGAGGAGCGCCTGATGGGGCCATACCGCTCGATCCTCAAGCAACTGGCGTCGACTTAGCCCTAAGCCTCCTTGTCGTCGTCGGGCACCGGCGAGCGCTCGGAGGAGAGGAAATTGCCGAAGGTCTGCAGGCCTTCGACATAGTTCGCCAGAATCTTCACGCCCACCATGATGGGCACGGCAAGGAACATGCCGACCACGCCCCAGATCCACCCCCAGAAGGCGACGGACAGGAAGACGGCGGCGGCATTCATCTCAAGCCGCCGTCCTACTACCAGCGGAGTGAGGAACTGGCCCTCCACCGTGGTGCAGGCGAAGTAAAGCAGCACCGGCACCATGGCCGCGCCGAGAGAGCCGAACTCGGCGAGCGCAATGACGCCGACCATCGCCATGCCGACGACGGCACCGATATAGGGAATGTAATTGAGGATGAAGACGAGCGCGCCGAAGACGGCGGGCGTCGGCATTCCCGTCCACCAGAGCAAGCATCCCACCACCACGCCCAGCGCCGCGTTGATGAGCGTGATGGTGAAGAGGTAGCGCGACAATTCCCGCTCGATTTCGTGGGCGATGGACAGCGCCCGCTTCTTGTCCGAGAAGGTGGGCATCGCTTCGATCAGCTTCTGGTGGAAGAGCGTGCCCGAGGAGAGAAGGAAGAACAGGAAAATCAGGGAGAAGGCGACGCTGGCCAGCATCTGCGGCGCGGTCGTTGCCGCATTGTCGAGAAGCGTCGGGCTGCGGACGATGACCTCCTGGGGCTCGTCCTGCGCGGCGCCGGGCGTGCGGTTCTCGGTGGAGGACTGCACCTGCCCCTCGGCGCGCTCCAGCGCGCTGAAACGGCTTCGCAGGATGGATATCTCCCGCTCCACTGCCTCGACATAGACTGGCGCGTTCATTGCGATGCGGGTGATGGGCCCGCTCAGCATATAGAAGGCCGCGATGAGCCCCAGGAGCGTGCCAACCACCAGCACGATGGCAGAAACCGGCTCCCAGATCTTCAGCCGGCGCCGGGAGAATCGCACGATGGGGCTCAATACCAGGGCGAAGAGCAGAGCAAAGATGACGGGAAGTGTGAACGACGCCGTCATGTAGAGCGCGCCGCCCAGAAGGATGAGAAAGATTCCGATCACGGCCCAGCGCGGGCCGAGTTGCACCGTCTGATGGCTGATCAGGCCGATATTGCGAGCCACGACGGTTCGCGCCTTGACGTGTTCCTCACTGGTCCGTTCGGACACGGCAATTCCCCTTATGGCCCTGAGCCTGCGGGAAACGTGGCGCGAATGAGAGCGTTCCGAGGCACGCCCGCGAAATCTCGGAGGCGGCGGGAAGGCGTGGATTCTCCATCCCCGCGCCCCGCCCTGCCCGTTTAATGCAGGATTTGCGACAGGAAGAGCTTGGTGCGCTCATGCTGTGGGTTGGCGAAGAACTCCTGCGGCACGTTCTGCTCCACGATCTGCCCGGCATCCATGAAGATGACCCGGTCGGCCACCTGTCGCGCGAAGCCCATCTCGTGCGTCACGCAGATCATCGTCATGCCTTCCTCGGCGAGGCCGACCATGACGTCGAGCACTTCCTTGATCATCTCCGGGTCGAGCGCGGAGGTCGGCTCGTCGAACAGCATCACCTTCGGGTTCATGCACAGGGAGCGCGCGATGGCGACGCGCTGCTGCTGGCCGCCGGAAAGCTGGCCGGGATATTTGTTCGCCTGCTCGGGGATCTTCACCCGCGTCAGATAATGCATGGCGATCTCCTCGGCCTTCTTCCGGGGCATCTTGCGAACCCAGATCGGCGCGAGCGTGCAGTTTTCCAGAATCGTCAGATGCGGGAACAGGTTGAAGTGCTGGAACACCATGCCGACCTCGCGGCGCACGACGTCGATCTTCTTCAGATCGCTCGTCAACTCGATCCCGTCCACGATGATCTGCCCCCGCTGGTGCTCCTCCAGCCGGTTGATGCAGCGGATCATGGTCGATTTGCCCGAGCCGGAAGGGCCGCACACCACGATGCGCTCGCCCGTGCGCACCTTCAGATTGATATCGCGCAGGACATGGAACTCGCCATACCATTTGTTGACGTCGATCAGCTCGATCGCGACCTTTTTCGACATCGTCTCGCGGGGCTGCGTCGGGCGGGCTGTGTGGGCGTCGATATTCGTCATGGCTGACCTCCGCTCGTGCGGGTTGATGAGGGGCACGCCGGCACTTCCGCCGTACCGCACCGGAGGCGCCCGGCCGGTCTTCGGCAGCGCGGCCCGGCGCTATGGAGTCGTTGCGAAGCGCCTCAGGCAGGGCGCTTTAATTCTTGTGGCCCTTCTGGAGCCGCCGCTCCATGGAGATGGAGTAGCGCGACATCCCGAAGCAGAAGAGCCAGAAGATGAAGCCGGCGAAGACGAGACCCGTGGCCGGCGTGGACGGCGTGATCCAGGTCGGATCGGAGAAGCCGCGCCGCACCGTGCCGAGAAGGTCGGCCAAGCCGATGATGTACACCAGGCTCGTATCCTTGAAGAGGCCGATGAAGGTGTTCACGATGCCGGGGATGACCAGCGTCAGGGCCTGCGGCAGGATGATCATCCGCATCTTCTGCCAGTAGGTCAGAGCCATGGCGTCGGCCCCCTCGTACTGGCCACGCGGAATGGCCTGGAGCCCGCCACGGATCACTTCGGCCATGTAGGCGGCGGCGAAGAGCGAGACGCCGACCAGAACACGCAGGAGCTGGTTGAAGCTCACGCCGCTCGGCAGGAACAGCGGCAGCATGAAATTGGCCATGAAAAGCACGGTGATCAGCGGAACGCCGCGCCAGAACTCGATGAAAATGATGCAGAGCAGGCGCACCGCCGGCATTTTCGACTGCCGCCCGAGCGCCAGCAGGATGCCGAGCGGAAGGGATGCGGTGATGCCGACGACCGCGACGACCAGTGTCACCAGCAAGCCGCCCCAGAGGTTGGTCGGCACGAAGGGCAGGCCGAAATTCGCCGTCAGCATCCACAGGAGCGCGACCACCGCCAGGGCCGGCAGCAGGACGAAGAGAGCACCTCCCCGGTTCTCCGCCGTGCGCCAGACCGCGAAGGCGGCGAGCGCGATGCTCAGGATGGCGACCACCGACGCGCCGAGCGCGAGCGTCGTGAAACGGAATCCGAAATAGGCCGTCCGGCTGCCTGGGATGGCCATGTTCGCCAGGAAGACCAGCGCGGCGAGCGCGAGGCCCCAGGATGCGGCCTTCATCGCCCAATGGCGATGGACCGTCGCGCTGCGGCCGGAGGCCAGAAGCACCGTGATGCCGCCGGCCAGAAGGAAGAGGAAGGCAACCGTGGCGCCGCTCATCTGGAGCCGCCCGCCCGTCAGCAGCACGAAGGCCACGAAGGGGAAGACGAACAGCAGAAGCAACGCATTGAGCCGCTTGAACGGCGCGCGCGGCAGCGCCATGGGCAGCAGCAGAGCCGCGAACAGCACGAAGACCACATCCACGCGCCAGCGCTGGGCCAGCGGATAGAGGCCATACATGAACTGGCTGAAGCGTGCCTTCACGAAGGCCCAGCAGGCCCCCACCGTCTGTCCTTCCTGCGCCAGGCAAGCGGTGCGATCCGCCCCCTCGAAGACGGCGCTGAGCACCGCCCAGTTCAGGATTCCCCAGAAGGCCCAGATGCAAAAGGCACCGAAGACGATCGTCAGAAGCGCATCGGACGGCGTCGCGAAAAGATTCTTGCGCACGCGGCCCGCCAGGCCGACCTCGTCGGCCGGAGGCGGCAGCGGTTCCTTCTGTCCTCTCGCGACGAAGCGGGCGACCTGTTCTTCCATACGGGATATGCTTCCGATGCTCAGCGCTCGACGAGCGCCATTTTACGGTTGAACCAGTTCATGAAGAACGAGACGGTGACGCTCAGCCCGAGATAGACCGTCATCCAGACCACCACGACCTCGATCGACTGGCCGGACTGGTTGAGGACGGTCGAGCCGACGGCGACCAGCTCGGGATAGCCGATCGCAAGGCCGAGCGAAGAGTTCTTCGTGAGGTTGAGATATTGGCTCGTGAGCGGCGGTATGATGACCCGGAACGCCTGCGGCACCACCACGAGGCGCAGGGCCAGACCCCGGCGAAGGCCGAGCGCCGCCGCCGCCTCGTTCTGCCCTTTCGAGACCGAAAGAATGCCGGCGCGCACGATCTCGGCGATGAAGGAGGCCGTATAGACCGCGAGGGCCAGGAAGAGAGCCAGGAACTCCGGCTTGATCTGGAAGCCGCCGACGAGATTGAACGTACCCCGCTCCGGCGCCTCGAACTCCACCGGCGAGCCCGACAGGAAGAAAGCGACCAGCGGAACGCCCACGATGAGGGCGAGCGCGGGCCACAGGATGCTCGTCCGCTGCCCGGACTGCATCTGCCGCCGCCGGTAGACCCGCGAAAGGACGATGGTCGCGACGATGCCCGCCAGAAGGAGCAAGCCCGCGACCCAGGCCCCGCTCTGGAAGACGGCAACCGGCGTCTGCAGGCCACGATTGGAGATGTAGGAGGAGAAAGGCAGCTCGATGGCGTTTCGCGGCAGCGGCAACACCGCCAGCACGCCGAAATACCAGAACAGGATGACCAGGAGAGGCGGCAGGTTGCGGAAGATCTCGACATAGGCGGTGCAGACGGCGCGCACGATCAGATTACGCGACAGGCGGCCTATACCGACCAGGAAGCCCAGGATCGTCGCGAAGACGATGCCCGTCGAGGCCACGATCAGGGTATTCGTCAGCCCTACGAGGATTGCGCGCCCGTAGGTCGAGTTGCTGGAATAGTCGATGGGGAGCTGCGCGATGTCGAAGCCGGCGCGCGCGCCCAGGAAGCCGAAGCCCGATGCGATGTTGGAAGCGGCCAGGTTGCGGGCCGTGTTGTCCACCATCCACCAGCCCAGCCCGAAGATCGAGGCGATGAGCACGATCTGGATGACCGCGCTGCGAACCTTCGGGTCATTGAGGACCGAATCTCGGGTCTCGATGGACCCGGCCCTGCTTGTATCTGCGGTCATGAGACCCCGTTTACTCGGATTGAGGGGACCTTCGCCGCGCCCCTTGTGGACCGCGGCGAAGATCGGACTCTACGATGCGAAACCCGCGCCCTTAGCGGACGGGCGGAGCGTACTGGAGGCCGCCATCGGTCCACAGCGCGTTCTGGCCGCGAGCGATGCCGAGCGGCGAACCGCTGCCCACGTTGCGCTCGAACATCTCGCCGTAATTGCCGACGGCGGCGATGGCCTGGGCGGCCCAGTCGTTGGAAAGGCCGATGCCTTCGCCGAACGCATCCTCCGTGCCCAGGAGACGGCGAATCTCGACGTTGTCGGACTGCTTCATTTCCTCCACATTCGCCTGCGTCACGCCGAGTTCCTCGGCGTTCAGGAGGGCGAAATGCACCCACTTGGCGATGTCGAACCACTGCGGATCGCCGGCACGCACGGCCGGGCCGAGCGGCTCCTTGGAGATGATCTCGGGCAGGACGATATGCTCGTCCGCGTTGCCGAGCTCGAGGCGCGAGGCGTAGAGGCCGGAGGCATCCGTGGTGAGCGCGTCGCAGCGCCCGCTGTCATAGGCCTGGTTCACGTCGGCCTGCGACTCGATGACCACCGGGTTGTAGTCGAGATTGTTCGCCGCGAAGTAGTCCGCGAGGTTCAGCTCGGTGGTGGTGCCGCTCTGCACGCACACGGTCGCGCCCGACAACTCGAGCGCGGAGGTCACGCCGAGTTCCTCGCGCACCATGAAGCCCTGGCCGTCATAGTAGTTCACGCCCACGAACTCGAAGCCAAGCGTCGTGTCGCGGCTCATCGTCCAGGTTGTGTTGCGCGACAGGATGTCGACCTCATTGTTCTGCAGCGCGGGGAAGCGCTGGACGGCCGAGAGCGGCGAGAACGTCACCGCCGTGGGGTCGCCGAAGATGGCCGCCGCGACCGCGCGGCAGTAATCGACATCGAGGCCGGCCCATTCGCCCGCGTCGTCCTGGAAACCGAAACCGGGAAGGCCGGTGTTGACGCCGCAACGCAGGGCGCCGCGATCCCGCGTCTCCTGCAGGGTCTGCGCGGACGCCACGCCGACAGTGCCCAGGGCAGCCGAAACCGCAAGCGCGCCTGTGAGAAGCTTCAATTTCATCAGTTCACCTTCCGAGTTGAGATATCGGACCATAGAACAACACCACTATCGACAGCCGACGCGCAGAGGAGTTCGGTCGTTGGACTTCCGTCCTACCGGGATCACATGCCATAAAAATTTGCAGGTCAAGCTTTTGACGTGATTTTCCACCGCCAGGCTTCTTCGCCCCTACCAATGCATTCTAAAAAGACAGAGAGAGCGTAAATTGAGCACCGAGAATAAAGAGACCGCCGGACGGGCCACCCGTCTGCTGCACGCAGGCCACGAACCGAAGGTCTTTCACGGCTTCGTGAACCCCCCGATCGTCCATGCGTCGACGGTTCTTTTCCCCAATGCGGCGGCCATGCGCGAACGGGGCCAAGCCTACACGTATGCGTTGCGCGGAACGCCCACGCTGGACGCTCTTGAAGGTGCCTTGAACGAGTTGGAGGGGTCTGCCGGCACGGTGCTTCTGCCCTCGGGCCTGGCAGCGGTCTCGGTTCCCCTGCTCGCGTTCCTTTCGAGCGGCGACCATTTGCTCGTCGTCGATTCGGTCTACGGCCCGACGCGGATCTTCTGCGACGGTATGCTTCGGCGTATGGGCGTGGAGGTGGAATACTTCGCCGCCTCGCTCGGTACAGGGATCGCCGCGCGCATGAGGCCGAATACCCGCGCCGTCTTCCTCGAAGCGCCGGGCTCCAACACGTTCGAGATGCTGGACGTGAAGGCCGTCGCCGAGATCGCGCATGGCGCGAATGCGGTCGTGATGATGGACAACACCTGGGCGACGCCCCTCTTCTTCCGGCCGCTGGAGCACGAGGTGGACCTTTCCATCCACGCCCTGACGAAATATCCCGGCGGCCATTCGGACGTCATGCTGGGCTCGGTTTCCGCCACGCGCGAGGCGTTTCCACGGCTGCGGGCGGCCCAGATGCAGATGGGCATCAACGCCGCGCCGGACGATGCCTATCTCGTCTTCCGTGGGCTGAAGACCATGCCGGTCCGCCTTGCGCATCACCAGGCCGCCGCGCTCGACCTGGCGCACTGGCTCGAAGGCCGGGAGGGCGTGGCCCGCGTCCTGCATCCGGCGCTGCCCTCCTTCGAAGGGCACGAGCTCTGGCGTCGGCAGTTCAGCGGCTCGAGCGGGCTTTTCTCGCTGGTGCTGGATGGCGGCGGCCGCGCGCAGGCCGAGGCGTTCCTGGATGCGCTGGAACTGTTCGGCCTGGGTTATTCCTGGGGAGGCTTCGAAAGCCTGGCGCTCCAGCCCAGCCTGTCGGACCGCACGCTCACGCCGGTGCCGGCGGAAGGGCCGGTCATCCGGCTCCAGGTGGGGCTTGAGGACCCGGAAGACCTGCGGCGCGATCTGGCACGCGCGTTGGAGGCCGCGGCGAACGCGCGATAGCGCTTGAGCCCGCACGTACCGGCAGGAGGCCCGCCAGCCCCCTGCCCCCGTGCCTGAATTCGTAGCCCAGGCCCCGCTGGGCGAGCCAGCGCCCCAGAACCACCGCCGTAGCGAAGCCGATGGCAAGCCCGGCCGCCACGTCGCTCGGGTAATGGGCGCGGACCACGATCCGCGTCAGCGCGAGCGAAACGCCGACGATCAGGATCGGCAGGCGAAGAGCCGGCATCCAGACCATGGCGACGGCCGTCACCGCCGCCATGGTGCTGGAGTGGCCCGAGGGAAAGCTGGCGAAGTGATCACCCAGCCGGGCAAAGGAGAAGGACAGGCTTCCATACTCGTCCAGTAACGGCGGGCGCGCGCGCCCGAACGCCCGCTTGAGCACCTGCACGACGATCTGCGCGATGGAGACGGCGGCAAGCAGGTAGCCAGCGTGGAAGGCGAAGCTGGCGCCTCTCAGCCGCCGGCTGCGCGGCAGCTCGTGCCATTCCACCATCCATAGGCCCAGAAGGATCGCGAGCGTCGGGTAGAGATACCATCGAATCAGCCCGGCGTCGGTCGCGTAGCGCAGGAAGGAGAGGACACCCTCCGGCTCGGCCAGCATGGCGCGCCCGACAGCCTCGTCGATGGCAAAGAGAAAGGGAAGCGAGACGAGAAGGAGCGCCAGGAGCGCCCCGACCGGCCATGTGACAAGCGCCGGCGCATCGGGCCGCGCCTTGCGGCTCAGGCGGCGCGCCGTAAAGAGCGCCGAACGCGCGAGCGTTCGGGGGTGGGCCAGATAGCGGCGGCGGGGTTTGGCCGGGGGCGCGCTTGAATCATCACCCTGTCGCTCGTCGGCGGTGATATCCGGCCGCATGGGTCTTTCTCTCCGATTGCGGATCGAAAGCTAGCATCCGGCCTTCTCCGTTCAACTGCGCCCATGGAACAATTGGCCGAATTCCATGGGCACCCGCGCCGCGCCCGGTGCGCGACGCGGGTGGTCGCCTTAGCCCTGGGAAGGCGGCGTGCCGGCCGGAAGCTGCTCGAGCACAGTGTTCTGCGCCAGAACGAGAGCGTCGATGCAGGCGCCTTCGTCGCCGGCGGCCTGCGCGGCTTCCGCCTCGCCGACATGCCCGCGTGCCTCGCCCACTTCCAGACCGCCCGCTTCGGCCTGCTCCACAAGCTGCACGATCTGCGGAAGCGCCTGGGCGCAGGTTGGGGTGGCCTGCGGCTCTTCGGCGGGAGTTTGGGCGAGGGCGAACGAAGGCGCTGCGGCCAGGAGGGCGGATGCGAGAATGATTGTCTTCACGGTCTGCTCCGTTTTCTGTGATCGCAACGGCGTCTCGATGCCGTTCGCGTTTTTCGAAGGTCGCCCGCGTCCGTGGCGATAACAGGCAGATCACGTGTTCGTTACGTGACCATTCGGGGGCCGCGAAATCATCCGCCGTATTTTTGAGCTCCGGGAAAAATCCTTATACGGGATGCGCTTGCACGGCAGGAAAGAGCCGGAACCGATATCGGAGCTGCCCCCTTTCCAACATGAGCATGAACATACAAGGGCTGGAGGCGCGGGGTGGTGTGAGTTCCGCTTTCGACGGCGGCGTCGTGAGGGGCGGGTCGTCTAATCGCACCTATGTCAAGGGCGTTGCCTTTCTGGATCAGGTCGGCCGTTGTCTGATCGTATGCCGGGTACAGGGTCGTCTACGCGGTCGATACGATGCGATCGCCGCAGGATGGGTTCCGCAGGAGAGATCTTCCTATGTTCGTTGCGCACTCGGCCGCAGGTCGGCAGGTGCTTCCCGCTTCGCGGAATGATCTCGTCCGCGTCCCGGCAGGGACGACGCGGAGCGTCCGACGGGGACGCTATCGGTGGAACGGCATGACAGGCTGTAGGGGGAGATGGGCGTTCGCACCGGTCATGATGTGGCTCGGACCCCGGCTTGCGGGTCGAACAATTCGCCGGTTTTGAGCATCGCGTGCATGATCACGGCCAGCTTGCGTGCGAGCGCCACGGCCGCTCGCTTGAAGCCGAGCCGCTCTTTCAATTCCAACGCCCAGCTTCGCAACGTGTTCGCGGCCCTCGACCGGTTCAGGATAACAGCGGCCGCCTCATAAAGAAGGCTGCGCAGTCGATTGTCGCCGCGGCGCGAGATATGTCCGTCATAATCGACCTCGCCGGACTGGAAGCGCCTCGTGGTCAAGCCGACCCATGCCCCAACGGCACGCGAGTTCCTGAAGTTTGCCGGATCCTCGACGGCTGCCACGAACGCGGTCGCCGTGACCGTGCCAACCCCGGGTACCGAAGTCAGCAGGCGGCAGCGCTCATCCTCGCGGGCCATGCCGTTCAACTGCTTGCTCAACTCCGCCACCCGGAGCCGGATGCCCCCCCAGGCCCGAAGCATGGGCAGGATGATCCGTGCCAGCTTCATGTCGTCCCGCAGAAGCTCGCGCACGTTCCGCTCGAACACGCTACCCGCCCCCTTGGGGACGAGAAGACCGAACGTCTTCATCAGCCCACGGATCTGGTTCGACATCTGAAGCCTCATCTTGAGAAGCTGACGTCGCGCCGTGACCAGCGTGCGGATCAGCATGCTGTCAAAGCCCTTCACCCGGACTTCCCGGTAGAAGCCGATCTCGGCCAGATGCGCCAAGCCGTCGGCATCGTTCGCATCGGTCTTGTTCGGCGCCATGTCGAGCGCCGCCTTGGCATGGCGCGCGTCGATGCAGATCGCCGACACGCCCTCCGCCGTCAACGCGTGATAGAACCAGACCGATAACGGCCCGGTCTCGAACACCACTCGCTCGGCATGAGGAGCGCGCTTGCGGATCAGCGCCGCGACCAGCCGAGGCTCGGACGGGCACTTGCCGCGCCACACCCTCTTACCATCCTGCCGGATGGAGACCGCGGTCTCATTCATGGATACGTCGAGACCAATAAACTGCTTCATGGCTGTCCTCCGTTCGATGACTGGGCCCGGTGCCCATCGCGAGCCCGTTTCTCCATCCTATCGGGGAACAGCCACCAGCCAGACGTTCGAACAGTACCGCCGAGCAAACTCTCGCGGCTATCGCTCCCGCGATTACGTCATGTTCGTTAAACGCCGCGGCTCAAGCCGCGCGAGTCCCATGAAAATAGGAAGGAAGAAGCCCCATGAGGACTGTCGCCGTTCTGGCCGGCCTGCTGGCTCTGGGAGCGTGCCAGACGCAAGGGATGCCAAGCTCCTACGACATCTACGCCTCGGAGTATCGGGACGGCTCTGGCAACCGCTGTGTCCAGTATGCGTACGAGTCCGGCCGCTCGCGCTACGAGTTCGAGAGAAGCGTCACGGGCCAGGCTTATGCGGCGAGCAACGCCAATGCCGAAGCCGAGCGCGCCTTCCGGTGGTGCAAGGCCCGCCGGCCCGCATAGAAGGGACTCGGGCATTCGTTTTCTCCGCGGTGCGAGAAGAATGGGAGATGGATGGATCGTTGCACCGCGTCAATCGTTAACGCCTTGGCCGCCGACGGCCGGTGTCCGTTCGCGTCGGCGATACGTCATGAAGGAGAAGACGATGAAGCGAGTTCTTGCCACGGCCCTCCTGGCAGCATTTGGCGGCGCTCAGATGGCCCATGCGGCCGACCTCCCGCGCTACGAGGCGGTTGAGGTCTACCAGCAGCCGGGAGAGCGCGACGGGGTCCGTATCGGTTACCTGAATTGCGAGGTCGGCGGGGGCGTCGGCTACGTCCTCGGCTCTGCCAAGGAACTGAATTGCGTGTTCCAGTCGACCACCGGCGAGCAGCGTTCGGAAACCTATGCCGGCACGATCCGAAAGATGGGCATCGATCTCGGCTTCACCACGCGCGGCCAGCTTGTCTGGGCCGTCTTCGCGCCGACGGCCGGATATCACCAAGGCTCGCTGAGCGGCCTCTACCAGGGCGCCACTGTCGAGGCGACGCTGGGCGCGGGCGCCGGCGCAAACATCTTGGTCGGCGGAACCGCTGGCTCGGTGCAGCTCCAGACCGTCAGCGTCACCGGCCAGCTCGGCCTCAATGCCGCGGCCACCGGAACTTCCGTAACCCTGACAGCCGTCAACTGACTGAAAAAGGGCTGAGCACCACTGCGTGCTCAGCCCTTTTGTATCGGGACTCACCACAGATCATTGGTTCTCGGATTGCCAAGAACCACTACATCCGCCGCGCGGGCACCGCCCTTCGCCGCAGCCGAGAAATTGAACGGAAACGGCCTGACAGCCCCTTGAACCGGTCGCGGGCGTCGGGACAAATATGTCAACGATTTCAATGAAGAAAAGTGATCTGGCGACCCCGGCAGGATTCGAACCTGCGACCATCGGCTTAGAAGGCCGGTGCTCTATCCACTGAGCTACGGGGCCGAAGGCAGGGGCGGGACGGATGTCCTGCCGTCAGTGTGTCCAAGGCTGGACGCGGTCGTAGCGAAAATTGTCCGAGTAGGAAACCTTCTGGCGCACCGGCCGGTGGTCTTCCTCGATGCGATAGGGGATTGCGTGACGCTCGCAATACTCAACGGCCTGCTCCTTCGTGTCGAAGGTCATTCGCACCTGCGAAAGCATGTCGGATGAGGACGTGTAGCCCATCAACGGCTCCACCTGCTTCGGCTCGTTAGGCTCGTAGTCAAGGCGCCAAGACTGTGTGTTGCCTTTGCCGGATTGCATCGCGTTGCGAGCGGGACGGTAGATGCGGGCGATCATGGGAACTCCCTCCGGACGATCAGAACACGAAGCGCCACCGGGAACTGGTCGGAGCGGCAGGATTCGAACCTGCGACCCTCTGGTCCCAAACCAGATGCGCTACCAGGCTGCGCTACGCTCCGACAAGGACGGTGACGCCTTGCTCTGCCTGCGATCTGCGGCTTTCGGCAGCGGAAGTCAAGCCGAACCTACGGGTTGAACGCGCGCACCGCACAACAGCCTCCGGCAGGCAGCGAAAGAGCCGGCCTCGGCCCTGTGGCCGGCCGGCTCTGCGCAGAAATCCGCTTGCTCAAGGCCGCGACACCCATCTACGGGCCGCCGGCGATGGAACCCATCACGACCATGACGAGGTCATCGACATCGATCGCCCCGTGCACGGCAAGACGATCTCCGTCCATCCGCGCGGTCAGCTTGCCTTCACTGGCCTCTGCCTGGCGCTGGATTTCCTGGATGATCGCCTCGCGAATCTCGGCATCGACGCTCATCGCGCTCTCCCGCCTAGACCGGTTTCCCGTCACCTTCCTCCTCGAAGCTCACGGCCACATCGGCATTGGCCGAGAGGCGCACGGTCTTGCCTTCGATTTCGGCGATAAGCGCGGCGGGCACGTAGTGATGATGCCCTTCGTGCCGCCCCTCGCCGCTATCCGCGCGCGTGAGCTTGATCCGGTCACCCTCGATGCGGTCCACCGTGCCCACCGGCACGCCATCGGCACCGACGACCTGCATATGCTCTTTCACGTCATTCAGACTGCTCATGATAAAACCTTCCTGTCGTCATGCCGGCAGCGTGGCTGCCACTGCTAGATGATCTTGCGCTTCGACGGATCGCCGCCGCCGATACCGGCCAGACCACCGTCCTTGTCGTCGATATCGCTTTCCGGCCGGCGATCCTCCGGGGACACGATGCCGTCCTCGCGCACCGGTTCGGGCAAGATTTTGTCCGTCTCGCGCGGGTCGTCTGGGGTTCTGGACATCGCCGTTCTCCTGCATCCGTTTGCAGAGAAGAAGCCGGAAGTCCGCCCGGAAGTTCCGGCTCTGCCGCGATGTCATGCGGGCGCGTGGCTTCCGAGGTCTGGATTAACGCGATTCGCTCGCCGGCCCGGCGATGATCGGATGGTCGAGCCGGTCGTCGACGCTGACGCCGTAGCGGGCGGCGGCACCGCCGTTCAGCTCAAGCACGTAACGCACCGGCTCGCCGGAGGGGATCGGCGTGAGGGAGAGCGGCCGCGCGTTCCTGGCGATGGTCGCCACGGTGCCGTCCGGGCGCAGGAAGAGCATGTCGAGCGGAATCAGCGTGTTCTTCATCCACATCGAAACCGGGCGGGTCTCGCCGAAGTCGAACAGCATTCCATGATCCTGCGCCATCTCCTCGCGATGCATCAGGCCGGTGGCGCGCGTGTCGGGCGTGTCGGCGATCTCCACGGAGATGCGATGGCGCCCCGACTCCGTGAGCAGGGTGGCGGTGGAGCCGATGGAATTGGACGTAAAAACGAAATAGGAAGCCACCGCCAGCACGAGGACGATGGCGAGCACCTTCCAGTTGCGGCGAGCCGAAAGAAGCGCGGAGGCCATCAATGGGCAGGTCCGCGCACGGGGCCGGTGCCGGGATGGATTTCGGCCGCCATCAGTCCTTTCGTGCCGGTGCCGAAGCGCACGAGCACGTCCTGTCCTGGCCTGAGCTCTGTCATGCCGTATTGGCGCAGCGTTTCCATATGGATGAAGATATCCTCCGTCCCCTCGCCCCGCGAGAGGAATCCGTAGCCCTTCGTGCGGTTGAACCATTTCACAGTGGCCGCTTCCAGCTCGCTTGTCGGCTCCACCTGCACATGGGTTCGGGCTGGCGGAAGCTGAGAGGGATCTACTGCAGTGGTCGGGTCCATGGAAAGGACACGGAAGGCATGGAGCCCGCGCTCGCCCCGCGTCACCTCGCAGACCAGACGCGCGCCCTCGATGGCCGTGGCGAATCCGTCTCGCCGCAGGCATGTGACATGCAGCAGGATATCCTCGCCCTCGTCATCGGGCACGATGAAGCCGAACCCCTTGGCCACGTCGAACCACTTGATCTGCCCGGAGACGACATGTGTCTCGGCCGCGCCGGCGGGAGCGCCGGCATCCTCGGCATCTTGGGTTGCGGGGTTCCGCCGCGTCATGTGGAGTCCCGTCTCTCGTGATCCTGCGATCATGCACCAATCGAGGCAGGCGGCAAGCACCTCCCGCCCTCGGAGATATCCGCCATTCGCTTGCCGGCAACCCTTTGCGAGGGTTGCGCGGGCCTTGCACACCTGCCGCGAAGCGCTTGGCAGGCGCGCAGGGCCAGCTATGTTGTCGCTCAATCCCAGGAGGCGAAATGCGCTATCTGCACACAATGGTCCGCGTGGCGGATCTCGAAAGCTCGCTCGATTTCTACTGCGGCCGGATGGGCCTCGTGGAAACCCGGCGGATCGACAACGAGAAGGGGCGCTACACGCTGGTGTTCCTGGCTGCGCCCGGTGATGTGGAGACCGCGCGGGAAAGCAAGGCTCCGCTGGTCGAGCTGACCCACAACTGGGACCCGGAGGACTATACCGGCGGCCGGAACTTCGGGCACCTGGCCTACGAGGTCGACGACATCTACGCCTTCTGCCAAAGCCTGATGGATGCGGGGATCACGATCAACCGCCCTCCGCGCGACGGCAACATGGCTTTCGTGAAGTCTCCCGACGGTATTTCCATCGAGATACTGCAGAAGGGTCCGGCCAAGGAACCAGCCGAACCATGGGCCTCTATGCAAAACACGGGAACGTGGTAACATTCATGTCATCGTGAGGCCGCATTCGAACCGTATGCGTGCCCGCAGGACATCCGATCCCGGTTCGCCCGCCGCCGCGCGGGCTTCGTGAAGCCGGGATTGTACACCGAAGATCGACGGCGCGGCGCGCACGTCTCCAGGGCTTGAAGCCCTGGCGGCAGAGGGTGGAGCGGGGATTTGAAATTCGTCAGTGCTGAGCCGGGCGGCAAATCCGCCTTTGGCTTCATGGCAATCGCGCTCGCATCGACAGCCATGCTGTTGAGCGGATGCGTATCGGCGATCGACGAGACGTCCGCCTTCGGCTTCGCGCCGAACGCCGTCGAGGAGGCCAAGGAGGTCGCGGAAGCGGAGGGCGAGGTGGCCGCCGAAGGCGCCGAGGCCGAGCAGATCGTCGCCGACGCAGCGACGAGCGAGGCTGCGGCCGAAGTGGCTGTAGCCGGCGGCGAAGCGGCCGAGGCATCGGGCAACCTTGCCCTTGCCGCCAGCCTTCAGGCCGAAACGCCCCGTGCGGCCTCTGCCTTCGCCGCTTCAGCGCCCCCTTCGCGCGCCTCTGAGCGCTCCCTCTACGCCTCGCTTTTCACCGAGTCGGAGGCAAGAACCCCGATCCGCAACACGGACAATGGCAAGAGCGGGCGCGTGGTCGTGACGCAGACCGACGGGCACGGCAAGCCGCAGCGCGACGCGGCGCTGCCGGGCGTGGACCCGTCCTCCCTGTTCGAGATCGGGCAGCGGGCCTCGGTCGATGACGAGGATCTGCTCGACGATATCGGCGGCTCCTATCAGGTCGCCTCGCTTTCCGGCATGGCGCGGCTTGCGCCCAACGGCTTCCTCGTCCAGCGGGACGATATCGTCACCAATTGCTTCGGGACCGAACTGGTGGGGCTGCTGCGGCAGGTCGAGAACCGGTTCAACCAGAAGGTCGTCATCACCTCGGGCTATCGCTCGCCCTCCCATAACCGCCGGGTCAACGGCGCCAAGGCCTCGATGCACATGGCCTGCAAGGCGGCCGACCTTCACGTGCCCGGCGTGGACGGCAAGACCGTGGCCGCCTTCGTGCGCAGTCTGCCGCGCCGTGGCGGCGTCGGCACCTATTGCCACACGGCCGCGATCCATGTGGATGTCGGGCAGAAGCGGGACTGGAACTGGGCCTGCCGTCGCCGCCAGAACGGCTAAAAACCATATTCGGGCGGGCGTCGGCGGGTTGCGAAAAAAAGCGACTCACCCTATACGTCCCCTCGCTGCGCCCATCGTCTAGCGGTTAGGACGTCGCCCTTTCACGGCGAAAACAGGGGTTCGATTCCCCTTGGGCGTACCACTCTCTCCATTCCCATGTTTCCATCGGGCCCCGCGCATCAGTCGTAGGCGTCAGCGATATCGCTGATGCGGAACGAGACCCGCTCGCGCCCCTGGAAATGATCGAGCGATACGCAGCCAGCCACGTGCACCGGGCGTCCCCCGCTGTCCAGCAGCCGCGGCTCGAGCGGCGTTCCCATCGCGCGAAACGCGATGGCGGACAGGCTCGCGCCATCGGCCGCCTTCAGCGTGACGCGCAGATGGCCGCTGGCGCCCACCGGCGCGCCCGAGATCACTCGGTGCCTCGGCAGCGCCAGGACCGGCTGGGAGTGGCCTTGCCCGTAGGGCCCCGCGCGCTCCAGCGTGCCGGCCAGTTCCAGAGTCAGGCCCGACGCGCTCACCGCCCCGTCGATCCTCAGCGTATCCTGCGCGCGCAGATCGTGGATGCGGTTGCCGGCGGCCGCCTCCAGGAAGGCACGGAAATCCGAAAGGCGCGAGCGCTCGATGGTCAGCCCCGCCGCCATGGCGTGGCCGCCGCCCTTCACCAGCAGCCCGTCCTCCACCGCCCGGCGGATCAGCGAGCCGACGTCGAAACCGGGAATGGACCGTCCCGATCCGCTTCCCCGGCCCGAGGCGTCGAAGGCGATGGCGAAGGCGGGCCGTCCGAACCGCTCCTTCAGGCGCGAGGCCACGAGGCCCACGATGCCCGGATGCCAGTCCTGCCGGGAGGCGATCAGGATGGCCGGCCCCTCGCCGGCGCCGATCTCGGCGGCGACTTCGGCCTCGGCCTCATCCAGCATTCGCCGCTCGATCCCCTGCCGCTCCTCGTTCAGGAGGTGCAGTTCCTGGGCCAGCGCCTCGGCCTCGCCTTCGTCGCCGGTGGTCAGAAGGCGGCTGCCGAGGTGCGCCGCGCCGATCCGCCCGCCCGCGTTGATCCGGGGCCCGAGCAGGAACCCCAGGTGATAGACGCTCGCCGGCCCCGCGAGCCGGGCGACGTTGCACAGCGCCTTCAGGCCGATATTGCGCCTCCCGCGCAGCACCTGAAGCCCCTTCACCACCAGCGCCCGGTTGAAGCCGGTGAGCGGCACCACGTCGCAGACGGTGGCGAGCGCTGCAAGGTCCAGATCGTCGAGGAGGTTGGGGAGCCGCGCCGCCGCATGGCCGCGCCGCCGCAACTCGCGCGAGACGGCCACGAGCGTCAGATACACCACCCCGGCCGCACAGAGATGCCCCTGCCCGGAGAGGTCGTCCTGCCGGTTCGGATTGACGATCGCGAGCGCCGGCGGCAGCGCCGTGCCGGTCTGGTGATGGTCCAGAACGATGACCTGCGCCCGCGCGCGCGCTGCTTCGGTCAGCGCCTCCACGCTCGTCGTGCCGCAGTCCACGGTCACGATCAGTTGTGCCCCGCCGGCGGCCAGTTCGCGCATCGCGGTTGGGTTTGGCCCGTAGCCTTCCGTCAGGCGGTCGGGAATCCGGATTGCCGCCTCGAGGCCGAAATGGCGCAGATAGCGAAACAGGAGCGCGACGGAGGCGGCGCCATCCACATCGTAGTCGCCGAAGATCGCGATGCGTTCCCGCCGCTCGATCGCGTCGGCCAGCCGAAGGGCGGCGGCGTCCATATCCGTCAGCGAGGACGGATCGGGCATCAGGTCGCGGATCGTGGGGTCGAGGAAGCGCGCGGCCTCCGGGGCGGCCACGCCGCGCGCGGCCAGCACGCGCGCCACGAGGTCCGGCAGCCCCTGCCGCTGCGCGATCTCCACCGCCAGCGCCTCTGTGCGCGGCGTCAGCGCATGGGTCCAGCGTCGTCCGAGCAGCGAGGCTTCGACGCCGAGGAATGTCCGGGCGCTGTCGTTCATGCGTCCTGCGGAAGGGCTGCCTTCACGGCTCAGAGGCCGAACTTGCGGCGGTCGTAATGCCGCGCGCGGACATCGCGCACCGTGCGCGAGGACGAGCGCATGACGAGCGTGTGCGTCTCGATGCGGTTGCCGTAGAAACGCACGCCGTCCAAGAGGTTGCCGTCCGTCACGCCGGTGGCCGCGAAGATCACGTCGCCGAAGGCGAGGTCGTCGAGCCGGTAGATGCGGTAAGGGTCGACCACGCCCATCGCCTCGGCGCGGGCGCGCTTCTGGTTAGTGTTGAGCTGGAGACGCCCCTCCATCTGCCCGCCGGTGCATCGCAGCGCCGCGGCGGCGAGAACGCCCTCGGGCGCGCCGCCGATGCCCATGTAGATGTCGATGCCCGTGCTTTCGGAGTCCGTCGTATGGATCACGCCCGCCACATCCCCGTCCCCGATCAGGCGGATCGACGCGCCGCAATCGCGGATTTCGGCGATGAGCTTGGCGTGGCGGGGCCGGTCGAGGATGCAGGCGGTGATCTCGCCGATGGGAACGCCCTTGGCGCTGGCCAGCGCGTTCAGGTTTTCCGATGCGCTTTGGCGAAGCGAGACGATGCCGTCCGGATAGCCCGGACCGATCGCGATCTTCTCCATATAGACGTCCGGCGCGTTGAGCAGGCTGCCCTTGGCCGCCACCGCGATGACCGTCAGGGAGTTCGGAAGGTTCTTCGCGCACACCGTGGTGCCTTCCAGCGGATCGAGCGCGATGTCCACCTGCGGCCCCTCGCCGGTGCCCACCTTCTCGCCGATGAACAGCATCGGTGCCTCGTCGCGCTCTCCCTCGCCGATCACGATGGTGCCCTGGATGGGAAGGCGGGCGAGCTCGCCGCGCATGGCGTCCACGGCCGCCTGGTCCGCCGCCTTCTCGTCGCCGCGCCCGCGCAGGAGAGCGGCGGCCACGGCCGCACGCTCCGTCACCCGCGCGATCTCGATGGAAAGGACGCGGTCCAGACTGCCGCCAGGTGCCGAGCTCATGCGGCCCTACCAATGAAGTGCATTTCGACATCTGCCTTTTCGGCGCGGTTCTTATGACCGAAGATGTCGGAAGGCAGGGGACCGGGTATGGCTATCATGCTGGCCGCCCTCGATGGCTCGGGAGGCAGAACCGCCCGGTCTCCACACCTGACCCGACCGCTGATTAGGCTCTGCGATTGATCGCTGTGTAGGGCGAGGACGGCGTGGGAAGGTTGCCGCTCAAAGGAGGACGCATCAGGGAGGAAAGCATGCACCTTTACGTCGGTATCGACGCCGCCAAGGACATCCATTGGGCCTGCGCTATCAGCTCGGACGCAAAGGCCATCTTCAGCCATGCTGTCAGGAACGACCCGGAAGGCATCGAGGCGTTGATCAGCGAACTGTCCGCGCCGGATGCCGCAAGCGTCACGGTCGCGCTCGACCTGCTCGGCGGCTGCGCCACTCTGCTCTGTGCAATGCTGGCCGAAGCGGGCTTCCGGGTTGTTCACACGCCCGGCCTTGCGGTCAACCGAGCCCGGCAGGGAACACGCGGCGGCGAGAACAAGTCCGATCCCCGTGACGCCGCGACCATCGCCGATCTGGCGCGAACCCGCATGGACCTGCGGCCGGTGGAGGTCGAAACCGAGATCAACGTCGACATCCGTCTGCTCGTCGGCCGACGTCGCGAGGTCGTCGTCGATCAGACCAGACGTCTCGCGCGTTTGCGCGACCTTACTTCCTCGCTCTTTCCGGCGCTGGAGCGGCGCATCGACGTGAGGACCAAGGCCGGCCTCGTCTTCCTGAGCCTGTTCGCCGCTCCGCACGAGCTGCGCGACGCCAAGCCCGAACGCCTCGCACGCCAGCTCACGAAAGCCTATCCGCGCATGCGGGGCGCTGACGCCATGGCCGAAGAGGCCGTCACCCTGGCCAAGGCGCAGGCCATCGACGTGCCCGGCGCCCAAACCCGCGCCAGACTGGTCAGGGACCTCGCCACCGAGGCGCTGGCCGCCCGTGCGCAGCGCGACCGCATCGATGCCGATCTTGAGCTCCTTCTCGATTGCCACCCTGATGCGGCCCTCATCCGCAGCCTGCCGGGGATGGGGGCCGTGCTCACGGCAGACTTCATCGCCTGCGTCGGCTCGGCCACCCGATTCCGTTCCGCCGATGCACTCGCAGCCGCCGCCGGGCTCACTCCCGTCCTGCGCCAGTCCGGGAAATCCAGAACCGTCCGACGATCCACCGGAGGCGACAAAACCCTCAAACGCGTCTTCTTCCAGTCCGCTTTCAACGCTCTCGCAGACCCGGAAAGCCGCGCCTTCTACGACCGAAAGAGAACCGAGGGAAAACGCCACAACCAAGCCGTCATCGCCCTCGCACGGCGGCGCGTAAATGTCGTCTGGGCCATCCTCCAAACAAGGACGCCGTTCAGCCCAAACTTCAAGAATGCAGCTTGACGAAACCATTAGGCTGCATCCTCCCGTCAACTGAGCGATTCGATACGGATCATGCGCGGCTCACCCCTCAGGTGCCCGTCGCGTGACACCGCGTCTAGCGCCTTGCGCACGGCCGCTTCCGTCGTCTCGTGGGTGATGAGGATCACCGGGCGCGTCTCATCGTCCGCCTCGCCCTCCCGCCGCCTCTGCACGATGGATTCCAGCGATATCTGGTTTTCCGCCATTCGCCGCGCGATGGAGGCGAAGGCGCCCACCTGGTCGAGCACGGAGAGCCGGATGTAGTAGCCGCCCTCATGCGCGCGCATCCGGGCGCGCTTGTAAGGCGCGAGGCGTGCCGGCTCGACACCCAGCGCCGGCAGGCGAACGCCCCTTGCGGCGTCGATCACGTCGGAAAGGACCGCCGAGGCGGTCGCGTCCCCGCCCGCGCCGGGGCCGGCCAGGAGAATGGAGCCGAGAAGGTCGGTGTCGATCGCCACCGCGTTCGTCACGCCGTCGATCTGCGCCAGCGCGGAGGCGGCGGGAATCATCGTGGGGTGAACGCGCTGCTCGATGCCGCTTTCCGTGCGCTGCGCCACGGCCAGGAGCTTGATGCGGTAGCCCAGTTCCTCGGCCGCCTCGATATCGGCGGTGGTGACGGAGGAAATGCCCTCCACGAAGATCGATTCGAGATCGATCTCGCAACCGAAGGCGAGCGAGGTCAGGATCGCCAGCTTGTGCGCGGCGTCGAAGCCGCCGATGTCGAAGGTCGGGTCGGCCTCTGCGTAGCCGAGGCGCTGGGCGTCGGCCAGAACGTCCTCGAAGGCGATTCCCTCCTTTTCCATGCGCGTCAGCATGTAATTGCAGGTGCCGTTCAGAATACCGTAGACACGGCTGGTGGCGTTGCCGCGCAGCGCCTCGCGCATGGTCTTGATGATGGGAATACCGCCGGCCACGGCCGCCTCGAAGAGGATCGTCGCGCCCTTCTTGTGAGCGAGCCGCGCCAGCGAGACGCCATGATGCGCCAGCAGCGCCTTGTTGGCCGTCACCACCGTCAACCCGCGATTGAGCGCGGCCTTGACGCTGTCGAGCGCCGCGCCCTCCGATCCGCCCACCAGTTCCACGAAGACGTCGATCTCGGCTTGCGAGGCGAGCGCCACCGGATCGTCGAACCACTGCGCGCCCGACAGATCGACGCCGCGATCCTTCGACCGGTCCCGCGCGCACACGGCCGCGATCTCGATCGGGCGTCCGGCGCGCAGCGCGTAGGTCTGCGCGCGCGCCGTCACCAGCCGGGCGAGCGAGGCTCCAACGGTTCCCAGCCCGGCGATGCCGAGCCTCAATGGACGATCCATGAGGTCCCCTATGCGAATTCCTGTGACCTTGAAACCGCGCCGTGCGCGGCGCGCTAGCGTCGTGCCGCCAGCGGGACCACGTTCTGCATGGCTTCGCCGCCCGAGGCAAGAAAGCGGCGGATGTTGCGGGCGGCCTGGCGGATGCGGTGCTCGTTCTCCACGAGCGCGATGCGCACGTAGTCGTCCCCGTGCTCGCCGAAACCGATGCCCGGCGCCACCGCCACGTCCGCCTTCTCGATCAGGAGCTTGGAGAACTCCAGCGAACCCATGGCGCGGAACGCCTCGGGAATCGGCACCCAGGCGAACATGGTGGAGGAGGGAGGCGGCACGTCCCACCCCGCGCGGCCGAAGGAATCGACCAGCACGTCGCGCCGGTGGCGATAGATGTCGCGCACTTCCTTCACCGGCCCGTCGCCCGCGTTCAACGCGGCCGTGGCGGCCACCTGGATGGGCGTGAAGGCACCGTAATCGAGATAGGACTTCACCCGCGCGAGCGCCGCGATCAACCGCTCGTTGCCCACGGCGAACCCCACGCGCCAGCCCGGCATGGAGAAGGTCTTGGACATGGAGGTGAACTCCACCGCCACGTCCATGGCGCCCTCCACCTCCAGAACGGAGGGCGGCGGGGCGCCGTCGAAGTAGATTTCGGAATAGGCCAGGTCCGACAACACGATGATCTCGTGCTCGCGCGCGAACTTCACCACCTCACGGTAGAAGTCGAGGCTCGCCTCGTAGGCCGTCGGGTTGGACGGGTAGTTCAGGATGATGGCGATGGGCTTGGGGATCGAGTGCCGCACGGCGCGGTCCACCGCGCGCAGGAAATCCTCGTCCGGGCAGGCCGGGATGGAGCGGATGGTGCCGCCCGTCATCAGGAAGCCGAAGGCGTGGATCGGATAGGTCGGGTTCGGGCACAGAACCACGTCGCCGGGCGCGGTGATGGCCTGCGCCATGTTGGCGAAGCCCTCCTTGGAGCCGAGCGTCACGACGATCTGCGTGTCCGGGTTCAGCTTCACGCCGAAGCGGCGCTCGTAATAGGCGGCCTGCGCCCGGCGAAGCCCCGGAATGCCCTTGGAGGTGGAGTAGCGATGCGTGCGCGGGTCGCGGATCGCCTCGCACATCTTGTCGACCACGAATTTCGAGGTCGGCAGGTCGGGATTGCCCATGCCCAGGTCGATGATATCGACGGAGCGGGCCCGCGCGGCGGCCTTCTTCTTGTTCACCTCCTCGAACACGTAAGGAGGCAGGCGGCGGACCTTGTGGAACTCTTCCATGGCGAGACATCCCTGGCGCGGAAGGCCTCGTCATACTGCGCGCGTCACCGCCCTGCAATCGCCGTGGAGCGCGGCCCGATGATTTAGACCCCGGGGCTCAATTTCCCACCACGCGCCGCTGCTGCTCGCGCGCCACGGCCTGTAGTTCCTCCACCGTTCTGGCATATTGCGCGTTTCGGGATGCGGCCTCCGCCGCCCGCCCGGCCGCCGTCGCGGCGAGGGCGCCCGTGTCGGCCGCTCCCACGGGCCGGGCTCGCCCGGCGACGTTGGCGTATCGCGCCTGCGTCTCGGCCACCGCCTCCGCCGTGGCCTGCGAGGTGGCGGCCCGCGGATAGGCGCCGATCAGCGGGTAGCCGTCCGGGCCGAGGCGCTGCGAGGATGGGCCGCGCTCCACCTGCGGGGCGACGACCAGCGGAATGCCCGGGTCGTCATCGCGGGGCGTGAAGCCCTGGCATCCGCCGAGAACGCCGAGCGAGAGCGCCGCCAGTGCCTTGAGCGCCATGTTCTTCATCGATTCCCGCCTCTCGTCTCGCCACCGGCGTAGCCGTGCCCCGCGCGGGGCCACGCTTCAACCGCTCCCGCTGCGCTGCGCTGCGGCGACGAATGTGCCATGCAGAAAGCGTTTGAGGCTGAACTCGCGCCGTTATTCTGCTTTCTAGGAGAAGAAGGCGCGTTGAGGAAGCCGCCTTGCAGGGCGGCTGCTGGGAGGGACCGCGATGGACGACCATCACCGCGACGAGGCGACTTCTTCCGAAGGCGAGTTCGGAATTCGCGACCCGGAAGCCTTCGCGCGCAACATGGCACGCGCGCTGGAGCAGATCGGCAAGGCCGCCGCCGCATGGGTGGAGCCGCGCGAGCGCGGCGAAACGCCGGACGGAGGGCCGATAGCCTATGCCGACGTGGTTTCGACCCTCTCCGAGGTCAGCCGCTACTGGCTTGCCGACCCAGCCCGCGCGATGGAGGCGCAGACCCACCTCCTCTCCGGCTATCTCGACATATGGAGCCGCTCGATTCGTCGCCTTTCCGGCGAGCTGGAGCAAGAGGTGCAGCCCTCGCAACCCGACAGGCGTTTCCCGGACGAGGAATGGAGCAGGAACCCCTTCTTCGACTTCCTCCGCCAGGTCTATCTCCTGACGGCGCGCTGGGCGGACGACCTCGTGGCGCGGGCCGAGGATCTCGATCCCCATACCCGCCGCAAGGCCGCCTTCTATGTCCGGCAGCTTTCCAACGCCCTCTCGCCCTCCAATTTCGTGCTGACCAACCCCGAGCTCTACCGCGAGACGATCGCCGAGAACGGCGCCAACCTCGTGCGCGGCATGACGATGTTCGCCGAGGATATGGCGGCGGGGGGCGGCACGTTGAAGCTGCGCCAGAGCGACCGTGCCGGCTTCTCCATCGGCCGCAACATCGCCGCCACCCCCGGCGCCGTGGTGGCGCAGAACGATCTCTGCCAGATCATCCAGTACGAAGCGCGCACGGCCGAGGTCGCCCGGCGGCCCATCCTCATCTGCCCGCCCTGGATCAACAAGTTCTATATCCTCGACCTCAACCCGCAGAAGAGCTTCATCGGCTGGCTGGTGGACCAGGGGCACACGGTCTTCGTCATCTCCTGGGTGAACCCGGACGAACGCCATGCCGACAAGGACTGGCAGGCCTACATTGAGGAAGGGCTGGTCTTCGGCCTCGACATTGTGGAGGCCGCCACGGGCGAGGCGCAGGTCGACGCCATCGGCTATTGCGTGGGCGGAACGCTGCTGGCCGCGGCCCTGCCCTATCTCAAGGCCAGGGGGGACGAGCGCATCCGCTCGGCGACCCTCATGACCGCGCAGGTCGACTTCACCCATGCCGGCGACCTCAAGGTGTTCGTGGACGAGGACCAGCTCAAGGCGCTGGAAGGGATGATGGCGGCGAAGGGCTATCTCGAAGGCTCGCACATGGCGACGGCCTTCAACCTCCTGCGGTCCGGCGATCTGATCTGGCCCTATTTCATCGACAACTACCTGAAGGGCAAGGAGCCCCTGCCCTTCGACCTTCTCTACTGGAACGCCGACGCCACGCGGATGGCCCGGGCCAACCACCTCTTCTACCTGCGGAACTGCTATCTGGAGAACCGGCTCTCGCAAGGGGCAATGGAGATCGGCGGGCTGAAGGTCGATCTTCGCGTGATCGACATCCCCGTCTACAATCTGGCGACGCGAGAGGACCACATCGCCCCCGCCGAAAGCGTCTATGCCGGAAGCCGGGCCTTCGGCTCGCCGGTCACTTACGTCATGGCCGGGTCCGGGCACATCGCCGGCGTGGTCAACCCGCCGGACAGGCGCAAATACCGCTACTGGACCGGCCCGGCGCCCAGCGCCGACCTTTCCTTCGAAGCATGGCAGGCCGCCGCCCGGGAGACGGCGGGGTCGTGGTGGCCGCACTGGCGGCAGTGGCTGGCGAGCCATACGAGCGACAGGGTTCCGGCGCGCGCTGTCGGTGGCAGCGCGCTCAGCCTCATCGAGCCGGCGCCCGGCTCCTACGTTCGCGGCTGAGCGGCAAGGCACTTGAAGCCCGCGCGCCAAGGTGCGACATGCCTATCGACCCCTGACGATCCTGCCCGAGCGATTGGCACATGACACATTATCTGGAAGCCGAAGCCGAGCCCGTGCGCAACACCGGCAGCATCCGCCTCTACGGCGAGGATGCCTTCGTGGGTATGCGGCGCGCGGGCGCCCTGACGGCCCTGTGCCTCGATGAGCTGGCCGATGTCGTGCGCCCGGGCGTGACGACCGCCGCCATCGACGCGCATGTCTTCCAGTTCGCCCTGAAGCACGGCGCGCTTCCGGCCACGGTGAATTATCGCGGCTACCAATATGCGAGCTGCACCTCGATCAACCACGTTGTCTGCCACGGCCAGCCGAACGACAAGCCGCTGCGCGAAGGCGATATCGTCAATATCGACGTGACGCTGATCGTGGACGGCTGGCACGGCGATTCCTCGCGCATGTACCCCGTGGGCCGGATCAAGCGCGCGGCCGAGCGGCTGTGCGAGATCACCTATCGCTGCCTGGAGATCGGCATCGAGCAGGTGCGCCCCGGCGGCCATGTCGGCGATATCGGCGCGGCCATCCAGGTTTTCGCGGAGGGCGAGCGCTGCTCCGTCGTGCGCGACTTCTGCGGCCACGGCGTCGGCAAGCTGTTCCACGATTCGCCCAATATCCTCCATTACGGGCGGCGCGGCGAAGGGCCGGAGATGCGCCCGGGCATGATCTTCACCATCGAGCCGATGATCAATCTCGGCCGCCCGCACGTGAAGGTGCTGTCGGACGGCTGGACGGCCGTGACGCGCGACCGCTCGCTGTCCGCGCAGTACGAGCACGCGGTGGGTGTCACGGAGACGGGCTGCGAGGTCTTCACCCGTTCTCCGGGCGGCCTTGAAACGCCCGGCCTGCCCGCCGCCGCCTGAACCGGCCCATGCGTGCAAGGACCGGCGGGCCCGAGGGCGCCGCATCGAAGCATCATGACGGCCATCGCGACCGCCTGCGCGAGCGTTTCGCGCAGGCCGGCGAAAACGCGCTTGCGGACTACGAGCTTCTGGAGCTCCTCCTCTTCCGCACCATTCCCCGCCGCGACGTGAAGCCGCTGGCCAAGACGCTGATGGCCCGTTTCGGCTCCTTCGGCGAAGTCGTCAACGCGCCGCGCCACCTTCTGGAGGAAATCGACGGCATCGGCGCCTCCACCGCGCTGGATTTCAGCATCGTGATGGCCGTGAACCGGCGGGCGATGAGGGGCGAGATGCGCGGCCGCGAGGTCCTGTCCTCGTGGCAGAGCCTGCTCGACTACTGCAAGGCCGCCATGGCGCACGAAACGCGCGAGCAGTTCCGCATCCTGTTCCTCGACAAGCGCAACACGCTCATCGCCGACGAGGTGCAGCAGACGGGAACGGTGGATCACACGCCCGTCTATCCGAGAGAGATCGTGCGCCGCGCCCTGGAGCTTTCGGCAAGCGCGATCATCCTCGTGCACAACCACCCCTCCGGCGACCCCACCCCCTCGCGGGCGGACGTGGAGATGACCCGCACGGTGATCGAGACCGCCAGGCCCATGGGCATCGCCGTGCACGATCACATCATCATCGGCCGTTCGGGCCATACGAGCTTCAAGGGCTCGCGCCTGATCTGAGGACTATTGCAGGTGCCCCGCCTCCCGCACGAGGCGCACCTCCTGCGGGGAGATGAGGCCGCGATGCATGACCCGCACGGACTGGATCATCGCCTCGATCTCGCGCTCCCAATAGTCGAGGAAGCGCTTGAGGCGCGGATAGTCCGGGGCGATATCGTCGAACTGCCAGGAAAACGTCTGGAGAAGCGCCGGGTGGTCCGGCATCCGGTAAAGCACCTCGGCGGTGGTCACGCCGTAGCCTTGAAGCATTCGTTCGAACTGCGGGTCTGGAACGCGGCCTTTCATCAGCATGGGCTCCTCTTCAGGGGCGGCACGCACGGCCGCCATGGCAAGAGCCTGTGCCCCTTTTGTTGAGCAAAGCTTGCGCCGCGCCGCGCGCTCGCCTTCACATGCGCGTGACGGGAATGGCGCCGCCGGCGGCCAGCACCGCCTCCGGCGTATCCACGTCGAGCAGGGCGGCCGGGCCGATCTCGACCGTTGTGATCAGGTCCGCATGGGCCGCGATGATCGACCGCGCGCCGACATCGCCGCTCAGCTCCGAGATCTCGGCCCCGAGGCGGGACGGGAGGATCACCGGGTTGCCCCGCCGTCCCTCATGCGCTGCGATGACGATCGCCCCCGGCCCCTGTGCGCCGAATGCCAGGATGAGGCGCAAGAGATGGTCCGGCGTCAGCCCCGGCTGGTCGGCCAGCATGACGAGGACGCCTTGCGCCCCCTCGCTCGCCGCCCCGAAGCCGGCCTTGAGCGAGGTCGCCAGCCCTTCGCCATAGGCGGGATTGCGGATCGCACGGATATCGAGCCCGCGCAGCGCAGCCTCGACCTCGGCGGCCTCGTGGCCGAGGACGACATGCACACGGTCGGCGGAACTGGCCAGCGCTGTTTCGACCGAGCGGCGAACGAGCGGCACCCCGCCGAAGCGGGCCAGCAGCTTGTTGGGCTTCCCCATCCGCCTGGACTGCCCCGCCGCCAGCACCAGCGCGTGCACGCGGTTCATCGCGGCGGTGTCTCGCCGCGCCGCTCCGGGCGCATCCGCCGCTTGCGGAAGGCCGCGATAATCGAGCCGAGCACGGCCACGGCGATCTCCGCCGGCGTCGAGGCCCCGATATCGACACCGATGGGCGCCTCGATCCGCGCGATGGCATCCTCGGGAAGGCCCCCCTTGCCGAGCCGTTCCACGCGCCTGGCGTGGGTTTTCCGGCTGCCGAGTGCGCCGACATAGAAGCAGCCGGCCCTCAGCGCCTCGGCCAGCGGAAAATCGTCGATCTTCGGATCATGCGTCAGCGCCGCCAGCGCGGTGTAGGCGTCCAGCGGGCGCGCGGCCAGCACGTCCTGCGGCCAGGCTGCGTAAAGCGGCACCCCGGCAAAGCGATCCGGGGAGGCGAAGGCCGTGCGGGGGTCGATGATCTCCATGTCGTAGCCGGCGAGCCGCGCCATCGGTGCAAGCGCCTGGCTGATATGCACCGCGCCGATGACGACGAGGCGCGGCGGCGGCAGATGCACGTTGACGAAGAACGCCCCATCCGGCGTCTCGATCGAGGCCGACTTGCCGGACCGGAAAGCACTGGCGATCGCCTCGCCGCGGGGATCGGCCTCCAGCCCGGTCTCCCGGACAAGGCGCTGGCGGCCGCTGGACAACTCCGTTTCAAGCGCCACGGCCCGCCGGGCGGCGCGCGCCTCGTTCAGCTCGCGCAGCAGCGCGGCCCTCACGGTTCCAGTCTTTCGAGATAGACCTTGATACGCCCGCCGCAGGAAAGGCCGACCTGCCAGGCGGTCTCGTCGGCCACGCCGAATTCGAGCATTCTCGGCTCGCCCGTCTCGATCACCTGCGCGGCCTCGGCGATCACCGCCCCTTCCACGCAGCCGCCCGAGACGGAGCCCTCGAAATGGCCCTGCCCGTCCACGATCAGGTGGCTGCCGGCGGGGCGCGGGGCCGAGCCCCATGTCTCCACCACCGTCGCGAGAGCGCCTGAGCGCCCTTCCTCCATCCATCGCTCGGCTGTGGCCAGAACGTCGTCGCTTGCGCTCATTGGCGAACCCCGTGGGTCATGCTGTCCACGACACATAGGTTCCGCTCCTCCCCCTGTCAGAGGGTGCGATAGCGCCTGTCGCGATAAAGAAGGCTCGACGCCGGCTCGCCCTGGCGGATGGCGACGACTTCCCCGATGAGAACGCGGTGCGTCGCCACGATGCGGCTGTCCACCAGCCGGCAGTCGAAGCTGGCGAGCGCGCCGCTCTCCAGCACGGGCGAGCCTGTCGAAAGGGTCGACCAGCGGGCGCTGGCGAAGCGCGCCTCCGGCTCCAGCCCGCCCTGCCCGGAAAAGATGCGCGCCACGGGCTCGGCCTCGGCCGACAGCATGTTGACCGCGAACACGCCATTGGCCTCGAAGCGATCGTTGAGCGGGCTCGAGAGGTTCAGGCAGACGAGGAGAGTCGCGGGCGCGTCCGACACCGAGCAGACGGAGGTGGCCGTCACGCCGCGCCGCCCTGCCGGGCCATCCGTGGTGATCAGATGGACGGCGGCGGCGAAATGGCTCATCGCTTCGCGAAACTCAGCGCGGTCGACGGTCGGGTTTGTCAGCACTTCGAATCCCAATCCACGAATGCTGCGAGAACCGGCCGCCCGGCGGGACGGGGCGGAGCACTCGGATGCGAACGGCCCTCCGCGCTTGCCACGGAATGGCCGGCCCGGGCAAGCCCGCCGGCGAAGGGTTCGAGCTCGCAGCGGTCCGCACGCCGCGTGAGGCGCCTTCAAGGACGGAACCGGCATCACCGCCACCCGTTCGCCTTGGCGGCCAAAGGCAGGCGGGAGCCCGACATGCAGGACGAGATGCGCGACCATGAACAGACCTGGAGCGAATTCCGGTCTCTGGCGAACATGACGCCCACGGAACTGGAGCGCTGGCTGGAGACCGAGGAGTCGAAGACGGTCGGCATCACCAAAAAGGGCGAGAGCGAATCCGTCGGCCATGCTTCCGGCCGCCGGATCATCGAGATCAAGGCGACGAAGAAAGTCGATCTGACAGACAGCCAGTGGGCGCATATGCGCAAGGTCGTCGGCTACATCAAACGCCACTCGGCGCAGAAGCCGCAGGGCGACGTGACGAAAAGCCGGTGGCGCTACTCGCTGATGAACTGGGGCCACGATCCGTTGAAGTGAGAAAAGTCGTAACGCGGTATCATCCATCCACGAGAGGATGAAGGGGCGCAGGGTGCGCTCTCGCCTTCGCGGGGCGCGATGTCTAGGATACGCACATGCCTCGACGTGTCCTTCTCCTCTCCCTGCTCCTCGCCGCCGCATCCGGCCCCGCCGCCGCGCAGGCTTACGCGCTGGGCGTTGCAGCGCCTCTGTCCGGGCCGTCCGCCATTCTGGGCGAGCAGATGGTGGCCGGCGCGGCGGCCGCAGCCGGCACGCGCGCCACGGTCGTGGCCGCAGACACCGAATGTTCGGCGGAAGGCGGTGAGGTCGCCGCGCGCGTCTTCGTCCAGGAGCGCGTCGATGCGGTGATCGGCTTCCTGTGCACGCCGGCCATCGAAGCCGCCTTGCCGGTGCTGACGCAGGCCGGCATTCCGGTGGTCGATGTGGGCGTGCGCGCCAATCGCCTGACGAACAGGCGGGATCGGACCGGCCATCTCGTCTGGCGCCTGGCCCCGCGATCGGACGCGGAGGCCGACGCCATCGCCGCCTTCGTGCGCGAGAACTGGCGCACCGTGCCCTTCGGCATCGTCGAGGACGGCTCGGTCCAGGCACGCGACCTTGCCGACGAGGTCCGCGCGCGCCTCGGCCCCGAGTCGATAGAGCCCGCGCTCGTCGACAATTACCGGCCGGCCGAAGAAGTGCAGTTCCCCCTTGCCCGCCGCATCCTGCAAAGCGGGGTCACGCGCTTTCTGGCCTTCGGCAGCCGGCAGGACATCGCCATTCTCCAGCGGGACGCGGGCGAGATCGGGCTCGAGCTGGAAATAGTCGGCGGCGAGCAGCTCGTGGACGAGCCCGGCGAGACGGATATCGCGGCGGGCACGCGCGCCCTGGGCATCTTCGACGAGGCGCCGGAGGCGGGCCAGCGCATCGAGGAGGGCTATCACCGCCCTGCGCGTGCGGCCACCGAGATCGCGCTCGGCGCGCTCGATGCGGCGAGCGGGTCGAGCTTTGCCGAAGCCATGCAGCAGGCGACTTTTCCGACCGTGCTCGGCCCCATCTCCTTCGACGGGAAGGGCGATTCCAGCCGCCGTGCCTTCGAGCTGAGGGAGTGGAACGGCGAGGCGTTCGTTCCCGTGCCGCAATCGTGAGCGGGTTCGGCCGGCCCGGGCGCCGCAATCTCATCACCGACATCGCCGGGATCCGGGTCGGCAACGCTTCCGATGAGCGGCTGAAAAGCGGCTCCACGGTACTTCTCGTCGATACGCCTGCGCCCGCTTCGGTCGCCATCCTCGGCGGTGCACCGGGCACGCGGGAGACGGACCTGCTCGCGCCGGAAAACACGGTGCAGGCGGTGGACGCGCTGGTGCTGTCCGGTGGCTCGGCCTTCGGGCTCGATGCGGCCAGCGGCGCGCAGGCCTTCCTGCGCGAAGCCGGGCGCGGCTTCGAGGTGGCGGGGCTGCGCGTGCCCATCGTGCCCGCCGCGATCCTCTTCGATCTCGCCAATGGCGGCGACAAGGACTGGGCGCGTTTCCCGCCCTATCGCGAGCTCGGCTACGAGGCGGCGGCCAGCGCCGCGCACGACTTCGCCCTCGGCAGCGCCGGAGCCGGCGCGGGCGCGACGACGGCGACGGTGAAAGGCGGCCTCGGCTCGGCCTCCCTCGTCCTGCCGGGCGGCATCATCGTGGGCGCTCTCGTGGCGGTCAACGCGGTCGGCTCGCCGCTCGTGGGCACGACCCGCCATTTCTGGGCCGCTCCGTTCGAGATCGAAGACGAGTTCGGGGGCCTCGGCCTGCCCGCGCCGCTGCCGGCCGATGCCATCCTTCCGCGCACCAAGCTGGGCGCGCGGGCTGGCGCCAACACCACCATCGCCATCGTGGCCACCGACGCGCGCCTCGACAAGGCCGGCGCCAGGCGGCTCGCCGTCGCCGCGCATGACGGTTTCGCCCGCGCGCTCTGGCCAGCGCACACCGATTTCGACGGCGACCTCGTCTTCGGCCTCGCGACCGGGGGCAGCGGCATCGCGCCCGATGCACGGCAGGCGCTGGAGCTGGGCGCCGCCGCAGCGTCGGTCATGGCGCGCGCCATCGCGCGCGGCGTTCATGCCGCATCGACGGCGGAGAATGATCCGTTGCCGGCGTGGAAGGAGTTCGCATGAGGCTCATGCTGGCATCGCTCACGGCGTTCCTCGCCGCGCCAGCCCTTGCCGGCGACTTCGCCACGCTCAACCCGCTCGGCTTCTCGGCCGACGGCCGTGTCTTCGCGTTCGAGCAATATGGCATCCAGGACGGCTCCGGCTTTCCCTACGCAGAGATTTTCGTCCTCGATCTGGACGAGGACCGTTATCTGGCCCCCTCGCCCGTGCGGGTGCGCCTGGATGATGAGGGCGCGCATCTGGACGCGGCCCGGCGGCAGGCGCGCGAGGCGGCCGCCGGCCTGCTTTCCGCCCACGAGCCGAAGGCCGAGTTCGGGCTCATCGTCGCATCCAGCCCGCCGACGGAGCTTTCGGCCGACCCGCACCGGGTGGAGTTCCTGCCCCGCGCCATCGAGCCGCGCATCGACGAGCCGGTGGAGCTGCGCCTCTCCCTCCTGCCCCGGCCCGATGCGCCGGAGTTCTGCACCGCGTTCGGCCACGGGATTTCCGGCTTCAGGCTGGTGCGCGTGGCGGCAGGGCCGGGAGAGACGGCGCGCGTCCTGCACGAGGACGAGACCCTGCCGGACAGCCGCGCTTGCGCCTTCGACTACCGCATCGCGCAGGTGCAGGTTCACGGCACGGCGACGGGCCGGATGCGGGCCGTGGCGCTCATCGGCGTGAAGCAGGTCGGCTTCGAAGGGCCGGACATGCGCTACATCGCCGTGCCCGTGCCGCTGGACTGAACGTTGAGCGCCCCGCCCGCCTCTGTTAGACGGCGGGCGACCCCTCCTCCGCTCACGAAGGCTTGACGCTCATGGTCCCCCGCTACTCCCGCCCCGAGATGGTCTCCGTCTGGTCGCAGGAGACCAAGTTCCGCATCTGGTTCGAGATCGAGGCCCATGCCTGCGACGCGCTGGCCGAGATCGGCGTGATTCCCGCCGAAGCGGCCAGAACCATCTGGGAAAAGGGCGGCGCCGCCACCTTCGACGTCGCGCGGATCGACGAGATCGAGCGCGAGACCAAGCACGACGTGATCGCGTTCCTGACCCATCTGGCGGAGTTCGTCGGGCCGGATTCGCGTTTCGTCCATCAGGGCATGACCTCCTCGGACGTGCTCGACACCTGCTTCAACGTCCAGCTCGTCCGGGCCTCCGACATCCTTCTCGCCGACCTCGACGCGCTTCTCGCCGCGTTGAAGCGCCGCGCCTTCGAGCACAAGGACACGATCACCATCGGCCGCAGCCACGGCATCCACGCCGAGCCGACGACCTTCGGCGTCAAGCTCGCGCTGGCCTATGCCGAGTTCGAGCGCTGCCGCCAGCGGCTCGTGGCGGCGCGCGAGGAGGTGGCGACCTGCGCCATTTCCGGCGCGGTCGGCACCTTCGCCAATATCGACCCGCGCGTGGAGGAGCACGTCGCCAAGGCCCTCGGGCTGAAGCCGGAGCCGGTTTCCACGCAGGTCATCCCGCGCGACCGCCACGCCATGTTCTTCGCCACCCTCGGCGTCATCGCCTCGTCGGTCGAGCGGCTGGCCATCGAGGTGCGGCATCTGCAGCGCACCGAGGTTCTGGAGGCGGAGGAGTATTTTTCGCCCGGCCAGAAGGGGTCCTCGGCCATGCCCCACAAGCGCAACCCGGTGCTGACCGAGAACCTGACCGGGCTTGCCCGCATGGTTCGCTCCTACGCCCTGCCGGCGATGGAGAACGTGGCGCTCTGGCACGAGCGCGACATCTCCCATTCCTCCGTCGAGCGCATGATCGGCCCGGACGCCACGATCACGCTCGATTTCGCGCTGGCACGCCTCACCGGGGTGGTGGACAAGCTGCTCGTCTACCCCGAGCGGATGGAGAAGAACCTCAACCAGTTCAAGGGCCTGGTGCACTCCCAGCGCGTTCTCCTGGCGCTGACGCAGGCCGGCGTCAGCCGTGAGGACGCCTACCGCCTCGTCCAGCGCAACGCCATGAGGGTGTGGGAGGCAGGCGCCGACTTCCTTCAGGAGCTTCTGGCCGATGCCGACGTGACGGCCGCGCTTTCCGAGGACGAAATCCGCGAGAAGTTCGACATCGGCTACCACACCAAGCATGTCGATACGATTTTCACGAGGGTTTTCGGCACCGCTGAAAAATGAATCACGGAATCGAGAGGAAGGGCGGAACCTAAGCAGGCCCTGGCGATTTATCGTGCACACATCGTTGCACGCTGAAAGGCAAGGAAACGACATGACCCATACGCCTCCCCCTCCCGGCCAGACGCCCCCTCCGCCGCCCCCGCCGCGTGATGTGCCGCCTCGTGAAGGAAGCGGTCCGAGCGCGATCTGGTTCATCCTCGGCGCGCTCGTCGTCGCGATCGTGCTCTATTTCCTGTTCTTCACGGGTACGCCCGATCCCGCCACGACCACAGGCGCTGGCGCGCCGGCCGTAGAGGATTCGGCTCCGGTAGCCCCGCCGGCCACCACGACCACGCCGCCGCCGGCCACGCCCGAGGCGCCCGCCCCGGCAGAGCCCGCGCCGACCCCCGGCGCCGAACCGGCTCCTGCTCCGGCCAACTAAGACCGGCTCATACAGGAAAAGGCCCCGCTTCGGCGGGGTCTTTTCTCATGCGACTGCCGCCTGCTTCTCGATCTGCTCGCGGAGCGTCTCCCCCTCCGGCCTGATATCGATGCGCAGCATCTGGTGGTCGGAGAAGGGCTGGTTGACGATTTCCAGCTCACAACGCCCCGCGATGTCGTTCGAGACGAGGCAGGTGTCGAGGCTGGCGCGGTAGGGGCCGAGCCTGAAGGTCGGCCCGAGGGCGCCGTTCAGATGCACGAAGCGCCGGTCGTGCAGCAGCGGCTCCAGCTCGCGGCAGCCGCGAAAGATATTGAAATCCCCCATCACCACGGTCGGCGCGTCCTTCTCGCGCGTCCACGCCGCGATCTGCTCGAACTGCCGCTCCCGCACACGCCGGAGCAGGGAGCAGTGGGCGATGAGGACGCGGATGCCCTCGATGTCGATGTCGTAGACGAGCCTCTTCTTGCCGAAATCCAGATAGCGCGCCTCGAACTGAAGGGGCTGCGAGGCCAGGAAGGCGTTGGACTTGCCCTTGGAGATGGAGAAGCGGCGGAACTTGCGTTCGAGCGCATATTTCGAATCGATCTGCACCGTCGCGTGGTGGTCCTCGCGCAGGATGGGGAGCTGATCGAAGAAGCCGTTGGTCAGCGATCCCCTGTCGATCTCCACGAAGCACGACAAATCGGGCTTCATCTCGCGCAGCATCTCCTTCACGAAGGTCAGGCTTCGAACCTGCACATCGCGCGGCGTGTAGATATGGTGGTGGACGCGCCGGACGTGATGGCCGAGCGAGCCGTCTATATCTCGCGAATACCCCAGATTGGCATAGACGATACGCGGCATGGACAACGGGCCTTTCGAGGGTCGGCTTGGCGGCTATGAATATGGTTATGCCGGGCGCGGCCGCCAGCCTCGCCCGATCTTCTCATGGCCGCGACCCGAGGCGAAAGAAAGTCGAACGGCGCGGGGCTTCGCTCGTCCCATGGCGCGCCTGCGCCCTAAGTGAGCGGCAGTGAGCAGTGGTGCCCGGCGTAAGGGAATGTGAGGCATGACGGATTTCGACGGTTCGATCTGGCGAATCGCTGTCAGCCTGATCAACTGGATCATCATCTTCGGCGCGCTGATCTACATCCCGTTCCGCCGCTCTCCCGCCGCGGCGCAGGGCTGGATGATCCTCTTCTTCTTCCTGCCCTGGGCCGCGCTGCTCATCTATCTGGCGCTGGGCCACGCGGAGCATCCGCGCTGGCGCAAGAGGCGCATCCGCCAACTGCCCGGCGTCCTCGGGCGCGCGCTCGGCGACCTGTCGCTGGACCAGCGCGGCGGCTGCGAGAACCTGGCGCCGAGGCATAGGATGGCCTCGAACCTCATTCGTAATATCGGCCGCCTGCCATGCCTGGCCGGCAATTCGATCGAGCTGGACGCGGACTACAACCGCGTCGTAGACCGGATCGCGGCCGATATCGACCGCGCCACGCACCATGCCCATGTCATGTTCTACATTCTCCAGAACGATGAGGCGGGCAACAAGGTGCTGAGCGCGCTGGAGCGCGCGGCACGGCGCGGCGTGAAATGCCGCCTCCTCATCGACGCGATGGGCTCGCGCGGGCACCGTTCCGCCATCGCCCGCCGCCTTCAGGGCACGGGGGTGGAGATGAACATCATCCTGCCCCTCTCCTTCTGGAACCGCGCCACCCGCGCGGACCTGCGCAACCATCGCAAGATCGTCGTGGTCGATGGCCTGATCGGCTGGGTAGGCTCGCAGAACATGCACCGCATCGAGTACGAGCCGAAGAGCTTCTATCGCGAGGTCATGGCCCGCGTCACCGGCCCGGTGGTTCTGGAGCTTCAGGCCGTCTTCATCGGCGACTGGTATCTGGAGAGCGAGGAGGACATCGGTTCGCCGGAGCTGATGCCCCATGGCGACGGAGCGCCGGCGGGAACGGCCATGGCGCAGGTTCTGCCCACCGGGCCGGACTACCCGGAGGGCGGCGTCGACGTCCTGTTCACCGACCTCATCCACACGGCGCGAGAGAAGGTGGTGCTGGCCACACCCTACTTCATCCCCAACGAGCCGCTGCTCCAGGCCATGCGGACGGCCGTGTCGAAGGGCGTGAGCGTGACGCTCTTCGTCACCTCAACCACGAACAGCTTCCTCATCGACCACGCCCAGCAGTCCTATTACGACGAGCTGATGTCGTCCGGCGTGGAGGTCATGCTGTATCGCGAGCGGTTCCTGCACGCCAAGCATCTCTCGATCGACGACGACATCGCCATCGTGGGCTCGGCGAACATGGACCGGCGCTCCTTCGAGCTGAATTCGGAGGTGACGCTCGTGGTCTACGACAAGGCGCTGGTGGAGCAGCTCCGGCGCATCGAGCGAGACTATTGCGGCAAGAGCCATCGCCTGGACCCGGAGCGGTGGGAGCAGCGCGGCTTTTTCGTCAAGCTCAGCGAAAACGTCATGAGGCTGATCAGCCCGCTTCTCTGAGGCGAGCGGGAGGGGCTGTTCTTGACTCGGCGCGCTGCGGCCCTCACATGCGCGCCCATGCGAGTTTCAGACGCCGACATCCTTTTCGTGCCCGGTTACACGGGCGCTTCCGAGCAGCATTGGCAAAGCCGCTGGGCGCGCAAGCTTTCCACCGCGCGCCGCGTGGAGCAGGAAGAGTGGAGCAAGCCCGAGCGCGAGACATGGACCCGCGCGGTGGCCGACGCCGTCAACGCATCGGAGCGCCCCGTGGTGCTCGTGGCGCACTCGCTGGGCGTGCCCACGGCGATCCATGCCGTTCCGCAGTTTCGCAAGCATGTGGCGGGCGCGTTCCTGGTGGCCCCGCCGGATGTGGCGAGCGACACGCTGCGCCCGAAGCACTTTCTGACCTTCGGGCCCTATCCGCGCGCGCCGCTGCCTTTCCCCTCCGTCGTCGTGGCCAGCCGCGCCGACGAGTTCTCCTCCTTCGAGGCGGCCGAGGAGACGGCGGCCGCCTGGGGCTCTCTGTTCATCGACGCGGGCACTTCGGGGCACCTGAACAGCGCCAGCGGCCACGGCCCCTGGCCGGAAGGGCTCCTGACCTTCGGGAAATTTCTCTCCCGCCTGCCCCTTCCGGCCTGAACGGCCGGAATCAGCCGGCCGTGATCTGGCGTTCGGCTTCGGAGAAGGATTCGGCAAGCTGTCGGCGAATCTGGTGGTCGGACTGGTCGACATTCGCCGCGTCGAAGTCGGCGCGTACCTTGTCGAACACGCCTTCCTCGCCCGGGCGCGCGAAGCTGGCCTTCAGCACCTCCTGCGCATAGGCTTCCGCCTCGGCACCCTCCTTGCCGAGCTTGCCGGCCGCCCACAGACCCACCAGCTTGTTGCGCCGGGCCTCGATGCGGAACAGAAGCTCCTGGTCGCGCGCGTAGCGGGATTCGAACTCGTTGCGGCGGTCGTCCATCGACATGGCATTCTCCTGAGCGGATCGGGTTATGGTCCGCAGCGATCTAAACCCGCGCCCCGCTTTTTTGAAGGGGCGCGGCCAAATGAGGGAAGGTGCGCCCCTTGCGGTCCGCCTCCCCGAATCCGATTTTAAGAGCGGCGATTGTTAAGGGCGCGTCTTTGGGCTATTCACGCGCTGACGGCTTTTTCGCGCGCGCCAGCGAGTTTCGCGCCTTTCCTCCACTTATGATCGAGCACCATTCATGACACGTCGCCGCCGTATCTACGAAGGCAAGGGCAAAATCCTCTATGAGGGTCCCGAGCCCGGCACGCTGGTCCAGTTCTTCAAGGACGACGCGACCGCCTTCAACAAGAAGAAGCACGAGATCGTCGATGGCAAGGGCGTCCTCAACAACCGCATCTCCGAATACATCTTCACGCATCTGAACCGCATCGGCATCCCGACGCACTTCATCAAGCGGCTCAACATGCGCGAGCAGCTGATCAAGGAAGTCGAGATCATCCCGCTGGAGGTGGTCGTCCGCAACGTGGCTGCCGGTTCGCTGGCCAAGCGACTGGGCATCGAGGAAGGCACGGTCCTGCCGCGCTCGATCATCGAGTTCTACTACAAGGCCGACCAGCTCGACGACCCGATGGTGTCCGAGGAGCACATCACGGCCTTCGGCTGGGCGAGCCCGCAGGAAATCGACGACATCATGGCGCTCGCCATCCGGGTCAACGATTTCCTCTCAGGCCTCTTCCTCGGCGTCGGCATCCAGCTCGTGGACTTCAAGATCGAGACGGGGCGCCTGTTCGAGGGCGACATGATGCGCATCATCGTGGCCGACGAGATCTCGCCCGATAGCTGCCGCCTCTGGGACGTGACCACCAACGACAAGCTGGACAAGGACCGGTTCCGCCGTGACATGGGCGGGCTGGTGGAAGCCTACCAGGAGGTCGCCCGCCGGCTCGGCATCATGAACGAGAACGAGCCGCCCCGCCCTTCCGGGCCGGTGCTGGTCAAGTAAGGCGGCGGCGAGGCAAGCCGCTTCCGGCACCGGCGCTCAAGCTGGTCTATTCAAGAGACAGACGGATCATCCCATGAAGGCGCGCATCCTCGTCACGCTGAAGAACGGCGTCCTCGACCCTCAGGGCAAGGCCATCGAGGGGGCGCTCGGCACCCTCGGCTTCGCCGGGGTGGCGGGCGTTCGGCAAGGCAAGGTCTTCGACCTGGAGCTGGAAGGCGAGGATCGCGCCCGTGCCGAGGCCGACCTCAAGGCGATGTGCGAGAAGCTTCTCGCCAACACGGTGATCGAGAACTACGCCGTCGAAATCGACTGAACGGATCGCGACATGAAAGCTGCCGTCGTCCTCCTGCCCGGGCTCAACCGCGACCGCGACATGATCGCGGCGCTCACCACCATCGCGGGCAAGCCCCCCATCACCGTCTGGCAGAGCGAAACCGAAATCCCGGATGTCGACCTCATCGTCGTGCCCGGCGGCTTCTCCTACGGCGATTATCTTCGCTGCGGCGCCATTGCCGCGCGCTCCCCCGTCATGCGCGCCGTGGCGGGCAAGGCCGCGCGGGGCGTGCCGGTTCTGGGCGTTTGCAACGGCTTCCAGATCCTGTGCGAGGCCGGTCTCCTGCCCGGCGCTTTGATGCGCAACACCAGCCTCAACTTCGTCTGTCGCGAGGTGAAGCTGGAGGTCGTCAACGCCTCGACCCGGTTCACGACCGCCTATGATGCGGGCCAGATCATCCGTTGCCCGGTCGCCCATCACGACGGCAACTATTTCGCCGACGAGGAGACGTTGGCACGGCTGGAGGGCGAGGACCGGGTGGTCTTCCGCTATGCCGAAGGCACCAACCCCAACGGCGCCGTTCGCGACATCGCGGGCATCGTGAACGCGGCGGGCAACGTGCTGGGCATGATGCCGCACCCGGAGAACCTGATCGAGCCGGAACATGGCGGAACGGATGGGCGCGGCCTCTTCGAGAGCGCCCTCGGCATGACGTCGCGGGGCGTGGCGGCGTGAGCCTGCGCGCCATCGCCTCGATGGTGCTGCTCGTCTTTCTTGCCGGCTGCGCCGGCCGCGCGCCCGAACCGGTGGCAACACAGGCCGGCGACACGGGCCTGGACCGCATGGAGCGGCTGACGCTGGCGGCCAATCGCTGCTGGTTCCGCTCGGGCGATCCGGCCTTTGCCCGCTACAGCCTGGCGCCCGAGCTGTCCTCCTTCTCCGGGCGCCCGCGCTTCCTGGTCGTCCCGAAGAACCGCCCCGAGGAGCGCCCGCTTCTGGTGGTCGAGGGCCGCACCGGCACGCCGGACGTTTCCACCTATGGACCGTTGCTACAAGGCGAGACGGCGGCCCGTATTCGCCGCGATATCGACCGATGGTCGGCGGGCGGCGAAACCTGCGCCTGAACCCGATGGAATGAGCGATGCAGCGTCTTGAACCTCCGCGGCCTCTCGACTGGGCCCTGCTCGGCGTTGCCGCTGCCGTCGGAACCTGCGTGCTCCTGCTCTCGCGATGGGATGGCGGGATGCTGGGCGAAAACGGCCCGGTGGAGATCGCCCAGCTCGCCTTCCTGGCCCTTGCGTCCGTCTTCTTCCTGCGCGGCGGCCTGCGCTTGCCGGAATGGGGCGGCTTGTCCGCTCTCAGCCTTGCCGCTCTCAGCATGTTGTTCTTCGTCCGCGAGGTTCCTCGCTGCACCAGCCCGTACTACGAGTTCGGACCGTGCATCGATAACGGCTACAAGGACACGATCTATCTGCTGGTGGTGGTGGCCGTCATCGGCTGGTCCCTGCTCAATCGCGGCGTGCGGCCCGCCCGCTTCGGCCGGGCGCAGTTCGGCCAGCTTCCCGCCTTCATCGTCAAGCTCGCCCCCCTTCTCATCCTCGTGCCGCTGATCGGGATTTCCCAGCTTGGCGATAAGTGGAATCTGCCCGGCCTGGAAGAGGCCCTTGAACTCGTCGGCTATATGGTCGTGACCTTTTTCGGGCTACTCGCGGCGCAGGCCGGAGACCGGCAGGCGGCCTGGTCGAGCCGGCACATGCGGCTCGGCAGGGCGCCGTCATGAGGTGCGGGGGCTGGCGCGGGGTCCTGGCCATAGGGGCCGCATCCGTCCTCTCCGCCTGCGCTGGCGCGGGCGCGCAGGTCTCGCCTGTTCCCTCACTCGCTCCGCTCACGCCGGCCGAGACGGCCTATGTCGAGCAGACGGCTGCCGTCGTCTATCGCCGCGCGGCTGTGGAGCGCCTGTCCGGCCTTCTCTTCTCCGATGCGCGAGGCCATGGAACCTGCGTGCGCTCGCCTGCCCGCCAGCCGGGCAGCGCCGACTATACGCTCCTCATCCTCCAGCGCCGCATCACCGAGGATTTCATCCCGCAGGCGGCCGACGATGTCCTTATCCTGCGTTCACGCGAGGACGCCGCGCCCTGCCGTCGCCTCGGCGTGGACCCGCGACTTTGGGTTCGCGCATCCTGACCCCCTTCTATCGCCGCCTCCGGCGCGGTAGAGCCTGACGAGCCGCCCACCCCTTGCGACCATCGAAGCCGAGCCCATGACCGACATCGCCATCACGCCGGATCTCGTTGCCTCCCATGGCCTGAAGCCAGACGAATACCAGCGCATTCTCGACCTGATCGGGCGGGAGCCCACGGTCACCGAGCTGGGCATTTTCTCGGCCATGTGGAACGAGCATTGCTCCTACAAATCCTCCAAGCGCTGGCTGCGCACGCTGCCCACCAAGGGCCCACGCGTCATCCAGGGCCCCGGCGAGAATGCAGGCGTGGTCGATATCGGCGATGGGCTGTGCGTGGTCTTCAAGATGGAGAGCCACAACCACCCCTCCTATATCGAGCCCTACCAGGGCGCGGCGACCGGTGTGGGTGGCATCCTGCGCGACGTGTTCACCATGGGTGCGCGCCCCATCGCGGCAATGAACGCGCTGCGCTTCGGTGCGCCGGACCATCCCAAGACGCGCCATCTGGTGGCCGGCGTCGTGGCGGGCGTCGGCGGCTACGGCAATGCCTTCGGCGTGCCGACGGTGGGCGGCGAGGTGAACTTCCATCCGCGCTACAACGGCAACTGCCTGGTGAACGCCTTCGCGGCGGGCCTGGCGAAGACCGATGCGATCTTCTACTCGAAGGCCGAGGGCGTCGGCCTGCCCGTCGTCTATCTCGGCGCCAAGACGGGGCGCGACGGCGTGGGCGGGGCCACCATGGCCTCGGCCGAGTTCGACGAGACCATCGAGGAGAAGCGCCCCACCGTGCAGGTGGGCGACCCCTTCACCGAAAAGTGCCTTCTGGAAGCCTGCCTGGAGCTGATGGAGACCGGGGCGGTCATCGCCATCCAGGACATGGGGGCGGCGGGCCTCACCTGCTCGGCCGTGGAGATGGGCGCCAAGGGCGACCTCGGCATCGAGCTGGAACTGGACAGGGTGCCGGTGCGCGAGGCGCATATGAGCCCTTACGAGATGATGCTGTCGGAGAGCCAGGAGCGGATGCTCATGGTCCTGCGCCCCGACAAGCGCGAGGAGGCCGAGGCCATCTTCGTCAAATGGGGGCTCGACTTCGCCCTCGTCGGCAAGACGACGGACGATCTGCGCTTCCGCGTGCTCTTCGAAGGCAGGGAGGTCGCCAATCTGCCGATCAAGGAACTGGGCGACGAAGCGCCCGAATATGACCGCCCCTGGGTGGAGCCGGCGCCGCAACGCGCGATCCCCGCAGCCGAGATCGCGGAGCCGGCCGATTACGGGAAGGCGCTTATCAAGATCATGGGCTCACCCGACATCGCCTCGCGCCGCTGGGTGTTCGAGCAGTACGACACCTTGATCCAGGGCAATTCGCTGCAGCGGCCCGGAGGGGATTCGGGTGTGGTCCGCGTCGACGGCCATCCCACCAAGGCCCTCGCCTTCTCGTCCGACGTAACGCCGCGCTACTGCGAGGCGGACCCCTGGCAGGGCGGCGCGCAGGCCGTCGCCGAATGCTGGCGCAATCTCACGGCCGTGGGCGCCGAGCCGCTGGCAGCCACCGACAATCTGAACTTCGGCAATCCCGAGAAGCCGGAGATCATGGGCCAGTTCGTCAAGGCGGTGCAAGGCATCGGCGCGGCCTGCGAGGCGCTCGCCTTCCCTATCGTCTCGGGCAATGTGTCGCTCTACAACGAGACCTTCGGAGAGGGCATCCTGCCGACCCCGACCATCGGCGGCGTCGGACTCATCGAGGACCGTTCGCGAACCGCGCGGACGGACAATCTGGCGCAAGGCGATGTCCTGTTCCTCATCGGGGCGGATGGAACGCATCTGGGCGCGTCGATCTATCTGCGCGAGATCGAGGGCCGGGAGGACGGCGCCCCGCCCGTGGTGGACCTTGCCCGCGAAAAGCGCGTCGGAGACCTGGTGCGCGGGCTGATCCGGGCGGGCACCGTGCGCACCTGCCACGACCTGTCCGATGGCGGGCTGGCGGTCGCGCTGGCCGAACTCGCCATCGCATCGAATCTCGGCCTGCGGGCCGATGCCGGCGAAGGCGCGCGCCACGCCGCCCTCTTCGGCGAGGATCAGGCTCGCTATGTCGTGGCCGTGCGGCCGGAAGCGGCAGAGGGCGTTCTCGCCGAGGTGCGAGCCGCCGGCGTGGAAGCGCGCCGGCTGGGCGTGGCGGGTGGAGACAGGTTCGTCATGGACGGAACGCTCGATCTGGCGGTCGCCGATCTGGTCGTCGCCCACGAGAGCTGGTTCCCAGCTTATATGAGCGGCGCGCACGCCGAGGAGGGGCTGCCGGCCTGACGGCCTGCGCCCTCATTGCGGGCGCGCGGCAAAGTTCCTATCCTGTGGGTTCACACTCAAAGCAGACGCCCCGGAGATTCGCCGATGCCCATGAATGCCCACGAGATCGAGCAAATGATCAAGAGCGGCATTCCCGACGCGCAGGTCACGATCCGCGACCTGGCGGGCGACGGCGACCATTTCGCGGCCGAAGTGGTGGCGGAGAGCTTTCGCGGCAAGAGCCGCGTGCAGCAGCACCAGATGGTCTACCAGGCCCTTCAGGGAAACATGGGCGGGGTGCTCCACGCCTTGGCGCTCCAGACCAGCGCCCCCAAATAGCAACAGGATGAGACGCCGCGCGACCCGCCGGCGATGACAAGGACGAGCGCGATGAGCGGCATCAACGAATGGATCGACAATGAGGTGAAGACGAACGACGTGATCGTCTTCATGAAGGGCACCCCCGCCTTCCCGCAATGCGGATTCTCCGGCCAGGTGGTGCAGATTCTCGATTACCTCGGCATCGAGTACAAGGGCGTCAACGTCCTCTCCTCCGACGAGCTTCGCAACGGCATCAAGGAATACGGTTCCTGGCCCACCATTCCGCAGGTCTATGTGAAGGGCGAGTTCGTGGGCGGCTGCGACATCGTGCGCGAGATGTTCCAGGCCGGCGAGCTTCAGGACTTCCTGACCGGCAAGGGTATCGCGGTGCGGGCCGCCGAGTCTGCCAGCGGCTGACGGCGCGGCAAGCGCTTCGTCCCGAAGGGCTCGTTCGGCGACGAACGGGCCCTTTGGCTTTTGCGGCCGGCTGGAGCCGCGAGATTGTCAGGCACGCTTGCTAATAGGCCTCGCGCGGCCTATCGAAGCCTGCATTCAAGAAAGACTAAGATCGATGAAGCTCGCGCCCTTCCCGCCGCGCCGCCTGCCCCATTGGGAGCTCGTGACTCTTGTCGCGAGCCTGATGGCGCTGAACGCCGCCGCTATCGACATCCTGATCCCCGCGCTCTCCAGCATCGGCGTTTCGCTTGCGGTTGCGGACGAGAACAGCCGCCAGTTCGTCATCACCGCCTATATCATCGGCTTCGGTGCGGCGCAGATCTTCTATGGCACGCTGGCGGACCGGTTCGGTCGCAGGCCCGTTCTTCTGGCGGGGCTTGCCATCTACACGCTCGCCTCCGTCGCGGCCATCTTCTCTCCGACCTTCGGCGTGCTTCTCGCCTTCCGGGCCATTCAGGGCATCGGCGCTGCGGCCACGCGCGTGGTGGCCGTCTCCATCGTCCGCGACCTGTTCGATGGACGGCGCATGGCCAGTGTGATGTCCATCGTCATGATGATCTTCATGGTCATCCCCGTCCTGGTGCCCAATGTCGGCCAGCTCGTCATGCTGTTCGGCAACTGGCGCGAGATTTTCATCCTGGTCGCCGCCTTCGGCTTTCTCGTTTCGCTCTGGGCGCTGTTCCGCCTGCCCGAAACGCTCGATCCAGCCGACCGAATCCCGCTGACGGCCGAGCGCATCGCCCTGGCCTTCCGCACCGTCGTCACCAACCGTCTCGCATTCGGCTACACCATGGCGACGGCGCTGATCTTCGGCGTCCTCTTTTCCTTCATCAACCAGGCCGAGCAGATCTACACCGTGGTCTACGGCATCGGCCCGGAGTTCACGCTCTACTTCTCGGCAGTCGCCATCCTCATGGCCGCCGTTTCCTTCGTGAATTCCCGGCTGGTGGAGACTTACGGCACGCGCAGGCTTTCGCACGGAGCCCTGGTGATGTTCCTGCTGCTGTCGATAATCCAGCTCGCCATCGCCCTCACGCTCGGCGGCGCGACCCCGTTCTGGCTGTTCCTGCCGCTGACGGCCGTGACCTTCTGCATGTTCGGCTTGATCGGCACGAACTTCAACGCGCTGGCCATGGACCCGCTCGGCCACGTCGCCGGCACGGCCTCCGCCGTCCTGGGCTTTGCCCAGACGCTCGGTGGCGGGCTGATCGGGGCGTTGATCGGCTATCTTTTCAACGGCACCATCGTTCCGATGCTGACCGGCTTCGTGGTCCTCTCGCTGGCCTCGCTCGGATGCGTGCTGGCGGCGGAGGGCGGCAGGCTCTTCCAGCCGCGCCACGCGGACCCCGTGAAGCCGACGGCAGCGGAATAGGCCCTCAGCGGCGCTGCGGAGACAGTCCGGCGAAGTCGAACAGCGCCGGGTCCAGAAGATGGCTCGGCTTCACGTTCGCCAGCCCCTTGGCAATGGTTTCCTTGCGGCCCGGAAAGCGCTTTTCCATGTCGGCGAGGAAGGCTTTCATCGCGTTCCGCTGGAGGCCGTCCTGGCTGCCGCACAGGTCGCACGGAATGATCGGGAACCGCATTGCGGCCGAGAAGCGCGCGATGTCTTCCTCGCCGGAATTCATCAACGGCCGCAGCACCAGGAGGTCGCCCTCGTCGTTCAGGAGCTTGGCCGGCATGGCCGAAAGCCTTGCGCCGTGGAAAAGGTTGAGGAAGAAGGTTTCCAGCCCGTCGTCGCGGTGATGGCCGAGAACCAGCGCCTCGCAGCCTTCCTCGCGCGCGATGCGGTAGAGATTGCCGCGCCGCAGGCGCGAGCAGAGCGAACAGTAGGTCGCGCCCGCCGGCACCTTCTCCTTCACCACCGAATAGGTGTCCCGATACTCGATGCGGTGGGCGACGCCGTGCCGCGCAAGGAACTCCGGCAGAACGTGCTTGGGAAAGTTCGGCTGGCCCTGATCGAGATTGCAGGCGAGAAGATCGACCGGCAGCACACCCCGCCATTGCAGGTCGATGAGGAGCGCGAGCAGGGCGTAGGAATCCTTGCCGCCGGAAATGCCCACGAGCCAGCGCGCGCCCGGCCGCGCCATGGCGTGGCTCTCGATGGTCTGGCGCGCCTCGCGAAGCAGCCGCTTGCGCAGCTTCCTGAAGGAGACCGAGGACGGCGCGTTTCTGAACAGCGAATGGCCGCCGCCCTCCTCCACCGCGTCCTCGTCCGCTTCCATCGGCACATCCGGCATGGCACACCCTCAAACGCAAAAGGCCGCGACGAGCGCGGCCTTTCGATACTGGGATTGAAACCCGCTCAGCGCGAGTAGAACTCGACGACGAGGTTCGGCTCCATCACGACCGGATACGGCACGTCGTGGAGGCCGGGGACGCGCGTGAAGGTCGCGACCATCTTGGAGTGGTCGGCCTCGATGTAGTCCGGCACGTCGCGCTCGGCGAGCTGCGTCGCCTCGATCAGCGCCGTGAGCTGCTTGGACTTCTGGCGAACCTCGATCACGTCGCCGGCCTTGCAGCGATACGAGCCGATATTCGTGCGAACGCCGTTGACGCTGACATGGCCGTGGTTGACGAACTGGCGGGCCGCGAAGATCGTGGGCACGAACTTGGCGCGATACACGATCGCGTCCAGGCGCGACTCCAGCAGGCCGATCAGGTTCTCGGAGGTATCACCGCGGCGACGGGCGGCCTCCTCGTAGATCTTGCGGAACTGCTTCTCGGACACGTCGCCGTAATAGCCCTTGAGCTTCTGCTTGGCACGAAGCTGCGTGCCGAAGTCGGACATCTTGGACTTGCGGCGCTGGCCGTGCTGGCCGGGGCCGTACTGGCGGCGGTTCACCGGGGACTTGGGACGGCCCCAGATGTTTTCGCCCATGCGGCGATCGATCTTGTACTTGGACGCTTCGCGCTTGCTCATCGCATTTCCTTCAAACACATTCGTGCCCGAACGGCGCTGGCCGCCGGGCGAGGAAACGCGCCCTCCTCTGCCCGCCGGCGGCGAACTGACAGGGATATCCGAAAACGGACCTCCCACGGGACACGTAAAAACGGCGGAGCCTTTTCAAGCTCCACCGATGGGCTTTCTCTAGGCGCGGGGGCCCACGCTGTCAAGCGTGCGCGGTACGCTCACTTGCGCGCGATCACCCATACGGCGTGGACGATGCCGGGAATGTAGCCGAGCAGCGTGAGGAGGATATTGATCCAGAAATGCTTGCCCAGCCCGACCTGCAGGAACACGCCGAGCGGCGGCAGGAGGATGGCGAAGATGATGCGGATGAGATCCATGAATCCAGCCTTCTTGTTGGTTTTCAGCCCAACGCGCGCCAGGCGCTGGCCGTTCCCTCCCCAGGGCCGAGCGAAAGGCCGAAGCCGTGCATCAGCCGGCGCGTGGGATAGTCGGGCGCCCCGCCCGTGAACACCGCGCGGTCGAACCCTTCCGGCAACCCGGGCGCGATGTCGGGAAGCACCTTGGCGGCATGGCGGGCGATGGCCTCCGCCGGGTCCAGCCAGTCCACCGGCCAGGGCGCGATCTTGCGAAATGTGTTGGCGAGGAACGGATAGTGCGTGCAGGCCAGCACCACAATGTCGGTTCGCCGCCCCTCCTTCTGCACGAAGCAGGCGGAAATCTCGGTCTCCAGCTCGTCGAAACCGACGCGCTCTCCCCGGATATGCGCTTCGGCCAGCCCGGCTAGGCGCCTGGACCCGACGAGGTTGACCTCGCAATCGCGCGCGAAATCCGTGATGAGCCCGCGCGTATAGTCCCGTTTTACCGTGCCGGGCGTTGCCAGCACGCTGACGAGGCCAGAACGGGAGCGCTCCGCCGCCGGCTTGATGGCCGGCACCGTGCCAACGAAGGGAATGTCGAAGGCGGCGCGCAGATGCGCCAGCACCAGCGTCGAGGCGGTGTTGCAGGCGATCACAGCAAGCTGCGGACGGTGCTCGGCGATCAGCCCGTCGAACAGGGCGACGATCCGCTCGATCAGCGCCGACTCCTCCCAGTCGCCGTAGGGAAAGCCCGCATCGTCGGCAATGTAGATAAAGCGCCGGTCCGGAATGGCGACGCGCAGCTCGCGCAGGACCGTGAGCCCCCCGATGCCGGAATCAAAGACCAGGATCGGCCGCTGGCTCATGACGCGTCCCTCGGCGCCTTTCGCAAGGCGCGCAGCACGCCGTGCAGGGCGGAGATTTCCTGCGCGCTGAAGCCCGGGCGGGTGAGCATGTTGCGCAGATTATGCGTCAGCGGCGCGCGCCGCTCGGCCGGGAAGAAATAGCCCCTCTCCTCCAGCGCGCTCTCCAGATGGTCGAACAGGCGGTAGAGGTCCGCCTTGTCCGCCGGCGGCGCAGCGGGGGCGTCGAAGCGCGGGCGGCCCGCCAGCTCCTCGCCCGAGCGCATCCACTCGTAGCTCATCAGAAGAACCGCCTGGGCGATGTTCAGCGAGGCGAAGGCCGGGTTCACGGGGAAGGTGACGATCTCATCCGCGAGATCGACCTCCTCGTTGGACAGGCCGAAGCGCTCGCGCCCGAACAGGATGCCCGCCGCCTGGCCCGCCTCCATGCGCGCGCGCAGCCTGGCGCCCGCCTCCGCCGGGCCGATGACGATCTTGTGCGAGTCGCGCGGGCGCGCCGTCGTCGCCGTGACATAGGAGAGATCGGCGACCGCATCCTCCACACGGGCGAAGACACGCGCCCCGTCGATCACCGGATCGGCCTTGGAGGCGGCGGCGCGCGCCTTCTCGTTCGGCCATCCGTCGCGCGGATTGACGATGCGCAGGTCCGACAGGCCGAAATTGGCCATCGCGCGCGCCACCATGCCGATATTCTCGCCGAGCTGCGGCTCCACGAGGACGATTGCCGGCCCGCCACTGATCCATTCGCCCGTTCGGTCGGTCCCGGCCACGCGCCTTGCTCCTTCTCGCGCCCCACCAGAGCGTGTCACGCTCGCTTTGCAGGCGACGGAGCGGGTGTTATACGCGCCCCTATAATTTTCAAGGGAAACCGTCCGGCGACCCTTGCGGCGCGCGGCCATCCGGCGGCGTTCAATTCAGGGGAAGGAAAAGCATGGCGAAGATCAAGGTCGCAAACCCCGTCGTCGAGCTCGACGGCGACGAGATGACCCGGATCATCTGGCAGTTCATCAAGGACAAGCTGATCCACCCCTATCTCGATATCGATCTGGAATATTACGATCTCTCCGTCGAGAAGCGCGACGAGACGAACGACCAGATCACGATCGACGCCGCCAACGCCATCAAGAAGCACGGCGTGGGCGTGAAATGCGCCACCATCACGCCCGACAAGGGCCGCGTGGAGGAGTTCGGCCTCAAGGAGATGTGGCGCTCGCCCAACGGCACGATCCGCAACATCCTCGGCGGCGTGATCTTCCGCGAACCCATCATCATGAAGAACGTGCCCCGCCTCGTGCCGGGCTGGACGCAGCCGATCATCGTGGGCCGCCACGCCTATGGCGATCAGTACCGCGCCACCGACTTCAAGTTCCCCGGCAAGGGCGAGCTGACGATCAAGTTCGTGGGCGAGGACGGGCAGGTCATCGAGCACAAGGTGTTCGACGCCCCGGCCGCCGGCGTCGCGCTGGCGATGTACAATCTCGACGAGTCGATCCGCGACTTCGCGCGCGCCTCGTTCAACTACGGCCTGACACGCAACTACCCGGTCTACCTCTCCACCAAGAACACCATCCTGAAGCAGTATGACGGGCGCTTCATGGACATCTTCCAGGAGGTGTTCGACGCCGAGTTCAAGGCCGAGTTCGACAAGCGCAAGCTGACCTACGAGCATCGCCTGATCGATGACATGGTGGCCGCTTCCCTGAAATGGTCCGGCGGCTATGTCTGGGCCTGCAAGAACTACGACGGCGACGTGCAGTCCGATATCGTGGCGCAGGGCTTCGGCTCTCTCGGCCTGATGACCTCGGTGCTGATGACGCCGGACGGCAAGACGGTGGAGGCGGAGGCTGCGCACGGCACAGTCACGCGACACTACCGCCAGCACCAGAAGGGGCAGGAGACCTCGACCAACTCCATCGCCTCGATCTTCGCCTGGACGCGGGGCCTGGCCCATCGCGCCAAGCTCGACGACAATGCCGATCTCGCGCGCTTCGCCTCCACGCTGGAGAAGGTGTGCATCGACACCGTCGAATCCGGCCACATGACCAAGGACCTCGCGCTCCTGATCGGCCCGGATCAGCCCTGGCTGTCCACGACCGGCTTCCTCGACAAGATCGACGAGAACCTGAAGAAGGCGATGGCCACCGCCTGAGGGGCCCTGACGAGACAACCATCGAGGCCCGGACGTTCGCCGTCCGGGCCTTTCTCATGCGCGACATGAGGCGGCACCCTGCCGGCGTGATGCAACGATCTCGCTCTCGCGACATTGCTCCCTTCGACATTCGAAAGGAGACCACCATGCCATTGAACGCCTTCCGCTCCACCGCCATCGCGCTCGCCGCAGGCGTGGGCGCCTTTGCCGCCACGCCGACGCTGGCCCAGCAGATGCTCGTCGAAGTCGACGATGCGACCATCGTCGCGCCGTTCGACATCGCGGCGGGCCTGCTGGACGATATCGACGTCTACACGGCGTCAGGCGTGGAAGTCGGCGATGTGGAAGAACTCGTCGGGCCCGACCGCACGACGGCGACCCACTTCGCAGTCGATTTCGATGGGGACGAGGGGTACGCCGACCGCGACGTTCTCATCCCCGTGGACGCGCTGACCCTCGAGGCCAACCGGCTCATCATCTCGCTGACCCCGGAAGAGGTCGCAGAGCTTCCCACCTGGGACGACTGACCGGATCAGTCAAAGGATAGGAAAAAGGGGCCCTTGCGGCCCCTTTTTCAGTCAGTGGATGAAGGCCCTGCGCCTCAGGCGGCCGCTTGACCGAGAGCTCCTTCGACGGCCGCGATCGCCTCATGCGCGCGTGCGCCATCAGGCCCTCCGGCCTGCGCCATGTCGGGACGGCCGCCACCGCCCTTGCCGCCGATCGCCTCGCTGGCCTGGCGAACCAGATGCACGGCATCGAAGCGGCCAGCGAGGTCCGGCGTCACGCCGACGACGACGCTTGCCTTGCCGTCCGCGACCCCGACGAAGGCGACCACCCCCGAGCCGAGGCTGGTCTTCACCTCGTCGACAAGACCCTTGAGGTCCCTGGCCGCCACTCCCTCCAGCACGCGTCCGACAAAGCTTACGCCTCCCACGCTCTTCGGAGCGGCATTGTCCTTGTCGGCGCCATCTCCAGCCAGCGCCAGCCGCTTCTTCGCCTCGGCCAGTTCCCTCTCGAGACGACGGCGCTCCTCGATCAACGTCTCGACCCTCTCGGGAACCTCGCCGGCCCCCACCTTCAAGGCCGCCGCCAGACGCTTCACCCGGGCGTCCTGCTCCAGAAGGTACGCGCGCGCCGCCGAACCCGTGAGCGCCTCGATCCGCCGGACGCCTGCGCCGACGGCCGATTCGGACACCACATGGACAAGCCCGATATCGCCCGTCGAGCGGGCATGCGTCCCGCCGCAGAGCTCCACGGAAAACGCCCGACCGGCCTTTTCGCCCTCGATCGCCTGCCCCATGGAAACGACCCGCACCTCGTCGCCGTATTTCTCGCCGAAAAGCGCCATAGCACCCGTTTCGATCGCATCCTCCACGGCCATCAGCCGTGTCTCGATCGGCGCGTTCTGCAGCACGATGTCATTGGCGAGGCGTTCCACTTCCGCCACCTCGGCCATCTCGAGCGGCTTGGGATGCGAAAAGTCGAAGCGAAGCCGCTCAGGCGCGACCTGCGAGCCCTTCTGCGCCACATGCGTGCCGAGCACCTGCCGCAGACCTTCATGAAGAAGATGCGTGGCCGAATGATTGGAGCGAATCCTGGTCCGCCTGTCGTGATCGACATGCATCTCTAGCGCCACGCCGTTGCGCAGCGAGCCTTCCACCAGCCGGCCACGGTGGATGAACAACCCATCCGCCGCCTTCTGCGTGTCCACGACCTCGAAGCGCACGCCATCGCCGCGCATCACGCCGCTATCGCCCACCTGCCCGCCCGACTCGGCGTAGAACGGCGTCTGGTTCAGGATCAGAGCGATCTCCTCGCCCTCTTCCGCGCTCTGGACCTCAATGCCGTCGCGCACGATGGCCAGGACCTGGCCCTCCGCATCCTCGGTGTCGTATCCTAGGAACTCCGTGGCTCCCAAACGCTCCCGCAGCTTGAACCACACGCTCTCGTCGGCAGCCTCGCCCGAGCCGGTCCAGCTTGCGCGCGCTTCGGCCTTCTGGCGCCCCATCGCGGTTTCGAAGCCCGCCACATCGACACCGATGCCGCGTGCGCGCAACGCGTCCTGCGTCAGGTCGAGCGGGAAACCGTAGGTATCGTAGAGCTTGAAAGCGATTTCGCCGCCCAGCTCCTGCCCCTGACCCAGATCCGCGGTGGCTTCGTTCAGGAGCGACAAGCCCCGGTCGAGCGTCGTGAGGAAGCGCTTCTCCTCCAGCTTCAGCGTCTCGGAGATCAGCGCTTCTGCCCGAACCAGCTCGGGATAGGCGCGGCCCATCTCCGAGACCAGCGCCGGCAGTATCTTGAACAGCACCGGCTCTCGCGCGCCCAGAAGCTTCGCGTGGCGCATGGCGCGTCGCATGATGCGCCGCAGGACATAGCCGCGCCCCTCGTTCGAGGGCAGAACTCCATCGGCGATGAGGAAGGCCGTCGAGCGCAGATGATCCGCGATCACGCGATGGCTGGCGATGTTGGCGTCGCTCGGCGCCGCCCCGGTCGCTTCCACCGAAGCGGCGATCAGCGCCCGGAACAGGTCGATCTCGTAATTGTTATGCACGCCCTGCAGAACGGCCGCGACACGCTCCAGCCCCATGCCGGTGTCGATCGAGGGCCGGGGCAGCGGGACGCGCTCGCCGGGCGCGAGCTGCTCGAACTGCATGAAGACGAGGTTCCAGATCTCGATGAAGCGGTCGCCGTCCTCCTCGGCGCTGCCCGGAGGCCCGCCCCAAATCTGGTCGCCATGGTCGTAGAAGATTTCCGAGCACGGCCCGCACGGCCCCGTCTCGCCCATCGACCAGAAATTGTCCGACGTCCCGATGCGGATGATGCGCTCCTCGGAGAGCCCCGCGATCTTCTTCCATAGGACTGCCGCATCATCGTCCTCGGCATAGACGGTGACGAGCAATTTCTCCTTGGGCAGGCCGAATTCGCGCGTGATCAGGTTCCACGCCAACTCGATCGCGTTCTCCTTGAAATAGTTGCCGAAGGAGAAATTACCGAGCATCTCGAAGAAGGTATGGTGCCGGGCCGTGTAGCCGACATTGTCGAGATCGTTGTGCTTACCACCCGCGCGCACGCATTTCTGCGAGGTGACGGCGCGGCTGTAGGGCCGGCTTTCCAAACCGGTGAAGACGTTTTTGAACTGCACCATGCCGGCATTGGTGAACATCAATGTCGGGTCGTTGCGCGGCACCAGCGGCGAGGAGGCGACCTTCTCGTGCCCGTTCTTGGCGAAATACTGCAGAAACGCCGACCGGATCTCGTTCACGCCGTTCATGGGAAGACCTTCGCAAGGCAGAGAAAAACTGGGTGCGCAAGCATATCGCTTCGCACCCGGCGCCTTGTAACGAGGCCCGCGAACGCTGTCCATCGAGGCAAGAGCCACGGCCGGGCCAGCGCCCCTTACAAAGCCTTCAGGCGCCACCACGACGGCGACGCCCTTGAACCTTACGCCTCGGCTTCATCCCCTGGGCCTGAATTATCGAGCAACTGCTCGGCAATAAGGCCCGCATTCTGGCGGATCGCGCTTTCGATCTCGTTGGCCAGGTCAGGATTGTCGCGCAGGAACTGCTTGGAGTTCTCGCGTCCCTGGCCCAGCCGCTGGCTGTTGTACGAGAACCACGCGCCCGACTTCTCCACGATGCCGGATTTCACGCCCAGGTCGATCAGCTCGCCCGTCTTAGAGACGCCCTCGCCATACATGATGTCGAACTCGACCTGCTTGAACGGAGGCGCCAGCTTGTTCTTGACTACCTTCACGCGCGTCTGATTGCCCGTCACCTCCTCGCGATCCTTGATCGAGCCGATGCGGCGGATGTCGAGCCGGACGGAGGCATAGAACTTCAGTGCATTGCCGCCCGTCGTCGTTTCGGGCGAGCCGAACATGACGCCGATCTTCATGCGAATCTGGTTGATGAAGATGACCATGCACTTGGAGCGCGAGATCGAGCCGGTCAGCTTGCGCAGCGCCTGGCTCATCAGGCGCGCCTGCATGCCAGGCAGCGAATCGCCCATGTCGCCCTCAATCTCCGCGCGCGGCGTAAGCGCCGCCACCGAATCGATCACGAGGACATCGATCGCGCCCGAGCGCACCAGCGTATCGACGATCTCCAGTGCCTGCTCGCCCGTGTCGGGCTGCGAGATCAGGAGATCCTCCAGATTGACCCCGAGCTTGCGAGCATAGACCGGGTCGAGCGCATGCTCGGCATCCACGAAGGCGCAGATACCGCCGGCCTTTTGCGCTTCCGCTACCGTATGGAGCGCCAGCGTCGTCTTGCCCGAGCTTTCAGGCCCGTAGACCTCGACGATACGCCCCTTCGGCAGACCACCGACGCCCAGAGCGATGTCGAGGCCGAGCGAGCCGGTGGGAATCGTTTCGATGTCGAGCTTCTCATTTGCCCCCAGGCGCATGATCGAGCCTTTTCCGAAGGCCCGTTCGATCTGCGAAAGCGCGGCGTCGAGCGCCTTGTTCTTGTCCAAAGACGAATCCTCAACGAGACGGAGTGAGTTCTGTGCCATCGGGCCCGGTCCTTATTCCACGCGCCGCAAAGGGGCGCAATGCGATCTGGCTACCGTCAATGTACCCTTTTTGTTCCATCTTGCAAGCGGATGATCTCTTTTTGTTCCCACTCTCGCGAAGTGATTTGGCCGAGGCGCCATTTCGCGATTGATGAACGAAGGCTTAACGCGTGTGCCCTTCGCAGAATATGCGCCCCTGCCGTGGCGAGGCCGTTCAAACCCGGCGAGGCCAGACCTCATTCGTCGAGAATATCCTTCACCGTCACGGCCAGCTCCCGGAGGGAGAAAGGCTTGGCGAGGAAGCCGAACTTCTCGCCGTCCGGCAGGTTCTTCGCGAAGGCGTCCTCGGCATAGCCCGAGACGAAGATGAACTTGAGGTCCGGCCGTGTCTTGCGCATTTCGCGGAGCAGCGTCGGCCCGTCCATTTCAGGCATCACCACATCGGAGACCACAAGGTCGATCCGGCCCCCGATCTCTTCCATCACCTCCAGCGCCTCCACGCCGGAAGAGGCCTCGTGCACCTCGTATCCGCGCATCTTCAGCGCGCGCACATTGCCTGCCCGCACATGGTCCTCATCCTCCACCAGCAGGATCGAGGCCGTCCCCGAAAGGTCGATCCGCGCGTTGGGCAGGGCGGCAGCGGCGGTGTCGCGCGCGGGCGCGGCGATCTCGGCGGGGACATGACGGGGCAGGTAGATGCGGAAGGCCGTGCCCTCCCCCACCTTGGAATCCACGAAGATGAACCCGCCCGACTGTTTGACGATGCCATAGACCATGGAGAGGCCCAGACCCGTGCCCTTGCCGATCTCCTTGGTCGTGAAGAAGGGCTCGAAGATGCGCTCGGCAACATCGGCCGGCATGCCCGAACCGGTATCGGCCACCTCCACGAGCACATAGTCGGCGTGAGAGAGCTCCGCATAGGGCAAGGTCGCGGCCTCGTCGGCCGGCACGTTGCGCGTGGAAATGGTGATCGTGCCGCCCTCCGCCATCGCATCACGCGCGTTCTGGACGAGATTCGTCACCACCTGCTCGAACTGCCCGATATCGGCCATGACGGGCCACAGGTCGCGGCCATGGTGGCGCTCGAGCTTCACCAGGTCGCCGACGATTCGCTTGAGGAGAAGATGCATGTCCGCGACCACATCGGTCAGGTTCAGCATCTTGGGGCGCATGGTCTGGCGCCGCGAATAGGCCAGAAGCTGGCGAACCAGCGAAGCGGCCCGGTTGGCGCTCTGCTTGATGAGCAGAAGGTCCTGGAAGGACGGGTCGCCCGAACGGTGGTTGAGCAGGAGGAAGTCCACGGACGCGGTGATGATCGTCAGCACGTTGTTGAAGTCGTGCGCGATGCCGCCGGCCAGATTGCCGATGGCCTGCATCCGCTGTGCCTTGGCGAACTGCTCCTCCAGCGCGCGCTGGTCGGTGAAGTCCACGCCATAGACGATGACGCTGTCGCCGGAGCCGTCGGTGAGGTCGGAGACGGCGTTGAAGTAGAGCCGCACGGAGCGGGCCGAGGAGCCTGCCAGCTCGACGTCGATGGACGGAATGCCGGCCTGCCCGCGCCCCGCGGCGGACAGAGCGCCGAGAATCGATTCGCGGCTGTCCTCGCGCACCGCCTCCGCCAGCGGGATCGATCCTCCGGCCGCCGACTGCCCGAACAGGCGGGCGAAGGCCGGGTTGGCCCTGGTCGCGCTGCCTTGCGCGTCCAGCGCCGCGATGGCCATGGGGGAGGAATTGAAGAAGCGTGTGAAGCGAAGCTCGGCCGCCTCCAGGCTGCGCGCGCCCTCCGCCTCCATGGCGCGGTTGAGCACGAGGGTGCGCGTGGGGCCCGGCGCCCCGTCCGGCGCGCGCGCCGACTGGCGCAGCAGGCGCACCGGGAGGCGCTGGCCGCTCGTCTTGACGAAGTCGAGGTCCAGCACCTGCGTTCGCGCTTCCCCGCCCTTCGCCTCGCCCCGCAGGAAGGTGGCGGCCTCGGGGCCGGCGAAGCTCTCTATGCCGATGGTGCCGGGCTGGAAGGCCGCGAGGTCGAGGCCGAGCCAGTCGGCGAGCGTGGCGTTGATATAGGCGAGCTTCCCGTCCTCGTCCGCCGCGAAGAAACCGGCCGGGGCATGGTCGAGATAGTCGATGGCGTGCTGAAGCTCCTGGAAGAAGCTCTCCTGCTCGCGCCGCTCGGTGCTGATATCGGCAATCTGCCAGGCGCGCAGCGGCGCCCGGCTGCCCGGCAGGGGGCGTACGGAGGCGCGATACCAGCGCGGCGCGGCGTCGTAGCCGCCCGCCAGGCTGCGCGAGAGGCGGAACTCCTCCTGCCCCTCGCGCCCCTCGCGGGCCAGGTTTCCCAGCCGGTAGATGGCCTCGGCCGCCTCCGGCTCGCGCGAGAGGAGCTTCTCCAGCGTGCGCACGTCCCCGGCGGTCTGCGCGCCGGTGGCCTCCCCATAGGCTTGGTTGGCATAGATGATGCGCCCCTTGCCGTCGGTCACGAGCGTGCCTGTCGGCAGCGAATCGAGAAAGGCGCGGGCGATGCCCTCGTCGGCCGGGCGCCCGGCGAACTGGAGGAGGCCGAGGGACAGCGCGAAGATCGCGGCGATCCCCACCACGGACAGGACGCCGAAGATCGCCAGAAGCGCTATGGCGCCGTACACATGCCCGAACAGCGCCAGCGTGGCGGAGAAGACGAAAAGGAAGGCGCCCAGGAAAAGAAGGCGCCTGACGCCCCGCGCCCCCGCGCCTCTGTCGATCATGGCCTTCTCGCTCGTGCCGGGCGTTTCGATCGTCATGGTTCCCATGGGTCGGCTGGCCCGCTCCTGTGCAAGGTTTCGTGGAGCCTTGCAGCCTCGAACGGGAGAAGAATGTAACAGAACGCCCGTCCGGCGTCCCTTCATCGATGTCCCGTGCGAAGACCTGGAGACGAATCCCACGAACCGCCGCACGAATTGCGCGCGGCAGCTTCGTCCGACATGATATCGAAGTCCATACGGGCCGAAGCTGTATCGACCCTTGAAGACGGGATTGGAAGGCTTCATGAACGATTGAGGCTGCCCGGAGGCGGCTTGCCGATTCTTCGCGAAGAAGTTCCCGGGAGAAGGAATAAGATGCAGGACATGCTCGCCGGTCTCGTGGGCGAAAGCCTCGCTCCGATCGTTTCGGTCATCCTGGCGGCGATTCTGGTCGTTGTCTTGGCCATTCTCGTCATCGGATTGACGCGCCGCGCCCTGGGCGGGCGCATCGGCATCGGGTCCTCGCAGGCCCCCCGCCTGGCGGTGGTGGACGCCGTCGGCGTCGACCAGCGGCGAAAGCTGGTGCTCGTTCGTCGCGACGGCGTGGAACATCTGGTGCTCATCGGCGGGCCGAACGACCTCCTCGTCGAGAACAATATCGGCCGCGTGCCGGCCCCGCGCCCCGCGGAGCGGCGTGAGCCCGAACTCGCGGTCCCGCCTGCGCCCCGCGCACCGGCGCCGGTCGCTGTTCCCGCTCCGCAGGCGCCGCGTCCCGAGCGCGCGCCGCTGGCCGAAACCGCTCCCGCCATCGCAGCCACTACACGTCCGGCGCCCCCGGTGAACGAAATGCCGGTCTCGCCGCCGGCCCGCGACGTACCGCGCGCCAGGCCCGCTCCAACGGCCGAGCAGCCTGCCCGCGCGCCGGAGCCGGCCGCGGTCGTCGTGGAGCCGAAACCCGCCCCCGCCCCTTCGGTCGAGCCTCGGGACAGGCCCGCAGGCTCCTCTGCGCCGCGCGCCGGCACGCCCGGCCATGCCAGAAGCGAGCCGCGCCTCGACGTGCCGGTCGCAGCGCCTCCGGTCGTAGGACCGGCCGAGCGAGTCGTTGCTCCACGCCCCGAGCCGCGCGAGGCGCCCCAGAGGGAGGTGCAGAAGCCGGCGCAGGGCGAGCCGCAACGCGCCTCACCCCCCGCACCTGCCGCGCCCCGTGCGCAGCCCGCCCCGCAGCCGGAGCGCCCGCCGGTGGCGCCCAGCTTCCCGCTCGGGCGCGCGACGCCCGTTCTGCCGGCCGCCTCAGCCCAGCCCTCGGAGGAAGCAGCGCAGCCCAAGCCGCCTGCCCCGCCCGCCGAGCCTGTCGTGGACGAATCGGCCCCCGCGCCGCTGAGCGTCCGCAGCTTTGCTTCCACGATCCAGAATCGGTCGAGCCCTGCGGAAGCAGCGCCTGCCCGAGCGCCGGAGGCTGCGGCCGAGGCCCGGCGCGAGCCGAGCCGCCCGGAGGCGCCCGCCGTCGCGCCGCCCTCGCCGGCTCCGCAGGACGACGACGACGATCTCGCCAGCTTCCTCGAGGATGTTCTGGGCAAGGACGACGGCCCGGCTTCCCCGGAGCCTGAGCGCGCTCCGCAGCCCCCGGCGGCAAGCGGCGAATCGACCGGCGAAGCTCGCGCGCAGGCGGATGCCGAGCCGAAGCTATCGCTGGAGGAAGAGATGGAGCGCCTGCTGCGCGACTTCACCCTCCAGACCGGAGACCGCCGTTAAGAGCGCGTTCCGCGAACCGGCGCCCGGAACAAATCGGGTGGCCAGCTCCAGATTACCGCGAACGAAAAAGGCCCAGCGAAAGCCGGGCCTTTTCAATGTAATGAAAGCAGTTCCTTATTCGTCGCGATAGACTTTTTCGCGCCGCTCGTGGCGCTCCTGCGCTTCGAGCGAGAGGGTCGCGATGGGCCTTGCGTCTAGGCGCTTGAGGCTGATCGGCTCTCCGGTCTCCTCGCAATAGCCGTAGGTTCCCTCCTCGATCCGTTCCAGCGCCGCGTCGATCTTGGAGATCAGCTTGCGCTGGCGGTCGCGGGCGCGCAGCTCGATGGAGCGATCGGTCTCCGAAGAGGCGCGGTCGGCAGCATCGGCAAGATTGGAATTCTCGCGCGCCAGGGTTTCCAGCGTCTCGCGCGCCTCGCGCAGGATATCGGCTTTCCAGGCAAGCAGCTTGCGGCGGAAATACTCCCGCTGGCGGTCGTTCATGAACGCGCCTTCATCGGAGAGAGGGTCGCCGAACGGCAAGGTTTCGCTCATCTCATCCTCCAAGCTGCAAGTGGCGGTGCTTATACCCACGGTTTCCATAGGGAACAAGGCGGTTGTGCCACCCCAGCCCCATGCACGCGCCTGTGCTAAACGACTAGGATTCAAGCCCTTTAGCGGCCGCTGCCTAAAAATCGACGATGACGCTTGCGTGAGCGTTGCCCTCTTGCATCGCCTGCCTCGCACCGTGGATGCGACCTTCGCTCGCTTCGCGGCCGGTTGCCGAAGGGCGCGAGTTCTGCCCTATTTGGTCTCCATGTCGTTCCCCTGTCGCCTGCATCTCTTGCGTCACGCATCCGCCGCCTGGCCGCTGCCGGGCGGTGACGATTACGAGCGCAGCCTCGATGAGGCGGGCCGGCAGCAGGCCCGCGCGCTGGCCCGCATCCTTCGCGAACGGGGGATCGCCTATGACGCGGTGGTCTGCTCCGGCGCGGTCAGGGCCCGCCAGACGCTGGCGGCCCTGGACAAGGCATCCCTGCGAACCGAGCCCGTGTTCGACGATGCGCTCTATCACGGAGGGCCGCAGGCCTATCGCGAAGCGCTCGGGCGTGCAGGCGGTGGCACGATCCTGCTCCTCGGGCACAATCCGATGATCGAGCAGTTCGCCATAGACTTGGCGGCGCAGGGCGAAGCGGCCGCGTTGCAGGCGCTTCACGCGGGATTTGCAACCTGTGCGCTGGCCGTGCTGCGGGTCGATCTCAGCGGCGCCGGCTATCTCGAAGAGATGCTTGATCCGGAGGATGCCGGCGCCGGCTCCTGTCGCGAGGGGCGACGGCCCCCTATATCCGGCCTCCCGCCAGCTTGAGGACGCCGCCCGCCCCATGACCTCCATTGCCGACGAAGCACGGATCGCCTTCGACAATCTTTCCGAGCGCGCCACCGGCCTCTTCCATCCGACGCTTCGGCTCGGCGTGGCCGGCCTCTCGCGCGCCGGCAAGACCGTCTTCATCACCGCGCTCGTCCACAATCTGCTGCATGGCGGCCGGCTGCCGCTCTTTGCCGCGCAGGCGGGCGGGCGGATCGGCCGGACCTATCTGGAGGAGCAGCCGGACGATGCCGTGCCCCGCTTCCAGTACGAGGAGCATGTGCGCGCGCTTCTGGAGGATCGGCTCTGGCCCGATTCCACCCGCGCGATCTCCGAGCTGCGGCTGACCATCGAATTCGAGTCTGCCTCCGGCTGGTCGCGCATGTTCTCGGCCGGCAAGCTCTCGCTCGACATCGTAGACTACCCCGGCGAATGGCTTCTCGACCTGCCGCTTCTGGAGAAGGACTTCGCCCGGTTCTCCAAGGAGGCCGTGGAGCGGGCCCGCCTGCCGGGCCGTGAGGCACTGGCCGGAGATTTCCTGGCCATCCTTGACGGGATAGACCCGGCCGCCGAGGCCGACGAGGTCACGAGCGCCCGTCTCCATTCCGCCTTCGCCGAATATCTGCGCCGCTGCCGGGCGGATACCACGGCGCTCTCCACCCTGCCGCCCGGCCGCTTCCTCATGCCGGGCGATCTGGAGGGATCGCCCGCCCTCACTTTCGGCCCGCTGAATGTCGACCCGGCGGCCGCCCCCTATCCGAAGGGCAGCTTCGGCGCCGTTCATGCGCGCCGCTACGAAGCCTATAAGAGCGTGGTGGTGAAGCCCTTCTTCCGGGATCATTTCGCCCGGCTCGACCGGCAGATCCTCCTCGTCGACGTGATGCAGGCCATCAATGCCGGGCCTGCGGCGGTGCGCGACCTCGAAGCGGCTCTGGCCGATATCCTCGCCTGCTTCCGGCCGGGCCGCGCAAGCTGGCTGGGCTCCCTCCTCTCCCGGCGCATGGACCGCATCCTCGTGGCCGCGACCAAGGCGGATCATCTCCATCGCGAAAGCCACCGCCGCCTGGAGGCGGTGGTGCGCCGCCTCGTGGAGGACGCCATTCGCCGGGCGGAGTTTTCCGGGGCACAGGTTGATATCGTCGCCATGGCTGCGATCCGCGCGACGCGCGAGGCCAATGTGGAGGACGGCGGCGAGCGACTGCCCGTCATCGTCGGCACGCCCATGGCGGGCGAGGAGATCGCGGGGCGGCGCTTCGACGGGCAGACGGAAACAGCCGTGTTCCCCGGTGACCTGCCGGAAGACCCGGCGCGCCTCCTCAAGGGCGAGGTCCGCGCCGATCCGCTGACCTTCGTGCGCTTCCGCCCGCCCCGGCTGGAGCGCACCGCCGAGGGCCTGACCCTGTCTCTTCCCCACATCCGGCTCGACAGGGCGCTTCAATTCCTCGTGGGAGACCGGCTGGCATGAGCGAGACACCGCCGCGCGGCCCCCGCGTGTTCGACGCGCCGGGCGCGCCAGGCAAAGCGCCGCCCGCCCCACGTGCCCCGCGCGCGGTGACGGACCTCGAGCGCGTCGAGATCGAGCCGGACGAGGCGCTGGAACGAGAGGCTCTCGATGCGCTCGACGCGGCACCCGCCCGGCGGCGGCCCCGCGCCGGCGGGCTCACCTTCGGCAAGGTGTTCCTTACCGCCCTCGGCGCCGTCGTCTCCCTTGCCATCGGTCTCACGCTCGACAGCCTCGTTCGCGATCTCTTCGCCCGCGCCGACTGGCTCGGCTGGGTCGCGCTCGCCGCCTCCGCCCTGCTGGTGGTCGGGGCGCTGGGTGTCGTGATGCGCGAGATCATCGGGCTCATGCGCCTGCGCGCCGTGGAGGCCGAACGAAGGGCGGCCCTAACGGCCTTTGAGAAGAACGACGAGGCGCAGGCGAAGGCCGCCGTGGCCGGGCTGGGCGGCATCCTCGCCGGGCGAACGGAGATCGCCGCCGGGCGCGCACGGATGGAGAGCCTCAAGGATGAGGTGATCGACGGGCGCGATCTGGTGGCGCTGGCCGAACGCGAGCTCCTGCTGCCGCTGGACGCCAAGGCGCGGGCTCTCGTCCTCGGCTCGGCCAAGCGCGTTTCGGTGGTCACGGCCGTCAGCCCCCGCGCGCTGGTGGACCTCGCCTTCGTCTTCTTCGAAACGGTGCGGCTCATCCGCAAGATGTCGGAGCTTTACGGTGCGCGGCCGGGCACGATCGGCCTGGTGCGGCTGACGCGCGACGTGCTGGCGCATCTGGCCGTGACGGGCTCGATCGCCGTGGGAGACAGCCTCGTGCAGCAGGTGGTCGGCCATGGCCTCGCGGCCCGGCTCTCGGCCAAGCTCGGCGAAGGCGTCGTCAACGGCCTTCTGACCGCCCGCATCGGCCTGGCGGCCATGGACCTGTGCCGGCCCATGCCCTTCCTGACGGTCAAACGCCCGGCCATCGGAGATTTCATGAGCGATCTCACGGGTTTGTCAGGGACACGCGAGCCCGTGCGCCCGCCATCGTGATCAGCCCCGCAAGGATCGGTTAACCCTTACGAGCGATAAAGAATGGGTCAGCCGCGTCTGTTTCCCGTGGCATTTCAGGACCAGAAGAGCCCGCTCATGTTCCGTTCCTTCGCCGCCGGACTTGGTCTTTTCGTCAGCGCCGCGGCGCTCGCGCCCGTGCCGGCCTTTGCCGACCCGGAAGCGGCGTTCTTCAACAATGTCGTCGGCCGCTGGACCGGCGCGGGGGAGATCGTGGCGGGCAAGTACAAGGGCACGCGCTTTTCATGCGACCTGGCGGGCAATGTCCCGTCCACGGACGTGGGCATGGCGCTGGACGGCTCGTGCCGCGTCGGCCTCTTCTCCCAACGCATGAGCGCCGAGATCAACCGGCGCGACGGCCGCCTTGTCGGCGCCTTCCTCGACGGTGCAGAGGGCGCCGGCCTCGACATCGTCTCCGGCCAGTTGGACGGTGAGCGCATGGTCTTCGGGCTCGATCGCAAGCAGCTCAACGGCGCCATGGTCGCGCGCCTCGAGGGCACCGACACGATGAACGTAACGGTCTCCGTGCGCGTCGGCGAGGAGCTCGTCCCCGTCATCGGAATGAACCTGAAGCGGGACGGCGCACCGGTACGCCAGACCGCCTTGCGGAACTAGCCCCGCCACCACTCCCCATCGACGCTCGCGGGCGCGATGCCGGACAGGTCGGCCTGCCGCGCCCATGCCTCGATCGGCCTGCCGCGGATCGTCAGCGCCGGCGCGATCTCGGCCAGCGGCACCAGCACGAAGGCGCGCTCGGTGAGTCTCGGATGGGGCAGCGTCAGCGCCGCCCCGTTTCGGACGATTCCGCCATGGTCGAGAATGTCGATGTCGATGATGCGCGGCCCCCACCGCTCGCGGCGCTCGCGCTTCAAGTCTTTTTCCACCCGCAGGCACAGGCGCAGCAGCGCCTCCGCCTCCAGCGACGTTTCCAGGCTGGCGCAGGCGTTGAGGAAGGAGGGCTGGTCCAGCATCCCCCAGGGCGGCGTCGAATAGAGCCGCGAGACGGAGACGACGCGCGTCCCGGCCTGCGAATCGAGTGCCTGGAGGGCGGCGGACATGGCGGCGGCGGGGTCACCGAGATTGCCGCCGAGCCCAAGATAGGAGAGCGTCATGCGCCCTTCCCGGCCGCAGCCAGCAGCGCATCGGCAACGGCCAGCGCCTCGCGGTTCATCACCACGTCGTGTACGCGGAAGATTGAGGCGCCCCGCTCGCGCAGCAGCACGGAGGTGGCGGCCGTGCCGGCGTCGGCCCGCACATCCGCCCGCCCGCTCAGCGCGCGCACGAATCGCTTGCGCGAGGTGCCGACGAGGATGGGAAGGCCGAAGGCTTGCAGCTCTTCCATGCGCAGCATCAGCTCGACGTTCTCGTCCACGTCCTTGGCGAAGCCGAAGCCGGGATCGAGCACGATCCGCTCGCGCGCCACGCCCGCCTTTCCCGCGATCTGAAGGGAGCGGGAGAGGAACGCGCGCTGATCCTCGATCACGTCGGGCAGGCGCTCACGCTCCCGGCCCGTGTGCATCAGGCAAAGCCCCGCGCCCGTCTCGGCCGCCACGCGGGCGATGGCGGGCTCCTTCTGCGCGCCCCACACGTCGTTGACGATGTGGGCGCCGGCGGCCACCGCGAGCCGGGCGGTCTCGGCGCGATAGGTATCGATCGAGATCAGCGCGGAGGTGCGCGCGGCCAGGGCCTCGATGACGGGCAGTACGCGTGCCTGCTCCTCCTGCGCCGAAACGGCCTCTCCACCGGGGCGGGTCGATTCGCCGCCGATATCGAGGATGTCCGCCCCCTCCTCCACCATCCGCAGCCCCGCCCGGCACGCCGCCTCGACGTCTCCGCCATAGGCTCCGCCGTCCGAGAAGCTGTCGGGCGTGGCGTTCACGATTCCCATGACCACGGAGCGCGCGCCGAGTTCCAACTCCCGGCCATGGGCCAGCAGCCACCGACGCGGCCGGGGCAGAACGAGTTTCATCGAATGATCACCGATTTGTTGAGCATGTCATGGTTTGTCGCCGGGCCTGTGGCTGATATGCGCTTTGTGGCGTTTGCGGGCCGGGATAGCGTTCCACCGCAAGGATTCAAAGCTTCGCCAGAACAAAGGGGGCGCCGATGATGCGGTCCATCGCATGTCTCGTTGCCGCCACCGTGGCGCTGGCCGCCCCCGCATGGGCCGCGGAGGTGCGCGAGAGCACCACCTATTTCTCCGTCCGCGGCTCCACGCTGGAGGAGATCGACGAGGATCTGGCGTCCAGGGGGCCGTTGCTCGCGTCCTCGGGCATGCGCCATCCCGGCTCCACGACCGTCAGCTTCGATGGGCAGGTGACCTATGCGGCGGACGAGGGCCTGTGCCGCGTCGACGAGGTCCAGCTCGCCCTCGACCTGCAGATGACCCTGCCCCGCTGGACCGCCCCGCGCGATGCCTCGCCGGAAACGGCGCTGATCTGGAACACGCTGGCCAGCGACATCGAGCGCCACGAGCGCGAGCACGCGACGATCGCCCGCCACTGGCTTCGCCGGATGGAAAGCGCATTGCGCAACCTGCGCCCGGAGCGCGACTGCGCCAGGATGGAAGAGCGCGTGAGGACCGCGACGGGGCGCTATCTCGCATGGCACGAGAAGGCGCAGAACGATTTCGATACGCTGGAAGGCCGCGAGATCGGCTTTCGCCTGCGCCGCGCCCTTCGCCAGACTGCGGCGCAGTAGGCGTCAGCCCTGGCGCTCTGGCACGTTGAGCACCAGCCCGTCGAGTTCGGGGCGCACGCGGATCTGGCAGGAAAGGCGCGAGTTCGGCCTCACGTCGTAGGCGAAGTCGAGCATGTCCTCCTCCATCTCCGCCGGCTCGCCCACCGCTTCGCGCCAATCCTCCGCGACATAGACATGGCAGGTCGCGCAGGCGCAGGCCCCGCCGCAATCGGCATCGATGCCCGGAACGTCGTGGCGAACCGCGTTCTCCATCGCCGTCGAGCCGTCCGGCGCCTCGATCGGATAGCGCGCGCCGTCCATGGTCACGAAGGTAATCGTCGTCATGACTCACCGTTTGGCGTCCGGCCCCTGCCCTGTCAACGGGCCCGCCAAGCGGCGCGACGGGCGAATCGAGGACGACCTTTTGGCCCGCTTGGTGTATGTTGCGCTAAGAACGGCATGCGGATGCGAGGCAGTCCGCAGCGATCTTCATGGGGCGACCGCCCTGCGTTCCGGGGTTCCGGGGCCACATCCGCTCGAAATTTCGCGGTATCGTTAACCTTATGTTTAAACTTGTAGGTATCGCGCCGTTTTACTGTTTCTTTCGATCCGGGTGGTCACTACCATAACCGATGAGCCAGTGCGTCCGCGTCATCTATTGGGGCGCTCTGGAGCGTCGGCGGCATGGATGGGCGGGTACGCGCCCGCGCCAGTTTCGCCGACGGCAATGGGTAACGAGTATCGAGGCGGCGCAAGATGTCGAATATCAAGACGGCCGAGCAGCTTTCGGACGAGGCTTTGTTCGAGCTTGAAGAGGCACTGCGCGACGCGGACTTCATGGAGGCCGGTGGCGAAGCGCCCCGGGAGCCGGTAACCGCCTCGGCGGATCGCGACAGCGAGCTGGAGCGCGCCTTCGAGGAGTTCGACCGCAATTTCGAGGAGGCCGCCGGCGCCATACGCCACGAGGCCGAGCCACAGGCGAGCGACCCCGCCGGCTTCGAGATGCCCGAGCCCGAATTGCCCGAAACCGATCTCGCGCAGGAAAGCGAGGCCGCCGCGACGGCGGCTGCCGCGTCCTTCGTCTCGCGCGAGCGGGATGGCGGCCCGGCCCGGCGCGGCGGCGAGGACGCCGGCACGCGCGCCGCCGCTTCCTTCCGCAAGAGCGCGGCCAATGACGAGGCCCGCTCCGCCCACGCCCTTGCCGAGGGTCTCTTCTCGCGCCGCGCCTCCCGCCGCCCGCTGGTGGTGGGTGCGATGTCCTCCGTGGCCTGGGTGGCGCTGGTGGGTGCGGCGACGGCCGGTTGGGTCGGCTCGGGCGCGGCCGGCGCCATGGGAGTGGACGGCCTCCTCATGGGCATTCTCGTCGCCGCCGGCCTGCTGCCGGTCTTCCCCATCATGGGCACGGCCCTGATGGTGCAGCGCGGCCAGGACCTGCGCCTTGCCACGCGCTCGCTGGCGGAAGTCGCGTTGCGGCTGGCCGAGCCCGAATCGGTGGCCGGCGAGCGCATCACGACTCTGGGCCAGGCCATTCGCCGCGAGGTGTCCGCGCTGGGCGAGGGCGTGGAGCGCTCCCTCTCGCGCATGAGCGAGCTGGAATCTCTGGTGCGCGACGAAGTGGGCTCGCTCGAGCGAGCCTATGCCGATAACGAGGCACGCATTCGCACGCTGGTCTCGGACCTCGCCGCCGAGCGCGAATCCATGCTGAACCATGCGGAGAAGCTGCGCGGCTCGCTCGTCGGCTCGCATCAGAGCCTGATCGAGGATGTCGATTCGGCCTCCAGCGAAGTGCTGCGGCGGATCGAGGAGGCCGGCGCCCGCTTCGACGCCATGCTCGCGGAGCGCGGAACGGCGCTGACGGACGAGCACGAGGGCCGCGCCAACAGGCTGGTGGAAGCCTTCGCCGAGCAGACCCGCCTCGCCGAGGAGCGCTTGTCTGAGACCGGCGAATCCCTCTCCACGAAGATCGCCTCCGCCGCCGAGGACGCTGCCGCGCGCCTGCGCAGCAGCGCAGAGGAAACGGAGAGCCTCGTGGCCGCCCGTTCGGCCGAGCTTTCCGAGCGTGCCGCCGAGATGGAGCGCACGTTGGCCGAGGCCACCGGCACGCTCGTCGAACAGGTGAATTCGGCCAATGAGAGCGTCTCGTCGGCTCTTCGTGCCGGCACCGAGAGCTTCAGCGAGGAGAATGCCATATTCCTCGCCACGCTCGGCGCCACCCTTTCGGAGCGCAGCGAGCGCATCGACGCCGATGGCGCGCGCCTTCTGGATGGCGTGGGCGAGCGGCTGGACGAGCGCGCCGCGCGCCTCGGGGCCGAGGGCGACCGCATCCTGCGCCTTCTGGAAGAGGCGCTGGACCAGCGCATGGAGCGCGCCGGCGCCCTTCTGGGCGAGCGGAACGAAGACATCGTTTCGCAACTCGACAGCCGGCTTGCCTCGCTGGAGGAGATCGTCGGCGGGCGAGGCGAACGCCTGGTTCAGGCCATCGAGGATCGCGCCGGCGCCATCGAGCGCTCGACCGACCGCATCTCCGAAAGCCTGCGCGAGCGCACCACCGAGTTCGCACGCTCCCTGGCCGAGCGCACGACGGAGATCGTCCAGGCCTTCAGCCAGGGCCATTCGGAGCTTTCGGCGCGCACCAGCGACGCCGTGGCGCTGGCCAATGCCAGCCTGGAAAGCCGCGCGGAGGACATCCGCACCACCTTCGGCCAGCGCGTCGAGACCATCGCTGCGCTCCTGGCCGACCGCAGCAGCGACCTCGACACTTCGCTCGCCTTCGCCCAGGCGACCATGACCACGGCGCTGGAGGAGCGCGGCAACGCCATCACTGAGGCGGTCGAGGAGCATATCGGGCGCCTAGCCCGCATCTTCGACGGCGCCGAGGGCAAGCTGGCGATCGGCGTGGAGGAGAAGACGCAGGCGCTGGCCGAGGCCATCGACAAGCGCAGCGGCCGCATCGCGGGCACGCTGGAGGAGAATCGCGAGCGCATCGAAGCGGGGCTCGACGGCCGCATCGCCTCGATCCAGGAGCTTCTGGCGAACCGCAGCCAGGCCATCGCGGTCTCGCTGGACGACGGAAGCCGCCGCCTGGAAAGCGCGCTGGACGAGCGTTCCGCCGCCCTCTTCGGCGGCATCGAGGAGCGCGCGCGCGATCTCACACGCTCGCTCTCCGAAACCGTTGCGGCCAGCGACAGCGCCCTGCGCGACAACAGCCAGCGCATCCTGTCCTCGCTGGAAAGCCATGCCGCCACGCTCGACAAGGACGTCGTCCAGCGGCTGGAAGAGGCGCTGGCGCGCTCCGACGAGGGCCGCGAGCGCTTCATCGAGCGTGTGAACGCCGAGAGCGCGACGGCACGCGACACCTTCGACGACGCCGCCCGCCGCATCGCGGACGAGCTTTCGGCCCGTATCGAGAGCCTGTCGGCCGCGGTGGAGGAGGCGCGCACTCGCATGCTCGCCGATATCGACCAGAATGCCGGGCGCCTCAGCACCACGCTGGAAGAGCGCGCCGGAAGCTTCTCGCGCGGCATCGACCAGAGCACCTCCGCCGCGCTGGGCGCGATGGAAAGCGCGCTCTCCATGCTTCTGGAAGGGCTCGAAAACCGCACAGCGAGCCTGCGCGCCGTTGGCGAGGACATTCGCGGCACGGTCCTGGCCGGCCTGGAGGAGCGCCTCACCACGGTGCAGCAGCTTCTGGAGGGCTCGCAGTCGGGCTTCCTCACCGGCATCGACGAGCGCGCCGAACTCTTCTCCGGCGCCATCGAAACGCACGGCGCCACCGTTCTCGGTTCGCTCGACGCGCGGCTGGACGCTCTTCGCGCCACGCTTGTGGAGGTGGACCGCAAGCTTGCTTCCGCGCTCGACGAGCAGCGGATCGACATCACGGCGACCGTCGAGGAGGCCTCGCGCTCCATCGCCGCCACGCTGGGCGACCGCGCGGACGACCTTCGCCGCTCGCTGGAGGAAAGCGCCGGCACGGTCGGCCAGTCGCTGGAAGCGCGGCGCGACGAGATCGCGGCGGTTCTGGAGGGCGGCACCAACAGCATCACCCTCGCCTTCGACGAGCGCACGCAGGCCATCGCGACGACGCTGGAGCGCGGCCTCGGCAATGTCGAGCGCACCCTCTCCAACCGCGCCCAGCTCATCGCCGAGGCGCTGCGCGAATCCATCGTGTCGGCCACCGGCCTGATGGGTGAGGAAGCGGAGCGCGCCCGCGAGGGGCTGGAAGAGCAGACGCGGCGCCTCGCCCTCAGCGTCGGCGAGATCGGCACCGTCTTCGATCGTTCGAGCGAGGCGGCGCGCGAAGCCTTCGCCGGCGAGGCCGAGAAGCTCTCCACGCTTCTGGGCGGCATCGCCGAGGATGTGGGTGGGCGCACGGCGCAGATGCGCGGCCTCCTGTCGGAGGAAGGCTCGAAGCTGGCGGAGAGCTTCTCCGAGGCTGGCCAGTCCCTGCGCACCATCGCCCAGGAAGCACGTGAGGGCTTCGACACGGACGCGACGTCCCTTGCCGAGCGCCTCGCGCAGGTCTCGGCCGATCTTCGCCGCGAGGCGCAGGACGTGCGCACGGCCCTTTCGGAGGATGGCGCGCAGTTCGTCACGCAGATCAGCGGCGCATCGCTTGCGATGCGCACGGAAGCGGAGTCCGCCCGGGGTCGCCTCGCGGAGGCGGCCGGCGAGTTCGTGGAAACGCTGGGCGGTCTTTCCGAGCGCTTCCTGGAGGAATCGGAGGGCGCCCGCCGCGAGCTTGGCCGGGGTTCCTCCTCCTTCGTCGCTTCGATCCGGGAGGCGAGCGATTTCCTGCGCCAGGCCGGCACCGAATCGCGCGAGAACCTTTCGCACAACGCCGCGCTCATGGCCTCGGCGCTGGAGACGGCCTCGCGCGCTCTCGCCGAGCGCGTGGAGACCGTGCGCGGCGACATTGCGGCCCAGTCGCAAGGGCTGTCGAGCGACGTGGAGGCGGCCGCCAGCCGGATCGGCGAGATTGCAGAGCTCTCGCGCCAACGCTTCTCTCAGGAGGCGGCCGCCCTGGCGGACGGGATGCAGGAGGTTTCCGGCACGCTCGACGAACGCGCCCGGGCCGCGCGTGAGATGCTCGCCGAGGATGCGCGCAGCTTCGCCGACCAGCTCGCCGCGGCAACCGCCGCGATGCGCGAGGCGAGCGATCGCTCCGCCGGAGCGCTGGACGAGCGGACCACGCGGTTCACGAGCGAGCTCTCCGAGTTCTCGGCCGGACTGTCGCAGGCGCTCGGCGGCACCTCCGCGGCGCTGCGCGACGAGCTTCGCGCCGCCACGGGCGCCCTGCGTTCCGAGATGGACGGGCTGTCCCAGTCGCTGCGCGGCGACCTCGCCGGCCTGACCGAGGGCCTGCGCGAGGACGCGACCGGCGTCTCGGCGGCCTTCGTCCGCGACATCGAGGGAGCCCGTGAGGCGATCTTCGCGCAAGGGGGCGAGATTTCGCAGCGTCTGGCCGGCGTCTCCACCGCCATGCGGATCGAGGCCGAGCGCGCCAATCGCGAGATGCTGGACAGCGCGGGCCGCTTCAGCGAGGAGCTTTCCGAGCGCATCATGGCTTCGGAAGTCGCGCTTTCGGCCCGGGCCGGCAGCCTCGGCGAGGAGTTCGCCGCGCGCGTCCAGGAGCTGGAATCCCTGTTGAAGGGCCGCAACGACGAGATCGCGCGGCTCATCGACGAGGAAGCGCGGCCGATGGCCGACCGGCTTGCGGCGAGCGGGGCCGAAGCGGTCTCGGCGCTCGATGCCAGCGCGCGGCAGGCCACCGAGCGCCTGCGCGCCGAGAACGAGCGCATCGCGGCCGAGTTTGCCCGCAACGCGCGCACGGCTGTCGAGCAGATCGCCGAATCGACCGCCGAGATCGCCTCCTCGCTCGACGACCGTTCCCATGCGGCGGCCGAGCGCATCTCGGGCGCTCATGCCGAACTCTCCCGCGCCGCCGGTGCGCTGATCGAGCGACTCGGCGATGCCGGCTCCTCGTTGCGCGAACTGGTCGAGCGGGCGGCAGAGGACTTCTCGTCCGTCGAAGCCACCTTGGCCGAGACGAGCGGGCGCTTCGGCGACGGAGCCGATCGCGCCTCGCGAACCATCGCCGACACGGCGCAGCGGCTGGAGAACCAGGTCGGCCAGCTCGGCGCCATTTCCGGCGGCGCACTGGAGCGGATCGCCGAGATCGCCGAAGGCTTCGGGGAGCACGGCCGGATGCTGGACGAGGCCACGCGCCTCATCGACGCCACCCAGTCCAACCTCACCGCTTCTCTGGACGAGCGCCGGGCGAGCCTCGAATCGCTTTCGTCCGGCCTGGTCGAACGCTCCGAGGAGATCGGCGCGACGATCCGCACCTTCGAGGAGGTCGTGGAACGCGTCTTCGACGGCACGGGCGAGCGCTCGCGCGCGCTGACGAGCGAATTGTCCTCGCGCCTCACCGAGACGCTGGACGAGGCGGGCCGCCGCATCGAGACCACCGAGGAGCGCTCGCGCGAGGCGGCCGAGGAGATTCGCGAGGCCGTTCGCTCCGTGATCGAGGAGGCCAACACGCGCTTCGCGGAAGCGACGGAGGAGATGCGCCGTACCGCCTCGTCATTGCGCGGCGAGCTGGATGCCACCCGGCAAGAGCTCAAGCGCGGCGTGTTCGAGCTTCCCGAAGAGGCGCGCGAAAGCACGCAGGCCATGCGCCGGGCCGTGACCGACCAGATTCGCGCCCTGCGCGAGCTGGGCGATATCGTCGCCCAATCCGGCCGCGCCATCGACATGCGCCCGGCTCGCGCGGCCGCGCCGAGCATTCGCCAGGAGGAGCCGGCACGGCCGGCGCCGCAGCCAGCGCCTGCGCCGCGTGCCGCCCGCGTCGAGGAGGCCGAGGATGATCTGAGCGCCGCCGTCGGCGCCATCCTCTCGGAAGGCAATCTCGCGCGGGACATGCGCGGCTCCTACCCGTCGCAGGCGCCGACGGGCCTGACCGCCGGCCATCGCCCGGCCGCGCCGCTGCGGCCCGCGCAGCCCGCGCCGGCCGCCCCGACGGCGTCCGAACCCCTGTCGCAGCGTGTTGGCGGCGGTTGGGTCTCCGATCTCCTGCGGCGTGCGTCGCAGGATTCCGACGAGGAGGCGATCGCCTCGGCACCCGCTCCGTCCGCGCCCGGCGCGCGGGCCGGCGAGCGCCAGCCGCGCAGTGTCGAGCATGTGGAAGAGTCGCTGAACTCGCTTTCGGTGGACATCGCCCGCGCCATCGACCACGAGGTCTCGATGGAGCTTTGGGAGCGCTATCGCAGCGGTGAGCGGAACGTGTTCACGCGCCGCCTCTACACGATCAAGGGGCAGCAGACCTTCGACGAAATCCGCCGCAAGTATCAGCGCGACGGCGACTTCCGGCAGGCCGTGGACCGCTATATCGCGGATTTCGAGGCGCTTCTGGCGGACGTGTCGAAGAAGGACACGGATCACAGCCGGACGAAGGGCTATATCGCCTCCGACACCGGCAAGGTCTACACCATGCTCGCCCACGCCTCGGGCCGCTTCGACTGATCTGGCGGCTGGGAGCAGCTTGAATGAGAAAAGGCGGGCGCCATCGGCGCCCGCCTTTTTTTCATCCTCGCACGCACCTCATGGCGGGTCGGAAAGGATCGACAGTTCAGCTATTTACGCGATTTTCCGAAATCGGGATGGCAGGGTCAGACCAGACGAAGGGTCCAGCCGACGATCTGGTCCGTGACGTTCGCGAAGGCGGCATTCAGCGCCAGCACGGAGGCGGCGTTTCCGCTGCCAGTCAGGGGCACGCTCGACTGGAAGATTTGCGCCGCCCGCACCTGTCCGGTCTGGTCGTTCAGAGCCTTGACCGAGATTTCCACCACCGCCGAGCCGCTCTCCAGAGAAATCTCGAACCGGCGAAGCTCCGTGACGATCTGGTAATCGATGGCCAGCCCCTGGCCCGGCACGCCAGCGGCGCCGGCGCGGCCGGTGTTCTGGAAAGCCTCGAGAAGGCGAAGCTGGACAAGGCGCGGCAACCGGTCCGTCCACTGGGCGCGCGGCAGGTACTCCACTGTCAGGCTGGTGGGCATGATGGCGATCTGCTGGCTGTCCAGCGTGCGGATGGCCGTCGGCTCGGGAATGAGCAGTTGCGCGCGGCTCGCCCCCTGGATGGAGGCCGTGCGCGGCGGCGCGAGATCGAAGGTCTCGGGCGGGGTCGAGAAGGAGGCACAGGAGGCCAGGAGCACGGCGCACAGGCCGATGAACAACGGTCGGGCAGCCTTGGCCATCGTCTTGTCTTTCCTCTGCAAGGGGAAAGCCGGGCGCCCCGCGCCCGGCCCGGTATTGTTCTTCCTCGTCAACGCCGCACGCGCCCGTCGAACTGGCGCACGTCGCCGCCCCCGCTCCCGCCGGTGATGACCCGGCTCGGATTGTTGGCAAGGTCGGTGATGGCGCGCTCCACGCGGCTGATCGCGCCCGTCGTCTCGCGCAGGAAGCCGCGCACCTCGCGCAGGGACTGGTCCGACAGGTTGGTGACGCTCGCCGAAATCGGATCGATGCCCGCCTGGATCGAGAGCGCCGCCGAGCGGATTGCCTGCAAGGTCTGGCGCGCCTCCTCGCTCAGGCTGTCGGCGTCGGGGCTGTTGACGAAACCGTCCACCGAGTTGATGAGCGTCTGCACCTGGGCGGAGGCCACGCGCAGGTTGGAGCTCGTCTCCTCCACATTGGTGATGATGGAATCGATGTCCTCGCGCCGTGCGCCGATGTCGCGAGCGATGGAGCCGATCTCGTCGGCGGCGCTCGCGATGTTGTTGGACGCGGCGGACACATCCGTGACGGCCTGGCTGACCAATGCGGGATCGATGCCGGCGAGAATCTGATCGACCAGTCCGCGCGTTTCGTCCAGCCCGGTCAGGGCCTGCTGAAGCGAGGTCACGACCACGTTGGCGCCCGAGATGAAGGTTTGCACCTGCGGCGCCCGCTCATTGAGCGCGGTGGTGAAGCCGGAGACGCTGTCCACCGTCGAGCGGACCTGCGCCGGATCGACGGCCGCGACGATCTCGCGGGCCGAAACCAGCGTCTCGTCGAGATTTTCCGCAACGCTCGTCGCGCGCTCGCCCACCGGGCCGAGCGCACTCAGGAACTGGCCGATGCCGGTGATGTTCTGGCGCACGGACTCCCCAAACGCGCCGAAATTCTCCGCCGCGTCAGCAATGGAGGAGACGGCGCGCGCGATGTCGTCGTTCTGGTTGCGGAAGGTCTGGGTGATCTCCGCTATATTGTCGATCGCCCGGTCGATATTGACCATATCGATGGCGTCGGTCACGTTCTGAACCGACTCCAGCGTGGAATCGAGTCGGGTGGCCACGCTCTGCGCCGTTTCGGAAATGGGCCCGAGCGCCGCCAGGAAGCGGTCGACCGCTGCCAGGTTCCGGTCGATCGTCGCGCCTACCTCGCCGAAGCTCTCGATCGCCACCGTCGCGGACTGGATGGCGCTGGCGATGGCCGGCGTCTGCTCGCGCACGGCACTCGTGATCGCCGCCACGTTCTCCAGCGACGCGTTGATGGACTCGGAATCGAGCGCGGAGATGAAGGTGGAGGCCTCCTCGATGAGGCCCGGCAGTTCCAGCGCCACGTTGTTCGCGCTTTCCGAAAGCCGCCCCAGGCTGGCCACGAAGCCTTCGATCTGGTCCGCGTTGGCCGCAAGGCTGGCGGTGAACACGTCCACATTGCCGGAGGTGCGGGCGATGTTCTCGGCCGTCGTCGTCACCGCTGGGCCGACCTCATGCACGAGCCGCTCGAACTCGCCCAGAATGTTGTTGGCGCGGTCGGAAATGTCGCGCGCCGTCGCCAGGATATCCGTCACGTCGGAGGGATTGGCGCGGATAACGGGCGTGGCGCCCTGCTCCAGCGCGGACTGGATGATGTTGCGATCGTTCACATTGCCACCCGCAAGGCCGATGAAGCCGATGCCGGTCAGGCCCTGGAAGCCGATGGACGCCTGGGTGGAGGTGGTGATGGGCGCGTTGCGGTCCACCTGCGTGGTGGCGATCACCGTGCGCGGATCGTTCGGATCGATCCGCAGATTGGTGACGGTGCCCACGTTCAGGCCGTTGAACAGCACCTGGCTGCCCTGGCTCAGCCCGCTGACCGAGCCCTCGATCCGTACGATCAGCGGAACGCGCGTGTTGGAGTCGGAGACATTGGCCGACCAGTAGACGAAGCCGAAGCTCATCGCGAGGACGACAAGCGTGAAGACGCCGACGAGGACGTAGTTGGCGCGGTTTTCCATTTACTGTTCCCCGTCGGAAGAGGGATTTCCGTTGCCGGAGACGATCCGCCGCCCGGCCGGCACGATGGTGCGCGCGCGCTTGCCGTGGAAGTAGGTCTGGACCCAGGGGTCGTCGTTTTCCAGCATGGTTTCCAGCGGCCCCTCCACCAGGACACGCTTCTTGCCGAGAACCGCGATGCGGTCGCAGGCCTGGAAGAGGCTGTCGAGATCGTGCGTCACCATGTAGACGGTCAACCCCAGCGTGTCCCGTAACGTCATGATGAGCTCGTCGAATTCGGCCGCGCCGATAGGGTCGAGGCCCGAGGTCGGCTCGTCGAGGAAAACGATGTCGGGGTCGAGCGCCAGCGCGCGGGCGAGTGCCGCGCGCTTGATCATTCCGCCGGAAAGCTCGGACGGGAACTTGCCGGCGGCGTCCGGCGCAAGCCCCACGAGGTCGATCTTCAGCCGCGCCAGCTCTTCCATGAGCTTGGGCGAGATGTCGAGATATTCGCGCATGGGAACCTGGATGTTCTCCAGCACCGTGAGCGAGGAGAACAGCGCACCCTGCTGGAAGAGCACGCCCCAGCGCTGCTCCACGGAGAGGCGCTCGGCGTCGGAGGCCTGCTCGTAGTCCACCCCGAAGACCTCGATGGTGCCGCCCTGCTTGGGGTTGAGGCCGAGGATGGTGCGAAGGAGCACCGACTTGCCGGTGCCCGAGGCGCCCACGAACCCGAGGATCTCGCCGCGCCGCACGTCGAGCGTCAACCCGTCGAGGATCTGCTTCGAGCCGAAGGAGACGGACACGTCCCGCGCGGTGATGATGATTTCGGGTTCACCGCCCGTCTTGCCATGGGAGGCGCTGCTCATGTCAGTATCCGATGGCCGCGTAGAAGACGGCGAAGATGCCGTCGACGAGGATGACGAGGAAGATCGCCTTCACCACCGAGGAGGTGACGTGGCGGCCCAGGCTCTCGGCGCTGCCGCCCACGCGCATTCCCTCCACCGAGGCGATGACGCCGATGATGATCGCCATGAACGGCGCCTTGATAAGGCCCGCGAAGACGGTGGCGACGTCGATAGCCTCGCGCAGCCGCTGGATGAAGGCGTCCGGCGTGATGCCCGAATAGAGCCACACCACGACCATGGCCCCGGCCAGCCCGCAGAGATTGGCGATGAAGGCGAGGAGCGGCAGCACGACGGTGAGCGCCACCAGACGCGGAAAGACGAGGACGCCGATGGGGTTCAGCCCGATGACGGTCAGCGCGTCCACCTCCTCGCGCATCTTCATCGAGCCGATCTCGGCCGTGATGGCGCTGCCGGAGCGGCCGGCCACCATGATGGCGGTCAAGAGAACGCCGATCTCGCGCAGGGTGAGGATGCCGACGAGGTCCACCACGAAAATCTCGGCGCCGAAATAACGGAGCTGGAAAGCGCCCTGCTGGGCGATGATGCCGCCGATCAGGAAGCTCATCAGAGCGATGATCGGCACCGCCCTCACGCCCATCCGGTCCATCTGGTGCACGATGGCGGCGGGGCGGAACTGTGTCTTGCCCGTCAGCCGCCTGCCCGCGCCGTAGAGGGAAGCGCCCACGATATTGAGGCCGGCCACGAATTCCGAGCCGAGCCCCGCCACGCTTCGCCCGATCGCCTCCAGGAGAATCAGCGGGTTCCAGTTGCGCTTGCGCGGCACGGCGGCGGGCCGCTCGCTGTCCAGCGCCTTGCGCACGGCGCCGAACAGCGCTTCCTTGCTGTCCTCGATCCCCTGGAATGAGCTTTCGACGCCCTTTTCCGCCAGCGCCCGGGCCAGCGTCTCGATCAGATAGGCGCCGGACGTGTCCAGCCGCCCGATCGAGCCGCAGTCGAACGAGACGGAGCGGCCCAGATCGGCCCCGCGCGCCTTGGTCACGTCCGCCTCGATCTCGCCGATCGTGCGGGCCAGCCAGTCACCGGAGAAGCGCAGGACGACGTTGCCATCCTGCTTTTCGGCCGCCATCGCGGGAGGGGTCGTGCGGCGCTGGTCGCCCTTGCTCCGTTCCTCGGCGTCTACGACATCCAGCATCGTCTCGATTTCGGCCCTGCGGTGCGTTATCCGAAAGCCGGCATCGCAGCGATGCCGGTCGGAAGTGGCGATGAGACGCGAAAGGCCTCCTGCGGCGAAAGGTTAACGCCCGGCAATCGTCTTGTCATCGCGCATCGCCCTCCAGTTGCAGCTTCGCGAAAGGTTTTCAGATGGCGCGTCGTCTTTCGGTCACAGTGGAGAGGTTCCCCCTCGCCTCCGCCTTCACCATCTCGCGAGGCTCGAAGACGGAAGCGGTCGTGGTCGTGGCGAGCGTGGAGGACGAGTTCGGCCGCGGTTGGGGCGAATGCGTGCCCTATACCCGCTACGGAGAGACGCCGGAAAGCGTCGTCGCAGCGCTGGAGGGCGTGCGCGAGGCCGTGGAGGGGGGCGCTTCGCGCGATACCATCCAGGAGCTGCTGCCCGCCGGCGCTGCACGCAATGCGCTGGACTGCGCACTGTGGGACATCGAGGCCAAGTCCACCAACCGGCAGGTGGAACAACTGGTCTGCCGCTTCCCGGCCCGGCCGGTCGAAACGGCCTATACGATCTCGCTGGCCTCCCCGGCGGACATGGCGGAGGCCGCGCGGGCGGTGGCGCATCGCGGCGTGCTGAAGGTAAAGGTCGGGGGCCGGAACGATGCCGAGCGGATGCGCGCCGTGCGGGCTGCCGCGCGCGGCGCCCGGCTCATCATCGACGCCAACGAGGGCTGGACGCCCGAGAACATCCGCGAGAACCTCCTTGCGGCCGCCGCCATCGGCGCGAGCGTGGTGGAGCAGCCACTGCCGGCGGGCCAGGACGGCCTTCTGGCCGAAATCCCGCATCCGGTGCCCGTCTGCGCCGATGAATCCGTGCATTCCACGGGCGACCTGGACGCGCTGCGGCACAGATACGACTATGTGAACCTGAAGCTGGACAAGACCGGCGGCCTGACGGAAGGCGTCGCCTTCCTGAATCGCGCGAGGGAACTGGGCTTCGGCGTGATGGTCGGCTGCATGGTGGGTACCTCGCTGTCCATGGCGCCCGCCGTGCTGCTGGCGCAGGGCGCGGACCTTGTCGATCTGGACGGGCCCCTGCTCCTGCGCCAGGACCGGCCCAACGGGCTGTTCTACTCGTCCTCCACCGTCTCGCCGCCGCCCCGGGCGCTCTGGGGATGACGCCGCAGCGCAGCATGGCGAGCGCTTGCTCCCTGCGTTCTTTCCGATAAGACGGGGCAAACGAGGGACATGGAGGCACAGATGCCGGAGACCGAAGACAGCCAGCCGCGTCGAATGAACCGCGACCTCGACGAGCAGGCCCTCTTCTACCACCGGTATCCCAAGCCCGGTAAGCTGGAGATCAAGCCGTCCAAGCCCGTGGGCAACCAGCGGGACCTGGCGCTCGCCTACTCGCCGGGCGTGGCCGCGCCATGCAAGGCCATCGAGGCCGACCCGTCCCTGGCGGCCGAATACACCGGCCGCGCCAATCTCGTGGGCGTCGTCTCCAACGGCACGGCCGTGCTCGGCCTCGGCGACATCGGCCCCTTGGCCTCCAAGCCGGTGATGGAGGGCAAGGCAGTCCTCTTCAAGAAATTCGCCGATATCGACGTGTTCGACATCGAGATCGACGCGCGGGAGATCGACCATGTGGTCGAGGTGGTCGCCGCGCTGGAGCCCACCTTCGGCGGGATCAATCTCGAGGACATCAAGAGCCCCGAGTGCTTCGATATCGAGGAGAGGCTGCGCGCGAGGATGGGCATTCCCGTCTTCCACGATGACCAGCACGGCACCGCCATCATCGTGGCCGCCGCCGTTCGCAACGCCCTTCTCCTGGCGGAGAAGCGGATCGAGGACGTGCGGATCGTGACCTCGGGCCTGGGCGCCGCGGCCATCGCCTGCCTCAACCTCCTCGTCTCGCTCGGCGCCAGGGTGGAGAACATCACCTGCACCGATATCGACGGCGTGGTCTATGCCGGGCGCGAGGGGCGGATGGACCGCTGGATGTCGGTCTATGCGCGCGAGACGCACATGCGCACCCTGTCCGAAGCCATCGAGGGGGCGGACATCTTCCTCGGCCTTTCGGCCGGCGGCGTCCTCAAGCCGGAGCTTCTGGAGAAGATGGCGCCGCGCCCGCTGATCATGGCGCTGGCGAACCCGACGCCCGAGGTGATGCCCGATCTGGCGCGCGCCGTGCGCCCGGACGCGATGATCTGCACCGGCCGCTCGGACTTCCCCAACCAGGTCAACAACGTCATCTGCTTCCCGTTCATCTTCCGCGGCGCGCTCGACTGCGGGGCGACCTCCATTGACGAAACGATGAAGATCGCGGCGGTGGATGCCATCGCGGCCCTTGCCCGCGAGGAAGTGTCGGAGGTGGCCGCGCGCGCCTACGGCACGGAAACGCCCGTCTTCGGCCCCGAATATCTCATTCCCTCGCCGTTCGATCCGCGCCTGATCCTGAAGATCGCCCCCGCCGTGGCGAAGGCCGCCGAGGCCGCGGGCTTCGCCACGCGCCCCATCGAGGACATGGAAGCCTATAACGAGCGGCTGAGCCGCTTCGTCTTCCGCTCCGGCTTCGTCATGAAGCCGATCTTCCAGATCGCGCGCAATTCCGGCAAGCGCGTCATCCTGGCGGACGGAGAGGACGAGCGGGTGCTGCGCGCCGCGCAGGTGATGCTGGAGGAGAAGCTCTGCGAGCCGATCCTCGTCGGCCGCCCGAGCGTCATCGAGACGCGCCTGAAGCGCTTCGGCCTGCGCATCCGGCCGGAAACGGATTTCGAGGTAGTGAACCCGGAGGACGATCCGCGCTACCGCGACTATGTGGATCATTATTTCGAGAAGGTCGGCCGCCTCGGCGTGAACCCGGACACGGCCCGCCTGATCGTGCGCACCAACACCACCGTCATCAGCGCCGTCTCGGTCTCGCGCGGCGAGGCGGATGCGCTGATCTGCGGCCTCTCGGGGCGCTTCTCGCGCCATATCCGCGATATCCAGCAGGTCATCGGCGCGGCGTCCGGCGTTTCGAAGATTTCGGCGATGAGCCTTCTCATCTCCGGCGAGGGCACCCTCTTCCTCACCGACACCTATGTGCAGGAGAGCCCGAGCGCGGAAGACCTCGCCGAAATCGTGCGCCTGGCCTCCATCGAAATCTCGCGCTTCGGCATCGTGCCCAAGGTCGCGCTGGTCTCCCACTCGAACTTCGGCACGGACACCACGCCGGACGCGGTGAAGCTGCGCGAGGCGCTGACGCTGGTGCGCCGCAGCGCGCCCGAGATCGAGATCGACGGCGAGATGCATGGAGACGCGGCGCTTTCCGAGGAGATGCGTCGGCGCGTCATGCCGGAATCGACCCTTTCGGGCACGGCCAATCTTCTCGTCTTCCCCACCATCGATTCGGCCAACATCACCATGAACGTGGTGAAGGTGGCGATGGACGCGCTGCATGTGGGCCCGCTCCTGCTGGGCACCAACTCGCCGGCGCACATCCTCACGCCGTCCGCCACGTCGCGCGGCGTGGTCAACATGGCCGCCATCGCGGTGGCCGAGGCCGTGCAGCAGACCCCTCGCTAAGACGGCCGGCGTCTCCTAGCCGAGGCGCCGCAGAACCTCCCCGCGTCCGATCAGCGGCAGGAGATCGGCAAGCTCGGGGCCGTGTTCGAGCCCTGTCAGCGCCCGGCGCAGCGGCAGGAACAGCGCCTTGCCCTTGCGGCCACTCGCCTCCTTCAGCGCGTCGGTCCACAGCTTCCAGGTGGCGCGATCCCACGGCTCGTCCGGCAGGTAGCCGGCTGCGGTGCGCAGGAAGTCCTCGTCCTGCGGCGCGCGCGCGGCCGGCTGCGGTTCGTCGAACACCACGGCCTTCCACAGCGCGGCATCCGCCACCCGCCCGCAGTTCCCCCGCACCGCGTCCCAGAAAGCGCGTGCCCGGCTCTCCGGCGCGCCCATCGCGCGCAACTGGCCCTCGACGGCCTCGTAGGGCAGCGCGTGGACGAGTTCGGCGTTGAGCCGCCAAAGCTCGGCGGGGTCGAAGCGCGCGCTGGAGGCGGAGATGGCCGAAAAGTCCACCCGCTCGGCCAGCGCGGCAAGATCGGGCACCGCTTCCACCGCCCCGGCCGCCCCGGTGAGAACGGCCAGCGACGCTACGGCCATCGGCTCGGCGCCCTCCTCCCGCAAGGTCCGCAGCGAAAGCGCGCCGGAGCGTTTCGACAGCCCCTCTCCGTCTATGGTGGTCAGGAGATTGTGGTGCCCGAAGATCGGCCGCGCATAGCCGAGCGCCTCGGCGATGGAGATCTGCACGCCTGTGTTCGTCACATGATCCTCGCCCCGGATCACATGGGTGACGCCCATCTCGCCGTCATCGACCAGCGAGGGCAGCGTATAAAGGAAGCTGCCGTCCTCGCGCACCAGAACAGGATCGGAGAGCGAGGCGAGGTCCACCGTCTGGCGTCCTCGAATCATGTCGTCCCAGACCACCTCGGAGCGGCGCGTCTGAAAGGGGTCGCTGTCGAAATTGGGCAGGAGGAAGCGCCAGTAAGGCCGGCGCCCGGCCGCTTCCAGCTCCGCGCGCTCACCTTGCGTCAGCCGCAGCGCGTCGCGCCCGTAGATCGGCGGCAGTCCCCGCGCAGCGGCGCGCTTGCGGCGCCGGTCGAGTTCGTCCGGCGTTTCGTAACAGGCGTAGAGCAGCCCCTTTTCGCGCAGGACGCGCGCCGCGCGCTCGTAGAGCGCGATGCGTTCGCTCTGCCGCGCGGTCTCATGCGGGTGGATGCCGATCCAGGCCAGATCCTCCACGATCGCCCGCACATATTCCTCGCGCGAGCGCTCTGTGTCCGTGTCGTCGAAGCGCAGCACGAATCGGCCACCGTGGCGAGCGGCGAACAGCCAGTTGAACAAGGCGGGCCTGAGATTGCCGATATGCAGATAGCCCGTGGGCGATGGCGCGAAGCGAAGAAGCGGCGTCATGAATTCAGCGTCCGAAGGCTTGAGCGAAGAACGGGCCGAGCACGCTCGACAGGAGGAGCCAGCCGCCGAAGGCCAGCCCGGCGCCGCTGACGGCAATGCCCGTGACGAGCTGGCGCAGGGCGTGCCGACGCTCCGGCTCGAGATCGGCGCCGAAGGCGCACGGCCGGCTCACGCGGCGGCATTGCTGGAGGATCGGTTGGCCGCCCTGCGGCTCCAGCCGGCGAATGGCCAGCACGAAGCGCACGAGGAACAGGAGTCCGACCACCAGGAGCGTCAAGGCCACTTCCGGCGCGGAGGGCAGTTCGTATTGCGTCATCCGGACCTCGTTCGGCGCGGCCTGCGGGCAAGGCCCTTTGCGGCGCGTGGCTCCCATAACACAGAGGCCGCGCGAAGCGAGACCGTTCGCATTCCGCGCCGCTTCCGTCTAGGAACGACTTGCGAGACGCGCGCGGCGTCCTTAGAGCGAACCGCCGGACGTGCTTGCCCGCCATGCGCCCACCCGGCGCCCGGCGCGGCCGTTCCGCACACGGAGACGACTTGGACCAGATTCTCGGGCTCATAGACCGCTTCGGCATCGTGATCGTGCTGATCGGCACATTCTTCGAGGGGGAGGTGTTCGCCATCGTCGGCGGGTTCCTGGCCTATCGCGGGGCGCATCCGATCGAGATGATGCTGGCGCTCGCCTTCGTCGGCTCCTTCTTCGGCGATCTGGCGGTGTTCCTCTTCTCCCGCTACTTCTCCGACTCGCGCTTCGTGGTGCGCTGGACCCAGAGGCCACGCTTTGCCCGCGCGCTCTCGCTGGTGGACCGGTTCCAGGCCTATTTCGTCATCGTCAATCGCTACGTCTACGGGCTGAGGATGCCGGGCCTGATCGCCCTTGGCCTTTCCTCCATCACGGTCCCGCGCTTTCTGTTCCTCAACCTCATCGGCGCCGCCCTGTGGGCAACGCTCTTCACGACCATCGGCTACGTCTTCGGCTATTCCATCTCCACGGTCTTCGCCCGCCTGGAAATGGTGGAGGAAGGCCTCCTGGCCGCGCTCCTGACGATCCTCGTCGCCGTGGCGGGCTGGTTCGCCTGGAGCCGCTGGGGCCCCGGAGCCGCCGACCGACGGGCGGAACGCGAGCGCAAGCGGCAGGAGCGTGAGGAACGCGAGAAGGTCTGAGCAGCGCCCCGAACCGAACGCGCAAACCGCCCGTGGCTACGAATGACGGCCGCCCGCCGCGCAACTCCCCGTAAACCCTCGGCTCAACGCCCGGCTGGCGGACCATGCCGCGCCGCACGCCAGATGCCCGCGAGCGGCGGCTTCCGCCGCCCGCCTGTCTCTTCGAAGCGCCTGGGGCCGCGTGCCTAGAAGCCGGCAACCTTGCGGGGTGCCTCGGCGCGATGCTCCTTCTTCAGAAGCTCGGCGACGAGGAAGGCCAGTTCCAGCGCCTGGTTGGCGTTGAGGCGCGGGTCGCAATGGGTGTGGTAGCGGTCCGACAGGTCTTCCGCCAGAACCGGCCGCCCACCGCCCGTGCACTCCGTCACGTCCTTGCCCGTCATCTCCACATGAATGCCGCCGGCATGGGTGCCCTCGGCCCGGTGAACGTCGAAGAAGCGCTCGACCTCCGACAGGATCCGGTCGAAGGGCCGCGTCTTGTAGCCGTTGAGGGTGATGGTGTTGCCGTGCATGGGATCGCACGACCATACGACCTTGCGCCCTTCCCGCTCCACCGCGCGGATGAGCTTGGGCAGGTGCGATTCCACCTTCTCGTGGCCGAAACGGTTGATCAGCGTCAGCCGGCCCGGCTCGTTCTGCGGGTTCAGCGTGTCGATGAGCCTCAGGAGATCGTCCGCTTCGAGGCTCGGGCCGCATTTCAGGCCCAGCGGATTGCGGATGCCCCGGCAGTATTCGACATGGGCGTGGTCGTCCTGCCGCGTGCGGTCGCCGATCCAGATCATGTGCCCGGAGGTCGCATACCAGTCCCCCGAAGTGGAATCGACGCGCGTCAGCGCTTCCTCATAGCCGAGGAGAAGCGCCTCGTGGCTGGTGAAGAAATCCGTCTCGCGCAGCGCCGGATGCGTCTCGGCATTGATGCCGATGGCGCGCATGAAGCCCATCGTCTCCGAAATGCGGTCCGCCAGCGCCTGGTAGCGCGCGGCCTCCGGCCCGTCGGCCACGAAGCCCAGCATCCACTGGTGCACGTTCTCCAGATTGGCGTAGCCGCCCTGCGCGAAGGCGCGCAGGAGGTTCAGCGTGGCCGCCGACTGGCGATAGGCCATCTCCTGCCGCTCGGGGTTGGGAATGCGCGAGGCCTCATCGAACTCGATGCCGTTGATGATGTCGCCCCGGTAGGAGGGCAGCGTCTTGCCGTTCACCGTTTCCGAGCCCGAGGAGCGCGGCTTGGCGAACTGGCCGGCAATGCGCCCCACCTTGACCACGGGCTGCGCGGCGCCGAACGTCAGCACCACCGCCATCTGGAGGAAGGCGCGGAAAAAGTCGCGAATATTGTCCGCGCCGTGCTCGGCGAAGCTCTCCGCGCAGTCGCCGCCCTGCAACAGGAAGCCCTGCCCCTCGGCCACCGCGCCGAGCGCGCGCTTGAGCTTGCGCGCCTCGCCGGCGAAGACGAGCGGCGGGAAGGAGGCCAGACGCTTCTCCGTCTCCGCAAGCGCCGCCGGATCGGGATAATCGGGCACCTGCATGATCGGCTTGTCGCGCCAGCTCTTGGGGGTCCAGTTCTTCGCCATTGTCCGCTCCTTGCCGCAAGGGTCATCCGGAGAGCGGTCGTGTCGCCGTCATGTCTCACGGAAATCCTGCGATCGCCCGCAACCGTCTCTTGGCCGCCGGGCGCCCGCCTTTAACCATCTATGGTGCGCTTTGTCATCCCGCGAGGGGGTCAGCCACCCGTCATCGCGGCGAAGCGGGCGCCGCGCCGCGCCACCAGCCGGTCGAACAGCGCTTCCTCTCCCTCCAGCCGCACCGCTCGCGGATAGAGGGGCGACGCGCGGTCCTGCAGAACGGTGGTCTCGAAGCCCTCTGTCTCATCCACGAAGCGAGACACGCCTTCCTCCCCGTAAAGGGTCAGGAAGCCCTGGAGCACGGCGTCGAGATAGGATTGGAGGATGAAGGCGTTCGTCTCGGCCGCCGTTTCCTCGTCCGGCGTGGCCTCGTAGATGAAAAGCGGAACGTTATCCACAGGCGCGGAATCGATGGTGACATGCTCGGGCGTCACGACGCGGCGCAGATAGCCGGCCTCCCGCTCGTCCACCGCCGGCAGGTGGTCGGCAAGGTCGTAGACGACGACGCCCTGCGTCACATGCCGCTCCTCCGGCTTGACGGAGAGCAGGGCCGGCTCCCCCACGCCGCGCGGCATCCAGAACCGCCGCCACCCGAAGACATGCGCCTTGCGCATACCTAGGAAGCGTGTGCGCAGGGTCTGCCTGTTGACGAGCGAGCCATAACCGAAGTAGGCAATCACCCGCCCTTCGCTGGCAAGGCGAACGAGCTCTGGATGGTCTGGATGGATGTTCATGGGCGGGGCTGTAACGGAACGGACGTGCGATGCAAGAGTCACGGCGCCGTTGCGCATATACGAGGTTCACGGGGCCGGAGCGCCTTCAAGACACGACAGCATCAGAACGAGGATGATACCGGAACCGGCCGCCTGACGGCGGTTTTTTGCGCCTGGGCCGCCATTTGGTGACTTTCGCGCAAGATCGGCCCTTCACACTCGCTCAAAGAATGCCCGACCAACCTTAAAAAGGCTTTAACGGCATAGGCGCAGTCGCCACTTGCTGCTTAATTCTTCCGACAGTTTTTCCGAAACGGCTTGGGAATTCCCTTGATGAATCGATCTCGCAACGTCGCAATCCCGACGAAGGATGGGCTGACGCTGGTCGGCACCTTCTTCGAAGGGTCCGGCAACGGCCCGGCGATCCTCATCTCCTCCGCTGCGGCCGTGGAGCGACGTTTTTATCGCGCTTTCGCCGAAGGTCTGATCGAGAGCGGCGCCTCCGCGGTGCTGACCTATGACTATCGCGGCGTGGGCTCGTCCAAGCCCCGCTGCCGCCGCGCGCTGCACATGAAGGATTGGGGCGTCCTCGACCTTCCGGCCGCGCTCTGCGCGCTGAAGAAGCTGGCGCCCGGCAAGTCGGTGGTCGGCATCGGCCACTCCTTCGGCGGCGTGGCGCTCGGCCTGTGCGGCGTCTCGGACCAGTTCGAGCGCTACGTGATGGTCGCATCGCTCAACGGCTATTACGGGCGCACCCGCGAGCCGCTGAAGGTTTACGCGCAGATGAACCTTCTGGGCGTGCCGATGGCGATGCTCCTGGGCAAGCTGCCGCGCGCGGTGGGCCTGGGCACGGAACTGCCGGGCACGATCTTCCGCGACTGGGCCAAGTGGTGCCGGCATCCCGAGTTCTTCTTCACCGACCCGAAGGTGCCGGAGGTCAGCCGCTTCTCGGACGTGCGCATCCCGGTTCTGGCGCTCGGCATCTCGGACGATGCCTGGGGCACCCCGAAGGCCGTCTCCGACCTGTTGAAGCGCTTCCCCAACGCCGATGTCGAGGAAGCCTGGCTGACGCCGGCCGATGGCAATGGCGAGCCCATCGGGCACAACGGCTTCTTCCGCCGCCGCTTCTCCGACTCGCTGTGGCCCAAGGTCACGCAGGCGCTTCTGGGCGAGAATCGGGCACTGATGCATCGCGCGGCCTGAGGCCGCGCCGCAAGCCGGACAGAAGAAAGGGGCCGTTCGGCCCCTTTTCTATGTCTCGACCCGCTGCCCGTCCCGAACGCGATAGCTGGGATCGTAAAGCGTCACGAGTTCCTCGGCGGCGGTCGGGTGCACTGCCATGGTGCGGTCGAAATCTTCCTTGGTCAGCCCCGCTTTCACGCAGATGCCCAGCACCTGCGCCAGTTCTCCCGCATCCGGCCCCAGCACATGGGCGCCCAGCACCTTGCGGCTGGTCGCGTCCACCACGAGCTTCATCAGCATCGCCTCGTCGCGGCCGGACAGCGTGTGGCGCATCGGCTTGAAGCGGGCGCGGTAGATGTCGAGATCGCCGTGTGACCTGGCGGCGGCCGATTCGGTGAGCCCGACCGTTCCGATTTCCGGCTGGGAGAAGACGGCTGTCGCCACCGTCTCGAAATCCGGCTTGGTCGGGCGGCCGTGATACACCGTCTCCACGAAGCACATCGCCTCATGGATGGCGACGGGGGTGAGCTGCACGCGGTTGGTCACGTCGCCGATAGCGTGGATATGAGCAACGCTGGTCTGCGAATAGTCGTCCACGACGATCTCGCCCTTCGGCCCCAATTCCACGCCCGCCTTCTCGCAGCCCAGATCCTCGGTGTTGGGCATCCGGCCGACGGCGAGCATCACCTCGTCGGCATCGAGCCTGTCTCCACTCTTCAGATGCGCCTCGAACCGCCCGTCCGGCTTCTGCACCACCTCGGTCAGCGTATCCTCGCAGAGGATGCGCGCGCCCTTTTTCACCATGGCCTGGTGCAGCTCGTGGCGCAGGTCGTCATCGAAGCCCTGGAGAATCTCCTTGCCGCGATAGACGAGCGTCACCTCCGAGCCGAGCCCCAGGAAAATGTTGGCGAACTCCACCGCGATGTAGCCCCCGCCGAGAATGACGATGGATTTCGGCAGCCGCTTCAGGTGAAAGGCCTCGTTGGAGGTGATGCAGTGCTCTGCGCCCGGAAGGCCGGGAAACGGGTTCGGCCGCCCGCCGACCGCGATGAGGATGCGCTCGGCCGTGACCACCGCGTCTGTCGAGAGAAGGCGGATGTGGTGCGGCCCCTCCATCACCGCGCGCGACATCAGAAGCTCGGCGCCCGCCTTTTCCAGGTTCGAGCGGTAGATGCGCTCCAGCCGGTCGATCTCGTTGTCCTTGTTGGCGATCAGCGTCGCCCAGTCGAAGCTCCGCGGCCCGACCGACCAGCCGTATCCGGCCGCGTCCTCGAAGCTTTCGGAGAATTGCGAAGCGTAGACGAGCAGCTTCTTGGGCACGCAGCCGCGAATGACGCAGGTGCCCCCGTAGCGGAACTCCTCCGCGATGGCGACGCGTTTGCCGAGGGCGGCCGCGCGGCGCGCGGCGCGCACGCCGCCGGAGCCGCCGCCGATGACGAAGAGGTCGTAGTCGAAGCGCTTGTCGCTCACGGATGCCGGTCCTCCGGGCAAAAGAAAAGGCGGCCCGAAGGCCGCCCCGGTCCTTACAGCAATGGAACGGGATTCGTCACTGCGCGGCGGGGGCCAGCTCGCGCATTGCGGTCTCCGATGTATTGCGAAGGTCGCGCACGATGCCGTTGGCCCAGATTTCGGCGGCTGCCATCGTCTCGCGCGTGGCGCCCGGCCCCTGGGTGATCAGCTTGCGGCCTGCCGGCGAGGCGTAGAACTGGGCGATCTCGCGCAGCTCCTGCTCGGTGAACATGCGCGCATAGATGCGCGCGATCTCGTTTTCCAAGTCGGCGCGGCGCGGCGCCAGCGCGATGGCGTTGTCGTCCACCATGTCCGAGATCTGCGACTGCAGGTTCGGGTTGTTGACGATCAGCTCCGCCTTGATCTGCGTGGCCGCGTTGGGAAGGATCTCGTCGAACTGGTTGGTCGTATCGATCGCCGCCACCGCCTCGCGCGCGGCGCTCAGGTGAGAGGCGCTCGGCTCCTGCGCCATGGCCGGGGCCGCCGAAAGGGCGCCGAGGGCCACAACGGCAAGAAACCCGCGACGCAGATGTGTCGTGAGAGCCATCAAAGTTCTATCTCCATCCGTCTTCGGCCGATCCGGTCAAAGCTCACTATGTCGAACGGCGTTGCGCTGCAACCCTTCAGCGGGCTTCCTGCGCCCTCACCTTTCGAGCCGGCGCACGCCGCCGGGCCCGGCGAGGACGAGGGAGGAGGCCAGCCCGATGAAGAGGCCGTGCTCGACCACCCCGGGCACGGCGTGCAGCGCGATCGAAAGGGCTTCTGGATCGGGAATACGGCCAAATGATGCGTCGATGATGAGGTGCCCGCCATCGGTGATGAAGGGCCGGCCGCCCTCCTGCCGCAAGGTGAGCGCGCCCGTGAGGCCCAGAAGCGAGGCGGCCTTCTCCACGGCCAGATAGGTGGCCGTGACGCCGAACCCGTTGACCTCCACCGGCAGCGGGAAGGCGCCGAGCGTTTCCACCAGCTTGGCCTCGTCGGCGATCACGACCATGCGCCCGGCGGCAGCCGCGACGATCTTCTCGCGCAGGAGCGCCCCGCCGCCGCCCTTGATCAGCCTCAGGGCGCCATCCGCCTCGTCGGCTCCGTCCACGGCCAGATCGAGTTCAGGCGTCTCGTCCAGCGTGGTCAGGGGAACGCCCAGCTCCCGGCACAGCGCCGCGCTGCGCTCGGAGGTCGGCACGCCGACGATCTTCAGGCCCGCGCTCACCTTTTCGGCCAGAAGGCGGATGAAGGCCTCGGCGGTCGAGCCTGTGCCGATACCGAGCGTCATGCCGCTTTCGACCTGCGACAGGGCCTCCCTCGCCGCCTGCCTCTTCCACTCCGCCGCCTCGCTCATGGCACTCGCCTTGCTGGATTCCTTTGTCCGGCACGCTGTAGCGCGGGCACGGGCTCGTGTCGAACGGGGTATGGGGCAGCCCTAGCCGCCGGCGGAATCGGCGATACGTCTGGAGGAGGTGCAGCGCGGGAGCCAAGAGCATGGGCATCAGGACGGTCGTCTGGAACGAGTTTCTGCACGAGCGGGAGAACGATGTCGTGCGCGGCCTCTATCCGGGCGGCATCCACGAGACCATCGCCGCCGCCCTGCGCGCGGATGCCGGACTGGAGGTCTCGACCGCCACCCTGCCCGAGCCCGAGCATGGCCTGCCCGCCGAACGGCTCGGGCGCACGGACGTGCTTCTCTGGTGGGGCCACAAGGCCCACGGCCAGGTGGATGACGCGGTGGTCGAGCGCGTCGCCCAGCGCGTCTTCGAGGGCATGGGGCTGATCGTCCTGCACTCGGGGCACTTCTCCAAGATCTTCAAGCGCCTGATGGGCACCCCCTGCTCGCTGCGCTGGCGCGAGGCGGGCGAGCGGGAGCGCGCCTGGGTCGTCAACCCCTCCCACCCCATCGCGCGCGGGCTCGGCCCCGCCATCGAGATCGCGAATTCGGAAATGTACGGCGAGCCCTTCCTCGTGCCGGAGCCGCTGGAAACCGTGTTCCTCTCCTGGTTCGAGGGCGGAGAGGTCTTCCGCTCCGGCCTCACCTACCAGCGCGGCGCGGGCCGCATCTTCTATTTCGAGCCCGGCCACGAGACCTACCCGATCTACCACGACCCGGATGTGCAGACGGTGCTGCGCAACGCCGTGCGCTGGGCCCACAACCCCGCACCCGCCTGGGTGGACGTATCGGACGCGCCCAATGTGCCGTACGACAAGGCGCGCGAGACGCTGGAGCCCAAGGGCGCCTCGCTGCACAAGGCGGGCGAGGCCGGCTACCGATGAGCCGCGAGCAGCGGCTCCTCATCCTCGGGACGGGCGCCATCGCGGCGCGCCATGCCGAGCATTTCGCAGTCCTGCCCGGCATCAGGCTGGTGGCGGCGGCCGACAACGTTCACGACCGCGCGGCGAGCTTCGCGGCCACGCATCGCATCGAACATGCCTTCGGCAGCCTTGATGAGGCGCTGGAATGGGGCGCGTTCGATGCGGCGGTGAACTCCACGCCCGATGGCGTGCACAAGGCGACATCGCTCAAGCTCATCGCCGCCGGCAAGTCGGTGTTCTGCGAAAAGCCGCTGGCGGTGAACCACGCCGATGCGATGGAGATGACGCTGGCGGCGGAGGCCGCGGGGGTCATCAACATGGTGAACCTCACCTATCGCAACGCGCACGCTATCCAGATGGCGCGCCGCATGGTGGAGGCCGGCGAGATCGGCCCGATACGCCATGTGGAGGCGAGCTACCTACAAAGCTGGCTGACGGCCCGCACCTGGGGCGACTGGCGCACCGACGAGCGCTGGCTCTGGCGCCTCTCCTCCGCGCACGGCTCCAGGGGCGTGCTCGGCGATATCGGCATCCATATCCTCGACTTCGTCACCTTCGGCACGGGGCTCGACATCGCCTCCCTGCAAGCCCGGATGAAGACCTTCGAAAAGGCCGACGGCGGCGCCCTCGGCCCCTACCGCCTCGACGTGAACGACAGCGTGGCGATGACGGTGGAGATGAGCAACGGCGCGCTCGGCGTGGTGCACATGACGCGCTACGCGACCGGCAATCTCAACGACCTGAACCTGGCCGTCTACGGCGAGAAAGGCGCCTTGCGCATCTGGGCCAACCACGCGGCCTCGCGGCTCGAGATCTGCGCGGGAGCCGATATAGAGACCGCGCGCTGGAAGCCGGTGGACTGCCCGCAGACGCCGCGCAACGAGGAGCGCTTCGCCCTCGCCTTGCTTTCGGACATCAACGGCCAGCCGGATTTCCGCCACGCCGCGAACATCCAGAAGCTGCTCGACCTGTGTTTCGTGTCCGACGAGGAGGGCCGGCGGCTGTCGGCGGCCTGAAGCGCTTGACAAGGCCGGCCGCTTCGCCTTCGCCTGATCCACGATGACAATCGAGTTCGACATGACGTTCCATGCCACTCCAGGCCAGCCGCAGACGGTGGCGGAAGGGGTCGTGCGCCTCACCGCGCCCAATCCCGGCCCCTTCACCTTCCATGGCACCAACACCTATCTGGTGGGGGACAGGAGCGTCGCGATCATCGACCCGGGGCCGGCGGACGAGCGGCACCTCGGCGCGATCCTGGATGCGCTCGGCGGGCGGGCGGTGGAGGCGATCCTCGTCACGCACACCCATCTGGACCATACGGGGCTGACCGACCGGCTGAGGGAGGCAACCGGCGCGCCGGTGCTTGCCGAAGGCCCGCACCGCGCCGCGCGGGCGCTGCACGAGGGCGAGGTGAATGGGCTGGACGCGGCCGGCGATAAGGCCTTCCGGCCCGACCGAACCCTTGCCGATGGAGAGACGATCGAACTTTGCGGCCTGCGCTTCGAGGTGGTGGCGACGCCTGGACACACGGCCAATCATCTGTCCTTCGCGCTGGCGGGAAGCGACCTTCTCTTTTCCGGCGACCATGTAATGGCCTGGTCCACCACCGTTGTCGCGCCGCCGGACGGCTCGATGGCCAGCTACATGCACTCGCTGGAAAGGCTGATGGCCCGCCCCGAAAAGCGCTATCTGCCCGGCCATGGCGGCCCGGTGGAAAACGCACCGCCCTTCCTGCGCGCCCTCAGGTCGCATCGCCGGATGCGCGAGGCGGCGATCCTTGAGCGGCTGGCGGCCGGGGACCGGGCGATCGGGAGCATCGTCGCCAGCATCTACCGCTCGACAGACCCGCGCCTCCACGGCGCGGCGGCGCTTTCGGTGCTGGCCCAGCTCGAGGATCTCGTGGAACGCGGCCTCGTGCGCACGGACGGCCCGCCTTTGCTGGAAAGTCGGTACGAACGGGTCTGAGAGGCCTACTCCTCCAGCGCGCCGGTCTGGAGAAGCGTCATCGCCTCGTCGAGGCGGGCAAAAAAGGCATGGATGAAGCGGCGGTTCTGGCCCAGATCGCGCGAAAGTCCGCGCGAGACCGCGCGCATGTCCACATAGCTGGTGCCGTCCTCCTCCACGATGCGCAATGTCACATCGCTGGGGAAGCCGAAGATGGGCGCGGTCGCGACGGCCGTGATCGTGTACTCGTCCGAATCCATGGCCACCAGCGGGTCGGCGTCCTCGGCCGCTTCCAGCGTATCGCGCAAGGTGGGCACGGGCGCCAGCACCGTGCCACTGATGCCCAGATTCCCATCCGCCGGCTCAGGGGGCTGGCGTGTCTCCACTTCCAGCACCTGCCAGCCGCTGGCGCTCATGGCGCCCTGCGCCGCTTCGTAGACGTCGGCGGCCGTCGCCCGGTAGTCCCGGCCCGGCAGCAGGGAGGCGGGCATGTCTGTGGCGGTAGGAGCGGTTGTCGCAAAGCCGCGCGTGGCCGCCTGGTTCCCGGCGGGATACTCGATGGCCAGCGCGGCCCCCAGCGCGTAGGGCAGCACCACGACAAGGCCTACGAGAAGCGCCGCCAGCGCCCTTCCGCCGCCCCGGTGGCCGTAGCCCCAGGCCCGGGAGATCGCGAAGAGCGAGAAGACGAGCGAAAGGGCGACGAGAGCGGCCGCGAAGAGAAGCGTCAGCGTGAAAGCGTCGAGATCCACCGCGCCCATTCGGAAGAAGGTCAGCCCCACGAGAAGTAGCGCGGCCGCGAAGACCGCGAGGGAAAAGCCCCAGCCCGCGCTGCGCGCACGCTTGCGAATATAGTGTCCGCTCAAATCCCGCCTCGCTGCCCAACGGCTCAAGGCACCGAACATACAGAAGCCCTGCCCGCCCGGCCATGGCGGAAAAGCGGCAGATTTGCGTCCGGCGCAATGCAGGCGTGCCGGAACCACGCGGCAGTCTGGCCGTTCGTCCCGTGCAGAAGGGTATGAACGACATGATGTCGGAAAAGAACATCCAGATCGGCCGCGCGTCGCAGGACCCGCTCGCCGCCTCCATGGCAGCCCTGGAGCTGGAGCTTGCGCTCGACTTCCAGCACGCGGACCGCTCGTTCCGCGAAGGCGTGCAATGGGCTGCGGCCAGCATCGGGGGCGAGGTGCTGTTCGAGATGCCGGCGGAAGGGCAGATCGAGGACGCCTCCCGTATATGCGGGGTGCGCATCCCCGCCGCCAGCGGACATTCCCGCCCGACCATCCTCTTCGCACTTCTGGATGAGAAGACAGGCCAGGTGCGCGTGGCGGACAGGCGCGACGTTGGCGAGCGGCTTTACTCCTTCGCCACCGCCTATGCCAGCCTCATGGACCGGCTGAAGCGCCGCGCTCCCGCCACCGGGGAGATGGCCTGAGCCGCAAGGCTTCGTTGAACCCCATGGAACGGCCTTCCTGCGGTTGCCGGCCTCGCTACGCCCTGCCACGCGCCTTGGAGGCGCCGGCCCCGCGCAGGGAGCGCTCGAAGCGGATGGCCGCCTGCGCCGCCGCCAGCCGTGCGATGGGCACGCGGTAGGGCGAGCAGGACACGTAGTCGAGCCCCGCCTTTTCGAAGAAGTTGATGGACGCGGGATCGCCGCCCTGCTCGCCGCAGACGCCCAGCGTGATATCGGGTCGCACACGCCTCGCCTTCTCCACCCCCAACGTCACGAGTTCGCCCACTCCTTCCACGTCGATCGACTGGAACGGGTCTCGGTCGATGATGCCGAGGCGCTCGTAGGTGGAGAGGAAGTTGGACGAATCGTCCCGCGAAATGCCGTAGACGGTCTGCGTCAGGTCGTTGGTGCCGAAGGAGCAGAAATCCGCAACCTGGGCGATGAGGTCGGCACGCAGGATGGCGCGCGGCAGCTCCATCATCGCACCGACCAGATAGGAAACGCGCCGCCCCCGCTCCTGCGCCACGCGCTCGGCGATATCGTCGATGCGCGCCTTCACGAAGTCCAGCTCCTTCCGCAGGCTGATGAGCGGGATCATGATCTCCGGAACGACGTCCTTGCCCTTCTTCTGGCCCGCCTCGATGGCGGCTTCGAAAATGGCCCGCGCCTGCGTTTCCACGATCTCGGGATAGGAGATGGCCAGCCGGCACCCACGGTGGCCGAGCATCGGGTTGAACTCGCGCAGCGTCTCGATCCGCTCGATGAGCTTGCGCTCGGGCACGCCGAGATGCGCGGCCGTCTCCGCGATCTCCGCCTCCCCCTTGGGCAGGAATTCATGGAGCGGCGGATCGAGCAGGCGGATCGTCACCGGCTGACCGGCCATGATCTCGAACAGCTCGACGAAATCGGAACGCTGCATGGGGAGAAGGCGCGCCAGCGCCGCGCGGCGGCCGTCCTCGCCCTCGGCCAGGATCATCTCGCGCATGGCGCCCACGCGCTCGCCCTGGAAGAACATATGCTCCGTGCGGCAAAGGCCGATGCCCTCCGCGCCGAAGGCGCGCGCGGCGCGCGCTTCCAGCGGCGTTTCGGCATTGGTTCGCACATGCAGGCGGCGCGCGCGGTCGGCGAACTCCAGAAGAATGGCGAAATCGCCCGTCAGCATGGGGCGCGTCAGGCGCGAGGCGCCCGCGATGATCTCGCCCGACGTGCCGTCGATGGTGATGACGTCGCCCTCGCGAAGCACCCGGCCGGAGGCGGTCAGCGTCCCGGCGTCCTGGTCGATCCGCAGCGAGCCCGCCCCGGTCACGCAAGGCTTGCCGATGCCGCGCGCCACCACCGCCGCGTGGCTCGTCGTGCCCCCGCGAATGGTCAGCACGCCTTCGGTGACATGCATCCCGTGAATGTCGTCCGGCAGGGTCTCGGTGCGCACGAGGATGGTGCGCCGCCCCTCGTTCGCCAGGTCGAGGGCCGCCTGCGCGGAAAAGACGATCTGCCCGCTTGCCGCACCGGGAGAGGCCGGCACGCCGCGCGCGATGAGGTCGAACGCCTCGCCGCGCTCGATGGTGGGGTGCAGGAGCTGGTCGAGCGAGGCGGGGTCGATGCGCAGCAGCGCCTCCTCCTCCGCGATTAGCCCCTCCTCCACCATCCTGACGGCGACGTGGATCGCCTCGTCCACTCCGCGCCGCGCCGGGCGCGACTGGAGGATGAAGAGCTCTCCATCGCCGACCATGAAGTCGACCTCGCAGGCATCGCCGAGATGCTCCTCCACCCGCCGCACATGGTCGGCCAGCGCCTCGCGGTCGGCGGGAAAGGGCGAGGCGGAAGTCGGCCCCATCGCCGCCAGATCAATGACGGTGCCGCGCTCCCCGATCTCGCGCGGCTCGTCGCGGCCGCGAAGGATGAACTCCCCGGTCAATTGCGCGCGGCCCGTGGAAAGGTCGCGCGAGACGGCGCGTCCGGTGCCCGAATTCTCGCCCCGCTCGTTGAAGATCATCGCATGGGCCGTGACGGCAAGGCCCGCATTCTCCGCGATGCCGTGCAGCACCCGGAAGGCGCGCGCCACCGGGCTGCGCCAGCTCGCGAACGCCCCGCCCACCACCGCCACGAGCTGCTCGAACGGCGTCTGCGGCATCGCCTCGCCGGCCACGTCCTCCACGAGGCGCAGATGGCCGGCGATCAGCGAGCGCCACCCGTCCAGCGTGTCCGGCTCCGGCCCCCGCCAGCCATTATGGACGCGCTCGGCGTCCATCAGCTCCTCGAACTCGCCGGGGTCGGCGCCGTGCACGAGCGTGGCAAAGCTCTCGATGAAGCGCCGGTAGCTTCGAAACGCGAAGTGCGGATCGCCCAACTCCTCGGCGAAGATCTCCACCGTGCGGTCGTTCAGGCCGATATCGAGCACGGTGTCGGCCAGGCCGGGCATCTGCGAGCGCGCGCCGGTGCGCACGGCCAGGAGCAGCGGCCGCGCCTTGCCGTCGAACGCCCGGCCCGTCGCCGCCTCCAGCCATTCCACCCCGGAGAGGATTTCCGAGCGCAGGCTCTGCGAAAGCGCGCCGTTGACCGTCGCGGTCTCGCGCCAGCCGGTGGTGGAGACGGTGAAGCCCGGCGGCACCGGCAGGTCGAGAGACGCGAGCATGGCAAGGTTCGCGCCCTTCAGGCCGAGTGCCTCAGCCGCGTCGGCGGGCCTCTCGGCGGCGCCGCGCTTGAACGTGAAGACCCGCTTGGCCATTGCTTCAGATCGCGCCTTTCCGGCCGCTTCCCGCCCTCGGGCCGCTCAACCACGCCATCATTCTAGCGGAGAAATCCGCGCCGCCTACGCCGCGGCGCGAAAGATGATGGCGGGCCGGCCCGAAAGGGGCTCAGCGGTGGCTCTCGATGACGGCGGCCATCTCGTCCGCCGAGAGCGCGCCGGCGTAACGGTCGCCGTTGATGAAGAAGGTCGGCGTGGCGTTGACGCCGAACTCGTTCTCGCCGCGATCCTTCACGCTCGTGATCTGGCCCTGAAGCTCCGTGTTCTGGAGGCAGGCGGCGAACTCGTCCTGCGACATGCCGGAGAGGCGGGCGATGGAGAGAAGCGCGGCGGAAGCGTTCTCCGCGCGCGCCCAGTTGGCCTGCTGCTGGAAGAGCACGTCGATCATCGATTCACGCTGGTTCTCGGGCACGCATCGCGCCAGCATGAAACCGGCCAGCGCGCGCGGATCGAACGGGAACTCGCGCACCACGATCTTGGCGATGCCGGTATCGACATAGTCCGCCTTCACGGCCGGCAGGCTGTTGACGTGGAAATTGGCGCAATGGCTGCATGTCAGCGAGGCATACTCGACGATGGTCACGGGCGCGTCCGGATCGCCGATCACGATATCAGGCAGCGGCCCCTCCTCCATCAGCGCCGCCACATCGACGCTGCCCTGCGCGCGCGGCGCGGTCACGGCGGAAGGGTTCGTCCGGCGCTCGCCCTCGGCGGCCGCCTCCGGGGTCTGGGCCTCGGCGGAACCGACGATGACGGAGCCCGGCGCGTCGTTGTCGGAGCAGGCGGCCAGCGCCAGCATAGCCGCGCTCGCGAGCAGCACCGAGGCGTGGCGTGCCGCCTTCATCACCGGCTGGCGGGCGTTGGTGTCCATGTCCGTCGCTTGCCTTGAGATCATCTCTGACAAAACCCTTCGTCCTTGTGGCGGATGGCGGCCCATCCCATTCCCGTCTGTAGCCATGGAAAACGGCAATTCCAATGCAGGCCGGGCGCGATCCTTCATGAAATCGGGTGAACGGCGGCTGAACGGTCAGTCGCCGGCGCGGTTTCGGCCCAGAACGGTGTGCCCGAACCGCTCCAGCGCCGCACGCAGGCGCGGGTCCTCGATGCGCGCCGTCGCCTCCGCGATCGTCTGCCGGCCTTGCTCGCCGATATCGGCAAGGCGCGGCTTGCGGCTGGGCGCGGGGGCCGGCAACGCCTTCTGCACGATCTTCAGGCGCCCCACGGCGTGATAGCCGAAGAAGGCGTCGATCCGTTGCAGAAGCTCGCCGGCCTCGTGCTGGAGACGCAGCGCCGACGCGCCCTCGCAGGCCACGACGAGCGTCGCCGGTTCGAACGGATCGGTGTCGGAGCGGCGGGCGGCCCAGATGAGCTTTTCCGGCCGCGTTCCGGCCGCGAGCCTCGGCCCGGCGATCTCGGGCCACGCGGCAACGAGGCCGCTGGTGAGACCCGCCTTGCGCGCCAGCATCGGGTCCACCAGCGCGGCGACGAGATCGGCCAGCGGGCGCACGGCCGGGCGGCGCGGCGGTTTGCGGAAGGATCGCTCGGACGTCATCGCACGCTTCTCCGCAACATCAGCCCGCAGGGCCGAGGCGCCGCCCGGTCTCGGCCAGTCGGCGCCGGCGCATGCCGGTCATCACGACCGCCATGAAACCGAAGATCAGGATGATCGTCCACTCATTGATCAGAACGCCGTGGAACGCGCCGAACGACACGATCAGCACCACGAAGAGCAGCGAGCTTTCCTTGGTGAGAGTGGGCGAGCGCGCGCGGAAGACCGCGACGAGGAAGGTCGCGAAGACGGCCAGCATCAGCGCAAGACCAACCAGCCCGCTGGAAAGCGCCTCGTCGATGAAGAGATTGTGCAAATGGGTATAGCTGCCGATCAGCGCCGCATTTTCCGCTCCGGCCGCCTCGGCCACGCGCGCCATGCGCTGCGTGGGGCCGACACCCAGCAGCGGATGCTCCGATATCAGCTCCGCCGCATGGTTCCACATCACCAGCCGCACGTCCATGGAGCCGGACGCAACGCCCGTCTCGCGCAGATTGGCGATCTCCGCCATCCCGTCGACCACCCGCGCAGTCACGATCTTCCAGATCGGAACGGCCGCCACGGCCATCGCGATGGCCGCCACAGCCATCGCCGCCATGGGCGGCCTGCCGCCGCTGCGCTCGCGCACCACCGCCCATAGGTCGAAGACGATGAGCGGAACGAACACGATCCATGCCGCCCGGGTCTGGGTCAGCAAGACCGGAAGCAGCGCGACATAGCTCCACCACCGCCCGTTCGGCACGAAGCGCGGCGGGAAATCGGCCTGCATCCGCGCGATCAGGGCGGCCGCGGCGATGACGAAGCCGAGGATCGCCTCGTTGCGCCCGAGCCCCACGCGCTCCCCCGTCATGAACCACTCCACCGTGGTCGCGCCGAGCAGGACGACGACCGCGACGCGGCAGCCGAGCACCATGGCGTCCACCGGCCGGCGCACGAGGCAGAGCCCCACCGGAAGGAAGACGGCGGCGAGCTGGATGGCGGCATAGCCCAGGAGCCTGTTGCCATCCATCGGCTCTCCCCGACCGAGGGACAGGATGACGCCCCACAGGCAGTAGGATATCAGCACGGCTGTATAGACGGGGGGCAGATGGCGGCAGGTGCGATGGCGCGCCAGCGCCAGGTAGAACCCGCAGGCGGCGAAGACGAGGAAGATCACCTTGCCCGGCCCCTGCAGGAGCGCGAGGAACCCGAAGCCCGCCGCCAGCAACCAGGGGTCGATGTGCCGCCGCAGGAGCAGGGCGCGGCGGATCGTCACGGGCGCGCCCACGCGCCGGCCAGCCTGCGAACGAAGTCGATGGTGCGGAAGCGCAGCGTCGTCAGCCGCCGCCACGGCTTCAGCCGCATGCGGCGGTAGTTCCCTTCTTCCTGCGTCAGGCTGCGGCCCGTCTCGATATTGGGCTTTACCACGTCCGGGCGCACATGGCGCACGCGGATGCCGTGCGCCCAGCCGCGCTCCAGCGCCACGTCGTAGGGCAGCGTCATGGGCACGAGGCTTTCCACCAGCCGCGCGGCCGCCGCCCGCTTCACCAGATAGGCCGCCGAGGAGCCGGTCGGCCCGAAGCTCGCGCGCCCCAGCGTCCGGCCGGAGGCAAGCCGGCGCTCGGCCTTGAGATGCGTCATGCGGTGATGCGTCAGCTTCACGAGATCCCAATCGTCCCTGGAAAGGATATCATCGAGCTGCGCGTTGAGATCGGCAGGAACCTTTGCGTCGTCCTCGAGGATCAGAGCGACATCCGCTCCGCCCTCAAGAAAAAGCTGCAAGACCTTGATGTGACTCGCATAGCAGCCGTATTCCCCCGGCATGGGCCGTTTGCCGTGATCGCGGCGAAAGCCGGCTTCGTCCAGGAGAGTTCGCTCGGTCACGGGTATCTCGCGCCCATCGACGGCCGCGACGCGGGTGAACTCCAGTTCCGCCCGTTTCGCATCGGCGGAGAATGCGGCAAGACGATCCAGCGAGCGGTCGAGATTGATGACGTAAGCTGCAAGCTTCAAGCTGTTCGACCTGCGCGGGACTTGGGGTGCGGGTCGGATGGACGGATGACACGAGTAAGTCAAGTTCGGAAGACCGCCCTGTTGGCCGACATCTCACGACATATCGCACCTTCCCTGCTCGAATGGTACGATCGGCATGCCCGCGCCCTGCCCTGGCGCGTCGGCCCGGCCGAGGGGGCTCGCGGGGTGAGGCCGGACCCCTATCGCGTCTGGCTTTCGGAAATCATGCTCCAGCAGACCACGGTGGCGGCCGTAAAGTCCTATTTCCAGCGGTTCACGGCGCGCTGGCCGACCGTGGAGGCGCTGGCGGCGGCCGAGGACGGGCAGGTGATGGGGGCGTGGGCCGGGCTCGGCTACTATGCCCGCGCGCGAAACCTTCTGGCCTGCGCGCGCCGCGTGGCGGGCGAGCATGGCGGGCGCTTTCCCGGCAGCGCCGCTCAGTTGAAGATGCTTCCCGGCATAGGCGACTACACCTCCGCCGCCATCGCCTCCATCGCCTTCGGTGAGCGGGTGGCGGTGGTGGACGGCAACATTGAGCGCGTCACGACGCGCCTTCACGCCATCGAAACGCCCCTGCCCGCCGCTCGCCCCGTGATCCGCGATCATGTCGACGCGATGACGCCCGGCAAGCGGCCGGGCGACTTCGCGCAGGCGATGATGGACCTGGGCGCCACGATCTGCACGCCCAGGAAGCCCGCCTGCGTCCTTTGCCCGCTCACCGGGCCTTGCCTCGCACGGGCGCAGGGGCGGCAGGAGGCCTTCCCGGTCAAGGCGCCCAAGCGCGAAAAGCCGGAGCGGATCGGCGCGATCTTCGTGGCGGAGCGGCCGGACGGGGCGCTCTGGCTGCGCCGGCGGCCGGACAAGGGGATGCTGGGCGGCATGGCCGAGCCGCCCTCGACCCGGTGGAGCGCCCGCACGGACGGCGAGACGGGCGAGGATGCCGCGCCCTTCCCCGCCGACTGGCGGCTGGCGGGCGAGGTTCGCCACGGCTTCACCCATTTCGACCTGACGCTGGAGGTCTGGCACGCCCGCACATCCGCCCCCGCTCCCGGCGAGGGATGGTGGGCGCCGGCCGACACGCTGGCGGCGGAGGCCCTGCCGACCCTGATGCGCAAGGCGATAGGCGTCGCCCTGGCCCGATAGGCCTCAGGCGCCGGCCATGCGCCGGCGCACCTCGTCGCGCAAGGCGTCGATGGCGGTGAGCTGCGCGCCCTCCCGCACGTGCCAGAAGGCCCACCCGTTGCAGGATTCGACGCCCTGCACCCGCGCGCCGATGCGGTGGATCGACGCGGCCTCGTTGCCGACCGCGATGGTTCCGTCCGCCCGCACCCGCGCCGAATAACGGCCCTTGGCGTCCACCAGCTCCGCGCCGGGCGAGACGAGTCCTGCCTCGATCAGCGTGGTGAACGGCACGCGGGGCTCGGCCCGCTTGGGCGTGGCGACGCTGATGGAGAGGTTATCGAGCTGCACCGTCTCGTCGATGCGCTTCTGCGCCACCTCGATATAGGCGTCCTCGCGCTCGATGCCGACGAAATGGCGGCCGAGGCGCTTGGCCACCGCGCCGGTCGTGCCGGTGCCGAAGAAGGGATCGAGGATCGTGTCGCCGGGCTTGGTGGACGACAGGATCACGCGGGCAAGCAGCGCCTCGGGCTTCTGCGTGGGGTGCGCCTTCCTGCCTTCGCCGTCCTTCAGCCGCTCGGATCCCGAGCAGATCGGGAAAATCCAGTCGGAGCGCATCTGAAGGTCGTCATTGGCGGCCTTCATGGACTCGTAGTTGAACGTGTAGCCCTTGGCCTCCCTGGAGCGCGACGCCCAGATCATCGTCTCGTGCGCGTTCTGGAAGCGGCGGCCGCGAAAGTTCGGCATCGGGTTCGCCTTGCGCCAGACCACGTCGTTCAGCATCCAGTAGCCGAGATCCTGCATCGTGGCACCGACGCGGAAGATGTTGTGGTAGGAGCCGATCACCCAGATCGTGCCGTTCGGCTTCAGCACGCGCCGCGCCGCCAGCAGCCAGGCGCGCGTGAACGCGTCGTAGGCCTGGAAGCTCTCGAACTGGTCCCAGGCGTCGTCCACCGCGTCGACCTTGGAATGGTCGGGCCGCATGAGGTCGCCGCCGAGCTGGAGGTTGTAGGGCGGATCGGCGAAGATGGCGTCGACCGATTTCTCGGGCAGCATCTCCATCTTGGCCACGCAATCGCCCTTGATGATCGTATCCAGCCAGGCCGGAGCGGACGGGACGGCGGGGCTTGCGAGGACGACTTGAGACATTCGATCACCGGTCTGACGCAGAACTGAACAACCGGGATCATAGTTACCGAACGAGCTTAACGACCGATGAAGCCCGCGTCGTTTGGCGCACCGTGCCTTCCCGTGCTACGCGCCGCCCTTGCGCTTCAAGCCATGAACCCGGAGACCTCCATGCCGCTTTCCCTCGTCATCTTCGACTGTGACGGCGTTCTGGTCGATTCGGAGATCGTGGCCGCCCGGGTCGAGTCGGAGATGCTGAAGGAGGTCGGCATCGAGATCGCGGCCGAGGAGTTGTCGGAGCGCTTTGCCGGCCTCACCCAGGCACGCATCCTCGCCGCCCTGGCCGAGCAGACCGGAGTCGTCTTCCCGGACGACTTCGCCGAGCGCGTCGAGGCGGAGAACGACCGCAGGCTGGCCAGGGTCGATCCCATTCCCGGTGTCCAGGAGATGCTGGACCGGCTGGAGCTGCCGCGCTGCATCTGCTCCAACTCCATGACGGGGCGGCTGAAGCTGATGCTGACCCATGTGCAGCTCTGGGACCGCTTCCGCCCCTACGTCTTCTCTTCCCGCGAGGTCGGCACCAAGCGCATCAAGCCCGCGCCGGACGTGTATCTGTATGCGTGCAAGGAGTTCGGCGTCGAGCCGCGCAGCGCCATCGTCCTGGAGGATTCGGTCCATGGCGTGGCGGCGGGCGTGGCGGCAGGCTGCCGCGTCGTCGGCTTCACCGGCGCCGGCCACACCCATCCCGGCCATTCCGAGGCGCTGAGCGACGCGGGCGCAGAGACAGTGATCGCGCGCCTTTCTGACTTTCCCGCCGTGGTGCAGGCGTTCGGGGAATGGGAGCACGCCTGAGCGCGCTCCCGGCCGGGCTTAGCGGGCCTGGTCGTCGAAGCCGATGAAGATCGAGACGCCCCGCGAGGTCGGCTCGGGAATGCGAACCGCGCGATCGACATAGACGAAGGTCTGCGCGGGGCCCGGCGCGGTGGAAACGCTGACGCGGCCGAGATTGGAGTAGAGGACATCCGCCCCCCGCGACACCGCGACGCGGACCGGCAGCTCCACGGAGCCGCCGCGCGCGGCCATCCCGGGCACGAGCCGGCCGGAGACGCCCACTTCCATCAAAAGCTCGCCGTTCACCACGCGGCACGAGCGCGTCGTTTCGGCGATGGAGGCGACGAATTGCTGGGCGTCCCCCTCGCCGCGCCGCAGGATGGAGGTGCCCTCGCGCAGCGTCACCTGCGGGCAGAAGCGCGCTTCGGTTCCCTCGATCTGCGCCGGAGCCGCGGCCAACTGGGGCGCGGCTTCCTCGCCCGTGGTCGAACAGGCGGAGAGTGCGGCGAGAGCGCTGAACAGGAGGGCGAGCCTGGAACGTTTATGGAGAGGCATGGGCGCGGTTCTTCCCTTATCGTAGTGTGCCGTTCTATATCAGGTCGGCGCAGACGAGGCGACGGGGACGGACATCCCATCCACCGCCGAAGGATCGTCGAATTCGCGCAAAGCCGGCCAAGGGGAGTTGCCGTGAAGTACCTCAGCTCGCGGGGCGAAGCGCCCGTCCTCTCCTTCTCCGATGTCCTTTTGACGGGGCTGGCGGAAGATGGCGGCCTCTATGTGCCGCAGGAATGGCCCGTCCTCTCCCCGGAGGCGATCCGCGGCTTTGCCGGCCGCCCCTACCCGCAGGTCGCGCTGGAGGTGCTGACGCCCTTTGTCGGGCAGGACATCTCGCGCGCGGACCTGAAGCGCATGGTGGACGAAGCCTATGGCACCTTCCGCCATCCCGCCGTCGCGCCGCTGGTGCAGGCGGGCCCGCGCGATTTCGTGCTGGAGCTGTTCCACGGCCCCACGCTGGCCTTCAAGGACGTGGCGATGCAGCTTCTGGCCCGGCTGATGGACCATGTGCTGAAGGAGCGCGGCCAGCGCGCCACCATCGTGGGCGCGACCTCGGGCGATACGGGCGGGGCGGCCATCTCGGCCTTCGCCGGGTCCGAGCGCACCGACGTCTTCATCCTTTTCCCCAAGGGGCGCGTCTCGCCGGTGCAGCAGCGCCAGATGACGACGTCCGGGGCGGTCAACGTCCATGCGGTGGCGCTGGAGGGCACGTTCGACGATTGCCAGGCGCTGGTGAAGGCGATGTTCAACGACCGGCGGTTCCGCAAGGCCAGCGCGCTCTCGGGCGTGAATTCGATCAACTGGGCGCGCATCATGGCCCAGATCGTCTATTACTTCACCGCCGCCGCCAGCCTCGGCGCACCCGACAGGGCCGTCTCCTTCACCGTGCCGACCGGCAATTTCGGCGACATCTTCGCCGGCTACGCCGCCAAGCGCATGGGCCTGCCCGTGGAGCGGCTCGTGATCGCCACCAACGACAACGACATCCTGGAACGGACCCTTGTCAGCGGACGCTACGAGATGCGCGGCGTGCACGCCACCACCTCGCCCTCCATGGATATCGAGATTTCCTCGAACTTCGAGCGCCTGCTCTTCGAGGCGAGCGGCCGGCAGGCGGAGGAAGTCCGCCGGCTGATGGCGCAGATCCAGCAGTCCCGCGCCTTCGACGTGCCGGCCGGGACGCTGGCCGCCATCCGTGCCGAGTTCGCCGCCGGGCGGGCGGATGAGAAGGAAGTGGCGCAGACCATCGGCGCGACGCTCGACGCCTCCGCCTATCTTCTCGACCCCCACAGCGCCATCGCGCTGAACGTGGCGCGCCGGCAGGAGGGCACGGAACCGATGATCGCGCTGGCCACCGCCCATCCGGCCAAGTTTCCCGCGGCGGTCAAGGCCGCCTGCGGCATAGAGCCGCCGCTTCCGCCCACCCATGCGGACCTCATGGAACGCAAGGAGAGCTTCGACGTCCTGCCGAACGATCTGGATGCGGTGGAGCGGTACATCGCCGAGCGCAGCCGTGCGGTGACGCTCGGGGCCGCCGCATGAGCGTTCGCATCACACGTCTTTCGAACGGCCTGACCATCGCCACGGAGGAGATGCCCTCGCTGGAAAGCGCGGCGCTGGGCATCTGGGTGAAGGCGGGGGCGCGCGACGAGGCCGAGGGCGAGCACGGAATCGCCCATCTTCTGGAGCATATGGCCTTCAAGGGCACCACCCGCCGCTCCGCCCAGCGCATCGCCGAGGAGATCGAGGATGTGGGGGGCGAGCTGAACGCCTCCACCAGCGTGGAGACGACCGCCTATTACGCGCGGGTGATGCGCGAGGACGTGCCGCTGGCGCTCGACATCCTCTCAGACATCATCCTGGATTCGCGCTTCGAGCCCGAGGAGCTGGAACGCGAGCAGCACGTGATTCTCCAGGAGATCGGCGCGGCGGAGGACACGCCCGACGACATCGTTTTCGACCATTTCCAGGAACAGGCCTATCGCGGCCAGATTCTCGGCCGGCCGATCCTGGGCACCCGGCAGACGGTGCGCTCCTTCACCTCGGACGGCCTGCGCTCCTATCTGGGCGGCCACTACACGCCTGATCGCATGGTCGTCTCGGCGGCGGGGGCCGTGGATCACGACGAAGTCGTGCGCCGTGTGGAGGCCGATTTCGGCACCCTGCCCGCTTCCTCCGGCATTCCCGGCCCCGAAGCGCGCGCGCCGGCGCTCTACACCGGAGGCGAGTTCCGCGAGGAGCGCGACCTTGCCGACGCGCAGCTCGTTCTCGGTTTCGAGGGCCGGGCCTATTACAAGCGCGACTTCTACGCCTCGCAGGTCCTTTCCATCATTCTCGGCGGGGGCATGTCCTCCCGCCTCTTCCAGGAGGTGCGCGAGAAGCGCGGGCTCTGCTACGCCATCTCGGCCTTCCACTGGAGCTTCTCCGACACCGGCATCTTCGGCATTCACGCTGCGACGGGCGAAGAGGAACTGGCGGAACTGGCGCCCGTCATCGTGGACGAGCTCCTGCGCGCGGCAGAGGGCATCGGAGAGAAGGAGGTCATGCGCGCCCGCGCGCAGATGCGCTCCAGCCTTCTGATGAGCCAGGAAAGCCCCGCTTCGCGCGCGGGCCAGATCGCCCGCCAGCTCTTGTTCAACGGGGCCATCATCGAGAACACGGAGCTTCTGGACCGGCTTTCGGCGATCACGCCCGAGCGCCTTTCGGGTCTGGCCGGCACGATCTTCACCCAAGGCACGCCGACCCTTGCGGCCATCGGTCCGCTCAACCGGCTGCCGAGCCTGGAGGAATTGCGGCATCGCTCGGGCGCGCAGGCCGGGCCGGGGGCCCGAACGGCGGCGGCGGCGGTCGGCTGAGGCGTCCCACCGGTGCGTCTCCTCGACTGGCTGACCGGCGCCCCCTTACCCGTCCTGCGGGGAAACGGGCTCGTCCTGCGCCTGCCGCGCGGCTCGGACTACCGGCAATGGAGCGCGCTGCGCTATGAAAGCCGGGACTTCCTGACCCCGTGGGAGCCGGCCTGGAGCGAGGACGAGCTGAGCGCGAAAAGCTATCGCCTGCGCCTCATGCGCTACCGGCAGGATGCGCGCGAACGCACCGGCTACGGCTTCTTCATCTTCGACGAGAGCGGGCGCACCCTCTATGGCGGGCTCACGCTCGGCCTCGTGCGCCGGGGTGTGGCGCAGACCGCGACGCTCGGCTACTGGATGGGAGAGCGTTATGCGGGGCAAGGCCATATGGGCCGCGCCATAGACCTCGTCTGCACCTTCGCCTTCGAGGTGGAACGCCTGCATCGGCTGGAAGCGGCGTGCCTTCCCTCCAACCAGCGCTCCAACGCGCTCCTGATGAAATCCGGTTTTCGCCGCGAGGGGCTTCTGCGTAAATACCTGATGATCGCGGGAACGTGGGAGGACCACCATCTTTATGCGCTGCTTGCCGAAGAATGGTCGTCTTCCCCGGCGAGGAGCGGAGCGGATTCGCGAATGCCGGCCCCGGCGGTGATGTCGTGACATTCGCCCGTCCGCCCCGCCCGCACAGAACGCAGAGGCTCCGCCCACCCTCCATGCCGCAGCCCCTTCGCCTCCTTCTTGCGATCCTTCTGCTCCTGGGCTCGGCCGTCGCCTCGCTTTCCCCGGTGCTGGCCGCCGAATTGCAGCCGGTCGGGATCTCGCGGGACGACACGGCGATCGACCTCCTGCCGGCCGTCCTCATCCAGCAGGCGAGCGGCACGAGCTTCCAGGTCTCCACCGTGCCGGGGGCGGACGGGATCGTGCGGCGCATCGAGGTCGAATCGGCGTCCGGGCGGGCGGACGCGCAATGGGCCGTCTTCGCGCTCGCCAACAACGCCGATACCCAGATCGACCGGCTCGTGGTCGCGCCGCACTTCAAGCTGCCCGGCTCGGGCACCGTCTGGCCCGATCTCGGCTCGCGTCGCATCGCCGCCATCACCCCGTCGGAAGGCTTCGCGCTGGAGCGGCAGGAGAGCGCCGAGGCGGACCTCTTCCTCGTCACGCTCGATCCGGGCTCCGTCGTCACCTTCGTGGCCGAGCTGTCCTCCGACAGGCTGCCGGAAATCCGCCTGTGGGAGCCCAACGCCTACAAGGACACGCTGAACGCCTACACCCTCTACCGTGGCATCGTGCTTGGCATCGCGGGTCTTCTGGCGGTGTTCCTGACCATCCTCTTCGTGGTGAAGGGCTCGCCGATGTTTCCCGCCACGGCGGCCCTCGCCTGGGCGGTGCTGGCCTATATCTGCATCGACTTCGACTTCTGGCAGCGCCTCGTGCCGATGAATCCGGGACAGGAGGCCAATTGGCGCGCGGCCACGGAGGTCGCGCTCGCCTTCACCCTCATCGTCTTCCTCTACGCCTACCTAAACCTCAACCGCTGGCACGGCGCGCTTTCCGCCTTCACCGTGCTCTGGCTGGCGGGGCTGGTCGGGCTCGGCGTGATGGTGGTTTTCGATCCCGCGTTCGCCTCGGGCTTCGCACGGCTTTCCATGGCCGCCACGGCGGGCATCGGCCTCATCCTCATCCTGGCGCTGGCCATCCGCCGCTTCGACCGCGCGATCATGCTGATCCCGGCCTGGCTGCTTCTCGGCGTCTGGCTCTTCGCCGGCTGGATGACGCTGACCGGGCGGATCGACAACGACATCATCCAGCCCGCGCTGGGCGGCGGCCTCGTTCTCATCGTGCTGCTCTTCGGCTTCATCGTCATGCAGCATGCGTTCGCCGGCGGCTCCTTCGCCAGCGGCATCATCTCCGACATGGAGCGGCGCTCGCTCGCTTTGGCCGGCACCGGCGACGCCATATGGGACTGGGACGTGACACGCGACCGCATCTTCGCCGCCTCCGACACCGGCGGCCTCTCCGGCATGCCGGTGCGCGCGATGAACGGCCCCGCGCGCGACTGGCTGCCGATCCTGCACCCGGACGACCGCGACCGGTTCAAGGTCACGCTCGACACCGTTCTGGAGCACCGGCGCGGGCGCATCGAGCAGGATTTCCGCGTGCGGCGCACCGACGGCCACTACCATTGGATGAACCTGCGCGCGCGCCCCGTGCTGGGCAGCGACGGCGAGGTGGTGCGCTGCGTGGGTACGCTGAAGGACGTGACGGAACGCAAGAAGGCCGAGGAGCGCCTGCTGCACGATGCGCTGCACGACCAGCTCACCGGCCTGCCGAACCGCGAGCTGTTTCTCGACCGGCTCGACTCCCTGTCCTCTTTCGCCGCGATGCGCCCCGACGTGCGGCCCACCGTCTTCCTCATCGACCTCGACCGCTTCAAGCAGGTGAACGACGATTTCGGCATCGCCACCGGCGACACGATCCTGCTCACCATCGGCCGGCGGCTCAAGCGCGTCCTCAAGCCGCAGGATTCGCTCGCGCGCCTTTCCGGCGACCAGTTCGGCCTGATCCTGATGTCGCGCACCGACGTGGCGGAGGTGGCGCAGCTCTCGGAGAGCCTGCGCACCGTGGTGCGCGCGCCCATCGGCTTCACCGACAGGGAGATCATCCTGACCGCCTCCATCGGTCTCACCGGCTGGAGCGAAGGCTCCAGCGCCGAGGAGGTGCTGAAGGAAGCCGAGCTGGCCATGTATCAGGCCAAGCGCATGGGCGGAGACCGTGTCGAGCCCTTCCGCCCCGCCTTCAAGACGGTCGGTTCGGGCCGGCTGGAGCTGGAATCGGACCTGCGCCGGGCCTTCGCGCGCCGCGAATTGTCGCTCGCCTTCCAGCCCATCGTGCGCATCGCCACGGGCGAGATCGCCGGCTTCGAGGCGCTCCTGCGCTGGGAGCACCCCAAGCGCGGCATGGTTTCGCCCGCCGAGTTCATCCCCATCGCCGAGACCAGCGGCCTCATCGTGCAGCTCGGCCAGTTCGCGCTGGACGAGGCGGTGCGCCGCCTGTCCGACTGGCAGCGCCTGCCGGGGCGCGCGAACCTCACCGTCTCGGTCAACATCTCCAGCCGCCAGCTCATCCGCCAGGACCTCGTCAACGACGTGAAGGCGGTGACGAAGCGCTACGGGCTGAAGCCCCAGACCCTGAAGCTGGAGCTGACCGAATCCATGGTGATGGACAATCCGGAGCGCTCCAGCCAGCTTCTGGACAAGCTGCGCGAGCTGGGCGTCGGCCTGTCGCTGGACGATTTCGGCACCGGCTATTCATCCCTGTCCTACCTGATGCGCTTTCCCTTCGACACGTTGAAGATCGACCAGTCCTTCCTCGCTCCCGACTCCCAGCCGCAACGGCCCATCATCGTGCAGTCCATCGTTTCCATGGCGAACGAGCTGGGGCTTTCCGTGGTGGCCGAGGGCGTGCAGACGCAGGAGGACGTGAAGCGGCTGAAGGCGATGAAGTGCGAATACGCGCAAAGCTTCATGTTCGCGCCACCGCTGGCGCCGGAGGAAGCGCGCCGCCTGCTTCAGGAGCGCCACCAGACCCTGCCCAAGGCGAGCTGAGGCTCGCAGCGCCCGAAAGCGTTCAGGCGTGGCCCGCCTCGCTGGCGAGGAAGGCCGGATCGACGCCCAGAATGGCCAGCGCCCGGCCGTATTTCTCGTCCAGCCGCCGGTCGAAGATGATGTCGACATCGGCCCGGCAGGTGAGCCAGCCATTGGAAGCGATCTCGTCCTCCAACTGGCCGGCGCCCCAGCCGGCATAGCCCAGAACCATCATCGCCGAGCGCGGCCCGATGCCGCGGGAGATGGACTTGAGGATGTCGAGCGTGGGCGTAAGCGATACGTCGTCATCCACCGTCACCGTCGATTCCGAATCGTAGTCGCCCGAATGCAGGACGAAGCCGCGCCCGCGCTCCACCGGCCCGCCCTGGCAGACGGAAATCTCGTTTCCCTTCTCGGGCAGGCGGATCTCGTCCGGGCTCTCCACGATCTCGAGCTGCGTCAGGAGGTCCGCGAAGCTCAGGGGCTGCGCCTTGTTGATGATGAACCCCATGGCCCCGGAGGGCGAATGCGCGCACAGATAGACGACGCTGCGCTGGAAACGCTCATCCGACATGCCCGGCATGGCGATGAGAAAATGGCCTTCCAGCGAAGGATGCTCGGGGGCACTGTTTTTGGTTTTCAACTCGTCCATGCCATGAAGATAGACGACGTTCGGCCGCTTTTCATCCTCCACGAAACAGGCATGGCGCAAGAGTGACGAAGATCGCTTCCATCACCCCCCTTTTCCTCGCCTGCGGCCTTCTCGTCTCGGCCGGCCCGGCGTCCGCCGCTCCCGCCGGCGCCTCCGTCGAGACGACGGGCGCGGTCTTGACGCTTCTTGCCGAACCGCCGGCCGCCGATGGAACGCTGCGCGGGGCGCTTGTCGTGGAGCTGGAGCCGGGATGGAAAACCTACTGGATCGACCCCGGCGAAAGCGGGCTGGCGCCCCAATTCGACTTTTCGCGAAGCCAGGGGATCGAAACGCCCGATATCCGCTTTCCCCCGCCCGTCCGTTTCCGCGAGGGCGATATGGTGTCGAACGGCTATACCAACTCGCCCGCCTTCGCCTTCACCGCGCTGGCGAACGATCGGACGGCGCGGATCGAGCTGAGCGCGACGATCGGCCTGTGTCGCGAAATCTGCGTGCCGCTGAGCGTCGAGCTGGCGGCCGATCCGGCCGCGCCGCTCTCGATGACGGACGCCATGGCGATCGACCGCGCCTTCCTGGCCCTTCCGCGCGGTGGGAAAACGAAACTGGAGGGACGGCTGGAGGGCGAGCGGCTCGTCGTCGATCTGGCCGGGGACACGGCGCCTCGCGACCTCTTCGTTGCCGGCCACGCCGGCTGGCGCTTCGGCCCGTCGCAAGCGGCCGCCTCGCCCGGGGGCACGCGCTACGAACTGCCCGTGCACCAGCGCGGCCCCGCCCCGCTGGAACGCCTCGACGCGGTCCTCATCGGCGAACCGTCTCGCGATTTGCGCATCGACATCCGCTGACGACTCGCTAATCTTGGCGCACTGGGCTCAAAGGAAAGCCCGATACAGTGAAACGGACAGGCATGACCCTCCAACCTGGCGACAAGATACCGAGCGCAACCTTCCGCACCCCCACGGCGGACGGGCCCGCCAACATCACGAGCGACGAGATCTTCGCCGGCAAGAAGGTGGTGCTCTTCGCGGTGCCCGGCGCCTTCACGCCCACATGCTCGATGAACCACCTGCCCGGCTTCATCGAGCTGAACGACGAGCTTCGCGCCAAGGGCGTCGATACCATCGCTGTCGTCTCGGTGAACGACGTGTTCGTCATGAAGGCCTGGGAGAAATCGACCGAGGCCGGCGGCAAGATCCTGTTCCTGGCGGATGGAAACGCCGAGTTCACACGCGCGGCGGGGCTCGAGGCCGACCTTTCCGGCGCCGGCTTCGGCACCCGCTCCAAGCGCTATTCCATGCTGGTGGAGGACGGGGTGGTGAAGTCCCTCAACATCGAGGACGCGCCCGGGCAGGCCGAGAAGTCGTCCGCCCACGCCATCCTCGAAACGCTCTAGGAGCGCCGGGCGGGCCGGTTACGCCAGCGCGGCGGCCGGCTTGCCCTTGCCCTTCTTGAAGGGCGCCATTCCCTCACGCGCCAGCTCGTCGGCGCGCTCGTTCATCTCATGCCCCGCATGGCCGCGCACCCAGTGGAAGCGCACCTCATGGCGCAGCCGCTCCGCATCCAGCCGCTGCCACAGCTCGACATTCTTCACCGGCTTCTTGTCGGCCGTGCGCCAGCCATTCCGCTTCCAGCCGAAGATCCACTTGGTGATGCCGTCGCGCAGATATTGCGAGTCGGAATGAAGATCGACGACGCAAGGGCGCTTGAGCGCGCCCAGCGCCTCGATGGCGGCCAGAAGCTCCATGCGGTTGTTGGTGGTCAGCGCCTCGCCGCCCATCATCTCCCGCCTCGTCCCGCCGCTGACGAGGATCGCTCCCCAGCCGCCGGGGCCGGGATTTCCCGAGCACGCGCCGTCCGTGTAGATCTCGACGGTCGTCTTGTCGTTCATGCCGGCAGTCCCTCGCGCTCGATGCCATATTCCCGCACATCCCTCACCTGCCGCAGGAAGCGCGACTTGCGAAGATATTCCCTCGGGTCCTTCTTGGTCACGAAGGAGGTGTCGGGAATGTGAATCCAGTCGTAGAGGCGGGTCAGCAGGAAGCGCATCGCCGCCCCCCGCGCCAGCATCGGCAAGGCGTCCAGCTCGGCTTCCGACAAGGGCCGCACCGAACGGTAGCCGTCGATCAGCCCCCGCGCCTTGGTCACGTTGAACGCGCCGTCCTGCTCGAAGCACCACGCACAGAGGCAGATCGCCAGATCATAGGCCAGGATGTCGTTGCACGCGAAATAGAAGTCGATGAGCCCGGACAGCTCGCCCGACAGGAAGAAGACGTTGTCGGGAAAGAGGTCGGCGTGGATGACGCCGCTCGGCAACCCTTGCGGCCAGCCGGATTCGAGGGCCCGCAGCTCTCCTTCGATCTCGGCGGGCAGCCCTTCCTCCACCTCGCCGGCGCGCGGCCCCGCCCCTTCGAACAAGCCGCGCCAGGCATCGACTGACAGCGCGTTGCGGCGCTCTCCGGCATAGTCGCGCACGGCGAGATGCATCCCCGCCAGGGCGGCGCCCACCGCGCGGCAGTGCTCGGCCGAGGGACGCCGCGTCCACATGCCTTCCAGGAACGTGAAGAGCGCGGCGGGACGCCCGGCCAGTTCCCCGAGCGTCTCGCCCTCGCGCGGCTGCACCGGCAGCGGGCAGGAAAGCCCCTTGCCGGCCAGATGCTCCATCAGCCCGATGAAGAAGGGCAGGTCGTCCCTGTTCACCCGCTTCTCGTAGAGCGTCAGGATGAAGGTGCCGCCCTCGGCGCGCAGGAGGAAGTTGGAGTTCTCCACCCCTTCAGCGATGCCCTTGTAGGACAGGAGGCGCCCGACGTCGTAACGCGCCAGGAAGGCCGCCAGATCGGGTTCGGGCACATCGGTATAGACGGCCATCAGGCTGGCTCCCCATTGACGAACGCCATGTCGGCAGCCGTCAGCGGCGTGTCGCGCAAGGAGCGCATGACGGGGAAATTCTCGTTCTCGATGGCGGTCTGGACGAGCTCGATCCGCACGTCGAAGCGGGCACGCAAGGCGTCCAGGATCTCGTCCGTCAGGATTTCGGGCGCCGAGGCCCCGGCCGACATGCCGATGGTGCCGTTCGGGGGAATGGAGTCCCAGGGCAGCTCGTGCTGGCCCTGCACCAGAAGGCCCATCATGGAGCCGGCGCGCTCGGCCACCTCCACCAGCCGCTTCGAGTTGGACGAGTTCGGCGCGCCCACGATAAGGAACAGATCGGTGCCGGGCGCCGACGCCTTCACCGCATCCTGCCGGTTCGTCGTGGCATAGCAGATGGATTCGGAGGACGGTGCCTGGAGTTCGGGAAACTTGGCCTGGAGGGCGGAAAGGATGCCCGCCGTATCGTCCACCGAAAGCGTCGTCTGCGTGACGAAGCCGAGCGCCTGCTCGCCGGCGGGCTCGAAGGCCGCCACGTCCTCCTCCGTCTCGATCAGCACTACGGAGCCCTCGGGCAACTGCCCCATGGTTCCCACCACCTCCGGGTGGCCGCGATGGCCCACGAGCAGCACTTGCCGGCCCAGCCGCACATGGCGCATCGCCTGCTTGTGCACCTTCGACACCAGCGGGCAGGTGGCATCGAGATAAAGCATCTCGCGCCGCTCGGCCTCGGCCGGCACCGATTTGGGCACGCCATGCGCGGAAAACACCACCGGCTGGCCGTCGTCGGGGATGTCGGTCAGCTCGCGCACGAAGACCGCGCCCATGCTCCTCAGCCCTTCGACCACATATTTGTTATGGACGATCTCGTGGCGCACATAGACGGGCGCGCCGTATTTCTTGAGCGCCAGCACGACGATCTGGATCGCCCTGTCGACCCCCGCGCAAAAGCCGCGCGGTTCGCAAAGGCGAACGGTCAGGCTGGGTTTTTCAGCGGCAACGGACAATCGGTACTCCTGAGCAGGCTCACGCGGAATGAAGGGATCGTGCCCCACCCTGTCAAGCGCGGCGGCGGGCTTGGGACACGATAAGGATGGCGAGCATTCCGGCCAGGATCACCGCCAGCGCGAACCAGGTGATCGCGTATTGCAGGTGGTTGTTGGAGATATCGACCACCGTCGCGCCGCCCACCGGGTAGCCCCCCGGCGCCTCGCCCGGTCCGGCATCCAGGAAGAACGGCAGGAGCCGCACGCCCTCCGGCAGGTCGAGCCCGGCGCTCATGTCGGCGAGGCCGCGCCAGTAGAAATTGTTGCCGGCCGGGTCGTTGTCCGGCAGGAAGCTGGCCGGTTTCTCGGCCGGGGCCTCTCGCGCAAGGCCCACGAGATCGACCTCGCCCGCGACCTGCCCCTCGGCGCGCGTCGCCGGGTCGCGCCGCGCATAGGGAACGAAGCCGCGATTGACCATGATCGCCGCTTGCGCTCCCTCGACCACGAGGGGCGTGTAGACGTTCCAGCCGGCCTCGCCCTCGCGCGTGGAAAGGTAATAGCGCTCGCCGCCGTGCAGGAAGCGCCCCCGTGCCGAAACCGGCATATAGTCGATATCGCCCGTTTCGTCGGCTATCGCGATGGCCCGCGCAAGGTCGATGGGTTGGGCGTGGATGCGCGAGTCGATCCGCGCGACGATCGCCTCCTTCCAGGCCAGCCGGTCCACCTGCCACAGGCCGAGATTGACGAGCACGGCAAGGCCGAGCGCGCCGAGGATCAGCGCCGCCCAGTAGCGGCCACGTGCCATGGGCGCCCGTTCGGCCAGCGGCTCGCTCTCACCCATCGGCTCAGTCTTCGCCACGGCGCACCAGCCGGCCCTCTTCGGCCTTGTTCCTGTATTGCAGCCCGATCAGCAGCCCCTTGGAAAGCCGCAGGGTCGGCAGCGTCAACCCGGCGGCGAGGATAGGCCAGAGCAGCAGGTGCACGAAGACCGAGGGTGAGTAGGCGACCTCGACATAGAGGGCGAGGCCCACGATCAGGAAGCCGACCAGCGACATCACGAAGAAGGCCGGCCCGTCGGCCGTATCGAAGGGCGTGTAGTCGAGGCCGCACTCCTCGCACCGCTTGTCGAGCCGCAGGAAGCCGGCGAAAAGCGGCCCCTCCCCGCAACGCGGGCAGCGGCCCCGCAGGCCCGCCTTGGCCGAATCGACGCCGGCATATCGGGATTCGTCGAGCATGATCGGCCCCTTTCGAAACGGAAGAAGGCGGCCGCAGGAACGGCCGCCTCGCCATAGGATTCCGCGGATCGCCGCCTGCGATCAGTGGATCGGCGCGCCCCAGCTTCCCCACACATAGATGGCGAAGAAGAGGAAGAGCCAGACCACGTCGACGAAGTGCCAGTACCAGGCCGCCGATTCGAAGCCGAAATGCTTCTCGGGCGTGAAATGCCCCGCGATGGCCCGCAGCAGGCAGACGGTCAGGAATATGATGCCGACGATGACGTGGAAACCATGGAAGCCGGTCGCCATGAAGAACGTCGCGCCATAGATCGAGCCGGAAAACGCGAAGGGCGCGTGCACATATTCCAGGTACTGCACGAAGGAGAAGATGACGCCGAGCGCAACCGTGAGCGCGAGGCCCGTGATCAGCGACTTGCGGTCGTTCTCCAGCAGCGCATGGTGCGCCCAGGTCACGGTCGTCCCCGAGAGCAGCAGCGTGATCGTGTTGAAGAGCGGCAGGTGCAGCGGGTCGAGCACCTCGATGTCGGCCGGCGGCCACTGCCCGCCCAGCGCCTGAACGCGCGCCACCTGCGCCGCCTCGTTGGCGAAGAGGCTGGCGTCGAAGAAGGCCCAGAACCACGCCACGAAGAACATCACCTCGGAGGCGATGAACATGATCATGCCGTAGCGCAGATGCATCTGCACCACCGGCGTATGGGCGCCCTCCTGCCCCTCCTTGATGGCATCCGACCACCACGCGAACATCACGTAGAGGACGAGCGCGAGGCCGATGAAGAAGAGCCAGGGATTGGCCCAGTTCATGCCCAGGAAGTTGAACGGCGAGCCGTTCATGTAGCGGAACAGGCAGACCGAGCCCAGCATCAGGATGAAGGCCCCGAGCGAAGCGAGCGCCGGCCAGGGGCTGGGGTCGATGATGTGGTAGTCGTGATGCTTCTGGTGCGTATCGGCCATGACTCGCCCTCTCTCCCGTCCCCAAAGTTTCTAGCGCGGTTCCAATGTGGTTTCCATCGCTCCCGCGCGTCTCGTTCGCCCCGCCCGCTTTCCACCGGCCGGCGAGAGGCGAGGCTAGAGGCTGTCCCCGCCGCTCGCCCCCGCCGCGTCCGCCACCGGCGAGGCCGGCTGCCCGACCGGAAAGAAGGTGTAGGAGAGGGTGATGGTCGGCGCGTCCCTCAGCTCCTCGCGCTCCAGCATGGCCGGATCGACGAAGAACACGATGGGCATGTCCACTTCCTCACCGGGCTGCAGCGTCTGCTCGTCGAAGCAGAAGCAGTAGAGCTTGTTGAAATAGACCCCCGCCGCGTGGGGCGTGACGTTGAAGGTGGCCATCGCCTTTACCGGCCGGTCGGAGGTGTTCTTCACCCGATAGGCGGTCTGGCGCGTCTCTCCGAGCTTCACGCTCACCTGCCGCTCGGTGGGCTGGAAGCGCCAGGGCACGCCGGGAGAGGCGTTGGAATCGAACCGCACGGTGATCGCCCGGTCGCTCACGCCCGCCGCGTTCGCCTCCGCCCGCTGCGTGGTTCCGCCATAGCCCGTGACCTGGCAGAACAGCTCGTACAGCGGCACCGAGGCATAGGCCGCGCCGAGCATCGCCAGCGAGAAGACGATGCAGCCGGCCGCGATACGGCGCGCTCGCCTCGGATCGAAGGGCCTCGGGGCCGGTCCTTGCGTCGAGTCGTCCATCCTCTCAGCTCCCGATCCTGATGATGGTCACAACATAGAAGAGCACGACCACCGCCACGAGCGCGCCGGCGATAGCGAGCGACCGGCGGCGTCTTGCCTTCAGTTCGGCCGGGGAGACGCTCACCCTGTCCTCATCCATGCCTCAGCCCCTCGCCGCCATGAGAAGATCGGTGGCCGTGCCTTCCAGCAGCAGGAGCATGAAGAGCGCGAAGAGATAGACGATGGAGAAGGCGAAAAGCTTCTTGGCCGGCACCATCGCGGCATCGCCATCCGCCATCTTCAGCACCCGCCACGCATGGCGCATGAAGTTGGCGCCGAGAAGAATGGAGGCCGCGCCGTAGACCGGCCCCGCGAAGCCGAGCGCGAACGGCAGGATGCCAACCGGCACGAGCAGCAGGCTGTAGGCGAAGATATGCCGGCGGGTGGAGCGCTCCCCGGCCACATTCGGCAGCATGGGAATGCCCGCGCGGCCGTAATCCTTCATCTTGAACAGGGAGAGCGCCCAGAAATGCGGCGGCGTCCACAGGAAGATGATGAGGAAGAGGACGACGGATTCGAGGCTGACGCCGCCCGTGGCGACCGCCCAGCCCACCATGGGCGGAAAGGAGCCCGCCGCGCCGCCGATGACGATGTTCTGCGCCGTCGAGCGCTTCAGCCACATCGTGTAGATGACGGCATAGAAGAAGATCGTGAAGGCCAGGAAGCCCGCCGCGAACCAGTTGGCCGCCAGGCCGAGCAGGATGACGGAGAAGACCGAAAGCGACAGGCCGAAGGCGAGCGCCCCCTCCGGCGTCACGCGGCCGGTGGGGACGGGCCGCTGCGCGGTGCGGCTCATCAGGATGTCGATGTCGGCGTCGTACCACATGTTCAGCGCGCCCGAGGCGCCCGCGCCGATGGCGATGGCCATGAGCGAGACGAACGCCAGCACCGGATGAAGCCCGCCGGGCGCCAGGACATAGCCGGTGACGGCGGTGAGCATGACGAGCGACATCACCCGAGGCTTCAGAAGGCTCAGGAAGTCCCCCGGCTCCGCAAGGCTGATCGCCGGGCGCGCTTCCTCCGGCCTGATGTCGACTGCGGTCAATTCGTCACCTCATGCTTTGGCCGCGAAAGGGCATGGCGCCCCGCGCGGCCGACCGGCGGCTCGCGGCCGCCGAAGTGAACGTCCCGGCCCTTGCGAGGCCGGGACGAAGGGCAAGGCGCAGGCGCCTCCTAGCGAATGCGCGGAAGCTGCTCCCACTGGTGGTAGGGCGGCGGCGAGGAGAGCTGCCATTCCAGCGTCGTCGCCCCCTCGCCCCACGGATTGGGGCCCGCGATGCGCTTCTTGGCGAAGGCGTCCCACACTCCGTAGAGGAAGACGAGGAAGGCGAAAGCGGAGAGGTAGGAGCCCATCGAGGAGACGAAGTTCCAGCCCGCGAACGCATCCGGATAATCCACGTAGCGGCGCGGCATACCGGCGGCGCCAAGGAAGTGCTGGGGGAAGAACAGGATGTTGACGCCGAAGAAGGTGAGCCAGAAATGCGTGTTGGCGATCTTCTCGCTGTACATGTAGCCGCTCATCTTCGGGAACCAGTAGTACCAGCCCGCGAAGATGGCGAACACCGCCCCCAGCGACAGGACGTAATGGAAGTGGGCGACCACGTAATAGGTATCGTGCAGCACGCGGTCCATGCCGGCATTGGCGAGCTTGACGCCCGTGACCCCGCCCACCGTGAACAGGAAGATGAAGCCGATCGCCCAGATCATGGGCGTGCGGAAGCTGATCGACCCGCCCCACATGGTCGCGATCCAGGAGAATATCTTGATGCCGGTCGGCACCGCGATCACCATCGTGGCGAACACGAAATAACGCTGCGTGTTGAGGGAGATGCCCGTCGTGTACATGTGGTGAGCCCACACCACGAAGCCCACGACGCCGATGGCCACCATGGCGTAGGCCATGCCGAGATAGCCGAAGATCGGCTTGCGCGAGAAGGTGGAGATGATGTGGCTGACGATGCCGAAGGCCGGCAGGATCATGATGTAGACTTCGGGATGGCCGAAGAACCAGAATAGGTGCTGGTACAGGATCGGGTCGCCGCCGCCCTCGGGCACGAAGAAGGTGGTGCCGAAATTGCGGTCGGTCAGAAGCATGGTGATGGCGCCGGCCAGCACCGGCAGGGCCAGGAGCAGCAGGAACGCGGTCACGAGGACCGACCAGGCGAAGAGCGGCATCTTGTGCAGCGTCATGCCCGGCGCGCGCATGTTCAGGATGGTGGTGATGAAGTTGATCGCGCCGAGGATCGAGGAGGCGCCGGCGATGTGCAGCGAGAAGATCGCAAGATCGACGGCCGGCCCCGGATGGCCGGATTCGGAGAGCGGCGGATAGACCGTCCAGCCCGTGCCCGCGCCCGTCGAGCCCGGCGCGCCCTCCACGAAGAGAGACATGACGAGCAGGAGCAGCGCCGGCGGCAGCAGCCAGAACGAGATGTTGTTCAGGCGCGGAAAGGCCATGTCCGGCGCGCCGATCATGATCGGCACCATCCAGTTGGCGAAACCGCCGATCAGCGCCGGCATCACCATGAAGAACACCATGATGAGGCCGTGCGCGGTGACGAAGACGTTGAAGAGCTGCGGGTCGCCGAAGATCTGAAGGCCCGGAGACTGCAGCTCCATGCGCATGACGACCGACAATCCGCCCCCCACGATGCCCGCGAAGATCGCGAAGATCAGGTAGAGCGTGCCGATATCCTTGTGGTTGGTCGAGTAGACCCAGCGCACCCAGCCCCTCGGCTTGTGATCGTGATGGGCGTCGTGTTCGGCGGCGTGAGCCATGGCTGTCTCCGTGGAAACGGGAGTATTCTGAAGGATCAGCGAGACGCGACGACCGCCCCCGCGGCCTCGATCTCGGCGGTCAGCAGGCTGTTGGCGTTCTCGACGCTGTCGGCCGCCGCCGCCAGCCAGTTGTCGAACTGCTCCTGGCTTACCACGCGCACGGCGATGGGCATGAAGGCGTGGTCACGGCCGCAAAGCTCCGAGCATTGCCCGTAGAAGATGCCCTCGCGCACCGCCTCGAAATAATACTCGTTGATCCGGCCCGGAATGGAATCGACCTTCACGCCCAGTGAGGGAAGCGCGAAGGAATGGATCACGTCGCCCGCGGTCGTCAGCAGGCGCACCACCGTGTTCACCGGCACGACCATCTCGTTGTCCACGGCCAGAAGGCGCGGATAGAGGGTGCGGTCCTCCTTGCCGATGGCGGCGCGGTCGCCGTCCTGCAGCATGTAGGAGAGGAAGGAGACGGGCTCCGCCCCCTCGGCGCCCGCCTCGGCCGCCAGCGCGCCGTCGGCGGCCGAGGCGGGCGCCGAGGGGGCGGAGCCCGTCTCGGCCGGCTGGTACTCGTAGCCCCAATACCACTGGTAGCCGGTCGCCTTCACCGTCAGCTCGGGCTCGCGCGGCGGGTTGTACTGTGCCGTCAGAAGCTGGAACGAGGGAATGGCGAGCGCCAGGAGGATGAGGACCGGCGCCAGCGTCCAGACGATTTCGATGGCGGTGTTGTGGCTGGTGCGCGAGGGTGTGGGATTGGCGCTGGCCCGGTAGCGGAAGACGCACCAGGCCAGGAGCGCGGCCACGAAGACGGTAATGGGGATGATGAACCAGAGCGTGTAGTTCGAGAACCAGTCGATCTGCGCCTTCTGCGGAGAGAGAGCCTCCTGCAGCCCCATCTGCCAGGGATGCGGCTGGCCGGGCGGGAGCTGCGCCTCCTGCGCAAGCACCGTGACCGTCGTGCCCAGAAGCGTTGCGGCTGCAAGGATCGGTCTTTTCACGAATGCTCTCCCCGTATGATGGACTGCCGTGCACCGAGCCGAGCAGCAATGTCCGCCCCGGGGAACGGGAAATGCTTCCCGAATTCGAATGCCGCCAATGTGCATCTGGCGCTCGCTTCAACCACGAAACCGCCGCTTCCGCAACATAAGCCCTCCTCGACTCAAGCCCCAGTTTAGAGGCTGCCGTGACGCATGGATAGGTGTTTTGAGGACGGTATTTGGCCGCAGGGCGCGGCCGGGACGCCCCTTTGCCGGGAGCCTGCCGCCAAGCCTCGCGGGATCGCGGCGGCATATCCACCGTCCGGCCCTTCGGAACGAAGATCGCCGGCGGCGAGGTGCCCATCGCATCAATTGTTTGCCATAAGCGGCGCAGGTCGCCACGATCGTGATTCGGATTGTTCGATGATGACAATGTTCGCCGTCAGGGCCCTTGCCGCCCTTGCCACCCTGCCGCTCCTGGCGGCTTCCGCCTCTGCCCAGTCGGGCACGACCGGCGCGGTCCGCTCCGAGCACGGCGCGTGGGCCGTTGTCTGCGACCAGCCGGCCGGCGCCGCCGGGGAGCAATGCGCCCTGCTCCAGAACGTGGTCGCGGACGACCGGCCCGAGATCGGCCTCTCGGTCCTGGCGCTGAAGACGGCGGACGGGCAGGCGCAGATCCTGCGCGTTCTCGCCCCGCTCGGCATCCTCCTGCCGAACGGCCTCGGCCTCTATGTGGACGGGCGCGATATCGGCCGGGCGCAGTTCGTGCGTTGCTTCGAGGACGGCTGCTACGCCGAGGTCATTCTCGATCCTACGCTTCTCTCCACGCTTTCGGACGGCGAGCAGGCCACCTTCATCGTCTTTCAGACGCCGGAGCAGGGGATCGGCATCCCGGTCGACCTCGTCGGCTTCGGAGAGGGCTTCGCCGCCCTCCCCTGAACAGGCCTCCCGCCCCGTTCGTACCTGCCGCAAGGAGAGTGGAATGACCGCTTCGCTGATCGAACGCTTCGACATTTCGCGCGCCGAGATCGAGGCCCTGTTGGGCGACACGCTGCGCGGCGCGGACGACGGGGAGCTTTTCGTCGAATATCGGGAACAGGAGTCTCTCGTCTTCGACAATGGCCGCCTGAAGGCCGGAAACTTCTCGACCGATGGCGGCTTCGGGCTCCGGGCCGTGGCCGGCGAGGCGGTGGGCTTCGCCCATTCGGGCGAGCTTTCGCTGGCGGCGCTCAAGCGTGCGGCCAGTGTCGTATCGGCCGTGCGCGCCGGTCATCACGGCATCATGGCGGAAGCGCCGGCCGGCACCAACATGCGCCTCTACGGAGACGAGAACCCCATCCCCTCCCCGCCCTTCGAGACCAAGGTCCGTCTTCTGCAGGAGATCGACGCCTATCTGCGCGGCAAGGATGCCGAGGTGCGGCAGGTCTCCGTTTCGATCTCGGCCCTGTGGCAGGTGGTGGAGATCCTGCGGGCGGACGGGCGGCTGGTGCGCGACGTGCGCCCGCTGGTCCGGCTCAACGTTTCGGTGGTCGCCGGGCGTGGCGAGCGGCAGGAGTCGGGCTCGCAAGGCAGCGGCGGGCGCACGGGGCTCGCCGAATTCATGCAGGAGCGCAACTGGAAGGCGATCGCCGACGAGGCGCTCCGCCAGGCCAAGGTGAATCTCGAGGCCGTTCCCGCGCCGGCCGGCAGCTTCGACATCGTGCTCGGCTCCGGCTGGCCGGGCGTGATGCTGCACGAGGCGGTCGGCCACGGCCTGGAAGGCGATTTCAACCGCAAGAAGACCTCGGCCTTTGCCGGGCTGATGGGCCAGCAGGTCGCCGCCAGGGGCGTGACCGTGGTGGACGACGGCACCATCGCGGAACGGCGCGGCTCGCTCTCGGTGGACGACGAGGGAACGCCCACGGCCCGCAATGTGCTGATCGAGGACGGAAAGCTCGTCGGCTACATGCAGGATCGGCAGAACGCCCGCCTCATGGGCGTGGCCGCCACGGGCAACGGGCGGCGTGAATCCTACTCCCACGCCCCCATGCCCCGCATGACGAACACGATGATGCTCGCCGGCGACAGGACGCCGGCCGAGATCATCGCCTCAGTGAAGGACGGAATCTACGCCGTGTCCTTCGGCGGCGGGCAGGTGGACATCACCTCCGGCAAGTTCGTCTTCGGCTGCACGGAGGCCTACCGCATTCGCGGCGGCCTCGTGCAGGAGCCGATCAAGGGCGCCATGCTGATCGGCAACGGGCCCGAGGCGATGCATCGCGTGTCCATGATCGGCAACGACCTGGCGCTCGACATGGGGGTCGGCATGTGCGGCAAGGCCGGCCAGAGCGTGCCGGTCGGCGTCGGCCAGCCGCATCTGCGCATGGACGCGGTCACCGTGGGCGGCACACAGGCTTAAGAGACCGTTTGAGAATTCGGCGACCCGTCCGAACGCATAAACGGTCTTTAAGGGTAGAGCCGCGTCACCGCCCAGGCATCCCCCGCGCTCTCGCGGGTGAAGCGGAAGCGGTCGTGGAGGCGGGAGGCGCCGTCCTGCCAGAACTCCATCTCGACCGGCTCCACGCGGAAGCCCGACCAGTGCGGCGGCCGCGCGATGTCGCCGGAACCGAAGCGCGCCTCCACCTCCGCCACCCGCGCCTCCAGCGTTCCGCGCGAATCGAGCGGGTGCGACTGGCGGGATGCCCAGGCGCCGATGCGGCTGCCGCGCGGGCGCGAGGCGTAATAGAGATCGGCCTCCTCCGGGCTCACGATCCCCACCGCGCCGCGCACCCTCACCTGCCGGCGCAGGCTCTTCCAGTGGAAGCACAGCGCGGCCTTACGCGCGGCCTGAAGTTCCTGCCCCTTGGCGCTTTCGAAATTGGTGTAGAAGACGAATCCGCGCTGGTCGAACCCCTTGAGAAGGACCACGCGCGCATTGGGCAATCCTTGCGCGTCGACAGTGGCGAGCGTCATCGCGTTCGGATCGTTGGGCTCGGTTTGCGTCGCCGCGTCGAGCCATTGCGCGAAGATCGCGAAGGGATCGTCGGTTTCATCCAATTTTAGGGGTTCGGCAGCCATTCTCGTCGTTCTCCACTCGCGTGACGGCGCCTTCATACTCTTCTCCCGGCCCCGACGGCAAAGATTTGAGCGCGATGATTTCGATCCGCCCATCCCTCTTCCTCACCCTGTGCATCGCCGTCTCCGGCTGCACGGTCATCAGCGGCCAGGGGCTGGAGGACATGGTGGACCGCTCGCTCGTCACCGGTTCCATCGCGCCGCCGATCTCCGATCCGGAGATCGATTCGGACGGGCGGGCCGTGCGCAACGCGGTTTCGGCGGCGGACCTTTCCACCGTCGAGGCGCGGCCCCTCGCCTGGGCCAACCCGCAGACCGGCGCGACGGGCTCCATCACCGCGATTACCGAAGAGCGCGCCGGCGGCCGCATCTGCCGCGCCTTCACCACCTCCCGGCAGCGCTTCGACGGGATCGCGCTCTATGCCGGGGAGGCATGCACGGCCGGCCAGGGCGAATGGACGCTGACGCGATTCACCACGAACGACTGACGTTCACTCCCTTCCAGTTCGGCTTCCGGCTCGCCATATAGGCGGCGAACGCTCTGGCGGGCCACTTCGCGCCCGCTCCGCCCTTGCGAACAGGAAGAAACCCGCGATGCGCGACCCCTACGCTGTTCTCGGCGTGTCCAAGACCGCGAGCGAGGCCGAGATCAAATCGGCCTTCCGCAAACTGGCCAAGACCTATCACCCCGATACCAATGCGGACGACCCCTCGGCCGCGGCCCGATTCAACGAGGCGAATCAGGCTTACGAGATCCTGGGCGACAAGGAGAAGCGCGCCCAGTTCGATCGCGGCGAGATCGACGGCGAGGGAAAGCCCAAGTTCCAGGGCTTTCCTGGCGGCGGCAGCCCCTTCGGCGGGGGCGCCCGCTCCGGCGGGTTCGAGTTCCGGTCCTCGCCGGGTGGCGGGGCCGGTTTCGGCGAATCGGGTTTCTCTGACTTTTTCGAACAGGCCTTCGGGGGCGCCATGGGGCGCGGTGCCGGCCGTCGATCCGGCTTCGGCGCCGCGCGGAGCACGCCGGTGAAGGGCGAGGACATCCGCGCCACGCTGAAGGTCGCGCTGGAGGACGTCGTCTCACAGGACAAGGTGGAAGCGATCTTCCCCACCGGCAAGCGGCTGGCCATCAAGCTGCCGGCCGGGGTGGAGGACGGGCAGACCATTCGCCTGCGCGGCCAGGGCCAGCCTGCCGCCTTCGATGAAGGCCCGGCCGGCGACGCGCTGGTCACGATCGTCTTCGCGGAGCATCCCCGCTTCAAGGTGCGGGACCGCGACCTTCTGATGGAGCAGCCGCTGCCGCTCGCAGACGCCGTGCTCGGCGGCCGGCTGATGGTGGACACACTGGACGGGCGCGTGGCCACCCGAATCGCGCCATGGACGAATTCGGGCCGCGTCCTGCGTCTGCGCGGCAAGGGGCTGACAACCAAGGACGGCGGGCGTGGCGATCTGCTCGTCACCCTCCAGATATCGCTGGACCGCGAGCCCGACCCGGCCCTCGCCGCCTTTCTGGAAGAGCGGCGCAAGGCCGCGGCCGAATAGAAACATTCCTGCGAAGAGCGTGATCGGCCCTGCGCTTGTCGCTCCCCGGCGCCTATGCCATACCGCCCCGCACCCGATGGAGTGGTAACAGGGAGCGTCCCCATGACGGAAACGAGCGGCCTGATGGCCGGCAAGCGCGGTCTCGTGCTGGGCGTGGCCAACAACAGGTCGATCGCGTGGGGCATCTGCAAGGCTCTCGCCGCGCAGGGGGCGGAGCTTGCCCTCACCTACCAGGGCGACGCGCTGAAAAAGCGGGTCGAGCCGCTGGCCGCCGAGCTGGGCGCCACGCTGGCCGGCCATTGCGACGTTTCGGACGCGGCCAGCATGGACGCCGTCTTCGCGCTTCTGGAAGAGAAGTGGGGCAAGCTGGACTTCCTCGTCCACGCCATCGGCTTTTCCGACAAGGATGAGCTGACCGGCCGCTACGTGGACACGAGCGAGGGCAATTTCTCCAAGACCATGCTGATCTCCGTCTACTCCTTCACGGCGCTGGCCCAGCGCGCCGAGAAGCTGATGACGGAAGGCGGCTCCATGCTGACGCTGACCTATTACGGCGCCGAGAAGGTGATGCCGCACTACAACGTCATGGGCGTGGCCAAGGCCGCGCTGGAGGCCTCGGTACGCTATCTGGCCGTCGATCTCGGCGGCAAGGCGATTCGCGTCAACGCCATCTCGGCCGGGCCGATCAAGACGCTCGCGGCCTCCGGCATCGGCGATTTCCGCTATATCCTGAAGTGGAACGAGTACAACTCGCCGCTCAAGCGCACCGTCACCATCGACGAAGTCGGCCAGTCGGCGCTCTACCTCCTGTCCGATATGTCCACCGCCGTGACCGGCGAGGTGCATCATGTCGATTCGGGCTACCACACCGTCGGCATGAAGGCGGTGGACGCGCCCGACATCTCCGTCGTCAAGGACTGATCGCCGTGTCGGCTCAGGCGCCCGCCGAGCCGGCGGCGCTCCCGTTGCTCTTCCTCTGCCGGCACGGCCAGACGGACTGGAACGCGCAAGGGCGCATACAGGGCCAGCGCGATATCCCGCTGAACGACACGGGCCGCGCGCAGGCCGCGCGCAACGGCGCCACGCTGCGCGAAATCCTGGGCGACGCGGTGCGGGAGTTCGACTTCATCGCCTCCCCCCTCGGGCGCACGATGGAGACCATGCGGATTCTCCGGCGCAACGCGGGACTGCCGGAGGAAGGCTTCTCAACCGACGCGCGGCTGAAGGAGCTTCATTTCGGCGAATGGCAGGGCTTCACCCTGGCCGAGATGGAAAAGCGCGAGCCCGGCGCCGTCGCGGCACGGAACCGCGACAAGTGGAATTATCTGCCGGCGGGCGCGCAGGCCGAGAGCTACGGCCTTCTGGCCCGCCGCGTCCGCCCGGTCTTCGAGAGGCTGAAGCGCCCCACCATCCTCGTCGCCCATGGCGGCATCACCCGCGCTTTCCTCCATCTCCATGCCGGCGTACCGCAGGCGGATGCCGCGCACGCCGATATCCTGCAGGACCGCGTGCTGCGCTGGCAGGACGGCACGGCCGTCTGGGTCTAAGCCGCTTCCACCACGATGAGGTGGACGGTCATTCCGGGCCTCAGCGCCTGTGAGCCGAGCGTATCCGGCAGCGCATAGCGCCGCCCGTCATCCAAGACGAGGAAGTCCTCGCCCACCAGCGCCACGCGGCCGGAAGCGTCCTGCGCGCTGTCCGGGATGGAGGCGGCGACCGCGAGAGCGGAACAGCCGAACAACGCGACGATGCGGGCCGACATGCAGCACCTCCTGCAACCAAGGAACGCGGCCGGCCCGCAACCGGGCACGGGTAACGCATTCATCCAGAGTTTTCGGCGAATATGGCCTTTTCCCGCACGTCCCCGCTCAGGATTGGAATAAATCGAAGTTTGACCGCGGCGCCGGCCCTGCCATAAGAAACGGCACTATCTGTCTGCGGATCGCTCATGTCACATAACAGCTTCGGCCATCTCTTCCGCGTCACCACCTGGGGCGAAAGCCACGGGCCGGCCATCGGATGCGTGGTGGACGGAACGCCGCCGGGCCTTCGCTTCCGGCTGAGCGACATCCAGGCCCTTCTCGACAAGCGCCGCCCCGGCCAGTCCCGTTACACCACGCAGCGGCGCGAACCGGATGAAGTGGAGATTCTCTCCGGCGTGGTGTCCGGCGATGCGGAAGGCGAGCTGATTTCCACCGGCACGCCGATCTCGCTGATGATCCGCAATGTCGACCAGCGCTCCAAGGATTATTCGGAGATCGCGCAGCGCTATCGGCCCGGCCATGCGGACATCGCCTACGACATCAAGTACGGCCTGCGCGATTATCGCGGCGGCGGGCGCTCTTCCGCGCGCGAGACGGCCACGCGCGTGGCCGCCGGCGCCATCGCGCGGCTCGTGGTGCCCGGCGTCAGGGTGCGCGGCGCGCTGGTCCAGATCGGGTCGGTGAAGATCGACAGGGCGCGCTTCGACTGGCACGAGGTGGACCGCAACCCCTTCTTCTGCCCGGACGCTGAGACCGCCGAGCGCTGGACGCAGCTTCTGGACGATACGCGCAAGCGCGGCTCCTCCATCGGCGCGGTGGTCGAGGTCGTGGCGGAGGGCGTGCCGGCCGGTCTCGGCGCGCCGCTCTACGGCAAGCTGGACCAGGATATCGCCGCCCATCTGATGTCGATCAATGCCGTGAAGGGCGTGGAGATCGGCAACGGCTTCGAGGCGGCCGAGCTTTCCGGCGAGGAGAACGCCGACGAAATCCGCATGGGCGAGAACGGCGAGCCCGCCTTCCTTTCGAACAATGCCGGAGGCGTTCTGGGCGGCATCTCCACCGGCCAGCCCATCGTGGCGCGATTCGCGGTGAAGCCGACCTCTTCCATCCTCACCCCGCGCCGCTCCATCGATGCCGAGGGGCAGGAGGTGGAGGTGATGACCAAGGGCCGGCACGACCCCTGTGTCGGCATTCGCGCAGTCCCGATCGGCGAAGCCATGGTCGCCTGTGCCCTCGCCGACCATTATCTGCGCCATCGCGGCCAGACAGGCCGCGGATGACGACGCGGCTCTACCACCATCCGATCTTTACCGAGCACTTGACGGGGCCAGGGCACCCCGAGCGGCCGGAGCGGATGGCGGCGGTGGAGGCCGCGCTGGAGGCGGAGACCTTCCAGCATCTGGACCGTGCAGAGGCGCCGGAAGGCACCACCGCGCAGCTTCTCCTGTGCCACCCGCACGATTACGTGCGCCGTCTCGCCAAGGTCGTGCCGCGCGAGGGCATGGTGCGGGTGGAGGGCGACACGGTCGTCAGCCCGAGGAGCTTCCAGGCGGCGCTCTTCGGCGTGGGGGCGGCGTGCTTTGCGGTGGACGACGTGGCCGAGGGGCGTGCCTCCAACGTGTTCGTGGCCTCGCGCCCGCCCGGCCATCACGCCACGCGCCTGGGCGCCATGGGCTTTTGCCTCTTCAACCAGGCCGCCATCGCCGCGCGCCACGCGCAGGCGTGCCACGGCCTGCCCCGCATTGCCATCGTGGACTGGGATGTCCACCACGGCAACGGCACGCAGGACATCTTCTGGTCCGACCCGTCCGTCCTCTACGTCTCGCTGCACCAGATGCCGCTCTATCCCGGCACCGGAGCAGCGTCGGAGACGGGCGCCGGCAACATCGTCAACGTGCCGCTCTCCGAGGGAGACGGGGGCGATCTCTTCCGCGAGGCCTTCCACGACATGGTGCTGCCCGCGCTGCACGCCTTCGCGCCGGACCTCGTCATCGTATCGGCGGGTTTCGACGCGCATCATCGCGACCCGCTGGGCGGGCTGAAACTGACGGAGAACGATTTCGACTGGGCGACCGGCCAGCTTCTGGAGGTCGCCGACCGCCATTCCGGCGGCCGCCTCGTCTCGCTGCTGGAAGGCGGCTACGACCTCACCGGCCTGGCCAATTCCGTCTCGGCGCACGTCAAGCGCCTCATCGTCGGCTGACCGACCGATTTTCCGGGAAACTCGATGTCCAACACCCCAAGCACCCCGCCGGCGGACGACGCCGACATCAAGCGCATGAGCTTCGAGGAGGCGCTCGACGCGCTGGAGAAGATCGTCTCCGACCTGGAGCGCGGCGACGTGCCGCTGGAACAATCCATCCGCATCTTCGAACGCGGCGAAAAGCTGAAGGGCCATTGCGACCGCCTGCTGGGCGCGGCAGAGGACAAGGTGGAGAAGATCAAGCTCTCGCGGGCCGGCAAGCCGGCGGGCGTCGAGCCGCTGGACCCGGATTGAGAGCGGGAAATCACCCGTCGAACGGGCGTGGCGACTTGAACAGTCCGGCGCGGCGACGATCTATGGTCATTCAATCGGAGCCGATTGCGCGCGCCAGAGGGCGGGCAGGCGCTCCGAAGCTATTGAGAAGGTGCAAGGCCCGGTGACGGATACGACCAATACGCCGCTCCTCGACAGGGTCCGTTCACCCGCCGATCTGCGGGAGCTTTCCGAAAGCGACCTGCCCCAGCTCGCCGAAGAGTTGCGGCGCGACCTCGTCGATGCGGTCTCGCGCACGGGCGGGCATCTGGGCGCGGGGCTCGGCGTCGTCGAGCTGACGGTTGCCCTGCACTACGTCTTCGATACGCCAAGCGACAGGGTGATCTGGGATGTCGGCCATCAGGCCTATCCCCACAAGATCCTCACCGGCCGGCGCGAGGCCATGCGCACCGTGCGGCAGGAGGGCGGGCTTTCGGGCTTCGCTAAGCGCAAGGAGAGCGAGTACGACCCCTTCGGCGCCGGCCACTCCTCCACCTCCATTTCGGCCGGCCTCGGCATGGCCGTGGCGCGCGACCTTTCGGGCGGGCGGAACAACGTCGTGGCGGTGATCGGCGACGGCGCGATGTCGGCCGGCATGGCCTATGAGGCGATGAACAATGCCGGCGCGCTCGATGCGCGCCTGATCGTCATCCTGAACGACAACGACATGTCCATCGCCCCGCCGACCGGCGCGATGAGCGCCTATCTCGCGCGGCTCGTCTCGGGCAAGGCCTATCGTTCCCTGCGTCACCATGCAAAGGCGATCACCGAGAAGCTGCCGGACTTCATGCGTGAGGGCGCCCGCCGCACGGAGGAGTTCACACGCGGCTTCTTCACCGGCGGCACCATGTTCGAGGAGCTGGGCTTCTATTATGTAGGGCCGATCGACGGCCACGACCTCGATCATCTGCTGCCCGTGCTGAAGAATGTGCGCGACGCCAAGGAGGGCCCGATCCTCGTTCACGTCGTCACCAAGAAAGGCAAGGGCTATGCCCCGGCCGAGGCCAGCGCCGACAAGTATCACGGCGTCTCCAAGTTCGACGTGGTGACGGGCGCCCAGGCAAAAGCCAAAGCGAATGCGCCCAGTTACACGAAAGTCTTCGCGCAGAGCCTTATCCAGGAGGCACGGGACGACGAGAAGATCGTCGCCATCAACGCGGCCATGCCGAACGGCACCGGCCTCGATCTCTTCGGCGAGGTCTTTCCGGCTCGCACCTTCGATGTCGGCATTGCCGAGCAGCACGCGGTCACCTTCGCGGCCGGGCTGGCGAGCGAGGGTTACAAACCCTTCTGCGCCATCTATTCCACCTTCCTCCAGCGCGCCTATGACCAGATCGTGCACGACGTGGCGATCCAGGAACTGCCCGTCCGCTTCGCCATCGATCGAGCGGGCTTCGTGGGCGCCGACGGGCCGACCCATGCCGGCTCCTTCGATACCGGCTTTCTCTCCGCCCTACCCGGCATGGTGGTGATGGCGGCCAGCGACGAGGCCGAGCTGGTGCATATGGTCCGCACCGCCGCCGGCTATGACGAGGGGCCCATCTCCTTCCGCTACCCGCGCGGCAACGGCGTGGGCGTGGACATGCCGGCACGCGGGCAGCCGCTGGAAATCGGCAAGGGCCGTATCGTCAAGGAGGGCTCCAAGGTCGCCATCCTCTCCTTCGGCTCGCGCCTGTCCGACGCAGTGCTGGCGGCCGAGGAACTGGATACGTTCGGCCTGTCCACCACCGTGGCCGACGCGCGCTTCGCCAAGCCGCTGGACGTCGATCTCCTGCGCCGCCTCTCGCAGAACCACGAAGTGCTGATCCTTCTGGAGGAAGGCGCCTCCGGGGGCTTCGCGGCCCATGCGCTGGAGCATCTGGCGCGCAACGGCCTTCTCGACCACGGCCTGAAGGTGCGTCCGCTGACCATGCCCGACCGCTTCGTCGACCACGCTGCCCCCGAGGCGATGATCGCGCAGGTGGGGCTCGACAAGGCCGGCATCGTGGATGCCGTCTTCCGGGCCCTCGGCGATGGCGCTCGCCGCGTCCTCAACGCGTGAGCGAGCCCGGCCGACAACGCCTCGACGGGCTTCTGGCCGAACGCGGCCTGTTTCCCTCCCGCGCCCGGGCGCGGGATGCGGTCCTGCGCGGCCACGTGCACGTGGAAGGCGCCCTCGTGCGCAAGCCTTCGCAGATGGTGGCCGCCGACGCCGCGCTTGCCGTGGACGATCCGGTGGGCGGCTACGTCTCCCGCGCCGCGCTGAAGCTCATCGCCGGGCTCGATGCATTCGGGCTCGACCCGGCCGGGCTGGACACGCTCGACATCGGGGCTTCCACCGGCGGCTTCACGCAGGTGCTGCTGGAGCGCGGCGCCGCCCATGTGGTCGCCGTCGATGTCGGCCACGGGCAGATGCATCCGCAGATTTCGGGCGACCCGCGCGTCACCTCGCTGGAGGGACTGAACGCGCGCGCTCTTGAAGCCGGCGACCTTGGCGGGCACTCCATCGGCATGGTGGTTTCCGATGTGTCCTTCATCTCCTTGAGGCTGGCGCTGCCGCCGGCGCTCGCCCTCGCCTCGCCCGGCGCCGCCGGGGTCTTCCTCGTCAAGCCGCAGTTCGAGGCGGGGCGTGAGGCCGTGGGCAAGGGCGGTATGCTGCGCGACCCCTCCTCGGCGCCCGCCGTCGCGCAATCGCTCGCCGACTGGCTGGGGGCGCAGCCGGAATGGCGCGTGCTCGGCCTTGTCCCGTCCCCCATCGAGGGCGGCGACGGCAATCGCGAGTTCCTGCTCGGAGCGCGCAAGGCATGAATGAGATCGTGCGCATCGAAAGCCTCGGCGCCAAGGGGGACGGCGTCGCGGCCGGGCCTCTCTTCGTGCCCTTCTCGCTGCCCGGCGAGGAGCTGGAAATCCTGCGCGATGGCCAGCGAGCGCGGATCGGTTCGATCCTGCGCGCTTCGCCCGAGAGGCAGGAGGCACCCTGCCCGCATTTCGGCGCCTGCGGCGGCTGCGACCTGCAACATGCCTCGCCCGGTCTCTATCGCGCCTTCAAGCAGGATGTCGTGGCGGAAGCGTTTCGCCGCGCGGGCATCGAGACGGAGGTTTTCCCGCTCGTCCCGTGTGCGCCCGCCACGCGCCGCCGCGCCGTGTTCACCGCGCTACGCGCCGGAAACCGCGTGCTCCTCGGTTTCCATCAAGCCCAGAGCCACCGTATCGAGGACCTGAAGACCTGCCTCGTCGTGGTGCCGGAGATCGAGCGGGCCCTGCCGCTGCTGCGCCGCTTCGCGGCCCTCATGGTGGACCGAAAGCGCCCCCTGCGCCTCACCGTCTTCGCCGGGCCGATGGGGCTCGACCTTTCGCTGGACGACACGGCGAAGATGAACGAGACGCTGCGCCGGCAGGCCGTCTCCCTGGCTCTGGAGGCCGATCTGGCGCGGCTGACGGTCTCGGGCGAATCCCTCGTCGAGTCGCGCCGGCCTCTCGTCGATCTCGGCGGCATGGCTGTCGAAGTGCCGCCGGGTGCCTTCCTTCAGGCCGTCGCCTCGGCGGAGGCGGCCATGGCGCGGCTCGTGGGAGGCCATCTGGCCGGCGCGAAGGCCGTGGCGGACCTCTTTTGCGGCGTGGGCACCTTCGCGCTCAGGCTGGCGCGCTCGCACGCCGTGCACGCGCTGGAAAGCGATGCGCCGGCTCTCGCCGCCCTCGACAAGGCCAGCCGCGTTGCCGGCAGCCTCAGGCCCATCGCGATCGAGCGGCGCGACCTCTTCCGCCGCCCTCTCACGGTAAAGGAACTGGCACGGTTCGAGGGGCTGGTCTTCGATCCGCCCCGCGCCGGCGCGGAGGCGCAGGCGCGCGAGATTGCCGCCTCCAAGGTCTCCAGCGTTGCCGCCGTGTCCTGCAACCCGGCAACGCTGGCGCGCGACGCGAAAATCCTGATCGACGGTGGCTACCGGCTGGTCTCGGTGACGCCCATCGACCAGTTCCTCTGGTCGCACCACGTGGAGGCCGTGGCGCTGTTCACGCGTTAGGAGCGCTTGCCCCGCGCCATGAAGGCCATGAACGCGGCGCGCGCCTCCTCGGAGCGCAGGCGCTTGTGGAAGTGATCCGCTTCCAGCCGGATGCGGTCGAGGATTTCCGCGCGGTCCCCGCGCAGGAGGTCGCGCGCGATGGCCAGCGCCTCGGGCGGCTTGCCGGCAAGGGCGTGCGCGGCGCGCAGCGCCACCTCCTCCACCTCGCCGCCGGGCACGATGGCGGTCACGAGGTTCGCGGCCCTGGCGGCTTCCGCATCGAAACCCTCGCCCGCGACCAGAAGCGCGAAGGCGCGCTGGTGCCCCATGAGGCGGGGGGCCAAGAGGCTGGAGGCCGCCTCCGGCACCAGCCCGAGATCGAGGAAGGGCGTGCGGAAGATCGAGGACGGGCTGGCGTGAACGAGGTCGAAATGCATCAGCATCGTGGTGCCGATGCCGATGGCGAGCCCGTCCACCGCCGCGATGAGCGGCTTGCGGCAATCGGCAAGCGCAAAGAGAAACGCCTCCACCTCGTCCGTCTTCTCACCGCCCGTGGCGATCGCCAGGAAGTCCGTGATGTCGTTGCCCGAGGAGAAGGCGCCCGGAACGCCCTTCACCAGAACGGCGCGCACGGCCGGATCGGCGCTGGCCCGTTGCAAGGCATCGGCCATGGCGCGGTACATGGCGCGGTCGATGGCGTTCTTCTTGTCCGGCCGGTTAAGGCCGACGGTCAGGACGCCCGCATCCTGCGCGGTGGTGATGAAATCGCTCATGGGACCCGTCCGCTCAGTTCAGCGCGCGGCGCGCGGCATCGAGGCCGGCGGCCCCGGCGAGAACCTGCCGCTTCAGGCCCGTGACCTCGGTCAACAGATTCTCGGCGGCAAAGCGCGCCAGCGCGATACGGTCCTCGCGCGCGGGCTCGGCCAGCCCGCCCTTGGCGAGATAGACCGCGCCCGCCGTCAGCGAGAAAAGGCGCAGATACGCCGTCGCGCCCGCCAGCGCCGCATCCGTTTCCTTGCCCCGCAACCGGTCGAGCAGAACGCCCGTCGCCTCGCGCAAGTCGGCGAGGGCTTCCGCCAGCGCCTCAGCGCTCGCGCCGAAAGCCGGGCTGTTGGAGGCGCGCACCTCCTCCGCCACCGCCGACAATTCCTCGATATAAGCCGAGACGGCGCCGCCATCGGAGAGAGGCAGCTTGCGCATGACGAGGTCGATGGCCTGGATACCGTTCGTGCCCTCGTAGATCGGGGCGATGCGCGCGTCGCGCAGGAGGCGCGCGGCACCCGTTTCCTCGATATATCCCATGCCGCCATGCACCTGGATGCCGAGCGAAGCCACCTCCACGCCGACATCGGTCGGAAAGGCCTTGGCCAGCGGCGTCAGGAGGCTCGCCCGCTCGCTCCAGCGCCTTGCCTCCTCGCCCTCGTGCACCCGGCCCAGGTCGATGGCATGGCCGCAGGCATAGGCGATGGCGCGGGCGGCGCCCGTCAGCGCCTTCATGGTCAGAAGCATCCGCGCGACATCGGGATGCTCGATGATGGCCGAAACCTCGCCCGCGCGCTCGGGGGTCTTCGCCAGAAGCGTCGAGCGGCCCTGCCGCCGCTCCCTTGCGTAATCCAGCGCCTTCTGGAAAGCCGCCTCGGCCACGCCCAGGCCCTGTATGCCGACATAGAGCCGCGCGGAATTCATCATGGTGAACATGCAGGCGAGGCCCCTGTTCTCCTCGCCGATCAGCCAGCCGACCGCTCCCGCCTCGCCCGTCTCGCCGGTGCCGTCGCCATAGATCATGGTGCAGGTGGGAGAGCCGTGAATGCCCATCTTGTGCTCGATGGAATGACACTTCACATCGTTCCGCGCGCCGAGCGAACCGTCGTCCTTCACCAGGAATTTCGGCACCAGGAACAGCGAGATGCCCTTTACCCCCGCCGGCGCGTCGGGAAGCCGCGCGAGGACGAGGTGGACGATGTTCCCCGTCCAGTCGTGCTCGCCATAGGTGATGAAGATCTTCTGGCCGAAGAGGCGGTAGGTGCCGTCCTCGCGCCGCTCGGCACGGGTGCGCAGCCCCGAGAGGTCCGAGCCCGCGCCGGGCTCGGTCAGGTTCATCGTGCCCATCCATTCGCCGGAGACGAGCTTGTCGAGATAGATGCTCTTCAGCGCCTGCGAGCCATGGGTCTCCAGTGCGTCCACCGCGCCGATGGTGAGCGTGGGGCCGATGGCGAAGCCCATCGAGGCGCTGTTCCACATCTCCGTCACCGCCGCCGAAAGCGCGGTGGGCAACCCCTGCCCGCCATGGGCCTCCGGCCCCGTCAGCGCGTTCCACCCCGCCTCGCGCCAGCGCGTATAGAGCCCGGCCCATCCCTTGGGCGTGGTAACGGCGCCATCCTCCAGGCGCGCGCCCTCGCGGTCGCCCGTCTCGGCCAGCGGCGCGATCTCGTCCTCGGCGAACTTGCCGGCCTCGATCAGGATCGCATCCACCAGATCGGGCGTCAGTTCGCCATGAAGCCCGCGCGCGAGCGCGTCCTCCAGGCCGACCACCTTGTTCAGGGCAAAGCCGATTTCCTCGACGGGCGCCTTGTACATGAAATCCTCCCCGGATCCGTGCCAACAACACGAGCGCTAATGCACGTGAACGTAAACGTCAATCGGGCGCACGGGCGGCTGCTCCGCCCCCTTAGGGCCTATTCCGCCGCTTCCGCGCGCCCCCGCTCCCCTCGCGTCTCGCGGCCGTGCTGGGCGGCAATGGGCGAGACGTCGGCCATCGGGAAGGCATCCACCTCGATGACCTTCGCCGTCGCCGCCGCCGCTTCCCGCAGGAGATCGGCCTCCTCCCGCGCGATGATGCCCTGTTCCAGCGCCTTCGCCGGATCGCCTATCCTCGCCTCGCGCAGCTTGGCGGCGGCGGGCGCGGCGCGTGCGACAAGCTCGAAGGCCGCTTCCAGATCCTTGATCGGATGCGCGCCATGGCGCGCGCCGAGATAGAGGTCCGGCGTCAGTCTGTCGCGCTGGCTGGATGGCCGCATGAGGATGCTGGCCACCTCCGTCACCAGTTCGTCCGGCGGTGCGGCGTAGGAGATGCCCAGCGGAAAGGCGATGAAGCGGGTGGCAAGCGCCGCCGTGCGGGAGGGCAGGTTGTCGAGCACGCCGTCGAAGGCGAGGCCGATGCGGTTATAGCCGCGCTGCATGACGTACTCGACCAGCGGCTTGTCCACCTCAGGCCGCCCGTCCCCCTCGAAGCGCTTCAGCGTGGCGGCGAGGAGGTAGAGTTCGGACAGGATATCGCCGAGCCGCCCGGAAATCATCTCGCGCCGCTTCAGCGCACCGCCCAGCGTCAGGAGCGACAGGTCGGCCAGAAGCGCGAAGGCAGCCGAATGGCGCGAGAGCTGCCGCCAATGGCCCGTAAAGGCCGCATGGCGCGGCGCGGGGGCCACGAGCCCCCCGGTCCAGCCCTGAAGGAACGCCCGGCCCGCATTCGTCACCGCGTGGCGCACATGCGCCCAGAAGTGCTTGTCGAACGCGTCGAGCGCCTTGTCCTCCTCGGGCTCGGTCAGCGCCTTCATCTCCTTCAGCATGAAGGGATGGGCGCGGATGGCGCCCTGCCCGAAGATCATCAGGCTGCGGGTGAGGATATTGGCGCCTTCCACCGTGATGCCGATGGGAAGCGACTTGTACTGCGCGCCGAGATAGTTCCTCGGCCCGTCGATGATGCCCTTGCCGCCATGGATGTCCATCGCGTGCGTGATGGTCTCGCGCATTCGCGTGGTGGCGTTGTACTTCATGATGGCCGAGACGACGGAGGGCCGATGCCCCTCGTCCAGCGCCGCGACGGTCAGGCGGCGGGCCGCGTCCACCTGGTAGGTGTTGGCGGCAATTTCGGCCAGCGGCTCCTGTATGCCCTCGAAGAGGCCGATGGGCATGTTGAACTGCGTGCGGACCCGCGCATAGGCGCCGGTCACGCGCGCGGCCATGGCGCAGGCGGCGGCGGACTGGGAAGGCAGCGAGATGCCGCGCCCCGCCGCCAGTGCCGTCATCAGCATGGTCCAGCCCTCGCCGATCTGCGCCTGCCCGCCCAGAATCCACTCCATGGGAATGAAAACGTCGCGCCCGTGGATCGGCCCGTTCTGGAAATAGGTGGAAAGCGGCACGTGGCGCTCGCCCGTCGTGACACCCGGCGTGTCGGTGGGAATCAGCGCCACGGTGATGCCGAGTTCGGTCCCCCTGCCCAGATGATTGTCGGGGTCGCGCATCTTGAAGGCAAGGCCCATCACCGTCGCGACGGGCGCAAGCGTGATGTAGCGCTTCTCGAAATTCAGGCGGATGCCGAGCATCCGCTCGCCCTCGTGCTCGCCATATTCGACCACGCCGGTATCTGTCATCGCGGCGGCGTCCGAGCCCGCCTGCGGGGAAGTGAGGCCGAAGCACGGAATTTCGCGCCCGTCGGCCAAGCGCGGCAGCCAGTGGTCGCGCTGCTCCTGCGTGCCGAAATGCAGCATCAGCTCGCCCGGCCCCAGCGAGTTCGGCACCATCACCGTCACGCCGGCCACCACGCTGGCGGACGAAACCTTGCGCACCACCTCCGAATGAGCCGTGTTGGAGAAACCGAGGCCGCCATACTCCTTCGGGATGATCATGCCGAAGAACTTCTTCGCCCTCAGGAAGTCCCAGACCTCTGGGGAAAGGTCGTGGTCCTCATGGGCGACCTTCCAGTCGTCGATCATCCCGCACAGCTCTTCGACCGGCCCGTCGAGGAAGGCCTGCTCCTCCTCGTTCAGCCTCGCGGGCGGCATGGAGAGGAGCTTGTCCCAGTCGGGCGCGCCGGAGAAGATCTGCCCGTCCCACCACACGGTGCCGGCGTCGATCGCCTTGGCCTCCGTTTCGGAGATGGACGGCAGCGCGCCCTTGGCCCACCGATAGATGGGCTTTGTCAGCCTTTCCCTGCGAAACGACATGGCGCTCTCTCCCGTGCTGTTCTCCCGTTAACGTAAGAGAGCGGAAAAAATGTCCAGCGGGTAAAACATCTTCTGCCGTTTCAGCCGCCCGCCGCCCTGTGGGCGATGTCGGTGCGCCAGAACCCGCCCGGCCAGTCCACCGCATCGACCAGCTCGTAAGCCTTGCGCACCGCGCCCGGCACGCCGGCGGCGCGCGCGGTGGCGTTCAGGACGCGCCCGCCCTGCGCGGCCAGCGCCCCGCCGGCCGCCTGCGTGCCCGCGTGGAAGACGAGGGCGCCCTCGCCCGGTTCCGGCAGCGAGAGAATCGGGGTGCCCTTCTCGTAGGCGCCCGGATACCCCCGGCTGGCGAGGACGACCGTGACCGCCGCGTCCTCGCTCCACACGGGCTGCGCGCCCGAGAGGTCGCCCCTGGCGCTGGCCAGCAGCAGCGGCAGGATATCGCTTTCCAGCCGCATCATCAGCACCTGGCACTCCGGGTCGCCGAACCGCGCATTGTATTCGATGAGCTTCGGCCCGTCGGCGGTCAGCATGAGGCCGGCGTAGAGCACGCCCTTGAAGGGAGTGCCCGCCTCGGCCATGCCCTCCATCGTGGGGCGCACGATCTCCGCCATGGCGCGCTCGATCAGCGCCGGCGTCATCAGCAGGGAGGGCGAGTAGGCGCCCATGCCGCCCGTGTTCGGCCCCTTGTCGCCGTCGAAGGCGCGCTTGTGGTCCTCGGCCGTGCCGAAGAACACCGCCCGCGTTCCGTCGCAGAGGCAGAACAGGCTGGCCTCCGGGCCCACCATGCACTCCTCCACCACCACCGAGGCGCCTGGCTCGGCGAAGCAGGCTGTCAGCGCCGCCAGCGCCTCCTCCACCGTTTCGGCGACGGTCACGCCCTTGCCGGCGGCCAGCCCGTCCGCCTTGATCACGATGGGCGCGCCCGTCTCGCTTACATAGGCGCGCGCCGGCTCCAGCGCATCGAAGCGCCGATAGGCCGCCGTGGGAATGCCCTTCCTGTCGCACAGCTCCTTGGTGAAGCCCTTGGAGCCTTCGAGCTGGGCCGCAGCCCGGCTGGGGCCGAAGACGGTCAGGCCAGCGGCCTCCAGATCGTCCGCCAGCCCGGCGACGAGCGGCGCTTCCGGGCCCACGACCACGAGGCCGATGCCGTTCGAGACGCAGAAGTCGATGATGGCCGCATGGTCGGCGATGTCCAGATCGACGATCCGCGCCTCCTGCGCGATGCCGGGATTGCCGGGCGCGGCATAGAGGCGGCCGAGCTGCGGTGAACGGGCGATCTTCCAGGCCAGCGCGTGCTCGCGCCCTCCGGAGCCGATGAGAAGCACGTCCAGCGCCATTGCATGCCCTTTGCGGTAAGCGGTCGTCGCGGCCCGATTACGGGGGACGGCGGGCGGCGGTCAAGCATTTGCGGGCCGAAAGAGCTTGACGCCCCCGCCGTTCCGGCCTTTCTCACAACCATGCAGAACTGGTCCGACCGAATGGTCCACTCCGGCGAGCGCGTGGCCGACGCGCCCTCGTACAACTGGGTCTACCGCGCGCTGCCCCGCGTGCTCTGGCCCTATGCGCAACTGGCGCGGTGGGACCGTCCCATCGGCTGGCAGCTCCTCATGTGGCCGTGCTGGTGGTCGGCCGCGCTGGCACCGCAATGGGCCGCGCCCTCGGCCGTGCATACGGGCCTTCCCAGCCTGTGGCACCTGGCGCTTTTCCTCATCGGCGCCATCGCCATGCGCGGGGCCGGCTGCACCTATAACGACCTGGTGGACCACAAGGTGGACGCACAGGTCGCGCGCACCCGTTCGCGTCCCCTGCCCTCCGGCCGTGTTTCTCGCGGGCGGGCAAAAATGTTCCTGGTGCTCCAGTCGCTGGCCGGACTGGCCGTCCTGTTGCAGTTCAACCTGTTCGCGGTGGGCCTCGGCATTCTCTCGCTCGCCACCGTGGCGATCTATCCGTTCCTGAAACGGGTGACGGACTGGCCGCAACTGGGCCTCGGTCTCGCCTTCTCCTGGGGCGCACTGATGGGCTGGGCCGCCTATTGGGGCTCGCTGAGCCTGGCGGCGCTGGCGCTCTATGCCGGGTCCATCCTGTGGACCATCGGCTACGATACGATCTACGCCCATCAGGACCGGGAGGACGACGCGCTCGTCGGCGTGCGCTCGACCGCGCGCCTGTTCGGCGAACGCACGAAGCCGGCGCTCGCGATCCTCTATCTGGGCGCGATCCTCTGCTTCGCGACGGCCTTCGCCCTGACCGGCGCGGGCAGCGGCGGCCCCACCTGGCCCGCCTATGCGGGCCTGGCCATCGGCGCGGGCCAGATGATCTGGCAGATTCGGACGCTCGACATCGACGACGGGGAACAGTGCCTGAAGCTTTTCAAGTCGAACGCCCTCTTCGGCTGGATCATCTTCCTGGGCCTCGTCTTTTCCGCCCTGTGGATGCTGTCCTTCCCCTTCGCTTACTAAGCATCAGGAGCGGGCGATGATCTCCTCGCCGCTCACCATCATGCGCAGGCCCAGCCCGCCGGGCTTGCGCCGGGCCAGGAAGCGGGGGCGACGCTGGCGCGAGGCGTTGCGGCGGCGCTCGCGCGGCTCACCGGCGCGCACGCGGCCCAGCGTCTCCTCCAGCGGCGTGACGCTGCCGTCCGCCTCCACCATCAGCATCGGAAGGCTGAACAGCTCGGACCAGCCGCGCCAGTCGGCCGCGACGTCGAAGAGGTCGCAAGCGACCAGCAACGGCACGGAAAGCTTCGGGTCCGCATGGTGCAGCTCCAGCGTCACCGTTACCTTGCCGGCGCCGTCCTCCATGGCGCGGGCGGCCACGCCCTTGAAGGCGCGGGGCGCGAGCGCCACCGAGACGGGCACCCTGCTATTCTCCAGCCGCCGGCGGACCACCGCGCCGCGGCGATCGACGCGGTAGCTGACGAGTTCCTCCCCGTCCATCATCTCGAAGGTCTGGCGCTTGTCGGCAAACGCCGGATCGAGGCGGATGGGAACGTTGGTCCATTCGGGACGCGGGGCGCTGCTGTTGATGACCGAGCTCATGATCGAAGCCTCTGCCTGTTGTCCGGACTTGCATCCGGTCCTGTCGGTGCGGCCGATGTGTTCCCGGCCTTGTTGAGCCGAAACTACAGGCCGCCTCTTGCAGGCAGGCTAAGAAAGTCGGTTAAGTGAAGCTGACCAAATTCAAGGTTATCATTTCGACACTTTGCGGAAAACTTAAATCAGCTTTCGCGGGTTCATGATCGAGTAAGGATCGAAGGTGCCCTTGATGGCCCGCATCAGGTCCATCTCCGCCGGTTCCTTGGTGCGCGCCAGCTCGTCCCGCTTGAGCTGGCCGATGCCGTGCTCGGCCGAGAAGCTGCCGCCCAGCCGCGCCACGATGGCGTGGACGATGCCGTTCACCTCCCCCCAGCGCTCCAGGAAGGCGGCCTTGTCGGCGCCGACGGGCTGGGAGACGTTGTAGTGGATGTTGCCGTCGCCCAGATGCCCGAAGGAAACGACGCGCGCCCCGGGGATGGCGGCCATCACCGCCTCGCCCGCCTCGCGCAGGAACTGCGGTACGAGCGCCACCGGCACGGACACATCGTGCTTGATCGAGCCGCCCTCCGGCTTCTGCGCCCAGCTCAGCTCCTCGCGCATCCGCCAGAAGTCCTTGGCGTCCGAGACCGACTGGGCAATGGCGGCGTCCTCCACCTCGCCGGCCTCGAAGGCCGCCTCGAGGATGGCCTCCATGGTCTCGCGCGCGTCCTCGGCAGAGCGCGAGGAGGAGATTTCCATGAGGATGTACCAATCGTGCGGCTCGCCCATCGGATCGCGCGCGCCGCGCGTGTGGCGGATGGTGAACTCCATACCGATGCGCGGCACGATCTCGAAGCCGGTGAGCTGGCTTCCCGCCCTCCGCTCCGCCCGCTTCAGAAGCTCCAGCGCCGCCTCCGGCGAGGCCAGCCCGATATAGGCCACCTCCCGCCCCATCGGGCGTGGCACGAGCTTGAGGACCGCTCCGGTGATGATGCCGAGCGTGCCCTCCGCGCCGATCAGGAGCTGACGCCAGTCGTAGCCGCGATTGTCCTTCTTCAGCCTGCGCAGGCCGTGCAGGATTTCCCCCGAGGGCAGCACGGCCTCGATGCCAAGGCACAGCTCGCGCATATTGCCATAGGCCAGAACACCGGTGCCGCCCGCATTGGTCGCCAGATTGCCGCCGACCTGGCACGAGCCTTCGGAGCCGAGCGACAGGGGGAACAGGAGCCCCTCCTCGTCCGCCGCCTCCTGCACGCGCTGGAGCACCACGCCCGCATCCACCGTCATCGTGCGCCCGACGGCATCGACCTCGCGAATCCTGTTCATGCGCGAGAGGGACACCACCACCTCGCCGGCCGAGAGCGGCACCTGCCCGCCGACAAGGCCCGTATTGCCGCCTTGCGGCACCACGGGCGTGCGCGTCTCGCTCGCCAGCCGCAGGATGGCCGAGACCTCCTCCACCGAGCCGGGGCGCAGCACGAGGCCCGCATGGCCCTCGTAGAGGTCGCGCTCCTCGCGAAGATAGGGAGCGATCAGGTCCGGATCGGTCAGCGCGTTGCCCTCGCCGACGACGGCGGCGAAGCGGGCGATGAGGTCGGGGGACAGCGGAGGAGAATCAGGCATATTCGTCATGGCGCGCATCATAGCTCGGTCACCCGCCGCGTCGAGCCTTCAACGCGGGGCGGCGGCACGCGCGAGCCGATCGTTGATGGCAAGGCCGAGGCCATGGCGCGGGATCGGCATGACCGCGATGCGCTCCACGTCCGGCGCGTCGAGCCGGGCCAGGGCGGCAAAGAGGTTCGCGGCGGCCTCCCGCAAGTCGCCGTCGGGGCTCAGGTCGATCCGCGAGGCCGCCTTCTCCTCTCCCTCGACCCGGCCCGACCCGAAGGCGACAAGGTGCTCCCCCGCCTCGACATGGCGAGCCTCGAGCCGCACCTGCCCGGCCGGCGCGTAGTGCGAGGCCATCTGTCCCGGCGCCTGAATTCCGCTCCCGGAAGCGGTCCTCAGCGGCAAGCCGATGGCGTCCTCGATCTCCTCCACCGTCACGGCGCCCGGACGCAGCAGGAGAAGCTCCCCGCCCTCGGGTTTCACGATGGTGGATTCGAGCCCGAAGGCGCATGGCCCGGCATCGAGAATGAGTTCGATGCGCCCGCCGAGGCTCCGGTTCACATGATCGGCCGTGGTGGGGCTGACGCGGCCGGAGCGGTTGGCGCTGGGCGCGGCGAGCGGACGGCCTAGCCGGCGGATGATCTCCGAAGCCGGCCCCTTCGGCATACGCACCGCGACGGTGGAAAGGCCCGCCGTCACCAGCGGATGCACGCGCGCGGAGGCGGCCAGCGGCAGGACGAGCGTAAGCGGGCCCGGCCAGAAGCGCTCGGCCAGCGCGAGTGCGACGGCATCGAGAGCTGCGATCTGCCGCGCCATGTCCAGGTCGCAGACATGCGCGATCAGCGGGTTGAAGGAGGGCCGCCCCTTGGCCTCGAAGATCCGCGCCACCGCCTGCCCGTTCATCGCGTCGCCCGCGAGGCCGTAGACCGTCTCGGTGGGAACGGCAACGAGCCCCCCGGCGCCGAGGCACCGCACCGCCTCATCAATAGCGCCCTGCGCTTGCGCGGAAAGAATTCGCGTATCCATCCCCGTGCCATAGACCGGCGCGTGCCCGCCTCCAAGGCGGGCGGGCGCGAAAACGAAAACGCCGGGCCCCCGAAGAAGGCCCGGCGTTCGCCTCCCTAACGGGAGAGCAAGCTCAATTATCGGCCGGCGGGTTCACCTCGATGCTCGGCACCTCGACCGTGCGCTGCTCGGAGCCCACATCGACCGTGCCGACATTGACGTCCGCTTCCGGCATCTGGCCGCCGGAAACACTCACCTCGGGAAGCTGGCCTTCCTGCGTCACGTCCACATCCACCATCATGAACGCGATCCATGCCACCGCGACGACGATGACGAGGCCGATGATCCACCCAACTGCTCTACCCATGATACACCTTTACGCATTGCCGCCGCCGGATGAGCGGCTGGCTCGGCAGCGAAAACAACCGAGCCTGCGCATGGTTCCCGCAGGCAAGCGATCAGGGTGAACCGGGCAGATCACCGCGTGGCGGTGAAGGCCTGCGCGATACGCGCCTCCACGGAAGCCAGAAGAGCGCGCCCCCCCGCCAGTTCGCCGGTTCGTTCGGCGCGCGGGCCGTCCTGCGCCTCCTCCTCCGCCGGCGAGCCGAGCACGCCCTCGCCCCGCCGCAGCCGCTCGGCGATCCGCGATCTGGCCAAGGTCGCCGCCTGAGGAGCATCGGCAGCAAGGCCCGGTGACGACTGCGGCGCCGTGGCTTGCAGATCGGACGCTTCATCGCCGTGGGGCGCATCTGCGGGCGGGTTCAGAACCTGCGTCACGCCCTTCATCTCGTCCTGCAACTGGCCGAACGCGTCGATCAGGCCGGCCGAGACCTCATGGGTGCGCAAGGGGGCGAAGCGACGCCTTGTATCGGCCGGCATGTCCGGCTCGACGCGCGGCGTGCCTGTGAGCGCCGAAAGCGCGGGCTGCACCGTGGAGCCGCGATGCTCCTGCCGGGCGACTTCGGTGAGCAGGGCCAGCGGATCGAGCGTCGAGCGCTCCGCGGGCGGCCCATAAGCAGCCAGCATCATGTCGCGGGCCTCGTCGACCTCCTCGGGACTTGCATTGTTGGAGGCTGCGGCAGCATCGGCGACGATGCTGCCGACGATCTCGACCGTATCCCCGCCCTCCTTCGCCAGTTCGGCGATCAGGGCGCCTTCGTCCACCATGGGCGCGGGCGGCGGTGCGTCGCCGATCAGGTCGTCGAACGGCCAAGCCTCCTTCAGCTCGGCCACCGTCAGAGGCGAGACGTTGACGTCGATATCCGTCTTCGTGCCCTTCACGCGGTAAGGGCAGCTACGCGGCCCGCAATTGTGCATGGAGGCGAACTGCCAGAGGGCGTAGCTCGGCCATGTCTCTTCCGGGAAGAGGCCGGTGATGTCGTTGCGGTAGCGCGCATACCAGAGCGGCAGGCGCGACAGCAGCGGATACTTCTCCGCGTTCCGCGAGACGTATTCGGCCGTAGAGCCATTGGTGTAGAGCACCGGATAGCGCCCGAGGCGCACGCGGATCTGATCGGCGAAGATCTCCGCGTCCTCCAGCGACATCCACTTTTCGGGATCGTTGTCCTCGATGTCGATGGCGATCAATTCGTCAGGTTCGGGCTTGGCGAAATCGACGAAATGGTCGGCCTGCTCGCGCGGGTTGCCGGGCCGGCCGAGATGATAGGCACCCCATTTCAGACCCAGCATCTTGGCCATCTCGCGACGGGTGAAATACAGCTCCTGCGTGACCGAATATTTCCACCAGCGGTTCTTGCAAAGCCGCTCATCGTCGCCTGAAAGGCCACGGCAGGTCCAGGAGGGCGGCAGGCCGTCCGAGGCCTTGTTGATGAAGCCGGCGATCCGCTCGTCGCTGGTCATCTCGGCCCAGTTGATCGGGTTGAACTCATAGGCGTCGATGACGAGGGCGCGATCCTCGCTCTTCCACGGCTCGTTCCACTCCGCCTGGGCGCCCGGCGCCCCCATCAGAAGGCCGCCCACCGTCAGAGCGAAAGACCATCGGGCGGCGGCCGAAACGGCCGCGCTCAACTTCAGCATACAGGAGTTCCCCTCGTCGTCGCGCGGCAAGGCTCGAAGAGCCAGCGAAACTGGCTCCCCTGCCGGGCGATCTGCCCCATGCTTGGCACCCGCAAGGGGCAGCCGGATGCGTACAGAGATTTCCGTTCACGAAGCCCGCTCGGCGCTTCGCGACTGCGATAAGTGCTTTTGATGACGCAGGTTTTTGTCAACCTGCGGGCGCTGCAATCACGTTCCCGTGAGCGTGGAACGACCCGCTGTTCCGTTCACGAACCCACGAATCGAGAAGGCCAGCCACGGCTTGCGCCGGGCTGGCCTTCGAAACGGATGGCGTTCACAGATTCGGGAGGGCGGTCGTCAGCCAGCGATCTTCGAGAAGTCCGCGACGCGGTGGGTGGCAACCCGTATGCGAGATAGCAAAGCCAGTCGGTTAGCACGCAAGTCCTCATCTTCCGCATTAACGAGAACCGTTTCGAAAAACGCATCCGCAGGCGCCCGGAGGCGCGCCAGCGCTGCGGTGGCGTGGGGATAGCTCTCCGTGCTCAGGGCCTCGTCCAGCTCGATCTCGGCGCGATCGACGGCGCCTGCGAGGACGCGCTCCTCCTCTTCCACGAGGCGCGCAAGGTCGAGCTCCCCGGCAATGCGCGTGCCCTTCTTCTCCTCGGCGGCGAGAATGTTGGCGGCCCGGCGATAGGCGGCCAGAAGGTTCTGCCCGTCGGCCGACCCCAGCAACTGGCCCAGCGCCTCCACGCGCGTGGCGATATCCAGGAGGTCGTCATTGGCCCCGCCGCCCGCCTCGCCCGAAAGCACGGCATCCACCAGATCGTGGCGCGCGCCCTGCTCGCGAAGCTGCACCTTCAGCCGGTCATGGAAGAAGGACAGGAGGTCGCCGGAGGGGATGAGGCTGCCCAGCTTCACGCGGAGCGCGTTGTCGAGCACGATGCGGATGACGCCCAGCGCGGCGCGGCGCAGCGCATAGGGATCCTTCGACCCGGTCGGCTTCTCGTCGATGGCCCAGAAGCCCACCAGCGTGTCGAGCTTGTCGGCGAGCGCCACGGCGATGGCCACCGGCTCGGCCGGCACGCGGTCCCCGGGGCCGAGCGGCTTGTAATGGTCCTCGATGGCCGCCTGCACGCTTTCCGGCTCGCCTTGCAGGCCGGCATATTTGCGGCCCATCAGGCCCTGCAATTCGGGAAACTCGCCCACCGCCTCGGTCGTCAGATCCGCCTTGGCCAGAACGGCGGCGCGGGCGGCGAGCGCCGGATCGGCGCCGACGAGCGGGGCGATGGTTTGCGCCAGCGCCGCGATGCGCCGCACCCGCGCCCCTTGCGTGCCGAGCCGGGCGTGAAAGGTGACGCCGAGCGCGTCGAGCTTGGCCATGCGCTGGTCGAGAGGTTTGGCGAGATCGAGGCCCAGCGCCTCGCCGGACGTCTCGAGCGCGGCAAGGTCCGGCAGGTCCTGCTGGTCGGTCTGCCAGAAATAGAGCGCGTCGGAAAGGCGGGCGCGCACGACCTTGCCGTTGCCGCGCGCGATCTCCGCGCCGCCGTCATCCGCCTCGATATTGGCGACCAGCAGGAACTTGTTGGCCAGCCCCTCCTGCCCGTGCCGGCGCGTGACGAAGCATTTCTGGTTGGCGCGGATGGTCAGGCGGATCATCTCGGGCGGGATGGCGAGGAAGGCTTCCTCGAACTCGCCCATGAGCACCACGGGCCACTCCACGAGGCCGCAGACCTCCTCCAGGAGGCCTTCATCCTCCACCACGTCGAGGCCCTGCGCGAAGGCAAGGTTCTGCGCATCGGCGCGGATGATGGACTTGCGGCGCTCGGCATCCAGCACCACGCGCGCCTTTTCCAGCTTGGCGATATAGTCGTCGAAGCGCCGCACCTTGATCTCGCCCGGCGCGTGGAAGCGGTGGCCCACGGTCGTGTCGCCGGAGCGCACACCGGCGAACTCGAAATCCACCACCGCCGTCTCGCCCACCTCGGGCCCGAAAACGCACAGGATCGATTGCAGCGGGCGCACCCAGCGCGGCGAGCCGGGCTGGCGCGAGGCCGCGCCCCAGCGCATGGATTTCGGCCAGGGAAAATCGCGCAGGATAGCCGGCATCGCCTGCGCGACCACCTCCTCGGCGGTGCGGCCGGGCTTGTGAACCACGGCGACGTAGAACTTGCCCTTCTTGTCGGACTGGACCTGCGCCTCGTCGATAGAGGAGAGTCCCGCCGAGCGCAGGAAGCCCTCGATCGCCTTTTCCGGTGCGCCGACCTTGGGGCCCTTGCGCTCCTCGCGCATGTCCTTGGATCGCGCTTCGAGCCCGCGAATGTCGAGCGTCAGGCGACGAGGCGTCCAGTATTCGCGCGCGCCCTCATAGGTCAGCCCCGCCTCCACCAGCGCGTCGGTGACGAGCTTCCTCAGGTCACCCGCCGCCTTGCGCTGCATACGCGCGGGGATTTCTTCGGATCGAAGTTCGAGAAGCAGATCGGGCATCGAAAGCTACGCTATGAAAGGGTGTGCGATTGCACCGGCAAACACCACGCCCCTCGCCCGATTGCAAGCAACAGGCTCTAAAGCTGGCCTTCGAACGTGTCGCAGGCTTCCATGTCGCCGTTTTCATAGCCGCGCCGGAACCAGGTCTGCCGCTGCTCCGAAGTGCCATGGGTGAAGGAATCGGGCACCACCTCGCCCTGGCTGCGGCGCTGGAGCCTGTCGTCGCCGATCTGGCTCGCCGCATTCAGCGCCTCGTCGATATCACCGGCCTCCAGATAGCCGAGCCCGCCCACATCGTGCGCCCAGATGCCCGCGTAGCAATCGGCCTGAAGCTCGGTGAGCACCGAAACCCGGTTGGCGGAGGCCTGCGACATCTGCTGCCGCACCCGCTGCGTGCGGGGCAGGATGCCGGTGACGTTCTGCACGTGATGGCCCACCTCGTGAGCGATGACATAGGCCTGCGCGAACTCGCCCGGCGCGTCGAGATCCTGCGCGAGCTGCCGGAAGAAGCCGAGGTCGAGATAGAGGCTCTGGTCGGCGGGGCAGTAGAACGGCCCCGTCGCCGAGCCCGCGAAGCCGCAGCCGGAAGAGACGCTGTTGGTGAACAGCACCAGCGTCGGCTCCGGGTAGGTCTCGCCCATGGCCTGGAAGCGCGCGTTCCACACGTCCTCCGTATCGGCCAGCACGGTCGCGATGAAGTCGTCCGTCTCATCGGGCGTTCCCTGGATGCCCGGCCCGGTGGAGGAGGTCTGCTGCTGGCCCCCGCCATCGTCCATTCCGAGCAGAGCCAGCGGGTTGATGCCGAAGAACAGCCACATCGCACCGATGATCAGCAGGAAGCCGATGCCCCCGCCGCCGCCCGCGCGGATGGGGATGCGCATTCCCCCGCCCCGGCCGCCGGGAAAACCGCCCCCGCCGCTCCCGCGCCGGTCGGAGACATTGTTGCTCTGGCGACGGCCTCTCCACTGCATGGCACTTTTCCTTGTCTGCGGGACGAGACGAAACTAGCGCGCCGGCGCCGGACGGCGACGGGGGTCAGGCCGCAATCTTCGCGCCGCCCGCTTCCGTCAGCAGGAATGCCTCGCCGCAAGCCTTGGCCAGCGTGCGCACGCGCAGGATGTAGCTCTGCCGCTCCGTGACGGAGATCACGCCGCGCGCATCGAGGAGGTTGAACACGTGGCTGGCCTTGATGGCCTGGTCGTAGGCCGGCAGCACGCAGCGGTGCAGGGCGACGTTGGCCGAAGCCGAGGGCGCGCCGGCGGCCAGGATCGCCGCGCACTCCCGCTCCGCATCGTCGAAATGCTTCAGCAGCATCGCCGTGTCCGCGATCTCGAAATTGAAGCGCGAATATTCCTGCTCGGCCTGAAGGAAGACGTCGCCATACGTCACCTTCTCATCGCCCTCGCGGCCGTTGAAATTGAGGTCGTAGACGTTGTCGACATTCTGCACATACATGGCCAGACGCTCCAGCCCGTAGGTCAGCTCGCCCGCCACAGGCGCACATTCGATGCCGCAGACCTGCTGGAAATAGGTGAACTGCGACACCTCCATGCCGTCGCACCAGCACTCCCAGCCCAGCCCCCAGGCGCCCAGCGTCGGGCTTTCCCAGTCGTCCTCCACGAAGCGCACGTCGTGGCGGCCCGTATCGATGCCGATGGCCTTCAGAGAGCCGAGATAAAGCTCCTGCAGGTTGGTGGGATTCGGCTTCAGGATCACCTGATACTGGTAGTAATGCTGGAGACGGTTGGGATTCTCGCCGTAGCGCCCGTCCTTGGGGCGGCGCGAAGGCTGCACATAGGCCGCGTTCCACGATTTCGGCCCCAGCGCGCGAAGCGTCGTGGCCGGATGGAAGGTGCCTGCGCCCACCTCCATGTCGTAGGGCTGAAGCACGACGCAACCGTAATCGGCCCAGTAGCGATGCAGCGCGAGAATCAGCCCCTGGAAGGAGCGTTCGGGCCGCATATGCGGTGCGGGATCGGACATGGGAGCGCTTTCGGCTGGGAAACGGGCGGTCTGGCCGCTCGTTGCCACGGCGAGCCGCGAGGGGTCAATCCTTGCGGATGCGGTACACCCCGTCCTCGCCGCGCACCAGTGTGCCGTGGGCGCCGGTGCGCGTCTCCATCTCGGCGCGCCGGTTGCGTTCCATCACGCGCACGGCGTCCTTCTTCATCCGCTGCAAGCCGTAATAGGCGGCAGCGCCGACAATCCCTAGAAGCACAAACGGAGGCATGAGTTCGACCATGATGACCCTTCGCCTGCGACTATGTTGGGGGAGAACGGCGAAGTAAAGGCGACTGAGGACGCTCTTAGAGGCCGTAGCGCCCCCAGAGCGCCCGCTCCTCGGCCACGGACACCAGCGCCTCCACCGCGCCGCCTCCGAGGGCCGCCGGATCGGCGAGGATGCCGGGGCCGCCGGGCCGGGTGCCGAACAGGCTGCGCTTGGCCTGCATCACCACGGGCTTGGCCTTGGGCCCGTAGCGCTCGCGCAGGACCGAGCGAAGGTCGCCGAGGCGATCGACGAGGCCCAATTCCACGCCCCGGCCGCCGGACCAGAAGAGGCCGGTGAAGAGTTGCGGGTCATCGGAAAGCCGTGCACCCCGGCTCTCCTTCACCAGGTCGATGAAGACCTTGTGAATGTCGAGCTGAAGGCTTTTCAGATGCTCCACATCCTCCGGCCTCTCGGGCTTGAACGGGTCGAGCGTCGCCTTGTTCTGCCCGGCCGTGTGCAGGCGGCGCTCGACGCCGATCTTCCCCAGGAGGTCGACGAAGCCGAAACCGCCCGAAACCACGCCGATGGAGCCCACGATGGACGAGGGGTCCGCCACGATGACATCGCCCGCGCAGGCGATCATGTAGCCGCCGGACGCCGCCACGTCCTCGCAGAAGACGACGACCTCCTTGTTCTTCTCGGCCGCGAGGTCGCGGATGCGCTTGTGGATCAGCCTCGACTGCACCGGCGAGCCGCCGGGCGAATTGATCTGGATGGCGACGGCCGGCGCTGCCTTGTTAGCGAAGGCCCTTTCGAGAAGCGGCGCGACGGCGGCCATGGAAACGGTCTGCCGCAGCGGCCCGCCGCCGGCCATGATCGCCCCGTGAATCCGCACCACGGGAATGACCACCTCGTTCTTCCGGAAGCGCGCGGGAAGGAATCTCGTCAGGGAACTGGCCACGCAAGAACGCCTCTTGGTCGATTGTCGGTCGCGCCGATGTAGGGTTGCATCGGGCCGCTCGCTAGGCGGACAGGCCGTCGATCCGGTATTGCCCCGCCGAGATGGCGTCGAGCCTCTCCCGCCCGCCTTGCCCGAAGAGTTCGAGCCCCGGCAGGACGGCCATCTCCCGCCGCGAACCCTGCACGCCACTGACGAGCATTCGCGTCGCCGGGCCGGGCCGCGTGTGCACCGGCAGCACGGCCAGGGAGCCGAGGCGGTTGCGCGCGCCTTCCAGCACCGCGAGCAGGTCCGCCGGCCTGGCCAAAAGAGCCAGCCGGCCGCGAGGCTCGAGCAATGCCGCCGCGACCCGCACCCAGCGAACGAGAAAATCCTCATCCGGCGCGCTCAGCGCCGCGCGGCGCGGCGCGTCCGGCGAGGCGCGATGGCCGGCCGGGTAGAAGGGCGGATTGGTGAGGACGAGGCCGAACCCGCCATCGGGAAGCCCGGCCGCCTCCCGCGCCGGGCGCGGGGCCAGCGCGTCCATCTCGCAAACGTGAAGGCGGCCGGCCAGCGCCGCGTTCTGCGCCAGACCGAGCGAAGCCCGCGCCAGCCCCGCCATCGCCGCCTCCTTCTCCACCAAGGTCACATGCAGGCCCTGCGCCCGTGCCGCGGCGCCGATCCCCACGGCGCCGGCGCCGGCGCCGAGATCGGCCGCCCGCCCGCCCTGTGCCTCATCGACGCAGGCCGCCAGCAGCATCGCATCGAGGCCGGAGCGGTATCCCCAGCCATCCGGCTGAACCAGGTGGAACGCGCCGCCGAAAAAGGCATCGATCCGCGTGGGGCCGGTGTCAGGAAAGCTCATGGCCCAGATCGGCGTCCCTCAACAGGCGCCGCGCCTGGTCGAGGCGCTCCGCCTCCACCAGCACGCGGCGGGGCAGGACGCCGATGGAGCCGTCGAGCACGCTCATATGGCCATCCGCCACCATATGCGGGATGTCGGCGTCCTTCAGGAGGGCGTCCACGAAGGAGATGAGAACGGCGTCGGTGGTGCGCAGGAGCTCGAGCATCAGCGAGGTGTCCTCCGATTCGCGCCCGGCCGCAAGCGAGCCTTTGCTTTCTGTGCCCTTGCCGCCCGGCCTGTGGGCAGCTATCCCCCGCTCCAGCAATGGAGGTTCGTCGTGAGCGCAGCCACACCCCTCGCCCAAGACCGGCGGCGTGCGTCGATCGAAGGGATCGTCGGCCTCACCCGCCCGGACATGGAGCGCGTCAACGCGTTGATCCTGTCGATGGCGGGGTCGAATGTCGAACTGATCCCCCGGATCGCGGAGCACCTGATTTCCTCTGGCGGCAAGCGTCTGCGCCCCATGCTGACCATCGCCTCGGCCCTCGCCTTCGGCTACGAGGGCGGCAATCACGTCAAGCTCGCCGCCAGCGTGGAGTTCCTGCACACCGCGACCCTGCTGCACGACGACGTGGTGGACGAAAGCGACCTGCGGCGCGGCACCGAGACGGCGCGCACGATCTGGGGCAACCAGGCGAGCGTGCTGGTGGGCGACTATCTGCTCGGCCAGGCCTTCAAGATGATGGTGGAGGTCGGCTCGATGCGCGCGCTCGCCATCCTCTCCAACGCCTCGGCCGTGATCGCGGAGGGCGAGGTCTGGCAGCTTTCCGCCGCCAAGCACATGACGACCAGCGAGGCCGATTATCTCGCCGTGATCGACGCCAAGACGGCCGCTCTCTTCGCCGCTGCCACGGAGGTCGGCCCCGTCATCGCCGGGGCGGACGAGGCCATGCAGGTGGCGATGCGCCGCTACGGGCGAGACCTCGGCCTCGCCTTCCAGCTCGTGGACGACGTGCTGGACTATGATGGCTCGGCCCAGGCGCTCGGCAAGAATGTCGGCGACGACTTCCGCGAGGGCAAGATCACGCTTCCCGTGATCCTCGCCTTCGCCAGGGGTGACGAGGGCGAGCGCGCCTTCTGGCGCCGCGCGATGGAGGAAGGGCGCAACGACGACGCGGCGCTCGAGGAGGCCGCCGCCCTCCTGCGCCGCCACGGCGCGCTGGAGGAAACGAAGGCGCGGGCGCGCGGCTACGGCGCGAGCGCGCGCGAAGCGGTGGAGAGCCTGCCGCCGTCTCCCGCCCGCCAGGCGCTGGCCGATGTGGTCGATTTCTGCATAGACCGGATCGTTTGACCGGGCCCGGCCGTAAAAACGTCACTCTGGGCGCCGATTCTGACATCTGCACGCCTGCCGGCGCTCCCAATTCGCGGGCACGCGGTGCAAAATGCCTGAAAGCCGGATTCCTCGGCGTGCTCGACCTTTCTGGAAGGGACAAATTCGTGCGGACATTGCGCATTTCTCGCTTGGCGCTTGCCGCCGCCCTGGCCGCGGGCATGGCGTCGACCGCAGCGGGCGCGGCCAGCGAACCCGTTGAGAGCGCGCAGCCCGCGCGGGCCACCGGCGACGTGCAGTCCCTCCCCGGCGCTTATCTTGCCGCCAAGGCCGCGCAGTCGGAAGGCGCGCTGGATGTGGCGACGGACTATTTCGACCTCGCCCTCGAGTTCGATCCCGACTCCGACCTGCTGCGGCAGGAGGCCATGTTCGCCTTCCTCGCCGACGGTCGCTTCGACGATGGCGTGGCTCTGGCCGCCGAGCTGCGCGACGATCCCGACGCGGGCAAGGTCGCGCGGATCGCGCTCGGCCTCGCCGCCCTGCGCGACGCAAGGGCGCAGGAGGCGGTGGAGCAGCTCGCCATCTCCGACCCCAGCGAGCTCGACAGCCTGCTCGTGGGCCATCTGGCCGCTTGGGCGGAGGCCGGCGACGGCCGCTTCGATGACGCGATCAAGCGGGTGGACGAGATCAACGGCGCGCCGTGGTTCGCGATCTTCAACCTCTACCAGAAGGGGCTTCTGGCCGAGTTGCAAGGCGAGCCGGCCGAGGCGCGCCGGGTGCTGACCCTGCTTCTCGACGACGCCGCCTCCGTCCAGACCTCGCCGGATGCCTATCTGGCCGCCGCCGAGGCGCTGGCCCGGGTGGAAGCGCGCGCGGGCGACGAGGCGGCGGCGCTGGCCGCGGCCGAGCGCGGGCTGGAACTGGCCCCCACCTACGACCCGCTCCTGCATCTTCGCGGGCAGATCGAGGCCGGCGAGGAGATCGCTCCCACGCTGGCCTCCGCCCGCGACGGCGCGGCCGAGGCGCTGTACATCCTCGGCCAGGCGATCAATCGCGGCGACGGGCAGCAGGTCGCGCTCCTGTATTTCCAGTTCGCGCAGGCGGTGGCGGACACCTCCTCGCCCAAGCTCCTCACGGCCCTGGCCGGCATTGCCGAGCGCGCGAGCCGGATCGATCTGGCCATCTCCTATTACGAGCAGATTCCCGAAACCTCACCCTACCGGCGCACGGCCGAACTCCAGATGGGCCTCGACCTCTGGTATGCCGACCGTAAGGAGGAATCCCTGAAGCATCTGGAGCGGGCGGTCGCGGCCTATCCGGACGATTTGCAGGCGCATCTGGCGCTCTCCGACGTCCTGTCCGCCAGCAAGGAATATGCGCGCGCGGCCGAGATCCTGGAGCGGGCGCTGAAGATCGCGCCCGAGGACGGGGCGAACAACTGGAACATCTACTACCAGCGCGGCATCGCCTATGAGCGCCTGAAGGAGTGGGACAAGGCCGAGCCCAATTTCCGCCGGGCGCTGGAGCTTTCGCCCAACCAGCCGCAGGTGCTGAACTATCTCGGCTACTCCTGGGTGGACATGAACCGCAATCTCGAGGAGGGCCTCGAGATGATCCGCACCGCCGTCGACCTGCGGCCCAACGACGGCTACATCATCGATTCGCTCGGTTGGGCCTATTACCGGCTGGAGCGCTTCGAGGAGGCGGTGGAGCAACTGGAGCGCGCCGTGCTCATCACCCCCGCCGACCCCACGATCAACGACCATCTGGGCGATGCCTACTGGCGCGTCGGGCGCGAGCGCGAAGCCCGCTTCCAGTGGGAGCGCGCACTGAGGGGCACGCCAGAGCCCGAGCCGGACGTGGCGGAGAAGATTCGCGCCAAGCTGGCCGACGGGCTCGGCCCGGTGGGCTCCGACGTCGGGCACGAGAACGAGGCGCCTGCCGAGCGGGCCGCGAACACGCCGGCCGAGCAGGGCGACGCCAGCCGCCCCAACTGAGGCCGGCATGGACGCCTCTTCCATGACGGGCGCGGCGGCGCACGACTTGCTCGCCCCTGCCAAGATCAATCTGTCGCTGCATGTCGTCGGCCGCCGGGCCGACGGTTATCATCTTCTGGATGGGCTGGTGGTCTTCGCGCGCGAGGGCGACCGGCTCATCGCCCGGCCCGCCGCGCAGGACGAGTTGCAGGTGCGCGGGCCTTTCGCGGCCCATGTTCCCGTTGCCGGCAACAGCCTTTTCAAGGCCCTGGAGCTGGCGCGCGAGATCGCCCGCGCGCGCGGCATCACGATTCCCGCCCTTTCGCTGACGCTGGAGAAGAACCTGCCCGTCGCCTCGGGCATCGGGGGCGGGTCCTCGGATGCGGCCTCGCTCATGCGCCATCTGGGCGTGCTCCATCCCTCGCTGGCCGCCGAGATCGCAAGCGCCTCCATCCGTCTCGGCGCGGACGTGCCGATGTGCCTGGCGGGCCGCCCCGTGCGCATTCGCGGGATCGGCGAGGTGCTGGAACCGCTGGCCGCCCTGCCGGCCCTGCCGATGGTCCTCGTCAATCCGGGCATCGCGATGGAGACGCCCGCCGTCTTCCGGGCGCTGGCCGGGCGTGTCGCGCACGAGCCCCCGCCCCTTCCCGCCGGCGGCTTTCAGGATATTGCCGCGCTCGCCTCCTATCTCGCCACCTGCCGCAATGATCTGGAGGAGCCGGCGCGGCGCCTCGTGCCTGCGATCTCCACGGTCGTGGAAGAGCTGACCGCCACAGGGCCGCTGCTGGCACGCATGTCGGGTTCGGGCGCGAGTGTCTTCGGCCTCTATGCGAGCGAAGCCGAAGCGGCGCGCGCGGCGCATGCCATCGCGCGGAACCGGCCCCGATGGTGGGTGCGCGCCACGCGAAGCGAGGAGACGAGAGCTTGAGCACCGATGATCGCCCCTTCATCGCCCTGTCCATCGCGGTCCTCACCGTGTCGGACACCCGCACCATGGACGACGACCGTTCCGGCGGGACACTCGCGGCGCGGATCGCGGAGGCCGGGCACCGCGTGGCCGACCGGCGGATCGTGCCGGACGATGTCGAGGCGATCCGCGAAACGGTGGTGGCCTGGACGAAGGATCCGGCCGTGGACGTCGTCCTGACGACGGGCGGCACAGGCTTTACCGGCCGCGACGTGACGCCCGAGGCGCTGGAGCCGCTGTTCGACAAGCGGATGGACGGCTTCTCCGCCGTCTTCCACCGCATTTCCTTCGACAAGATCGGGGTTTCGACCATCCAGTCCCGCGCCACGGCCGGCCTGGTGAACGCGACCTTCGTCTTCGCGCTGCCCGGCTCTCCCGGCGCCTGCCGCGATGGCTGGGACCATATCCTCAAGGACCAGCTCGACTACCGCCACCGGCCCTGCAATTTCGTGGAAATCATGCCGAGGCTGGACGAGCACCTGCGCCGGGACGGACGTTCCGCCTGAAGGCGCGGGAGAGGCTCAGCGGGGCCTGACGAAGGCCTCTGGCGGTCGCTCTCAGCGCCGCTCGGGAGCGGCCTGCGTCAGCCCCACGTCGATCCGCACGGCCGCCCAGGAGCGAGCAAGATCCGCCAGCGTGGGCGAGGCGCCCCGCGCCTCGACGAGGAGACGCTTGGGTGCGAGGACGCCCGAAGCGAGACTGGCGGGCCCTCGCAGGGGGAGTGCAAAGGCCAGGAAGCGGCTGCGGGAGAAGCTGGCGGGCCGCCCTCGGCCGGACGCGATGTGAAGCGCCACCGCATCGGTCCACCCCTGCCCGAGCCGCGCGCCGGCGGAGAGAAGCAGCACCCACTCCCCCTTGGCGCCGAGGAGGGCGGCCGAAAGATCGGGCGGACGGCAGATGGAGCAGCCGGCATGATCGGCCACCACGCGCGCCTGCTCTCCCATCCCCTCGTCCACGACCGTCACATCGCGCAACAGCCCCTCCACCGCACCGGGCACGAGGCTCGCTAGGGTCGAAGCGAGGCGGGCGGGCTCATCCCGCGACTGGATGAAGGCGCTGAGCATGGCCACCCGATTAACCGAGGACGCCCCCTTGCGCCAGCAAAAGCGGCACACCATTTTTGTTCTTGTATTGTTCTTTTGTTCGCGTTAGGACTTTGTTCACAACAGCCAAGGGAGTGTTCCCATGCAGGAGATCGCGACGGCCGACAAGGCCGCCTTCTCCCGGGCGAACGGGATCGACATCGCCAACCGAATGGTCGAGGAGTCCGGCCTGCGCGTGGGGATGGACCGTCGGCGCGGCCGTGGCGCGGGGCTGAACCCCAGCGGTCGCTTCGAGCCTTTCGCCCGCGCGGCCTTCGACGATGGCTGGGGCACGATCGAGGACTTGCCGCCCTTCAGGACGGAGGTTCAGGTCGAGAAACCGAAGACGATCATCACGCGGAACGCATCGCCCGATATTTCCTTCGACCGCTCGATCAACCCCTATCGCGGCTGCGAGCACGGCTGCGTCTATTGCTTCGCCCGGCCCACGCACGCCTATATGGGCATGTCGCCCGGCCTCGATTTCGAATCGCGCCTGTTCGTGAAGCCGAACGCGCCTGAGCTTCTGGAGGCGGAGCTTTCGAAGCCCGGCTACGAGGTGAAGTCGATCGCCATCGGCACGAACACCGATCCTTACCAGCCGATCGAGAAGAAGTGGGGCGTCATGCGCCGTATTCTCGAGGTGCTGGAGGCGGCGAATCATCCGGTCGGCATCGTGACGAAGTCCGCCCTCGTCACGCGCGACATCGACATTCTCTCCCGGATGGCGGCCAAGGGCCTGGTGCGCGTGGCGCTGTCGGTGACGACGCTCGACCGGAAGCTGGCCCGCGTGATGGAGCCGCGCGCGGCAACGCCGGCCAAGCGCTTCGAAACCGTGAAGGCCCTCAGCGAGGCCGGCATTCCCACCATGGTCATGACCGCACCGATCATTCCGGGCCTGACCGATTGCGAGATCGAGCGACTGCTGGAGGCGGCGCACGCAGCCGGGGCGCGCCACGCCGGCTATGTGCTGCTGCGCCTGCCGCTGGAGGTTTCGCCGCTCTTCAAGGACTGGCTGCTGCGCCACTACCCGGATCGATACCGCCACGTCCTGAACCTTCTGCGTTCCATGCGAGACGGCAAGGATTACGACGCGGAATGGGGCAAGCGGATGCGCGGCAGCGGCCCCTACGCCATGCAGATCCGCCGGCGCTTCGAGCTGGCCTCCAGGCGCCTCGGCCTCGATCAGGAGCGCGCGCCCTTGCGCTGCGATTTGTTTCACGCGCCGAAGAGCGCGGGAGTGCAACTCGCCCTCCTCTAGCACTCGATTGCCTCCGGCGTTCCTCGTCGCCGGTGGCAAGCCTTCCGCCCGCCTATGGGCGGAAGGCTTGCGGAGAATCGGACGATGGAAGAGTCTCGCCGCAACATGACTCGCCCTTGCTCCGATTCTCCGCTCCTCCCTTCCCTGCCCGTCCCCGGCGAGCCGGCGTCGCCTTTGCCTCATCCGGGACCGGATTACGCCCTGGAGGAGGCCCGGCTGGCCCGTGGCGCCCGGCTTGTCGCGGGTATCGACGAAGCCGGGCGCGGTCCGCTGGCCGGCCCGGTCGTCACCGCGGCAGTCATCCTGAAGGCGGGCGCGATTCCCGACGGGCTGGACGATTCCAAGAAGATGGCGCCAGAGGATCGCGAGCGCCTGTTTCCGGAAATCCTGCGCTGGGCGACCGTATCGGTCGCCTCGTCGAGCGCGGGCGAGATCGATCGCCTGAACATCCGCCAGGCGACGCTGCTGGCCATGTGCCGCGCCTTTGCCGGCCTGGGAACCGCGCCCTGCCATGCGCTGATCGACGGGCGCGACGTGCCCTTGCCGCTGCTGGCCAAGGCGAGCGCGATCGTCGGCGGGGATGCGCGAAGCCTCTCCATCGCCGCCGCCTCCATCGTCGCCAAGGTGACGCGCGACCGGATCATGGCCCGCTTGTGCGCCAGCTTTCCGGCGTACGGTTTCAGCCGCCACATGGGCTACGCGACGAAGCAGCATCTTGGAGCCCTGGAGCAGCATGGCCCCTGCCCCTACCACCGCATGAGCTTCCGCCCCATCAGGCCGCCGGAATCGCTGCTCGTCTGAGCGCGGTCGCCCGGCCCATGCCCCGCAAACGAAAACGCCGGCTCGAAAGCCGGCGTTTTCGTAGATGATACGGGGCTCGAACGTCAGTTCAGACGACGGCGAACTTCCTCGATGGAGCGCTCGGTGGTGCCCGTGTCCGCTCCGAGATTCCTGTCGGAGATGACGCCCGCCGCCGCCTGGATGGCGAGGTTGACGGCCGCGGCGCGAACCTCCGCGATGGCGTCGGATTCGGCCTGCGCGATCTTCAGCTCGGCCGTGCGCGTGCGGCGGGTGATGTATTCGGCGCTCTTGGCGCGCGCCTCCTCCACGATCGCCTGCGCGTCACGCTCGGCCCCGGCCACGATGTCGCGCGCCTCGGCCTCGGCCTCGCGGCGGCGGCGCTGATATTCGGCAAGCTGCTGCTTGGCCTCTTCCTTCAGCTCCCGCGCTTCATCGAGTTCGCGGCGGATACGCTCCGCACGCTCGTCCAGCGACTTCGACACGAGTTTCGGCACGCCGAGATAGGCGACGAGGGCGAGGAAGAGAACGAGCCCGACGAGAGCCCAAAAGCTGGAATCTTCAAGCATCGCGCTTCTCCTGGCCTGCACCCGCCGCCTTCACCGCATTGGCCACTTCCTCACGGGAAACGTCGAGCCGGGTCAGTTCGGTGATGATCGCCTGGGCCGTTTCCTCGGCGATGGTATCGACATCGGCCAGGGCCTTGGCCTTGATCTCCGCGATCCGGCCTTGAGCGCTTTCCAGCTTCTGGTCAAGTTCGGCTTCGTTGCGCTTGCGCTCCGCATCCGCGTCCGCACGGGCGCTGTCGCGCGCGTCCTGGGCGATCTTGTGGGAGCGTTCGCGCGCTTCGGCCAGATCCTGCTCATAGGCCGCCTGCGCCTCGTCGGCGTCGGCGCGCATCCGGTGCGCGGCATCGAGGTCGAGCGCGATTCGGTCACGCCGGTTCTCGATGATCCCGGCCAGACGCGGAACGAGCGTCTTGGACATGACCCAGTAGAGCAGGCCGAAGGTAATCGCCAGCCAGAGAATCTGGGAGGCAAAGAATTCGCTCTCGAGCGGCGGGAATCCGCCGGTTTCGAGTTCTTCGACGAGGATGGCCTCGGCGGTGGGCGGCGGAGGGCCGTCCGTTACGACCGGAGCCTCACCGACCGTCGGCGCCTCTGTCTGCGCAAGTGCGTCACGGACAAACATCTGTCACTCCGGCGATACGGGCCGGCCGCCCAGCGTTGGGCGGCCGGATGCACAATCCTCTGATTCGTCGATCAGACGAAGAGGAGGAGCAGCGCGATCAGCAGCGAGAAGATGCCGAGAGCTTCCGTCACGGCGAAGCCGAAGACGAGGCGGCCGAACTGGCCATCCGCTGCCGAGGGGTTGCGCAGAGCGCCCGTGAGGAAGCTCGAGAAGATATTGCCGAGGGCGAGCGCCGTGCCGGCCATGCCGAAGGTGGCAAGGCCCGCGCCGATGTAACGTGCAGCTTCCGCTTCCATAGTAAACTCCTTCGATTGGATTGTGCGGGTGATGGCGCGGCGAACGCCGCGCAACTCTGTCGTCAATGATGCACGTGAAGCGCGTCGTTGAGATACATGCAGGTCAGGACCGCGAAGACATAGGCTTGCAGGAACGAGACCAGGAATTCCAGCGCGGTGATCGCGATCGTCATGATCAGCGGCAGCACCGCACCGAAGATGCCGACCGCCCCGAGGCTGCCCAGCGAGATGATGAAGCCGGCGAACACCTTGAGCGTAATGTGCCCGGCCAGCATGTTGGCGAAGAGACGCACCGAGAGCGAGACGGGCCGCGAGAGAAACGAGATCACCTCGATCAGCGACACGAAGGGGACCACTGCGGCCGGCACGCCCGAGGGAATGAAGATGCGGAACCAGCCGAGGCCATGATGCCAGATGCCGTAGACCACGACGGTGCCGATCACCAGCATGGCCAGCGAGAAGGTGACGATGATGTGGCTCGTCACCGTGAAGAAATAAGGGAACATCCCGAAGAGGTTGGCGACGAGAATGAAGAGGAAGAGCGAGAAGACGAAGGGGAAGAATCGCATCCCGTCCGACCCAGCGCCGTCGCGCAGCATCTTGGCGATGAATTCATAGGCCAGCTCCGACACCGACTGCGAGGCGCTGGGCACCAGCCCGCGACCACGCGTGGACCAGAACAGGAAGGCCGTCGTAACGGCGACCGTGGCGACCATGAAAAGGGAGGAATTCGTAAAGGAGAAATCGACACCGCCGATTTCGATCGGGACAAGCCGAGAAATCTCGAATTGATGAAGCGGATCGGTCGCCAAACGTCAGGTCCTCTCGTCTCGTGCCTCTCGCGGGCGCCACTCCCTTAACGTCCCGGCCCCCTCTTCGCAACACCCTGCACTCATCAATCCCGGTCCGGGGCCTTATCCTCGCCGCTCTTTGGCGGGGTGGAGGAAGCGGCGCCGCGCACCACGTTGAGAATACCGGCGCCGAACCCGAGAAACAGGAAGATGATCAGCGCGAAGGGACTGGTGCCCAGAAAATGGTCGATCCCGTAGCCGAGAAGCGCACCCACGGCGATGCCGGAGATGAACTCGCTGGCGATCTTGAGCCCCTGAGCCATGCCTTGCATGGAGCCCTGCCCACCCTTGGCCGCACGGGCCTCCACCTCGCGGCGGGTCAGATGCTGGTTCAGGCGCTCATCCAGCGAAGCGCGGCGCGCGCGCCATTGCGCGTCCGTCAGCGGCTCGCCCTCGGGCGGAGAATCGGTGTCCCTGTCGCTCATCCCGCGCTCCCGGATACGGCCCGGCCATGAGGCCGGCCCGGCGTTCCCGCGATTGTCACGAGAGGCGGGGAAAGGTCAAACCCGATCGGCCCGGTGCTCAGTTCCAACCGCCGTTGAAGGTGCGGTAGAAGACGTGCAGGCCGATCTTCTCCATCTTTTCCATCGCGCGCGCCCAGCGCGGGGCCACGTAAGTCGCGTGGTAATGGGTCGCCGACCCGACCTCGGGCAGCCAGATTTCGCCGCGCGTCACCGCGAGTGCGATTCGCTCGGCCTTGGCGTAGGCGCGCTTGTTGGTGATGCGGTCCGGAATGCCGTCGCAGGCGAAGGAGAACTGGCAACGATTGCGCATATGCTTGTTCTGGTAGACCACGCCGCAGATCGTATCGGGATAGGAAGGCGCCCGCACGCGGTTGAGGATGACCTGCGCCACCGCCTCCTGCCCGCGCGCAACCTCGCCGCGCGCCTCGAAATAGATGCCCGTCGCGAGGCACGTCTGCTCTTTCTTGGAGAAGGCGGCCGCCGGCAGCGGGGTGGCCGCCCAGGAGTGGTCTTTCGCGCCGATGGGCGGGACGAAGCCCTTGCCCGGCTGTCGGTCGCGCAGAATGTCCGTGAAGCGCGAGGACACGGAGGGCGCGCCGGAAGGAGCGTAGGCCATCTCGGCATCGTCGGCAGATGCGCCCGGGCCGGACGGCAGCGCCAGCGAGGCCATGACCGTCTGCTCGGCCGGGTCCATCCGTTGGGCGGGCGAAACGAACGCCTTGGCCAGCGACATGCGGCTGGTGAAGTCCTGGGGGCCGGCCAGCGCGGTGCGCATCAGGTCGTCGCCGCCCACGATGCCGGCGCGAAGGAGGCTGCCTCCCTCGTTCAGCCGAAGCGCGACGCGCCCTTCCGTCGGCGCCTTGCGCTCCGCCACGACGCGCCCGCCGCGCTCGGCCATGGGTGAAAGCGGCCTGTCACGCCACAAGGCCTCCGCCTCGAGCGAGAGCGCCTCGCTCATCAGCGCCGCCTTGGCCTCGGCCACGAAACCCGGCCGGTCGCCGGGAGAGGGCGTGGTGGACGTGACGGAAGCAAATCCGATGGAAAGGGCAGCGAGCGTCGTGAAGCGGGCCGCGCGGCCCACGATGGCGTTCTTCTGCTGCCCCACTGACGCGCCCCTCTTTTCCCCCGCCGCCATGCCCCGCTCCAATCTCATTAACGAGGGGGTATGGTCGAGCATTAACCTTGTTTCTTGGTTAACGCCCGGCAAATGCGGCCATCTCCGGGCGGCCGCGACGGGAGTGGGAACTTTGTTCCGTCAGTGTGATCTTTTTTTTCTAGACGCATACGGATTTGCGGGCTTGCGCAGATTCAGCCGAATCGGCACGCCCGCGAGCCCGAAATCCTCGCGAAGGCCGTTGACGAGGTAGCGTGTATAGCTCGCCCCCAGCGCCTCGGGCCTCGTCGTGGAAACGATGAAGGTCGGCGGGCGCGTCTTCACCTGCGTCATGTACTTCACGTTCACGCGCCGCCCCGCCACTGCTGGCGGCGGATGGTGGGCCACCATGCGCTCCAGCCACTGGTTCAGCTTGGCGGTGGAAACACGGCGGTTCCACGTCTCGTGCGTTTCGGCGATCGCCTTCATCAGGCGCTCGAGGCCCGTTCCGGTCTCTCCCGAGATCGGAACGGCCTGGATGCCGCGGATTTGCGGCAGCAGCCGCTCGGTTCTCTCGCGAAGGTCGGCCAGAACCTCCTGCCGGTCCTCGATGAGGTCCCATTTGTTGAAGGCGATGACGGGCGCCCTGCCCTCTCGCGCGATCAGATCGGCGATCTGCAAGTCCTGCCGCTCGAACGGGATGGTCGCGTCGAGCACGATCACCACCACCTCGGCGAACTTGATGGCGCGCAACGCGTCGGCCACGGAAAGCTTCTCCAGCTTTTCCTGGATCTTCGCCTTGCGCCGGAGCCCGGCCGTGTCGAACATCTTCACGCGCCGCCCGCGCCATTCCCATTCCACCGAGATGGAATCGCGCGTGATGCCCGCCTCCGGCCCCGTCAACAGCCGGTCCTGCCCGATGAAGCGGTTGATCAGGGTGGACTTGCCCGCATTGGGCCGTCCCACGATGGCGATGCGCAGCGGCTTGGTCTCGTCATAGACCTCGACCGGCTCGCCCTCCTCGTCCAGAACGACCTCGACATCGGCCTCCGCCTCATCCACCTCGACGTCGAAGACCTCCGGCCCGAGCGCGGCCACGATGGCGTCGCGCAGGTCGCCCATGCCTTCGCCGTGCTCCGCCGAGATCGCCACAGGCTCGCCGAGGCCGAGCGAGAACGCATCGTAGAACCCGACATCGGAGCCCCGCGCCTCGGCCTTGTTGGCCACGAGGATGACAGGGCGGCCGCGCCGGCGCAGCAGCTCGCCGAAGAAGCTGTCCTGCGGGGTCAGGCCGCTCTTGGCGTCCACCACGAAGAGCGAGAGATCGGCCGCGTCCACGGCCGCCTCCGTCTGCGCGCGCATTCGCCCTTCGAGCGTTTGCGCGCCGGCATCCTCGAGCCCCGCCGTGTCGACGACGGTGAACTCGATGTCGAGCAGCGTGGCGTCGCCCTCGCGCCGGTCGCGCGTCACGCCCGGGCGGTCGTCGACCAGCGCGAGGCGCTTGCCCACGAGGCGGTTGAAGAGCGTCGACTTGCCGACATTCGGCCGGCCGATGATCGCGATGGTGACCATGACGCCAAGCGCCCTTTCGATCAGGAAGGCGGCAGGGCGCCGTCTTCGGGGGCAGCGTCAGGCGCTGCATCCTGCGGTGCCTGCGGCGCTTCGATGGCGGGCGCCTCCGGCGCCGGGGCCTGCGTTTCGGGTGAGGGCTCGGCCGGGGTGGCCGGCGCCTGAGCCTGCGCCGAGCCGGCGTCGATGAGTTCCAGCATCAGGCGGGCTCGCTCCGCGATTCCCTGCGGCGCACCCAGATCGTCCGCAAGCGACTGGAAGAAGCCGCGCGCCTCCTCCGTCTCGCCGGCGCGCCAGAGGGAGAGGCCCAGCGCCTCGCGGGCGGGATAGCGCAGCGGCTCGGCCTCATTGGTCAGGCGCTCCACCCGCGCCCGCACATCCTGCGGCGTGCCGGTGTCGACGAGGATATAGGCGGCGCGGATGGCGGCAAGGTCTCGCAAGGGGCGCGGCGCGGAGGAGCCGGCCACCGCGTCGAAGGTTTCCACCGCCGCCGCGCGCTCGCCCGCCATGTCCTGCGCTGCCGCCATCTGGAGGCGCGCCAGCTCGGGATAGGCGCCCACGCCATCCGCCGCCAGCGCCTCGAAGGCGGCGAGCGCGGCGGCCGTATCTCCGCCTTCGGCAAGCTCCACGGCCTCGATATAGCGCGCGCCGTCCGCCGCCGCCCGCGCGCTCACGCTTCGATCCCAGACGACGTAGCCGATGGTGCCGAGGACGCCGAGCACCACGAGCGCGATGATGAGCTTGCCGAAGCGCGACCAGATCGCCTGGGCCCTCTCCTGGCGCAACTCCTCGTTCACTTCGCGAATGAAGGTGTCGTTGCTCATCGCTCGCATCAACCTGTCAAAGACGAGGCGCGCGGAGACGAGAGTCCCCGCGCGCCATAAAAGACGTTGGCCGCTTTCTAACGGATTTTACGGCGAGCGAAAGGGCACCTGCGCCCGTCAGCCTTCAGAGCGCCGCTTCCACCCTCTCGGCCACCTCCGGGCTCACCCACGCCTTCCACACCTCCGGCCGGGTTTCGAGGAAGTGCAATGCCGCGTCCTCCCCCGTCGCCTGGTTCTCGTCCTTCCAGGCCAGCACCGCGTTCACGGTCTCGTTGCTCCAGGCACGCGTATTCAGGTACTCGGCGGCCGCCTCGGACGTTTCCGCAATGCCCGGCGTGACGAGCGTGAACACATCGGCCGGCGTCCATGCGTTGCGGGCTGGCTCGGCGCAGTCGGGCTGGGTGGTGCAGTTCGTCCACTCCTCCTGGTCGAACGGCACGTCGAACTCCAGGAGCTTCATCGGGTATCGCCCGACGATGGGCGTGGGCGACCAGTAATAGCCGATCCATCCGCGCTCGCCCTGGAAGGCGTTGGCGATGGACCCGTCGAGCCCGGCCGAGGAACCGGTGTCCACGAGGTCGAAGCCGTTCTCCCCGCCCCCATAGGCCCGGAAGAGATTGCCCACCATGATCTGGCAGCCCCAGCCCGCCGGGCAGTTGTGCACGGCGCCCCGTTCCGGGTTTTCCTGCGAAGGGAAGAGGTCGGGGCGCTGGAGCGCGTCGCCAAGCGTGCGGATATCCGGGTTGGCGTCGGCGACATATTGCGGGATCCAGAAGCCTTCCTGCGAACCATCCGTCAGAACCTTAGCGGCGTATTCGATGCGCCCTTCGGCCACGGCCGCGTCGATCTGCTCGCGGAACTGGTTCACGAACATCTCCGGCGCCACATCCGGCTCGCCGCGCTCAGTCATGGACGTGAAGGTCGGCATCGTATCGCCCGGCACGAGCTGCGCGTCGCAGCCATAGCCGTTTTCCAGGATGAACTGGTCGATCGACGCCATGGTCTCCGCCGAGGCCCAGTTCATCTGCGCGATGCGGATCGTGCCGCAGGCTTCGGGCGCCGCGTCCTGCGCCGAGGCGGGCATGGCGAGGAGCACGGGAAAGACGGCGACCGAGGCCGGAAGAGAGAATTTCATGAAGAGCACTCCACCATGTGCGACTGGTCGGAAAGCTGGCGCGCCCCGGCCGGGAGTCAAACCTGAGGGCGGCCTTATTGCGCAGCCGCCTCCACCTCGCCCGAGGAGCGGGCGGCCCCTTCGCGCCGCGGATCGACGCCGGCGGAAAGCCGGCCGCGCTCCAGCGAGATGGCATGAAGGCCGCTGTTCAGCTCCATCATGCGAACCTCGTGCCCCAGCGCCTCCAGCGCCTGTGCCAGTCCTTCGGGCGCCAGCCCTTCCTCCAGGTCCACCGGGCCGCCGAGCGTGGCGACATGCGGCAGCGACACGGCCTCCTGCGGGTCGAGCCCCCAGACGAGCACGCCCAGGATCGTGCGCGCGACATAGGGGATGATCCGCGCCCCGCCCGGCGAGCCGACGACCAGAACCGGCTCGCCGCCGGCATCCAGCACGATCGTCGGCGCCATGGAGGAGCGGGGCCGCTTGCCGCCTTCCACGCGGTTGGCGACCATCAGGCCGCCCTCCTCCGGCACGAAGGAGAAATCGGTCAATTCATTGTTGAGCAGGAAGCCGCGCACCATCAGGCGGGAGCCGAAGCCGGCCTCGATGGTGGTGGTCAAGGAAACGACGTTGCCCTCCCCGTCCATGATGGAGACATGGCTGGTGGAGGGAATTTCGAGGCTTCGGTCCGGCGCGCGCAAACCCGCCTCTCGCCAGGGCGGGTTGCCCGCCGAAACGGCCTCCGCCGCCTGCGCCCGGTCGATGCGCTGCGCGCGGGCTGTCGTGTAGCCGGGATCGAGAAGGCCCTTGGCGGGCACCCGCACGAAATCGGAATCGGCGATGTAGAGCGCGCGGTCCGCATAGGCGAGACGGGACGCCTCGACGAAGAGATGCGTGGCCGCGGGCGAAAGCGGCTCGAGCGCCTCCAGGTCGAAATGATCGAGCAGGCCAAGGATCTGGCCGACCGTCAGCCCGCCGCTGGACGGCGGCCCCATGCCGCAGACTTCATAAACGCGGAACGGCGCGCAGACCGGCTCGCGCGGGACGACGCGATAGTGGGCCAGATCCTCCAGCGCCAGCGTGCCGGGATTGTCCGTGAAGCCCTGCACGGCCTGCACGATGTCCTCGGCGATCTCGCCCTGGTAGAATGCCTCCGCCCCACGCTCCGCGATGGCGCGCAGCGTGGCGGCGAACTCTGGGTTCCTCAGCGTGTCGCCGGCCTCGATGGGGCGCCCTTCCGGGTGGAAATAGTCACGCGCGGCCTCCTGCCGGGTCAGTGCCTCATCGCCGGCCACGAGCCCGGCCAGCCTTTCACCGACCTCGAAGCCCTCTTCGGCCAGCCGGATCGCCGGTTCGAACAGCTCGGCCCAGGCCAGCCTGCCGTGCAGGCGATGCGTCAACTCCATAAGGCGCAGCGTGCCCGGCGTTCCCACCGAACGCCCGCCCACCACCGCGTCCATGAAGGACAGCGGCTGGCCGAGATCGTCCAGGAAAAGGTCGGGCATTGCGGCCGCCGGCGCGGTCTCGCGCCCGTCATAGGCCGTCATCCGCCCGGTGCGGGCATCGCGGTAGAGCAGGAAGGCCCCGCCGCCGATGCCGGAGGATTGCGGCTCCACCAGATTGAGCACGAGTTGCGTGGCGATCATCGCATCGATGGCCGTGCCCCCCGCCGCCAGCATCCTCGCGCCCGCCTCGGCGGCCAGGGGATGGGCCGCCACCACCATGTCCTTGACAGACGAAACGGCCTGCCGCTCGGCGAAACCCGTCGCGGCCTCCGGCGCCGGGCGCTCGATCTCCTGGGCCAAGGCGACGCTCGTCGCCAGCGAGATGGCGGCCAAAGCCCCCAGCATTGAGCGCATCATCGGCATCGATTATCTCCCCCGTCCCGTGGGTCGTCCGGCGACTATGCCTCATTCCGGCCGCGCATTCAGCGCGTCATAGCCGCAATCCAGAGAAGAATTGCCACGCGCCGAAGTCGCGCGGCGGGGGTCAGCCCGGCCGATCGAGCGTCAGGCCCCGCAACCGCAACGCGTTGCCGATGACGCTGACCGAGGAGAGCGCCATGGCGGCCGCCGCGATGATCGGGGACAGGAGCAGGCCGAAGGTCGGATAGAGAAGGCCCGCGGCCACGGGAATGCCGGCGGCATTGTAGATGAAGGCGAAGACGAGGTTCTGGCGGATGTTCTTCATCGTCGCCTCGGAGAGCCGCCGCGCCTTCACGATCCCCATGAGGTCGCCCTTCAGCAGCGTGACGCCGGCGCTTTCGATGGCCACGTCCGTGCCGGACCCCATGGCGATCCCGACATCGGCGGCGGCGAGCGCCGGGGCGTCGTTGACGCCGTCGCCGGCCATGGCCACCACGCGGCCCTCGCCCTTCAGGCGGTTCACCACGGCGCTCTTCTGGTCCGGCAGCACGTCGGCCTCCACCTCGTCGATGCCGAGCCTGCGCGCCACCGCCTGCGCCGTGGTCCGGTTGTCGCCGGTCAGCATGACGATGCGGATACCGTCCGCATGCAGCCCCTTCAGCGCCTCCGCCGTCGTCGCCTTCACCGGGTCGGCGATGGCGAAGATGCCCCCCGCCGCGCCCTCCACGCCGATATAGATGGCCGTCGCACCGTCATGACGGAGGGCCTCGGCCTGTTGGGAGAGAACGGACGCGTCCACGCCGTTCTCCGCCAGGAAAGCCGCGTTGCCGAGCACGATGCGCCGCCCCTCGACCATGCCGAGCGCACCCTTGCCCGTAGGAGAATCGAAGCCGTCGACAGGCGGCAAGGCAAGGCCCCTTCCCTCGGCCGCCGCCACGATGGCGAGGGCGAGCGGATGCTCCGAGGCCTTTTCCACACTGGCCGCAAGGCGGAGGATATCGTCCTCCCCGAAACCCTGAGCGGCCACCACCTGCGTCACCGACGGCTTGCCCTCGGTCAGCGTGCCCGTCTTGTCGACGACCAGCGTGTCCACCTTCTCCAGTCGCTCGAGCGCCTCGGCGTTCTTGATCAGCACGCCCGCGCCCGCCCCCTTGCCGACGCCGACCATGATCGACATCGGCGTGGCGAGCCCAAGCGCGCAGGGGCAGGCGATGATCAGGACCGAGACGGCGGCGATCAGCCCATGGGCGAAGCGCGGCTCCGGCCCCCAGAACCCCCAGGCGAAGAAGGCCAGTACCGCAACGGCGATCACCAGCGGCACGAACCAGCCCGATACCTGGTCCGCCATGCGCTGGATGGGCGCGCGCGAACGCTGCGCCTCGGCCACCATCTGCACGATGCGGGACAGCATCGTGTCCCGCCCCACCTTTTCGGCACGGATCACCAGAGCGCCGGTCTGGTTCAACGTGCCGCCGATGACGCGGTCGCCGGCCTCGCGCGTCACCGGCATGGATTCGCCCGTCACCATCGCCTCGTCGAGCGAGGAGCGCCCCTCCTCCACACTGCCGTCCACCGGCACCGTCTCCCCGGGGCGCACGCGCAGCCGGTCGCCGAGCGCGACTTCCTCGACGGGCACGTCGTCCTCCGCGCCGTTCGGGCCAATCCGCCGCGCGACCTTCGGCGCCAGATCGAGCAGCGCCTTGATCGCCCCGGAGGTCTGCTCGCGAGCCCGCAGCTCGAGAACCTGGCCGAGCAGCACCAGCACGGTGATGACCGCCGCCGCCTCGAAATACACCGCGACCGTCCCGTCCCCTGCGCGGAAGGCAGCGGGAAAGATACCGGGCGCTACCGTAGCGACAACGCTGTAGGCCCAGGCGACGCCCGTCCCCATTGCGATCAACGTGAACATGTTGAGGCTGCGATGGACGAGCGATGCCCATGCCCGCTCGAAGAACGGCCATCCCGCCCACAGCACGACGGGCGTCGCAAGAGCGAACTGAATCCAGGTCGAGACATTCGTGGGCACGAGGTGATGCAGCGCCGGCACCAGATGCGAGCCCATCTCCAGGAGGAACACCGGCAGCGCGAGAGCCAGCCCGATCCAGAAGCGGCGGGTCATGTCCTTCAGCTCGGGGCTGGGCCCCACGTCCGCCGTCGCCACCAAGGGCTCCAGCGCCATGCCGCAGATCGGGCAGCTTCCCGGTCCGTCCCGGCGGATTTCCGGGTGCATGGGGCAAGTCCAGATCGCACCGTCGGGAACGGCTTGCGGATCGACCGCCGTCGCCCTCCCATAACGGGCATGGTTCGCATCATGATGGTGATGCGCATGACCGGCCGCGTCTGGCACCGACGCGGCGGCCGCGCCATAGCGGCCCGGCCCGGCCTCGAACTTCGCCTTGCAGCCAGCCGAGCAGAAATACTGCGTCTGCCCTTCGTACACGAGGCTGTGCTTCGCCGTCTTCGGATCGACCGACATTCCGCAGACCGGGTCGCGAGCCATGCCGTCCGCAGGCTCCTCATGCCCGGAGCCCCCGCCATGGGCCGCATGATCATGCGCGTTATGGCGATCCTCGTTCGACATCATGCCAAGACCTTCCCGCAAAAAGCGGCCCCAGCCCGCACCCAGCCGACTCGTACCCGCCCGCCCAGTCTAGGCCCCTCCGCCCCTCATGTCCCCGCCATCGAAGCGTAAGCGTCCGGTGAGCGAGGGTTTGTGATTGGCGACTGTTGGGCGAAGTTTCAAAACTAGGTGTTTAGTCCCGGCATTTGATGGATTGGATCGATGATGAATCGATCCGGCTCGGATGTCCACTGCTTGCAGATGAACTCGTAGGGCGTGAGACCCTTGAGCGTCTTCAATCTTCGCCCGAAGTTGTAGGCGTCGATGAAGTCGGCAAGATGCTTTTTCAGTTGCGCGTGATCGTCGTAGTGGAAGCGCTTGACGGTGGCGTCCTTGATGGTCCGGTTCATGCGTTCGACCTGTCCGTTCGTCCAAGGATGCTTGAGCTTTGTGAGCCTGTGCTCGATGCCGTTCTCGTCGCAGACCCGATCGAAGATGTGGTGGAAAGCGTATTTGTGGCGGGCCTGATTGGTGAACTGGATGCCGTTGTCGATCAGCACTGTATGGATGGTGTAGGGAGCCGCTGCGATGAGATTGCGCAGGAACTGGGCTGCATTCATCTTGCCGGCTTTGGCATAGAGCTCAGCGAAGGCGAACTTGGATGTGCGGTCAATCGCTACAAAGAGATAGAGCTTGCCCTCGGCCGTCTGCACCTCGGCAATGTCGATGTGGAAATAGCCGATCGGGTAACTCTTGAACTTCTTCTTCGGCTCCTTGTCGCCTTCGACATCGGGAAGCCTGCTGATCCCGTGACGGTGCAGGCAGCGGTGCAATGAAGAGCGCGTCAGGTGCGGGATCGTCGGCTGGAGCGCATACAGGCAGTCGTCAAGCGGCAGCAGCGTGTGCTTGCGGAAGGCGACGATGATCGCCTCCTCATCAAGCGAGAGCACCGACGAATGCGGGTCTCTCGGCCCAGTGGGTAGGTCGGCTACTGAAGTTCGCTTCTTCCACTTGGCGACAGTCTTCTGGTTGATCCCGTAGCGCTTGGCCAGAGCTCTCAAGCTCTCTTGACTATTTTGTATCGCTCGACGCACCGCCTCTGTCGTCGTGGCGCTCCCGTGCAAAATCTGGCCCATAGCGCATCCCTCCATTCTGAAGAAAATAATGCACCATCAAAGCCCGGGATCAAACAACTAGGGATTGTGGGGATTCATTGTGAGTTTATAACGGCGGCGGTGAGGTAGATCATGGCCTTGAAGCTCCGATCGATTTTGCAAGCGCGCATGGCGATGCGCTTGAACTATTTGAATTTGCGGAAGAAATTTTCGATGAGGCGCCGCCATTTGTACATCTCCTTGTCGATTTCGAGCGGCGCTATGCGGTTCTTGCGCTGGGAAATGACGACCTTTGCCCCGCGCTGACTGAGTTCTTCGACGATCCAGTTGGCGTCAAATGCCTTGTCATCGGCCAGTATGATGATGGCGTGACCTTCGGCCAGCGCCGGGGGCTGCTTGTCTGGAACCGCCTGATCCTGCCGGGCGGCCGTTCTATCGTTCTGGAGCGCCTGCCGGGCGCGGACACCAGCGGCTACGCCGGCCTTGAGGATGGCGTCGATTATCATTGGTGGGATCTGATGAAGGCCGCAGCGCTGTCCACGCTGCTTGCAGCCGGCACGGAGCTGGCCGGTAAAGCTCATCGTGCCGATGCTGGAACGCTTCGTTGCCACGGATCGCGGTTTCGCCAAGGCGCGGCGAACTCCGTCAGTCGGCTAAGCCGCCTGTGTCAGTACGGTGCCAGTAGGCTCAGGAGGTGACAGCGGCGCCATTCAATTGCTGCCCGCTCTTTCTCGCGCTGGCCATCGTCCGTGCCAGGCTGAGAAGCCGTCGCATCGAGGGATTGTCGTTGACCGGCGACCAGACTGCGCTGAATGGCAGGCTTTCACCGCGGATCGGTCGATAGACGATGCCTGGAAAACGCGCGGCAGTCGTCGCTTCGCTGGTCAGGGTTAGTCCGCGCCCCAGGGAGACCAGAGGGAGAAGATTGTCGCGCCCCACAGCCTGGAGTTCGATGTCAGGTCAATGCCCGAGATCGGCGAGCCGTTGAACCAGATAGTCCCGAACGTCAGGTCCAGGCGCGATGTCGCTGACGATGAACCTTTCCCTCGACAGATCGGCCCAGTCGAGTTCGGACCTCGACGCAAGACGGTGGCTTTCGGGAAGCACCGCGAACGCACGTTCGGACCAAAGGTGCGTCATGTCGCATCCCGCTCGTTCGATGACGCCCGTTGCAAAAGCCACATCGATGCGAACCTGGCGTACCGCAGCAACGTGTTCGGCAGGGTCGCCATCAAAGAACTCGATCCTGACCCTCGGATGCCGCTCGGAGTATACCCGCACCAGATCGGTCAGATAGCCCGAAGCCAGCGACGTGAAGATACCGATCCGAATAAGCCCTTCTTCACTCCGACCGATACTTGCGACGTCCCTCTCGCCATCACCAATGCTTCTGAGCGCTCGCCGTGCCCGCCGCAGAAATCGCTCGCCCGCGAGCGTCAGGCAGACGCCGCCGCTATACCTGTTGAACAAAGATGCGCCGAGATGGTCTTCGAGGTCCCGGATGCGGCGGCTCACCGCCGAGTGGTCGAGATCAAGGACGATCCCTGCCTTGCGAAAGGTGCCATGCTCCGCCGTCGCAACAAAGTAGCGCAGATGCCGCAACTCGATTGTCAGCGGAGTGGCAGGCATTTGTCAGCCGTTCTCTGTCGCGGAAATTGGTGCTGACTGCGAGGTCAGGAGCAAGCGCTCACGCTTCGACCGGAAACGCGTATTCGGAGCCCTTTGGCGGAGTCGGTAGACCGCCGCAGGAGGAATGTTGGCGACTGTCCCGCCGATCCGCTCCGCCTCGAGCCCGAGATGATCCAGCAACCTGACCGGGACCGGGCAACGCGGGCCATAGGTGAACTGGTAGAAGGCGCCGTCCGGTCTCATCTGCCGGAACGCCCCGCTCAGGATCGCGTGCACCTTGCGCTGTGGTATCGACAGCAGCGGCAGTCCGCTGACGACGGCGCCGGCCGGCCTCCCGTTGAAAAGGTTAAGCTTCCGCAGGCGGGCGGCATCCATGCAGATCGTGTCCGCTTCGGGATACTGAGAATGGAGCGTGGCGGCGAACTCCGATCCGAACTCGACCAAGGTGAGGTCTTCCTGTCTGACGCCACGAGCGATCAGCGCGCGGGTGAACGCGCCGGTTCCCGGTCCCAGCTCGATGACCGGCCCGATCTCATGCGAGATTTCGGAAGTTATGAGGTTCGCGAGCGCGCGCCCCGAAGGCGCGACGGCGGCAACGCGCAGCGGGTTTCTAAGCCATGCCTTGAAGAAGCCGAACGTCTCGGCCATACGCTGTTGGTTCATGGGAGACGATCTCGAACATTTTTGAATTGAGGCGGCAGCGCCGCCGATTGACCGCCGTCGCAAGGAGACCTCACATCCTGCATGACACGGCCTCCAGTCTGCCGGCTCGAAACCCGCCGCCCGATCCAGAACAGGGACGCCTCCGCACCAAGCAGGCAGCCGAGAGCGGCCAGCGCGAGCACGGTCGTGTTCGCTGTCTCGATCGCGTGCGAAGCCGCGTATCCGACACCGATAAAGAGGCCGTTCCAGACCGCGACGCCCGCCGCCGACGCGATCAGGAAGCTGCGCGAGGTCGCGCGAAGAAGGGCGGCGAAAGCGGGCGCGAACAACCTGACGACGGGCACGAGTTGGAGCGAGAAGCTCAGGGCCGTCTGGTTCCTCTGGAACGAGGCGATGCAGCGCTCGATGCGATCGGCGGACATCCCGAAGAGGCGGCCGACCGTGCCGAGGAGCCGCATGGATCGCACGTCGCCCAGGCCGCGGACCGCCCAGAACCAGACCGTACAGCCGAGCATGCTGCCCAGGGTGGTCGCGATGAACGCCGCCGGCAGCGACCACACCGCCTCCGCTGCCCCGATGCCGACCGCCAGAAGCAGTCCGTAGGATGGCATCACCGGCACGAAACGCTCGGCCAGGGCGACGGCGAAGAGGCCGATGAGACCATAGGCGCTGATCCATGCCATGGCTGCACCGACCGGGTCGAAATCCATACGCTGTCCTTCGTTTGCTCTTTGGTTGATGGCTACGGTCGTCAGCAGCATCGAGACGAAAACTGGCTGCGCTCAAAGCGGGCGCGGTGTCGACCGAGCATTCAGCCGAACCCGCTGCCCGGTCCGGCAGCGACGTCCTTCAGGTGCGGATGAGCGGGAGCAGTTCGTCCTCGCACCACAGGCGGAAGCTGGTGGGCGTGGTGTTCTCGGGCGTTCGAGGCTCGGCGTTGTCGAGGCCCTCGTTCTTGGCCCGCGCGAGGTCCGTCTGGCCCCTGGCCATTCCCGGGGACGAACCGAAGCTCTCGAACCGGGCCTCGTATTCCTCGAAAGTGATCCGATCGAAGCGAACCGGCCTTTCGAGCACCTCGGTCATGATCTGCGCCATCTCGTTGAACGAGATGTCTTCCGGCCCGAGCACCGCGAGCTGATCCCGGCCGGTCCAGCTGGTATCGAGCAGCGAGCGGATCGCGCTGACGGCGATGTCCCGGGTCGCACAGGCCGGAACTCTCAGATCTCCGTCGATCGCGGAGAAGAAGACGCCGTCGTCCCTGATGGATTGCGCCTGTTCGGCGATGTTGTCGATGAAGGCGGGCATGGCCAGCGCCCGGAACGCAACGCCGGTGTCCGCGATCATATCGTCCATCGCCAGCGACGCCGTGACGAAACCGGCGTTTTCCGCCATCGGCGTGCCGCGACCGAGCCCGGTGACGCTGACGACGCGCTGCACGCCCTGACTGACGATCGCCTCGCTGGCGGGGCGGGAAAAATCCACATAGGCCGCCATCGGATTCTCGGCGGTGTCCTCCGGCGGGCATATCCAAAGAACCGTATCGGCTCCTTCGAAAGCGCGGTTCACCACGTCGGCCTCGCTGTGAGATCCCCGAACGACTTCGACGCGCTCGAGAATGTACGGGGGGAGCCGCCGGACCAGCAATTCGGGAGGAAGCGATGACTGGGAACGCGCGATGATCCGGACGTTGACGTCGCTGTCGAGAAGGTGCCGAACGACCCGATGGCCGATCTTCCCGGTGGGCGTGGTGACGACGATCGTGCGCCGGTCCGCCGTCGAGACGGCGTCTTGCGCCCTGGCGGCAAGGGTGCCCGCCCCGAGGGCGGACGCTCCCGCGCCAAGCGCGAGGCCGCCAATCATAAAGCGGCGACGATCGATGCCATATGGCCCTTGATGGGCCACGGAATCGGATTCCTTCTTCGTCATGCGACACCCCTGGACTGGATTGCTTTCATCGCCGCACGAGGATGGAGAAGCAGTGTCGCAGCCGTATGCTGACGGGCCGCTCAAATGTATTCGACTGTCGCAAAATCGCCGTCCGGGACGCTCGATTACAAAGCGAACCCGGTAGGCTGCTGAAGGAATCGAACCTCAACTATAAGAAATGTATGATGAGCGACCTCAAGTCGCTGACCGTAGCTTGGCGGACAGTGACTGGACGAATGCTCAACTGTGTACAGCCGGGAGGCTGACCACGAGACGTGCCCCGCCGGTGCAGGCATCTTCGGCCCTCACCGAGCCGCCATTGGCCTCGACTGCGACCTTTGCGATGGCGAGGCCGAGTCCCGAACCACCGGTGTCCCGGCTGCGCGACGCTTCCAGCCGCACGAAAGGTTCGAAGACCCGCTCGCGCTCATGGCCTGGAATGCCGGGCCCATTGTCCTCGACGATGATGAGGGCGACATCATTGGCGCTTTGAAGCGTAATGCGCGCCTCTTCCCCGTAGCGCATCGCATTCTCCGCGATGTTGCGCAGTGCTCTTTTCAGGCTGGTCCGCCGGGCTTTGACGTTGAGGTCGCCCTCCAGGGATATACTGATATCGCCGCCTGCCTCCTGCATTTCCTCGGCGAGCGTCCGCAGCATCCGGCCAAGGTTCACAACCGTGACCGGTTCGCCCGTATCGGCCCCGCGCGCCAGCGCCAGGGCGGATTCGACCAGCGTCTGCATTTCATCGAGACAGTTGTTCATGCGCTCGCGGGTCTCTTCGTCGTCGACCATCTCGAGCCGGAGCCGCATGGCGGTTATCGGCGAGCGAAGGTCGTGGCCGAGCGCCGCCAGCATGTTCGAACGTTCCGAAAGCAGTTTCGTCAGCCGTTGCGCCATCTCTTCGAATGTCGTGGTCAGCCGGCGTATTTCGTCCGGCCCGGTGCTGTCGAGCGGCTCGATCGCTGCCCCCCGGCCGAGACGTTCGGCATTTTCGGCAAGCCGTCGCATCGGACGTGAAACCCTGCCGACGAGAAGCCAGACCGTGGCGATCACCGCTGCCATCGTCAGGAGGATCGAGACGAAAGCCGGCCAGGCCCATTGCAGGGGCGGCCCGCCGGTGTCGACGCGCGCATTCAGCCAGGATCCGTTGCGCAGCTCCGTGGAAATGGCGAGGTGTGTCGGATCACCGTCCTCGTCCCCGTCCGGACCCGGACGGGGCGACGATGCCACCTCGTTGTCGATCAGGGCCACACCGACGGAACGGTCGGGGACGCTCGCAAGCGCCGACTGGATGTGTCCGGACAGGTAGTCGAGCGCATCCGCGCCGTCGGCATCTGTGAGGGGCGCGCCGTCGACGCTCAGCCGGAAATCGATCGATTCCGCAGACCGCAGGATCGAGGCGATCGCCCCGTCCGGTGCAGCGTCCACTGCACCGGCGACGGACGCGATCCGGCTCACGCCGTCCTTGGCCAAAGCCGCTAGGATCGAACGCTGGCGTTCGTGGATGAACAGCGCGATGCTGACGCATTGCACCACCGTCAATGCCAGCATCAACAGCACGATGAACTGGCCGCGGATGGTGCGCGGCGCTGCCGACAGGATCTTCACGCGCTCTCCGTGACGTCGGACATGAAGCAGTATCCGCCGCCCCTGACCGTCGAGATGAGTTCGGGACTGGCTGCATCCCGCTCGATCTTGCGCCGGAGGCGGCTGACCTGATTGTCGATGGCCCGGTCGAATGGAGCCGCCTCGCGCCCGCTCGTCAGGTCGAGCAGGCGGTCGCGGGACAATATGATCCTGGGCCGCTCGAGGAACGCCACCAGAAGCTGATAGTCTCCCGTCGTGAGGACCGCTTCCTCACCACCGGCGTCGATCAGGATTCGCCGATCGACGTCGAGCGTCCAGCGGTCGAACAGCAGCTTCTTGCCGCCATACTGTCCGCCGAGGGAAACAGGCGCGCGCTCGGTTCGTCTCAGGATCGCCTTGATGCGCGCCAGCACCTCCCGGGGATTGAACGGCTTGGGCAGGTAGTCGTCGGCACCCACCTCGAGGCCGATGATCCTGTCCGTGTCCTCGCCGAGCGCCGTCAGCATCAGGACGGCGACGTCGCTCTCGACGCGCAGGCGCCGGCAGGCGGACAAGCCATCCTCGCCCGGCATCATGACATCGAGAACGACCAGATCGTAACGGCTCTCGGACATGGCCTTGTCCATGGCCCTGGCGCTGTCCACGGCGCTGGTCCGGAAGCCGTTCCGCTCGAGATAGCGCTTGAGCGCATCGCGGATCTCGCGGTGATCGTCGACGATCAGGATGTTCGGTGCGGTGCTCATGGAGCAAACATTACCGCAAGGCCTGCGTCTGTCGAAGTCGTCTCGTTGTAACCCACCGTCCCGCAAGGCGATTTTGCGACAGTCGATTACACTTAAGCACTTTGCTGGCACACAGACACGACACTGCTCCCCCAGCTTGCGTCGTACGTCGCGGCAACACGCCGGCCAAGAGGCAACGCGTCGGTGTTCCCGCCGATCCGTTCGCTTGAAGAGCCGCCAACCGCGATCAACGAAAGGTGCTGCCGAGACCGCTCCAGTGGTGTCCCGGCACATAGCTGCTGGAGTTGTTATGCTGGATACGGTTTCGGGGGCAGCAGACCCTTGGACTAACCCAATCACGACGCAAGATCGCCATCCGTATCGCATTGGCTCTCATGCTGCCGCTGCTTCTTGTCACGGAGGCGGCGGCCGAACCAGGCTCCTGGCAGCGCGACTGGATCGAGGCGACCGGCGTCCTTTTTATCGTGCTCGCAATTCTCGGCCGATCCTGGTGCACGCTCTACATCGGTGGGCGCAAGGTCGAGAGGCTGGTCAGAGCGGGACCATACTCGGTCACGCGAAATCCGCTCTACCTGATCTCCCTAGCGGCTGCTGCCGGAGTCGGCATGCAAACGGGCAGCCTCGTCCTCACTCTCATAGTGGTGTTGGTCGCCTATGCAATCTTCACACCGGTCATCCGCCGGGAAGAAGAGGTTCTGCGACATGTCCACGGTGCAGACTTCGAGGAGCATTGTCGAACCGTTCCCCGTCTCTTGCCACGGTTCGGCCTATGGAATGAAGAACGGGAGATAACGATAAACCCGTTCCTCTGGAGACGCACGGTGCTGGACAGCATGTGGTTCCTGCTTCTGGTGCCGCTTGTCCGGTCGCTCGGGACTGTGCGGGCCTGGGTGCCCGATCTTCCCGCCATCACCCTTCCTTAGTCTGCACACCGCAACGGGCGAAGAAAAGACGACGTGAGGCACGCAATGAGACTGCTCAGGATGCTTCTTGCCGTTGTGTTCGTGACGGGTATGCCGTTCGCGGGGCAGCATCTCGCTGCGTCCTTCTTCGCGGAGCCGGCCGACCAGGCAGGTGATGATCCGGACGACGAGGAAGCTACGGACGTGCAGACCGTTCAGGCCGAGGTCCGGCGCTTCTCGACGCGCGTCCGGGCTGTCGGATCAACCCGGGCCCACCGGGCGATCGAGCTGCGCCCGGAGGACGCCGGGCTCGTCACCCGCATCCATTTCGAGCCCGGAGAGCATGTCGAGGAGAGTGCGCTCCTCCTGGAACTCGACGCGAGAAGCCAGATCGCGGCATTGAACGCCGCGGAAGCGACGCTGACCGAAGCGCAGACGGCCTTCGACCGCCTTTCCCGATTGCATGCGAACAACGCCACATCCCGTGTCAGTCTCGATGAGGCTGAGGCGGCGCTGCTGCGCGCTGCGTCGGAACGCGATATCGCGGCCGCAAACCTCGCCAATCGAAGCGTGACGGCGCCGTTCGCGGGGCGGGTCGGCCTTTCAGGGGTCACGGTGGGTGCGCGGATCGAGGCGAACGCGGTGATCGCGACGCTCGACGATACATCCACCATACAGGTCGACTTCCACGTTCCCGAAAACCTCATGACGCAGATCGAGATCGGGCAGCAAGTTCATCTGACCTCGTCGGCCTGGCCGGACCGTACATTCGAGGGGAGACTGACGGCGATCGACGGCCGGGTGGATCACAGCACGCGTTCGCTGGCCGTCCGCGCCGAGATCGACAATTCCGATGGTGTCCTCACCGGCGGGATGTTCGTCCGGATCGAGGTGCTTCTGGACGACCGGGAAAGTCCGGCCGTACCGGAATATGCTTTGACCGTCGAGGGCATGGAGACCCTTCTGCATGTGCTGCGTGACGGCACGATCGAGCGCGTCACCGTCGAGGCGGGCGACACTGTCGGCGGCCATGTCGAAATCCTTCAGGGAATCGCTGTGGGCGAGGATGTGATCGTCACGAACTTTCACCGGGTCGAACCGGGCATGCCCGCGCAAAGGCTGGAGGCCGCGCGACGCCAAACACTCGGGGACCAGCCATGACGCTCCCCGAGCTTTCGCTCAAGCGCCCTGTTTTCATCACGGTCCTCAACCTGCTCATCGTCCTGATCGGCGTCGTCGCGCTCACGCGCCTGCCGGTACGGGAGCTTCCCCAGATAATTTCCGCCGAGGTCACGGTCACCGTCGCCTATACCGGCGCTTCGCCCGAGGTGATCGACGCCCAGATATCCTCGGTCGTCGAGGGCGCGCTGGCGGGCATAACCGGCCTGCGCTCGATGATGTCCGAGACGGAACGAGGCAGCACGCGGACCGTGCTGACCTTCGATCCGGGTATCGATATCGATTTCGCGGCGAACGACGTCCGCTCGGCCATCGACACCATCGTCGCGGAATTGCCCGATGACGCCGATCCCCCGGTTGTCGAGAAGAACAACAGCCAGGCCGAGCCCGTGCTTCGCTTAAGCCTGTCGTCGACGTCCATGACCCCGATGGAGCTGACGGACTGGGCCTCGCGCAACCTCACGGAGAGGCTTTCGCGCCTGCCCGGCGTGGCGCGCGCGTCGATCTTCGGCGCACGCGATCCCGCGATGCGCATCTGGCTGGATACGAGCGCCATGGCCGAGCATTCGGTTACGGCACAGGATGTCATCTCCGCGCTGGGGTCATGGAATCTCGAACTGCCCACGGGCGACATCGAGACGGGCGCCCGCCAGATCCAGCTTCTGGCCCGAACCCGTCTCGGCACGCCCGAGGAATTCAGCGAGATCGTCGTGCGGGATCAGGGCGCGCGCCCGTTCCTGCTCGGCGACGTGGCACGCGTGGAAGTCGCGCCGGAGGCGACCGAGAGCAATTTCCGCACGAACGGCGTTTCGGGCCTCGGGATCGGCATACAGGCGCAGGCTCAGGCGAACACGGTTCTCATCTCCGAAGCGGTCCGCGCCGAGGTGAACCGCATCGTCCCGAACCTGCCCGACGGCATGACTCTCGAAATCACCTCCGACGAGGCGGTCTTCATCGAAAGCACGATCGCGGAGGTCCTGCGGGTTTTCGTGGAAGCCATCGTGCTCGTCATGGTCGTGATCTTCCTCTTCCTCGGTTCGGTGCGGCTGTCGCTCGTCCCGGTGGTGACGATCCCCATTTCGCTGCTCGGCGCCGCCATCAGCATGCTCATCCTCGGCTTCTCGATCAACATCCTGACCCTGTTCGCGCTCATTCTCGCCATCGGGATCGTGGTCGACGACGCGATCATCGTGCTGGAGAACATCCAGCGGCACAAACGCGAGGGTGTCACCACGATCGAGGCCGTCCGGCGCGGCACGAACCAGGTGAACTTCGCGGTCATCGCGATCACGGCCGTGCTCGCCGCCGTGTTCCTGCCGGTCAGCTTCATGGAAGGCGAGATCGGCCAGTTGTTCGCGGAGTTCGGGATCGTTCTCACCGTCGCGGTTCTGGTGTCCGGCTTCGTTGCGCTGACCCTGTCGCCGGTGCTTGCATCCCTGGTCATGCGCGACGACGAGCGCGCCAATCTTCTCACCCGGACGAGCGAACGGGTGCTCGGCGCGCTGGAGCGGACCTATCGCGCAATCCTGTCGCGCCTTCTCCATGCGCCCGTGGCCCTGCTCGCACTGACCGGATTCGTCATGGGGATGGCCTGGGTCGTCTACGGCCAGCTTCCGCAGCAGCTGATCCCGAACGAAGACCGCGGCCAGTTCCGCATCTATCTCGCCGCGCCGCAGGGCACCAGTCTCGAACGAACGGATGTCATCACCGCGCAGGTCGAGGCCATTCTCGACCCCCTGCGGCGGACCCGGTCGCCGGAAGGGGTCATCGAAAGCGTGTCGACCATCGTCGGTCATACCGGCGACATCCGCCGCGCCCAGATCGAGGTGAACCTCGTGCCGTGGAACGAGCGCAGCGTCACCGTCGAGGACGTTCTCGCCGAGCTTGGCCCGCAGCTCGACGCGGTCACCGACGCCATGCTCATGACGCGCGTGACCGGCGGCCTGGGGGGCGGTGCCGAGGACGGCTTGCAGTGGATGCTCGGCGGGCCTGACGTGGAAACGGCCGCGGAGTGGGCGGAAGAGCTGGCCGAGCTCCTGGAGGAGACGGGCAGGTTCGAGGAGGTGGAGATCGACTATGCCGTGAACCAGCCGGCGGCGATGATCACCATCGATCGGGCGCGCGCCCAGGATCTCGACGTGGATGCGCATGCCGTCACGCAGACGCTGCAAGTGCTTTTCGCCTCCCACAGTGTCGGCGAATATGCCAGGGACGGACGCCAGTATCCGGTCATTCTCCAGGCCGCTGCCGGGGATCGCGCCTCGCTTGCGGCGCTGGACCGGGTGCAGATCCGCAACGAGCGCGGCGATCTCATTCCCCTGTCGAGCTTCGTATCGGTCGAGACCGGCGCCGCCGTCCCCGAGATCATCCGTTTCGACCGGGCGCATTCGGTGGAGATGGAGGCCGACCTTGGCGAGGACGCGGATCTCGGCGCCGCCATCGCCGCGGTGGAGTCTGCCGCGAGGGAGCTGCCGGCCGGCGCGACCATAGCATGGCAGGGACAGGCGGACGACTATCTGCGGGCGTCCTCCGGCATCGTCATGGTGTTCGCGCTCGGGCTCGTGATCGTCTATCTCGTCCTCGCGGCGCAGTTCGAAAGCTTCACGACACCGCTCACCATCCTCCTGACCGTTCCTCTCGGGCTTGCGGGAGCGGTGGGCACGCTTTTCCTCGCCGGCGCGTCGATCAACATCTACAGTCAGGTAGGCCTCGTCCTGCTGGTCGGGCTCTTGGCGAAGAACGGCATCCTGATCGTGGAGTTCGCCAATCAGCTTCGGGAAGAAGGCCGTTCACTATACGACGCCGCGCTCGAGGGCGCCGTCACGCGGCTGAGGCCGGTCATCATGACGACGATCACCATGGTGCTCGGCGCGCTGCCGCTCGCGCTTGCGAGCGGTCCCGGCGCCGAAAGCCGCCGCGCCGTCGGTCTTGTCATAACCGGCGGACTGAGCTTCGGACTTTTGCTGACGCTGTTCCTCATTCCGGTGGTCTATGTCCTGGTCGAGCGCGCATCATCCCGGGGGCGCCGCCGGCCAAATGTGGAACATGTGCCAGCGCTCTGAGCTCTTGAGCGCCATGCTGGCAGAATGTTCCCGGAGCGGAGTGTAATTCGGCCTGTTGCACGCCGGCTGAGACACTCGATTACACTTGCCTGATGCCGGCACACAGCCGACGCAGGCAGGCGCGCTGGCGAAAACTACGCTCGGCTGAATGGCATCCACTTTCCGCGCCGCGTTCCGCCTCACCAGTGAAACACGGCGTCAGAGCAGCGGAAAGAGGACCGGAACGAAATCGCTGTGCCGCACCTTTTCCAAAAATTCGATCGCCGGAAGCGCCGCGATGAAGAGCAATCCGTCGCGGAGCGTCCGTTTGAGCGCGGCAGGTGAAAACGTGACCTCCTCGACATCGCGGTAAAGCGACGGCTTTGGCCAGAAGCCGGGGGTCTGGCGGGCATAGTCTCGAATCTTCTGGCCGAACAGCGATTCCAGATGCGCGGCCTCCTTGTGCCGAGGACGAGATAGGCGACGGGCGCGAGCCCACACGCCAGGCTGAGAACGAAGAAACGGAAAACTACGTCTACGCCATAGCCCTCTCAGACTTTCCAAAATAGGTCTATAGTCGGAAGACAATGCATAGTCGTCTGCTGACTGCGGCTTCAAAGAGACCGGCCGATCATGCAGACGTTGCTTCTCATGCCTGAGAAGGTGCACCAACCATCACCGATGGAAGGTGACGCTCTCCGAAATGGGCGCGCGATCCATGCGAATTCGATTCCCGGGCGCTTCTTCATCCGGGTAGCCGAACGAGATGCCGAACAGCATTTTCAACTCTTCTGGAATGCCGAGATAGTCACGGATCGCGCCCGCGAAAAACCCGAGCGCCGTTTGCGGGACGCCGCCTAGCCCCCGCGCCGCCAGCGACAACAAGAAGGTCTGGCCATACATTCCGACGTCGCCGGCGACGCGCACGTTGTCGCCGAACGAAGGCATGAACAGCAGGGCGGCATGCGGTGCGTTGAAGAACGAGTAGTTCATTGCAGCCGCCCGCTGCCTGCCCTCCCTGTCATCCCGCATGACGTTCATGGCTTCGTAGTAGGCCTTGCCCTGTGCGTTCTTGCGCTCTTCATAGGGTCCGTAGAACTCGTCCATGTCGAAGGGGAAGTCGGGCGTGAAGTCACCCGCGTCGCTCTTGGCGTGCAGCACCCGAGACAGGCCCTCGAGCTTTGCGCCCGAGACAATGTGGACGTTCCACGGTTGGGTGTTGCAGTTGGAAGGGGCGCATTGGGCGTCTTCGAGTACCTCGCGAATGATGCTCTCCGGGACGGGCGTCCTCTGAAAGCCGCGAAAAGACCGGCGTGTCCGTGCTGTTTCTTCGAAGGACAACATGCCCTCTTTGGCAATGGCATGGATCTCGTTGCCGAAAGGCTGCGCGTCATCCGCACCTTCCAGTTTCGCAACGTGGACATCGTGTCCCGATGCGCTCGGCTTGCGTGCGAGCGCGCGGTCAATATCATCGGTTCCGATGGCGCCGTTCTTCATTCGATAGCCCTTCAACCAATTGTTGCTTCACCGTCGGGATTAGGGGTAAACGGAGAAACGAGCAAGAACCCACCCGGAGGTGGGTAACCCACCAAAAGGCAAGTATAATGGACCGGGATTGGCGGTGCGAGGACTCGAAGCAGCAGCTCATCTGGGCAACCGCGACGAGCGAGACGCTGCGGGTGCTGGAGGGTAAATGGAAGATCGTCATCATCTGCCAGCTCTTTGCCGCCAAGTCGCCTTTGCGCTTTTCCGAACTTGAAAAACGGGTGGAGGGGGTGAATCAGAAGATGCTGATCCAGCAACTGAAAGAGCTGGAGAAAGATGGTATCGTCATCCGCACGGTTTATCCGCAGGTGCCACCGAAAGTGGAGTACGCGTTGAGCAAGATGGGTTTGGCGCTCGGTCCATCCCTCGAGGCATTGATCGACTGGGCCTTCCTGAAATGCCAGACGACAAGCGAATTGAACGAGTCTATCGAACGCTAGGGCTCAGACTCAATCAGAACCAGAATGCGACGGCGGTAGCGATTGCCACGGCTGAAAGGAAGTTTGCGGCCAGCTGGAGGGTTCGAAAAGCCTCTTTCTTTGAGGGCCGTCGCATGTTTCCGTTTTCCGACGATTTTGGTGGAGATCGGAATGCGGCAGCCGGGATTTTTTGACCATGCGTTTTCTCGGGCTGGGGCTGTCGGATCGGATGCCCGATGCCAAGACGATCTGGCTGTTTCGCGAGCGGCTGACGAAAGCGGACGCGATCGGACCGCTGTTCGAGCGCTTCGACCGGATGCTGCGAGAGGCCGGCTACATCCCGATGTCCGGGCAGATCGTCGACGCCTCGCTGGTTTCCGCTCCGCGTCAGCGCAATACGAAGGCGGAGAAGGCCGAAACTTCGAGACGAGGCGCTGGCGCATTGACGAACTGCCTCAGCGGTCGATGGTCTCCCGGCCGATCACCAGGGTTCAGGCTCCTCCCGGCCGAAGAAGCCGCCTGTCATGCCATCGTCCGGCAGCAGCGCCGCCAGCACGGACGCCTCGGCCCCTTCTTCCACGGTTTGCGCTCCCGGTCCCCCGCCGTTCAGATCGGTCGCCGTAAAGCCGGGCGCCACCGAGTTCACCTTGATGCCGGTGTCCTTCAACTCCTTCGCCAAAAGAACGGTCGCCATGTTGAGGGCCGCTTTCGTGCTGTTGTAGCCGGTCAACTGCACCGCCCCGAACTCCCATTCAGGATCACTGTGTCGGGCGAGCGAGCCGAGGCCGCTTGAAACGTTGACGATCCGGGCCGAGGGCGCCTTCTTCAGAAGGGGCAGCATCGCCTGAGTGACCTCCAGGGCGCCGAAAAAATTGGTCTCGAAGATGCGGCGGACTTCCAAAAGATCCGCTTTGCCGACAGGGCCGTCCGATGGCGAGCCCATGCCGGCGTTGTTCACGAGAACATCGAGCTTGCCGAAGCTGCTTTCGATTTCCTGCGCGGCGGCGCGGATCGTCGTGCGATCCGTGACGTCGAGATGAAGGAAACGGGCATCGATCCCTTCCTCCTTCAGCTTCACGGCGGCCGGTTCGCCGCGCGAGGGATCGCGCGCGCCCAGCAGGATCACATGTCCCTGCTGGCCGATCCGGCGCGCCGTTTCAAATCCGATCCCCTTGTTGGCTCCCGTGATCAAGGCAATGTGGCTTCCATGGTCTGTCATGAAGCTTTCCTGTTGAGATTGTTGGTCTCTCTGGATTATATGAATGAATGCTCAGGTTCGATACTCGCATATGACGGCGCTCCCGCCGGGCAGGCTGAAGTCCCGCAAACAGCCGTCTCAGGCGCGCTCGCAGGCGACGGTGGAGGCCATATTCGAGGCGACCATTCAGGTTCTGCTGCAGGGCGGCGCGCGTGCGCTGACGACAAACCGCATCGCCGAGAAGGCCGGGGTCTCTATCGGCACGCTGTACCAATATTATCCGGGGAAAGAGGCCCTGCTCTATGCTCTGGTCGGCCGACACCTCGACAAGGCGAGTGCCGCTGTGGAGCTGGCTTGCCGAGCCCATCGGTCGATGCCGCTGGCGGATTGCAGTGACGCTTTCGTCAATGCCTACATCGATGCCAAGATCGGTGATCCGGAGGCGTCCCGTGCCCTGTATCACGCCTCAACCGCGCTCGATATGAAGGACCTCACCGATACGACGATCAAGCGGCTGCATGGTGCGGCACGCGATCTGCTGGCCAGCGCACAGGACAGCCGGTTTGAAAATCTCGACGGCGTGGTCTTCAGTTGGGTCGCGGTGGTGACGGGCGGTACACGTCAAATCTTCGAGGAGGATGAAACGATCGAGCGCTTACCGATCTTCCGTGAGCAGCTTGCTCGGATGTCACGTGCGTATCTCAACGCGGCGAAAGTATAGGCCTTTCCAGAGCGGCTCATTCGGGGGCGACTACCTGAGCCGCCCGACATATGAACTCCCCATAAGGTGGCGCCATCGTCTACGGCACGCCTCATTCCGCAGACGGAGAAGCCGCCGCCTATCCCGCTTGAGCGGATTCGTTCTCCGACGAATTCCGACATCGGCATTTAGTCTCGATGTCCCGAAAGCCGCCATCGCAGATGAGGAACTGTCTATGCAGCGTCTGGTGTGCGTTTCCGATTACGCACGAAGATGCTACTGGCGACATAAAACGAATGTTCTGCTTGGGCTTCTGATCGGTGGCGAAGGCAAGGATGCCCATGAGTTCGCCGCGTAGCTCGGCGTGGACCTCGCCGCGCTTCGGGCCGGGGGCCAGAACGATCTCGCCGATAAGCGAGCGCAGCGCCTCGGCGGCCTGCCTCCCGCCATCGGGATCATTGAGGGCTTCGGTGAACCGCTCCACGTTCCGACGTTAGACGGCGGCGATGTTGGGGTGCACGTCCGGCACATCGGCCGGGGCCTGACCGAGTCTCCTCCCCGGCGCAAAATCCATCGTGATGCCGAGTTGCTGCCTGCGTCCGGCGAGGATGGATTCCAGTTGCGGATCGCGTTCGAGGTTCATCGCCATGTTGCCCATCTCTGCCCTTGCCGCCCGGTGGCCGGAATAGTCTCCCGCCGCATATCTGTGCCGCTGGCCCGGTCGAGCTTCTGCCAGCGCTCCGCGACCCGACCCAGCCGGTGGCGCCTGTCAGGAATACGTGCATGGTCGGGGTCTCCGGTAAGTTCGTAGGAGTGGAGGTTTCGACTGATCCTGCCGGATCAGTCGGCCGGCGCCGCCATGTCCCGGGAAGGAGGGAAGCTGGCCGTGGCCGCCGCCGCTACCGTCTGGTGCCGCCGTAATCCGTCTGTTTGTCCCGCCAGACCGCGTGGACGTGAGGCCGGTCGGTGGAATAGGCCGGATCCATGACCAGCTCGATCCACACGGAAGGTCCGTCGATGCGGACGTAATCCCCTTCATTGGTCAGCGAGGTCGAACCGGAGAATGCAAGATAGGTGGAGCCAAGCTGGCTTTCGTAGTGGGCGAGGATCGCTGCGGCTTCCGGCTCGGAGATGTCGTTCACGTAAAGGCTGATCGCCCGCATCAGGCGGGCGCGCTGCTGGTCGTTCAGCGATGACACCGGAACGCCTTGGGCCCTGTCCGGAAAGTTCCAGTCCTTGTTCGACGCTTCGGGGCCAAGCAGAAGCGCATTCTGGCGGCGGGGAAGCCTGGCCGACGCGACCTGCTCCGGCGTGAGGGAGGCGAGCAGCGCCACGAATGCTTCCCACTCGTCAAGCTGGGGCCGCAGGGTCCCGCCCTCGAATTCAATTTCGGTTTGCGGCTCGATGGCTCGGAAGGACGGCGTGGCTCCGACCAGGAACCCGTCCCGATAGGTGTTGGTCACCGCGAGATGGTGGCCGCCGAATTGGAGCTGCCACAGGCCCGTGTTCGAAGGCTCCCCGAGGAAAGCGATATAGAAGGCGCCGCGGCCGTAGCCGGACCTACCGCCATTCTGCCGGATCCAGTCATCAGCAGCTAGGTGCTGCTGGATCTCGTCAAAGCCTTCGTTCCGCCCGCTGCCCGTGGCGGCCGCGAGCAGCGCATTGAAGGCCTCCCACTGGGGGGCGGACAGAGTGCCCAGGGCCAGACCGATCCGCGCCTGGTTCCCACGAAGCCCCCACTGCGGATAGGTGTGCCACCGGGCGGCGTTGGCGAACGTATAGGGCTGGAGAAGGCTAGCGCGCTGTTCGGCGCTGAGGGCTGCCATGAAGGCGTTCGCTCTCTCCAGCACGACGGTCCCGGAGTTCGCGGACGGGTCGCTGATCGGAAGGGCGGCTGTCCCGGCCACGGGCGATGACGTTGAAGAGCGCTCCGCCTGGTCGGGCCTGTCGGCGGCGTTGCATCCGCTTAGGCCGAGATGGAAGATGAGCGCGCTCGCAAGCGTTATCCGGCTCGCTTCGGCAAGGATTCCGGGCATGGGCTTTGTCTCCTTATTCATCCGCGAGACCGGATGGCGATCCGCGCAAATTTGTTTAGTAGTCCGTTGACCGCCCGGACCGATCGGCGTCAGCCGAGCCGGACGGACAACTCGACGTCTTCGGCGAAGGGGAGCGAGAGGTACGGCCCTGTCGGTGAGCGCACGCGCTCCACATAGTCCGGGCTGAAATCGGCGTTGTCGGCGATGATGATCGAGCCCGGCCTGAGCCGGCTTTCGACAAGGGTCAGGACATCGCCGTAGAGCGCCTTGGCGCCGTCAAGCAGCAGCAGGTCGATCGTTTCGGGAAGGCCGGCGCTGAGTGTCTTGAGCGCGTCGCCCTCTCTGATCTCCACCAGGTCGCCGAGATCGGCCTCGATCAGGTGTTCGCGCGCCCGCGCCACCTTGCCGGGCTCGAATTCGGTGGTGATCAGGCGACCGCCACCGTTGTCCCTGAGGGCTGCGGCCAGATGCAGGGTCGAAATGCCAAACGACGTTCCGAACTCGACGACCGTCCGCGCACGGCAAGCGCGGGCCAGCATGTAGAGCAGCCTGCCCGTCTCCCGCGACACCGGCAGCCAGAGGTCCTTCACGCGCTCGTAGAAGTCGAGATACTCGGTCTTGCTGCGCACAAGCCGCGCGCGCTCGTCAGCGGATATCTCGGCCAGCGCGGGGCTGGTCGCCGCGCCGGCCTGTGCGAACAAGCGCTCCAGGAGAGGCGCGAGCGGTGCGGTCGTCAGGGTGGTCATCAACGGGGGTCCGATCGGCGAAAAACGTTGTTCAGTGGTCCAAATGAAAATACGATGAGTTCGTCGCATTTTCTAATCGCATTCCCGGAAGCCCAGATGACCGATCGCGCAACACCGCGGATTTCCTCGCGAAAGCAGCCAAAGCAGTCCCGCTCCACGGAACTGGTTGCGACGATTCTGGAAGCCGCTGTTCAGGTTTTGGCGACGGAGGGCGCCCAGCGCTTCACCACCGCGCGGGTGGCCGAGAGGGCCGGCGTCAGCGTGGGCTCGCTCTACCAATATTTCCCGAACAAGGCGGCCATCCTGTTCCGGCTGCAAAGCGACGAGTGGCGTCAAACGACTGACCAGATGGGATCGATCCTTGGCGATGCGACCAGGCATCCGCTGGAGCGGCTGCGGCGCTTCGTCCACGCTTTCATTCGCTCCGAATGCGACGAAGCCGCCATCCGTGTCGCGCTCGATGACGCCGCGCCGCTTTACCGCGACGCCCCCGAGACCAAGGAAGCGCGGGCAGACGGCGACCGGGCGATTTCGGACTTCATGCACGAGACGTTGCCCGATGCGCCGAAAGAAACGCGCAGGCTGGCGGGCAGTCTGATCTTCACCGCCATGAGTTCGGCGGGGAAACGCTTCTCGGAGAAGCCTCGAACAACGGGGGAGATCGAAAGCTACGCCGACGCCATGGCCGACATGTTCTGCGCCTATCTCAGGACGCTGAACCGCCATCTGTAAAAGACGCTTGGTTGTCGGAACGGGCTTCCCCCACCGTGTCGGGGCGGACGGTTTTCGCCGACTCCAGATAGGACAAGCACACTATATCCGTTGCTCGCGAACGTCTGACGGCATGCAGAGGCGATGAAGGCTACATCCCGATGCGGCGTCACTCTGATACCCCCCATTGCGGCAAGCTGAACTTAGCTACCGGCCTCGGCCTGCATGCCTTGACATTTTGTCTGCAACCTAACATGATTGTCAGGTGCCTAGCAAAATGAAGACATCCAATCACGGTGCGGTCGGAGCGTGGGCGAAGCGGTGCTATTTCGCCGGTCGCGCGATGATGGAGACCACGCTTCGGCCATACGGCCTCGGCGCGACCCAATGGTACGTGCTTTACCAGCTCGCCCATGACGGACCGACGATGCAGCGCGATCTGCTGCGGACGCTCGAGGTCGAACGCGCGACGTTGAGCGCCATCATCGGCGCGCTCGTCCGGAAGGGTCTGGTGGAGCAAATTCCGGACCGCGTCGATCAGCGTCAGAAGCTGCTTCGCATGACGCCGGCAGGCGCGAGCCTTTGGCAGGAGCTGCCCGACCTGGCGACCCTGATCCACGACGCGGCGTTCGCTGGCATCGACAATGCCGACATCGCAACCGCAGTCCGGGTGCTGCGCGTCGCGACCGAGCGGCTCAACAAACATTCAGAGAAGGAAACGAAAGAATGACGATTCTGCTCACTGGCGCCACCGGCCTTGTCGGTTCACGCCTCCTGCCGCGCCTCGCGGGCGCGGACTGCCGCGCGCTGGTGCGCGACGGAAAGACGGTTCCTGCCCCCGCGACGGCGGTCGAAGGCGACCTCTTCGATCCCGCATCGCTCGCGCCCGCGCTGGAAGGCGTGTCGGCGGTCATCCATCTCGCGGCGGTGTTTCGCACGCGGGACGAGGATCTGATCTGGAAAAGCAATCTCGAGGGCACGCGCAGTCTCATCGCCGCGGTCAAGGCGAATGCGCCGGACGCGCGCTTCATCCTCGCGAGCACCAGCAACGTCTATGACAAGGACAATCCGCACCCGGGCCGCGAGGATGACGCGGTCAACCCGGAGCATGCCTATCCGGCCAGCAAGGTCGCGGTCGAGAAGGAACTGCGCGAGAGCGGTCTCAACTGGTCGGTCTTGCGGTTTCCTTTCGTCTACGGCGACGGCGACGGGCATCTGGAAGAGCTTCCCAAGCATGTGGTCGCGGGAAAATGGCATCCCGCCCAGCGCATGAGCACGATCCATCATCTGGACGTCGCCACCGCCGTGAACCTAGCGCTTTCCGGCGCGATGGACGGCCGCGTCGTCAACATCTCCGACGAGGCCCCGACCTCAGTCTATGAGCTGCTACAGTTGGTCGGCGAGACGATGGAATCGTCATCCGAGCCGCTTTCCAACCCATGGTATCTCCACGTGGACGGCTCGCTTGCCCGCAGCCTCGGCTTCCAGCCCAAGGTCAGGACCGTCCATCAGGCCATGGCCGAAAAGCTGCTGTAGCGTACGAAGCCTTGGCGATTTACCGATCGACTCTCGGCATCTCCCGCACCACATCGAGAAAGGCGCGCAGCGCCGGCGGCACACGCCGATGGCCGGGGTAATAGAGCTTCAGCCCGTCGATCGGCACGCACCACTCGTCCAGCACGGTCCGTAACCGACCCGCCGCGATATGCGGCTCGGCGACCAGATCCACGACATAGGCGATGCCGAGGCCGGCGAGCGCGGCCTCGAGCATCAGATCGTGATCGTCGAGGACGATGCTGCCGTTCACATCCACCGCGGCTTCACTGCCGTGCCGTTCGAACTCCCAGCGATAGATCTTGCCGCCGGGCATCCGGTGGCGAATGCAGCGATGATCCTTCAGATCCTCCGGCACCCGCGGTGCGCCCGCGCTATCGAGATAGGCCGGGGCCGCCACGCAGACGAAGCGCCGCGACCCGCCCAGGGGAACCGCAATCATATCGCGCGGCACCGCCTCGGCCAGCCGCACACCGGCGTCGAAGCCGCCCTCGACGATATCGACGAGCCGCCCCTCGGTGACGATGTCGACCACGATCTGTGGGTGGCGAGCGATCACCTGCGGGACCACCTCGGCGACGAGCAGCCGCGCCGCCGACCGATGGGCGTTGATCCGCACCGTTCCGGCCACGCTTCCACGAAACGCGGCAACCGCCTGTAAGGCGGCGTCCACCCCCTCGAGCGCCGGCCCCAGGCGCGAAACGAGTTCAGCCCCTGCCTCGGTCGGAGACACGCTGCGTGTGGTGCGATGGAGCAGACGGACACCCAATTCCTCCTCCAGCCCGCGAACGGCATGGCTGAGAGTCGAGGCCGCTACCCCCAGTTCGTCCGCCGCCTGACGGAAACTGCGGTGCGAGGCGACGGCGAGTAAGGCTGTCAGATCACTGAAGGTCGGTCGGTTCATTGCTGAAAAATACACAGCACCGCATGCTGATTCCAGCCTCTAATGCCAGCAAATCGATTCCTTACCTTAGTCGGGAACAAGGAAGGAATGCCGCATGACAAAACACGGCTCTGCTGACGGATCTTTACCCCCCATCACGTTGGCAATCGATGCCTTCGCCATGAAGTGAACGGCGGTATGCCGTCGGCACCTGCGCCGTCTCCAACCCTGTCGCCGAAGAAAACCCAACTGTTCCTCCACGCCGCAATGGCATCCCCGAGGGACGGACGTGGTGCTCGAAGTTTCCACGGAACCCCGATCAGTATGATCAGTAAGTTCCGCCCATGACCCAATCTGAAAAGAGAACATCATGCCCCAGACAATTCTTATTACGGGTGCCTCCAGCGGCATCGGAAAATCAACCGCCAGGCTTTTCGCGGAGCGCGGATGGAACGTTGTTGCCACGATGCGCACCCCTGAAAAGGAAGTTGAACTGCGCGCGTTCGATAACGTCCTCGTAACCCGGCTCGACGTGACGGACGGGGCGTCCATCCGGTCAGCAGTGGAAGCTGCCCTCAGCCGCTTCGGGCGCGTCGACGCATTGTTGAACAATGCCGGCTACGCCGTCTGGGGGCCGCTTGAAGCTGTGTCTGCGGACGCCATTCGCAAGCAATACGACACCAACGTCATCGGCGTCATGGAGACGACCAAGGCCCTACTGAGCCATTTCCGGGACAATCGCGCGGGCATGATCCTCAACGTGTCGTCGATCGGCGGAATCCTCACCTTCCCCCTCGGGACCATGTACCACAGCACCAAGTTCGCGATCGAAGGCTTCTCGGAAGCCCTGAGCTTCGAGATGCGCGAAATCGGCGTCACCGTGAAGATCATCGAGCCGGGCGACACGTTGACGGACTTCAAGGTCGACTTCGCTGCGGACGACGCGATGCCCGAGTACCAACCGGTCATCGAGAAGTTCGCGGAAGGCTACAAGCCGATCAAGGCGGCAGGTTCCGAGCCCATCGTCATCGCCGAGGTCATCTTCAAAGCGGCAACCGACGGCACGGACCAGCTCCGCTATCCGGCGGGTGAAGATTCCGTCGCCAAGGTCGCCAAGCGCAAAGCGGAAGATGAAGCGACCTTCCTCGCCGATATTCGTCGCCAATTCGCCATTGCCTGAAACAAAGAAAGGATCGTTGCGATGACGTCTCGATTCGAAAACAAAGTCGTACTGATCACCGGCGCCGCTGGCGCGCTGGGTGAAGCCATGGCTCGCGCATTTGCCGATGAAGGCGCGAGAGTCGCGCTGGCGGCGCGAGACCACCACGAGGAGAAGGCCTCCCGACTGGCGGCCGAGATCGGCAACAAGTCCCTGTTCGTTTCGCTCGACGTGACGAACGAGGCGAGTTGGGCGGACGCCGTCGCCCGCATCGAGGATCGCCTCGGTCCGATATCGGCGCTTGTTCTCAACGCGGCCTATGCGGCGAACGGAGGTGTCGAGAAGGTCGAGACTTCGGAGTGGCAGAAGTCGATCGAGACCAACCTGACGGGAAGTTTCCTCGGAATCCGCGCGGTTGCACCCTCGATGCGCAAGGCTGGCGGTGGCTCTATCACCATCGTGTCGTCCGTCGCCGCCCTCGGAAAGGCGCCAGGTCTTGTCGCGTACGGTGCCAGTAAATGGGGCCTGAGAGGGCTGGTGCGAACGGCGGCCTGGGAACTAGCGCGGGACAAGATTCGCGTGAATGCGTTCCATCCCGGGATCATCGAAACGCCGCTCGCATACAATCCCGAGACCGGAGAGCAGTGGGCTCCGACCGACAAACTCGCCATCCCCCGAAACGCCGAAACCGCGGAAGTGGCCAAGTACGTGCTGTTCATGGCGTCCGACGACGCCGCGTACACCACCGGCGCGGAATGGCTGGCGGACGGCGGCTACATGCTGGGTCCGGTCGAGCAATCGTAACAGCTCTTGGCCGAAGCGCCTGTCTTCGGCCACTCACCTGAGGAATGACATATGACCAAGACATGGTTCATCACCGGGGCATCCTCCGGCTTCGGCCGGGGGCTCACGGAAAAGCTGCTCGCCCGCGGAGACCGCGTCGCGGCGACCAGCCGCAGATCCGAGGCGCTGGACGATCTTCGCGCGCAATACGGAGATCGCCTGTGGACCGCGGTGCTCGACGTGCGCGATCTGGATCAGGTCCGCGCGACGGTCGACCGGGCCTTCGGCGACCTCGGCCGCATCGACATCCTCGTCAGCAATGCAGGCTACGCCGTGCTGGGCGCCGCCGAGGAGACCACCGACGAACTCCTGCGCGATATCGTCGACACGAACCTGCTCGGCTCCATCGCGCTGATCCGCTCGGCCCTGCCGCATCTGCGCGCGCAGGGTGGCGGTCGCGTGCTTCAGGTGTCGAGCGAAGGCGGCCAGATCGCCTATCCGGGGTTCAGCCTCTATCACGCGACGAAATGGGGCATCGAGGGCTTCGTCGAGGCGGTCGCCAAGGAAGTGGCGCCCTTCGGCATCGACTTCACCTTGGTCGAGCCCGGTCCGGCACGGACCAACTTCGTCCACGGCGTTGTGCAGCCGGAGCCGATCGCGGCCTATGACGGAACGCCGGCGCATATCACGCGCGACGCGGCGCTGGGCGGAGACTGGATCATCACCGGCGACCCCGATCGCATGACCGACGCGATGATCGCCGTCGCCGATAAGACGCATCCGCCGCTGCGGCTGGCGCTGGGAGGCACATCCTACGATGCCATTCGCGAGGCGCTGACCGCGCGCATCGAGGCGCTCGACGCTCAGCGCGCCATCGCATTCTCCACCGATTATCCAGCGGAGGAACTCGCCTGACCATGGACACGCTGCATCTGGTCGATCCCGAGATGCGCGACATCGTCGCGCAGTTTCCGCCGCTAGCCCCCACCCGGGAAAGCCTGCCAGCGCTTCGCAAGGCCGTGGTCGGGCTCTATCCACCGGCGGATACGCCATTCGAGGAGCGGCATATACCGGGCCCCGAGGGCGCACCCGAGGTGCGGGTCCTCGTTCACCGGCCGCCGGTGGACGGGCACGCCCCTCCGGCCATCCTGTACCTCCACGGCGGCGGCTTCATCGCCGGGACGCCGGACATGATGGCGGCCGACAACGCGAAGCTGGCGCGTGAGCAGGGGGCCGTCGTCGTCGCCGTGCAGTATCGTCTTGCGCCGGAGACCGTGTTTCCCGGGCCGGTGGAGGATTGCTACGCTGCACTACGGTGGATGGAGGCCGAGGCCGACGCCCTGGGGATCGACCCGACGCGCATCGTGATCTTCGGCCAGAGCGCGGGTGGCGGTCTGGCGGCGGCCACGGCGCTGCTCGCGCGCGATCGCGGTGGGCCCGCGCTCAAGGCCCAGTTCCTGCTCTATCCCATGCTCGATGAACGCACCGGCACACCCGAGGCGCCGATCGACAATCCGGTGACGGGCGCCTTCGGCTGGACGCGCGAGTCCAACCGGTTCGGATGGTCCGCGCTGCGCGGGGAGGCTGTCCCATCGTCGGAGAGCCTGCCCTATTTCTCGCCGGCGGAGGCTGATGACCTTTCCGGTCTGCCGCCCACCTTCGTCGCCGTGGGTTCGCTCGATCTCTTTCTCGAGGAGAGCCTTGCCTATGCCCAGCGCCTGTCGCGCGTCGGCGTGCCGATCGAGGCACATGTCTATCCAGGCGCGATCCACGGGTTCGACATGTTTGCTGGCGCGAATGCCGACAGCTTCCGGGTCGCATTCGGGGCCGCCCTTGCGCGGGCGCTCGCCTGTTGATGTCGGACGGTGTGTTGTCGATCCTCCTGAAAAACCCGTTTTAACGTTCGGTATCGTGCCATTCCGAACTGAAAGCGAACCGACCCATGGCGAGATGGATCGCTGGCCAGCCGCTTGGGAGAGGGTCGACGCTGTTCATAGCGCTCTACGAGCATCAGGAAGAGGCGGATAACGCCGAAGCCGGCTTGTCTGGGCCGCGATCGCCGCGGTCAGCGCCGCAGCACGTTTCACCGCTTGGCCGGGCCATTGACGCTGCGGACCGTCATTTCCGCTCGGAATGGACTGACCCGTTGGACAGGCAACTATCCGCGATCGGCCAGCAAGCCTGCCGCCATGAGTTGGAACGCCTCTACGGCTTTGGGCAAGGCTGACCGCGGCTCTTCGCTTGCCGCCACCCACAGGGCCGCGTTCAGCGCCGCGCCGCTGAGAAGGCGAGCGGCGGCCTCGACGTCGACGGGCTTCAGGACGCCCTCGCCGATCAGCTTGGCGACCGCCTGCTTCGTCGCTTCCAGACAGGCGTTCTGGCTTGGCCATTGCGACGGATCGCCAAGGAAGGCCGGCCCGTCCAGGAGCACGGTCCGCTGCACTTCGGATTCGAGCGCCATCTCGATATAGGCGGCCCCTTCTGCAAGCAGCCCCTCCCAGCCGCCTCCCGATGCCGCGCCCGCCTCCTGAGCACGCTTGGCCATCTCACCGTCGACCTGGGCCACCACGGCGGCGAGCAGCCCCTTCTTGTCGCCAAAATTATGATAGAGCGCCCCGCGCGTGAGGCCGGCATCCGCCGTCAGTTCGTCCATCGACGCTGCCGCAAAGCCCTTTTCGGCAAAAGCCCTGCGTGCCGCGGCGATCAGCTTGGCGCGGTTTTCCTCCATCGTTTCGATACGGCGCCTCGCGGCCATGGCTCACCTGATCTCTGGATACGGGATGCATGCGAGTTGACATACGCGCCGTATCTGAATTACCTCTACATACGCAGCGTATATCAAATCCCGCCGCTCCTTGTGAAGCCGTGACTTGCAAGGGCGCGATCCCCTTCGCGCGGCGCGAAAACATTTGAAAGGAGCATGACATGAGCCAACGCGACGCCATCTTCCCCCCGGACCGCCACGCTCTTTACGAGGCGCACGGCTATTCGGCCGCGATCCGCTCCGGCGATCTGCTGTTCGTGTCCGGCCAGGTCGGCAGCCGCTCAGATGGCTCACCCGAGCCGGATTTCGCCGCTCAGGTCCAGCAGGCGTTCACGAATCTCAAGGCGGTGCTCGCGGCAGGCGGCTGCACCTTCGACGATGTCATCGACGTCACGACCTTCCACACGGACCCCGAGACACAGTTCGACACCATCATGGCGGTGAAGGGTGAAGCCTTCCCGCAAGCCCCTTATCCGAGCTGGACTGCCGTCGGCGTCACCTGGCTCGCCGGTTTCGACTTCGAGATCAGGGGGCTGCTGACCAACGGGGGGCGATAGACAATGATATGATCATTGTTATTTTTCAATGTCTTATGGTGTGCTGTAGCGTACAAACGGATACTGCCGGAGGGGCAAAAATCACTCCCACTCGATGGTCAATAGGCTTGAGTTCGCATTGTAGTTGTTGGGCTTTCCGCTCGTGCTCCAAACTCATACCAACTGCGATACCACCAAGCCAAGGGCTCAGGATTCTCGGATTCTATATGGCGATCCTTCCCGCCATAAACGCGCGCGCATCATAAACAAGCGTCGCGAGAATGCAGACCAAAAGAGTCTGAGCAGCCACCGCATCATATGGAAAAGTCCGCCTTAAAAGCGGATTTTTGAGGATGATTAGACGATGGAATCATATTGAAAATTCCGCACTAAGAGCGGATAATAAGATATGATCCGAGTCGAACGATCCGCCCTGTCCTCCTACGCTTCCAGCCTGCTTGCTGCGGGCCAAGGGGTCTTTTCCGCAGACGAAGCGCAGAAGGCAATCGGCATCAGCCAGGGCGCATTCCTCGACGCCGCCGAGCGGTTGCAACGCCGCGGCCAGCTCATACGACCCCGGCGAGGCTTCTACGTGGTCGTGCCGCCTCAGCACGCCACGACGGGAGCGCCGCCACCGGAGTGGTATATCGACGCCCTGATGCGCCATGAAAAGCGACCCTACTATGTGGGGCTGCTGGCGGCAGCGGCGGCCCACGGAGCTTCCCATCAGGCCGTCATGGAGTTTCAGGTCATCACGAACAAGCTCCTGCCCGACATCGAGGCCGGACGGACGCGGATCGCCTTTTCCTATCGCAAGGACATGGCGACGGTGTCGGCGGGGATCGAGGATCGCAAGACGCAATCGGGCTATATGAAGCTGTCCTCGCCGGAGCTAACGGTGCTCGATCTGGTGCGCTACCCGCAATCCGGCGCGGGCCTGGACAACATTGCGACGGTGCTTTCCGAACTGGCCGAACGGCTGCAACCGGAAAAGCTCGCCTCCCTGTCGGGCGCTTTCGAGAAAGCGGTCGTGCAGCGCCTTGGACATCTTCTTAGAAGGCTGGGGCACCCGCAGATAGCTGAAGCAATGTTTGCCGCGCTGTCGGCGCGCGGCAAACTGCCGTGGGTCGAATTCGATCCTAAACAGGCGGGCGATCCTGATTTGTCGCCGCCGCCATCCGAACGCGATGACCGCTGGCGCGTGATCGTTCGCCGGCCGCCGGAGATCGACGAATGATCCCGCAGGACTACATTACCGCCTGGAGCCGCGTCGCGCCGTGGGCAAGCCAGCGGCAGGTCGAGCAAGACCTCATCATCAGCCGCGCGCTCGTCGCCATCTTCTCCGATCCGTTCCTGCGCGGTGAACTGCGCTTCCGTGGCGGCACGGCGCTCAACAAGCTGCATTTCCCCGCGCCGCTGCGCTATTCGGAAGACATCGACCTTGTGCGGACGACGGCCGGTCCCATCAGACCGCTATTGGACCAAGGCCACCTTCGTCAGGGTGATGAACGAACTGATCGACCGGATACCCGGCGAAGAATGGGCGAAGGCCGGGGAAATGCGGGAGCGGTTTGGGGTCTAGTCATCGTCGAATGCCTGCTTCCCTTTCACGGTCCAGACGCCGCCTTCTGCCAGAACACACTTCTGGCACAGTTCAATCACCATCCTGCCTGAAGCGCCCGCCCACCGGAAAGGTGTGCTCGACCCCGCCGCGCCACTTGACATTTCCGGCTTGTTAAGCATTGGCGCGCTATTGTAGAATGCGTTAAGTCCGGTCGGGCCGAGGCGATCGTCGTCCCGATGCTCACTTCCGCGCGAATCGGCCAAAGGGTGGGTGATTTGCGTGGATCAGGCCGTAGCATCGAAGGCGAAAGTTCTATCGAATTTTGTTTGGCAGATTGCCGAAACCCTTCGTGGTGACTTCAAGCAGTCGGAGTACGGCAAGGTTATCTTGCCCTTTGTTGTTCTGCGCCGCCTCGATTGCATCCTCGAACCCACCAAAGATGCCGTCCTGAAGGCTCATGCCGGATTGCCGCCCGGCATCGACGAACAAACCCGCGATATGATGCTGTATGGCGCCATCGGTGGTGGCATCCGCGTTTACAACACCAGCCCGCTGACATTTGCCAAAATCAGGGCGCAGAACCCGAGCGACGTTCACAAGAACCTAATTGCCTACATCACGGCCTTCTCGGACTCGGTTCGGGATGTATTTCTCGACAAGTTCCTCTTTACGGACCAACTGAAGCGGCTCGCCGACGCCACCATCCTATGGAAGGTGTTCGAGAAGTTCGCCGCGCTCGACCTGCGGCCGGAAGCCGTCTCCACGCTGGCGATGGGCTATCTGTTTGAAGACCTGATCCGCCGCTTCTCGGAAATCTCCAACGAAACCGCTGGCGAGCACTTCACGCCGCGCGAGGTGATCCGGCTGATCGTGGACCTCATCATCGTCAACGACGATGAAAAACTCCGGGGCCAAGGAATCATCCGGCAGATTTACGACCCGGCGTGCGGCACAGGCGGGATGCTCGCGCTCGCAGAGGAAGCCCTGAAGGAGTTCAACCCCGATATCCGCGTCGAGCTTTTCGGCCAGGAGCTGAACGGCGAGTCCTTCGGCATCTGCAAGTCCGACATGCTGGTGACGGGCCACGACCCGGAAAACATCGCCTTCGGCAACACGCTGACGCAGGATGCCCACAAGGACCGGCGCTTTCACTACATGCTGTCCAATCCTCCCTATGGCGTGGATTGGAAAAAGTATCAGGAGCCGATCCGGGAGGAGGAGGCGACTCTGGGCAAGGACGGCCGCTACGGCGCAGGCCTGCCGCGCATCTCGGACGGCCAGCTTCTCTTTCTCCAGCATATGATTTCCAAGATGCGGACCGATGAGGTCGGTTCGCGCATCGGCATCGTCATGAACGGCTCGCCGCTCTTCACCGGCGGGGCCGGATCGGGCGAAAGCGAAATCCGCCGCTGGATGTTGGAAAACGACTGGATCGAGGCTATCGTCGCGCTACCGACCGATCTTTTCTACAACACCGGCATCCAAACCTATGTCTGGCTGCTGACCAACCGCAAGGAGCGGGAGCGGCGCGACAAGGTCCAACTCATCGACGCGTCGGGCGAACGGTTCTGGACACCCATGCGCAAGAGCCTTGGCTCGAAGCGCCGAGAAATCCGCGACGACGGGCGCGAGACCATCACGCATATCTTCCACGAGATGGCGAACGGGGGTGGGCCGTGGAGCGCGGTGTCGAAGATTTTCGACGCCACTGATTTTGGCTATCGCGAGATCAGGGTCGAGCGGCCGCTCCGGCTGAATTTCCAGTCCAGCCCCGAACGCATCGAGCGGCTGAAGCTCGCCAAGGCGTTCCTGAAGCTGGACCCTGCCGACCAGGATGACGTGTTGAACGTCATCGCCAATCGTCTGCCGACCACCCTGTTCAAGGAACGCCCTGCATTCGAGGCGGCCTTGACCAAGGCGCTCAAGGGCGCGGGCGTGAAGATCGGCGCACCGGTCAGAAAAGCCATCCTTTCCGCGCTGTCGGAGCGGGACGAAACTGCCGCCATCTGCCTCGATGGCGACGGTAAGCCGGAGCCGGACCCGGAACTGCGCGACCATGAGCTTGTGCCGCTCAAGACGGATTGGAAGTACTATGTCGCCCGCGAGGTGACGCCGTTCATGCCGGACGCATGGGTTGACGAGACCTATCGGGATAACGCCGACAAGGGCGTGGGCCGCGTCGGCTATGAGATCAATTTCAACCGCTACTTCTATCGCTATGTCGCGCCGCGCCCGCTGGCGGAGATCGACGCCGAGTTAAAGACGCTGGAGACGGACATCGCCAACCTCTTGAAGGAGGTGGCGGGATGAGCTTCTGGTCAGCGAAAGAGACAACGGAACTGAGGCCGCTCAAATACCTGGCGCGGTTCAATCCCGAAGTGTTGTCCGAGGATACAAACCCGGATTTCGAGTTCGACTATATCGACATTGGAGGCGTTACGCTCGAAGACGGTGTGCGCCACAAGGAGACAATGCGCTTTGAAACTGCGCCGAGCAGGGCGAGAAAGCCAGTCCGCTCGGGCGATGTGATCGTTTCCACCGTCCGAACATACCTCAAGGCCGTCGCCAGGATCGACGAAACCCATAACGGTGCAATCGTCTCCACCGGCTTCGCCGTGCTTCGACCGAACGCCGATGTTGATGCGGGTTATCTCTATCGGCTTTGCCAAGCAAATGCCTTTGTCTCAGACGTAGAGGCCCGATCAACGGGCGTGAGCTATCCAGCGATCAACCCTTCGGCTCTTGCGGCGATCAAGGTTCCCTTTCCCGACCTCGCCACCCAGAAGGCCATTGCCGCCTTCCTCGACCGCGAAGCCGCCCGCATCGACAAGCTGATCGCGAAGAAGGAGCGCCAAGTCGAACTTCTTCTTCAAAAATCAGCCAGTTGGCTTGACGATTTGACTTTTGGAGCGCGGACGGCCACGCCGGGTCAACTCGTCCCATTCAAGTGGATATGCAGAATCCCGAATGGTCAGGTTGATCCAACCGACCCCGACTGGGCTGATCTCCCACTTGTCGCTCCAAATCACATTGAGCAAGGAACCGGGCGCCTCCTCTACACCGAAACAGCTCGCGAGCAGGGTGCAGATAGTGGGAAATATGCGTTCCCTGCTGACACCGTTGTATACAGTAAGATCAGACCTAATTTGGCCAAAGCGTGCATTGTGCCTCACGCAGGTCTGTGTAGCGCGGATATGTATCCCATCATTCCTGCCGCACGTTTGCGGCCAATGTTCCTGCTGATGCAGCTTCTTTCACGAAAGTTCACCGACTGGGCAACGACTGAGTCCATGCGTGTGGCGATGCCGAAAATAAATCGTGAGACAATCGGCACGTTCCGCCTTCTCGTGCCGCCGATTGAGATTCAGGATCAGGCCATCGGAACCTATCTGACAGTAAGAAAGTGCATTGAAGACGGCCGCGAGGCCATTATCCAATCGCTGTCCCTGCTGAGAGAACACCGCGCCGCCCTCATTACCGCAGCCGTCGCGGGCCAGATCGACATCCGCGAAAATCTGCCGGCCGTTACATCCACGTCAGACCGGGACAGATTCCGCCTCGTCGTTGGAGCGGAGATCATCCACCGACTACCCGACAATCCGAAGCGCGCGCGAGTGAAGGTGCATAAGATCACCTACCTTGCCGAAACGCATCTCGGCATCGACGCGCTTCGGGGGAACTATCTCCGCGAGGCAGCGGGGCCGCTCGACCGTGCTTTGAGAGAAGAAACGGAACGCAGCCTTGAAGCCGCAGGCTACTATCGAGCCAATCAGACGGATGGAACTGGCACCGCCGTTACTTATTCGCCGCTCGCGAAGGCTGGGCAGCACAAAGCTGAACTTGCCACCTTGTTAGGCTCCAAGGCCGAGGCGCTACGCAAACTGATCGCTATGCTCGCCGACCTTGACCGCCGCGCAACCGAAGCTGTCGCCACGCTCTACGCTGTCTGGAACGACGCCTTGATTGACGGCGAAACACCTGACGACGCAGCGATCATCAACGGTGTGCTGCACGAGTGGCATACAGAGAAGGGCGAGAAGTTCACCGCCGCCGACTTGAACATTTGGCTTGCATGGATGAGACGCCGTAACCTGATTCCGCGCGGCCAAGGGCCAAGAACAACAACTGGACGCTTGTTCGTGTGAGGTGATTTCGATGAAGCAATTCCATGGGACCATTGAAGAGCTGAAGGCATTGATCGAAACCTGCGGATTGGCCGGAGAGTGGTCGGAAAGGCCCGAAAACGGCTTGCACTGCTACCGGGCCAAGACTGGCGAAATACTTAACTGGTGGCCTTCAAAGGGGACCGTGCAGATTCAGGGTAAAAACCCGGATGATTTTCGCGATAAGCTCGCGAGTGCTTCAGGTGCTCCGATTACGCCAAAACCAGTCTCCACCACGGCCACCGCAAAGATTTTCCTTGTTCATGGGCATGATCGAGAAGCCCGCGACCAGCTTGAATTGGTGTTGATGCGCCTTGGGCTTCAGCCCTTTATCCTTCAGAATGCAGACGGAGGCAGCAAGACGATCATTGAGGCGCTGGAGCAGCATATCTACGAAGAAGCTGCCTTCGGCATCGTTCTTTTGACGCCCGATGACTTCGGCTACCCAAAGACGAAAGGCGAAGCGGACAGACAGCCTCGCGCTCGACAGAACGTAATTCTTGAAATGGGAATGATCATGGCGGCGCTCGGTCGCGCACGCATGGTGATCCTGAAAAAGGGAGCGCTCGAATTGCCGTCAGATGCGAACGGAATTCTCTACATTGAGTTCAACGACCATGTGCGCGAGATCGTCCCAAAACTAGCCCAGCGCCTCCAAGGAGGTGGATTTCAGATCGACCCAGCCAAGATTGCGGCGGCGTCAGCATGAATTACGAACAGCCATCTATCTCCCACCCTTACGCCAAGGGATTTTACGAAGACAACGTCCACCGGGAGGAAGTGCTGGAGGTTCATCTGTGCAAGGCGCTGGTGGAACACCAAGGTTATCGTTCGCGCCGTCCCGAGAACTATGACCGCGCCTCCGCGCTCGACAAGACCCTGGTGATCGAGTTCGTCAAGGCGACGCAACCTGACGAATGGGCGAAGCTGGAAGGCCATTACGGTCCTTCCGCCGAAACCGAGTTCTTCAAGCAGCTTGAGCAGGGATTGAAGCAGCGCGGCACGTTGGATGTGTTGCGCAACGGGCTGAAGCTGGTTCCAAGCCTGAAGTTCTTCCTTGCCGCCTTCAAACCGGCGTCCGGCGTCAACCCGGCTTTGGTGGCACTGTTCGAGAGCAATATCCTCAGCGTCATCAATCAGTTCCGCTACAGCGCGAAGAACGAGAACGCTATAGACGTGGGATTGTTCGTCAACGGCTTGCCCGTGGCGACGCTGGAACTGAAGAATACCCTGACCGGCCAGAATTTCCGTCATGCCGAGCGCCAGTATCGCCATGATCGAGCGCCCGCCAATGAACCTCTGCTGACGTTCAAGCGAGGGGCCTTGGTCCATTTCGCGGTGGATCAGGACAACGTGTCCATGACCACCCGCCTACAGAACGGCAAGACCCGGTTCCTGCCCTTCAATCGTGGGCATGATGGCGGCGCGGGTAACCCGGATGTCGACGGGGAGTTTCGCGTTGCCTATCTCTGGGCCGACCAGCCCGAAGGGCGGGCGATTTTCTCCCGCGAAATCCTTCTGGATATCATCGGGCGGTTTCTCCACCTCGACGGCACGAACGGCAAGGAAGCGCTGATCTTTCCGCGTTTCCATCAGATCGACGCGGTTCTGAAAATGCTGGCCCATGCCCGCGTCAACGGTAGTGGCAACAACTATCTGATCCAGCATTCGGCGGGATCGGGAAAATCCAACACGATCGCCTGGACGGCGCATCGGCTGGTGACGCTGCACGATCCGTCCGACCAGCCGATTTTCGACACCGCGATCGTGGTGACGGATCGCGTCGTTCTCGACCGCCAGCTTCAGAATACCATTGCCCAGTTCGAGCAGACGCCCGGCGTCGTCCGCAAGATCGACGGAACCTCACGGCAGTTGAAGGCGGCGATCGAGGGGCAGGCGAAGATCATCATCACCACGATCCAGAAGTTTTCGACCGAGCATCTTCGCGTCATCAGTGGACAGGGAACGCGGCGGTTCGCCGTGCTGATCGACGAGGCGCATGGTTCTCAGTCCGGCAAGAGCGCCCAGGCGTTAAGCGACGCCCTCAGCCGCGATGAAGAGGCCGGGACGCCCGATGAGATCGAAGTCTTGATCGCGGAATACCAACGCCAACGTGGCCCGCAGGCGAACATCAGTTACTTCGCCTTCACGGCGACGCCCCGCAACGTCACGCTTGAGCGTTTCGGCTCGACCGGCACGGACGGCCTCCCGCATCCGTTTCACCTCTATTCCATGCGGCAGGCAATCGAGGAGGGTTTCATCCTGGACGTGCTTCAGAACTATATGACCTACAAGGCGTATTACGCCCTGGAAAAGACTATCGACGATGACCCCGAACTGGATACGCGCCGCGCGCAACGGAAAGTCGCACGGTTCGCGGCCCTGCACCCGACCGCCCTGAGCCAGAAGGTCGAGGTGATGGTCGAGCATTTCCAGCGCCATGTCAGGCCGGAACTGGATGGCCAGGCGAAGGCCATGATCGTGACCTCAAGCCGGGAAAGCGCCCTTCGCTATTATTTCGCGCTCAAGACCTACATCGAAGACAAGGGATATAGCGACCTCAGGGCGCTCACCGCCTTCTCCGGCGAGTTGCACGTCGATGGCAATACCTACACCGAGGCTGAGTTGAACGGATTCGGCGAAAGCGAGTTGCCCAAGCGCTTCGATACCCCGGAATATCAAATCCTCATCGTCGCGGAGAAATATCAGACCGGCTTTGACCAGCCGAAATTGTCCGGGATGTATATCGACAAGAAGCTGGCGGGGTTGCAGGCGGTCCAGACCCTGTCCCGGCTGAACAGGATTTACCAAGGTAAGGAACGAACCTTCATCCTCGATTTCCAGAACACGATGGATGATATCAAGGAAGCGTTCCGCCCCTTCTACGAGGTATCCAGCCTCGAAGCGGTTTCAGACAAGAACCAGATCTATCAGTTGGAGACGCGCATCCGTACGTTCGGCTATCTCGACAGCAGCGAGATCGAGCGATTTGCCACGACCTTCTTCAAGGGAACGCTGGCCACTCAGGATCGCGTAACGCTGGAATCTCTGGTCCGCAACGCCGTGGCGCGGTTTGAAGCCGAGGACGACGAAGGCCGGCAGGAAGAGTTCAGGCAGCTTTTGAGAAGCTACAAGCGGTTCTACAGCTTCGTCGCGCAAATTGTCCGGCTGGGAGATACCAGCTTGGAAAAGCTCTATGCCTACACCGACTGGCTGGACCGGATGTTGCCCAATCGGGAACAACCGCCGGAAGTCGAGATCACGGATGAAATGCTGCGCCTGCGCGCTTTCCGCGTTCAACAGAAAGAAGTTGGCTCCGCGTCGCTTGCAGCGGGCGACACCGTGCCGCTCACCGCGATCAGTGAATTTGGGGCCAAGCCCTATACTGAAGATGAAGCGAAGGCTCTTTCGGAGATTGTCCGGTCCTTCAATGACCGGCACGGGACGCAGTTCACGGAAGAGGATTTCATCCGCCTCGAACAGGTGAAGCGCAAGGCGCTTGATGAGGAAATGGCGGCGGTGTTGCGGAACAATCCGCCCGATGTCTCCCGCCCGACCTTCGTGCGCCGCCTTCTCGAAGAGACGATCAAGCAATATCAGCGCGACAGCAGCCTTCAAAGCATCATCATGACGAATGCAGAAGATCGCGATCGCATCTTCAACCACCTCTTCAGCCGGGCCTTGCGCGAGGTGCGCGAAACACAAATACCCTGATACAGGTTGCTCTTGCACGGCGTTGCCACGCGATGGAGGGCAGCCGCCTGTCCGACGATTCCGTGCCAAAACCGGGCGCACTCATTGAGCGTCGGGTTTTATGGGATAATGCAACAAGAGACGATAACCGCCCCGCATCATCTTGATGCCGTGGGCGACGAGGCGACGGGCCTTGTTCTTGCGCGGATCGACTTCCCAATCCTGCTTGGTGCCGCTGAATCCGAGCAGCACTTCGGCGATGGTGCGATAGCTCGCGCCGTGCAGCCGTGCATCCAGGGCGCGTAGCGACAGCATGTGCCATTGCCGGAGCTGGTCGGGCATGACCCGAAACTCCGGCCCCGGTCGGCGGCCTTCGACGGAGCGCCAGAACCGCCGGGCGGCATGTGATCGCAGTTCGTAGAAGGCATCCAACGGCAGGAACGTGCCGTAGAAAGCCGTGGTGTCAGGAGCGGCACGGGGCAGCCACAATTGATGCGCGATGCCATCGGCCCGCCAGACGCCGTGCCAGCCATCGGCCGCGCGGCGCAGGTCGAAGCCGTCGAGATGGGCGAGCTTGATCGTCGGACCACTGGCGTCGGTTATATGCGCGACAGGCAACAGCATGAAGGTATTCGGATGCACGCGCGGCGACCAGAGCGGAGCTTGCAAATCAGCCGCCGTGTCGGGGTCGCTTGGGAAAGAGCAAACCCCAGCGGTCCGCAAACGATTCCAGTTGTTCCGCGTCCTGCCTGCGGGCCAGCGCCAGCGTCTGGTAGTCATGGCGATAATCGTCGTTGCGGCGCAGATATTCCCAAGCGAAACCGGAAGCGGCAAGCTGCCATATGTACCCGTAGGCCGCATGGTGCCACCATTCGATATTCAGCATGGCGTCGCGCCCTCCATGCCGCGCCTTCCGGCTCACTGCATTGAGACGCCGTCCAAGTGCTGAAGCTTGTCCGGGTTTCTGGTGATATAGATGGCGACGATCTTGTCTTCCGCGATCAGCAGCGCGGTGGTCTGGACGATCCCACCGCCTTCGATGCTGATGAAGCCGGGAAGTCCGTCGATGACCGCGTAGCGGATGAGAAGCGACGGCGACTGGCTGAACTCCTGCGCCAGCTGGACATGCCGCGCCATGACCTCGGCGATGCCTATCAGCAGACGCGGCGAGGCCGGAACCTTGCCGCCGCCATCCGTGCAGGCGGTAATGTCTTCGGCCAGAAGCGACCGCAGCGCGCCCATGTCGCCATTGCGGGATGCAGCAAAGAACGCGGCGGCAATTTCCAGCCCATGTTCCTTCGTCATCGCGAAACGCGGCCGGGCGGCCCGGATATGCTCCCGCGCCCGGCTGGCGAGCTTGCGGCATGCCGCCGGTTCGCGGCCGATGGCGCTGGCTACATCATCGAAGCTCATGCCGAAAATGTCATGGAGCAGGAAGGCGGCGCGTTCCAGTGGCGACAGCCGTTCCAGCGCGATCATCAGCGGAAGCGTGATATCGTCGCCGGCGTCTGGCTCCCCGTCGTCAAATATGGGCTCGGGGAGCCATGGCCCGATATAGGTCTCGCGCCTACGCCGGGCGGATTTCAACTCGTTGAGGCAAAGGCGTGTGACGATGGTTCGCAGCAGGGCAGCCGGTTCACGCACCGCATCGCGATCCGTCGCCAGCCACCGTGCCCAGGCATCCTGAACGACATCCTCGGCGTCCGCCACCGATCCCAGCATCCGATATGCCAGCCGGACAAGGCGCGGTCGCAAATCGGCGAATGAGGGTTCTGACTGTATGTCGTTCATTCCAACACCGTTCTGTTGTTACTCCGCGATAACCGAGTTCACCCTGTAGAGGCTGGGTGCTACGGACTTCGCCAACCCGGCGAATTGCTTGAGCTGCTCCTGCGTCTCGGGCTTCTTCATGAAGCCCTCTAAGTGCTCCTTCGACACCCATTGCGCGTAGTTGACGACTTTCTGGCCGTCGAAACTGCTGTGAATGCTGACCGAGATGAAGCCGGGCTGATGTCGGATCGTACTTTCGGTCACTTCCGTGAGAGCCTTCGCCAACTCGGCCTGTTTTGCAGGCTCGACCTCATACACATTGATGAGCGTCAGGCGCTCTGCCTGGGAGTCAATCGTCGCTGTCGTCTTGTCGGCCATCGTCATCTCCTTCGGGAACTGCCGTTACGAAAGACATGACAACGATGGCCCCGGAAATGTGACACGCCGCGCGTGTTTCAGGTGACGTTGGTGGTGTCGGTGGCGCAGACGCGGAGCCGATGGCCGTCCGGGTCGGTTGCAACGAAGGTGTAGCCGAAATCCAGCACGGTCGGTTCGAGCACCATGGCGATGCACTTTGCTTTCCATTCGCGATAGAGGTCGTCCACTTCGGTGTTTGTCGCGTAGCTCATGGAAATCTCAAAGCCGCCGAACGCCGGTTGCGGCTTGGGGTCGATCGTGTGCTTCGACTGCAAGCCGACCACGAAATCCCCGCTCAGGGCGAAGACCGAAAAGTCCTTGAAGGTCTGGATGGGATCGGCGTTCAGAATTGCCTTGTAGAAGGCCGTGCTGGCATCGACGTCATCGACATAGAGAATGAGGCTGCTTGGACGGAAAGTCATCGGTTCTCCTGATCTGCTTCGGAGGGTGCGCCTGCCTCGTGGCAGACGGGCTATGGAGCCGCATAGGAATATAGATTACCCTTACTGACAAAAATCGGCAGTAGGGCATTTCCAATGGCACGCAGCGACCGGCTTTTGCGTTTGCTCCAGACCCTCCGCACTTTGCCGTCGCCAGTCACGGCCGAGCGGTTGGCGGAAGAAACCGGCGTTTCCATCCGCACCATCTATCGCGACATCGAAGGCTTACGCGCGGCGGGCGCCACCATCGACGGCGAAACCGGGTTCGGCTATCGGCTGGTCGAGGACATGGCCCTGCCGCCGCAGACCTTCACGCGCACCGAGATCGAGGCGCTGGTGCTCGGTCTCGGCGAAGTTAGACATGCCGGCGACAGGGAACTGGCGAGGGCAGCCGAAACCGCTTTCGCCAAAATTACCGCCACTCTGCCCGAGCGATTGCAACTGCAGGCGGTCCATGCCGTCAACCGCATCTACAAGCCCTCGCCGCCAGCAGAACCTGCCGTGGACATGCCGTTTCTGCGGCGGGTGTGCTGGGAGGAACAGGTGCTGAGGATCGTCTATATTGATGGCGAGCGGCAGCAGACGGAACGGGAAATTTGGCCGCTCTCCATCGTCTATCTGGAACGTGCTCTCATCCTGCTGGCACGATGCTGCGAGCGCAACGCCTTCCGCCGATTCAGGATCGACCGTATTTCCGAGGCGACCGCGACCGGCGAGAGTTTCCGGCCGCACAGGGTTCCTCTGTTACGAGAGTTCGTTGCGCAGATGATCGCGGAGGAGGAAGCGCGAACTGCCGCTCAATGACCGGCCACAAAGGCACATTTCCTGCTTGTCCCGCTTCGTTTTCGTCGTCTTTGCGCGGCGTTGCCGCGCGATGGCGGGCGGCGCTGCGATATTTGATGTCTCCGCGCCGCCCGCCATCGGTCACGGCCGATCCTGCTGCGGGTGCGATGTCGTTGGCGTTTTGGTTTCCTGTTCGGCCGCGAACGCCTCTTTCCCTTTTCCGGCCCACAGTTCCCGCGCCCGTTCGCCGTCCTCGCTTGTGAGCTTGTCGGCCATCCATAGTAACGCGCCGTAGATCGGGGCGCGGTCGTCGCCTGTCAGGTCCACGATGCCCGATTTGACCATGAGGCCGCCGAGTTCGATGAGGTGGCGTGTGCGCTTGCGGCGCTCGACCTGCCAGCTTCGCATATCATTCCGTGCCCGTTGCGCCTGAAGCCGGTTGCGCGCTGCCCGGTTGCGTCGTAGCGCCGCCAGCGTTGCGGTCAGGTGCCGGAGCAGATCGCCGTGATTTCCCACGAAAGAACGCGGCACCGCGTTTCGCCCATGCCTCCCTCTTTCCGGCATCTTTCGTCTCGGCCAGCGCGACCAGCGCACCGGCCAGTTCCTCGACAGTGAGGTTGTCCGCCCCGGTGGCGATCACCAGTTCGCCAAGCTGCTGCACCTTGCGCATCTTGAGTTCCAGCGCCTTGTCTTCCAACGCCTTCAATTCCGCATCAAAGTCCCGTGGCTTGCGCATCATCGTGTCCTTTCCCGGTCGCAAGTGGTTGATGCCGCGATGATAGTTGAGCGCTTCACCGAATGCTGTAATGTTGCCGGGACGGTCTGGCACGGGTTGGTCCATCCCGAGAATTTTTCGAGGGAGGGCGCGCTTATACGTCGTTCCGACGTGCGCTTGGCCATGGCAATGCTTGATCGCTATGGCGATCTATCATCTTCACGTCAAGGTCATTGGCCGCAAGGCCGGATCGAGCGCGGTAGCCTCTGCCGCCTATCGCTCTGCCTCGCGGATGCGCGACGAACGCATCGACCGCGTGCAGGATTTCTCCAACAAGCGCGGCGTCGTCCATTCCGAGGTGCTGTTGCCGGAGAGCGCACCCGAGCAATGGAGCGACCGCGAACGGCTCTGGAACGATGTCGAGGCGTTCGAGGTCAGGAAAGACGCGCAGCTTGCGCGCGAGGTGGAGTTCGCAATCCCGCGCGAAATGACACAGGCGCAGGGCATCGAGCTTGCCCGCGACTTCGCGCAGGGCGAATTCGTCGATCAGGGCATGATCGCCGATCTCAACGTACATTGGGACATCGGCGAGGACGGAAGCCCCAAACCCCATGCCCATGTCATGCTCACCATGCGCGAAGTCGATGAAGACGGGTTCGGCAAAAAGGTGCGGGACTGGAATGCGACCCAGATGATCGAGCGCTGGCGCGAACGCTGGGCCGAGCATGTCAACGAGCGGCTGGCCGAACTCGACATCGACGCCCGTATCGACCATCGCAGCCTTGAAGCGCAGGGCATCGGGCTTGAGCCGCAGAGCCAGATCGGCGCACCAGCGCAGCGTATCGAGGGCGAAGGCATCGAGGCCGCCGACCGCGCCGACATGCACCGGGAGATCGCCCGCAACAACGGCGCGCGCATCATCGCCGATCCATCCGTGGCGCTGGACGCGATCACACAGCAGCAATCAACCTTCACCCGCCGCGACATGGCGAAGTTCGCCCATCGCCAAAGCGACGGCATCGACCAGTTCAACGAGGTCATGGGCGCGATGCGCGGCTCGCCCGACCTGGTCGAACTCGGTCAAGACGGACGCGGCGAGGATCGGTTCACCACCCGCGAGATGATCGAGGCCGAACAGCGTTTGCATCGCGCGGCGGAATTGATGGCCGAGAAGGAATTGCATGAGGTCAGCGACAGGGACAGAGAGGCCGCACTTGCGCGCGCAGAGCAGTGCGGCCTTGTTCTTTCGGGCGAGCAGGCCGACGCGCTGGCGCATGTCACGGACGGGCGCGATCTCGGCATCGTCGTCGGCTATGCCGGGACGGGAAAGAGCGCCATGCTCGGCGTGGCACGTGAGGCATGGGAGGCGGCAGGCTTCGAGGTGCGCGGCGTTGCCCTGTCCGGTATCGCCGCCGAGAATCTGGAAAGCGGCTCGGGTATCGCATCGCGCACCATCGCCAGCATGGAACACGGCTGGAAGAACGGGCGCGACATGCTCACGTCCGGCGATGTGCTTGTCATTGACGAGGCGGGTATGGTCGGCACGCGGCAGTTGGAGCGCGTGTTGTCCCATGCCGCCGAGGCCGGGGCCAAGGTCGTGCTGGTTGGCGATCCGCAGCAGTTGCAATCCATCGAGGCGGGCGCAGCCTTCCGCTCGATCCATGACCGCCACGGCGGCGCGGAAATCGGCGAGGTGCGCCGCCAGCGCGAGGACTGGCAGCGCGACGCCACGCGCGATCTGGCAAGCGGCAGGACCGGCGCGGCGATCGGCGCCTATGACGTGCACGACATGGTGCATGAGGCCGCATCCCGCGAGCAGGCGCGCGACGATCTAATCGACCGTTGGGACCGCGACCGGCAGGCCGCACCGGACAGCAGCCGCATCATCCTCACCCACACCAATGCCGAGGTGCGAGAGTTGAACGAGGCCGCCCGCGACCGAATGCGGGCGGCGGGCGATCTGGGCGAGGACATGCGCGTGACGGTCGAACGGGGCGCGAGAGATTTCGCCAGCGGGGATCGCGTGATGTTCCTGCAAAACGAGCGCGGACTTGGTGTGAAGAACGGCACGCTCGGCACCATCGAAGAGGTCAGCGAACAATCCATGTCGGTCCGCACCGATGACGGGCGCGGCGTCAGGTTCGACCTCAAGGACTACGACCGCATCGACCACGGCTATGCCGCCACCATCCACAAGGCGCAGGGCATGACCGTGGACCGGACGCATGTGCTGGCGACACCGGGCATGGACGCCCACGGCAGCTATGTTGCCCTGTCACGGCACCGTGACGGCACGGACCTGCACTATGGCCGTGAGGACTTCGCCACGCAGGACAAGCTCGTCAGCACCCTATCGCGTGACAGGTCGAAGGACATGGCGACGGATTACGACCGCGCCGACCCGACGCAGAGCTACGCCGAGCGGCGCGGCATCACCGTCCGCGAGCGCGATGTCGCGGTTGAACATTCACGCGCGCCGGGCAATGCCCTCGACCGGATCGACGGCATCACTTTCAACGTGCGCGCGCCCGGCGACCGCGCGGAAGGGCCGGAAAGGGAGACGGCCGGCAGGGAGATAAGGCAGGAGATCGGGGCGGTGGCGCGGGATGCCGGAATAGATTCGGAGGATGCCATGCGCCACGCCCGCAGAATGGCGCTCATTCGTCATGCCCATGCCGTTGGCCAAGTCTTCAACGCCGAGGATGCCGGGAGCAAGGCAAGCCCCGCGCAGTGGGATGAACTGGTCGATGCCCGCAGAACATTCGACGCGGTGCGGCCCTATGGCTGGCAGGACGCGGAAGCGGCCTATGCCAAGGATGAGAGACTTGCCGATGAGGCGGGATCGGGCAAGGTCAATCGCGCCATCCGAGCCCTGCAACTGGAAACGGAGATTCGCACCAGCCCGGAGCGCCGCGCCGACCGCTTTGTCGAACGCTTTCGCGACCTCAAACAGACCGGCGAGCGCCAGTATGCGGCGGGCGACTATTCCGGCTACAGGCCAGCGCGGGTGGAGATGGGCAACATGGTGGCCAGCCTCAAGCGCGACCCGCAGCTCGAATCCCTGCTCGAAGGCCGCAAGAAAGACCTCGGCATCTCGTTCGAATCAGGCGTGGGAATCCGTCGCGACCTCGCCCTCAGCCACGGCCTCGGCAGGGGCCGGGGTCTCGGGATCGGCATGTAGGATTTTCCTTTTTACCGCCGATTCTACGCCACAGCACTACGCCAGCTAAATATCTATTGCACAACGATAATTCGTTGCTCTCACTGGTCTCTGCAATCGTCAGAAACAACCAGCAGGAGGTAGCGCAACCATGCGTGAACCAGACCGTATCGTCCGCCTGAAGACCGTCCTCGCCCGCACCGGCCTGTCCCGTTCCACTATCTACCGCAAGATCGCTGAGGGCACTTTTCCCGCCCAGCTCAGGATCAGCACCAACGGCGCGGGATGGCATGAATCCGACATCGACCGCTGGATCGCCGATCCCGCCGGCTGGCGGCCACCAATGACAACGCCTGACAGACTGGACGCGAGAGACAACGCGTTCAGAGATCGTCGTCCAGTTCGTCGTCGTGGACCTCGGCGGCACGTCGCTTCGCGTCGGCGATCAGGTCTTTTGCGGATTCCCCCTTCACCCAAGCGTCGAGCATGTCAGCCCAGCACTGAAGCATGATCTTCCGCTCGGCGAGGTAGCGGTTCACATTATAGACGGCCGCGATCCGGTTCCGGGGCGCGTGGGCCAAGCTCATCTCGATCCAACGATCGTCGAACTTGGCGCGATTTAGGCCGGTCGAGAACGTGCGGCGCAGGTCGTGAACACCAAAGCTCTGAAAATCAGGATCAGTCTCCCGGATGCGCTCCACGACCGTGTCGATCACGCGGTTGAGCGTGGCGTTGCTGATCGGCGTATCGCCGTCATATCGGCCGGGGTGGAGGTATCGGCTGGCACCGAACATGGTGCGGAACGCCGTCAGAATGTCGAGCGCCTGATCGCTCAGCGGGACGATATGCGCTTTGCCGGCCTTCATGCGCTCGGCCGGGATAGTCCACCGCGCGGCGGCGAAGTCGATTTCCTTCCATGTTGCATCGATGAACTCCGACTTACGGACGCCGGTCAGCAGGACAAACTTCACCGCCGAACGTAACGTGGGAGCCGCCGCCACATGATCCAACGCCGTCAGGACCGCGCGGACCTCTGACGGGGACAGGGCGCGGTCGCGCGGCTCGAAAGTGGCGATGGCGCTGGTGCGAATCGACTCGGCCGGGTTGCTCACATCCAGCCCACTTCCTTGCGCATGGCGGAACACCAGCAATACGACCTCGCGGACATGCACGGCGACGGCCGGCCCGCGCTTCTCCTTAACCTCGTCGCACAGACGTTTGAGACGCTGTGGCGTCACCTCCGCCAGCTTGAGCTTCGACAAATCTCCCGCAATGGCGCGATTATAGACGGATCGGCGCATCGCCAAGGTGCTGTCAGCCAGTTTCTCGGCTCCCGACTTGGGATCGGCTTTGTGCTTGAAATAGGCTTCCGCCCACCCGCCAAACGTGACCGCTGCGGCTGACGCGGTGCGCTTTTCCACCTTGGCTTTCGACGGGGACTCGCCCCGCTCGACCTGACGCCGCGCCCGCGCCAGCAGCGCTCTCGCCTCCGCAAGCGATACCTCCATTCCGTATTCCAGCGCGGCGGGCGCCCGTGTCAGCTTGCGCGCCGCGTCGGCGCTATACCGGCCGATAGTCAAGACCTCCTGCCGCCCGTTCACCCGGTACTGATACCGGAACGAGATGACCCCGGTTGGGGTGACAGCCGCATACATCCCGTCGCGGTCCGCCACCTTGTAGAGCTTGGCCCTTGGCTTCAGATTTTTCAGTTGTTTATCAGTGAGTTCGCTCATAAATCCGCATCCGGTCAGGGGGCGAACGGATACCATCAACAGGCGCTGTTGGTACCGGAAGCCCGTTTCTCGACCATCCTGCGCCATACCATCATCGATACCAACAAAGTGGCTCGGCTGGGGTGACATGCAGTGATACGGGGTAGGAAGAAAAATCCTTGTCAGTCAAAGAGTTGGTGCGATTTTCGGCACGGAGCGAGACGGTCTGAAACGACCTTAATTCACTCCCACTCGATGGTGCCGGGCGGTTTTGATGTTACGTCGTAGACGACGCGGTTGATGCCGCGGACTTCGTTGATGATGCGGGTTGCGGCGTTGCCGAGGAAGTCCATGTCGAAGGGATAGAAGTCGGCCGTCATGCCGTCCACCGAGGTCACGGCCCGCAGCGCGCAGACGAATTCGTAGGTGCGCCCGTCGCCCATCACGCCGACGGTCTGCACCGGCAGAAGCACGGCGAAGGCCTGCCAGATGGCGTCGTAGAGGCCGGCCTTGCGGATCTCGTCGAGATAGATCGCATCCGCCTGGCGCAGGATGTCGAGCTTTTCGCGTGTCACGCCGCCGGGGCAGCGGATGGCGAGGCCGGGGCCGGGGAATGGGTGGCGGCCCACGAACTGCTCCGGCAGGCCGAGTTCGCGGCCAAGCTCGCGTACCTCGTCCTTGAACAGCTCGCGCAGCGGCTCCACGAGCTTCATGTTCATCCGCTCGGGCAGGCCGCCGACATTGTGGTGGCTCTTGATCGTGACGGAGGGGCCGCCGGTGAAGGAGACGCTCTCGATCACGTCCGGGTAGAGCGTGCCCTGCGCGAGGAAGTCCGCGCCACCGAGCTTTTCGGCCTCGGCCTCGAAGGTCTCGATGAAGAGGCGGCCGATGGTCTTGCGCTTGACCTCGGGGTCGCTCTCGCCCTCCAGCGCGCCGATGAACAGGTCCTGCGCCTCCACATGCACGAGCGGAATGTTGTAGTGGTCGCGGAACATGCCGACGACCTGGCTCGCCTCCCCCATCCGCAGGAGCCCGTGATCCACGAAGATGCAGGTGAGCTGGTCGCCGATTGCCTCGTGGATCAGGATCGCGGCCACGGAGGAGTCGACGCCGCCCGAAAGGCCGCAGATGACCTTTCCATCGCCCACCTTGGCGCGGATTTCCGCCACCGCCTGCTCGCGGAAGGCGGCCATCGTCCAGTCGCCGGGCAGGCTGGATATCTTGTGGACGAAGTTGGAGAGGAGCTTGGCCCCGTCAGGCGTGTGCATCACCTCAGGGTGGAACTGGACGCCGTAGAAGCGGCGCTGCTCGTCGGCGATCGCCGCGAAGGGTGCGCCCGGCGAGGCACCGATGATCTCGAAGCCTTCGGGCAGCGCGGTTACGCGGTCGCCGTGGCTCATCCAGACCTGATGGCGCGTGCCCTCCGCCCAGATGCCGTCGAAGAGCGGCGAAGCCTTCTGCACCTCCACGAAGGCACGGCCGAACTCCCGGTGCAGCCCGCCCTCGATCTTGCCGCCCAACTGCGCGCACATGGTCTGCTGGCCATAGCAGATGCCCAGAACGGGCAGGCCCGAATCGAAGATAGCCTGCGGCGCGCGCGGGCTGTTCTCCTCGATGGTGGAAGCGGGCGAGCCGGAGAGGATCACCGCCTTCGGCTTCAGGCGCTCAAATCCTTCCTCGGCCAGTTGGAAGGGCACGATTTCCGAGTAGACCCCCGCCTCGCGAACGCGCCGCGCGATAAGCTGCGTCACCTGGCTGCCGAAGTCGACGATGAGGATGGTGTCGGGATGCTGGGTCATGGAGGCTTTTTGCCCCAAGGCCCGCAATTTGCAAGCCTCTTTCAGGCGGAAGAAGCGAAGCCGGAAGCCGCCGAGGCAAGGCGGTCCACGACGAGGGCCAGCCCTTCGTCGATCACATGCAGGAGGCTGGCCCAGTCGTCGTAGTGGGCAAGCTCCTTTGCGCCGTCCGAAACGCCGCGAAAGCCGGCGAGCGGCACGCCGAATGTCTGGCAGGCGCGCAGGATGGCGAAGGTCTCCATATCGACCATGTCTGCGTCGATGCCGTCATAGCCCGCGCCGGACACGACATTGCCGCCCGTCGAAAGGCGCACGGCCGGCATGTCGGGCAGGAGAACCGGCAGCGCCATCTCGGCCGGATGGTCTAGAAAGGGCGTCACGCCCCTGGCGAATCCGAGCGCGGAGGCATCCATGTCGCGCCAGGAGACGGACGAGACCTGATAGATCGCTCCCTGCTCCAGCGTTCGCGAGCCGGCCGAACCCATCGACACGACAAGATCGGGGGCCTGGCCCGCAACGGCCAGCCGCTGGAGCGCGATGCCCGTGTTGAGCGCCGCCTCGATGGGGCCGACGCCCGTGATCAGCGGGCGGACGCGCGCCTGGAGGGCGGGGCCGAACTCGGCCGGCGCGGCCATGACGAACAGGACGCGCCGCCCGGCGAGCATGACCGGCGCATGGCCACCGGTGCTCAGTTCAGCCACCAGATCGAGGCATTGAGGAGCGTGGCGTAGGCGACCCAGAGCGCGTAGGGCACGAAACTCCAGAAGGCAGCGCGGTCGCGGCTGGCGGTGGTGGCGAGAAAGCCGAAGATGGTGCCGAGCAGGGTCAGGATGACAGCCAGCGCCGGCAGGATGGCGTGGGCGACGAAGAAGACGGGCGTCCAGGCGAAATTCAGCGCGAGCTGCCCCGCCCAGGCGGCCAGCGCCGGCCGGTTGCGCGAGCGCCAGACGCGCCAGCCGGCAAAGCCGATGAGCACGTAGAGGATCGTCCAGGCGATGGGGAAGGCGAGGTCCGGCGGGGTGAAGGCGGGCTTGCGCAGGGAGCGATACCAGCCCGCCGTCTGCGTCTGCGAGCCGATCAGCAGCCCGCCGCCCACGCTTACCACCAGGAACAGCGCGAGAACCCCGTATTTCCTGCTCATCCCCGTCTCTCCAACGCGGCGAAGAAGAAGCCGTCGGTGCCCGTGCGCCGCGGCGTGAGGGTGAGGACGGCCCCCTCCCCGATCTCCTCGGCCAGATAGCGCGGCCCGGCCTGCGGGAAACGGTCCGCCCACAGAAGGCGCGCGTCGAGAAGGGCGAAGCCGGTATGCCGGGCGAGGAAGGCCTCCACGCGTTCGGCATTCTCGGCCCGCAACAGCGAGCAGGTGACGTAGAAGAGGTGGCCGCCGGGGCGTACGAAACGGCAGGCGGCGTCCAGGACATTGTCCTGTTCCTCCTGCCGGCGCAGGAGCTGCTTCTCGCCGAGGCGCCATTTGGCGTCCGGCCGGCGCCGCCAGGTGCCGGCCCCGGTGCAGGGCGCATCCACCACCACGCGGTCCATGGCGTCCGCAAGCGGCGACAGGTCGTCGCGCGGAGAGTGGACGGTGACGTTCGCGGCGCCCGCGCGGTTCAGCCGCTCCCAGATCGGCGCCAGACGCTGGCGGTCGGAATCGAAGGCGTGGACGGCTCCCTCCCCGCCCATGGCCGCCGCGAGCGCCAGCGTCTTGCCCCCGGCGCCGGCGCAGTAGTCCAGCACCGCCTCGCCGGGCCGCGCCCCGCACAGCTCGGCGGCGATCTGCGAACCCTCGTCCTGGATCTCGAAAAGCCCGGTCTGGAAGGCGCCCTCGACCTGGACATTGGGATGGCGGCCCTCGCCTTCGATCGGCGGGATGCGCAGGCCCTGCGGGGCGATGGGCGTCGGCGCCGCGCCGAAGGGCGCGAGCGCGGCCAGAACCGCCTCGCGCGAGGATTTCAGCCGGTTGGCGCGCATGTCGAGCGGCGGCCGGGCCGAGAAGGCGCGCGCTTCCTCGATCCATTCCTCGCCCAGCGCGGCGCGCAACGGCTCAACCAGCCAGTCCGGCACGTCCGCCTGGACGGCCGCTGGCGCCCATTCGACATCGGCGGTGAGAAACCGCTCGATCCGCTCCTCCGGCGGCAAGGCAGGTGCGAAGCGGTCGCCCTCCAGCTCCCCCGCCAGGCCGCCGGCGTCCCGGCCGCCATCCAGAAGCGTGCCGAAGACGAGGCTGGCCGCATCCTCCGCCCCCATGCGCCAGCCCAGGGAGCGGCGACGGCGCAGCACGTCGTAGACCAGGTTGCCGATGGCCGCCCGATCACCCGAGCCGGCGAAGCGATGCGCCAGGCCCCAGTCCTTCAGCGCGTCGGCCACGGGCCTGCGGCGCGCGTCCATATCCTCGATCACCTCGACCGCAGCCGCGATCCGCCCTCCAAGTCGCATGGTCTCTTCAGCCCCCGTTTCCTCGCTTGGTAGTTTCGGACGCGTCCGATCACAAGCGGCCAAGGGCGGAATGAGAAAAGGCCGGGATCGCTCCCGGCCTTCCTTCGCGGATGGATCGCGCTTTCGTTACTCGGCGGCGGCGCTGTGGCTGGTGGTCAGGCTCTGCTCGGCATCGTCGCGCGTCTGCACCTCGATAGCCTTGCGAACGCCCGCGCCATAGTCCGGATGGACCTTGTCGAAATGCGCGAGCTGGCGGTCCACGATGAACTGCGGCACACCCTGCATCGCCCCCGCGAGGGTGGCGAACAGGCGCTGCTTCTGCCCGTCGTCGAACAGCTCGAACAGCGCGCGCGGCTGGCTGTAATGGTCCGCCTCGCCCCGGAAGTCGTAGCGGCCCACCTCACCCGCATAGCGGTGCGGCGGCTCCTCCACGCTGGGGTCCTCCACCGGGCCGTTGAACGAGTTCGGCTCGTAATAGGCATCCGGGTTGGTTTTCAGGCCGAAGGGCATCGTTCCATCGCGGTTGTAGTGCGCCACGGGGCAGCGCGGCTTGTTGACCTCAAGCTGCTCGTAATGGGTGCCGATGCGGTAGCGGTGCGCGTCCGGGTAGGAGAACAGGCGGCCCTGCAGCATCTTGTCCGGCGAGAAGCCGATGCCCGGCACCACGTTGGACGGGTTGAAGGCGGACTGCTCGATCTCGGAGAAATAGTTCTCCGGGTTGCGGTTCAGTTCCATGACGCCGACCTTGATCAGCGGATACATGCCGTGCGGCCACACCTTGGTGAGATCGAACGCGCTCCAGCCGGTCTTCTTCTCGAATTCCTCGGCCTCGGCTTCCGGCATCGCCTGGATGAAGAAGTCCCACTGCGGGAACTTGCCGGCCTCGATCATGCCGTAGAGCGCTTCCTGGTAGCTCTCCCGCGACTTGGCGATGACGCCTTCGGCCTCCTCGTTGGTGAAATGGGCGTGGCCCTGCCGGGTCTTGAAGTGGAACTTTACCCAGAAGCGCTCTCCCTTGTCGTTCCACAGCGAGAAGGTGTGCGAGCCGTAGCCGTTCATGCGGCTGGGGTCGGTCGGGATGCCGCGATCCGACATCAGGATCGTCACCTGATGCAGCGATTCGGGGCAGAGCGACCAGAAGTCCCACATGGCGGTGGCGGAGCGCAGATTGGTGCGCGGATGGCGCTTCTGCGTATGGATGAAGTCCGGGAACTTGTAGGGGTCGCCGACGAAGAAGACCGGCGTGTTGTTGCCGACGAGGTCCCAGTTGCCCTCCTCGGTGTAGAATTTCAGCGCGAAGCCGCGCACGTCGCGCTCGGCGTCCGCCGCGCCCTGCTCGCCGGCCACGGTCGAGAAGCGGGCCAGCATCTCGGTCTTCTTGCCGACCTCAGAGAACACCTTGGCGCGCGAGTAGCGCGTGATGTCCTCGGTCACGGTCAGCGTGCCGTAGGCGCCCCAGCCCTTGGCGTGGACGACGCGCTCGGGAAGACGCTCGCGGTTCTGGTGCGCCAGCTTCTCGATGAGCTGGTAATCCTCGAGAAGCACCGGACCGCGCGGGCCGACCGTCTTGGAGTTCTGGTTGCTGGACACAGGCGCGCCAGCGGTTGTCGTAAGCCGCGGTCTATCGGTCATAACGGTCTCCATGGACTTGAGTTCAGAACCATTCCAACCGATTCTTTTGATAATTTCCAATCGTATTTCCAAGCCGAGCCGATCAGTTTATCCTATCGCCATGCTCACACTGCGCCAGCTCCGCTATTTCGAGGCTCTCGGGGAAACGCTGCATTTCGGCCGCGCCGCCCGCAAGCTCAACATCTCGCAGCCCGCCCTTTCCGCGCAGATCGCGCAGATGGAGGCAGATTTCGGGACCACGCTGTTCGAAAGGCGCCCCACGGGCGTCGCGCTCACGCCCGAAGGCGAGACGGTGCGGGCGCGCGCCCGGCGCATCCTGATGGAGGTGCGGGACCTGGAGGCGCTGGCGCAGGCGGGGGAGGAGCTGCTCTCGGGCCAGTTGCGCCTCGGCATCATCGCTTCGCTGGCGCCCTATCTCCTGCCCGGCCTGCTGAAGGAGTTGTCGCGCTCCTACCCTCGCCTGACCATCGGCGTGCGCGAGAACGTGACGGCCGTGCTGGGAGATGAGCTGGCGCGCGGTGAGCTGGACTGCGTGGTGCAGGCCCTGCCGGTGGAGCGCAAGGGCGTGGAGACGATCCCTCTGGCGCAGGACCCGTTCCTGCTGGCCGTGCCGAAGGCCGAGGCGGCGCGGATCGCCACGCCGGCCTCGCCGCAGCAATTGCAGGGAGAGCGCCTGATTCTCCTGGAGGAAGGCCATTGCCTGCGCGATCAGGCGCTGGACGTGTGCCGCATCGCCGAGTCGCGCGACCTGGCCACGCTGGGCGCGACCAGCCTGACGACGCTGCTCCGTATGGTGGCGGGCGGGCTCGGCGTCACGCTGGTGCCCCGCAGCGCGCTGGAGGCGGAAGGGCGCGATGCGGGCATCGCCTTCCTGCCCTTCGCCGATCCGGCGCCCTCGCGTACGCTGGCACTGACCTTCCGCACCTCTTCCGGGCGCAGGCGCGATTTCGAGCGCCTGGCCGAGATGATCCGCGAGTGCCTGCCCTCGGCCCCTCAGGCGCCGAAGCCGGGATAGTTCGGGCTCTCGCGGGTGATGGTCACGTCATGCGCGTGGCTCTCGCGCAGGCCGGCGTTCGAAATGCGCACGAAGGTCGCGTTCTCGCGGAAGTCCCGCAGGGTCGCCGCGCCCGTATAGCCCATGGCGGCGCGCAGGCCGCCCGCGAGCTGGTGCAGCACGGTGGAGACCGCGCCCTTGTAGGCCACCTGCCCTTCGATGCCCTCCGGCACGAGCTTCAGCGTGTCGCGCACCTCGGCCTGGAAGTAGCGGTCGGCCGAGCCGCGCGCCATGGCGCCCACGGAGCCCATTCCGCGATAGGCTTTGTAGGAGCGGCCCTGATGCAGGTAGACCTCGCCGGGGCTCTCCTCCGTGCCGGCCAGCAGCGAGCCGACCATGGCGGCGGAGGCACCGGCCGCCAGCGCCTTGGCGAGGTCGCCCGAGAACTTGATGCCGCCGTCGGCTATCACCGGCACGCCGGCCTTGTCGGCCACGGCCACCGCGTCGAGGATCGCGGAGAGCTGTGGCACGCCTACGCCGGCCACGATGCGCGTGGTGCAGATGGAGCCCGGGCCGATGCCCACCTTGATGCCGTCCGCGCCCGCGTCGATCAGCGCCTGCGTGCCCGAGCCGGTGGCGACGTTGCCCGCGATCACCTGCACCTCGTTCGAAAGGCGCTTCACGCGGGCCACCGCGTCGAGCACCTTCTGCGAATGGCCGTGCGCGGTGTCCACCACGATCAGGTCGATGCCCGCCTCGATCAGCCGCTCGGCGCGCTCGAAGCCGTCGTCGCCCACGCTCGTGGCGGCCGCCGCCAGAAGCCGCCCCTGCGCATCCTTCGAGGCGTTGGGGTTGAGCTGCGACTTCTCCATGTCCTTCACGGTGATGAGGCCGATGCAGTGGCCCTGCCCGTCCACGACCAGAAGCTTCTCGATGCGGTGCCGATGCAGCAGGCGCTTGGCCTCGTCCTGATCCACGCTTTCGCGCACGGTGACGAGGTTCTCGCGCGTCATCAGCTCGAAGATCTTCTGCCGGTCGTCGGAGGCGAAGCGCACGTCGCGATTGGTGAGGATGCCGACGAGCCGGCCGCGCGTCTGCCCGCCCGCGCCGCCGTTCTCCACCACGGGAATGCCCGAGATGCGGTGCGCGGCCATCAGCGCGCGCGCGTCGCCCAGCGTCGCCTCCGGGCCGATGGTCACGGGATTGACCACCATGCCGCTCTCGAACTTCTTGACCTGCCGCACCTCCTCCGCCTGCTGCACGGGCGTGAAGTTGCGGTGAATCACGCCGATGCCGCCGGCCTGTGCCATGGCGATGGCGAGCCGCGCCTCCGTGACGGTGTCCATGGCGGCCGAGAGGATGGGCAGGTTGAGGTCGATGGTGCGGGTGATGCGCGTGCGCACGTCAACCTGCCCGGGCATGACCTCCGAATGACCCGGCTGAAGCAGCACGTCGTCGAAGGTGAGCGCCGTCGCGCCGGTAGCCGTTTCGATGATGCGCGCCATGGCCAGTCCTCTTGAAGCAGGCAAAGGGCGGGCGCATCGGGCGCCCGCCGGACAAGGAATGGCAAGGGCTGCTAGCACTTCCGCGCCGCCTTGGGAAGCAAGCGCGGCGCTAGACCTCGAGCTGGTAGCTCGCGGGCACGAAGCGGTAGGCCTCGCCCTCCGCCATCACATAGCCGAGCGCGGGGAACGGCAGGTGATAGCCGGTCATCGGCACTCCCTCCTCCGCCAGCATCTCCAGCAGGCGGCGGCGCGTATCGACGGCGGCCTGCTTGTCCATGTCGAATCGCACATGCCAGTCCGGGCGCTGGAAGGAGACCACGAACTGGCTGAGCGCATCGGCGGTGAGAAACAGGCGGTCTGCCCCGGCGCCCACCTCGAACACGAGCATGCCCGGCGTGTGCCCGAAGGCGGCATGGGCCCGCAGGCCGGGCACCACCTCCTCGCCGTCCTCCAGCAGGCGGATATCCTGCTCCAGCGGCACGACCTGCGCGGCCACGGCCTCGGCATTGCCGGCGGCCGGACCGCCCCGCGCCTCGTCGGAGGTCCAGAACTCGTATTCCACGCGGCCCACGGCCAGCGTCGCATTGGAGAAAACGGGTGAGCCGTCCTCCATCAAGCCATTGATATGATCGCCATGGAGATGGGTGAGGACGACGATCGTCACGTCCTCGGGGCGAAAGCCCGCCGCCGCCATGCGCGGGACGAGAAGGCCCATGCCGTTCTCACGCCCGCTCGCGCCGAACCCCGTATCGACGAGGATCACCTCCCCGCCGATCCGCAGAATCGTCGGTTGAAAGAAATTGACGAAGCGATTCTCCGGCAAGAGGTTTTCAGCCATCAGGGCCGCCACCTCCTCCGCGCTCCGGTCCTCGCCGAAGGTCGGGTGCGGCCCCTCGCCGGGCCGGATGCCGTCGAGCACCTGCGTCACCTCGATCTCGCCGATCCGGAAGCGCCGCCAGCCGGGTGCGAAGGGATTGTCGTCCGCCATGGCCGCCTCCTGCGATCCCTCCTGCGCATTTGCCTGCGTGTGATAGAGCCCGCCGATGGCCAGGCTTGCCGCGGCGGCCTTTAGGGCATTTCGCCGGTCGATCGAGTTGCGCGCCATGACGATGGTCCTCCGTTGCCGTTTCACGCGCAACTGGCGCGCGGGCGTTGCAGGAGAAGGGCGAGCCGGATAATAAGGGGCACTTCCCATTCAGCCGCCCGGCCGCCTTCTTGAAACGCATCGTCCCGATTGTCCTCGCCGTCGCCCTGTTCATGGAGAACATGGATTCGACCGTGATCGCGACCTCGCTGGCCACCATCGCGGACGACATCGGAACGAGCCCCATCACCCTCAAGCTGGCGCTCACGAGCTATTACGTCTCGCTGGCGATCTTCATCCCCATCTCCGGCCGGATGGCCGACCGCTTCGGTGCCAGGGCGATCTTCCAGTGCGCCATCGGCGTCTTCATGCTGGGGTCGCTCGCCTGCGCCGTCGCCACCTCGCTCGAGGGCTTCGTGGCCGCGCGCTTCCTCCAGGGCATGGGCGGGGCCATGATGACGCCGGTGGGGCGCCTGCTGCTGGTGCGCGCGGCGCCCCGGTCCGAGCTCGTCTCCGCCATGGCGTGGTTCTCCATCCCCGCCATGATCGGCCCGCTCGTCGGCCCGCCGGTGGGGGGCGCGATCTCCACCTATGCCGACTGGCGCTGGATCTTCGTCATCAACCTGCCGATAGGGCTCGTCGGCATCCTGCTTGCCCAGCGATACCTGCCCTGGATCGAGAAGGTCCGGGACGTGCGCTTCGACTGGCCCGGCTTCGCCCTGTCCGGCCTTGCCTGCGCGGGGCTGGTGTTCGGCCTTTCGGTGATCTCCCTGCCGGCCCTGCCGCCGATCACCGGCCTTCTCCTGTCGGCGGGCGGAGCCTTCTTCGCCCTCCTCTATGTGCGCCACGCGCGGGTGCGCGAGCGCCCGCTGCTGGACATCTCCCTGTTTCGCATTCCCACCTTGCGGGCGGCGGTGACGGGCGGCGGTGTCTTCCGCCTCGGCGCCGGGGCGGTGCCGTTCCTGTTTCCGCTGATGCTCCAGCTCGGCTTCGGCTACAGCGCCTTCCAGTCCGGCCTCGTCACATCCATCTCCATCGGCGGGGCCATTGCCATGAAGCTGTGCGCCAAGCCGCTCCTGAAGCGCTTCGGCTTCCGCTCCACGCTCGTCGCCACATCGCTCATCGGCGGGGCCTTCATGGGCATGATCGGGCTCGTCCGGCCCGAGACGCCGGTGGCTCTTCTGGTGATGTTGCTGCTGGTGGGCGGCTTCTTCCGCTCGCTCGTCTTCACCTCCATCAACGCCATCGCCTTCGCGGACGTCTCCGGGCCGCGCACCGGCGATGCGACGGCGATCCTGGCGGCGTTCCAGCAGGTCTGCGTCGCGGCGGGGGTCGCCGTGGCGGGGGCGATTCTGGAGGCCGGCCTGGTTCTGGAAGGACGCACCGTTCCGAGCGTGGAGAATTTCGCCATCGCCTTCTACATCGTCGGCGGGCTGACCATGCTGGCGTCGCTGTTCTTCCTGCGCCTTTCGCCCCATGCGGGGGCCGAGATCGCCGGCCGGCAGGTGCCGGTCGGGTGAGCGGGCCGGGCCGCCGCTCCCGCTCGACGACAGGCCGGCCCCGCGAGGTGTCGCGCGGCGCCCGAGCCCTTACGCCTCGCCGCCCGCTCCCACGTTCTCGTCCACTGCCCGCCCACGCGCCCCGCGAAAGCTCTTGGCCAGAAGGTAAAGCTCCACCGAGCCGTCTCGCGAGGCAGGCGGCTTGACGTGGTGCACGCTGGTGAAATTCTTTTTCAGCATGGCCAGAAGCTCGCCCTCCGTGCCGCCCTGGAAGGTCTTGGTCAGGAAATGGCCGCCGGTCTTCAGCGTGCGCACGGCGAAGTCGGCGGCCACCTCGCATAGATGCATGGTGCGTAAATGGTCGGTGCGCCGGTGCCCCGTGGTCGGCGCGGCCATGTCGGAGAGAACGATGTCGGGCATCCCGCCCAGCGCGTCGAGCAGCTTTCGCGGCGCCGCGTCGTCCAGGAAATCCATCTCCAGCAGGGTCGCACCGGGAATGGGCTCGACCGGCAGATAGTCGATCCCCACCACATGCGGCTCCTCGGCGCCCTTCCTCGTGCGCTCCACGCTCACCTGGCACCATCCCCCCGGCGCCGCGCCCAGATCCACGATCCGCATCCCCGGTTTCAGGAGCTTGTAGCGGTCGTCGATCTCGATCAGCTTGTAGGCCGCGCGCGAGCGATAGCCGTCCGCCTTGGAGCGGCGCACATACGGGTCGTTCAGATGGCGCTCCAGCCAGCGGCGGGACGATTCCTTGATCCCGCGCTTCTTCTTGACGCGGACGGTCAGTCCACGGTCATCACCCCGTCCACTCATGCGCCTGCTTTCGATCTCGTCCGGGCGCCGCGGCGCCACACGCCGTCGGCCACCATCATTTCCGTCAACAGCCCCTCGCGAAGCCCGCGATCGGCCACCCGCAGGGAGCGCGCGGGCCAGACCCGCCTGATGGCCTCCAGGATGGCGCAGCCGGCCAGCACGAGGTCAGCCCGCTCGCTGCCGATGCACGGATTGGCGATACGCTCCTCGAAGCTCCATCCCGCGATCGTGCTCACCAGCCGGTCCACCTCCGGCTCGGTCAGCCAAAGCCCGTCCACCTGCCGCCTGTCATATCGCTCCAGGCCGAGCTGAACGCCTGCCAGCGTCGTCACCGTTCCCGAGGTGCCGAGCAGGTGGAAGCCGGGCTTGCCGACGATGTCGGCCAGCCGGTTGCGCTCGGGGAAGGCCTCGATCTTCTCGCCCACATGGTCGATCATGGCCTGGAAAAGCTCGGGCGTGACATGTCGCCCGCCAAAGCGCTCAGCCAGGGAAACCACGCCGACCGGCAGCGAGGTCCACGCCACGATATGGTTCGAGAGCCGGCGCGTATGGCCCTCGCGCAAATCGAGCAGCGCGACTTCGGAGGAGCCTCCGCCGATGTCGAACAGCACCGCGCCCCGGGCCGAGCGGTCGACCAGCGAGCCGCAGCCGGAGACGGCCAGCCGCGCCTCCGTTTCGCGGCTGACGATGGTCAGCTCCAGCCCCGTCTCGCGCCGCACCCTGTCCAGGAATTCCTGCCCGTTCGCGGCCGCGCGGCACGCCTCCGTTGCGATGAGCCGCGCGCCGGCCATCTGGCGCGCCGAGAGCTTCTGGCTGCAGATCTCCAGCGCGCCGAGCGCCCGGTCCATCGCGGCCGAGCCGAGGCTGCCGCTGCGGCTCAGCCCCTCGCCGAGCCGCACGATGCGCGAAAACGCGTCGATCACCCGAAACTGCCCCGGCCGCGTTGGCACCGCCACGAGCAGCCGGCAATTGTTGGTGCCCAGATCCAGCGCCGCATAGACCGGCGCGGGGCCTTGCTCGCCATTCTCCCGGCCTTGCCCGCCGCCCCGTTGGGAGGCGGCCAGCGATGCCCGCCCCGCCGCCGGGGCGCAGCCCGCACGGCCGCCGTCGCGCGCGGGCCCGTTGGCCGCGTCGGCGCGCGCCTGCCCCGGAACCGCCCCTCGGCCGGCCACCGCCCTCTCCGGCTCGGACGACCGGCGCACCGCCCGGCCGAGAGCCTCCTCCGCCTGGCGAAGCTTCCTGGAGAGTTCGGCCGGCAGCTCGCGCCCCTCCGGCATATGGGGCGGAACGCCTTCGCCCTTTCGCCGCCGCCGCCGGCGGCGACGCTTGGAGGCGCGCGCCTTTTCCTGCCCCGATATGGCCGCATTCGAATCCGAAACGAGCATCTCGTCGCCCGCCGGCTTCGGCGCACGCTGGGTTGCGGTCCGATTCTCGGCCGCGCACGAACGCGCGCGCTTCTTGCGCTTTCGTGTCGGTCTCCCGTCAGGGCGAGGGCGCGTTTTCGAATCGCCCTCCCCCTGCGCCGTCGTCGACGGCAGGCTGCCTTCCCGCCCCGATCCGCTGTCCCTCACGGTCGCCGAGGCCGGGCTGTGTCGTTCCCGTACATGGCCGCTCGCATATCAGCCTCGTGCGCAGCCCTTGCAGCGCGCAGGAGGCGAAGTTCTTCGTTAGCGATGAGTTTAGCAAGCTGCCCGGCTTTCACAAGGCGCGTTCGCGAGGCCGGGCGAAGCACATGGCGCATGTCGATGCATTTTGGGCTTGCATCGCCCGCACGAGGCAGTATGTAGACCTCGTCCGGGCGGCACGCCGCTTCGGCGCCCCTGCTGGGGGATAGTTTAAGGGTAGAACAGCGGACTCTGACTCCGTTAGTCTTGGTTCGAATCCAGGTCCCCCAGCCACTCCTTCTCAAGTTCTCGGCCGGATCGTGATCGGGGCCACCTGCCTCGTCGGGCCCTTGGCGGCCCGCGCGTGAAATCGCGGCCGGGGCGTCCGCCAGCCCTGCGACGTCGCCCCGGACAAAGGGCCTGTCATGCAGGTGATTCCAGCCATCGAGAGAGCCGAAGCCGGGCTCCGCTCGCGCCCCATGGCGCCAGCCTGGCGGCGGACGCGACGGTGATCGGAAGCAGGCCGGGGAGCCCGGCCTGCTTCGTGGCGCGTTCGTCAGCGCGCGGCGGTGACGACGATTTCGATCAGGACGTTCTTTCCCAGATCGGCAACGCCGATCGTCGCGCGGGTCGGAAGGTCCGGCGCCTCGATCCAGCTCGTCCAGGCTTCGTTCATCTCGCCCTTCTGCGACATGTCGGTAACGTAGAGCATGGCGGAGAGGAGCTTGCTCTTGTCCGTGCCCGCCTCGGCCAGGAGCTTGTCCAGCTTCTGGCAGATCTGCGCCGTCTGCCCGCCCATGCTCTGCGACAGGTCATCTGCGATGAGGCCGCCGAGGAAGACGATGCCGTTGTGCTCCACGATGCGATGCATGATCGGCGTCTGGAGAATGCGGTTGACCATGGAAATCTCCTTTGGGTCTTTCGGTGGATGGCGCGCCAGGCGGACGCGCGGCGCGTGGGTGGAACCGGGCGGGCGCGTTCACGCCGTGCGGGCGGTGCGGAAGCGCTCGACAGAGAAGGGCGCGATCGGAAGGTTCGTGCGGCCCGTCGAGACGAGCTCTGCGAGGATGGCCCCGCAGACCGGGCCGAGCTGGAAGCCGTGCAGCGAGTAGCCGAAGGAGTGGAAAAGGCCCTCCTCGGTGGCGCTCGGCCCAATCACGGGAATGCCGTCGGCCGTCCGCGCCTCAATGCCCGCCCAGGCCCGGACGACTTGGGCGTCGCGCATTGCCGGAAAGAGCTCGCGCACGGTGCGGGCATTCTGTCCGAGCCTGGCATAGTCCAGCACAGTGCGGTTCGTGTCCGGGTCCGCGTGGCCGAGATAGCCGCCGCCGATCAGCACGGTGCCGTTGGAAAACTGCTTGAAGGAGAGCGTCCGGGAGGTGGCGCCCACCACGGGCTTGAGGAAGGGCGCCCGCCGCTCCGTGATCATCAGCATGGGGGCGACGACATCGACCGGCACCGTCTCGCCGAATCGCGCCGCGATCCGGCCGCCCCATGCGCCGGCGGCATTGACGAGAACCGGCGCGCGAAGCGTGCGCCCGTCCGCAAGGCGCGCCGCGAAGGCCGCTCTCTCCCGGCGCACGTCGTCCACCGCCGTCCCCTCGATGATGCGGGCGCCAAGCTTCCGGGCCTTGTTGCGAAAGGCCTGCACTGTCCTGAAGGGCAAGGCCGCGCCATCCGCGCGCGATATCAGGCCGCCGACGACATGGGGAGCGGCGGCCGGCACGAGCTCGCGCAGCTCCTTCTCGCCGATCACCTCCTCATGGTCGAAGCCCGCGGCCCGCAGCTCGGCCGAACGGCGCCGGCACGCGTCGAGATCGGCCTCGGATTCGGCCAGCTTGATCTGGCCGTGGCTTTCGAAGCCGCAATCGTCGTCCACCAGGTCCTCGATGCGGTGCCAGAGCTCCATCGAGGCGACGGAGAGCGGCACCTCGGCCAGATGACGGCCGAGACGCCTCACCCCGCCTGCGTTCACGCCGGAGGCATGACGGCCCGCATAGTCCTTCTCGACCAGCGTCACAGACGCGCCCCGCATCGTCAGATGCAGAGCCGCCGAGCAGCCGTGCAGGCCGCCGCCGATGATCAGGACGTCGCTCACGCTCACCCCCGGGCCACGGTGCGAACGTCGCTCTCGCTCTTCTCGAGCGTGGCGAGCTCGGCCAGTGTGATCGGCTTTACCGGCGCGCGGAGGCGGTAGTAGCCGACCGTTTCGGCAGAGACGCACCGGGCCTCGGCGATGGTCTCCGAAACGGTCAGGCCGCAAAGCCGGCCCTGGCACGGCCCCATGCCGCAGCGGAGGAAGGACTTGAGCTGGTTGGGCCCGGTGATGTTGAGAGCCTTGACCGCGTCGCGGATCTGGCCCCCCGTCACCTCCTCGCAGCGGCAGGCCAACGTGTCGTCGCCCGCCACTCGGAAATGCTGCGCCGGCTGGTAGAGGCGGTCCAGGAAGGCGCGCCCCCGGTCGTAGCGGGAGAGCACGGCCCGCACCGGGCCGGCACGGCGGTCGCGCTCCGCGGCCGATATCCGCCCCAGCGCCGCCAAGGCGTCGAGCCCGGCGATCCGCCCCCGCTCGGCAGCCGCTTCCGCCCCCGCGATCTCGGCGCCGTCCCCGGCGACGGAAATGCCGGCGACGCTCGTGCGGCCCCATTCGTCCAGCTTCGGCTTCCAGGCGAGCTGGCGGGGATCGAAGTCCAGCTCGCAACCGCTCGCGCTCGCCATGTTGATGTTGGGCACCACGCCCTGATGCAGGAAGAGGTGGTCGGCCTCGATCTCCCGCGTCTTGCCGCCGCGCGTGTATCGCACGCCCGACAGGCGGCCCGAGCCAAGAGCCTCCAGCGCGGTCACGCCGGTCAGCACGCGCGCCTTGCGCCGGACCTTGGCCATCAGCCTCAGCCCTTTGGCCAGATAGGGCGAGGCGAGGAAGCGCGGCAGGTCGGCAAGCGCTCCGGCCCAGTTCGATCCGGGCGTCGTGTCGAGGATGGCCTCGAAGCGCTTGCCGCTTTCCAGATATTGGGCGGCGATGAGCCACAGGAGCGGGCCGCTGCCGGCGAGGACGACCTTGCCGTCCGCAGCAAGGCCCGACGTCTTCAGGAGAATCTGCGCGGCCCCGGCTGTCATCACGCCGGGCAGCGTCCAGCCCTTGACGGGGAACGGCCGCTCCATCGCGCCCGTCGCCATCACCACGCGCCGCGCCTGGACCACCGCCGTCCGGCCGCCGGAGGAGATGCCGAGCTCGAGATCGGGAGAAAGCTGCCAGACGGAGGCACGCGGGAAGTAAGCGGCCTTGCTCGCGGCGAAGGCCTTCGTGAGCGCCTCTCCCTTCCAGTAGTCCTCGCCGAGCAATTCACGCCGCTGAAGCGGCGTGGCCCCGATGCCCCGGTAGATCTGGCCGCCGGGCGCCGCATTCTCGTCCACCAGAAGCGTGGAGGCCCCGCCCTCGGCGGCGAGGGTGGCGGCCGCCATGCCCGCCGGCCCGGCGCCGATCACGACGAGGTCATAGGTTCCGGCAAGTTCGCCCACATGGCCGAGCGGCGTCATCGGGCCAGCTCCCTCTTTCCGCGTCCGATCTGCGTTTCCACCGCCATTCCCGCCCGCAGCGGCACGAGGCAGCCCTGCTGGTTGCCCACGCCGTCGATGGTCACGAGGCATTCGAAGCACACGCCCATCAGGCAGTAGGGCGCCCGGGGCTCTGCTCCGACGGCACTGGTGCGGCAGGTCTCGACACCGGCGGCAAGAAGGGCGGCCGCCACCGTGTCCCCTTCCCGCCCCTCGGCCGTTCGGCCGTCGAGCGTGAAGGAAACCGGCGCGCCGGAAAGGTCAGGAAGCCGTTGGAACATGAAAGCGTCTCGTGGAGAAGGCATCGAAATCGGCAGGCAGGGCGCCATCATGGAAATGTCCGGCAAGCACCTGCGCATGGGCGGCGGCAAGCGTGACGCCGGAGTGGCACGAGGCGACGAAGGCGCCCGGATGGCTCGGCGACTGTTCGTAGATCGGGAAGCCGTCGCGGCTGTAGACGCGCAGGGCCGACCAGGAGCGGACGACGTTCAGGCGCCCGAGGCGGGGAAACATGCGCACGGCCCGGTCCGCCATCACCGCGTTGATGCCGGGGCGCATCACACCGTGATCGTCGGCTTCCTCCTGGCTGTCGCCGATCATCACCCCGCCCTCGTCCGTCTGGCGCACGGTGGAGAGGGGCACGTCCAGGAAGGGCTCCGTCTTCTCGGTGACGATGACCTGCCCGCGCAACGGACGCACCGGCACATCGAGGCCGACCATCTTGCCGAGGCGCAGATTGTCGAGGCCCGCCGCCAGCACCACGCGCGAGGCGTGGAAGGTCTCCTCCGCCGTCTTCAGCGCGAAACCGCCCGCCCCGCCCGCGATGGCCTCCACCAGCGCGCCCGGGCGGTAGGTGCCACCCAGTGCGGCGAAACCCGCATGGAGGGCGCGGAAGAGCTTCAGCGAGTTCACGTCGCCATCCAGCGCGCAATAGGTGCCGCCCACGACCTGCGGCCCGACCTCCGGCAGATGACGCCGGATTTCGTCGCCGTCCATGATCTCGATGCGATAGGGCTCGACATCGGCCTGGTTGTGCAGGCGGTTGATGTTGGCCGCGCGCCGCTCCAGCTCGTCCTCGGACAGGCACAGATGGAAGCCGCCCGGCCGCCGGTAGGCCAGCGGGAAGCCCGCATGGCCTTCGAGCTGCGAGGCGAAGGCGGCCCAGCCGTCGGAGGACTGGCGCGTCCAGGTCGCGTAGCGCGGCATGCCGAGGCCCTTGCTCTGCACCCAGACGAGCGCGAAATTGCCGCGCGAGGCGCGCCGGGCAACGTCGCCCTCGTCGAGCATCAGCACCTTGAGCCCGCGCTGGACGAGGCCGTAGCCGATGGCGGAGCCGACCAGCCCGCCGCCGACGACGGCGAAGTCGTAGTCTTTGGTCATCATCACGTCCGTTAGCTGCGGCCGGGGCCGACCAGGAGCCGTTCCATCCCGAAGATGCGGTCGATCACCGCCATCACGATCACCGTCAGAACGATCAGGATGGCCGAGACCGAGGCGACCAGCGGGTCGATATTGTCCTGGATGTAGAGGAAGAGGCGCACTGGCAGCGTCGTCGTCTGCGGGGTGGAGATGAACACGCTCATCGTCACCTCGTCGAAGCTCTGGATGAAGGAGAGGATCCACCCGGAGACCACGCCCGGCAGGATCAGCGGCAGCGTCACCCGGCGGAAGGTCGTCCAGCGCGAGGCGCCCAGCGAGACGGCGGCGTTCTCGATCTGCCGGTCGAGCCCCACGGTCGTCGTCAGGATCAGCCTGAGGGCGAAGGGAAACACCACGACGAGATGTCCGGCGACGAGCGTCCAGCCCGAGATGCCGAGCCCGGCCTCGGTGAAGAAGCGCAGCAGCGCGATGCCGAGCACCAGATGCGGGATCATCAACGGCGACTGGAACAGGCTGAGCAGCGCCCCCCGCCCGGCGAACTGCATGCGCCCGATGGCGAGGGCCGCGGGGATCGCCAGAACCACGGCGATCGTCGAGGCGACGGCGGCGAGCCACAGGCTCGTGCGGAACGAAGCCAGGAACTCGGGCCGGTCGGCGATGGCGTAGAACCATCGCAGCGAGAGGCCGTCGGTGGGCAGCGACAGGTAGCCGTGGGGCGTGAAGGCCACCACGCAGACGATGAGGATGGGCGCGAGCGTGAACGTCACCACGAAGGCGTGGAAGGCGAGCGCCAGCGGTCCGTTTCGGTTCATTGGAACACCTGCGAGTAGCGACGCTCCACCAGCCTGTTGCAGCCGAGGATGATCACGATGTTGGCGAGGAGCAGCAGCACCGCGATGGCCGCGCCGAGCGGCCAGTTCAGCGTCGAGAGGAACTCGTCGTAGGCCAGCGTCGCCGCCACCTTCAGCCGCCGTCCGCCGATGATGGCTGGGGTCGCGAAGGCGGAGGCCGCAAGGGCGAAGACGATGATGGAGCCGGTGAGGATGCCCGGCATGATCTGCGGAAGCACGATGCGGCGCACGACCGTGAAGGGCGAGGCGCCCAGCGAGATCGCCGCATTCTCCACCTGCGGGTCCAGCCTCTGGAGCGCGGCCCAGACCGAGATGACCATGAAGGGCATCAGCACATGGGCCAGCGCGATCACCACGCCCGTCTCGGTATACATGAACTGGACGGGAGCGGAGAGGATTCCGAGGCCGAGCAGCATCTGGTTGATGACGCCCGTCGACCCCAGGAGCATGGCCCAGCCGAGCGTGCGCGCCACCACCGAGATCAGAAGCGGGCCGAGCATCACGAGAAGGAAGAAGGCGCGCCAGCCCCCCTTCATGCGGTGCAGGATATAGGCTTCCGGCGCGCCCAGGGCGGCGGCCAGAAGCGTCGTCAGGAACGATATCCTGAGCGTGCGCAGGAAGATCTCGTGAAAATACGGGTCGCGGACGATCTCGGCATAGTTCTTGAGCGAGATGTCGCTGGAGACGCCCGTGTACATTCCGAAGGAGTGCAGGGAGAGGATCAGCGTCATCGCCAGCGGCACGAGCAGGAGCGTGCCGACGACGAGGAGCGCGGGAAGGTTCAGGAGGTAAGGCGCGAAAAGAAGGCGGCGACGGGGCGCGGAGGCGGGCGCCGGCTTGGCGGGCTCGGTTGCGACGACGCTCATCCGACCCTTGCCTCCTCGCGGGAGAGAAGGCGCATGTCCTCCATGCTCCACGCCAGATGAACGTCCTCGTCCACCGCCGGCAGCGTGCCGCTGCCATTGGGGGCCAGGACGAAGATCGGCCCGGCCTCGCTCTCCACCGCGAAGAACCACTGGCTGCCCTGGAAGACGCGCTTGCGCACCTTCCCGGCAAGCCCCGTCCCGCCGAAGGCGACGCGCTCCGGCCGAACGGCGACGAAGATCGGCCCCGCCTCGCGCGCCTCCGCAAGCGACCAGACCTGCCCGCGCACGGTGACGCTGCGTCCGTCGCACAGGCCCTCCAGCGTGTTGGTGCGGCCCAGGAAATCGGCTACGAACCGGGTCGTCGGCGTCTGGTAAGCCGTTTCAGGCGGGGCGACCTGCTCGATCGCGCCCTTGTTCATCACCACCACGCGGTCCGAAAGCGCCATCGCCTCGGCCTGGTCGTGGGTCACGAGAATGGTGGTCAGGCCGGTGCGCTCCTGAATGTCGCGCAGTTCGCCCTGCATCTCCTCGCGCAGCTTGGCGTCGAGGTTCGAAAGCGGCTCGTCCAGAAGCAGGAGATCGGGCTCGATCACGAGCGCGCGGGCAAGCGCGACGCGCTGCTGCTGGCCGCCCGACATCCGGCGCGGGTAGCGGTCGGCCATCGTCTGGAGCCCGACGAGCTGAAGCGCGGCGGCGATCCTCCTGTCGCGCTCGGCGCGGCCCACGCGCCGCATCTCCAGGCCGAAGCCCACATTCTGCGCCACGGTCATGTGCGGGAACAGCGCGTAGCTCTGGAAGACGATGCCAAGGCCCCTCTCGGCGGGCGGGACTTGCGAGAGATCGCGGCCGTTGAGGAGGATGCGGCCCGACGTGACCTCCACGAAGCCGGCGATCATCTGGAGCGTCGTCGTCTTGCCGCAGCCGGACGGGCCGAGCAGGGAAACGAACTCGCCGCGCTCGATATCGAGCGAGATGGCGTCGACCGCCGTGATCTGGTCGTAGGTCTTGGTCAGCCGTTCGATCGTAAGAAAGCTCATGGCGGAAAACCGTTCGATTGGATGTGCCCCGCCCCGGCGGGGCGGGGCACGCAGTTGGTTTCTGGCGTGGTTCGGCTCAGCCTTCGACCTCGCGCGTCCAGCGCGTGTTCCATTCCTCGCGAACCGGATTGACGTAGTCCCAGTCGATGACGCGCAACTGGCCGACCTGCTCGGGGCCGTAGGGAATGCCCTCCGCCTCTTCCTCGGTGAGCGAGGCGTTGCGATTCACCGGCCCGTAGCCGTAACCGCGCGCCACGGTTTCCTGCACCTCCGGAGACACGAGATACTGCAGAAGCTGCTGCGCAAGCGGATTGTCCCGCCCCGCGACGGGGCAGCCGACGATGCCGAGCGACACCGCGCCCTCCTGCGGATACACCATCTCCACCGGAAAGCCGGTATTGGCCAGCGAGTTGACGCGCGCCGAGCCCCATACGCCCAGAACGGCCTGCCCGCTCTGGAACAGCGCGGTCATCTGCCCCGGAGAGGCCTCGTAGGCCAGGACGTTCGCGTCGATCTCGTTGACGAAGGCTTCGAAGCCCGGGTCGATGTTGCGCTCGTCCCCGCCGCCGAGTTCGGCCTGCATCACCAGAGCGTGCAGCCCGTAGGTGTTCGACAGCGGCGGGATGACCAGCTTGCCGGCGAACTTCGGGTCCTTCAGGTCCGCCCACGAGGTCGGCGGCTCCCAGCCCTGCTCCTCGAAATACTGGGTATTGTACATGAGGCCGGTGGCCACGGCGCCGAGGCCGACCGCCTGGTTGCCGCTGATCTTGGCCATGTCGTACAGATCGTCATAGACCGGCGCCGCCTCCAGGTCGCCGCACAGGCCGAGCGCGATGGCCTGGTAGGCCGGCCCGTCATCCATGATCGCGACGTCGATCTGCGGGCTCGAGCGCGTCGCGACCAGGCGGGCGAGAGTGTCGGTCGAGTTGCCGGCGGTGTATTCGATGCGAACGCCGTGCTCCTGCTCGAAGGCTGGAAACACCTGCTGGCGCATGAGTTCCTCATAGGAACCGCCATAGGCGGCAACGTAGAGGACATTGTCCTGAGCGCTCGCGGGGATGGCCCAAACGAGCGACATGGCGGCGGATGCAAGAAGGGCGCTGCGTGGTTTGCTCATCTTTCGACCCCTGTCCAAAACCAGTCACCCTGTAACCTTTCGAAACTTGCTCCCATTCGTCAAATGCGTTTATTTGAGCCTCTCATGCATAAATGTTATATCGAATGAATGGTGTTCAGGAGTGCTGAAAAGTAGGCAGGTTGAGGCGTTCCGTGCCGTGATACTGAGCGGTTCGGCGACAGAGGCGGCGAAGTTTCTCGGTATCACCCAGCCTGCCGTCAGTCGCCTCCTCGGCGATCTGGAATTCCATCTCGGCTTCAGCCTGTTCGAGCGCCGCGGCAGCAAGCTGCTGCCGACCGCCGACGCGGTGACCCTCTATCGCGAGGTGGACCGCTCCTTCATCGGGCTGGAGCGCATCGAGAAGGCGGCCAAGGATATCCGCGAGCGGCGGGGCGGCACGTTGCGGGTCGCGGCCCTCCCCGCCCTGGCCACGAGCTTCCTGCCGAAGGCGACGGCGGATTTCGTCGCAACCAGGCCCGCCGTCGACATCACCCTCTACGGCATGACCTCGCCCTCGGTGCTGGACTGGGTGACGGCGGGGCGGTGCGACCTCGGCATCGTCCACGAGCGCATTCCCCATTCCGCCATCACCACCTACGACCTGCCCGCGATGGAAGCCGTCTTCATCGCCCCCTCCGGCCATCCCCTGCTGGAGAGGGATTTCGTGGAGCCGAAGGACCTGCACGAGCGGGACATCGTCGCGCTCGCCTCCGCCTCCTCCATGCGCCGGCGCTTCGATGCGGTGATGATCACGCATAAATGCGCACCGAAGATTCGCATGGAAAGCCCGCTCACGACCATTATCTGCGGCCTGGTGGATGCCGGCTTCGGATGCGGCATCGTCGATCCGTTCACGGCTTCCTACATGCCGTGGCGCAATCTCCAGGCCCGCCCCTTCCGCCCCGCCATCACCTTCGAGTGGTCCATGATCGTGCCGAACTTCTCGCCCGTGTCCTCCCTCACGGAGGATTTCGTGGCCCAGCTCCTGTCTTCCTTCACCCACGGCCTCGAGAACCTCGCCATGGTGCGCCACGACGCCATCCGGTAACGAACCGACCGATCCGCCAGCCGCAGGCATGGGAGCACCACATGGACAGAAGACGCATCCTCAGGCTCCTGACCGCCGGCGCGCTTGCCACGCTGTCCGGCGGCGCGGCCGCAAGGTCCGTCTTTTCGGGCAACCGCTACTACAAGGGGCCCGTGAGCGACCATTTCGACGGCCGCGTCTTCTTCAATCCCGGCGGCGAGGAGCCGCTCGGCTTTGCGGACCTCATGCGCTGGCGCCTCTCGGGCGAGCGGGAGACATGGCCCGCGCGCTGGCCGGAGGACGCGCTGGAGGCCAGCCCGGCCGCGCGGGTGGAGGGCGAGAGCCTGCGCGTGACGATGGTCGGCCACGCGACCATGCTCATCCAGACGGCCGGCCTCAACATCCTGACGGACCCGGTCTTCTCCGAAAGGGCCTCGCCGGCCAGCTTCGCGGGGCCCCGGCGCGTCAACCGGCCGGGCATCGCCTTCGACGCCCTGCCGCCTATCGACATCGTCCTCGTCAGCCACAATCACTACGACCATCTGGATGTGGATACGCTCGCAAGGCTTGCGGCGCGGCACGACCCGCTGGTGGTCACGCCGCTGGGCAACGACACGATCATCCGCGCCCGCGCGCCGGGCATGCGCATCGAGGTGCTGGACTGGGGCGGCGCCCTTTCGCACGGCGGCGCCACGATCCACTGCGAGCCGGCCCATCACTGGTCGGCGCGCGGCCTGACGGATCGGCGCATGGCGCTATGGGCGGCCTTCGTGATCGAGACGCCCGCCGGCAAGATCTACCATATCGGGGATACCGGCTTCGGCGGCGGAAGCAATTATCGGGACGCTCGGGAAAAGCACGGCGGCTTCCGCCTCGCGCTTCTGCCCATCGGCGCCTACGAGCCGCGCTGGTTCATGAGCGGCCAGCACCAGAACCCTGCGGAGGCGGTGGAGGGGATGCGGCTTGCCGGCGCGCGCTTCGCGGCCGGGCACCATTGGGGCACATTCCAGTTGACCGACGAGGGCATCACCCGTCCGCTGGATGCCCTGCGCGCGGCGCTTGCCTCCTCGCGGATCGAGCCGGACCGCTTCCGCCCGCTACGGCCCGGAGAGGCGTGGGACGTGCCAGACTAAGACGCGCCCCTCACGCCGGCACGCGGGACACCAGGCGGTCGGCCTCGGCGCCCGTCACCAGCTCGCCGCTTCCCTGCCCCTCCCGCACGCCCGAGGCCAGGAGGAGGCCCAGTTCCTCGGTATTGTCCAGCCCGTCCGCGCTCACCGCCAGGCCCAGGCCGTGGCCGAGCCCCGCCAGCGCCCGCACCATGCGGTCCGCCTCTTCCTCTCCCATGTTTTCCACCAGCCGGCGGGCGATCTTGACCTTGTCGATGCGAAATTCGCGCATGTGGTAGAGGTTGGAGTAGCCGGTGCCGAAATTGTCCAGCGCGATGCCCACCCCCGCCGATCTCAGCGGCCCGAGCGCGGCCTTGGCCGCCTCCAGATCATGGACGATCGTGCTTTCGGCGATCTCGACCTCGAACCGCCGCGGATCGAGTCCGGTGCGCTCCAGCGTGGCGAGGATCGACTGCCCGAGATTGCGATCCTTGATCTGTCCGGGCAGGACGTCCATCGAAAGGGTGATCGCGTCGGGCCAGCGGGTCGCCGCGCGGCAGGCCGCTTCCAGCACCTGGGCGGCCAGTTCGTGGATCAGCCCGGTTTCCTGCGCGATCGGCAGGAAGCGCTCGGGCGGGATTTCCTCCCCGCTGTCGCCGGTCCAGCACGGCACCGCCTCGAAGCCCACCACGCCTCCGGTGCCCAGATCGAAGGATGGCCGGTAGCGCGGCTCGATGCGGCCACCCTGCATCGCCCGCTTCAGATCGCGCTCCATGGCCTCGCGCTCGCGCAGGAGCCTATCCATCTCTTCCTCGAAGAAGCGGAAGGCGGAGCGCCGCTCCGCCTTGGCCCGGTAGAGCGCCACATCCGCCTTGCGCAGGGCCTCCTCCGCCTCCTGCGCATCACCCGGCATGAGCGCGATGCCGATCCCCACACTCACCGGATGCTCGGCATGACCGGTGGCGACAGGCCGCTCGAACCGATGGAGAATGCGCATCGCGATGCTTGCGGCCGCTTCCGGCCCCAAGAGATGCTCGGCGAGAATGACGAACTCGTCGCCCCCGATTCGCGCTACGAAGGCGTCCTGCCGGACCGCGCTCATCAGCCGCTGCGCGCAGATCACCAGCACCTCGTCGCCGACGCCGTGCCCATAGGTATCGTTGATCTGCTTGAAGCCGTTGAGGTCGAGCAGGAACACGGCATGGCTGCACCCTGCCTCGGGCGGCGCGGCAGCAGCCCGGCGCAGCGAGTCCTCGAACTCGCGCCGGTTGGCAAGTCCGGTCAGCGGGTCACGATAGGCAAGCTCCCTTGCCTTGCACTCGGCGGCGCTGCGCCGCGCGATCTCGCTTCGCAGGTCGCGATAGCGACGAATGGCGAAGATGAGCAGGCCCAGGACGAGGATGCCGCCCAGAAGCAGGCTCTCGTTCAGCGCGATTCGCCTCTGGGCGTCGCTCATGGCCCCTTCGGTGCGGAAGACTTCGATCTCGAACGCGACGTAGGCGAGGACGAGCAGGAGGCCGGCAAGCGCCCCGAGATCCTGTATGCCGATACGATGTCTCACGTAGAAGCTCCACAGGCGCGACGGGGCGGATCGGGGGCCGTGTCGCGCGCCTTTCGCCTGCCCGCTGCCGAGATCGATTGCCAAGGTGAAGCCCTCATCTCCCGAATGAAAGGTAACGAGCCTCCGGCCCGGGAAGTTTCGACTCACGCGAAAACGCACATCGCCCGGAAAATGCGCCCCGACAGGCCGCGCGCGATGCTATGCTCTCGCCTTGGAGGAAATGGCACGATGCAAAAGCGCCGTACTGCGAGCGTGGCCATCCGGTGGGCGTTGCTGGCCGCCTGCCTGTTGATGGCCGCCGCCCTCATCCGCCTGTTCTGGTGGGATGCCAGCGACGGACGCGAGGCGCGCGAGACCGACAGGATGCAGGGCGCGCAGGAACCCGCGCAAGGTATTGGCGCGCCGCCGCCGGCTCCGGCACAGGAGTGAGGCTGCCGCCCTCCTTGCCCGCCGGACCTAGACGCCGCGCCTGTTGCCCCAGATCAGCACGTGAAGCTGCGGCAGCACATGGGCCTCGAACCAGCGATCCTCGATCACCCTGTCCACCAGCCAGCGCATCCGCTCCATCAGGCCGTCGATGTCGATCGGCGCGTCCTCGGCCTCCGGGGGCGGCGGGGTATGGTTTCCCGGTTGCAGGTAGACCGGCAGGCGGGGGTAGCGAGCCGCCGCGTCCCTTGCATATTCGTAGTCGGCCTGGTCGAAGACGATGAACTTAAGAACCACCCTCGGCCCCGCGCCCGCAGCCTTCAGGCAGTCGTCCAGGGCCGACCAGTCGGTCTCCATTCGCGAGGAAGGCGGCTTCGGGCTGAGGACCAGCGTCGAAAGCTCGGCGAACCAGGGGCGGGCGAGCGAGCCCTGCGTTTCCAGCGCGAAGCGGTATCCCTCCGCCCGCCCCCGCGCGATGAGCGGCCCGAAGGGTTGGATGGCGGGGTTCCCGCCCGACAGCGACACGGTGAGCGCCCGCCCGCCCGAAAGCGCGACCACCTCGGCCCACACCGCCTCGGTCGAGAGCGGCGCCCACTCGTCGCGAAAGCGGCTTTCCACGGCGTGCAGCGTATCACACCAGACGCAGCGGTAATCGCACCCGCCCGCGCGCACGAACACGGTCGGCTCGCCGATCAGGACGCCCTCTCCCTGGATCGTCGGGCCGAAGATCTCGGCGATGCGCAGCGTCGGAGCGGCGCTCACGGGCGATATTCGGCCCATGTCTTGGCCGTCTCCGAAACCCGCACGGCCGATGTTTCGGGCAGGCGCGCGCGGCACCACTCGTAGAAGTGCCGGGCGAGGCACTCGGCCGTGACGCGATCGTGCCCCAGGACGTCGTTGAGATGGCGGTGGTCGAAGCTGCCGTCGATATAGGCCTTCAGCACCGTCAACTCCCGATAGTCGCGAACGAAGCCGTGCTCGTTCAGCTCCGGCGCGCTCAGTTCCACCTCGACCACGTAATTATGCCCGTGGAGCCGCGCGCAAGGGTGGTCGCCGGGCAGAGAGGAGAGCTGGTGGGAGGCCGAGAAGTGGAATTCCTTGGTGATCCGGTACATCAGCCGGCCCGCCCGCCAACGGCGCCGATCCAGAAGTCGCGGTCCTCGTACTCCGTCGGGTCCTCCACCTTCGCCAGATGGAAGGCCTCGCGCCGCTCCACGCAGGTGCCGCAGCGGCCGCAGTGCTTTTCGCCGCCCTTGTAGCACGACCATGTCGCCGCGAACGGTGTTCCCACGCGCGCGCCCTCCACCACGATGTCCGCCTTGGAGCGCTCGACGAAGGGCGCGAGGAGATCGACCGCCGCGTATCCATCCAGCGCCCTGCGCTGCATGGCGCGGAAAGCGTCGATGAAATCGGGGCGGCAGTCAGGATAAATGAAGTGGTCGCCGCCATGCACGGCCGCGGCCACCGCGTCCAGCTTCTGCGCGGCGGCAAGGCCGAAGGCGACGGCCAGCATGATGGCGTTGCGGTTCGGCACCACCGTGACCTTCATCGTCTCCTCGGCGTAGTGCCCGTCCGGCACGTCCACGCCATCCGTCAGCGCCGAGCCGGAAAGCACCGCGCCGATGGAGCCGATGTCGATAATGTGATGGGGCACGCCAAGCCGCGCCGCGCAGGACGCGGCGAAGCCGATCTCCTTGCGATGCCGCTGTCCGTAATCGAAGGTCACGAGCCCGGCGAGATAGCCGGCCGCATGGATCATGTGCGCGAGCGAAACGGAGTCGAGTCCGCCCGAGCAGACGACGAGGGTTTTCATTCGAGTGTCCTTGTTTTGACCGGGTAGGCTGCGACCGGAGATTGCTCTGCCGCCGACCTAGCCGACCGCGCGCAGCCTGTAAACCGCCCGCCCCGCGGGCCCGCGGTGAATAGGGGCAAAGCGGCCAGCCCAAGCGCGCCCTTCCTCACGCGCCAGCCTCGCATACCCGATGCCGTCGCGCGTAGTTTCTCAAGCAGGACGCGGCAATGTGGCACAAATCGGCCGTCAGCGCGTTAATCTTGGCGAAACACCTTTCGAGACGTGCTCCGACGAGCGTGGAGCAACATTACGGGCTGATCCAAACGATTGCCTTTGTATGCCTAATGGCCCGCGCAAGCTTAGAGAGCGTCTACTATTATGGGCACGAACAAGAGGATGACGTGTATGCCCCACACCGTGATCGTTTCCCTTGCCGAGACACTTGACGAGGAGCATTTCGACGCGCCGTCCTTCCAGCGCGTCGTTCGCTCGACGACCGAAGCCTTCGCCTCGCTTCTCTCCTCCTTCATCGCCAGCGGCGGAACCCCGCCCCGCGAGCTTGCCAGCATTCTGGAGGATGTGGCGAACGAGTATCTCGATCTTTCGGACACGGTGAACGAGATCCACCGCTGATTCCGGGGCTCCCGAACAGGTCGCTCTCACAACGCGTCTTGCGGCCGAACCCTGGCAGAGCGACCGCCTCGGCAAGGAAGCCGAGCCGGCAAACGAGGCCCTCACAGGCTCGCCAGAGCCCATCCCAAGGCACGGCTACGAAAGCCGCCCGATAAAATCTTTGATCTGAAAGAATGGTCGGAGTGGCAGGATTCGAACCTGCGACCCCCTCGTCCCGAACGAGGTGCGCTACCAGGCTGCGCTACACTCCGAAGCCGCCGGCTGTATAGCGGGCCACATCCCCCGCCGCAAGCCATGCCGACCTGCGCCGAGCGAAATTATCTCCCCTCCATCCAGATTGCGCCTGCCGAGCCGAAAGGCTATAGGGAGCGCCGATCGAACTTGGCATTTTGGGGCGTAGCCAAGCGGTAAGGCAGCGGTTTTTGGTACCGCCATTCCCTGGTTCGAATCCAGGCGCCCCAGCCATTCTCTATTGTGATGTATTGCCGCTCGAGCAGCGCCTCGCGCCTGATCTCGTTCCCTGCGCGCCGGACATGTGACAGAACACCTCGATCGAGGAACGAGGTCTTTCGCATGTCGCAGAACGAGACGGCACTTAAATTCATGGCTGGCGCGATCATGAAGCTTCAGAGCCAGGTGCAGGCGCAGGACCTGTTGCTGAAAGCGCTCTATGCCGAACGCGCCACGCAACGGGCGATCTTTCCGAAGGAGGCCGAGGAGGAGATCCACGGTATCGTGGCTTCGGTGGAAGACGCGCCGCGCTCCGGCTACGAGGGAGAGGAGCGCCATCTCGCAGACGTGGCGGCGGCCCTGCGCCTGTTTGCGGATGGGCTGCGCGAGCGGCTGGAGGGGCAAGTCTAGGAAAGGCCGCCCCCTTGCCGGCACGAAAAAGCCGCCGGGCATGACACCCAACGGCTCTGCGTCTCTTTCGAGATGTGCGGCTCTCACCCGTCGACGCGCCAGTACATCCGTGGTCGGTCGAGGGTTTGAGAGCCCTTCGCGCATCGACCCTGTCGGGGACGCGCAACACGACCATCATATGGGTGGGACGCGAGCCTTTGCAAGGGGCAAGTTCAAGGAGGCCCCCCGAGGGCCCGGGCCGCCGTCAGCGCGGAATGCGCGCGGCGGCGTTCACGGAGAACTCCAGCGGCTCGCCCGGCCGCAGCTTTATCAGCGCCAGATAGGCCCTGGCACCCGCGTCGTCATGGAGGACGAGCGGCACCTCTCCCTCTCCCATCGCCTTGCGAACCAGTTCCTGCGCCTCCGAGGCGGACGGCGCGAGCACGGCGAACATCCTCGTTCCCTCGCGCGGCTCAGGATCGTCCTCGCGTGGAGGGGCGGAGATCATGTAGGCTGTCAGGGTCTCGGGCACGGTGCGGATCTCCTGTCGCCTCTGCAAGATGGGGCCAGCCTGCCCTTCGGCCAGCCCCCTCGCCGAAGCCACGGACCTGGGACCGAACACCAGGGCAAGGCCGGCCCCGCCGCGATTTTCCGCCCTCCTGGACACGCCGCGATGCCGCCGGCCCGAAATTGGACTGCCGCCGGAAATCCGCTTGAACTCTGGCCTTCACGTGGTAGTAGGAGCGCCGTGGAGAGGTGGCCGAGTGGTCGAAGGCGCTCCCCTGCTAAGGGAGTAAACCAGCGATGGTTTCGAGGGTTCGAATCCCTTCCTCTCCTCCAGCGGCCCGAGCGCATCTTTCGCGCAGGCAAGGCACGCATTTGGGGGAAACAGGCACTCTTTCGAACAGAATGAGCAAGGTCCGGAAAACGCGTTGACGGTGGGGAACCCGCCCGCGGCGCGAAGTCGCTCCCTGCCGCCGCCCTTGCCCGGTCCCCGAACAACCTGATTGGAAGCGCCTTGCCCGTACAGACCCTCTACATCGTTCAGCAGTTCGAGAAGCAGGGCCGCAAGCTGGTGAAGGGGCGTGCGCTCGATTTCCGGAGCGCGGCGGAAGCGGTGGCGCGCGCGGAGCGGGATGCGGTTCGATTCGCCGGCGTGGTCGCCGTGACGGTGACGGTGGACACCGAGACGGGCGAGACGCTGGAGGACCCCGTCATCCTGGCGCAGCATGGCGAGGTGCCGGAGGGCATCATCGGCGGGTAGGCATTCCCGCCTAGAAGAGCGCCGGGGAATTAACCCCGACGTGTTCTTGCGGCGACCCGCGAGGCTTATGGGTGAACGACCCGAGGGAGCGCACAGCCGGCCCCCGGGCTCGCCAAAACGATTAATCGGTGCAAGTATCGATTGCGGTATTCAGGGAGACGGAAATGACAGCTCGCAGTGCCGCGCGCCCTACGTCCCTCGATCGATGGATGGATGAGGAGAGTTCGTGGGACCAGCGCCATGACGATCGCGAATACGTTCCGGAGCTTTCGGCCCTGAACGGCACCGATCAGGAATGGCGGCTCCCACGTCTGGCGCGGGTCTACGGCACCGCCCGGCAGCTCTTCCTCACCGTCGAGCACCGCCCCCTGCCCGCCACGATCGTCCATTCCCTGCATGACGAGCGCGGAACGCTGATCGTGAAGGTCTCATCGCCGCAATGGCAGGCGTTTCTCGAGCCCTTCTTCCACCTCGCCTGGCGGTCCGAGAACGAAAACCCGGAGCAGGTGCGCGTTCTGGGCTCCTGAGCGCCGGGCCGCTCGGCTTCCCGCCCTTCCGCGCCCGCATGAAGGCCGGCGCGCCCCGCCTCCCGCCGGCATCGGCGCGTTTGATCGCGATCAAGGCATCCGCGCGCGAAACCGTGTATCGAGGGGGCGCTGAAAGGAGGGCGCATGTACACTCATATTCTGATTGCCACGGATGGATCGGACCTCGCCAAGAAGGGCGTCGATCACGGGATTTCCCTTGCCAAGGAGACGAACGCGAAAGTCACCCTCGTCGCCGTGACGGAGCCCTTCCCGATCCACGCCGTGCCGAGCGAGGGCTCGTTTGCCGCCCGCAACGCCATCGAGGTCTATAACGAGCGGTGCGAGAAATCCGCCGGGGCCATCCTCGACGCGGCCCATAACCAGGCAGCGCAATGGGGCGTCGCGTGCGAAAAAGTGCACGTGCCTGACAGCCGCGCCGCCGATGGCATTCTGGCGACGGCACGGGAAAAGGGGTGCAATCTCATCGTGATGACCTCGCACGGCCGGCGCGGCCTCGGCCGGCTTCTCCTCGGAAGCCAGACGGTCGAGGTTCTGACCCACAGCCCCGTGCCGGTGCTGGTCGTCAAATAGATCGAGCGGGCACGAAAAAACCCGCTCGGGGGAGGACCGAGCGGGTTTTAAAGATGCAGGCCATTGGGAGGAATGCCTGCGCGGATGGATGTCGCACGGCCCCGCCCTTCGCGCCAGCGGCGCAGATGCATGGCAGCCATGCGATCAAGAACAAGGTCGCCTCGAATCGCGCGCAGGCCCGATTCGCCGGGCGGAATGTCAGGCGATGCTGCGCAAGCGCGCGGTGCCGGGCACCGGCCCGGCGGGGGCCCCGGTCGGCTCGGCCAGACCCAGCCGATGGTGGATCGAGTTGCTGCCCCCCACGAGGCTGGCGATCGTGTGCTCGCCCAACGCGCCCAGAAACGCCTCCAGCGCCTGCCGGAGCGCGGCATTCAGCGAGCAACTGTCGATCAGCGGGCAGTCCGCCGCGCCGGGCTCGAAACATTCGGCCAGAACGAAGCTTTCCTCCGTCACTTCCACCACCGCGCGAAGCGTGATCGAGCCCGCCGGGCGGGCGAGCCGGACACCGCCATTGCGCCCGCGCACCGTCTCCACGAAGCCGGCCTCCACCAAGGGTTGGAGAATCTTGAAAAGGAAGAGCTCGGAAACCGAATAGGCCGCCGCGATCTCGCCCACCCGGCTCAAACGCCCCTCGTTCGCCGCGCAATACATCAGCATTCGCAACGCGTAGTTGGTCTGGCGTGTCAGGCGCATGGGGCGTCTCCGGGTGCCTTGGCCCGCAAAGGGCGGACACCTTATTAGAATAATTCCAATCTCAGGAAAAGGGTGCTCCGGCCCGGATCACCGCCACCACACGCGAAGAGAGTGATCATCAGCCGCCTTTCAATCGCAAGGATTGGCTTCCCGCCGCGCCATTGCTAATAAACCGAACATGCTGTCATCCTCGGCAATGGGGGCGCGAGGATGACACGCCTGCGGGGACAGCGACCTTATGGATTATTTTGTTCAGCAGCTCGTCAACGGCATCACGCTGGGATCGATCTACGGGCTGATCGCCATCGGCTACACGATGGTCTACGGCATCATCGGCATGATCAACTTCGCCCATGGCGAGATCTTCATGCTGGGCTCGTTCATAGCGCTGACGACCTTTCTCATCATCGCCGGGCTCGGGCTCACCTTCCTGCCGCTGGTCCTGCTTCTCATGCTCGTGGTGGCGATGCTCTTCACCGCCATATGGGGCTGGACGGTGGAGCGGGTGGCCTACCGGCCCCTGCGCGGCTCCTTCCGCCTCGCCCCGCTCATCACCGCCATCGGTATGTCCATTTTCCTGCAGAATTTCGTGCAGGTCACGCAGGGCGCCCGCGTCAAGCCCCTGCCCCCGCAGGTCCAGGGCGCGATCCAGCTCACCGATGGGGCGCAGATCTCCTACATGCAGATCGTCATCATCGTGACGACGCTTGTGCTGATGACATGCTTCTCGCTCGTCATCGGCAAGACGGCGCTGGGGCGCCAGCAACGCGCCTGCGAGCAGGACGCCAAGATGGCCTCGCTGCTCGGCGTCAACGTGGACCGCACCATCTCGCTGACCTTCATCATGGGCGCCTCGCTCGCCTCCGTGGCGGGCCTCATGTATCTGCTCTACTACGGCGTGATCGACTTCTATATCGGCTTCCTCGCGGGCGTTAAGGCGTTCACCGCGGCGGTTCTCGGCGGCATCGGCTCGCTGCCCGGCGCCATGCTGGGCGGCCTTCTCATCGGCCTGATCGAAACCTTCTGGTCCGGCTATTTCTCGGTGGAATACAAGGACGTGGCCGCCTTCTCGATCCTGGCCATCGTCCTCATCTTCCTCCCCTCGGGCCTGCTCGGCCGCCCCGCCGTCGAGAAGGTCTGAAGCCCCATGTCGAGCACGATCCAGCCGACCGCCGTCACGCCCGAGGGCGCGCAGGGGCAAGCCGAGCGGCGCGCCGAGGCGCTGGGCGGCGAGCCGCCGTTCCGCCAGCCGCCCACCGCCGGGGCCCGCCTCGCGAAGGCTTTGAAGGAATCCGTCGTCACCGCCCTCATCGTGGCCGGGCTCACCTTCTTCTTCCTCGCCGTGCGCTCCGACACGGCCTCGCGCGGCCTTACCCTCACGCCGCGTTGGGGCCTGTGGTTCACCGCCATCGCCATCGCCTTCGGCGTGCGCTTCCTGCTCTCCTACTTCGTCTTCCAGCGGGAGCGCCCGCTGTTCGAGGGGCTGCGTTCAGCCCGGGGAGGCACCGGCCGCGCCGGCAGCCTCTTCGCCAGGGGCCTGGGGGTCGCCCTCCTCGCTCTTGCGCTCACCTTCCCGTTCGTGGTCGGCGGCCTCGTGCCCTCTCGCGAGCGCTACCTCATCGACCTCGCCATCCTCATTCTCACCTACGTCATGCTGGGCTGGGGGCTGAACATCGTGGTCGGGCTCGCGGGCCTGCTCGATCTCGGCTATGTGGCCTTCTACGCGGTGGGGGCCTATTCCTTCGCGCTTCTGGCCATCAATTTCGACCTGGGCTTCTGGGTCTGCCTGCCCATGGCGGGGCTGTTCGCCGCGGGCTGGGGCGTGATCCTGGGCTTTCCCGTCCTGCGGCTTCGTGGCGATTATCTCGCCATCGTGACGCTCGCCTTCGGCGAGATCATCCGCGTGGTCCTGCTCAACTGGTCGGACTTCACCGGCGGGCCGAACGGGCTTCTGGGCATTCCCCGCCCCACCTTCTTCGGCCTGGATTTCGGTCGCGGCGAAGGCTCGTTCGCGGACTTCTTCGGGATCGAGCCCTCCTCGATCCACCGCTTCATCTTCCTCTACTACATCATCCTGGCGCTCGCGCTCCTGACGAACTTCGTCACCCTGCGCCTGCGCAAGCTGCCCATCGGCCGGGCGTGGGAGGCCATGCGCGAGGACGAGATCGCCTGCCGCGCGCTCGGCATCAACACCACCAACGTCAAGCTCACCGCCTTCGCGACCGGCGCCATGTTCGGCGGCTTCGCGGGCTCCTTCTTCGCCACCCGCCAGGGCTTCATCTCGCCGGAAAGCTTCACCTTCCTGGAGTCGGCCATCATCCTGGCCATCGTCGTGCTGGGGGGCCTCGGCTCGCAGATCGGTGTGGTCATCGCCTCGGTGGTGATGATCGGCGGCATCGAGCTTCTTCGAAACCTCACCTTCCTTCAGGCGGTCTTCGGCCAGGGCTTCGACCCTGTTCAGTACCGCATGCTGATCTTCGGCCTCGCCATGGTCGCGATCATGGTGTGGAAGCCGCGCGGGCTGGTCTCCTCGCGAACGCCCTCGGCGATCTACAAGGAAAAGAAGAAGATCGGCGCCGACATGGTCGCCCAGGGCGAGGGACACTGACGCCGATGTCGAACCTCGCCCCCAAGCCCGCCACGGCCGAGCAGCGCTGGACCCACGATCCGGTCCTGACCGTCGAGCACCTGACCATGCGCTTCGGCGGCCTCGTGGCCATCAACGACTTTTCCTTTGAGGTCGGGCGCGGCGACATCACCGCCCTGATCGGCCCCAACGGCGCGGGCAAGACCACCGTCTTCAACTGCGTGACGGGCTTCTACAAGCCGACGGAGGGGCGCATCACCCTTCGGCGCGGCCGCGGCATCCGTCCCGAATCGGTGGCCGAGCTCACCCGCTCGGGCCGCCAGAGCGCGCGGGCCGACGGCGGCGAGCTGTTCCTGCTGGAGCGGATGGCCGACTTCCGCATCACGCACAAGGCGGGCGTGGCGCGCACCTTCCAGAACATCCGCCTCTTCGGCGGCATGACGGTGTTCGAAAACCTTCTCGTCGCCCAGCACAACGAGCTGATGGTGGCCTCCGGCATGACCTTCGCGGGCCTCTTCGGCCTGCCGGGCTACCGGCGCGCCAGGCAGGAGGCGCAGGATCTGGCCGTCGACTGGCTGCGGCGCACCGCGCTTCTGGACCGGGCGGACGACCCGGCCGCCGACCTCTCCTACGGCGACCAGCGCCGGCTGGAGATCGCCCGCGCCATGTGCACCAAGCCCGCGCTCCTGTGCCTGGACGAGCCGGCGGCGGGCCTCAACCCGCGCGAATCGGCCGAGCTGAACGACCTCCTGCGCTCGATCCGCGACCGGGACGATGTCTCCATCCTGTTGATCGAGCACGACATGGGGGTCGTCATGGAGATTTCCGACCACGTGGTGGTGCTGGACTATGGCAAGAAGATCTCCGACGGCACGGCCGAGGAGGTGAGGAACGACCCGCGCGTCATCGCCGCCTATCTGGGCGTGGACGACGAGGAGGTGGAAGCGGTGGAGGAGAAGCTGGAGCACGGCGATCTGGCCGGCGCCGCCGAGGTGGCCGGCGTCGCGGCCCCGCTCTCGGAGCCAGGCGAAGGAGGCGCACGATGAGCGCCCTGCCATCCGGCGCCCCGGCCGCCGCGCCGCTCCTGTCGATTCGCGGGGTCGAGACCTTCTACGGCAAGATCCAGGCGCTGCGCGGCGTCGATCTCGACGTGTACGAAGGCGAGATCGTCACGATCATCGGCGCCAACGGCGCCGGCAAGTCGACGCTGATGATGACGATCTGCGGCAGTCCCCGCGCCCGCTCGGGCCAGATCCTCTATCGCGGCGAGGACATCACCCAGCTTCCCACCCATTCCATCATGACCCGCCACATCGCCCAGTCGCCGGAGGGACGCCGCATCTTCGGGCGCATGACGGTGATGGAAAACCTCCAGATGGGTACGACCCTTGTGGGCCAGGACCATTTCGACGAGGATTTGAAGCGCGTCTTCACGCTCTTCCCGCGCCTGAAGGAGCGGGCGAACCAGCGCGGCGGCACGCTCTCGGGCGGCGAACAGCAGATGCTCGCCATCGCCCGCGCGCTGATGAGCCGCCCCAAGCTCCTGCTTCTCGACGAGCCCTCGCTCGGGTTGGCGCCCCTCATCGTCAAGCAGATCTTCGAGGTGGTGCGGGAGCTGAACGTCAATGAGGGGCTGACCGTCTTCCTGGTGGAGCAGAACGCCTTCCACGCGCTGCGGCTGGCCCATCGCGGCTATGTGATGGTCAACGGCGCGATCACCATGAGCGGCACCGGGCGCGAGCTTCTGTCGCGCGAGGAGGTGCGGGCGGCCTATCTCGAGGGAGGACGGCACTGATGCAGCCGCAAATGGCGCTTCTCTGGGAGGTCTCGGTCTTCGAGTTCGTCCTCGTCACCATGGTCCTGGGCGGCGCCCTCGCCTACATGATCGGCCGCTCCACGGCGCTGACATGGAGCGGCTGGGGCCTCATGACCTTCTACACGCTGCTTCTCACCATCGCGGCCCGCTTCATCCATTTCAGCCTGTTCGACGGCACCTTCTTCCTGCCGCTCGAGACACTGGGCACGGCCGCCTATTACGCGGGAATCGACTTCATCGTCCTGATGGCCTTCGCGGCGGCCGGGCGCATGTGGACCCGCAAGCTCCAGACGCAGCGTCAATACGGCTTCCTCGACCGCGCGGCCTGAGGCCCGGGCGCCCTCTCCGGTATGCCCGCCTGCCTTGCATGCGGGCGCGTTTTCGCGCGCGCCAAGGTCTTTTCGCCTCGGTTGTTGACGATACGCGCCGTGCAACGAAAGATTTCATCCGGACCCCATTCCCTCCGGGATCATCCTCGTCTTTAATCACTTGGGAGCAGCGCTTAACCGATAGGCAGAACGCCGCCGTCGCGCTGGTCAGTCAAACGGGAAGGTCGTCATGAAGAAAGTCCTCCTGGGCGGTGTCGCCCTCAACCTCGTCATGTCCGGCATGGCGATGGCCGAGATCACCATCGGCGTCGCCGGGCCCATCACCGGCCAGTACGCCTCCTTCGGCGAGCAGTTCCGCACCGGCGCCGAGCAGGCGGTGGCCGACATCAACGAAGCGGGCGGCGTGAACGGCGAAATGCTGCGCCTGTCCATCGGCGACGACGCCTGCGATCCCCGCCAGGCGGTGGCGGTGGCCAACCAGTTCGCCTCCGAGGGCGTCACCTTCGTGGCCGGCCATTTCTGCTCCGGCTCCTCCATCCCGGCCAGCCAGGTCTATGCCGACGAGGAGATCGTCATGATCTCGCCGGCCTCCACCAACCCCGCCTTCACCGAGGAGAGGCCGGGTGAAGGCGTGTTCCGCGTCTGCGGGCGCGATGACCAGCAGGGCGAGGTCGCGGGCGCCTACATCGCGGAGAACTTCGCCGATGTGAACGTGGCGATCCTCAACGACCGCACGGCCTACGGGGCGGGCCTGGCCGCGGAGACCGAGCGCGTGCTGCGCGCGGCCGGCAAGGACCCCACCGTGGTCGAGGCCTATACGGCCGGCGAGCGTGACTATACGGCCCTCGTCACCCGCATGAACCAGGAGGATGTCGGCCTCGTCTATATCGGCGGCTACCACACCGAAGCCGGCCTCATCGCGCGCCAGATGCGCGAGCAGGGCATGGACGCGCTCATCATGTCCGGCGACGCGCTGGTCAGCGACGAGTATTGGGCCATCACCGGCGAGGCGGGCGAAGGCACGCTGATGACCTTCTCGCCCGACCCGCGCCGCAACGAGGTGGCCGCGCCGGTGGTGGAGAAGATCGAGGCCGCCGGCAAGTCGGCCGAAGGCTACGCCCTCTACACCTACGCCGCCATCCAGGCCTGGGCGCAGGCCGTCAACACGGCCGGCTCCACGGATTTCGAGCCGGTGGTCGCCGCGCTGAACGAAGGCACCTTCGACACGGTCATCGGCGAGCTCGCCTTCGACGATGTGGGCGACGTCACCCTGCCGGGCTATGTCGTCTACGAGTGGTCCGACGGCACCTACGACTATGTCGAGACCGCCGCGGCGGACGTGGAGCCGGCAACGCCCGCCCAGTAAAGGCACGCCGACCTTCCGCAAGCCCCGGCGCCGCGCGCCGGGGCTTTCCCTTGCCTGGCTTCGCGCCACCGCTTTTCCTCCGGCGCGTCGGGCGCTAAACAGGCGCAAATCGCGGGGCGGGGCAGACCGCGCCGCCAGCCGGGGGGAACTTCCAGTGACGACACGCGACATCGTGCAGATCGCCCTTTTCGCCGCCCTGATGGCGGTTCTCGGCATCTTCCCGCCGCTGATGATTCCCGGTCTCGGCATTCCCGTCACGGCCCAGTCCATGGGGCCGATGCTGGCGGGCGGCATACTCGGTGCCAGGCGTGGCGGGCTGTCCATGCTGCTCTTCGTAGCGCTCGTGGCGGTCGGTCTTCCGCTCCTCTCGGGCGGACGCGGCGGCCTCGGCGCACTCATGGGGCCGTGGAGCGGCTTCATCTTCGGCTGGGTCCTGGCCGCCTTCCTCATCGGCTGGCTGACGGAACGCTTCTTCGCGCGTCTCGGCCTCGTTCACTCCTTCGCCTTCTCCGTCCTTGGGGGCGTCGGTGTGGTCTACGGCGTTGGAGTGCCCTGGTTCGCCGCGCTGTCGGGCGTTCCGCTGCTCCAGGCCTTCAGCGCATCGGCCGTGGCCTTCATCCCGGGCGACCTGGTGAAGGCGGGCGTCGCGGCGGCCGTGGTCGTGGCGGTGCGCCGCGCCTATCCGCTCATCCGGCCGCAGGCGCCCCTCCTGCGCCGATGATCGTTCTCGATCGGGTCAGCGTCCTCCGGGGAGAGCGCCCTGCCCTGTCGGACCTTTCGCTATCGCTGGACGAGCCGCGCGTCGGCGTGATCGGCGCCAACGGCTCGGGCAAGAGCACCTTCGCGCGGCTGTTGAACGGCCTTGTCCGCCCCAGTTCCGGCACCGTCACGGTGGCGGGGCTGGATACGGCCACGCAGGGCAAGGACGTGCGCCGCAAGGTCGGCTTCCTGTTCCAGAACCCGGACAACCAGATCGTCTACCCCACGGTCGGCGAGGACGTGGCCTTCGGGCTCAAGCGCGAAAGGCTCGGCAAGGGCGAGATCGGGGCACGTGTCGGGGCCGCGCTGGAACGCTGCGGCCTGCGGGGTTTCGAGGAGCGGCTCGTCCACGAGCTTTCGGGCGGCGAACGCCAGCTCGTCGCGCTGGCCGGCATCCTGGCGATGCGCCCGGAGCTTCTGGTGCTCGACGAGCCGACGACGCTTCTGGACCTGCGCAACCGCCGCCGCGTGATGGACACGGTGGAGGCCACCGCACGGCGCGTGGTGCTGGTCACGCACGATCTGGAGCTTCTGCCGGCGTTCGACCGTGTCCTCGTCTTCGAGGCCGGCCGGCTCGCCTTCGATGGAAAGCCCGCCGAGGCCCTCGCCTTCTACCGGGCGCTCGTTTCGTGATCCGGGGCCTTTACGCCCATCGAGACAGCGCGATGCACCGGCTGCGGCCGGGGGCCAAGCTCCTCGCATTGCCCGTTCTGGCAACGCTCCTGTTCCTCACCGCCGACCTCTTCGTCCTTGGGGCCGCCTTCCTCGGCGCATTGGCGCTGTTCCCCCTCGCCCGCCTTTCGATGCGCCTGGCCGCCACTCAGCTTCGCCCCGCGCTGCTTCTGCTTCTCGCGATCTTCGCCGCGCAGGTCTGGATGGCGGATATTGCCGCCGCCCTCGCCGTCGTCCTGCGCCTTGTCGCACTGCTTCTGCTCGCCAGCCTCGTGACGCTGACCACGCGCACGGCCGCGATGGTGGACACGATCGAATGGTCGATGGCGCCCCTGCGCCCGCTCGGCGTCGATCCGGCGAAGGTGGGCCTTGCCCTGTCCATGACGATCCGCTTCGTGCCGCTTCTGGCCGGCGTGCTGGAGGAGGTGCGCGAGGCGCAGAAGGCGCGCGGCGCGGAGCGCAGCACATTCGCCCTCGCCGTGCCGGTGATCCTGCGGGCCCTGAAGATGACAGACGAGATCGCCGACGCCATCGACGCGCGAAGCTGACGCCCGCGAGACGATAAATCGCGCCTCGATGCTTGACCGGCGGCCTTCGAAATCCGACTTTCCACCCATGAGTTCGATTCGATCCGTCTGCGTCTATTGCGGCTCCTCCGCCGGGCGCAATCCTGACTATATGACCAGCGCCGAGGCGCTCGGCACCGCGATGGGCGAGGCCGGCATCCGCCTCGTCTATGGCGGCGGCACACGCGGCATCATGGGCGCGGTATCCGACGCGGTGATCCGCGCCGGGGGCCAGGTCACGGGCATCATCCCGCGCTTCCTGGTGGACATGGAGGCGACCGAGAGCGAGCTGAAGCGGCTGGACGAACTGATCGTCACCGAGGACATGCACGAGCGCAAGCACGCCATGTTCGAGCGCTCCGACGCCTTCGTCGCCCTGCCCGGCGGCATCGGCACGCTGGAGGAGCTGATCGAGATCATGACATGGAGCCAGCTCGGCCGGCACAGGAAACCCATCGTCATCGCCAATGTGGGCGGCTTCTGGAATCCGCTGGCCGGGCTGCTCGACCACATGCGCGACGAGGGCTTCATCCACACCCAGCATCAGGTTCGCCCGCTGGTGATCGACCGCGTCGAGGATATCCTGCCCGCCATCCTGGAAACGGCCCCCGCGCATCGCGAAGGGGCCGGCGAGATCATCGAGCGTCTTTGACCTTCCCCGCGCGGCGCCTGCCGCGCTCGCCCAGGAGCGAGGCTGTGTAGATCGCCAGCGCCGTCCAGATGAAGGCGAAGGCCACGAGTTGCTCGAGGCCGAACGGCTCGCCGAACACGAACACCGCCGTCAGCCCCAGCAGGGTCGGCGTCAGATATTGCAGCATCCCGATGGTGGAGAGCCGCAGCAGGCGCGCGCCGGCGGCGAACAGGATGAGCGGAATCGCCGTGAGCGGGCCGGAGAGCACCAGAAGCAGCGTCTCCCAGCCGTCATTGGCGAAATGGGCCGTTCCCCGGCTGCCCACCCACAGGGCCAGCGCGAGCGCGGGCGCGAACAGGATCGTCACCTCCAGGAAGAAGCCTTCCACCGCGCCATAGGGGGTCACCTTGCGCAACAGCCCATAGAGGCCGAAGGAGAGCGCCAGCATCAGTGACACCCATGGCAGGCCGCCTGTGGCCACGGTCAGGAATACGACGCCGACGCAGGCGAGCGCGATGGCGACGAGCTGAAGGCCGCTGGGCCGCTCCTTCAGGAAGATGGCTCCCAGCGCGAGACTGAGCAGTGGATTGATATAGTAGCCGAGCGCTGCATCCACCCCGTGCCCCGCCGCGATGGCGTAGACATAGACACCCCAGTTCACCGAGATGATCGCCGCGCACAGCGCCGCGACCGCCAGCGTCCGGGCGTTGAGATAGGGGCGCAGAGCGTGGCGCCCCGACAGCCGCAGGAGCAGGAGGAGCGCGAAGGGCCACGCCCAGAGAATGCGGTGGGCCACCACTTCCAGCGCATCCACGCCGCTCAGCGCCTTGAGAAACACCGGCAGGACAAGGCCCCAGATGAGATAGGCGCCGCCGGCGAAGACATAGCCGCGCACCGGCTCGGCCGGGGCGGGACGGGGGATCGCAGGGTCGGACAAGCAAGCGTTCGCCGTGATCGAGGTCAAGCGCGAAGAAGGCCGCAAGGCACGCGCTTCGTCAGGCGCCCCTTTTACCAGCCGCGCGCGGCCGGGGACACCCGATTTCCCTGATCCCAGTCATTCACCGCGCTGATGGATCAGTCGTGGTCCGGGTGCTGGTACGAGCGCAGATCGCGCAGCGCGGGGTCCGTTTCCGCGTCCTCCTGCGTCGTCGTGCCCGGCAGGTGGCCCAGTTCGTCGACGAAGGGCAGCTTGGCTTCGAGCCCGTATTGCCTGTCCGGCCATACCGCCGAAGGGTCGTCGAACGCGCCATGGGCCAGGGAGAGGCCCGCCGGCGTCTCGTAGGTCAGCGGCGTGCCGCATTCGGGGCAGAAGCCGCGCTCGGCGAGCGAAGAGGAGCGGAAGCGCTTCGGCTCCGCCTTCGTCCATTCCAGGCGCGCGCCACGGGTGGAGACGAGCGGCGCGTAGAAGGCGCCGAACGCCTTCTGGCACATGCGGCAATGGCAGATGGAGGCGGAAAGCGCGCCCTCGATTCGGAAGCGCACCGCACCGCATTGGCACCCGCCGGCATAGACGGGCTTGTTGTCGAGGCTCATGGCGCTTCCCTCCGGCGTTTCGTTCTTCGAAGAATGGGCGAGCGCCCGTTCGGGTCAACCGGCAAGCCTGTCGGTCGCCGCGACCAGCGCCTTCAGCGTGCCCGGCTCGGAGAAGGCGTGGCCGGCATCCTCCACGATGGTCAGTTGCGAGCCGGCCCACGCCTTGTGCAGCTCCCAGGCCGTGATGGGCGGCGTCACCACGTCGTAGCGCCCCTGCACGATCACGCCCGGAATGCCGGAAAGGCGGTGCGCCTGCCGCAGGAGCTGGCCTTCCTCCAGCCAGAGGTCGTGCACGAAATAATGGTTCTCGATGCGCGCGAAGGCGAGCGTCGCGGCGCTGGCCGCCGTCCCGTCCACCGGCAGGACCGGCAGCGTGCGCATGGAGACGGTACGGGCCTCCCAGCGTGTCCATGCGCGCGCTGCGCGGCCGCGCTCGGCCGGGTCCTCATGCGTCAGCAGCCGGCGATAGGCGGCGATGGGGTCCGCCCGCTCGCCCTCCTCCAGCGGGGCGAGGAACAGCTCCCATTCGTCGGGAAAGAGGCGGCTTGCCCCGGCGCGGTAGAACCAGTCCAGCTCCGCCTTGCGGCCGGAGAAGACGCCGCGCAGCACCATCTCGCTCACCCGCTCCGGGTGGCTCTGCGCATAGGCGAGGCCCAGCGTCGCGCCCCAGGAGCCGCCGAACACCATCCAGCGCTCCACGCCGAAATGCGTGCGGAGCCGCTCGATATCGGCCACGAGATGCCAGGTCGTGTTGGCCTCCAGCGTCGCCAGCGGCGTGGAGCGCCCGCAGCCGCGCTGGTCGAAGAGCAGCACCTTGTAGCGCGCCGGATCGAACAGCCGGCGATGCACCGGGCCGCAGCCGCTGCCCGGCCCGCCATGCAGGAACACGGCCGGCTTGCCCTCCGGGTTGCCGCACAGCTCCCAGTAAAGCTCATGCCCGTCCCCCACCGGCAGCCGGCCGGAGGCGAAGGGCTCGATGGAGGGATACAGCCTCGCCTCGTCTCCCCTCATCGCCTCACCTCCCAACTGGTGGTCCGCTCGCCCGTGGCGGGGTCCTTGCCATCCTTGAGCTGGATGCCCTTCGCACCCAGCTCGGCGCGGATGGCGTCCGCGGCCGCGAAGTCGCGCGCCTTGAGAAGCGCCAGCCGCTCCTCGATCCGGGCGAGCGAGCCCGCGTCCAGCCCCTCCTCGCGCACGGGGTCGAGGCCGAGGAGAGCAAGGCTCGCCAGCGCCGGGGCGATCTGCCCCGCGTCGAACAGCTCATGCACCCGCGCGATGGCGGCGGCGATGTTGAGGTCGTCGCACAGCGCGGCGAGGAACGCCTCGTCCGGCGCGCGCGCCGGTGCGGCGGGCGCGGCGCGGGCCATGCGCTCCCACCGGTCCAGCTCGCGCACCGCCTCCTCGAGCCTGGCGAGGGTGAAGTCGATCGGCTCGCGATAATGCGTCTTCATCATCATCAGCCGTACCGCCTCCCCCGGCCAGCGCCGCCCGCCGACGCTCTCCTTTTCCAGGACATCGGCGATGGTCAGGAAGTTGCCTTCGGACTTCGACATCTTGCGCCCCTCCACCTGGAGGAAGCCGTTGTGCATCCACACCTGCGCCATGCGGTCCGTGCCGTGGGCGCAGCAGGATTGCGCCAGCTCGTTCTCATGGTGCGGGAAGATGAGGTCGAGCCCGCCGCCATGGATGTCGAAGACGCGGCCGAGATAGGCCTCGCTCATCACAGAGCATTCGATATGCCAGCCCGGCCGCCCCCGGCCCCAGGGGCTTTCCCAGCCGGGCTCCGCCTCGCTCGAAAGCTTCCAGAGCACGAAATCGGCCGGGTCGCGCTTGTGGGCCTCCACCGCCACGCGCGCGCCGGCCTGCTGCTCCTCCAGCCGGCGGCGCGACAGCGCGCCATAGGCCGGCATGGAAGATACGTCGAACAGCACCTCCCCCCCGGCCACATAGGCGTGGCCCTTCTCCAGAAGCGTGCCGATCATCGAGATCATGTCCGGCAGCCCGTCGGCGCGTGGGCTGACGAAAGCGGTGGCGCGCGGCTCATGCGTGGGCGGCAGGTTGCCGAGCGCGGCGACATCCCTGTGGAACTGCGCGGCCGTGCCTTCCGTCACGCGCGCGATGGCCTCGTTCAGCGGCAGGCCGGGAAAGTCGCGCGCGGCCCGCGCGTTGATCTTGTCGTCCACGTCCGTGATGTTGCGGGCATAGACGACATGGCTCTCCCCGTAGAGATGGCGCAACAGGCGGAAGAGCACGTCGAACACGATGACCGGCCGCGCATTGCCGATATGGGCGAAGTCGTAGACCGTCGGCCCGCACACATACATGCGCACGCGCCGGTCGGCGGGCGCGAGCGCACCGTCCGCCCAGTCGAGCGGCCGGAAGGCTTCCTTGCGCCGCGTGAGGGTGTTGGTGAGGGAAAGTCCGCGAAAACCGTCGTCCAACGTGGAATGCTCCTGCCGCCTGCGAGCCGTTTGCTAACGGCAATTCCCGAAATCCACAAACCGGCTCTGTGGCGAAAAGGAAACAGGCCGTCGTGTATCGGTGGGCCGATGAGAACCGCTTCTTGTTGCGTTCATCTTCGCCGCAGGCGCACAAGGCCGGCAACCAGGGGTTCTGACAGCTATTAGGCGAATCCTGTCGCCAGGATGAACGGCGTGGACATATTTTCTTAAGTATAAATCCATGGTCTTTACCTTAAATCGTCGCCGAACCGCCGCATTCGGCCACCATCTTCTCTTCATCGCACCGCGCATCGACAGGACGCACGAAAATGGCCCCGCACAACATCGCCTTCCGCTCCAAGAGGGAACGCGAGAAGGAAACCAAGCTTCTGGCCCATTACAAGGCCATCGGCATCGCCTCGATCGCCGCCGCGTGCGCCGCCGTGCGCCGCCGGACGGAGGTTTCCCGCCCGCTGATGCAGCCGCAGGCCCTCACCTTCCGCCACGCGGACTGAAAGCGCTTCCGGCGGCCGCGCACGGCTAGAACGGCAGGGTTCCCTGTGCGGCGGGCGCGATCTCCTGCGCCCGCTCCCCTTTCTCGACGGCCGGCGCCTGCACCTCGGGGCCCATATTGGCGACCTTGTTGATGGCCGCCGAAACCGGAACCGCCTCGAAGAACGCCTCCTCGGCCGGGCGCAGCAGGCTTGCCACGCCCGCCGGCCCCACCTCCCGGCAGTCCAGCCAGCGCGGGAAGTCCGCGCGCCCGATCACCACCGGCATCCGCTCATGGATCGGCCGCAGCGTCTCGTTCGCGCCCGTCGTCAGGATGGCGGCCGTGTCGATCTCGCTGCCATCGGGCGCCAGAAAAGTCTCCATCAGGCCGGCGAAGGCCAGCGGTCGCCCGTCTGCCGGCCGGACGAAGAAGGGCTGCGAGCGCCCCTTCCCCAACTTGCGCCATTCATAGAAGCCATCCGCCGGAACCAGACAGCGCCGATAGCGCATCGCGGCGCGGAAGGAGGCCTTCTCGGCCGCCGTTTCCGAACGCGCGTTGAACATGAGAGGCAGGCTGGACGGGTCCTTGGCGAAAGCCGGGATCAGCCCCCAGCGCGCCAGCATGGCGCGGCGCTCCGCGCCGATGACGATCAGGATCGGCTGCGTCGGCGCGATATTGTAGCGCGGCGGGAAAGGCTCGACTTCCGTCTCGAACAGCTCTTCCAGCGCCTGCGCCGGGCTCGTCAGCGTGAATCGTCCGCACATGGCCTCTGGTTCGGCTGGCCGCGTCCCCGTGTCAAGCTTGCGCCCGCGCGCTCGCCGTGCAGTCTGCCGCGATGAATTCGCCGCGTCCCGTCCTCGCCGTTTCGGCCTGCCTCTTCCGCGGCGGCGACCTGCTTCTGGTGGAGCGCGGCCGCGCGCCCTTTGCCGGCCTTCTCAGCCTGCCGGGCGGACGGGTCGAGTTCGGCGAGACGCTGGACGCCGCCATCCTGCGGGAAGTGGCAGAGGAAACCGGCCTTGCGCCGCGCCGCCTCTCCTTCCTGCACCTTCATCAGGCCATCGCCCTCGCCGAAGGCTCCCACGCCGTCATTGCCGTCTTCCAGGGCGAGCTTCCGCCCGATGCCGCACCTCGGGCGGGCGACGACGCCGCCTCGCTGCGCTTCGTCGCCCCCGGTGAGGTCCGCGCTCTGGAGGCGGCGGGGCGCACGACACCGGGGCTGGCGGCCGTGGCCGCGCTGGCCGAGGCCGCGCGGCAACCATAAAGCGCAACTTGCCTTGAAATGACGGCATGCAGGCGTCAGAGTCACACCATGCTCCTGCCTCGCCGCCCTACGCTTCTACCGGTCCTCTTCGCCGGCCTTCTGGCCACCGCCCTGCCCGCGCACGCGCAGGCGCCCGCGGAGGCGCCGGTGGCCGAGGAGGGCGAGGCGGCCGCCACCTCGCCCACGCGCCCCTCCGGCGCGGCTTTCATGCAGCCTCTCGGCCGGTTGTCCAGCATTCTGGGCTCCATGCACTTCCTGCGCCGGCTGTGCGAGGAGGAGGACGCGGATCTGTGGCGCGACAAGATGAACGAGTTGATCGCGGCGCAAAATCCCAACGAGGCGGACCGACGCATCCTGATCTCGCGGTTCAACGGCGGCTATCGTGCCTTCGAATCGACTTACCGCAGTTGTACGCCTGCGGCGAACGTCGCGATTCGCCGCTATCTCGACGAAGGCGAGCAGCTCTCGCGCGATATTGCCGCAAGGTACGGGAATTAAGATTTCGTTAAGGTTGCGCCGCGCTCCCCCGCGCGAACAGGCCTGCGACGTGCTAAACATTTAACGGGCCGTGAATCGCGACGGCTCAATTGGAGGTTTCGCGAATGATCGACATGCAGGGCACAGAGCTCGACGAGATGATCGCCGCCGAGAAGAAGCAGGTGGCGTTCGAGTATCACAGCGAAGCCTGGGCCGATGGATTCTCGGACGGCATCGAGGCCGAGATTCTGGCCGAGACCGCCATTTCGACGGCCTTGACCGAGCTTGTGCGCCGGCATGGCGAGGACGAGGTTCTGCAGCTTCTCGACCAGCTTCGCCAGCGCATCGTCGCGGGCGAATTCATCGCCGACAGAACCCTCCAGTAGCCCCGGCCCGAAATCCGCATTCGAGGCGTGATGAGACTCATCCGCACCGCTTCCCTGTCCGCGATCACCGCCGTGGCGCACCTGTCGCCAGCGGCGGTTCCGTCCGTTCTGGCCTTCTCCCAGATATCCGGCGAGAACGGCGGCACCCGCAGCCTGGACGGCATTCTCTCCGTCCCCCTGCCGCCCCTCCCCGGCGAGGAGAGCCCGGCCGAACCGGACGTAGCTCCCGGCGAGCCGGACTCCGCGGAGGCGGCCGCGCCCGATACCGCGCCGCTTCCCGTCCGCTACGGCGACGAGGGCTTGAGCGCGCCCGCGCGCGATCTTCGCCAGCGTCTGATCGAGATCGCGCGGGCGGGCGAGATCGAGGCGCTGCGCCCCTATCTGGAGACCGGCTCCCGGCCGACCGCCTTGTCCGTGGTGCCGGTGGACGAGGACCCCGTCGCCTTCCTCAAGCGGGCGTCCGGCGATGGCGAGGGCGTCGAAATCCTGGCGATCCTTCTGGAAGTGCTGCTCTCGGGCCATGTGCGAATGGACCCCGGGGGCGAGAACGAGATCTATGTCTGGCCCTATTTCACGCAGGTTCCGCTGGAGGAGCTGACGAACCCGCAGCTCGTGGAGCTGTTCGAGATCGTTACCGCCGGCGACTACCAGAACATGGTGGCCAACGGCGCCTATGATTTCTACCGCGTCGGCATCTCGCCGGAGGGCCGCCTGGAATTCTTCCTCGCCGGAGACTGAGAGCGCCCGTGAGGGGCGGCCCCGGGCGCGCTAAACGCGCCGGGCCCCCGTCTCCGCGAAGCGCGCCGGCTCGCCCGTCGCGGTCTCCACCAACTCGCCCTCCCACATCGCCTTGCGGCCACGGATGAAGGTGCCCACCGGCCACCCGGTCACCGGCTTGCCGTCATACGGCGTCCATTGCGACTTGGAGCCGATCCAGCCGTCGCGGATGGTCTCGCGGCGCTTCAAATCCACCACCGTGAAGTCGGCATCGTAGCCGGGCGCGATCCGCCCCTTGCCGGCCAGGCCGAAAAGGCGCTGCGGGCCGGCCGAGGTCAGATCCACCAAGCGCGCCAGGGAAAGGCGGCCGTTCGCCACATGGTCGAGCATGATCGGCACGAGCGTCTGCACGCCCGTCATGCCGGAGGGCGAGGCCGGATAGGGCTTGGCCTTCTCCTCCAGCGTATGGGGGGCGTGGTCGGAGCCGAGCACGTCCACCACGCCTTCGGCAAGGCCGCGCCACAGGCCCTCGCGATGGCGCGCCTCGCGCACCGGCGGGTTCATCTGGAGCTTGGTGCCGAGCCGCGCATAGTCCGAGGCGTCCATGGTCAGGTGATGGGGCGTCGCCTCGCATGTCACGAGGTCCTTGTGGCCGGCGAGGAAGGCGATCTCCTCGGCCGTCGAGATATGCAGGACATGGATGCGCGCGCCGGTCTCCTCCGCGATGCGCACCAGGCGCTGCGTGCAGCGCAGCGCCGCCACCTCGTCGCGCCACACGGGATGCGAGGCGGGGTCGCCCTCGATCCGCTCGCCCAGGCGCTCGCGCAGGCGGAACTCGTCCTCGGAGTGGAAGGCCGCGCGCCGGCGGGTGCGCCTCAGGATCTCGCGCACGCCCTCGTCGTCCTCGACCAGCAGCGAGCCGGTGGAGGAGCCCATGAACACCTTGATGCCGGCCGCGCCGGGCAGGCGTTCCAGCTCCGCGACATCAGCCGCGTTCTCCCGCGTGCCGCCCACCCAGAAGGCGAAGTCGCAATGCATCCGGTGGCGCCCGCGCGCCAGCTTGTCGGCCAGCGCCGCCTCGCTGGTGGTCAGCGGGTCGGTGTTCGGCATCTCGAACACGGTGGTCACGCCGCCCAGCACCGCCGCGCGGGAGCCCGATTCGAGGTCCTCCTTGTGCGTCGGCCCCGGCTCGCGGAAATGCACCTGGCTGTCGATCACGCCGGGCAGGATGTGCAGGCCCGTGCAGTCCACGACTTCGCCCGCGCTGCCCGCCCCGATCTCGCCGATATGCACGATGCGCCCGCCCGCGATGCCGATGTCGCGAAGACCCGCCCCGTCCTGGTTGACGACCGTTCCGCCTCTCAGGACGCGCTCGAATGTCTGTGCCATGCCGATCCCCTTCCGCTGGGGTGGCGATAAGGCGGTGCGGTTGCGGGAGCAAGCCCGCGCGCGCATATCTCTGCCCAAGGACATGCACAAACGAATCCGAAGGTCGCACCCGATGCCCTCCGCCCCCTTGCCCGACCGCGCGATCCTCACCGTCACCGGCGAGGATGCCGGGCACTTCCTGCAGAACCTGATCACCGCCGATCTCGACATGCTCGGCGAGGGCGAGGCGCGCCCGGCCGCGCTCCTCACCCCGCAGGGCAAGATCCTGTTCGATTTCCTCGTCAGCCGCATCGAGGGCGGCTTCCGGCTCGATGTAGCCGGCGTGGCGCGCGCCGATCTTCTGAAGCGTCTCACCCTCTACAAGCTGCGCTCCAAGGTGGCGCTGGCGCCCGGCGAGGAGGCGGTGGGCGTTTCATGGGAGGAGGCGGGCGAGGACGGCCTCGTCGACAGGCGCTTCACGCAGGGCAATGTGCGCCGGCACTATGGCGAGCCGCTGGCCGGCGACGCGCAGGATTTCCATGCCCTGCGCATCGCGGCCGGTATCATGGAGGCGGAGGCCGACTTCCCCGCCTCCGACGTCTTTCCCCATGACGTGCTTCTGGACCAGAACGACGGGGTCTCCTTCAGGAAGGGCTGCTACGTGGGCCAGGAGGTCGTCTCGCGCATGCAGCATCGCGGCACGGCGCGCCGGCGCGTGATGGTGCTGCGGGCCGAGAGCCACATCACGCCCGGCGCCAATGTGGAAGTTGGCGGGCGTACCGTGGGCACGGTGCTGGCCGCCGCCGGCACCGTGGCGGCCGCGCTGGTGCGGATCGACAAGGTGGCCGGCGCGCTGCGGGCCGGCGAGGAGCTGGTGGTGGACGGCGTGCCGGCACAGGCCGAGATTCCCGAATGGGCCGGCTACGCCCTGCCGGAGGAGGCCCCGGCCGGGGACGCCTCGTGAGCCGCGCCCTGAAGGCGAAGACCTCCCGCGTCTGGCAGCGGATGCTGTCCGGCCGCCGGCTGGACCTCATCGATCCCTCGCCGCTCGACATCGAGATCGAGGACATCGCCCACGGGCTGGCGCGTGTCGCGCGCTGGAACGGCCAGACCAAGGGCGACCACGCCTTCTCCGTGGCGCAGCACTCGCTGATCGTGGAGCGGATCGTGGCGCAGGAGGAGCCGGACCCGCGCTGCCGCCTCGCCGCGCTTCTGCATGACGGGCCGGAATATGTGATCGGCGACATGATCTCGCCATTCAAGAGCGTGCTGGGCGAGCATTACAAGAGCGTGGAGAAGCGGCTCCAGCGCGCCATCCATCTGCGCTTCGGCCTCAGCCCCGACCTGCCGGCCGCGCTGGAAAGGCGCATCAAGAAGGCCGACCGCCTTTCCGCCTACTACGAGGCGGTGCTTCTGGCCGGCTTCTCGGCCGCCGAGGCGGCCTCGTTCTTCGGCCCGGCCAACGGCATGGAACCACAGGATTTCGCTCCGCTGGCTGCAAGCCGCGCGCAGGAGGCCTATCTCAGCCGCTTTCAGGAGATCGACGCCCTCCTGCATCCGCGCTGAAGCGGCAGGCTGCGCCCTCTCCTTCACAAAGGCCATCAAGCTTCCATGACCTATCTCGTCGTCTCCTCCCTCGCCGCCCTGTCCGATACCGTGGCAGAGCATGGCGCGCTCGATGTCGTAACCCTCATCAACGAGGGCACCGCCGTGGAGCGGCCCTCCAGCATCCGGCCCGAGCGCCACCTGTTCCTGGGCATGAACGACATAGCCGAGCCCATCGACGGCATGACCCATCCGGGCGAGGACCATCTCGACCGGCTGCTGGCGTTCGGCCATCGCTGGGACCGGCGCGCGCCGCTGGCGGTCCATTGCTGGGCGGGCATCTCCCGCTCTACCGCCGCGGCCTATGTGCTGGCCCTGTCGATCAATCCCGAGCTGGACGAGGAAGCGCTGGCCCGCGAGCTGCGCGCCCGCGCGCCCTCGGCCACGCCCAATCCGCTGATCGTCGCCCTGGCCGATTTCCGGCTGGGCCGGGGCGGGCGCATGGTGGAGGCGATCCGCCGCATCGGGCGGGGCGAGAACGCCTTCACCGGCACGCCCTTCGTCCTGCCGCTGGCGCTGTGAGCCTCGGCGCGCAGGCGGTCGAGGTCGGGCTGAACGCGGCCATCGTCTCGGTCGCGGGCGCGGCGCCCCGCATCCTCATCGCCCCCAAGGGGGACGGCGGGGAGGACGGCCTGCCCTTCGGCCCCTTCGACCCGCTCAACCACCGCACCTTCGAAACGGGCCTGCGCTCCTGGGTCGGGGAGCAGACCGGCCTGTCTCTGGGCTATGTCGAGCAGCTTTACACCTTCGGGGACCGGGGCCGGCACCGCATGGCGGGCGACCGGGGGCCGCATGTCGTCTCGGTGGGCTATCTGGCGCTCACCCGGCCGGACGCGCAGGAGGACGAGGCCTTCGCCGCCACCGGCGCGCGCTGGCAGCCCTTCTACCGCTACCTGCCATGGGAGGACTGGCGCGAGGGACGCCCGCCGATGATCGACGAGTTGATCGTGCCGGCGCTCGCCGCCTTCTCCCCCTCGCCGGCCTCGGGCCCGTCGCGCCCGGGCGCGTGGACGGATCGCCTCTCCGTCGCCTTCGGGCAGGACGGCGTCGGCTGGGACGAGGAGCGGGCGCTCGACCGCTACGAGATGCTCTACGAGGCGGGCCTCGTGGAAGAGGCGGCGCGCGACGGCCGGGCGGCGGGCGCGGGATGCGACAGGCTGGGCACGCCCATGCGCTTCGACCATCGCCGCATTCTGGCGACCGCCATCGCCCGCCTGCGCGCCAAGCTGAAATACCGCCCGGTCATCTTCGAGCTCCTGCCCGCCGAGTTCACCTTGAGCGAATTGCAGAAGGCGGCCGAAGCCATCGCCGGCCGGCCCGTGCACAAGCAGAACTTCCGCCGTTTCGTGGAGAACACCGGCCTGGTGGAGCCCACCGGCGGGGTCAGCGCCGCCACCGGCGGCCGCCCCGCCGCGCTCTTCCGCTTCCGCCCGGAAGTCACACGCGAGCGCCCCTCGCCCGGCATCCGCTTCGGGCGGGCGTGAGGAGGAGTGTCGAGGTCCCTGCCGGGACCGACCCGCTCAGTCCACGGCGATATCGAGCCCCAGATCCAGCGCGGGTGCGGACATGGTGATCTTCGAGGTCGAGATGAGGTCCACGCCCGTCTCCGCGATGGCCGCGATGGTCTCGATGCTCACATTGCCGGAAGCCTCCAGCCGCGCGCGGCCCGCGTTCAGCGCCACCGCGCGGCGCAGCGTACCCGCGTCCATATTGTCCAGCAGAACCGCATCCGCCCCCGCCTCCAGCGCCTCCGCGAGCTGCTCCAGCGTGTCCACCTCGATCTCGATGGCGACGAGATGGCCGGCATAGGCCCGCGCGGCCCTCAGGGCCTTCGCCACGCCGCCCGCCACGGCGATATGGTTGTCCTTGATGAGCATGGCGTCGTCCAGGCCGAAGCGGTGGTTGGCCCCGCCGCCGCAGCGCACGGCGTATTTTTCGGCCGCGCGGAGGCCGGGGATCGTCTTTCTGGTGCACACGACCTTCGCCGGCGTGTGGGCGATAGCGCCCGCGTAGCGCGCCGTCAGGCTCGCCACGCCCGAAAGGTGCATCAGGAAGTTCAGCGCCGTGCGCTCGGCCGTCAGCAGCGCGCGCGCATGGCCCTCGATCCGCGCCACGATCTCGCCGGGGGCCAGCCTGTCCCCGTCGCTCTTCAGCACCTCCACCACCAGGGCGCCGTCCATCTGGGCGAAGGCCTCCACCGCGAAGGGCAGGCCGCATAGAACCCCGTCCTGCCGGGCGGAGAGCGTGGCCCGCGCCCGTGCCTGCGGCGCGATGGTGGCAAGGCTGGTGATGTCGCCCGCGCGGCCGATATCCTCGGCCAGCGCCAGCCGCACGGCCTCGCGCACGATCGGGCCGGGAAGCTCGGGTCTGTAGGCCATGCTCAAAGGCTCGTTCCTCGTGTTTGGCGAAGCGCGGCGAGAACCGCCTCTGCCTCGGCCAGCGTCATGACGGTGCGCCGGTGCCAGCCCTCCTCGGCCTGCGGAAAATCGGTGCGGTAATGCGCGCCCCGGCTTTCCTGCCGCTGGTAGGCGCCGGCCGCGATCAGCAGCGCGGCGGCGGTGGCGTTGGCGTGGGCGCCGGCCCCGTGCGCCGCGCGCAACTCGCCGATCGTCAGCAGCGCTTCGGCCAGGCCCTGCGCGTCCCGCACCACGCCGACATGGCGGCTCAGCACCCGGCGCAAGGCCGGCGGGGCCTTGTCGCCCTCGCCCTCCTCGGCCGCCCCGATGCGCGAGATCGGCGTGCCGATGCCCGGGTCGGCCGGCAGGTCGGCCGCCACGCGGGCGGCGAAGACCACCGCCTCCAGCAGTGAGTTGGACGCGAGGCGATTGGCGCCATGAACGCCGGTGGATGTCACCTCGCCGCACGCCCACAGGCCCGGCAGCGACGTGCGCCCGTGCTCGTCCGTCAGCACGCCGCCCATATGGTAATGCACCGCCGGCACCACCGGGATCGGCTCCACCGCCGGGTCGATGCCGGCCGCCATGCAGGAGGCGTAGACGGTGGGAAAGCGCTGCGCGAACTCGGCGCCCACCGCCTGCCGGCAATCGAGGAAGGCGCCCTCGCCGCTCGCCACCTGCCGGAAGATCGCGCGCGCCACGATGTCGCGCGGGGCCAGCTCGCCATCCGGGTGCACGTCGAACATGAAGCGCCGCCCGGCGCGGTCGATCAGCGTCGCGCCGTCGCCACGCAGGGCCTCCGTCGCCAGCGGCGCGGGGTCGGCCCCCGTGTCGATGGCGGTCGGATGGAACTGAACGAATTCTGCATCGGCGATCCGCGCGCCCGCCCGCGCCGCCATGCCGAGCCCCCGCCCACAGGCTTCGCTCGGATTGGTGGTGACGGCATAGAGCTGGCCGATACCGCCGGACGCCAGCACCACGGCCGCGCCGCGCAATTCGTTCAGGTGCCCGTCATGGGCGAAGCGCACGCCCGTGACGCGCCCGCCCTCCACGATCAAATCCTGCGCGACGGCGTTTTCGCAAAGCTCGATGGAGGGGGTCTGGCGAACGCGCGCCACCAGCGCCTCCATGATGGCGCGCCCGGCCATGTCGCCGCGCACGCGCACGATGCGCCGCTCCGAATGCGCCGCCTCGCGAGAGAGGTTCAGGCGCCCCTCCAGGTCGCGGTCGAAGGGCACGCCGTAGGAGAGGAGGTCATGCACGCGGTCCGGCCCCTCGGCGATCATGCCGGCGGCCATCGCCTCGTCCACGATTCCCGCTCCCGCCGCCAGCGTGTCGGCCAGATGCTTCTCGAACGTATCGCCCTCGCCCATGGCGGAGGCGATGCCCCCTTGCGCCCAGGCCGAGGAGGCGCCCTGGCCGATGGGCGCGGCGGCGATGACCACCGCGCGACGGGGCGCGAGCTTCAGCGCGCAGAAGAGGCCCGCAAGCCCCCCGCCGACGATGACGACAGGGGCCAGGCGGCCGGCGGCCTCGGTAGGGGCGCTCATGGGGACGGCTCCGGAAAGGGCGTCAGTTGTTCAGGTTCACCATCCGCTCCACCGCCGCTCGGGCGCGCGCGGCGAGCGCCGGGTCCACCGTCACCTCCTCGCGCATGGTGAGCAGGGTGTCGAGGATCTTGGGCAGCGTGATGCGCTTCATGTGCGGGCACATGTTGCAGGGCTTGACGAACTGAACGCCCTTGGCCGCCGTCTCCACATTGGAGGCCATGGAGCACTCGGTGACGAGCAGCACGCGCGAGCCGGGCGCCTGGGCCGTGGCATAGTCGATCATGCCGCTGGTCGAGCCGGCATAGTCGGCCACGGCCACCACCTCCGGCGGGCACTCGGGATGCGCCACGATGCGGATGCCGGGGTCGGCCCGGCGGTAGGCCAGAAGCTCCTCGGCCGTGAAGCGTTCATGCACTTCGCAATGGCCCTTCCAGGTCAGGATCTTCACATTCGTCTGGCGCGCGACGTTCTGCGCCAGATACTCGTCGGGGATCATCAGCACGGTGTCCACGCCCAGGCTCTCCACCACCTGCACGGCGTTGGAGGAGGTGCAGCAGATGTCCGATTCCGCCTTCACCTCGGCCGAGGTGTTCACATAGGTGACGATGGGAACGCCCGGATGCGCCTCGCGCAGCAGCCGCACGTCGGCCCCGGTGATCGATTCGGCCAGCGAGCAGCCGGCGCGCATGTCCGGGATCAGCACCGTCTTGTCCGGGCACATCAGCTTGGAGGTCTCGGCCATGAAGTGCACGCCGCACTGGACGATGATCTTCGCCTCCACCTTGGCCGCCTCACGCGCCAGTTGCAGGCTGTCGCCCACGATGTCGGCCACGCCGTGGAAGATCTCGGGCGTCTGGTAGTTGTGCGCGAGGATGACCGCGCCGCGCTCTTTCTTCAGCCGGTTGATGGCGGCGATGTAGGGCGCGTGCATCGGCCATTCGATGCGCGGGATGTGATGGGCCACCTTGGCGTAGATCGGCTCCACCTCCGCCGCGACCTCGGGCGTGAAGTCGAGCGAGGGGCGCTCCAGCACGCCGAAGCGCTCGGCGGCGCTCGGCCCCGCCTGGTGCGCGGGCCGGGAGAGCCAGGCGGGCACGGCCGGGCTGCGGCCTTCCCCTACGACGGAGGCGAAGCGGGCGAGACTGGACATAGCGGCACTCCCTTCAAGGGCCGGCCCGGACCTATTTTGCTCAAAAAGAGCAAAAGTCGGCCCGAAGAAAACACACCGGTGTATTGGCGCGTTGCACCCCAATTAATCGTTTGCCGCGCCTCTTTCAAGCGCTTCCGCCCCTTCCCGCGCCAAACGCCGCGCAAGCTCGGCGAGGAAGGCGTGGCGGGGGCCCGGCTCCTCCATCGCGCGCGGCTCCCAGAAGTGCCGCGCCAGGAAATGCCCGGTCACGCGGTAGCCGGCGGCCAGGTCCCGTGCCTCCACGGCGCCCCCGCGCCCGGCCAGCACCGAGGACAGCGGAAGGAGCTTGTCCTTCCAGGGCTCGCCGGCGGCGGCCGTCACGGCGCGGCCGGTGCGTGGCGAGACATAGGCCAGCCCCTCGCGCGCGCCGGTCAGCGCACAGCTTTCCAGGTCGAGGCCGAATCCCAGCTCCTCCAAAAGCGCGGCCTCGAATCGCAGGATGCCCTCCCCGGCCACGCGCGCATCCCCCATCTCCTCCAGGAGGAAGCGCAGCGCCTCGTAGAGCCGCGCATGGGGCTCGCGCTCGGCCAGGAGGCGCAGATGCGCGGCCAGGAGCTGCACTGCATGGAGAGCCAGCGGATCGGACATGAGCTGGGCGGCGCGCAGCGTCACCGGCTCGAGGGTCAGCGTTCCCAGATGCTCGTCGAGGCGCGCGCGCCACGTCGCCTCCACCTCGTTGCCGGGCTGGAGCACCGGCTGCTGGCGGCGCGAGCGCCCGCCCCGCACCAGCCCGAGATGGCGCCCGCGCTCCCGCGTCATCAGCTCCGCGACGACGCTCGTCTCGCCATGCCGACGCACCCCCAGGACAAGGGCGCGATCACGCCATTCCATTGAAAAAACCCATCAAATGCCGCTGGACGATGCATCCGGGAGACAAAAGCGTGCCAGAAATGTCACGAAAAGCGGAACGATCCCTTGAGCCGGCCATTTATCCGACATCAGCATTTTGATCGGGAGACCTCAAGGATGAAGAAGACGATCTATTCCGCCCTGCTCGCGACGGCGATGATTCCGTTCGCGGCCGGCGCACAGACCGCCACGCCGGAGACCACCCCGCCGGCCACCACCGGGGAAGCGACCGATCCCGCAATGGGCACCACGCCGCCCGCCACGGGCACCATGGATTCCGACGCTCCGGAGAGCGGCGCCCCCGCCACCGACACCGGCCCGATGGGTGAGGAAGCCGAGACGACGGCGCCCACCGGAACCGCGATGGGCACCACGGCTACGGCCGACGGCCCGTTCGTTACCGTTCCGCCGATGGGCGCATGGCGCACCTCCGACCTCGAAGGCAAGTCGGTCGAGGACGCGAACGGTGAGAGCATCGGCTCGATTTCGGACACGCTCGTCGATGAGAACGGCCAGGTGATCGCGGTTCTCGTGGGCGTCGGCGGCTTCCTCGGCATCGGCCAGAAGGACGTGGCGGTGTCCATGGAATCGCTCGAGTTCGGCCCGCTGGACGCCGCTTCGCTGCCGTCCGCAGCGGCGGCCGACACGACCGCGCCGGCGGCCACGATGGACACGGCCGCGCCTGCCGCGGACACAGCGGCCGCGCCTGCGACGCCGACGGTGGGTGACGACAACCTGCCCGACCGCATCGTCCTCAACGTCACCCGCGAGGAACTCGAGGCGGCCCCCGCTTACGGTGAGCCCGAGGACATGGCCGACGATACGGACAGCGGTGTGCCCGCGACCACCCCGGCCGCTCCGGCCCAGTAAGACGAGGCTCCCTTCGGGAGCGTCACTGGAAGGGCGAGGAAGAAATTCCTCGCCCTTTTTTCGTTGTCTGCGGTTGGAATGGATCGGCCGCTGAGCTGGCTGTGCTCCAAACCTCAAAGAAAGCGCGTATCGGCCTCGTCGAGCGCGCGGCGCAGGCTGGTGACGGTGAGCGAAGCGTCCGCCTCGCAATTGTCGTGCGTGAGAAGCTCGCCGCTTGAGACGGGCTTCACCACCCTCGCCTTTTCCGCCAGGCCCAGAGGCAGGGCGCGCCGGGCGCGGCCATCCGCCCACGTCATCGCGAAGCCGCGATAATCGGACATGCCGATGCGGCCCAGCACCTCGCCGGGCGCAAGGTCGCGCTTGGCGCGCGCCCCGCACTCGGCCACCGGCCGCTCCAGCGGCTCCATGTCGGCGCGCCCGTACATCACGGCCCGCGCGGCCGAAAGCGGGGTCTCAAGGCTGGTGAGGTGGAAGGGCCGGATGAGCGAGAAGCAGGGGCCGGGCCCCACCTTCAAGTCCGCCATGCGCTCTATGGCGCGCGGATGGCGCGGCTTCACCACGCAGAACACGCCCGGCGCCACGCCCTTTCCCACCGTGTAGTCCACCCGCCCCGGCGCGGAAAGGACGCCGCCGTCCTCGGCCGCGCACAGCACCTGCGCCAGATTCTCCCGCGTCGCCTCCGGCCCGTGCATGCCGGGCACGTCGGGCACCAGGCCGGTGCAGTTGGCGATGGCGGTCATCTCCACCATGGTCTTGGAACCGTCGATGAACTCCACGAGGATGCGGGCGTTCATGTTGCGCGCGCGCGCCTCCTCCTCGTAGCTCTCGGGCACGGCGGCGAAGTCCAGCGGGTTGTTCTTGCCCTTGCCGGCGGCGACGATCTCCATGCCGAGCGACTGCGCGAACGAGATCAGCTCCAGCGTGGCGGCGGGCTCGTCCCCCGCCGAGCCGGTGTAGACGACGCCGGCCTTCTTCGCCTCCGCGCTCAGGTGCCGGCCCACCGTGATGTCGGCCTCCACGTTCAGCATCACGATATGCTTGCCGTTGCGGATGGACTGGAGCGCCAGGCGCGCGCCGATCTCCGGGCTGCCCGTCGCATCGATCACGACGTCGATTCGCCCCGCCGCGCACAGCGCGTCGAGATCGTCGGTGACGGCGATGCGCCCCGCCTCGATGGCCGCGTCGATCCCCGCCGCGTTCGAGGCGATGCGCCCGTGGCCCTCGCCGTGGCCGGCCATGGCGATGGCCTCCAGCGGGCGCGCGGGGCGGCTCGCGCCGATGGCACCGATGCGGATGCCTGTCATCAGCGCCGCCTGCACCACGATGTCGGTGCCCATCTGCCCGGCGCCGGCAAGGCCTACCGTCACCGGGCCGTGCCGTGCCGTCCACGCCGCGAGGTCGGCGGCAAATCCGATAGGCTCGATGATGGGCATCTTCTCTCCCGGACCGTTGAATCGGCCGTTCTCGTGTGGCGCAAAGCACACCGTTTCATCCAAACGAGCGATTGCCGCAAACGCTGCGACAGGGCAAGGAAGCCGTTAAGGTTTTTCGTTCTGTTCTAAATCCATGCGCGTTCTCGTCACCGGCTCCTCGGGCTTCATCGGCCGCTACCTGGTTCCCCGCCTCCTGGATGAGGGAGACGAGGTGTTCGTGCTGGCGCGCGAAGGGGCCAGCGAGAAGCGGCCGGGGGCGGTGCCCGTGCCGGCGCCGGCAGACCTTGCCGCCATCGACAAGACGGCCGAATGGCCGGAGGGCATCGAGGCGGTGATCCATCTGGCGGCGCGCAACCCCGACCGGCGCACTCGCATGAGCGTGAGCGAGGCCACGCTCATGCGCGCCAATGCCGAAGGCACCGCCGCGCTGGCGCGCCTTTCGGCCGCGCGCGGCGTCTCGCGCTTCCTGTTCCTTTCCAGCGCCAAGATTCACGGCGCCCATAGCGAGCGCCCCGTGGTGGAGGAGGACGAACCCGCCCCCGCAGACGCCTATGCGCGCTCCAAGCTGCGCGCGGAGGAGATGGTGCGGGCCGAGCTCGCCGGCACCGCCACCCGCTTCACCATCCTGCGCCCGGCGCCGGTCTTCGGCGCCGGCGCGCGCGGGGGCATCGCGGCGCTGGCGCGGCTGGCGGCCAGCCATTTGCCCCTTCCCTTCGCCAACCTTCACTCGCGCCGCAGCGTGCTTTCGGTCGACAATCTCGTGGACGCGCTGCTCCTGGTGCGCGGGCACCCGGCCGCCGGCGACGAGACCTTCCTGCTCGCGGACGAGGAGCCCCCCACCGTCGCCGAGCTGGTGGAAATGATGCGCGGGGGCCAGAGCCGCCGCCCGGGGCTGTTTCCCTTTCCGCAGAAATTCCTGGCCGGCAGCCTGCGCGCCGGCGGGCGCGGCGACCTGGCCGACCGCCTGTCGCAGTCCTTCGTGGTGGACTGCTCGCGCATCCGCCTGCGCCTTGGCTGGAGACCCCCCCTGCCCACCCGCGAGGCACTGGCCGCACGATGACGAAGGAAACCGCCGCCGAGATCGCCAAACGCAAGCGCGAGGAGCGCCTCGCCGAGCGGCTGCGCGAGAACCTGCGCCGCCGCAAGGCGCAGGCCCGGGCGCGCCCCGCGCCCGCCGAGGGCGCGCGCGACGAGCCGCCCGCGCCGCAGGGCGAGGACGACGCGGGCTAGCTACGGAATGTCCCGGATGAGCCGCAATGTCGCACCGCAAACCCCTTCGCCGTATGGACTTCGCCGTTGAGCGACTTTAGAACCCTTCTCACGAAGGAGACCGCCATGATCGACTACCGGAGCCACTTCGAGACCGCCATCGAAGCTCTCCACGCAGAGAAGCGCTACCGGGTTTTCGCGGACCTGGAGCGGATCGTGGGCCGTTTTCCGAAGGCTCTGTGGCGCGAGGCGGGCGCGGCGCGCGAGATCACCGTCTGGTGCTCCAACGACTATCTGGGCATGGGCCAGCATGAGAGCGTGCTGAACGCCATGACCTCCACCGCGCTTTCGATGGGCTCGGGCGCCGGGGGCACGCGCAACATTTCGGGCACCAACCATCCGCTGGTCGAGCTGGAGCGCGAGCTCGCCGACCTGCACGGCAAGGAAGCGGCCCTCGTCTTCACCTCCGGCTTCGTCTCCAACGAGGCGTCGATCTCCACCATCGCGCGCCTCCTGCCGGACTGCGTGATCCTGTCGGACGAGCTGAACCACGCCTCGATGATCGAGGGCGTGAAGAAGTCCGGCGCCCGCAAGCAGATTTTCCGGCACAACGATCTCGCCCATCTCGAGCAGCTCCTGAAGGCGGCGGGCGACAAGCCCAAGCTCATCGTCTTCGAAAGCGTCTATTCCATGGACGGGGACATCGCGCCGATCGAGGCGATCGCCGACCTCGCGGACGCCTACAACGCCATGACCTATATCGACGAGGTCCATGCGGTGGGCATGTACGGCGCGCGCGGCGGCGGCATCTGCGAGCGCGACGACGTCTCCCACCGTATCGACGTGATCGAGGGGACGCTGGCTAAGGCCTTCGGCGTTCTGGGCGGCTACATCACCGGGCCGAAGGCCATCATCGACGCCGTGCGCTCCTACGCGCCGGGCTTCATCTTCACCACCGCCCTGCCGCCGGCCCTGGCAGCCGCCGCCACGGCCTCCATCCGCCATCTGAAGGCCTCTTCGGCCGAGCGCGAGGCGCAGCAGCGCCAGGCCGCGCGCACCAAGCAGGTCTTCGCCGCCGCCGGCCTGCCCGTGATGGAATCGCAGACGCATATCGTGCCCATGCTCGTCGGCGACCCGGACCTGTGCAAGCGCGCCAGCGACCGCCTCCTGACCGAGCATGGCATCTACATCCAGCCGATCAACTACCCCACCGTGCCGCGCGGCACGGAGCGCCTGCGCATCACGCCCACGCCCCTGCACGACGACGCGCTGATCGACGAGCTGCGCGACGCGCTGGTGGAAGTGTGGACCGCGCTGGGCATTCCCTTCGCCGGCGACATGCCGAACGCGCAGGAAGAGGCCGAGAACGTGGTTCCGCTGGTCGTCTCCAAGGCCGGCGGCTGACACCCGCCCCACCCCGCAAGCACTGAACGGACCCCGCTTCTCCTGAAGCGGGGTTTTTCGTTTGCGGTGTCGGCCTTCAGAGCGGCTCGCTCGTATCGCGCGCCGCGATCTCCTGCGCCGCCTTCTCGCTGCGGCGCGCGATACGGCGCGCGAATATCGGCACCAGCAGCGCCAGAATCACGAAACGCACCACATGGTGGGCCGCCACATAGGCGGGGTCGAGCTGGAACTGGTAGGCCAGCACCGTCAGCGCCTCCAGCGCGCCGGGCGCATAGGCCAGTGCCACCTTTCCCGGCTCCAGCCCGAGCGCGACCACCGCCACCCCGGCGGCCAGCGCGGAGACGGCAAGGCCGATGGCGAAGGCGCCCAGCGAGGCCGGCGCGAGCTGGACCAGCATCCCCCGGTCGCCCGGCCGCAGCCGCGCGCCGATCAGCGCGCCCACCACGATGAGCGAGGCGACGGCGAGGAAGGGCGGCAGGGGAACGGGCGCGATCTGCGTTCCGTGCAATATGGCGCTGGCCAGAAGCGAGCCGAGGATCAACCCGCCGGGCAGGCGCGATTTGATGCCGAGCCAGGCGCCCAGCAAGCTCCCCCCGAAAAGGATCGCATATTGATCCCATGCGATCGGGCCGGGCGGCGCGGCGTGGCCGCCGCCCACACCCTCGCCGCCCTCCAGCATGGCGAGGACGGGCACCAGAAACCCGATCAGCAGGAGCAGGCGCACCGATTGCACGATGACCACGCGGGTCATGTCCGCGCGCGTCTGGCTCGCCGCCGCCACCACGAAGGAGAGCGCGCCGGGAATGGAGGCGAAGAGCGCCGTCTGCCGGTCCCAGCCGAAGGCGTGGCGCAGGAACAGGAAGGTGGCCGCCACCACGGCCGCCACACCCGCCATCTGCACAAGGAAGGAGAGCGGCCACAGGACGAGCTGGTCCAGCACCTCGGGCGTGACCCCGGAGCCGGCCTGGATGCCGAGGAAGAAGAAGGCCACGTCCCTCACCCTGTCGGGCACGCGGGCCGGCAATCCGGCAAGGATGGCCAGGACCACGGCCACGAGGCCGCCGAGAAGCCATGCCACCGGCAGGCCGAGCGCGTAGGCCGCCGCCCCGCCGGCCGCCGATATCGCGAGCGTGGCGAAAGACTTCAAGCCTGCCGCCCGATCCACCCCGCAAGGCGCGCGCCGGCCTCCTCCACCTCGTCGAGACGCCGGTGGAAGCACGCGCGCAGGAACCGGCCGCAGCCTGAGCCGAAGGCGGTGCCGGGCGCAAGGCCGACCCCCGCCTCGTCGGCGATGCGGAAGGCGGCCGCGCGCGTGTCCTGCATCCCGTCCACGGCGAAGAAGGCGTAGAAGGCGCCTGCCGGCTTGGCCATTTCCACCCGGTTGGTGGCGAGCAGCGCGTCGCAGAACAGGTCGCGCGCCTTGTGCGCCCGCTCGATTTGCGAGGCCACGAAGTCCTCGCCCTCCTCCAGAGCCGCGACGGCCCCTTTCTGCAGGAAGGCCGGCACGCCGGAATTGGAATATTGCACGAGGTTCTCGATCACCGCGCCCATCTCGGCCGGCGCCTCGATCCAGCCCATCCGCCAGCCGGTCATGGCCCAGTTCTTGGAGAAGGAGTTGACGAACACCACCGCATCGCCCTCCTCCATCACGTCGTGGAAGGACGGCGCGCGCCCGCCCTCGTAGAAGAAGCGCGAATAGATCTCGTCCGCGACGATGGTGAGGCCGTGGCGGCGGGCGATGTCGAGCATGGCGCGCAGCGTCGCGTGGTCCGCCGTCCATCCGGTGGGGTTGTTGGGCGTGTTGACGAAGATCGCCTTCGTCCTCGGCGTCACCGCCGCCTCCAGCCGCGCGGGGTCGAGATGCCACCCGCCATCGCGGCTTTCCAGAAGCACCTCCACCGGCTGCGCGCCGGCCAGGGCGGCGGCGGCCGAGAAGTTCGGCCAGAGCGGGCCGGTGAAGATCGCCTCCTCGCCCGGGCCCGCCAGCGCCGTCATCGCAAGCTGGATGGCGTGCATCCCCGAGCCGGTGACGAAGAAGCGCTCCGGGTCGGGCGCGGTGCCGTAGAGGCGGGCGGTGTAGCCGGCCAGCGCCCGGCGCAACTCGGGGATGCCGCGCTGCCAGGTGTAGAAGGTCTCTCCCTCGGCCAGGCTCCTGGCCGCAGCGCGGCCGATGAAGTCGGGCGTCGGCAGGTCGCCCTCGCCCGCCCAGAGCGGAATCAGCCCCTCATGCCCCCGCGCGTAGTTGATGACGGCGACGATGCCGCTCTCGGGAGCCGCGAGCGCGCGCGGGTGAAGTTTCGGCAGAAGGCTCATGGCGGTCTCTCGCATCCGGGCAAGACGCGTCGGACCCCCGCGCGTCTCGCTGGTGATGCGAGTGCGTCTTTCGCCTCCCCGCCGTCAAGAGGGGGCGGCGAAAGACGCGAGGGATTTCGGCCGGGCCTAGAAGCCGGCGCCCGGCACCCGTCCGACGCCCGCATCCGGCGCATCCGGCGAGCGGCCCGGCGCGTTCGCGGCCAGAAGATCGCGAATCTCCTGCAGAAGCTCCTGCTCGCGCGGCACGGCGGCCACCTCGGCGGGCTTGGCCTCCTCCTTGCGCTTCAGCCGATTCATGCCCTTCACCACCATGAACAGCACGAAGGCGACGATGACGAAGTTGATCGTGAGGGTTAGGAAGTTGCCGTAGGCCAGCACCGCGCCCTGCTCGCGCGCCTGCGCCAGACCGGTCGCCGTCACCTCTGAGGAAAGCGGGATGAACTGGTTGGAGAAGTCCACGCCGCCCGTGGCAAGGCCCACGACCGGCATGATGAGGTCGGACACGATGGAGTTGACGAGGCCGGAAAACGCCGCGCCGATGATGATGCCGATCGCCAGATCGACCATATTGCCCTTCAGGGCGAATTCCCGGAATTCCTTGAGCATCGTGCCCTCGCTGATGGCGACAACCAGACGGTGAGTCTGGACGGCGGAAGGATGACTCAACCCGGCGGAAAAGCAATCGGTGGCCGGCTAAGCTAGGGCTTCGGTCCGCTGCCGATGAAATGGGCGACGATCTCGCGCCGGTGCGGGCGCGCGCGGTGCTCCACGAGGTAGACCCCCTGCCAGGTTCCCAGCAGCGGCTCGCCCGCCTCCACGGGGATCGCGAGGCTCACCCCCGACAGGACGGTCTTGATATGGGCGGGCATGTCGTCCGGCCCCTCCACCGTATGGCGATAAGGTCCATCCTGCGGCGCCAGCCGGTCCAGCGCATCCAGAAGGTCGGCGCGCACGTCCGGGTCGGCATTCTCCTGAATCGTCAGCGACGCCGAGGTGTGGCGTAGGAACAGCGTCACCAGCCCGTCGCCCGCCCCGTGCTCGCGCAGCATTCGGCGCAGCTCGCCGGTGAAGTCGCTCATGCCCCGCCCGGCGGTGCGCAATGTCAGGCGCGCGATGAAATGAAAGTCCGGTCGTGTCATGGCGCACCTCTAACCGCTTTGACGGAAGGCCTCCACCGTTTAGATAGAAGCCGTTGCGGCGCGAGAGGAACACGATGGCGGGCCATTCGATCATCATCAACCGGCAAACCTTCGACGAGGGCTTTCCCGGGCCGGGCCTTGCCGAGCTCAACGAATCGATCGCCGCCTTTCACAAGTCCCGCCCCAGCCTCTGGTCGCTGCCGCTGGAGAGCGTGCGCAAGGCAAGGCGCGAGGGCGCGGGCGTGTTTGCCGCGCCGAGGGCCGACCCGGCGGCACGCGAGGCGTCCGTGCAGGGGCGCGGCGGCCACGCCATTCCCCTGCGCATCCTGACGCCGCAGAGCGGCACGGCGCGCGGCACCTACCTGCATTTTCACGGCGGCGGCTGGGTGTTCGGCGAGCCGGTGGAAAACGACGAACGCCTGCGCGCCCTGTGCGAGGAGGCACGCCTTGCGGTCGTTTCCGTGGGCTACCGGCTGGCGCCCGAGCACCCCTTCCCGGCGGCGCCCGAGGATTGCGAGGACGCCGCGCTCGCGCTCGCGGGCGGCCGGATCGAGGGCGTGCCCGCCGAGGGCCTGCTCATCGGTGGCGAATCGGCCGGCGCGCACCTGGCCGTCCTCACGCTCGTTCGCCTGCGCGACGGCCATGGGCTGGCCCCTTTCAGGGCGGCCAATCTCATTGCCGGCTGCTACGATCTCTCCCTCACCCCCAGCGCGCGCAACTGGGGCGAGGAGCGCCTCGTCCTCAACACCGAGGATTTGAAGGAGCTGGTGCTGCGCTTCGTGCCGGAAAGCTACGGGCTTCACGACCCGAAGGTCTCGCCGCTCTTCGCGGATCTGAAGGGCCTGCCGCCGGCGCTTTTCACGGTCGGCACGCGCGACCCGTTGCTGGACGACACGCTGTTCATGGCCACGCGCTGGCTGAGCGCGGGCAACGCGGCGACGCTCTCGGTCTGGACCGGCGGGTGCCATGTCTTCCAGTTCTTCGACGCGCCGGCCAGCCGATCGGCCAACGCGGAAGCGACGCGCTTCCTGATGGACGCGCTGGGCGAGGACCGTGCGGCTTGAGCAGTCTCGTCTACAAGATCGTTCCGCGCGCGCTTTGGGAAGAGGCGCAGGCCAGGGGCCGTTTCGAGGGCGCGCCGGTGGACCACGCCGACGGCTACATCCATTTCTCCACCGCCGCGCAGGTGCGCGAGACGGCGGCGCGGCATTTCGCCGGGCAGACCGACCTGCTCGTCGTTTGCGTTCCGACCGAAAGTCTGGGCGATGCGCTCAAGTGGGAAGTGTCGCGCGGGGGCGCGCTCTTTCCCCATCTCTACGCCCCGCTCGACCTCTCTGACGTCGCCGCCGTGCACGAGCTGCCGCTCGGCGAGGACGGGACGCATCTCTTCTCGCAGGACATCCGATGAGCCGTAGCTGGGATCTGGCCCGTTCCCTCTTCTTCCGCATGGATGCCGAGCGGGCGCACGGGCTGACCATCCGGGCGCTCAAGCACGGGCTGGTGCCGCGCCGCAACATTCCCATCGACCCGCGCCTGCGCGTGCAGGTGGCCGGCATCGCCTTCCCCAACCCGCTGGGCCTTGCCGCCGGGTTCGACAAGAACGCCGAGGTGCCCGACGCCGCCTTGCGGCTGGGCTTCGGCTTCGTGGAGGTGGGCACCCTCACGCCGCTGCCGCAGAAGGGCAACCCGCGCCCTCGCCTCTTCCGCATTCCCGAGGCACGCGCCGTCATCAACCGCTTCGGCTTCAACAACGAGGGCCACGCGGACGCGGCCTCGCGGTTGGAGAAGCGCCGCCGCAAGGCAGGGCTGGTCGGCATCAATGTGGGGGCGAACAAGGATGCGCCCGACCGGATCGCCGATTACGTGACCGGCATTCACCGCTTCGAGTGCATGGCCACCTACCTCACCGTCAACATCTCCTCCCCCAACACGCCGGGCCTGCGCAAATTGCAGGAGGGGGCCGAGCTGGACAAGCTGTTCGAGGCCGTCATCGCCGCGCGCGAGGGCGCGGCGGCCATCGCCGCCGCCCGGCCCTGCCCCGTCTTCGTGAAGGTGGCGCCAGACCTGACGCCGGCCGATATCGGCCATATCGCCGACGCGGCGATGAAGCACGGGATCGACGGCCTCATCGTTTCCAACACCACCGTCTCGCGCCGGGGCGTGGGCGGCCGCAAGCACGCCTCGGAGGCCGGCGGCCTTTCCGGCCGGCCTTTGATGGAGCGCTCCACCTACGTGCTGGCCGCCTTCCGCAAGGCGGTGGGGCCGAACCTGCCGCTGATCGGCGTGGGCGGCGTGGAGGACGCGGCCACCGCCATCGCCAAGATCGAGGCGGGGGCCGATCTGGTGCAGTTCTACACCGCCATGGTCTATGGCGGGCCGGACCTGCCGATCCGCATATTGGAGGGCATGAGCCGGCATCTCGACAAGCTCGGCGCGCCGGACATCCGCTCCCTGCGCGACACGCGGGTGGAGGATATCCTGAAGGCCGGCCCGCCGCCGGGCTTTCTCGACGCGGCCTGAGTGTCGCTCCCCGTCGTCCATCATCCCGCCTTCGACGCGCAATTCGACGCGGCGCATCGCTTTCCGATGTCGAAGTTCACGCGGCTGGCGCAGATCCTGGTGGAGGACGGCGTCGTGGCGCCCGGCGGCTGGCATGTGCCCGAGCCCTGCCCGGCCGACTGGCTGGCGCTGGCCCACGACCCCGCCTATGTGCACGCCGTTCTGGCGCAGAGCGTCCCGCGCGAGATGGAGAAGGCCATCGGCTTCGCGGTGGACGACAAGGTGGCCATGCGCTCGCGCTGCGCCACCGGCGGCACCGTTCTGGCCGCGCGGCTGGCGCTGGCCGGCGGCCTTGCCTGCAACACGGCGGGCGGCAGCCACCATGCCGCGCGCGGCGGCGGCGCGGGCTTCTCCGTCTTCAACGACGTGGCGGTGGCGGCAAGGGTGCTGCTGGCCGAGAACGCGGTGGGGCGCGTGCTGGTCTTCGACTGCGACGTGCATCAGGGCGACGGCACGGCCCGCATCTTCGAGGGCGAGCGCAACGTCTTCACCCTCTCCATCCACGGGGAGAAGAACTACCCGATGACCAAGGCGCGCTCGGACCTGGACGTGGCGCTGCCGGACGGCACGGGCGACGCGGCCTATCTCGACATCCTGCCCGACCTTCTGGACGAGGCATGGCGGCAGGCCTCGCCCGGCATCGTCTTCTACAATGCGGGCGTCGATCCGCACCGCGACGACCGCCTCGGGCGCCTCTGCCTCTCGGACGAGGGGCTGGCCGAGCGGGACAGGCGCGTCATCGGCTTCTTCCGCGAACGCGGCCTGCCCGTGGCCTGCGTCATCGGCGGCGGCTATTCGCGCGACATAGAGGCGCTGTCGCGCCGCCACACCATCCTCCACCGCGTGGCAACCGAGTTCATCGGGCGAAGCGGATCATCATCGCGCCCATGAGCGTGACGAAGGTGGAGGCGATGCGCCGCAGGTTCATCCGCTCCTTCAGGATGAAGGTGCCGATGAGGACGGCGAAGACGATGGAGACCTCGCGCAGCGCCGAGACGGTGGCGATGGGCGCCTGCGTGAAGTCCCACGTCACCAGCGAATAGGCGACGAAGGAGATCGGCGCGCCGAGAAGCAGCACCGGCCGTGCCCGCGTGAACGCGCCCGCTAGCGCGCCGGGACGCGCCACGCGCAGGTAGAGGCACATGACCGGCACCTTCACCAGCGCCGCCGCCGCGTAGAAGGAGAAGCTGTTGCCGGCAAGGCGCGCGCCCGCGCCGTCCACCAGCGAATAGGTGGCGATCAGCACGCCGGTGGCCAGCGCCCAGAAGAGCCCCGCCCCGACCATGCGCTTCTCCCCACGCTCCGCGAAGACGAGGCTGGTCACGCCGGTTCCGATCACCAGCACCGCGAGCGACTGCATCGCGCTCAGCACCTCGCCGAGGAAGGCCGCGCCGGCCAGCGCGGTGAGGACGGGGGCGATGCCGCGCGCGATGGGGTAGGCCTGCGTGAAATCCGCCGCCCGATAGGCCGCCACGAGGCAGAGGAAGTAGGCCGCATGGATGAGGGCGGAGGCGAGCACCAGCGGCCAGGCCTCCCGCGCCGGCAGGCCCGCAAGGGCCAGCGACAGCGCCGCGAGGGGGACGGCGCCGAGCGTGAGCGCCGCCATGGATGCGAACTTGTCCGCGCCGCTCTTCAGGAGCGCGTTCCATGTCGCGTGGAGAAGCGCGGCGAAAATCACCGCGCCGAAGACCATCATGGACATTGCGGGCTCCTCGCCTCGGATGGAGCCAGGCTACATCCGGCGGGCGCCCGCAATCAACGCCGGCCGCTCTTCACCAGCCGCGAGATCAGGAAGATCGGCACGACGATGACCGCGCCGAGCAGGAAATACTCCGCCGCGCGCCCCAGAGAGCCGAAGACCAGCACCCATGCGTCGCGGAAGAGATCCACCACCCATTCCACCAGGTCCAGCGGATGGAGATTCAGCCAGGAGAGCACGAGCCCGACCGCCAGCGAGAGGAGCGCCAGCTTGATAAGCACCGAAAGCGGCGATCCGCCGAGAAATCTCGTTACGCTTCCGGACATCGGGACTTTTTCCTCTTGGACTTCCAACGCGCCAAGAGGTAGGCGGCGGGAAAGACGGACGCAAGACGAGGCTTTGCCATGACCGAGACATTGAGCCAGTTGGGCGCCGATGCCCGCCCCGCCGCCTCGCCCGAGGAAGCGGTGCTGGAGACCGTTCCTTACGCGCGGCGCGAAGGCCCGCCGGCCATCGTGCGCTTCACCTGCCCGGAATTCACCTCGCTCTGCCCCGTCACCGGGCAGCCGGACTTCGCCCATCTCGTCATCGACTACGCGCCGGACGAGCGGCTGGTGGAATCGAAGTCGCTGAAGCTGTTCCTGACGAGCTTCCGCAACCACGGCGCCTTCCACGAGGACTGCACGGTGATGGTCGGCCGGCGCGTCGTGGAAGCGACACGCCCGCTCTGGCTGCGCATCGGCGGCTACTGGTATCCGCGCGGCGGCATTCCCATCGACGTGTTCTGGCAGACCGGCGCGCCGCCCGAGGGCGCCTTCCTGCCCGACCAGGGCGTTCCGCCCTATCGCGGCCGGGGGTGACGGCCTGTCCATGTTGATCGCGCGGGCGCGAGCGCTTACGACGGCGCCACGCATGGGGAAGGACGGGGCATGGAACTCGACAGGATCGAAGACGCGATTGAGGCCATAGCCGCCGGCGAGCTGGTGGTGGTGGTGGACGACACCGACCGCGAGAACGAGGGCGACCTCATCATGGCCGCCTCCAAGGCGACGCCCGAGACGATCGCCTTCATGATCCGCCACACCAGCGGCATCCTCTGCGTGCCGATGACGGGCGAGCGGGCGCAGGCGCTGAACCTGCCGCCCATGGTCGCCAACAATCTGGACCCGATGCGCACGGCCTTCACCGTCTCGGTGGACTACCGCGTCGGCATGACGACGGGCATCTCCTCCGAGGAGCGCGCCAACACCGCGCGCGCGCTGGCCAACGACAATGCGGGGGCCGGCGACTTCCTGAGGCCCGGCCACATGTTCCCCCTCATCTCGCGCGAGGGCGGCGTCCTCACCCGCTCCGGCCACACGGAGGCGGGCACGGACCTCGCCCGCCTCGCGGGGCTGGGGCCCGTCGGCGTGCTGGCCGAGGTCGTCAATGACGACGGCACCGTCAAGCGCCTGCCCCAGCTCGTTCCCTTCGCCCGCGAGCACGGGCTGAAGATCGTCTCCATCGAGGACCTCATCTCCTACCGCATCCGGCGCGAGAGCTTCGTGAACTGCGTGCGCGAGGAGGAGATCGTCGTGGCCGGCCTGCGCGGCCAGGTGCGCATCTACGAGACGCCCTTCGACCCCATGCAGCATGTCGTGGTGGTGTTCGGCGAAGTGAAATACGCCTCGAAGGTGCCCACCCGCATCCATCGCGAGCAGCCGCTGCAAGACCTGTTCGCGCGCGCGCGAGACCAGCGCTCCTGGGTCGAGCTGGCGGTGGAGAGGATGAAGGCCGAGGGAAACGGCATCCTCATGCTGCTGCGCACGCCCGACATCGACCAGATCGACACGCCCGGCGAGAACGCGGACACGCCGCAGGACGGGGAGCGCCATGCCAGCGCCCGCATCCGCCAGCAGCGCTGGCGCGAGGTGGGGGTCGGCGCGCAGATCCTGCGCGACCTGGGCGTGCGCTCCATCGCCGTCATGGCCACCCATGAGCGCGCCTATGTCGGCCTTACCGGCTTCGGAATCGAGATCGAAGGCACGATCCTGCTGGAGGACTGAGCACCGGCCCTCTCCTGGGAAATCCGCTTGGCGAACGCTGCGGCGCAGCTTACGTTAAGGGAAGGCAGGCGCGGGGAGCCGCCATATGGCGTCGCGCCTGTCGATAACGGGAGGATCGACATGAGATCTCTATTGGCCGCGACGCTTCTGGCCCTTGCCGCCTCGACGGGCGCGGCGAGGGCCGACCCGATCGAGGGCACATGGCGGATGCCGTCTGGCAACAACGCCACCATCGCCGCCTGCGGCGCCGAGTTCTGCCTCACCTATGTGAACGGCCCCAATGCCGGCCAGACCTTCGGCCGCATGAAAGCGACCGGAAACGGCCGCTATGAGGGCACAGTCACCGACTACACGCGCGGCGGGCGCGAGTTCTCCGGCAAGGGCACATTGTCGGGCAACTCGCTCTCGGTCTCCGGCTGTGTTCTCGGCGGACTGATCTGCCGCTCGCAGGAGCTGACCCGCGGCTGAGATGGGGCATCGCCGGTCGGCGGGCCGCCCCGCCGGCCGTTTTCGACTGGAAGGACCGCCCATGCGCCGCGCCTGTCTCGCCCTCTGCCTCGCCCTTGCGGCCGGCCCCGCCCTCGCGCAGTCCATCGAGGGAACATGGCAGGTCGGCAATGGCGAGACCGTCACCTACGCGCAGTGCGCGGAGGGCTTCTGCTCCACCATCGACAGCGGAAGCTTCGCCGGCGGCTCGGTCGGCGCCATGCGCCCGGCGAACGGGCGCTACGAAGGCACGGTGCGGGACCCCGAAAGCGGCAAGACCTATGAAGGCCACGCCACCGTGGAGGGCAACGTCCTGACGCTGACCGGCTGCGTGGCGAAAATCTTCTGCCGCTCGCAGACCTGGACGCGCTGAGGCGGCGGGCGGCTCGCCGAAGCTGGGTTGGAGCCGCGCCCTGAACGGCCGAGGGCCGATCTTACCGATAGACACCCCAGGCCTGACCCGGAATCCACGCAGGACCGCCGGAGCCGCCGCGACGGACGGCCCCAGAGTCCGCGAAGGGCCCGCCCCTCAGCGGGCCTTCTGGTTGAACAGCACGGCCTGCGCCTGCTTGTCGCCGGACAGATTGCGGCGGTGTTCCTCGCCCACCTTCACGCCGCGCTGCACGGCGGGCCGGGCGCCCATCGTCTGGAACCAGCGCTTGAGATTGGGGAAGTCGTCGAGATTCTGCCCCTGGTTCTCGTACGGCACGATCCAGCCATAGCAGGCCATGTCGGCGATCGAGTATTCCCCCGCCAGGTAATCGCGCCCTTCCAGCCGGCGGTTCATCACGCCATAGAGGCGGTTCACCTCGTTGGTGTAGCGGTTGATGCCGTATTCCACCTTCTCGGGCGCATACTGGCGGAAATGGTGCGCCTGGCCCGCCATCGGCCCAAGGCCCCCCATCTGCCAGAACAGCCACTCCTCCGTCGCCACGCGGGCGCGCTCCTCGGTGGGATAGAACTGCCCGAACTTGCGGCCGAGATATTGCAGGATGGCGCCCGATTCGAAGACCGAGATCGGTTCCCCGCCCGGCCCCTCGGGATCGACGATGGCCGGCATTCGGTTGTTCGGCGCGATGGCCAGGAATTCGGGGCGAAATTGTTCGCCGGCGCCGATATTCACCGTGCGCACCTCATACGGCACACCAAGTTCTTCCAGCATGATGCTGATTTTCCAGCCGTTCGGCGTCGGCCAGTAATGGAGTTCGATGGGCTTGGATTGTATCGTCATCTGTGTCCTCGCAGCCCCGATGATCCGGGCTCGTGCCATCATCTAGCACCTCGCGCGCCCTCAACAACACCGGTCGGGGGTTGGCCTGGTGGACACGGTCCGTTAACCCTTCGTCAACGCAAATGAAGGCTCGATGAACGCCACGACCAGCCCGGGTTCAGGCCCGGCCGCCAAGAATGCCCGTGACGAAACGAGGAGTTCCCCGATGATATTGAGGCTCGCTTCGGTGACGATCCTGCTTGCGCTGTTCGCCATCGGGTTCGGAACGCTGGCCAGGCACGAAAGCCGCTCCGCCGACGACTTCGCCCCCCGCAACGTCGCCGGCTGCTATGACCAGGGCGCCGTGTGCCCGCCCTCGCGCGGCTGAGGGCGCGGCAGCGTCTTCCCGGCGCGCGGCGGGGCCGCTAAGGAAGGCCATGGTCACACACACCGCCTCGCCCCACAGCCTGCCCCCCTTCGAGACGCCGGACCTTGGAACCGCGCGGACCTTCGAGGACGCGCAGGCCGCCGTCGCCGAGCTGGAGCGCCTCTATCGGGGCTCCACCGAATTCCTGATCTCCCGCTTCGAGACAGTGCTGCGCTCCGGCGCGTCCGACGCGCGGTTCCGCGCCTTCTACCCGCAGATCTCGCTCGCCACGCGCGGCCACGCCCGCATCGATTCGCGCCTCTCCTACGGCTTCGTGCCCGGCCCGGGCGAATACGCCACCACCATCACCCGGCCGGACCTGTTCGATACCTATCTCACGCACCAGCTCTCGCACCTCATCCGCAATCACGGCCAGCCGGTGACGGTGGAACTGTCCGGGACGCCCATCCCGTTGCATTTCGCTTTCCCGGAAGGCTCGCATGTGGACGGGGCGCTGGCCGAAAGGCTCGACCGGCCGCTGCGCGACATTTTCGACGTGCCGGACCTGACGGCCACCGACGACCGGATCGTCAACGGCAATTACGAGCCGAGCCTCGGCGAGCCCCTGCCGCTCGCGCCCTTCACGGCGCAGCGGGTGGACTATTCCCTGCACCGGCTGGCGCACTACACGGCCACCAGCCCACAGCATTTCCAGAACTTCGTCCTGTTCACCAACTACCAGTTCTACATGGACGAGTTCTGCGCCATGGCGCGGGCGCTGATGGCCGAGGGCGGCCACGGCTACGAGACCTTCGTGGAGCCGGGCAACCTCCTGACGCGCGCGGGCGGCAGCGGCCCGGAAGCGGGCCTTGCGCCCCCGCGAATGCCGCAGATGCCCGCCTACCACCTGACGCGGCCCGACCGTAGCGGCATCACCATGGTCAATATCGGCGTCGGCCCCTCCAACGCCAAGACGATCACCGACCACATCGCCGTGCTGCGCCCCCACGCCTGGCTGATGCTCGGCCACTGCGCCGGCCTGCGCAACACGCAGGCGCTGGGCGATTACGTGCTGGCCCACGCCTATGTGCGCGAGGACCATGTGCTGGACGCGGACCTGCCCGTATGGGTGCCCATTCCGCCCCTGGCCGAGGTGCAGGTGGCGCTGGAACAGGCCGTGGCGGATGTCACCGGCCTGTCGGGCTACGATCTCAAGCGCATCATGCGCACCGGCACCGTCGCCACCATCGACAACCGCAACTGGGAGCTTCGCGACCAGCGCGAGCCGGTGGAGCGGCTGTCGAAGTCGCGCGCCATCGCGCTCGACATGGAATCGGCCACCATCGCGGCCAACGGCTACCGCTTCCGCGTGCCCTACGGCACGCTGCTGTGCGTGTCCGACAAGCCGCTGCACGGGGAGCTGAAGCTACCGGGCATGGCGACCGAATTCTACAAGCGGCAGGTGTCGCAGCACCTCGAGATCGGGATGCTGGCCATGCGCAAGCTCGCCGAGATGCCCGAGGAGAGGCTGCACTCGCGCAAGCTGCGCTCCTTCTTCGAAACCGCTTTCCAGTAGGCCCGCCATGCGCGCGAGGCTGCTCTGCGCCGGAACGCTCGCGCTCGTCGCCATGGTGGTGGCGGGCTTCGCCGGGCCGTGGGCCGCCCCGCTGGACAGCCTTGTCCACTTCCGGGCGCATCTGGGCGTGGCGCTGCTCGTCCTGGCCCTCGCGCTTCTCGCCCTGCGCAGGCGCAAGAGCGCCGCGGCCGGCGGGCTGGGCGCGGCGCTGGCATTGGCCTTCAGCCTCCCCTGGCTGCTGCCGGCGTCGCAGGCGCCGGGCAACGGGCCGGTCTACTCCCTGCTCCAGATGAACCTTCTCTACCGCTCGACCGACATGGCCGCCGCGCTGCAACGGATCGGCGAGGCGCAGCCGGACGTGATCACGGTGCAGGAGATCACGCCGCAATGGCGCGCGCGCCTGGCGCCGCTGGATGCCGCCTATCCGCACCAGTTGCACTGCGAGGATGCGGACGGGTTTTCCGGCGATTCCGCCATCTACTCCCGCCGGCCCTTCGTGGAGGACGCGCCCACCCTGTGCGACAGCGAGAACTCGCTGGCCATGGCGCGGATCGACTTCAACGGCGTCGGCGTCACCGTTATTTCCCACCACCAGCTCTGGCCGTGGCCCGCCGGCCAGTGGAGCCGGTTCGGCCGGCTGCGCGAGACGCTGGCGTCCCTGCCCGCCCCGCTTCTGGCGGCCGGCGACTTCAACGCCGCCCCGTGGAGCGCGCTGCTGGCGGCCTATGCCGAAACGACCGGCGCGCGCGTGCTGCCGGGCGTCGGGCCGACATGGCTCACGGAGGCGCTGCCGATGGAATGGGGGCGCTGGATCGGCCTTCCCCTCAACAACCTCCTCGCCTCGCCCGAGATCGCCCCCGCCGGCATCCGCCGGCTCGCCGCCACGGGGTCCGACCACCTGCCGGTGCTGCTGACATTCCGCCTCCAGCCGCCCGGCCCTCCGGCGGACGAGGTGCGGATGGTGGATGCGCGCCGCTAGCCCGGCATGGAGCGCCGGTAGGCCGGGCGTTCCTGAAGCCGGGCCACATAATCGCGGATCGAGGCCGTCTCCTTCAGCTTCGGCGCGCCGAACGACATGGCCCAGCCGAGCTGCGCGCCCAGATAAAGGTCGGCGGCGGTGAAACGCTCGCAGACGAGATAGCGCCGCTCGCACAGGGCCGTGTCGAGCGTACGCACCACGTCCTCATAGGTGCCCCACCCGACCATGGAGCGCGGCAGCGGCGGCTGGTCCTTGCGCATCATCGCCTCGGTCATCGAGGGCTCGAAGCAGGAGCCGCCGAAGAACAGCCAGCGATAATAGGCTCCGCGCTCGGGCGAACCGGGTTCGGGCGCAAGGCCCGCCTGCGGATAGGCATCGGCCAGCCACGCGATGATGGCGGGGCACTCCGTCAGGACGGTGCCGTCCTCCAGCACCAGCATCGGGATCTTGCCCATCGGGTTCAGCTTGAGGAACTCGGACTTGCGGTTGTCGCCCGCCTCGAAATCGACCCGCACGGTCTCGTAATCCGCGCCCACCTCCTCCAGCATCCACCGCACGATGGCCGCGCGGCTTTGCGGATTGTAGTAGAATTTCATCGCTCCCGGCATGGCCGTCTCCTCCCAGATCGCAGGCAGGTTAGCGCGCCCGAGCCCGGGCGAAAAGCTCGCCGCCAACCGATTACATCGCCTGGCAGGCGGGCCCTTCGCCGGCACTCTCCACCCCGGCGGTCCGTGCGGCCCCGCCTGCCAGCCGATTACATCGTCTGGTAGACGGGCCCTTCGCCGCCTTGCGGCGTGACCCAGGTGATGTTGCCGTTCGGGTCCTTGATGTCGCACGTCTTGCAGTGCACGCAGTTCTGCGCGTTGATCTGGTAGCGCGGCTCGCCCCCGCCCTCCTCCAGCCATTCGTAGACGCCCGCCGGGCAGTAGCGCTGCGAGAGCCCCGCATAGACGTCGTGCTCCGAGCGCTTCTGGAGTTCCATGTCCTTCACCTGGAGATGGACCGGCTGGTCCTCCTCGTGATTGGTGTTGGACAGGAAGACCGAGGCCGTCTTGTCGAAGGTGAGCGTCCCATCGGGCTTGGGGTACTCGATGGGCTTGTGGCGCGCCGCCGGCTCGGTGGAGGCCGCATCCGTCTTGCCATGGCCCATCGTGCCGAAGGGCGACCAGCCCGTCAGCGCGTTCAGCCACATGTCGAGGCCGCCGAGGCCCACGCCCAGGATGGTGCCGAACTTCGACCAGAGCGGCTTGACGTTGCGCACCGGCTTGAGGTCCCGCCCGATGGAGGATGCGCGCCAGCCGTCCTCGTAGGACTGGAGCACGTCGTGCGCGCGCTCTTCGCCAAGAGCCGCCGCGGCCGCCTCGGCGGCCTGCATTCCCGAGGCGATGGCGTTGTGCACGCCCTTGATGCGCGGCACGTTGACGAGGCCCGCCGAGCAGCCGATCAGCGCCCCGCCGGGGAAGGCGAGCCTTGGCACCGATTGCCAGCCGCCCTCGGTGATCGCCCGCGCCCCATAGGCCAGCCGCTTGCCGCCCTCCAGAAGCTCGGCGATGTCGGGATGCGTCTTGAACCTCTGGAACTCGCCGAAGGGCGAGAGATAGGGGTTCTTGTAGTTCAGATGGACGACGAAGCCGACATACACCTGGTTGTCGGGCAGATGGTAGACGAAGGAGCCGCCGCCGGTCCTGGCATCGAGCGGCCAGCCGAAGGAATGCTGGATCAGGCCCGGCTTGTGCCGCGCCGGGTCGATCTCCCACAGCTCCTTCACGCCGAGGCCGAATTTCGGATGGTCGCGCCCTTCCGAAAGCCCGTATTTCGCCGTCACCTGTTTCGCGAGCGAGCCGCGCACGCCCTCCCCGATAAATGTGTACTTGCCCAGAAGCGCCATGCCGCGCTGGTAATTGGCGGTGGGCTGGCCGTCGCGCCCGACGCCCATGTCGCCCGTCGCCACGCCCACGAGCCTGTCCTCCTCGTCGAAGAGCAGTTCCTGCGCGGCGAAGCCGGGATAGATTTCCACGCCGAGGCCCTCGGCCTGCTCCGCCAGCCATTTCGTCACCAGGCCCAGCGAGACCACGAAGTTCTCGTGATTGTCCATGAGCTTCGGCATGGCGAAATTCGGCAGGCGCAGCCGCCCGTGCGGACCGTAGAGATAGAAGCGATCCTCCGTCACCTTCTGGCGGATCGGCGTTTCCTCCTCCCGCCATTCGGGCAGCAGCTCATCCAGCGAGGAGGGATCGAGAACGCAGCCGGAGAGGATGTGCGCCCCGACCTCGGCGCCCTTTTCCAGCACCACCACGGAGCGGTCGGGGTCGAGTTGCTTGAGCCGGATCGCGGCCGCGAGGCCGGCCGGCCCGGCCCCCACGATGACGACGTCGAACTCCATCGACTCGCGTTCGACCTCAACTTCGCTCATCCTGCGATCTCCACCCTGCCCGTCCAGCCCCGTCACGGTCTGGAACCGTTCCACTCGCACAGCTTCCCTGCCATATAGCAAACGATCGGATCAATACGACATTGACGTTGACGTAAAGGGCAGAAAATTGAGCTCCAGCGCGTTCTCCCGGCTTCTCGGCTTGCGGTTGCCGGTCGTGCAGGCGCCGATGGCGGGCGTCGCGACCCCGGAGCTGGCGGCGGCCGTTTCCAATGCCGGCGCTCTTGGCTCCCTGGGGATCGGCGCCTCCGACGTGGAGGCGGCCGAGGCGATGATCGCGCGAACGGCGACGCTCACGGACAAGCCGTTCAACGTCAATGTCTTCGCCCATGAGGAACAGGCGCTGGACCCGGCGGCCGAAGCGGCGTGGCTGGCCCGCCTCGCGCCGCAGTTCGAGCGTTTCGGAATTGCGGCGCCGCGTGCGCTTCGCCCGCTCTATCCCTCCTTTCAGGGGCATGAGCCGCTGCTTGCCATGCTGTGCGCGACGCGGCCCGCCGTGGTGAGCTTCCATTTCGGCTGCCCCGCGCCGCAGGCGGTGCGTCGGCTGAAAGAGGCCGGGATCGTCCTGATGGCGAGCGCCACCTCGCTGGACGAGGCTTTGAAGCTGGAAGCGGCGGGGATGGATGCCCTCGTCGCGCAGGGCTTCGAGGCGGGCGGCCATCGCGGCACGTTCGATGGCGCCGACGCCGATGCGGACCTGCCGCTCGATTCGCTTCTGGCCAGGATCGTCGGCGCCGTCCGCGTGCCGGTGGTGGCGGCCGGCGGGCTGATGGACGGCGCGGACATCGCCCGCGTGCTCGCCGCCGGCGCGGCGGCCGCGCAACTGGGCACCGCCTTCGTGGGCTGCCCGGAAAGCGCGGCGGGGGCCTTCTACCGCGCGCGCCTGAGCCGTGCCGTGCCCGGCGAGACGCGCATGACGCGGGCCATCTCGGGCCGCCGGGCGCGCGGGCTCGTCACGCCGCTGATCGAGGCGCTGCATCCGTTCGAGGAGCAGGCACCGGCCTATCCCTACCCCTACGACGCCGCCAGGCAGCTCGCCGCCGCAGCGGCAGGCAAGGGCGACCATTCCCTGAGCGCCATGTGGGCGGGAGCGCAGGCGCACCGCGCCCGCGCCCTGCCGGCGGCCGACCTCGTGGCGCGCCTGGCGGCCGAGTTGGCGGCCGCGTCCCCTTGACCCCGCGCGGCGGTGGGCCTTTCTCCCGTCCGGCCGGGCATTGAGGACGTGCCCTTCGCCGCCGCCCGCGCTATCATGGCGCCATGAGCGATAACACGGCACAGACGCACGGCCTCCTGCCGGGCGCGGCGGCAGCCCTCCTGCGCTGGTATGCGGATGCCGGCGTGGACGTGGTGTTGCAGGAGGAGGCGCGCGACCGCTTTGCCGAAACGGCAAGCGAGGCGGCGCGGCGCGGCGTGCGAACGCAGGCCACCGCCCGCGCGGAGGCAGGACGCCCCGACGGCGAGGGGCCGGCCGCGTCGCCCCTCAGCCGCGCGCCCTCCGCCAGCGCCGCGCCCCCCGCCGCACAGCCTTCCGCCGCCGCGCAGTTTCCCGCCTTCCCCGTCGCCGTGCCGGAGGGCGAGGCGGTGGAGGACGCGCGCGCCCGCGCCGGATCGGCCGCGACGCTGGAGGAGCTGGAAAAGGCGCTCGCCGCCTTCGAGGGATGCGCCCTGCGCGTCACCGCCAAGTCGCTGGTCTTCGGCAATGGCGATCCCAATGCCGAGCTGATGCTCATCGGCGAGGCGCCGGGCCGCGAGGAGGACATGGCCGGCGAGCCCTTCGTCGGCCGCTCGGGGCGCCTGCTCGACAGGATGCTGGCCGCCATCGGCATCGAGCGCGCCGCCGTGCGCGTGACCAACGCGGTGCCCTGGCGCCCACCCGGCAACCGCACCCCTACCCCGGCCGAGACCGAGATGTGCCTGCCCTTCGTGATGCGGCAGGTGGAGCTGGTGCAGCCCAGGGTGCTGGTCTGCGTCGGCTCCTCGGCGGCGAAGGCGGTTCTCGGCACGCAGGACGGCATCATGCGCCTGCGCGGGCGCTGGACGAGCGTGACGCTGCCCTCGGGACAGGAAATCCCGGCCACGGCCATCCTTCACCCCGCCTATCTCCTGCGCCAGCCCTCCCACAAGCGGCTGACATGGCGCGACCTTCTTTCCATCAGGGAACGGCTCTCGCAATAAGGCCCGGCCCGTCCGAAAGACGTCACTTTCGCACGATAGGGCAGGCTGGGCCGCAAGGCCTGCCGGGGGCCGCTCGGGGACGGATTTTTCGGCTCGCTTCGCGCGCCTCGAAAGAGTAGCAAGCGGCCAGGATCGTCCGCTCCTTCCCGGCCCGTCCGCCCGGCCTCACAGTCAATTCGAGCTTTCCCATGCAGGCGCAGCTACTGCCGATCGTTTCGCTCCTGACCTCCACCTTCTTCATGATGGTCGGCGCGGGGCTGATCGGCATCCTTCTCCCCGTTCGCGGCTCGATCGAGGGCTGGTCGCCCTACGAGATCGGCCTGGTGGGCACGGGATACGCCATCGCCTTCACGCTGGGCGGCCTCATCGCGCCGCGCGTGGTGCGCCGGGCGGGGCATGTGCGCACCTTCTGCAGCCTCGCCGCGCTTCTGGCCATCGCCGCGCTGCTGCACGCGCTGATCGTCCACCCGCTGGCCTGGGTGGCCATTCGCGGCCTCTCGGGCTTCGCGCTGGCCGGCGGCTACATGGTCATCGAAAGCTGGCTGAACGAGCGCGTGACCAACGAGACGCGCGGGCGCATCTTCTCCACCTACATGATCGTCTCCATGGGGGCGATGATGACGGGGCAGTATCTCATGCCGCTGAGCGACCCGCGCCTGACGGTGTCCTTCATGCTGTGCGCCATCTTCTTCGCCGCCGCCGTCATCCCCAACGCGCTCTCGCGCCAGCAGCACCCCAAGCCCCTGACGCAGGTCAAGCTCGACCTGCCCGCCATCTACCGCAACTCCCCCGCCGCCGTGGTGGGCGTGTTCATGGGCGGCGTCATGGCCGGGGCGTGGACGAACATGGCCCCCCTCTTCGGCAACCAGATCGGCTTCTCCACCACGCAGATCGCCACGCTGCTGGTGGCCACCATGGCGGGCGGCATCGCCTTCCAGTACCCGCTCGGACGCCTCTCGGACCTGATCGACCGGCGCCTCGTCATGGCGGGCGCGGGGGTCTTCGGCGTCTCGGTGGCCGCGCTCGCCATGGGCGTGGGCAGCCAGAGCGCGGGCTTCCTCTTCGCCGTGGCCTTCATGCTGGGCGGGGTGATCTATCCGGCCTACTCGCTGGCCGTCGCCCATGCCAACGACCACGCGGACGCGGCCGATTTCGTGAAGATCTCCGGCGGGCTCCTCATCGTCTACGGCTTCGGCACGATGGGCGGCCCGCTCTTTGCCGCATGGCTGATGGAGGCGCGCGGGCCGACGGGCATCTTCATGGCCACGGGCCTGGCGCACACCGCCTTCGCGGCCTACGCCATCTACCGCACCTTCCGGCGCGAGGCGCTGCCGGCCGAGGAGCGCGAGGACTTCCGCACCCTGCCGCTGGCGCGCACGCAGACGCCCGCCACGCTGGTGCTGGACCCGCGCGCGGAGGCGGTGGAGCCCGCCGCCGGCGAGCCGCTGCCCTGGGGCATGGAAACGCCTCAACCCTGAGGCGGCGAGACCTTGCGCGCCCTGGCGCGCTCGATGCCGAGCTGGCGCTCGCGCAGGATGATGAAGATGCCGGCCATGACCACGATGGCGCCACCGACCAGCGTCGACGCGCCGACCGGCTCGTCGAAGACCAGCGCGCCGATCGCCACGGCGAAGACGAGCGAGGTGTATTCGAAGGGCGCGATGGTGGAGGTGTCCGCGTGGCGGTAGCAGGCCGTCAGCAGCAACTGCCCCACGCCCCCGCAGAACCCGGCGACGATCAGGAGCAGCGCCTGCCAGGGCGTCAGCCACACCCAGCCGAAGGGCAGCGTGACGAGCGCCACGAGCGAGGATGTGAGCGAGAAATAGACCACGATGGTGGCCGTCTTCTCCTTGCGCACCAGCCGCCGGATCTGGATCATCGCCACGGCCGCCACCGCCGCGCCCGCCAGCGCCGCCAGCGCGCCCGTGGCGTGGGCCGAGCCGGACGGGTCGCCGAGCGCCGTGAAGTTCGGCGCCGATACGATGACGATGCCCACGAGGCCGATGGCGACCGCCGCCCAGCGGTAGGCACGCACCACCTCCTTGAGGAAGATCACGGCGAAGACCACCGTGAGAAGCGGGGCCGCGTAGGAGATCGTCACCCATTCGGGATAGGGCAGGCGCGTGAGCGCGTAGAAGCCGAGCCCCATGGAGACGACGCCCACGACGCCGCGCAGCACGTGGCCCGGCAGGTCGTCGGTGCGCAGCGCCGTGCGCAGCTCGCCCAGCCACGCCAGGTAGATCACCACCGGAATGAGCGCGAAGAACGAGCGGAAGAAGACGAGCTGCCCCGGCGGCACACCCTCCCCTCCCGCCTTCAGGCTCGACTGCATCGCGACGAAGACGATGACCGACAAGACCTTCAGGCCGATGCCGAGAAGGGGATTGGCGCCCGTGGGGACAGGCATGGGGGGCGTGGGCATGGGGCGGGCGTCCAGCGGGGGCCGGGGGGATGACCGCTTCTAGGATGGAACGGCCGGCCGGGTCGAGACGCCGGGCGGTAAAATAGTATTGCCTCCTTAGCGCCTTCGCGATTAGGCACGAGGCCGCAGGTGGGGTATCCCACGCGCGCGGAACAGGAGACGGCTTCGATGCACGACGACGACGAGCAGGTCATCCGGCTGGAGGATTACCGGCCGACCGATTTCCTCATCCATGAGGTCGACCTCCTCGTCTGCCTGTTCGAGGGCCGGGCCGAAGTCCGCGCCGCGCTGACCGTGGAGCGCCGGCCGGGCTCGCCCGAGGCGGCCAGCCTCTCGCTGGATGGCGACGAGCTGACGCTGACCTCGCTCGCGCTCGACGGTGAGCGACTGCCGGAAGGCTCCTACGAGGTCTCGCCCGAGGCGCTGACGCTGCATGGCCTTCCCGCGTCCGGCCGCTTCACCCTTTCGATCGGCACCACGCTGGAGCCGGAGAAGAACACCAAGCTGATGGGGCTCTATCGCACGCGCGGCGTCTGGTGCACGCAGTGCGAGGCCGAGGGCTTCCGCCGCATCACCTACTTCCTCGACAGGCCGGACGTGCTGGCCACCTACCGGGTGCGGATCGAGGCGCCGCGCGCGGCCGCGCCCGTGCTTCTGGCCAACGGCAACCCGGTGGAGAGCGGCCCGCTCGAAGGCGGCCGGCACTTCGCCCTCTGGCACGACCCGCACCCCAAGCCCTCCTACCTCTTCGCGCTGGTGGCGGGCGATCTGGACGTCTTGAAGGACGATTTCACCACCGCCGGCGGCCGCAAGGTCGACCTGGCGATCTATACCGAGAAGGGCCTCAGCGCCCGCTCCGTCTACGCGATGGACGCGCTCAAGCGCTCCATGGCGTGGGACGAGCGGCGCTTCGGCCGAGAATACGACCTCGATGTCTTCAACATCGTCGCCGTCTCGGACTTCAACATGGGGGCGATGGAGAACAAGGGCCTCAACGTCTTCAACCACAAATACGTCCTGCTCGACCCCGACACCGCGACGGACGGCGATTACGCCGGCGTCGAGACCGTGATCGCGCACGAATACTTCCACAACTGGACGGGCAACCGCATCACCTGCCGGGACTGGTTCCAGCTCTGCCTGAAGGAAGGGCTCACCGTCTATCGGGACCAGGAGTTCACGGCGGACGAGCGCTCGCGCGCGGTCAAGCGCATCGCCAGCGTGCAGCTTCTGAAGTCGCAGCAATTCCCCGAGGACCAGGGGCCGCTCCAGCACCCCGTGCGCCCCACCCGCTACCGGGAGATCAACAACTTCTACACCGCCACGGTCTACGACAAGGGCGCGGAGCTGGTGCGCATGATCGCCACCATCCTCGGGCCGGAACGCTTCCGCGCCGGGATGGACCTGTATTTCGAGCGCCACGACGGCGAGGCGGCCACCATCGAGGATTTCCTCCTCTGCTTCGAGGAGGCGGGCGGGCGGAGCCTGGAGCGCTTCCGCCTCTGGTATGCGCAGGCCGGCACGCCGACCCTTTCGGTGCGCGAGACCTATGCGGACGGCCGCCTCACGCTCAGCCTCTCCCAGCGCCTGGCGCGGGGCGCGGCGGGCACGGGCACCGAGCCCATGCACATGCCCGTCCGCTTCGGCCTCGTCGGCTCCAATGGCGCGGACATGGAGGCCGTGCCACGGGCGGAGGGCGCAAAGGCGGAGGACGGCATCATCCACCTCCTGGAGGAGAAGGGCGAGGTCGTCTTCGAGGGCCTGCCCGAGCGGCCCCTCGTCTCCATCCTGCGAGACTTCTCCGCGCCCGTCACGCTCGACTTCCCCCAGAGCCGGGAGGACCGGCTGGCGCTGGCCCGGCTCGATCCCGACGCCTTCGGGCGCTGGCGGGCGCTGGCCGACCTCGTGGGCGAGACGCTGGCCGATGCCGGGCGCACGGGCTTCTCGCCCGCCGATGCCGCGCCGGTGCTCCAGGCCGTGGCGGCCGGCGCGGCCGACGAGGCGCTGGAGCCCTCGCTGCGCGCGCAAATGGCGGCCCTGCCGGGAGAGGGCGAGATCGCCCGCCTCGTGGGGCAGGATGTCGATCCCGGCCGTGTCCACCGCGCGCGCATCGCGGCCATGGCGGAGCTGGGGCGCATCGGCGGCGAAAGCTTCGCGCGCCTGCTGGCCGAGGGGGCCGGAGAGCCCTTCTCGCCCGCGCCCGACAGTGTCGGCCGGCGCGCGCTGCGCAACACGATCCTCGCCTTCGTTTCGCTGGCGGCCGGTGACGCCTCGCGGGCGGAGCGCCAGTTCGCGGGCGCGACGAACATGACCGACCGCCTCGCGGCCCTCGCCGTCCTGGCGCATCACTTCCCGCGCGAGGCGGCCACGCGCAAGGCCCTCGAGCGCTTCCACGACACCTATGCGGGCGACGATCTCGTGCTCGACAAATGGTTCATGCTCCAGGCCAGCGCGGCGCATGAGGACGCGCTGGCAGACGTGGAGCGGCTGGCGGCCCACCCCGCCTTCAAGCTGGCCAACCCCAACCGGGCACGGGCGCTGATCGGCGGCTTCGCCAGCGCCAACCCCCTCGCCTTCCATCGGCCGGACGGCGCGGGCTACCGCTTCGTCGCCCGGATGCTGACGGAGCTGGACCGCCTCAACCCGCAGACCGCCGCGCGCCTGGCCACCGCCTTCCGCTCCTGGCGCTCGCTGGAACCGGGCCGGCGGGAGCTGGCGGCGCAGACGCTGCGGGCGATCGCGCAGGGCAAGCAGATTTCGCGCGACCTGAAGGACATCGTCGATCGCTCCCTGCAATAATTCCAGCTTCGTCCAGTGGCCTCAATTTCGCCACCCGATGAAAACGGGCAAAATGCAACCAAGACGATTATGGTTAACGATTTCTTACTTCCAAGCAGTGTCAAGTCCTAGACAGGAATCACCCCCTCTGATTCATTAGGGCAGATTCGGATGTGCGGCGTGCCGGATCGTTCGAGGCGACAATTCGAGGGGTCGTTGAATGAGTGCGGACGCTTCCAGCGTACCGGCGAGAACGGATTCCGGGCGTCCGGCGACCTTTCTGAACGCTGTGCGGGAAAAGATCTCCCGCCTTCCCATGCCGCCGCTGGGCCTGCCCCCGCTGCACACGCTGGAACCCGCGCTTCGGCGCGGCGTGCCGCTCGTCACCGTCATCTTCCTCATCGTCCTGGCCTTCGCGCGCTTCGTCTCGCTGATGGAGCATCGCACCGACATCGAGACCGCGGCGCGCGACAGCCTGAGCATCGGGGCGAGCCTCCTGCGCGCCGAGGATGCCATCCTGGCCGAGCGGGTGGCCGACGGGGCGACACGCGCCCGGACCTTGCTGACCAGCGTCCTGCCGGAGGCCCTGCGCCCGGCCGGCTCCGTGGCGCTGATCAGCGACACGGACGGGGTCGTGGTGGCGGTCACGCCCGGCCATGAGCATCTGATCGGCCGCGAGGTCGCGGGGCTCCTGTCCGGCGCGCCGCCGCTTCTCGTGTTCGGCGAGCGGGCCGGGGTCATGGAGGCCGAGTTCGCCGGGCAGCCGGCCCTTGCCTCCGCCGCCGTCCTCGCCTCTCCGCTCGGCGCGGCGATCCTCGTGCAGGACCAGCGCACGCTGCTGGCCGAATGGCGGCGCACGGCCTCGGTCAACGTCACGCTCTTCGCACTGACCAGCATCGTGCTCCTCACCATCCTGCTCGCCTATTTCCGGCAGGCGACCCTTACCTCAGCCGCCGACAGCGCCTTCCTCGAGGCGCACCAGCGCGTGGAGACCGCCCTGTCGCGCGGGCGCTGCGGCCTGTGGGACTGGGACCTGGCGCGCGGGCGCATGTACTGGTCGCGCTCCATGTACGAAATCCTCGGGATGCCGCCGCAGGAGGACATCTTGTCCTTCGGCGAGATCGCCAAGCTGATGCATCCGGACGACGGCAGCTTCTTCGAGATCGCCCGCCAGATCGCCTCGGGCCGCATATCCAACATCGACCGCACCTTCCGCATGCGCCGCTGCGACGGGCAGTTCATCTGGCTGCGCGCGCGGGCCGAGGTGGTGCGCAGCCCGGAGAACGACATCCACCTCATCGGCGTGGCCGTGGATGTGAGCGAGAACCACGCGCTGGCGCGGCTGACCAGCGAGGCCAACGCCCGGCTCCAGAACGCGGTGGAGAACATCTCCGAGACGTTCGTGCTCTGGGACGCGGAGAACCGCCTCGTCCTGTGCAACTCGAAATACCAGGAGGTCTTCGGCCTGTCCGACGCGCTGGTGCGGCCCGGCTCCTCCATGGAGGCGGTGCGCGCGGCCTCTCGCAAGCCCATCGAGGAGCGCAAGCTCACGAGCCCGAGCTTCGTGGCGGGAGAGCGCGCCATGGAGGCGCTCCTGGCCGACGGGCGCTGGCTCCAGGTCTCCGAGCGGCTCACCAGCGATGGCGGCCATGTCTCCATCGGCACCGACATCACGCAGCTCAAGGTCCATCAGGAGCGGCTGAGCGATTCGGAGCGCCGGCTGATGGCCACGATCAACGATCTCTCCGCCTCGCGCCGGGACGCCGAGGCCAAGGCCCGCCAGCTCGCGGAGCTGAACGCAAGCTACGTGATCGAGAAGGAACGCGCCGAAAGCGCCAACCGCGCCAAGACGACCTTCCTCGCCAATATGAGCCACGAGCTTCGCACGCCGCTCAATGCCATCATCGGCTTTTCGGAGATCATGCGCGAGCAGAGCTTCGGCCCCATCGGCTCGGAGAAATACTGCGAATACGCCGCCGATATCCACCAGAGCGGCCACTGGCTGCTGAAGCTGATCAACGATATCTTGGACATGTCCAAGATCGAGGCGGGGCGCATGGCGCTCGTGGCCGAGGAGATCGACATCGGGGAGATGGTGGCCGAGGCGCTACGGATCACGCAGGTGCAGGCGGCCGACAAGCGCCTCGCCCTTTCCGCCGATATCTGCAGCGACCTGCATCTCGTGGCGGACCGGCGCGCCACCAAGCAGATCCTGCTCAACCTTCTGGCCAATGCGATGAAGTTCACCGGCCCGGAGGGGCAGGTCAGCGTGCGCGCGCGGCGCGTCGGAGACAAGGCCGTCGTCACCATCGTCGACAACGGCATCGGCATTCCCCGCGCCGCGCTGTCCAAGCTGGGCCGGCCGTTCGAGCAGGTGGAGAACGAGCTGACGCGCACCAACAAGGGCACGGGCCTCGGCCTTGCCATCGCGCGCTCGCTCATCGAGCTGCAAGGCGGCGCCATGCGCATTTCCAGCCGCGTGGGCGAAGGCACGGCGGTGTCCTTCCGCCTGCCGCTGACGGCGCCCGCGCAGGAGCAGCAGCGAAGCGCCGCCTGAGCAGGCCCTTACTCGTCTACTTCCGGCAGGGGCAGCAGCGCGGCGAAACGCTGCCGTACGATGGCGCCCTCGCTCTCCAGCCGCGCCTCGATGCCCGCCACCGGCTCGCCCATCGCCTCGGCGATGCGCTCGGCAAGGCCGCGCGGCAGATCCTCCGCGCGCCTCGCACCGTCCCCGCCAAGGCGCAGGAGCTGCACGAGCCGGGTGAGGCACCGCATGGCGGGCGCGAGGCCCTGCGTCTGCGGAAGGGTTTCGCCCAGCACCTCCAGTATGTCGGCCGTGGGCGCGCCGATGAGGCGCAGCGGCACGTGGTGGGCCAGAAGCGCCCACTGGGCCACGAATTCCAGGTCCACGAGGCCGCCGGGATTGAGCTTCACATCCAGCGGCCCCCGGCCCGGCTTGTCGCGCTCGATTCGCGCGCGCATCGACGCTACGTCGCGCGCCAGCGCCTGCGGGTCGCGCTCGCGCGCCACCGTCTCGCGCACGATGCGCGCCGCCTCGTCCATGAGAGCCGGGTCGCCCGCGATGGGGCGCGAGCGGGTGAGCGCCATGTGCTCCCAGGTCCAGGCCTCGTGTTCCTGATAGCGGCGGAACGCCTCGATATGGGTGGCGAGCGGCCCCTTGTTGCCGGAGGGGCGCAGGCGGAAGTCCACCTCGTAGAGAAGCCCCTCGGCCATCGGCGCGGTGAGCCCGGCGATCAGCCGCTGCGTGAGACGGGCATAGTAGGTGGAGACCGGCAGCGGCCGCTCGCCGTCCGATTCCTCGGCCGCCCCGTCATGGTCGAAGAACAGGATGAGATCGACATCCGAGGTCGCGGTCAGTTCGCGGCTGCCGAGCCGGCCCAGCCCCTGCAACGCGATCCGGCCGCCGGGAACGCGCCCGTGGGCGCGCGCGAACTCGCCCTCCACGGTGTGCAGGAGGGCGGCGATCACCACTTCGGCAAGGTCGGTGAAGGCAAGGCCGGCCTCCTCCCCCTCCACCACGCCCGAGAGAAGCCGCACGCCGATCAGGAATTTCTGCTCGGCGGCGAAGATGCGCAGCCGCACCAGCCGCTCCTCATGCGTGGAGGCGAGCCCCAGAAAGGCGCCGAGCCATTCCTCCATCGCCGCCTTCTTCGGCATCTCGCCGTAGAAGGCGGGGTCCAGCAGCGCGTCGAAAACATGCGGGCGTCGGGCGATGATCTCCGTCAGGCCGGGCGCGGAGGTGATGACGCGGGCCAGAAGGTCCAGAAGCTTGGGGTTGGAGGCGATGAGCGCGAAGAATTGCAGGCCCGAGGGCAGGCCCGCCAGGAAGCGGTCGAAACTGGCGAAGGCGGCATCGGGATCGCGCGCGCCGGCAAAGGCCGAGACGAGCGAGGGCAGCACCAGCGACATGCGCTCGCGCGCCGCGTCCGAGCGCAGCGCGCGATAGCGGCCCGCGCCCCAGCCGGCCAGGATGCGCGCCACATCCTGCGGGCGGTGGAAGCCCTTGGCCTCCAGCCATTGCAGCGCATCGCCATCCTCAGCATCGGCGAGCGCGCCGAGGATGGGCGCTTCCGCCACCGTCGAGCTGTGGCCCGCGAACAGCCCGGCAAAGCGCCGCTCCACCGTGCGAAGCCGCGCCAGGAGCGCCTCGGAGAAGGCATCGAGGCTCTCGAACCCCGCCAGCAGCGCCACACGGGTAAGCTCCGCCGGCTCCTCCGGCAGCGTATGCGTCTGCTCGTCCGCCAGCATTTGCAGCACGTGCTCCACATGCCGCAGGAACCAGTAGGCCTCCGTCAGCTCCTCGGCCGCCGACCGGTCGATCCAGCCGCCCTCGGCCAGCGCGAAGAGGGTTTCCTGCGTGCGGCGAAGGCGCAGCTCGGGCGCCCGCCCGCCCGCGATGAGCTGCTGGGTCTGCGCGAAGAACTCCACCTCGCGAATGCCGCCGCGACCGAGCTTGACGTTGTGCCCCGCCACCGCGATGGCCGAGAAGCCGCGATGGCGGTCGATCCGGTCCTTCATGGACTGGATGTCGCGCAGCGCCGCGAAGTCGAGATAGCGCCGCCATACGAAGGAGGCCATGGCGCGGGTGAACTCCTCGCCGGCCTGCCGGTCGCCCGCGATCACCCGCGCCTTGATCATCGCCGCGCGCTCCCAGTCGCGCCCCGCGCTCTCGTAATAGACGAGGGCGGTGGGCAGCGGGATGGCGAGAGGCATGGCGGAGGGGTCCGGCCGCAGCCGCAGGTCGGTGCGGAAGACGTAGCCGTCCCGCGAGCGCTCGCCGATAAGGCGCACCAGCCGCCGCGCGAGGCGCGAGAAGGTCTCCACGCTCTCGCCCTTGTCGAGAACCGCGGGCACCTGCGGGTCGAAGAGGAGGATGAGGTCGATATCGCTGGAATAGTTCAGCTCCCGCCCGCCGAGCTTGCCCATGCCCAGGACGAACAGCCCGCAGCCCGTTTCCGGCCGCGCCTTGTCCGGCAGGTCGAGCTGCCCGCGCCGGTCGAGGTCGAGGAGGCAGAACCGCAGCGCGGCGCGCACGGCGCCCTCCGCGAGGTCGGAGAGGTCGGCCGTGGTCCTCTGCCCGTCCGCCGCGCCGAAAAGGTCGCGAAGCGCGATCAGGAGCGCGGCCTCGGCCTTGGCCTCGCGCAGGAGCGTCATCATGCGCCCCTCCCCCGTCTCCTCCCCCGGAAGCGCGTCGAGCGCCCTTACGATGGCGCGGATGCGCTCGCCGGCGTCCACGTCGAACAGCCGTTCCAGCCATTGCGGCCAGCGCAGCATCGCCCCGCCCAGAAAGGGCGAAAGGTCGAGGATCGCGGCGAGGTTGTCGCGCTCCCGCGAAGGGGCCTGCGCCAGGGCGGCAAGGCGCGGGCATTCGGCGGCGCGGGCCGCCTCGGCCAGGTCGTTCAGCCACAGGCCGGCGCGCGCCTCGTCCAGCGGCCGCAGGCGCGCGCTCCCGCCGATCCTCCATGCCGGTGCCGCCATCCCCGTGCCTCCTCTCACGCGTTTGCCGAAGGTTTTCCCGTTCCGGCCGGAAAGTCGAGCGTGACGGAGAGGCCCGGGCCCGCATCCTCCAGGAGAATCGCTCCGTCATGCACGAGCGCGATCGCCTGGACGAGCGAGAGGCCGAGCCCCGAGCCGGGCTTGGTGCGGCTCTCGTCCAGCCGGTAGAAGCGCTCCAGCACGCGCTCGCGCCGGTCCGCCGGAATGCCGGGCCCGTTGTCGCTCACCGTCAGGCGGCAGCGCTCCCCCTCCATAGCCAGCCGCACGTCGATCTCCACGGGCCGGTCCTGCCCGCCGGCATATTTCAGCGCGTTGTCGATGAGGTTGGATAGCGCCTGCGCGATCAGCTCGCGGCTGACAAGGGCGGGCGCGGCGGAAGGCGTGTGGGTGCGGATCGTCGCCCCGGCCTCTTCCGCCAGCGGCTCGTAAAGCTCCGCGACATCGGCCACGATGGCCGAAAGGTCGGTCTCCACCTTCTCCACCGGATGGGAGCCCGCCTCCACCCGCCCGATCATCAAGAGCGCGTCGAAGGTGCGGATCATGCCGTCGGCCTCCGCGACGGCCGCCTCCAGCGCGGCGCGCGGGTCGGCATCGGGCGAGCGGTCGGCCATCGCCGCCTCGGCCCGGTTGCGAAGGCGCGTCAGCGGCGTCTTCAAATCGTGGGCGATGTTGTCGGACACCTGCCGCAGGCCGGACTGGAGAAGCGCCACGCGCGACAGCAGCGTGTTGAGATTCTCCGACAGGCGGTCGAACTCGTCGCCCGCGCCTGTCACGGGCAGGCGCTCGTTCAGGTCGCCGGCCAGGATTCGCGCGCTGGAAGCGGAAAGCCGGTCGATGCGCTGGAGCGCGGAGCGCCCGACGAAGAGCCACGCCGCCAGCGCCCCGATCCCCATCAGCCCGAGCGCGGCGATCAGCGCGTTGCGCACGATGAGGCGGAAGCGTTCCTGGTCCGTCTGGTCGCGCCCCACCAGGATGCGCATCCCGTTCGGAAGCTGCACCACCTCCGCCACGGCCAGATGCACGTCCGGCTCGCCGCCGTCCTCGTAGCGCTGATAGGCGAATATCCGGGAGGTGAAGCCCGGATCGTCGAGAACGCCGATATCGAGGCTCTGCACGTTGCCGGCCAGAATGCGCCCGGCCGGGTCCGTCATCAGATAGAGCGAGGCGCCCGGCTGGCGCGAGCGTCGGTCGATGGAGCGCACGAGACCGACGATGCCGGCGCGCTGGTAGATCAGGCCGAGCTCGGCCGTCTCCTCCGCGATGGCCGTGCGGCTCTGGCTCTGGAGAATGTTGGAGGCCGTCGCGGTGACGTAGATCACCAGCACCAGCGCGAAGATGGCGAAGAGGGCGAGATAGACGGCCGAGAGGCGAACGGCCGTCATGCGCATCAGCGCGCGCAGCCGCCTCATCTATTCTCCGGCACGCATGATGTAGCCCGAGCCGCGCACCGTGTGGAGCAGCGGCGTGCCGAAATCGCGCTCGATCTTGGCGCGCAGGCGCGAGATGTGAACGTCGATGACGTTGGTCTGCGGGTCGAAGTGATAGTCCCAGACATTTTCCAGAAGCATGGTGCGCGTCACCACCTGCCCCGCGTGCTTCATCAGATATTCGAGCAGGCGGAACTCGCGCGGTTGCAGGACGATGGCTCGCCCGGCGCGGCGCACCTCGTGCGAGAGGCGGTCCAGCTCGAGGTCGCCCACGCGGTAATGGGTTTCCACCTCCTTGGCGCCGCGGCGCCGGCCCAGCACCTCCACCCGCGCCAGAAGCTCGGAGAAGGCGAAGGGCTTGGTGAGATAGTCGTCACCGCCCGCCCGCAGGCCCGTCACGCGGTCGTCCACCTGCCCGAGGGCGGAGAGGATGAGCACGGGGGTTCCATTGCCCTTTTCCCGCAGGCCCGAGATCACCGAGAGCCCGTCTCGTTCCGGCAGCATCCGGTCCACCACCAGCACGTCGTAGTCGCGGCTGTCGGCCATGTGGAAGCCGCTCGCGCCGTCCGCCGCGTGGTCCGCGACGTGGCCCGCTTCCTTCAGCGCCTTCAGGAGGTAGGACGCCGCTTCCCGGTCGTCCTCGATGAGCAGGATCTTCATGGGCGCGGATGTAGCGCTTAAAGCTTGCGGGGCGAAGCCCGTTTCGGTCCAGCCGGGCATGGCGGTGCCTTTCCTGTGCGAGAAAGCGAAAAGGGGCGGCCGGCCTTCCGGCCCGCCGCCCCTCCCATCGTTCGCGCGCGCGGCGCGAAGGGCTCAGCTACCGGCGATCGGCAGGGCGACGAAGCGGTTCTGGTCGCCCGTGCGGAGCTGGAAGAGGGCGGCCCGCCGGCCGGTGTCGGCCGCGCCCTTCAGCGCCTCCTCCACCTCGGCCTGCGAAGCGACCTCCGTGCCGTTGATCGCCACGATCACATCGCCCGGATTGACGCCGCGCGTGGCAGCCTCCGATTCGGGGTCCACATCCGTCACCACCACGCCCTCGCCGTCCTCGGAGGGCGTCAGCGTGAGCCCGTAGCCCGAGAGCGAGGACGGGTCGGTCGGCACGCTCGTGCCGGGGCCGCGGCCACCGGCCACCGTATCGTCGAGCGAGGAGAGGTCGCCGAGCGTCACGGTCACGGTCTGCTCGGCCCCGTCGCGCCACAGCCCGATCTCGATCTCGCTGCCGGGCCGGAAGCCGGCGATGGTGCGCGAGAGTTCGCGGGGTGTGGCGACATCTACGCCGTTGACGCGCGTGATGACGTCTCCGGTCTGGATGCCGGCCGCCGCCGCCGGGGTATCGGTCTCGGGCAGCGTCACGATGGCGCCCCGGTCGGTGTCGAGGCCCACGGCCTCCGCGATGTCCTCGGTCACGGGCGCGATCTGCACGCCCAGCCAGCCGCGCTGCACCGTGCCGCCCTCACGCAGCGACTGCACGACGCTTTGCGCGGTGGAGGACGGAATGGCGAAGGCAATGCCCACATTGCCGCCCGAGGGCGAGAAGATGGCCGTGTTGACGCCGATCACCTGGCCCTCGAGATTGAAGGCCGGGCCGCCGGAATTGCCCCGATTCACCGCCGCGTCGATCTGGAGGAAGTCGTCATAGGGGCCGGCGCCGATGTCGCGGCCCCGCGCCGAGACGATGCCCGCCGTCACCGAGCCGCCGAGGCCGAACGGGTTGCCGACCGCGACCACCCACTCGCCGACGCGCACCGAGGTGTCGTCCGCGAACTCGACATAAGTGAACCTGCGGTTCTCCGCCTCGACCTTCAGCACCGCGAGGTCGGTGCGCGCATCCGTGCCCACCAGCTCGGCCGAAAGCTCCGTGCCGTCGTCCAGGATGACGGTGTAGGCGCTGCCGCCTTCCACCACGTGGTTGTTGGTCACGAGGTAGCCGTCCTCGGAGACGAAGAAGCCCGAGCCCTGCGACATGGAGGGACGCGGCCCCTCGCCCCGGCGCGGACCGCGCGGCATGACCCCCTGCCCGCCCGGCGCGCCGGGGTTGCCGAAGTCGAAGAAGCGGCGCAGCGGGTGGTCTTCCGGAAGGTTGTCGAAGGGGCTGGAGAACTGCTCGTTGCGCGAGAAGGTCGCGGTCGCCTCCTCGCCGCGCACGCGCACCGAGACCACGGCGGGCGACACGCGCTCCACCACATCGGCAAAGCCGAAGCTCTGCTGGGGTGCTTCGACCCGCACGGGCTCGGCAAGGCTGGGCGCGATGTTGGTCATCACGCCGCCGCTGAAGGCCAGGCCAGCGACACCGGCCGCCAGAGCCGCGGCCGTGAAGCGCCGCCGGGTCTTGGTCTGAAGAATGTTTCGCATCTCACGCCTCTTGGGAAGAGAATGTCCGGACGGCCGAAACGGCGCGTCGTGTGAGCGGAACATAGGGAGCGCAAAATTACAGGACGTTTTCCCCCGCATGAAATGTTCGTAAGATTACGCGCTCGGGCCGGCCGCCATGGCGCGAAAGCGCGTTTCCATCATGCCGCCCGGCGCGCAACGCCATGCCTTGCGATCTGCCCGCCACGCTTTAGAGATGTCGCCGAACCGGCGCCGCAAGGGGCCGATGGGAAAGCCGCAGCCGTATGAGTGAAGCCGTGGAAGATCGCACCGCAGGGGTTAAGGGGGGAGAGGCCCGCATCGAGCCCCTATCGACCCTGCCGGTGTTCCTCGACCTGTCGGGCCACCGCGCGGTTCTGGCCGGCGGGTCGGAGGCGGCGGCGTGGAAGGCCGAGCTTCTGGCCGCGAGCGGCGCCCACGTCGAAATCCACGCTCCGGCGGCCGACCTTTCCCCCGAGATGGCCGCGCTTCTCGCCGCCCCGCGCGCCGTGGGCTCGCTGACCCATCGCGACGGGACATGGGATGAAGGCGCCCTGGCGGGCGCCGCGCTCGCGGTGGCCGATTGCGAAAGCGAGGGCGAGGCCAGCGCCTTCGCCCACGCAGCGCGCGCCGCCGGCGTGCCCTTCAACGTCATCGACAAGCCGGCCTTCTGCCAGTTCCGCTTCGGGACGCTCGTCAACCGGTCCCCGCTGGTCATCGGCATAGCGACGGACGGCGCGGCGCCCATTCTCGGCCAGGCGGTGCGCCGGCGCATCGAGACGCTGCTGCCGCCCTCGCTGAGCGAATGGGCCCGCCTTGCCGCCGGCATTCGCGCTTCCGTGCTGGCGCGCCTTGCCCCCGGCGCGCCCCGCCGCGCCTTCTGGGAGCGCTTCTCCGACGCCGCCCTTTCGGGACGCCGCCCCGCCGGGGGCGAGGCCGAAGCGCTGCTGAACGGCGTGGAGGCGAACGCGCCGGCCGGCGGACGCGTCACCCTCGTCGGCGCGGGCCCCGGCGAGGCGGAGCTTCTCACCCTGAAGGCCGTGCGCGCGCTTCAGGCGGCCGACGTCATCCTGTTCGACGACCTCGTCTCGGGCGAGGTGCTGGAACTGGCCCGGCGCGAGGCCAGGCGGATGCTGGTGGGCAAGCGCGGCGGCCGGGAAAGCTGCCGGCAGGAGGACATCAACGCCATGATGGTGAAGCTCGCCAAAGCGGGCAAGAACGTCGTGCGGCTGAAATCGGGCGACGTCTCCGTCTTCGGCCGCGCCGGGGAGGAGATCGCCGAGCTGAAGCGCCACGCCATCCCCGTCTCGCTCGTGCCGGGCATCACCGCCGCCTCGGCCATGGCGGCCGCCTTCGGCGTTTCGCTCACCCATCGTGATCATGCGCAGGAGCTGCGCCTCGTCACCGGCCATTCCCGCACGGGCTCCCTGCCGCAGGACCTCGACTGGGCGGCGCTGGCGGGCCCTCATGCCACCACCATCTTCTACATGGGCGGGCGCATGGCCGGCACCATCGCCGCGCGCCTCGTGGCGGTGGGCGTGGACCCCGCCACCCCCGTCGCGGTGGCCGCCAACCTCTCGCGCCATGACGAGACGCGGGCCACCGGCCGGCTGCGCGACCTTGCCGCCATCGTCGAGGCCATCGGCCTCGACAACCCCATCCTCATCGGCGTCGGAAACGTGTTCGGCGAAGCCCTCGCCGCCCAGCCGGGCGACATGCTCGCCAGCGCGGGATAGAGCATTTCCGGTGAACACCGCGATCACCTCCAATGCCCTATCTCTTTGTTTTCACGCAAATCCGAACGCAAAACCGGTTCGCACTTTTGCTGGAATTTCCGGCATTAGGCAGCAAGTGCGACCAGATGAGTTATGATCATTCTGCGAAATGACCATAAATTACAGCTTCACATGCAACCCGGCTTCCGCGCCGTCACCGTGAATATCGGTGGCTTTTGCCACCTGATGGCAGGAATTGCTCTAAAGACTCTCGCGCTCGGGCGGCCCCTTGCGAAGCAGCGCATCGACGGCCCTTTCCTCCTCGGCGGTCAGCACGGCGGGCGGGCGCGGCGGCGCGTTGCGGCTGCGCAGGAGAAGATACGCCCCGCCGCCGATGAGGATCAGCACCGGAAGGCCCCAGAGCGCCAGCGTCTGCGGGCCGAAGCGCGGGCGCAGCAGCACGAACTCGCCATAGCGCGCCACCAGATAGTCCACCACGTCCTCGTCGCTGTCCCCGGCCACGAGGCGCTCTCGCACCAGCAGGCGCAGATCGCGGGCCAGCGGGGCATCGGAATCGTCGATGGACTGGTTCTGGCAGACCATGCAACGCAACTCCGCCGAAAGCTGGCGCGCCCGCGCCTCCAGCGCGGGATCCGCCAGCACCTCGTCCGGCTGCACGGCCAGGGCGGCCGGCACCGGGAGGCAGAGAAGCGCAAGGAGCGCGAGAAGCGCCAGCCCCGCCCTCAAGCCGCGCCCTCCAGCGGCACCGCGCGCGTCGCGCGCCGGCTGGGCGCGCCGATCCGCAAGCGCCGGTCGGCCAGAGACACAATGCCCCCGAAGGCCATGAAGACCGTGCCGTACCAGATCAGCGTCACCAGCGGCTTGGTCCAGATCCGCACCACCGTCTGCCCGCCGTTGGAGAGCGGATCGCCCAGCGAGACATAGACCTGGGTAAAGAGTTCCGTGTGGATGCCCGCTTCCGTCGTCGGCATCTGGCGGGCCGGGTAGAAGCGGCGCGCGCTCTCGATCCGCCCTCGCTCGGCGCCGTCCTTCAGAACGACGAAGCCGCCGGCCTCCTCCGTATAGTTCGGCCCCTCGCGTGGGGCCACGCCCTCGAACCGCAGGCCGTAGCCGCCCGCTTCCACGACCTGTCCCGGCTCCATCACCGTCACCGTCTCGGTTTCCAGCGCGCTCACGGCCACGATGCCGAGCACCGTCACGCCCAGCCCGAAATGGGCGAGCGCCGTGCCGAAAGCCGAGCGAGGCAGGCCCTTGAGCCGCCGCAGGCCCGTGGCGAAACCGGCCTTGGCGAAGTTCGCGCGGCCGAGAAGGTCCACGAGGCTGCCCGCCATGAGCCACACCGCCACGCCGAAGCCGAAGGCGGCCAGCACGCGCACGCCCTCCACTAACGCCAGCGCCACGAGGCCCGCCGCCATGGCGAGGCCGGCCGCGAAGTAGAGCCGCTGCGCCGCCGCCGCCAGATCGCCCCGCTTCCACGCCAGCAGCGGCCCGAAGGGCACGGCCAGCAGAAGCGGCACCATCAGCGGGCCGAAGGTCATGTTGAAGAAAGGCGGGCCGACCGAGATCTTGGTGCCGGTGATCGTTTCCAGCACCAGCGGATAAAGCGTTCCGATCAGGATCGTCGCGGTGGCGGTGGTGAGGAAGAGGTTGTTGAGGACCAGCGCCCCCTCGCGCGAGATGGGCGCGAAGAGCCCGCCCGGCTCCAGCTCGCTCGAACGCCAGGCGAACAGCGCCAGCGAGCCACCCACGAAGACGCACAAAATGGCGAGGATGAAGACGCCGCGCTCCGGATCGACCGCGAAGGAATGAACCGAGGTCAAGACGCCCGAGCGCACGAGAAAGGTGCCGAGCAGCGAGAGCGAGAAGGTCAGGATCGCCAGAAGCACGGTCCATATCTTCAGCGCCGCGCGCTTTTCCATCACCAGCGCCGAATGGAGCAGCGCGGTGCCCGAGAGCCAGGGCATGAAGCTGGCATTCTCCACCGGGTCCCAGAACCACCAGCCGCCCCAGCCCAGCTCGTAATAGGCCCAGTAGGAGCCCATGGAGATGCCGGCGGTGAGGAACACCCAGGCCGCCAGCGTCCAGGGCCGCACCCAGCGCGCCCAGGCCGCGTCGATGCGCCCGTCGATCAGCGCGGCCACCGCGAAGGAGAAGGAGATCGAGAATCCGACATAGCCGAGATAGAGCAGCGGCGGATGGATCGCGAGCCCGATGTCCTGGAGGATCGGGTTGAGGTCCTGCCCCTCGATCGGCGCCGGCACGATGCGCTCGAAGGGGTTGGAGGTGAAGAGGATGAAGGCGAGGAAGGCGCTGGTGATCCAGGCCTGCACGCCCAGCACATTGGCCCGCAGGCTCGGCGGAAGGTCGCGGCCGAAGAAGACGACGAGCGTGGAGAACAGGCTGAGGATCAGCACCCAGAGGAGCATCGACCCCTCATGGTTCCCCCACACGCCGGTGATCCGGTAGAGAAGGGGCTTGGCCGAATGCGAATTTTGGACGACGTTCAGCACCGAGAAGTCGGACGCCACATAGGCCGCCGCCAGCACCGCGAAGGACAGGCTGAGAAGCGCCAGCGTGCCGACGGCCGTGGTGCTTCCCGCCTCCATCAGGCGCATGTCGCCCCGCCGCGCGCCCACCACCGGCAGGGTGGACTGCACCAGCGAAAGGCAGAAGGCGAGGATGAGGGCGAAATGGCCGAGTTCCACCGTCATTGGGCGCTGGCCTCCACCAGCGCGCCGTCCTGCCACAGGCCGCGGGCCTTCAGATCGTCCACCACCTCGCGGGGCATGTAGGTCTCGTCATGCTTGGCCAGCACGGTGTCGGCGGCAAAGACGCGATCCTGCCCCAGCGCGCCCTCGGTGACGACGCCCTGCCCCTCCCGGAACAGGTCCGGCAGCAGCCCGGCATAGACCACCGGTACGCTCGTGACCGAATCGGTCACGCGAAAGCGGACGATCTCGCCCGCCCCGCGCTCCACCGAGCCCGCTTCCACGATGCCGCCCAGCCGCACGCGCTGGCCGGGCGTCGCCGTCTCGGCCATGAGGTCGGTGGGCGAATTGAAGAAGGCGACGCTGTCCGACAAGGCCGTCAGCACGAGGCCCATGGCCAGCGCGACCACAGTCACCATGCCCCCGATGCCGGCAAGGCGCTTCTGCTTGCGCGTCATGGCCGCCCCTCCCCGTTCGCGGCGAGGGCGCGAAGATCGGCGGCCTCGCGGGAGGCGGGGCCGAACGCCTCCGCCGCCCGTTCGGCGGCGGCCCGCCCATCGGCCTCGCGGCCGAGAACGCGATAGGCCCGGATCAGCCGCGCCCAGCCCTCGAAATCCTGCGGCTCCGTCTCCAGCCGCGCGGCGAGGCCCGAGACCATGCCCTCGATCATGTCGCCCCGCGCTTCCTCGTCCATCTCGCTCGCGGCCGCGATCTCGGCGGCGCTCGGGCCGGCCGGCACCGCGCGCGCCTCGGCCAGCGCGCTTTCGGCCACGGCGCGCCATGGGGCGTCATCCGGGCTGTCGGCGATCAGGCCCTCCCAGGCCGGCGCGGCCTGTGCATGGCGGCCCTCCTGCGAAAGGGCGAGCGCCAGGAAGAAGCGGGGCGAAAGCGCGCCGGGCTCAAGGCGCAGCGCGCCCTCGAAAGCCTGCCGGGCCTGCGGCGTCACGCGCCCGCCCGAGGCCTGCACCAGCGCTTCGCCGAGGCCGGTCAGGCGCGGCGCGCTCTCGCCCAGCAGCGCCGAGGCGCGCGAGAAGGCTTCCGCCGCCCTGCCGGCTTCGCCGATGCGAAGGTAGATCGGCGCGAGCACGTCCCAGCCGCGCCCGTCCTGCGGGTCCTGCGCAAGCCGCGCCTCGGCGGCCTCGATCATGGCGGCAAGGCCCTGCGCCTCCCCCTCCATGCGCTGCGCCAGCGGCAGGTCGGGCAGACGCGGCATTCCAAGCTGCCCGTAGAGAAGGAAGCTGCCCAGAGGCAGCGCGAGAACGACGGCAAGGCCAGCCAGCGGCAGGCCCCGGGCGGCCGGCGGCGCGGAGGTGGAGCGCGCGGCGGCGGCGGCCTTCAGGAGGCGCCGCCCGATTTCGGCGCGCGCGGTGGCCGCCTCTCCCTCGGCCAGCAGCCCGCGCCGTCGGTCGGCCTCCAGCTCGGCCATCTGCGCGCGATAGACCTCCACATCGTGCGCGCCCTCCCCGGCATGGGCGCGCGCCGGATCGGCCCGGCGCAGGAGCGGCCAGGCCGTGGAAAATGTCACGGCCGCCGTCAGCACGGCGGCGATGGTCCAGAAGATCGTCACGTCGGATGCCGGCCGCGCGCGCGGCCGTAACCTCCCTGCTTGTGTTCCCGCTCCGGCACCGTCCTATCAAAGGTCAGCCGCCGCGCCCATTCAAATCCTCGATGGGCGGCCCCGGAGAAGGCGAGAGAGCGTTTCAGGCGACGGGCGTCCACAGCTCGCCGCTTCGGCAGGCGGTGCCCACCTGCCGCACGCTGGCCCCGTTCCGCTGCACCGTGTGCGTATAGCCCCGGCAGTCCTGCGAGCCGACGCGGTAGAGCTGCGTGGGCACCACCTCGCCGCGAAGCCCGTCCTCCTCCCAGGTCACGGGCATCCCCACGCGGCCGAACTGAAGAGCCTGATATTCCGCCTCCAGCGCCTTGCGCTGCGCGTCGGCCGGCAGGGAGAGGGCCGTGCTCTGGCCGATCAGCCCGCCCTGCAACGCCGCCACGCTGGTGGAGGCGGGCGCGAGCGAGCGTCCCGGACCACCCGAGAGGCAACCGCCGAGAGCGGCCGTCGCAAGGCACAGGAAGAGAAGCGTGGATGGCGTTCGCATGGCAGGTCCGTCTATCCGGCAGCGGCAGGGCGCTTTCACGAGATGTTCTCGTCCCCCGCCCGTGGCAAGTCCGCTTCTGCCTTTAGCCCGCCGAGCACCGAGCGTGCCAGCCGAAATTCGCCGCGATATTGCGCGATCGTATCGCTTACGATCGAAAGGCCGAGGCCGCTGCCCGGCTTGGCCTCGTCCAGCCGCCGTCCGCGCTGGGTGGCCTCCGCGATCTGCTCCTGCGACAATCCGGGCCCGTCATCCTCCACCGTCAGGCGCAGGCGGCCCTCGCCCAGCGGCGCGGCACTTACCATGATTCGGCCCCGCCCCCACTTGGCGGCGTTGTCCAGGAGGTTGCCGGCCAGTTCCTCGAAATCCTCCCGCTCGCCCGCGAAGACGAGATCGGCGGCCACCATCTTCACCTCGAGATCGAGACCGGGATTGAGCCGGCCGATCACCTTGGCCAGCCGTTCCAGCGAGGGGGAAACGGGGGTGCGGGCGATGGAGCCCTCGCCGAGCGCGGCCAACCGTGCCCGGTCGAGATAATGCTGCACCTGCACCCGCATCCGCTCGGCCTCCGCGCCTACGAGCCTGCCCTTGTCGCCGCCGATGGCGCCGGCCTCGTTGGTCAGGACCGCGATGGGCGTCTTCAGCGAGTGGGCGAGGTTTCCCACCTGCGTGCGCGCGCGCTCCACGACGCGCCTGTTGTTGTCGATCAGCGCGTTCATCTCGGTGGCAAGCGGCCGGATTTCGGTCGGGAACGGCCCCACCAGCCGCTCCGCCCGCCCGGCCCGCACCTCGCCCAGCGCCCGCCGCACCCGCTTCAGCGGGCGCAGGCCGTAGAGAATGGCCATGGCGTTGACGAAGATCGAGCCGAGGCCGAAAAGGCCGAAATACAGCGCCAGCCGCCGGTTGAAGCTCGCCACGTCGGCATCCACCAGGCTGGCGTTGCCCATCACCCGGAAACGCGCCACGTGGTCGCCCGGGTCGAGCACGATCTCGGCCTCCTCCACATGCAGCCGCTCGCCATCCAGCCCCTCGGCCGCGTAGCTGCGCTGATACTGGATATCGAAGGGCACGTCCTCGGGCGAGACGGCCTCCACCTGCGCCGGCCCCAGCGAGAAGGAGCTGAGCCGCCCGGAGGTGCCCTCGCCCACAGGGATCACCTCCCAGTACCAACCCGACAGCGGCCGGGAGTAGTCGAGATCGCCGAGGTCGGGCGCGCCGGCCAGGCGCCCGTCCTCGTCCACGCTCACGCTGTTCACCAGGCTGTAAAGATGCGCCCGCACGACACTGCGAAGGCCGGAGACGGCGGTGGCCTCGTAGATGCTGGAAACGAGCCCGCCAATCACCAGGAAGGCGGCCACCACCCAGAGGCTGGAGAAGAAGACGACGCGAACCGCGAGGCTGTCGGCCGCCCTGCGCAGGGCCATCGCGCTCAGTCCGTCACGCGCCCGGCCCCATACGGTAGCCGAGGCCGCGCACCGTCTCGATCAGCTCGCTCCCGATCTTGCGCCGCAGCCGACCGACGAAGACCTCGATCGTGTTGGAATCACGGTCGAAATCCTGGTCGTACATGTGCTCGATCAGCTCCGTGCGCGAAACGATCTCGCCCTGATGGTGCATCAGGTAGGACAGGAGGCGGAACTCGTGCGAGGTGAGCTTCAGCGGCGCGCCGTCGAGGCTCGCGCGGGATGCGCGCGTGTCGAGCCTCAGCGGCCCGCACATGATCTCGGACGAGGCATGGCCGGCCGCGCGGCGGATGAGCGCGCGCACGCGCGCCAGCACCTCCTCGATATGGAAGGGCTTGGCGACATAATCGTCGGCGCCCGCGTCGATGCCCGCCACCTTGTCGCTCCAGCGGTCGCGCGCGGTCAGGAGGAGCACCGGCATGGTGCGCCCGTCGCGCCGCCAGCGCTCCAGAACGCTGATGCCGTCCATCTTCGGCAGGCCCACATCCAGGATCACCGCGTCGTAAGGCTCGGTGTCGCCAAGGAAATGCCCGTCCTCGCCGTCGAACGACTTGTCCACGACATAGCCCGCGCCGGTCAGCGCTTCGTCCAGTTGGCGGTTGAGGTTGAGTTCGTCCTCGACGATCAGAATGCGCATGGGTTCGTGTCGGTCAGCCGGGAATGGTGATGGTCGTGCGGCGCGGTCGTCCTCCGTCCTGCCCGGGCACGAGCACGGTCACGACGCAGACGACGCGCCCGTTCTGCTGCTGCGCGCTGACGGAGAGCACCTGCCCGCCCGTCTGCGCCGCCGCCTGGGCCGCCGCGCCTGCGCAGTTCGCCTGTGCGAACAGGAGCGGCGTCTCGGCTCGCGCCTCCGGCGCTTCCAGGGCGGGCCGCGGCCCCGGCTCCAGCGGCGCGCCCTGGGCGGCCGTGGCCAGCGCCAGACAGGACGCCAGAACCGGTATGCGCAGGATATCGAGGGGCGTGAAGATCGTCATGGCCAGCCTGATCGGGAACACGTTCTCTTTCTAGCGCCCGCCTGCTGAATGTCGAATGAATGGGTTGCGCCGCACAAGCAGGCGGCGCGGCGCAACCCTCCTTCTACTTCAGCGGCTCGTGCGCGGCAAAGCGTCCGAAGATCGCCAGCAGCGCCCCCACGGCCGAAACGGCGTTGGTCAGCGCCTGCGACAGGGCCTCGTTGGCCTCCGTGCTCGCCTCCACGCCGAAGAGGCTCGCCACCGCGCCGGCAAACGCGATGCCGGCGCCCCAGATCGTCTTGGACCGGTACCAGTTCTTCGTCATTCTCGCTCTCCTTGGTTGAAGGCTCGTCACACGGCGCGCCGGAAGGCGGCGCGGCGCCCCACGCCCCTGCCCGCCGCGCCGATCTGGCAGATTTCGACATCGAGCATCGCCGGCAGCCCGCCAAAGGCGGCGACCTGCTCCTGTGCGCCAAGGGTCAGGCGGGGAACGTCGGTCTCCACTTCCACGAACATGCCCCCACTCGAAAGGGTCGCGACATAGGCTTCGCTCTCCTCCCCCAGCGGCACGTCCGGCGCCTCCCACCGGTCCGCGTCGATCCGCGAGCGGCGCACCCAGCCGAGCTGGAGCGCCCCGTCCCGAAGGAAGGCGCCGCGCAGATGCACGGGCGAGAGGGCGCGCTCGCGCCTCTGCCCGAGAGCCGCCCGGCTCGCCAGCGCCGCCTCGTCGTCCAGCGCGCGCCCGGCCGGCACCACGCGCCAGTCGATGGCCGCGCCGGATTCCGCAGCCCCCAGCTCCAGCGCCGGCGCAGCCTCGTCCAGAAGCACGAAGGTGCTGCCGGCCGGGGCGCCCGCCTCCATGGCATCATCCGTCCCGCCCTGCGCCCGCAGGAGGCCCTCCAGGCGAAAGCGGCCCGGCGCCACCTCCTGCGCGGTCTCGAACTGCACCACCTCCCAGGCGCCCGAGGCGCTCAGGATCGCAGCCGCGTTGCGCCCCGAGAGCAGGCCCTCGGGGCTCGTCGAATAAGCCGCGCCCGCCGCCAGATCGACGAGGATCGCATTGCCCCGGTCGAGGCGCCCCGGCGGCCCCGGAGCCAGCGCCTCGGCCAGTTCCCCGAGGATGGCCGGGGCCTGCGCCAGCCCGCGAAGCGTGAAGCCGTCGCCCGCCGCCGACGCCAGCACCGCATAGGGCATCCAGGGCCGCGCGAAGACCGCCGCGCGCGGGCCCCCGCCATTCGCGCCGAGCAGCGGCAGGTCCATGAGGTGAACCAGCGGGCGGGAGGGCAGGACAGGGCCGGGCGTCACCGGCGGGGGCGCTTCGCCTCTGTCGTCGCGCGCCTCGAGCGCCGGGTCCGGCAGTCGCCTCGCCTTGATGCGCCGCACCGCGCCGTCCTCGATCCTCTCGATTCGCCAGCGGCCCGGCCGCCCGGGCAGCGTCGCCACGTCGCCCGGCTCCGGCGCCAGTTCTCCGGGCGGCAGCGCGAAGGCGGCCCTTTCCCGCCCGCCGGCCCCGTCCATCAGCATCGAGCGCGCGAAGCGGCGCGCCTCGCTCTCGTGCAGCGTCACCGGCAGGTCGATCTGGAGGAGCCGCGTGCGCCCCGCCTCGCGCAGCGCCGCCGAGGCCGTGCCGCGCTGATAGGCCCGCGCCGGGTCGGCGAAGCCGAGGATCACCTCCTGCGCGCTCTCGCTCTCCTGCGTGCGCCGCAGCTCCATCAGCGGCGTGTCCTCCTCCTGCGCCAGCACGTCCAGCGCCAGCGGCGGCCGCGCATCGCGGTCGGCGGCGAAACTCAGCCTCCCGGCGCGGGAAACGGCATGCAGCCCGCCCAGCCGCATCAGTTCCTCCAGTTCGCCGCGCACGGAGCCGGCTCCCATCAGCACATAGCCGCCGATCTCGCCGTCCACGGCCCGCACGTCCGCGTCCTCGATACCGTGGTCGCGCAGGATCGCGGCGACCAGCCTGTCGAGCGGGGCCTTGCCCAGGCGCCCGGTCAGCCAGTGCCCGCGCTCCCAGTTGCTGCCGTCGCTCCACACGTCCCGGCGCTCGGGAAAGGCAGGGTAAGGCCGCGCGTCCCAGGTCCAGAGGTGGATCGCGCCCGTCTCCACCATCCGCCCGCCATAGAGCGGCGAAACAGGGTTCGCCTCGCTTTCCCAATGGCGCAGATGCGCTTCCAGGAAGCGGCGCTGCTGGTGGTCGTCCCGCGCCCCGGTGGAGAAATGCGGCGTCAGGCTCTCGGAGGATTTCGGGTCCACGAAGACGTTCGGCTGGTTGGCGCCCTTGTCGATGGCCGGGCACCCCAGCTCCGTCAGCCAGATGGGCTTGGAGCACGGCACCCAGGCGCTCGCCTCGCCCGTCTCCACGCCGCCGCGCCGCTCCACATGCGGGTTCGCCCACCAGGCGCGCAGGTCCTTGGCGCGGTAGACCCAAGGCTTGCCCGCGCCATCGGTGATCGGCGTTCGCCGCCGCTCGCGGCGGTCCGCCTCGCTGGCGTAATACCAGTCGAAATACTCGCCGCCCTCGATTCCGCGCATCAGCGCGTCGCGGTCATAGGGGCTGCGCGCCGCGTCCGGCCCCCCTTCGTCCCAGTCCCCGGCGCGCCAGTCGGCGAGCGGCAGGTAGCTGTCGATTCCCACCATGTCGATGGCGGCATCGGCCCAGAGCGGATCGAGGTTGAAGAACACGTCGCCCGATCCATCGGCGGGCTGGTAGCCGAAATACTCGCTCCAGTCGGCGGCATAGGTGATCTTCGCGCCCGGCAGGATCGCCTTCACGTCGCGCGCGAGCTGGATCAGCGCCTCCACGAACGGAAACCGTCCGGCCTCGTCGCGCAGCCGCGTCAGGCCGCGCATTTCGGAGCCTATGACGAAAGCGTCCACGCCCCCTGCCATCTGCGCGAGGAAGGCTTGATGCAGCACCATCCGGCGATAGGACCATTCGGCCGGGCCGAAATAGCTCACCCTCCCGCCGGCGGTGGAGAAATGGCCCGACACCGCCGTGCCCGTGAAGGCGGCGATCTCCATCCGTGCCGCCGCCGTGCCGTCGGCCGAGCCCGCGCGGCCCTCAGCGATGTCCAGCGTCATGCGGCCCCGCCACGGATAGGGCGCCTGCCGCTCCCCGCCATAGGGGTCGGGCAGCACGTTGCCGCCCGGCACGTCCATCATCAGGAAGGGGTAGTGCGTCACCTTCAGCCCGCGCGCCTTCAGGGCGCGGATCGCGCGCACGACGCCCGCATCCGATGGCGTCCCGCCATAGGCCGGCCCGCCGCCGTCCCGGCTTACGAGATGGGCCTGCGCGCGCGAAAGCCCCTGCACGCGCCACGGCACGGTTTCGTTTCGCGCCCGCACCTCCACGCCCGGCCGCACCCGCGCGCGGCCCACCCGCAAATCGTCCGCGAACCAGGAGACGATCAGGGCCGCCCGTTCTATCCTCGGGCACAGCGCCGTCAGTTCCTCCAGCGAGGCCGAGAAATCGTTGCCGGCAAACAGGATATTGCGGTTGGCCAGCCGGTCCTCGCCCGGTCGCAGCGTCTCGCGCACCGTCAGCGTGTCGAGCCCGTGCTCGCTCGCGCCGGGAATGATCGTGACGGCGCGGATGCTCTCTTCCAGCTCGCCGATGGGCCGCACCACCTCGCAGGCGATCTGCGGGATGCGGTTGCCCCAGCGCTCCAGCGGCAGGCGCTCGAAGACGAGATAGGCAAGGCCCCGATAGGCCGGCGCACGGCCCTGCCCCTGCTTCGCCTCGATCAGCGGGTCGGGCATCTGCTCCTCGCCGCCCTTGTGGAGGCGCACGGTCACGCCCGCCAGGTCCATCTCCTCGCCATCGGCCCAGATGCGCCGCACATGCGCGACAGGCCCCTCGCACAGGCCGATCGCCACATTGCCGAAATAGGAGTAGCTGATTACCTCCGTGCCGCCCGAACGGCCGCCTCCCTTGCCGCCCTGCCGCTCGGAGGTGCGCGTTTCCTCGAAGCGCGTCGTCCAGATCACCTGCCCCGTCAGGCGCGCCGTGCCGTAGAGGCGGGCGATGCCCGTGCCCTCGTCCGCCTCCATCACGCGCGAGGCGGCCAGCCGCGCGCCCTCCACAGATTGCCGCCGCGAGAACAGCCGCTGGTCCACGGCCGCGCCGGCCAGCCCGCCGGCCGCGCGCCCCACCATCGCCCCCAGCGGCCCGCCGATCAGCCCGCCGAGCGCCCCGCCCGCCGCCTGTAGTAGAATCGTCGCCATGACAGCCTCTAGTCGGGAAAACGGAAGGTGCCGCAGATCCGGCTTTTCCAGCCCGGCGTCAGCGGCGAGGAGAGGACGCAGGCGCCCTCATAAGCGTGGATCAGCCGGCCGCCCTCGTCGAGAATGCCGCAGTGCTTGGCCGGCCGCCCCTCGCGCCAGCGGAAGAGCACGAGGTCGCCCGCCTCGCCGTCGCGCCCGCCCAGCGGCGAGAAATGGCGCAGGCTCGCCTCGTAGAGGCGGTCCTCGCCGCCCGCTTCCGCCCAGTCCGGGGAATAGGCCGGCAGGCGCTCGGGCTCGCTGCCGTAGAGTTCGCGCCACACGCCGCGCACGAGGCCGACGCAGTCCGCGCCCACGCCCCGGCGGCTGCCCTGGTGGCGATAGGGCGTGCCGATCCACAAGCGCGCCGCCGCCAGCGCCTGCATCCGCCGCCCGCTCATAGCACCACCGGCCCGCCATCGTGCAGCCCGTCGCGCTTGGCGATGCCGAGGGCGGTATCGAGCCCCGGCAGATGCGGAAAGCCGCGGAAATTGAGATGGTTGGCAAAGCGCGTCCGGCAGGTGGAGAAGCTCTTGTCGCACCCCACGCTCAGGGTGAACGCGTCGCCCGCCTCGGCGGCGAAGGGCAGCGGCTCGACCAGCGAGATCGCCACCTCGCCCTCGCCCGGCGCCTCTCCCAGCCCCGCCACCTCGCGCGCGAACCCCGCCGCACGCCCGCTCGTCATCCTGAGCAGGCCATGGGCGAAGTCGTCGAAGGCGATGGCGCCGAGCCCGCTTGCCTCGAACCGCGCGGCCCCCGCGCCGGACACCACGCCCCGACGCGTGCGCCCTTCGCCGCCGAGGTCCACCTTGCAGCGCGCATCGCCCAGAACCGCGTCGCAGCGGCGGCGGTAGAGCCGCCCGCGCGGGCTGTCGAGCGCCGCCTCGGGCCCGCGCAGCTCCGCCGTGAAGGCGCCGTCGCGCCGGCGCAGCTCGCCGAGCGTCGCCACTTCCAGCAGCATGTGCGCCTGCGGCGCGCTCCAGTCCACCGCGAAGCATTCCACCCGCGCGCCGTCATAGAGCCCGGCTTCGATGTCCTCCTCGGAGATGGCGGCCGAGGAGAGCGCGCCTTCCACCTCCTGCGTGCCGGCGGAAAGTCCCAGCGCCGCCTCCGCCTCGCCGGCCGAAAGCCCGCTCGCCGCCTCGAATGTCGTGCCGGCGAAGGTCAGGGCCTCGTCATGGTCGGTGAAGCCGAAGGAGCGCCCGTCCACACGCGTCAGCCGCCAGGCGCGCGCCATCGTCGTCACGGGCGCGGCGAGCCGGCCCTTCAGGGCATCGGGTATCTCCCTCACGGGCGCACCTCCACGAGCGGGATGGATGGAATGTCCCCGGCCTCGAAGGCCGCGATATTCACCGCGAGATGGTCGATATCGAAGCGCACAGGCACGTCGAACTCGAAGCCCGCCGTCACGCCCACGCCCTCCGCCGGCGCCTCGTCCAGGGTCACCACGCCCGTCGCCGTGTCCAGCGCGAACGGCACCTCCACGCCCCCTGCCGCCACGCGCACCGTGCCCGCCACGGGTTTTTGCACCGGCCGCAGATAGGCGTCCTCGCCAGTGCCATAGCGCTTCAGCAGCGCAAAGGCGCGCGCCTGCCCGTCCCCGATCCCGATCGCCTGGTCCAGCGCCGAGACCGCCCGCCCCGGCGCGCCGGAGCACCAGTCCAGCGGGTCGCGGAAGCGGAAGCCGATCAGCCGGCCCCGCCGCGCCTCGAAGAAGGCGAGCACGGCCGCAAGGTCTTCCAGGCTGCGGAGCCCGGAGCCCGCGTCGTAGCGCCGGGCCGAGTGGCGATGGCGCTGGTTGCGCGTCTCGAAGCCGGTGGAAAGGCGCACGATCTCGGTCACGCGCTCCGGCCCGCCGCTGGTGCCGAAGGCAACGCGCAGCGGAAAGCGCTCCTCGCAAAAGCTCGGCAGCGTCATCTAGAGCCCCCTTTGGCCGCGCGCGGCAGCCCGCGCCAGCATCGCCTGAATCTGCACTTCGGACCGGCGGAAGCTCGCCGCGTCCGGGCTCGTCACGTTGAACACGATGGAGGGCCCGCCGCCCCGGCCCCCGCCCGGCGCCGCCACGCCCAGCGTGCCGTCCGCGCCCCTCTTCAGCGGCAGGATCGCCTCCGCCCCCGCCTCGCCCATCAGCCCCATCTGCCGCCCGGCGGGAAAGAAGGTGGGGCTGCGCACCACGCCGCCCTTGGCGAAGGGCACCACGCCCGTCGCCTGCGCGCCCTGCCCGCCCCCGCCGAGCCCGGAGAGGAGCTGCCCCGCCAGGCCGCCGGCGAAGTTGCCCAACGGCTTCAGCGCCGCGTCCAGCGCGATGAAGGAGAGGCGCTGGGCGAGCTGGCGCAGCACGTCGTCGAAGCCCTTGCCCCCGAGCGCGGCCGCCTTCAGCGCGCCCGTCATGGCCGAGCCGAAGGCGTTGGCCCGGTTCGTGAGGTCTGAGAGCGAGCGCTCGAAGGCGGAGATGTCCGCCTCCACCGCCACGCGCATGGTTTCGTCGGCCTCCACGGCTCATCTCCTCTCGTCGGGAAATCGGCGCATCAGCGCGTGCAGCGCCTCGCGCGTCGGCGGCGCGGCAACGGGGCCCGTGAAGGGCGCCATGGCGCGGGCCAGCTCGCGCGGGGTCATGGTCCAGAAATCGCGGGGGGCAAGGCGCAGGCGTCCCAGCCCCAGCGCCATCGCCTCGTCCCAGGGAAACGCCGCCGCCCCGGTCTCCACCGGCGCGGCGGCGCTCAAGGGTTTGGCGCCGGCTCCGCGCCCCCGAAGGCGGCCTCCAGAAGCTCGGCCGCCACGCGCGCCGCGCCCGCCGCGCCACCCTCGAAGCGCAGCGCCGCCACCGCCTCGTCCTCCACGCTCCTGCCCGCGCCGCGCAACCCGGCGCCCAGGATGCGCATCAGGTCCCGCGCCGAAAGGCGCCCGGAGCCGAACCGCGCCGCCAGCGCCGTGATGCTCTCGGCGGCGAAGGCATCCTCCAGCTCGGCCAGCGCGCCGAGCGTCAGGCAAAGCACCTCCTGCCGCCCGTCGATGATCGCGGCCACCTCGCCGCGCCTGCGGTTCGCCGCCACGGCCTAAAGCGCCTCGAAGGAGAGCGCGCCGGCCGATTCCAGCGTCAGCTCGAAGGCGACCTCGCCATTGTGCTCGCCCGAATATTCCAGCGCCGTCACCTGGAACGGCCCCGTCACGCGCCCGAAATCCGGGATCACCGCCTGGAAGGGCGCGATCCGGCCCTCGAAGAACAGCCGGCGCACCGCCGCGTCGGACTCCGCGTCCTTGAAGATGCCCGAGCCCGAGAGCGAGGCTCGCTGCACGCCCGCCCCGCCCAGAAGCTCGCGCCAGCGCCCGGCGCTTTCGGCGTCCGTCACATCCACCGTCTCGGCGTTGAAGGCGATGCGCCGCGAGCGCAGCCCCGCCACCGTCGCAAAGCTCGCCCCGCCGTCCGGATCGACCCTCAACAGAAGGTCCTTGCCCCTTTGCGCCCCCATGGCCGCTCCTTTCATGGCTCAAAAGAAAAGGGCGGCCACCGGGCCGCCCTTTCGCTCATTTGGACTATCTGGAAGCCTGTCAGGCAATCGGCTCCGTCACCGCCCGGAATCTCAATATGCCGTGATAGGTGGGCGATTCCGGCTCCTGCCGCGCCTCGGCGAACTGGAGCTGGAGGTTCACCAGCCGGTGCCCGTCCAGCGGCAGCGATGCGTCGTGCAGCTTGGTCGAGACCTTGTCCATGATCTCGTAGGTCTCGCCCTTGGAGCCGCCGCGCGCCCAGACATGCAGCGTCAGGAGGTGCTCGTGCCCGTCCTCCGTGCCTGTGGACCAGTCCATCACCGCCGTGCGGCCGAGCGTCAGATACGGAAAACGCGCCCGTTCCGGCACGTGGTCGAAGATCTTCGGCCCTCCCAGAAGGCCGGTCACGGCCGGGTCGCTCGACAGCGTGCTGACGATCGTGGCCTGCAATTCCGCGCTTGGATGGCTCATCTGCTGTCCTTTCGCGTTGGTCATCACGACCTTAATGATATTGAAATGTGGCGTGAACGACGGCTCATGTCCAGCCGTTGGATCACGTTTCTTCGATCTCGCTCGCCGGCAACGGCCGGCGGAAGGCCTGAGGCCACTCCCTTTCCGCCTCCCGCGCCGCCTCGGCCTGCCGCAGCGCCGCCTCGCGGACGCGCCGGGCGAGGTCTTCCGGAGCAAACACCACGCGCACCGCCGCCTTCACGCCTCCTCCTCGCAGCGGCACACCAGGAAGCGCCGCGTCTCGTCCGGGTCGTGAACGGAGCGGATCAGCATCCGTCGGCCGCGCAGGCGGAAGGCCATGCCACGCGCCACATCCTCCCGGTGCCGCAGGATCACCCGATGCGTCAGCGTACCGATCCGCTGGTCGAAGCGCTCGGCCACCGCCGGACCCAGCGGCTCCAGCCGCACGGAAATCTCCGCCACCTCCCGCCAGTCGTCGCGCGCCCCGCCCAGCGCGTCGCGCACCGTCTCGTTCACCTCCAGCGCCGCGCGCCGGTCCAGCATCCCCGCGTCGAGGAACGTCACAGCCGCACCTGGCGGAAGGGCGCGATCAGCGCCCTGGCGAAGGCCGGCACGATGGCCGGCTGCATCGCCTGCGGCACGATTCCGCGCGTCTCATAGGAAGCCGCGACGATGCGCAGCAGCGCCTGGCGCAACGCGTCCGGCACCTCGGCGGCCGAAAGTCCGGCGCGGAACTCCACCTCCAGCCCGTTCGCCGCCGCGCGCCGAGCGGCAGGCTCCGGCACCAGCCATTCGCGCGCGCCCAGCTTCACCACCGCGACAGTTGCCGGCTCCAGCTCCCGCGCCTCCCCTCTGGGCCCGTAGGCCGTCACTTTCGTCACCTCGCGCACCGGCCCCCGGCGCGGCGCAATCCGCCCGTCCCGCGGCACGTCGGCGCAGAGCCGGAAGCTGCGCGCCCCGAGCGCGAGGCCGGTCTCGTTCTCCACCGTCTCGCGCGCGCCACGGATCAGGGCGCCCACCAGCGCGTCCTCGTCGCCGCGCTCGATCCGGCACCAGTCCTTGGCCTCGGCCACCGTCACCGGCTCGGCCCCGCCGTCCCGCAGGTCGATCAGCGTCATCCGTGCGCCCCCTTGCGTCCTTTCGAAAAAGGCCGGGCGTCGCCGCCCGGCCCGCCCTTCGCGTCCCTTCCGTCAGGCGGCAAAGGTCAGCAGCTTCGCCGCGTCGAAGTCCTGGATGCCGCCGCCCACGCGCTTGGTGGTGTAGAAGAGGACGTAGGGCTTGGCGGAATACGGGTCGCGCAGCACGCGCACGCCCTGCCGGTCGACGACGAGGTAGAAGCGCGCGAAGTCGCCGAAGGCGATGGCGTTGGCGCCGGGCGCGATGTCGGGCATCGCCTCGGCCTCCACCACGGGAAAGCCCATCAGCGTCGCGCGGGCGCCGGCGCTGGCCGGCGGCGCCCACAGATAATTGCCGTCCGCGTCCTTCAGCTTGCGCACAGCGCTCTGCGTGCGCCGGTTCATCACGAAGCTGGCGTTCTGCCGGTAGCCGCCCTTCAGCGCATAGACGAGGTCGATCAGCGCGTCGGCCGCCATGCCGGGCATGAACGCACCATCCGCCCCCGTCGAGACGGTACCCACGCTGCCCCAGCTCCAGTCCGCTTCCGAAACGGTCGGGTAGGTCATGAAGCCGCGCGGCTTGGCGATGCCGTCGCCCGTCACGAAGGCCGCGCCCTCCTGCGTGGCGAAGGCCTGCTCCACCTCCTCGCCGATCCAGCGGTCGATATCCACCGCCGCGTCGTCGAGAAGCGCGGCGGTCGCCGCCGGCATGGCGTAGAGCTCCATGGTGGGGAAGGCCAGCTCGGCCAGTTGCGGCGCTTCGGTTTTCGGCCGCGCATCGGCCTCGCCCACCCAGCCGGTCTGCGCGCCGGAAACGGCGAAGGGCTTCTTCAACACGGCGCTGGAAACCTGCCGCACGCTGGCGATGGAGCGGATGGGCGAAACGCTCGCCAGCCGCCGGCCGATCTCGCTTTCCGTCTCCGGCGGCACGAGGAAGCCGCCATCGGCGCCGGTCAGGCCGCTCATCGCCTTCTCTTCCAGCCGCCGCAGGCGGTTCTCGTCGCCGCCGCGCACATAGGCCTCGAAGGCCTGCCGGTGTTCGCTCGGCCGCGCCTCGCCGGTCTCGAGGCCGCCCAGCGCCGGCCGCGCCTGTTTCAGAGCCAGCCGCTCCAGGCGCTTCTCGTGCTCCTCCAGCGCCTGGGAAAGGCGCTCCACCTTGTCGTCGGTCACGGGGTCGGCGCCCATGCGCTTCTCGATCTGCGCCATGCGCTCGTCATTGGCCTCGCGGAAGCTCTCGAAGGCTTCGATGAACTCGCCGAAGGCGTCGGCCGCCCCGCGCGTGTCGGCCTTGGTCTCCAGGGTGGGGTGGGTGCTGTTGTGCATGGTCGCTCCTCTTGGGGGGTGGTTCAGGATGCGGCGCGCGCGGGGCGCGCCAGCCGCCGCGCGGCCTCGCGGATTCGGCGCGGCAGGTCGCGCCCCCGCGTCTCGGCAAGCCGCGCGAGGGCCTGCATGGGAAAGGTGACGACCGAGATTTCCCAAAGGTCGATCTCGGCGATGCGCCGCACGCCACCCGGCTCGCGCCGGGCCCGGCGCGCCTTGAAGCCGATGGACAGCCCGTCCACGGCCCCGGCGCGGATCAGCTCGAACACGTCGCGCCCCCGGCGCGTGGAAAGCGCGAGCTTTCCCTCCACCAGGAGCCCGCGCGAATCCTCCGCGATGGCGGTCCACACGCCGATGGGCTCGGCCGGGTCGTGCTGCCAGAGCATACGGATGCCCGCCGCCCCGCGCTCCTTCAGCGTGCGGGCGAAGGCGCCGCGCTCGATGCGGTCGCCGGAAGGGTCGGTGCGCTCGAAGAGGCTGGCATAGCCGCGCACGAGCCCGTCCTCGCGCGCGTCCACCGGCCCGGCCGGCCGCGCCGCTTTCGTGCGCTTCACGCTCGGCACGAGGCTCATCGCTTCGCCCCCGCCGGCTGGAACAGCCCGTCGATGAAGCGCGTCAGAACGCCGAGCGCGCCCCAGGCGCAAAGGCTCGCCGCCGCCGAGCCCATCAGCGCCAGTTCGCTGGCCGAAAGGCGCGAGGCGAAGCCGAAATGCTCGGCCAGCATCAGCCCGGCCGGGCCGCCGAAGACGAGGCCCATCACGGCCCCGGCGAGAAAGCGGATCGCCGCCTCGCGCCGGCCGGACGGAAGCAGGTAGGCGACCGAGATCGCCGAGCCCGCCACGGCCCCGAAAAGCTTGGCGCTCAAGAGCGCCAGCGGAGAGATTGGGTCGGCCGTCATGGCGCGTCTCCCTTCCATGAGTGTGAAACCATCAGCGGCGCGGGCCGTAGCCCACGGCCTCGCGCTTCTCGTCCTCGGTCAGGAAATCGGCGGCGCCCACGCGCGCCCACAGCGCCTCGCGCTCGGCGGCCAGCCCCTCCACGCGGTCGGCGTCGAAGCCCAGCCGCATCCCCGTCCCCTCGCGGAAATGGGCGGCCAGGAAGTCGCCCACCGCCCCCGTCAGCCGTGTCAGCAGCGGCAGCACGGTCAGGCGGAACAGCGCCCGGTTGGCCTCGGCGTAATTGGCATAGGTCGCATCGCCCGGAATACCGAGCAGCATGGGCGGCACGCCGAAGGCCACCGCGATGTCCCGCGCGGCCTGGTTCTTGGCCTCGATGAAGTCCATGTCCCTCGGCGAGAGGGCCATGGCCTTCCAGTCGAGCCCGCCCTCCAGAAGCATCGGCCGCCCGGCGCGAGCCGCGCCCGCATAGCCGCTCTCCAGCTCCGTCTTCAGCCGGTCGAACTGGTCGGGCGAAAGGTTGCCGCCCTCGCCGGGCTGGTAGACCAGCGCGCCGGAGGGCCGGGCGGAATTGTCGAGCAGCGCCTTGTTCCAGCGCCCGGCGGCGTTGTGCAGGTCCACCGCGCCCCGCGCGGCCGAGAGCGGCGCGAAGCCCTCCGCGTCGGCCAGCGGATGGAACAGGCGAATGTGCAGCAGCGGCCCCGGCCGCCCGCCCTCGCCCTCCGCCGCGATCCGCCTCACCTGCCGGCCGATGCGGTATTCATAGGCCTCGGGCCAGCCGTCCGGCCCCTCCAGCGCCCGCACCCGGTCGGGCCGCAGCGCATAGAGCGCGCGCGGCTCCTCGCCGATCAGGCTCGCCTCCAGATAGGCGTTGCCGGACAGGAGCAGATGCCCGCACAGCGCCTCGATCAGCGCGGCGCGGTCGTCCAGCCCGTTCGGCCGGCGCAGGAGGTCGAGCATCGGATGCGCCTCCACCTCGCGCCCGCCCTCATAGAGAAGCAGCGGCACCGCCGAGGCGTTCTCGGCGATCAGCCGCACCGAGCGGTAGACCACCGGGTTGCGCATGAAGCCCGCGCGCGCGCCGCCCGCATAGCTGCGTTCGCCCTCCTCGCCGGCCGAGAGGCCCGGGAAGACCAGCGTGCCCGCCGCATAGCCCGCGCTCTTCATCTCGGCCGGCATCGGCGCGCGCGCCATCCACGCCCCGATCATGGATCGCAGCCCCATATCCGTCTCCTGATGCTTCGATGTCGAAAAATTCCCGCCCGGCACGGGCGCAGGCGCTTCGGGCGCCCTCATCCCGAACCTTCGCCCGCGAGCCGTATCAGAGCCCGCGAATGCGCGGCTCGGCCTGCGGCTGGGTCAACGCGCTCACCGCCCAGACCAGCGCGTCCAGCCGGTCGGGAGAGCGCCCGCCGGAGAGCCCGTCCGGCCCGAAATCGGCCATCTCGTCCTCCAGCGCCGCGAAGGCGCCGGCATGGCGCACGCGGCCCTGCTCGTAGAGCGCGGCCACAGGCTCGGCGCGCAGCCATTTGCCCCGGCTGGCGCGCACGGGCCGCACCGGCACGTCGGGGCTCACGGCGCGGATCACCGCCTCCACCATCTCGCCACCCTGGTTCGCCTCGGCCACGATCCGGTCGGCCTGAAGCCGCTCGTAGAGCGCCACCGCGGCCCGCGCCCATTGCGGAGGCTTCAGGCCCTGCCGGCTGGCGTCCGCCAGCACGTAGATCGTCCCGTCCGCCGCCAGCCCGGCCGCCACGATGCCGCAGGCATCGGAGCGCGCGCCCGATCCCGCCGGCGGGTCCACCGCCACCACGATGCGCCGCAGCTCCGGCGCCGCGCGCACCCTCAGGGCGTCGATGCCGGAGCGGTCGAACAGCGCGTCCTCGCGCGCCTCCACCATCTCGCCGTCCAGCTCCTGGCGCCCCAGCCGCGAGCCGCCGTAGCGCCCCTCCATCGCGCTGATGAACCCTTGTGCCAGGTTGGCCGCGTTCTCGGCCGTGCGCATCCGCGTCACCACCGTCCCTTGCTCCTGCAAGAGCCGGCGCAGCAGCGGCACGGCCCTCGGCGTGGTGGTGAAGAGCGCGCGGGGCTTCTCTCCCAGCCGCAGGGCCAGTTGCAGATTGTCGAAACAGGCGTCCGGATGCTTCCACTTGGCCAGCTCGTCGCCCCAGGCGCATTCGAACTGGTAGCCGCGCAGCGCCTCCGGGTCCTCGGAGGAGAAGATCTGCGCCACCGCGCCATTGGAAAAGACCAGCCGGCGGCGCGTGGCCTCGAACACGGGCCGCGCCCGCCAGTCGAGCGAGGCGATGCCGCTCTCGCCCTCGATCATCACCTCGCGCGCATCCCCCAGGGTCTCGGCCAGAAGGCCGATCCGCCCGTGCGGCCTGCGGGCGATGGGCGGCAGGCCCAGCGCCATCGCCCGCACCCATTCGGCCCCGGCCCGTGTCTTGCCCGAGCCGCGCCCGCCCATCATCAGCCATTGCCGCCATTCGCCGGGCGGGGGCAGTTGCTCGGCGCGCGCGAAGCAGGGCCAATCCGGCATCGCGGCGCGCAGGGCGCGGGGCGCGGCCTTGCCGACCTCCCGCTCCAGCGCCTCCCAGAACGCGCCCTCGTCCAGCGCACCGCCGCTCACGCGGCCCCCTCCGCGGGCAGGAGCCCCGCCCCTTTCGCCCGGCGCGCGTCGATGGCGCGCAGCCGCTTCAGCATCTCGCGGCGCAGCTTCTGAGTCTCGGCCGCGTCCTCCTCCTGCCCCGTCACCATCGCCAGAGCCTCCAGCCGCCGCAGCTCCAGAAGCTTCTCCAGCGTGCGCGTCACCTGGCCGATGGCCTCGATGCGCGCCTTCGCCCCGCTCCGGCTCCCCTCGCCATTTTCAGGATTATTGTCCTCCACCTCCGCTTCCAGCGCCCGCGTCTCGGCATCCAGCGCCGCCATGAGCCGATCCGCCATCAACGCCCGGCGCGTCTTTCCGGCCATCCGAACCCCCGAACGCAAAAACGGCCCGCTCCTCTCGGAACCGGCCGTTGCCCGCAATATCTCGACTGTAGCTGAACCCTACCGAACCACCGTCACGGTGTCAAGGAATATTTTCATATTTCTTGGTGGGCCGCATGTCCGGCACCTCGCCCGGCCATGCGGCCAGATGGTCCTCGTAGTCCTCCGGCTCCATGCCCACCTCGCTGACGATGCGCCCGCGCACGGAAACGCCGGCCTCGTGCACCGTGTCGCGGTCCCCGGAAACGAGGTGGTGCCACCAGTAGAGGTCGTGCCCCTCGGCCACGAGCCGGTAGGCGCAGGTGGGCGGCAGCCAGGAGAGCGTGCGCACCTCCTGCGGCGTCAGCTTCACGCAGTCGGGCACCGTGGCCTGCCGGTTCGCATAGTCGGAGCAGCGGCAGCTTTGCCCGTCCAGCAGGCGGCATCCCACATCCGTCCAGTGGATCTGGCCCGTGTCCCAGTCCTCCAGCTTGTTCAGGCAGCAGCGCCCGCAGCCGTCGCACAGCGCCTCCCATTCGGCCGTGCTCAGCGCCTCCAGCGGCTTCTCGCGCCAGAATGGATTGTTGCTCAAATCACGCATCCGAAGGAGTCATTGCGGGGAACATCGGTCGCGGCTTGCCGATAACCGCGAATTGCACATCTAGCAGCCATGAAGGGGCTTATAGTATGACGGGACGAGGGATGGCCATCATCGGCCATGCGTGAACCTCCCGGAGGTGGTCTGTCAGCGTGTCCAAACTGCTTCCCTCCGCAAAGGGCTTCCGCCGCCACCGTCCCTCGCGGCTGATCGAGCTGGATGCATGGCTGGATTCCAGCCTGTGGCGCTTCTTTCACAGCTTTTCGGGCCTCTGGGAATCGATCACCATCTTCTCCCGCCGCTTTCGCACGCGCGGCTTCAACCGGGTCATGGTGGAATTGTCGGGCGAGGCGCTGACGCTGGGGCTCGCGGGCATCGTCGTCCTCCTCGCGCTGGCCCAGCCGGCCATGCGCCACACCGCCGCCGGCCTGCCGGAGCAGACCGACTACTCCGTCCTCTTCCTCGACAGGCACGGCAACGAGATCGGCCGTCGCGGCGTGCTGCGCTCCGACGCGGTGCCCATCGACGAGTTGCCCGACCAGTTCGTCAAGGCGGTGCTGGCCACGGAGGATCGCCGCTTCTTCGAGCATTGGGGCATCGACTTCATCGGCCTCGGCCGCGCGCTCAGCCAGAATGCGCGCGCCGGCGGCGTGGTGCAGGGCGGCTCCACCCTCACCCAGCAGCTCGCCAAGAATCTCTACCTCACCAACGAGCGCTCGCTCGACCGCAAGATCAACGAGGCCTTCATCGCGCTCTGGCTGGAGACCAACCTTTCCAAGCGGCAGATCCTCGGCATGTATCTGGACCGCGCCTATATGGGCGGCGGCACCTTCGGCGCGGCGGCGGCGGCCGAGTTCTATTTCGGCAAGAACATCCGCGACGTGAACCTTGCGGAGTCGGCCATGCTGGCGGGGCTGTTCAAGGCCCCCGCCAACTACGCCCCCCACATCAACCTGCCGGCGGCGCGCGCGCGCGCCAACGTGGTTCTCTCCGCCATGGTGGATTCGGGCTTCATGACGGAGGGGCAGGTCGTCACCGCCCGCCGCAGCCCGGCCAACGCCATCGACCGCACCGGCATCGTCTCGCCCGACTATTTCCTAGACTTCGCCTTCGAGGAGGTGCAGCGCATCGCCCGCCCGATGACGCGGCGCAACTTCATCGCCCAGACCTCCATCGACATGGGCCTCCAGCGCCTCGCCGACGAGTCCATCGACTACCATCTGCGCCAGTTCGGCCGCTCCTACGCGGTGGAGGAGAGCGCCATGGTCGTGCTGGACGACGAGGGCGGCGTGGTGGCGCTGGTGGGCGGGCGCGATTACGGCCTGTCGCAGTTCAACCGCGCCACCCGCGCGCTGCGCCAGCCCGGCTCCTCCTTCAAGCCCTTCATCTACGCGGCCTATATGGAGGAGGGGCACGAGCCGAACGAGGTGGTCGTGGACGGCCCGGTCTCCATCGCCGGCTGGTCGCCGCAGAATTACGGCCGCTCCTTCGCCGGCCGCGTCTCCCTCACCGACGCGCTGGCCCGCTCCATCAACACCATTCCCGTCAAGCTCTCGCAGGCCATCGGCATGCGAAAGGTGGTGGAGGTGGCCAAGGCGATGGGCGTGGAAAGCAATCTTCGGGGCGACAAGACCATGGCGCTCGGCACCAGCGAGGTCACGGTGCTGGATCAGGCCACGGGCTACGCGGTGTTTCCCGCCGGCGGCCTCGAATCGCGCCGCCACACCATTCTCTCATTGCAGGACACCAACGGCGAGGTGGTGTGGACGGCGGCGCGCGACCTTCCGCCCCGCCGCCGCGTCCTCAGCCAGAAGGCCGCGGACGCGATGAACCAGATGATGGTGACGATTCCCGAGCGCGGCACCGCCCGCCGCGCCGCTCTCACCATGACGCGCGCCGCCGGCAAGACGGGCACCACCCAGGGCTACCGCGATGCGTGGTTCGTCGGCTACACGGGCAATTTCACCGCCGCCGTCTGGTACGGCAACGACAGTTTCCGCCCCACCAACAACCTCACCGGCGGCTCTCTGCCGGCCATGACGTGGCAGCGCTTCATGGAAGCGGCCCATCAGGGCATCGAGCTGCGGCCCATTCCGGGCATCGAGAACCCCCTGCCCGCGCCCGGCCAGACGCCCGTCGCGGCGGCCGGGGAGGACGATACGCCGCGCCTCACGCGTCCCGCCAGCCTCACCGCCGCCACGCAGCGTGTGCTTGGCGACATTGCGGGCGCCATGGCCGCCGCCCGCCGGGCAGCGCCCGAGGAGCTGGCCTCCGCAGGAGCCCTGCCCGCGCCCGACCGCGCCGCGCGCTGATCTCGCCGGCATAGCCTCATCCCATGCGTTTCCTGTTCCTCGCCCTTTTCGCCGCAACGCTCTCGATCGGTCTCGGCGGTTGGTCGGCGGCGGTCATGCTGGCCCGCTTCGAGGGGGCCGGCGCCGTCGATGTCGGGCCGTGGCAGGCCAACCGCCTCGCCGGCTCACCGCAGGCGGACCCCTATTCCAAGGCGCGGCTGGCGCGCGACGGCAATCTCACGCTGGGTCTGGCCGAGGGCATCGCCTTTCGCGCGCGGGCCGATTCGGCCGGCCTGGAGCTGCGGCGCGAATGCACCTATCGCGTAGCCGGCGGCCTGCCGCCCGCCCGCGTCTGGACACTGTCCGCCTTCACGCCGGACGGCGCCACCATCGTCCCCGCCGAGGGCCGCCCTCCCTGGCTGGTCTCCAGCGACCTGATGCGCGACGACGCGAACGGTGCGGAGATCCTCGTGAGCGGCCTCGCGCAGCCGGGCAACTGGCTGGCGCTGGAGGGCGGCGGCCCCTTCGTGCTGGCCCTCACCATCTACGATACGCCCGCCTCCACCTCCGGCGGCGCGTCCGAGCTGGCCATGCCGGGCATAGAGCGGCTGGGGTGCTCCGTAGATGGGTAAGGTCCTGCTCGCGCTCCTGGTCGGCCTGGTCGGCGCGGCCATCGTGCATATCGCGGTGATCCTGGCCATGCCGCGCGTGGCGGAGGACAACGCCTGGGCGCGGCTCTCGCGGGTCACCTCGCCCTTTCAGGCAGCCGTGATCTGGGAGGGCGGCGGCCTTCCGGCCGCCGGTCCGATGCGCGCCCGCTTCGCCTTCATGGACCCCGCCTTCATCACCTCGGCCTGCCGCTTCCCGCTCGCGGACGGGCCGGTGCATCTGGAGGCGGGCGAAGCGGCCGGCTTCTGGTCGGCCTCGCTCTATGCGCGCAGCGGCGACAATCTCTACAGCATCAACGAGCGGCTCGCGCCGGACGGGCAGCTCGACCTCGTCGTCGGCACCGCCGCGCAACTGGAAGACGCGCGCGCCGAAGGCCTGCTTGGCGATGACGGCGCCATTCCCATCGGCGTCGAGGCGAGCGAGCTCTACCTCACCCTGCGCGTCCTTGCCCCGACCGCCAGCGAACGCCCCTTCGCGGAACGCTTCGCGCGCTCCCTCTCCTGCATACCGGTCGAGCCGGCAGCCGCCGCGCCCCTTGCCGAGGCGGACTAACCGGCAGCGCCGGCAACGTCCTCCACACCCATGCGCGCCTCCTCCATCCGCTCGCGGCGGATGCAGGGAAGGATCAGAACCTCGGCGCCGCGCACCAGCGGGGGGCGCTCGCGCTCGCGCAGCTTCCGGGCGAAGACCGGCCTCTTCCAGTCATGCATGCTTTCGATCACCGCCATGCCCTGCTCCCTCTCGCTGCCGACGGGCCTCTACTGATGCCTGATGAGGAGCAAAGCATCGTCAAGGTTAACAGCTTGCTAAGATATTGCCGCTAATTGTCGGAGGGACCGAACCCAAGCCCCGAGCCGGAGCGCCATGAAGGAAGCCGCCCCGCGGATCTTTCGATCCCTCGAACAAACCAACGGCGCCCCCGGCTTCGATGCCATCGTGCGCGCGGCGGTCGCCGCCTACGGTTCCCTGCGCACCCCCACCGAAGCGCAGGCGCGTGACCTCGCCCGCCTCGTGGCGCCGCTGTGGCAGAAGGTCTCTCCCGAAACGCAGCGTTCCGTCTCGGCCTCGCTCTCGCACGCGCCGCGAATGCCGCGCGCCCTCGTGCAGCTTCTCCTCGATGCGCCGGTGGAGATCGCCGCGCCCTTCCTGGTCTCCAGCCCCAGCCTGACGGAGGCGGACCTGTCCGCACTCGCCGCGCGCGGGGACGAGCGCCTGAAGCGGATCGCGGAGAGCCGGCGCCGGCACGCCGACGCCATCGCGCCGCCGCAGGCCGCCCGCCCGGCGCCCCGCAGCGAGCCGAGCCCCCTGCCCGAGATCGCCGCCCCGCCGCTCGAAGCTCATACTCTCGAAGAACCCGAACGGCCGGCCCCCGCGCCGGCCCCGCAGGAGCCCTTTGCCACGGCCGCCTTCGTGCGCTCCGCCCTGCGCCGCCTGGCCAAGGCCAGCCGGACGCCGGCGCCCGAGGGGCCGCAGGCGGCCGCTACCCTCCTCCTCCGGGCCCGCTCGCGCGATGCCGCCCGCTTCTACGCCACGCTTCAGGAACTGCTCGGCCTCTCGCTCGACCAATGCGCCCGGATCGAGGCGGATGCGCAGGGGCGCGAGTTGGCCGTGGCGCTGCGCGCGCTCGACATCGGCGCAGCCGATGCACTCGGCATATTGATGATGATGAAGCCGGGCATCGGCCTCGATGTCGGCGCGTTCGAGAGGATGAGGCAGGCCTATGCCGGCCTCGGCCTTTCCGAATCACGCTCCCGGCTGGATGCCGTCAAGCGCCTCGCCCGCAAGGCTGGCTCCACGCGCGCCACCGCCACGCGCAGCGAGGCGCAGCCCCCGCAATTCGGCCGCCGCAAGACCCGCCCCGCCGAAAAGAACCGGGGCCAGGGCTCCTAGCCAGCAGCAAAACGCGCGGGCAGGACCGGCGGGCCATCCAGGCTCCGGTCAGGCCCGTTTGCAGGCGCCAGAACCTCCATGAATCGCGCTGAAGCCATGCGCATGGAGCGAATGCGCGTCCGACGTCAGCGAGCCTTGTGGACCCCCGCCACCCGCCGGCAGCCTGGTCACGCGCGTCGTCGATGCGAAACGGATTGGGATCGAACCCCTTTCGCAAGCGCAGTGTCAGGGCCCTACCGCTCGGCCGACCGGTAGCCCTCATCCTGAGCGTGTCGAAGAACGACGGCGCGTGGCCCCGCCCGTCCCGCTCCCGCCCACTCAGGCAAGCGCCCACGCATAAGCGTAGACGAACGCCCCCCAAGCCGGCCGCAAACGGCGCTACTCCTCCGCAGCGAGATCGAGGTAGCGCTCGGGCTCGGCGGTCTCCACTTCCACCACCCAGAAATCGGGATCGAATCGGGCCTCGCGCTCGAACCGAAAGCGCATCGCCTCCTCGTCTCCCGCCGCCTCGCGCATGAAGCGTCGGCCGTCCTCGCCCGCCATCGTCTGCACGGCCGGGCCGAACAGGGCGATCGAGCCGTCCCGCTGGCGCTGCACCACGAAGATCGCCCCGGCCGCCTCGGCGCCCCGTCGCTCCACGGCGGCGAACCCGCCATCGGCGAAGACGCGGCGCACCAGCGCGGCGACGAAGAACTCGCTCGTCACACGCATGGAAGGCCCCTCCGGTCAGTTGCCAGCGGTCAGCTCCGAAAGCCGCGTCAGCAGCTCGGGCGAAGGCTCGCCCGTCACCTCCATGCCCTCCAGCTCCTGGAAGGCGCGGATCGCCGCGCGCGTCTGCGCGCCCATGATGCCGTCCGCCTTCAGCTCGGCCACGGCGGTCTCGTTCAGCGCGGTCTGGATGCGCCGCACCAGTTCGCGGTCGCTGCCGGCGCCGGGCGCGATTCCGCCCGTCGTCACGTCGCTCATCAGTTCTTCGAGGCTGGCATATTGCTCGCCGTCCGGCCGCGTCTGGGGGCTCGGCGCATCGGTGGTCATCTGCCGGATCTGCGTCAGCAGAAGCGGTGTCGCCATGCCGTCCACGCGCAGGCCCCGCTCGGCCTGGAAGGCGCGGATGGCCCGGTCGGTGGCCTGCCCCGGCCGCCCGTCGATCTCAGCCTGGTAATAGCCGGCCTCCGCCAGCAGCACCTGCACGTCGCGCACCAGCGGCACGGTCATGATGCGCGGGTCGTTGACGGGGCGCCACGGCTCCACCGCCGCCGGCGCGGCGCCGGCCGTGTTCACCAGCTCCACCGCGCGCGTCGCCAGCATCGGCTGCGGGTGTGCGCCCCCCTGCCCGAACAGGGCGTTGGAGGCCACGACGCCGCTCAGCGTCAGGAACGCCGCCGAGCCGAGGAAGGCGAGCGGTCGGGCCGCCACGAGCGAGACGACGCCCAGGCCCGCCGCCGCGACGATACCGCCGAGTGCGCCCAGCGCCCCGCCCGCGACGGCGAGGCTACGCTGTGCGACGGTCGGCTGGGGCTGGCGCTTGGATGTGGTTCTTCTTGCGGGCATCGGTCAAGCTTACGATCTTTTCGGGGACACCGGGAGAGGCGTCGGCGCAATCGATGGGGATGGAGACGCTGGCGGTGGTGCCGATTCCGGGGCGGCTCTCGATCGTGAGCCGGCCGCCGTGAAGCTCGCAGAGCCCCTTCACCAGCGACAGGCCGAGCCCGGTGCCGGGCTGCGCGCCCGGACGGTCCCGGCCGAGCTGCACGAACGGTTCTGCGATGCGCGTCAGGTCGGCCTGCGCGATGCCGATGCCGGTATCCTCTACCACCACCAACTGCCTGCCCCCTTCGATCCGCGCCGAAAGCCGCACGCTGCCCTCCTCGGTGAACTTCACCGCATTGGACAACAGGTTCAGGAGAATCTGGTGGAAGGCGCGCGGGTCCGCATGGATTTCGGCCCCCTTGTCGGGTTCCTGCAGGATGAGCATCAGGCCCTTTCGCTCGGCCTCCGCCTTCACCATCGCCCCGGCGCTTTCCATCGCCTCCCGCAGGGAGAAGCGCTCGGGCGCGATCTCGTAGCGTCCGGCCTCGATCTTGGAAATGTCGAGCAATCCGTTCACAACTTGCAGGAGGTGTTCGCCCGAACGCCCTATCAACTCGACATATTCCTTCTGGCGCGGACTCTCGAAACCGCCGAAATATTCCTTCTCCAGAATGTCGGTGAAGCCGATGATGGCGTTGAGCGGCGTGCGCAGCTCGTGGCTGATATTGGCCAGGAACCGGCTCTTGGCCTCCGAAGCGTCCTGCGCGGCCTTCAGCGTCGTTTCCAGCCGCGCCTCCGCGCAGCGCTCCTGTGTGATGTCGCGCGCGGTTCCCACCACGTGGGTCAGCACGCCGGCTCCGTCGCGCACCGGGGCGAGCGACAGGAGGATCACCTGCTCGCTCTCCTCGCCCGGCAGCAGCCGAAGCTCGGCCCGCGCGGCCTCGCTGCCGCGCCGGAGGTCGGCGAAGGCGTGGAGGAAGGCGAGCCGGTCGTGCATGTGGATGCGATCGAGCGGCAGCGCGTGGTTGCCGTCGGCCGGCAGCGGCCGCCCCTCCGCGTCGAATCGCAGGAGCGGGCCGGAAAGAAGCGCGGGAAGGCTGGCGTTCTCGCGCTCGCGCTCGCCGCTGCCCGCCGCACGTTCGGCCCGGCGGCGCCGGGCATGGCGTGCGGCCAGAACCGCGCCCCCCACGGCAGATGCGCCGAGCGCGAGCCCGCCGGCGACCGCCGCCGGCCCGCCGGAGGCAAGGCCCAGGCCGCCCAGGCCGCCCAGCGTGGCGAACATGCCGGCCAGAACCGGCCCGAGGCGGCCGGTGGCCGAAAGCGCCGCCGCGCCGGAAAGAAACAGTCCCCCGGCCGCCATCGGCGCGAGGATGGTGCCCAGCCCCGCCCCGGAGAAGGCCCCGAGCGGCGAAAGGGCGGCGCAGACGAGGCCGGAGCCGACGAGCCCGGCAAGCACCCTGGCCTGCCCCTGCCGCTCCGCGGGCGTCTCGACGGCGGCGCAGACGAGGCCGTCGAAGGCATGGGCGACGGCGCGCGCAAGCGCGCGGTTCCCGCCCGCGCCCCTTCCCTCCTCGCGCCTCGCTTCCTTCATTCGCACCGTCTCGCTTGCCCGTGGCCGGCGCGCCGCAGCGCCCTGCCGAACTCTTGGGGCGATCCTTGCCCGCAAGCGTTTAAGGAAGGCATAAGTGCCCGTTAACCCGGGGCTAATGCTCGTGACGAAGCCAAGGCGAAACGGCCTCATCTGGCGCGCCTCGTCACAATTCTCTTCCATGTTTAACGAAAGCCTCCGCGCATCGCGGGCCCCGAAATACCGGGGGATAGCGAAGGGAGCGCTCGACGGCCGGGCGACTTTCGGCGCAATTTGAATCAATTCGCCGCCGCGCCCGAAACGCGCTTTTCCCACGCGGCACGCCAGATTGCCGGGGAACAGGGCGTGCCGCGTGGCCGCCCGGGACTGGGACCGGACGCATGCGTTTCCTTCTCAAGATGGGCTTCTGGCTCGCGCTCATCGCCTTCTTCCTCCCCTCGGGCGGCGGGGAGGCAAGTCGGCCGGACGTGAACTATTTTTCCGCCTTCCTCGGCGCTCAGGAGGCGCTTTCCGACATGAGAGGCTTCTGCGAGCGGTCCCCCACCGCCTGCGCGGCGGGTCGGGAGGTCGGCTCCTTCGTGGCGGCGCGCGTCGGCGACGGGCTCGCCTATGCCTATCGCGTCGCGCAGGGCCAGATGCGCGAGGAGCCCTCCATCCTCGCCTCGTTGGATGGCGCGCCGCAGGCCAGCCTCGCCGCGCAGCCCGCCCCCCGTATCGCCGTGGCCGCCTCGCCCGATCCGATGGAGACCGCCGCCGTCGCGGCCGAGCGCGTGCGCAAGGCGGCCGGCCTTCCGCCCTTCGGCGCGCCCCCCGCGCGGGCCGCCGAGGCCGCGCCGGTCTCGCTCGCGGATGCGCCCTTGCCGCCCGCGCCCGCCCGCCTCGCCGTGCCCACCGCCGCTCCGCGCCCCTGACAAGCGCCTCCGGGGGCTTTATATGCCGCACGACAGGCCCCGCCGCTCAAGGGCGCGGCCGCTATGAGGCCCCGCATGAGACGCATCGAGGACATCGAGAGCGACTTCGAGTTTCTCGACGACTGGGAAGACCGCTATCGCTATCTCATCGAGCTGGGCCGGGAGCTTCCCGCCTTGCCGCCCGAGGCGATGACGGAGGAAAGCAAGGTGCGCGGCTGCGCCAGCCAGGTCTGGCTCGTCAGCCGGGCGGATGGCGAGACGCCGCCCCACATCACCTTCGCCGGCCAGTCGGACGCGCATATCGTGCGCGGCCTCGTGGCCATCGCGCTCGCCCTCTTTTCCGGCCGCACCGCCCCGCAGATCGTGGAGACGGACGCCGAGGCCGTCTTCGCGCGCCTCGGCCTTCAGGACCACCTCTCCCCGCAGCGCTCCAACGGCCTGCGCTCCATGGTGGCGCGCATCAAGGAAGAGGCCCGACAGGCCATGGCGGCGGCCTAGCGGCCGTCATGGCCAAGGGGCATGACGGCCGCTAGAGCACGCGCGGCTTGGAATCAGGCGTGCCCCAGCGGCGGATGCGCCCTTCCGGGGCGGCGCGGCGCTCGAACCCGTAATGGCGGGCAAGGCCGGCCAGCCCCATCTTGAGCACGAGCTTGGCCGAGCGCGCCGGCCAGCGCCGCTCGCGCTCCACCGTTTCCAGACCCTTGAGGAAGCAGCAGATGTCGAGGAGGAGGCCGGACAGTTCCGGCCCCACCGCCTCCAGCGCTCGGTCCAGCCGCCGGCGCGCGTCGAGCGCCGAGTCGGAGAGGTCTCCCGCCCCGTTCCGCCCGCCCTGCCCGCGCGGGCTCCATTCCCAGCTCTGGGAAACCGACGGCGTGAGCTGCGCGCGCGTGAAGTCCGCCCGCAGCCGCTCCCCGGCCATCGCTTCGGCTTCGCTGAGGAAGGCGGATGCCTCGCGCCCGCGCCGTGTGGCCAGGCGCGCCAGCGGGGATTCGTCGAGATTGTAGCCTGCCTGCGTCATGGCCGCACCCTTGCGCGCGCAAGGGCGCTGTAGGAAGCGGCCAGCCCCTCCATGCGCGCCAGCAGCGCGTCGAAGGCCGCGTCGTCGCGGCGGTCCTCGATCTTGTGGAGCGCGTAGGAAACGCTGGTGCGGTCCCGCCCGAACGCCTGCCCCACGAGGGGCACGCAATGCCCCATCGCGACATGGGCCAGATACATGGCCACATGCCGCGCCGTGGCCACGGGCGCCGTCTCGCGCCGCGTGGAGGCGATCCGCTCCACCGCCACGTCCAGGAAGGCGCTCGCGATGGCCTGCGCCATCCGGCAGTCGTCCACCACCGCCGAAGGCCCGCGCCGCTCGCGTATCGCAGGCGTCCCGCGCAATTGGGGCTCTATGTGCATCTCCTGATCCTCTGCCATGCATCGCTCTGGCCCCAGCATCCCCCAAAACTGGGCCGTGATAGGAAATATTTCCTTTTATCGGGCGCCGGGCAAGCGTTGTTCCCTTTATGTTCCACCGTTTTCGCGGATTGGGTCAACCGGATTCTGTCCCCTCACGGTTGCGCCGGCGCGATGCTTCTCGCTCATCGCGGGAGACGAAAAATGGAAGAGACCATGGTGTCGGCGAGCGCCATCGAGCGCATGGAGCGCACGCTGAGGGGCGCGGCGCGCGCCTATGTCGCGGCGCTGAAGGCGGCGGAGACGCAAGGCGATCACCGCCGCGAGACACGCGGCGTCCTGGCCGCGCTGGGCTTCACGCTCGATGAGATCGCTCTCGCGCAGCAGGCGGGCGCGCCACCGCCCGGCTTCCTTCTGCCCCGCATCCGCGAGGCGCTGGACAGGGAGTTGCGAAGGCTTGCCCGCGAGGTGCGCGCCGGCCGGGCCGGCTACGACATCAACCGGCACATCGCGGCCCGGCGCGTCTGGCAGCGCCTGTTCGGCCCGGCGAAGGAGGCCGCCACCGCGCCACGGCGCGGCCCGCGTGTCAGGCCCCGTCGGCGCGCGGCGCGAGCCGGGCCGCCAGCGCCTTGAGGTCGGGCGCGATGGCCGCCTCGCTCAGCGCCTGCATCCGCCGGTAGCGCTCGACGATCTCCGCGCCCAGCGGCGTCAGCACCGCGCCGCCATGCGCCGCCCCGCCGCGCGAAAGCTCAACCAGCGGCGTATCGAAGGTGCGGTTCAGCTCCTCCACCAGCGACCAGGCGCGCTTGTAGCTCATGCGCATCTCGCGCCCCGCCGCCGCCAGCGAGCCCGTGCGCGCCACCCGTTCCAGAAGCTCCGCCCGCCCCGGTCCGATAATGGCCTGCGGGCCGAAGACGAGGCGAAGGCGCGGCACGCCGCCAAGGCCGTTCTGCGCGCGGGGCGTCGATTCCGTGTCATGGGCCGTCATACGCTGAACGATAGGCCGAGCCCGCGCCCCCGTGCAATCGCCCGGCACGCGCAAGCCGAACGAAAAGAGGCGCCGGGATCGCTCCCGGCGCCTTGTGCATGGCCCCGTTGCCCGGTGCTATTCGGCAGCTTCCGCGAAGGCCTCGCGCGGCATACCCTTCAGCACCTTGTCCAGCGTCATGGGGTAGTCCCGCACGCGCACGCCGCAGGCGTTGTAGATGGCATTCGTCACCGCCGCCCCCACACCCGAGATGGCCAGCTCGCCGATGCCCTTGCCCGCCAGCGGGCTGGCGTAGCGGTCGCGCTCCTCCAGAAGCACCACCTCGAGCTGCGGCACGTCGGCGTTCACCGGCACGTGGTATTCGGCAAGGTCGTGGTTCACGAACAGGCCCGAGCGCGGATCGACCACCAGCTCCTCGGTCAGCGCCGCGCCGATACCGAAGATCTGTCCGCCATAGCACTGCGAGCGCGCGGTCTTCTCGTTCAGGATGCGGCCCGCCGCCCCCACCGTCAGCAGCCGGCGCACGCGCGTCTCGCCCGTCACGGAATTGACCGCGACCTCGCAGAAATGCGCGCCGTAGCTGGCCTGGTGCGTTTCCTTGAAGGCCTTGCCCGGCTTGAAAGTGCCCGTCACCTCGATCGGCTCACCCTTCAACAGCTCGGCCAGCGCCGTCTGCCGGTTGCCGGCGATGGCGGTGCCGTCCTTCAGCGTCAGGTCGTCCAACGAAACGCCGAGCTTCCCGGCGATCTTTTCCACGATCCCCTGGCACGCGACGTAAACCGAGGAGCCGGAAGAGTTCGCCCCCCAGGAGCCGCCCGATCCCGCCGCCTGCGGAGAGGCCGAATCGCCGAGCTTCACCGCCACCTTCTCCACTGGCAGGCCCAGCATCTCGGCCGCGATCTGCTGGAGGATCGTGTAGGTGCCCGTGCCGATATCGGTCATGTCGGTCTCGACGCCGACGCTGCCGTCCGCGTTCAGCGTCACCTTGGCCGAGGACTGCTGCAACAGGTTCTTGCGCGAGGCGGCGGACATGCCGTAGCCGATCAGCCATTCACCCTCGCGCCGCTCGCCCGGCCTCTTCGGCCTGTCGGCCCAGCCGAAGCGCCGCGCGCCCTCGTCCATGCATTCGAGCAGCATTCGCGAGGAGAAGGGCAGCCCCTGCTGCGGGTCCTTTCGCGGCTCGTTCCGCTTGCGGAACTCGATGGGGTCGAGGCCGAGCTTCTCGGCCATCTCGTCCATAGCGTTCTCCAGCGAAAGCATCCCCACCGCCTCGCCCGGCGCGCGCATGGAGGCGGAGAGCAACAGGTCCAGATCGACCTTCCGGTGGGTGATCAGCCGGTTGTCGCCCTCATAGAGGAAGACGGTGGAAATGCCCGCCGGCTCGATGAAATCGTCGCCCGGCGAGTTCGAGCCGATCGTGTCGTGCGCGATGGCCGTGATCCGCCCGTCCTTCGTGGCGCCGAGACGGATGCGCTGGATCGTGTCGGAGCGGCGGTTGGTGGCCTGGTAGACCTGCTGGCGCGTCAGCGCGACCTTCACCGGCCGGCCCAGCTCCTTGGCCGCGATGGAGGCGTAGACCGCCTCCGGGCCGATGCCGAGCTTGCCGCCGAACCCGCCGCCGATATAGGGCGCCTTGATATGCACCTTGGAGGCCGAGACATTCAGCGCCTTGGCGAGCTGCCCGACATTCTTGGCGATGAGCTGGTAGCAGCCGTGCAGCGTCAGCTCGTCGCCGGTCCAGTGCGCCACGCAGGCATGGGGCTCCATCGCCGAATGGCTCTGGCTCGGCGTCGTATAGGTCGCGTCGAACGTGACCTCCGCCTCGGCGAAGGCCTTCTCGAACTCGCCCTTGCGCATCTCGCCCATGTCGTCGCCGGGGTCATAGGCCTTGTGGCGGTTCGCCTCCAGATCGTAGGCGCCTTCGCGATACTCCACATCCACCTTCACGAGCCGCGCCGCGTCGCGCGCGGCCTCGAAGCTTTCGGCCACCACGAGGCAGAGCGGCTGGCCGTAATGGGTGATCTCGCCGTTCACCTGCGCCGGATAGGGGTCGCTGGCATCCGCCGAGGCGCGCACCGCCCGCTTGTCCAGCACCACATGCAGCACGCCCGGCGCGGCCCTGGCGGCCTCGGCGTCGATGGACAGGATCTTGCCGGAGCCGATGGTGGAGGTGACGAGGAAGCCATAGGCGACATCGGCCCCGTGCAGGTTCTCATAGGCATAGGGCGCGCGTCCGCTTACTTTCAGCGCGCCCTCGAAACGCGGAAGCCCCTTGCCGATCACGTCCTGCACGTGCCGGTCGAGGCGCGTTTCGCCGATGGGCTCGTCGAGCTGGAACGTCTTCTGGCTCATTGCGCCTCTCCCCGTGTCGCCTCGCCCAGGACAGCCGCGAGGGTGCGGCGGGCGAGGTCGAGCTTGAAGTCGTTTTCGCCGTAGCCCCGCGCGCCTGAGAGAAGCGCGTCGGCGGCGTCCTCGAACAGCGCGCGCGAGGGCACCTCGCCTTCCAGAAGCCGCTCCACGCCCTCGTCGCGCCACGGCATCGTGCCCAGCCCGCCGAAGGCCAGCCGCACGCGCCGCATCGCCCCGCCCTCCATGGAGACGACGGCCGCCACGGAGACGAGCGCGAAGGCGTAGGAGGCGCGGTCGCGCACCTTGCGGTAGACATGCCGGCCGCCCGGCGGCGCGGGAAGGCGGATGCCGGTGATCAGCTCGCCGCCCTCCAGCACGGTTTCCAGGTGCGGCGTGTCGCCCGGCAGGCGGTAGAACTCGCCGAGCCCGATCTGCCGTGTCGAACCATCGCTCTTCAGCGTCTCCACCTGCGCCTCGAGCGCCCGCATGGCCACTGCCATGTCCGAGGGATGGGTGGCGATGCAGTGCTCGCTCGTGCCCAGAATCGCAAGGATGCGGTTGAACCCACCGATGCCGTCGCAGCCCGAGCCCGGCTCGCGCTTGTTGCAGGCCGAGGAGGTCTCGTAGAAATAGCCGCAGCGGGTGCGTTGCAGGAGGTTGCCGCCCGTCGTCGCCTTGTTGCGGAGCTGCCCGGAGGCCCCGGCCAGCAGCGCGCGGGAAAGCACCTGGTAATCGCGCCGGATGGCGGGGTGGGCGGCAAGGTCGGAATTTGGCACCAGCGCGCCGATGCGCAGGCCACCCTCAACCTCCTCCACCTCGGTCAGCGGCAGGCGCGAGATGTCCACCAGCTTCTGCGGCGTCTCCACCTGAAGCTTCATCAGGTCGAGCAGGTTGGTTCCCCCGGCGATGAACCGGGCCCCCGCCGTCGCGGCGGCCCGCGTTGCTTCGCCCGTGTCGGACGCACGGGAATATTCGAACTGTCTCATCGTCCCGCTCCCGTCAGCTCTTCGCGCCGACGGCGCGGATCGCGTCGACGATGTTCGGATAGGCCGAGCAGCGGCACAGATTGCCGCTCATGCGCTCGGAGATTTCCGCATCCGAAAGCGAGGCGCCGTTCGCCACGTCCTGCGTCACGTGGCTCGGCCAGCCCTTCTCCACCTCGTCCAGCATTCCCACGGCCGAGACGATCTGTCCGGGCGTGCAATAGCCGCACTGGAACCCGTCATGGGAGAGGAAGCTCTCCTGCATCGGGTGCAGGTCGCCGGGCTTGCCGAGCCCCTCGATGGTGGTGATCTCGTCGCCCTCGTGCATCACGGCCAGCGTCAGGCAGGAATTGATGCGCCGCCCGTTCACCAGCACCGTGCAGGCGCCGCACTGGCCGTGGTCGCAGCCCTTCTTCGTGCCCGTCAGCGCCAGATGGTCGCGCAAAATATCGAGCAGCGAGGTGCGGATATCGGCCTCCAGGCTGTATTCCGTGCCGTTGATGGTCAACTTCATCGAAGCCGCCCCTTTTATAAGTCTTCCAAACTAGGAAGCCATCAAGGGCGGGGCGCCCCCCTCGGCAATGGCCGGGCGCGATAAATCATCGTCGCCCGCCCAACGATATTTTTCAGGCGCGGGCGATGCGCCCGCCGGTGGCAGGGGCCGGCACGCCCGTCGTGCCGGGAAACGAGATCGGCATGGCGGCCAGCGCGCGCACGGCGAGCAGCGCGAAGCACTCCGCCTCCACCGCGTCGCCCCGCAAGCCCAGCGCGTCGGCGTCCACCACCTCCACGCCGCAGCGGCGGGCAAGCTCGGCCATCAGCGTGGGGTTGCGCCGCCCGCCGCCGCACACCACCAGCCGCTCCGGGCGCGCAGGCAGGATGTCGAGCGCCCGCGCGACGGCTCCGGCCGTGAACGCCGTCAGCGTCGCCGCCCCGTCCTCCAGCGAGAGCCCTTGCGCCATCGCGGCTGTGAAGTCGTTGCGGTCGAGCGATTTGGGATAGGGAGCGCTTAGATAGGGGTGCTCCAGAAGCCGCGCCAGCCGCGCCTCGTCGGCCCTGCCCCGCGCGGCGGTCCGCCCGTCCCGGTCCATTTCCTCGCCGGTATGGCTTCTCACCCAGTCGTTCAGGGGCGCGTTGGCCGGGCCGGTGTCGAAGGCATGCATCCCGTCCTGCGCGTCGACGAGCGTGATGTTGGCGACCCCGCCGAGATTGAGGATCGCCGTTTCCGGTCCCGCGCCGATGCGTTTCAGGAGCGCGCGGTGGTAGATGGGCGCCAGCGGCGCGCCCTGCCCGCCCGCCAGCACGTCGGCGGAGCGGAAGTCGAACGCCACGTCGATGCCGAGCTGGCGCGCCATGGCATGGCCGTCTCCAAGCTGGCGCGTGGCCCCCTTGCGCTCGGCCGTACGGGCCCGGTGAAGCACGGTCTGCCCATGAAAGCCGACCACCGCCACCTCGCGCGGCGCGATGCCGTGCGATTCGAGGAACGCCAGCACGGCCTCACCCTGCGCCCGCGTCAGGGCCTGCTCGGCCTCGGCGAAGATCGCCGGCTCCTCGCCCGAGAAGCCCCATCTCGCGGCCGCCTCCAGCGCCTCTGCCAGAAGCGGGCGCACCTCGCCGGGATAGGGGCTGAGCGCGGAGGGCCCGAACTCATGGATCGTCTCCCCGTCGGTGCGGACCATGGCGATGTCGACATTGCCGTCGAGCACCGTTCCCGTCATCAAGCCGATCGCCCAAACCGCCATTGCGCCCTCCTGCCGTGCTCCTTGTAACCGACAGACCCGGCGGACAGAAGGGCGCCGGGTTTACAACCCGGTCGGCCAGGCCTAACCACCGGCGGCGCCCGGCGCGGGAGTTTTGCACACCCGTGCATCAGGACGTCGCTTTTCGAGGCAGGCCATGAGCAGCAGCGCGGCACCCGCTAAAGGCATCGGCATCGGCAATTCGTGGGGCGCGCATGTGCGCGGCACGCTCTTGCTCGGCCTGCCGCTGGCCGGGGCGCAGCTCGCGCAGATGTCGATCAACGTGGCGGACACCGTTCTGGTCGGGCGGCTGGGCACCACGGAGCTGGCCGCCGCCGTTCTCACCACGCAGTTCTTTCATCTCGTCTGGATGCTCGGCTCGGGCTTCGCCATCGCGGTGATGCCGATGGCCGCCAGCGCGGCGGGACAGGGCGACATCGTATCCGTGCGCCGCTCCGTGCGCATGGGCCTGTGGGTCTGCGGCCTCTACAGCGCGGCGGTGATGCCGCTCATGTGGCAGACCGAGGCGATCATGCTGGCCCTGGGCCAGGACCCCGTTGTCGCGGATCTGTGCCGCCAGTACATGCGCGTCCTTCAATGGTCGATGTTCCCGGCGCTGGCCGTCATGGTGCTGCGCAGCTTCCTGAGCGCGCTGGAGCGGCCGCAGGTGGTGCTGATCGTCACCATCCTCGGCTCGCTGTTCAACCTGCTCGTCGCCTACGCCTTCATCTTCGGCCGGCTCGGCGCGCCGGCCCTCGGCATCGTGGGCGCGGGGGTGGCGGGCCTCTCCACCATGCTGTTCATGACGCTCTTGCTGGCGATCGACTCGGCGCGCGGCGCACTGGCCCCCTACGAGATCTTCGTGCGCTTCTGGCGGCCGGACTGGCCGGGCTTCTTCGACGTGATCCGCCTCGGCTGGCCCATCGGCGCCACCATCGTCGCCGAGGTCGGGCTCTTCGCCGCCTCCTCCATCATGATCGGCTGGATCGGCACGGTGGAGCTGGCCGCCCACGGTATCGCGCTGCAACTGGCGTCCATCGCCTTCATGGTTCCGCTCGGCCTCGCCAGCGCGGCCACCGTGCGCGTCGGGCTCGCCTATGGGCGGCACGACGAGGTCGGCATCGGCCGCGCGGCGCGCACCGCCGTTCTGGTCGGGGCGGGCGTCGCCCTGTTCGCCGCGCTCCTCTTCGTCCTCATCCCGCAGGCACTGGTGGGCGCCTATCTCGACCGCAGCACGCCCGATGCCGCCGCGGTGCTGGCCTATGCGGTGCCGCTGCTGGCCGTGGCCGCCGGCTTCCAGTTCTTCGACACGCTCCAGGCGCTCGCCAGCGGCATCCTGCGCGGGCTGAAGGACACGCGCGTGCCCATGATCCTGGCCGTCGTCAGCTACTGGCTCATCGGCATGCCCGCCGCCTGGCTCCTCGCCTTCCCGCTGGGGCTGGGCGCGGTCGGGGTCTGGCTCGGGCTTGGCATCGGGCTGCTCGCCGCCGCCGCGTCCATGAGCGTGCGCTTCCTGCGCCGCGAGAAACGCGGCCAGCTCCTTCTCGGCGCGCCCTGACACGCCAGATTTCAGGCGGTTTCCAAAGCTGATCGGGGCAGGGCCGCACAGGCCGTTGTATCGCCTCCTTGCCCTGTTTATTGCCTCGGGAACATCGTTTCGATCCTCGAGGACGCGCCGCCCATGTCTCAGTCACCGATCGCCTTCATCGACCTGGCCGCCCAGCAGGCGGTGATCCGCGAGCGCGTGGAGGCGAGGCTCAAGCGCGTTCTGGACCATGGCGCCTACATCATGGGCCCGGAGATCGCCGAGCTGGAAGAGCGCCTCGGCGCCTTCGCCGGCCTGCCGCACACGCTGGCCTGCTCCTCCGGCACGGATGCCCTCCTGCTGCCGCTCATGGCCTGGGGCGTCGGCCCCGGCGATGCGGTCTTCTGCCCGAGCTTCACCTTCGCCGCCACGGCCGAGGTCGTCGCCTTCCTCGGCGCCACGCCCGTCTTCGTGGACGTCCTGCCCGATACGTTCAACATGGACGCGGCCGGCCTCGCCCGTGCCGTGGAGGCGGTGAAGCGCGAGGGCCGGCTCGTGCCGCGCGCGGTCATCGCGGTCGACCTCTTCGGCCAGATCGCCGACTATCCGTCCATCCGCCGGACCTGCGACGCGCACGGCCTCAAGCTCATCTCCGACGCCGCGCAGGGCTACGGCTCCACGCTGGACGGGCAGCAGAGCGGCGTGTGGGCCGATGTCGTGTGCACCAGCTTCTTCCCCGCCAAGCCGCTCGGCTGCTACGGCGACGGCGGCGCGGTGCAGACGCATGACGGGGCGCTTCACGCCGTCATGGCCTCGCTGCGCATCCACGGCCAGGGCGCGGACAAGTACGACAATGTGCGCATCGGCATGAACGGGCGCATCGATACGATGCAGGCCGCCATTCTTCTGGAAAAGCTCGACATCTTCGCCGGGGAGATCGAGGCGCGGGGGCGGATCGCCGCCCGCTACGGCCGGCTTCTCTCCGGCCTTGCCGTGCCGCAGGCCCTGCCCACCGGCGTGGTCTCCACCTTCGCGCAATACACCGTCCTCGTCGATGGCGGGCGGCGCGATGCGCTGGCGGGCGAATTGAAGGCGCGGGGCGTGCCCACCGCGATCTACTATCCCAAGCCCCTGCACCGCCAGACCGCCTATCGCGACTTCCCGGTCGAAGGCGGCCGGCTGCCGGTTTCCGACAAGCTGGGGGAACAGGTCATCAGCCTGCCGATGCACCCCTATCTGGATGCCGCCACGCAGGACTTCATCGTCTCCGCGCTGCGCGAGGCGCTGGAGAAGATCGGCGTCGCCGCCGCGTAGAGCGCCCGGCAGAACGCCGTTCTCGTCAGACGCCCGCTATTGCATCGCCGCGACGGGGCGGCGAAGCAGCGCCGCCGCCTCGTCGAACGGGATGGCGCGGCCGAACAGGAAGCCCTGGAAGGAGTCGCAGCCGAGCCGCCGCAGGCGCTCGGCCTGCTCGCACGTCTCCACGCCCTCCGCCACGGTGCGGATGCCCAGCGAGCGCGACAGCGTGATGAGCGTGCCCACGATCGCCTCGTCCTCCCCGCAGCCGCAGAGATCGCGGATGAAGGAGCGGTCGATCTTGATCGTGTCGATCGCGTAGCTCTTCAGATGGGTGAGCGAGGCGTAGCCGGTGCCGAAATCGTCCAGCGAGATGGTGATGCCGAGCGCGCGCAGGCGCGAGAGCTGCTCGCCCACCGTCGCGCCCGGCCGGTCGAGGAACACCGATTCCGTCACCTCCAGCCCCAGCAGGTCGAGCGGCACCCCGCGCCGGTCGAACGCCTCGGCGATCTTGTCCGGGTAATCGCCCTTCCAGAACTCGAACCCGGTCACGTTCAGCGAGATGCGCGGCGGGTGCATCCCGGCGTCGAGAAGGCGGCGAAGATCGCTGCTGACGCAAGCGATCATCCTCTCGCCCAGCGCGATGGCGGCGCGCTGGTCGCACAGCGCGGCCTGGAACTCTCCCGCCGTCGCCAGGCGCCCGTCCGGCTTGTGCCATCGCGCCAGCGCCTCGAAGCCGTTCAGGGCGCCCGTGGCCGCGTCCATTTGCGGCTGGTAGAATGCCTCCACCGCCTCGGCGCGCAGCGCCGCGCGGAACTGGGCGATCTGGCGGATGCGCGTATCGAACGCCTCGCGCATCGTCTGGGCGAAGAGAACGGCCCCGCCGCCGTCGCCCTTGGCGCGTTGCAGGGCGATGTCGGCATTCTGCATGAGGGCTCGCCCGTCCCCTCCATGCGAGGGGAAGATCGAGATACCGAGGCTGCACCGCAGGGGCACGCTCTGGCCTTGCATCTTCACATCGTCGGCCAGCGCCTCCATGAGGCGGGACGCGCGCTTGGCCGCCTCCGACTGGGACTTCACCCGCGTGAAGAAGATGCCGAACTCGTCCCCGCCCACGCGCCCGAAGACATCCTCCGGTCCGAGAAAGCCGGCAACCCGGCGTGCCACCTCGACCAGCGCCGCGTTGCCCGCCTCATGGCCCTGGCTGTCGTTGATGACCTGAAGGTCCTCCAGATCCAGCAGCAGCAGCGCCCCCATCCCGCCGCGCCGCTTCGCCTCGCCCACCGCCTGTTCGAGCCGGTCGGCAAAGAAGGTGCGGTTCGCCAGCCCGGTGAGCTGGTCGTGCTTGGAAATGTGCATGAGGCGCAGGGCCGTCTCATGCTGGTGCGTGATATCGTGAAAGGTGCCGAAGACGCGTTCGGGCTGGGCGCCCGCGCTGGAGCTTTCGCCCAGAATGTGGGCGCGTCGCACATGGCCGTCCCTGGTGCGATAGGAAACGCGCAGGTCCAGCGGCCGCCGCTTGCGGACTGCGCGGCTGAGGGCCTTGCGAAGCGCCAGCGCATCGGCCGGGCCGAAGATGGACAGGCCCTCCGAGGCCGTCAGCGGGCCTGCTTCCTCGATGCCCGTCAGGCGGTGGATTTCCGTCGAAAGCGACAGCCGGCCTTCCGCCGGGTTCCACTCCCACAGGCCGAGTTGGGCCAGCCGCCCCACCTGCTTGAGCACGCGGCCGGTGCGCCATATGTCTTCCGCCTGCTTGAGAACCGTCACATTGCGGCTCTCCAGCTCCTGGCTTCGCCGGCGCACCGCCAGGGCGGACGCCCTCGCCCGCATCAGCCCCTGCGCGATGGCCGCGAAACGCCGTAGCCTGGCCGTATCCGTCGCATCGAAACGGCGGGGCTCGGAATCGACTATGCACAGGCTGCCGAGATTGAGCCCCGCCTCGATGGCCAGCGGCACGGCCGCGTAGAACCGGACGACCCCCTCGCGCACCCACATGAGATCCCTGAATCGCGGATCGTGCCGGGCATCGGGAACCACCAGCGCCTCGTCGAACCGGATCGCGTACTGGCAGAGCGACTGCGCGCGGGGGATGCGCTCCAGATCCAGCCCGCTTCGACCCACGAACCACAGATCGTCCCTGTCCACCGCCGAGACGTAAACGGACTGCACGGCGAACATCTCGCGCACGATCTCGCAGAGGTCCGACATCTCCGGAAGGTTCCCGCCTTCCAGAAGGCCGGAATCCTGCAAGCTGCGAAGACGACGCAGTTCGTTCTTCTCGGCCGCAGCCATTCACACCTCGTGACCGGTCGTCCCGGAAAAGCAAACCGCGCGGGATTGAACGGAGCAAGCGCGGTTCAGTCCCTTCGTTCCACTTCCGGCGACACAGTTAAGTCAATGCCACCACCAAGCCGAACCGCAACTCAAACGTGCAAAATGCACGCATACCATATAAAGCAGTCTACGCCCCTTTCAGCCGCGTGTTAAGACCCTTCTGCAATGACTTAGCTTGCCTCCGGGCAGCGGCCGCGACCAGGCGCGAGGAGGAGCAGAGAACGAGAAGGACACGCCACGCGAGTATTGCGCCGCACAATCTCGCGAGGCCGGATTTCCGGCCTCCAAAGGCTTGCGACGGCGTGTATGAAAACGGCGCCCGATGCGCCGTCAGAGGCTTCCCAGCGATCCGTGGCCGAGCACCGGCCCGGTGGGCTGGCCCGTCGGCGAGCCGCCGGCCGGCTCCAGCGAGACGGCCAGCACGGCCCCCTCGCTCATCATCCCTTCGGAGAGGTCCGCCGGCAGCGCGAGGCGCGTGGGGCGTGTTCGGTCCACGAGGCCGAGGGAGCGCGGCGGCCCCTCGCCGGGGACGAGCCACAATTGGCTCGTGTGCCCGTCCGCATCCGGCAGGGCCATGGGAACGAGCGTGATCGAGCCGTCCGCCGCATCCACCAGCGCGGCGACGAGCGCGGCGCCGTCCTCGTCCATGATCGCCGTGCTCATTTCCACCCCTCCCACGGGCCCGGCCTGCCGGCTCGGCTGCCATGCCACGAAGGCCAGCGCGGCAAGGCTCGCGGCGGCCAGTGCCATGGAGCCGATGGCCAGACGCCGCCAGATCGCGTCCACCAGCGCGCGCGGCGCATCGCGCAGGGACGAGGCCTGCGGCAGGGCGGCCTCGATGCGGCGCCAGACGGCGGCCGGCGGGGAAACGGGCTCCACCGCCGAGGCCATGGGCGCCAGATGCCGCGCCCACGCCTCGACCTCCGAAGCGAAGGCGGGATCGCCCGCGAGCCTTCGACGCGCGCGCTCGCGCCCGGCCGCGTCCAGCGTTCCCAGCACGTATTCGGGCGCCAGGAAATCCTCGTCCCGTTCGGGGTCCATGCCGCTCGCGATCATGCTTCCAGGCACCCTCTCAGGCGGATGAGGCCGCGCCGGATGAGGCTTTTGACCGTCCCGAGCGGCATGGCGCGCTCGCGCGCGAGTTCCTGGTAGGTCAGTCCGGCGAAGAACGCCCGCGCGATGGCGCCTCGCGTCCGCCCGTCGAGTTCTTCCAGGCAGGCGCGCAGGCGGTGCGCGTCCTCGGCGCGCTCGAGCCCGGCCAGCGCCCCCTCATCATCGTCCGGCACGTCGAGCGCGGCCTCGAACGCGGCCGGCGGGTGGCGCCCGGCCAGGGAGCGGCGGCGGTCGATGGCGCGGTTGCGGGCGATCGTCGCCAGCCACGTCACCGGGCTGGCCCGCGCGGGATCGAAGGCTTCCGCCTTGCGCCACACCGTCAGATACACGTCCTGCAACACGTCCTCGGCCTCTTGCCTGTCCGGCAAGATACGCAGGCAGATGCCGAAAAGCTTCGCACTCGTCAGGTCATAGACGTCGCGCAGCGCCACGCGGTCGCCCTGCGCCACGGCGCGAAGGCGCAAGGCCAGCCGTTCACGCGCGGCGTCCTGCGGCGACGCCGTGGCCGGGGCCGGATCCTCGCTCCCAGCGCTCATATCGTCTGGCCCTTCCCCGAACCGGGCGCCTCACGCCGCGCGGCGCCTGTGCCCCTTGGCTGCATACATGCGTGAGTCGGCAAACGCCATGACGCCCGAAAGCGTTGCACCCGGCGCCCAGAGCGCCGCCCCGACGCTGGCACCCATGTCCAGCGCCGGATACCCCTCCAGAACGAGCGGCGCGCACAGGCGCTCACCGAGGGTCGCCGCCCGCTCGCCAAGGTGCTCCTCGCCCTCGACGCGCACCAGCGCGACGAATTCGTCGCCGCCCAGCCGCGCCACCACCTCGGCTTCCGGCAGGGCCGCGCGCATCCGCCGGGCGACCTGCTTCAGCACCTCATCCCCCACCAGATGGCCGTGGCGGTCGTTGATGGCCTTGAAGCCGTCGAGATCGACCACGATCAGACCGAGGCGCGCCTGCTCGTCCTCGGCCGCGTCCTGCGCATCCTCGGCGCAGACGACGAAGCCCCGGCGGTTGGCCAGGCCCGTCAGGTCGTCCGTCAGCGCGGCCTTCTCCAGCTCGCGCTCCAGCCTCTTGCGCTCGGTGATGTCGATCGCGATGCCCACCAGCTTGTACACCCGCCCGCTTTGCGGATCGCGCACCGGGTTCAGCAGCGTGTGGAACCAGCGGCGGCCGCAGGGCAGCGAAAGCCTCTCCTCGTAATCCTTGAACACACCCGTCGCCACGCAGTCGCTGTAGCGCCTGTGCAGCATCTCGGCGGCGCGGGCCGACAGGCACTCGCGCAATGGGCGGCCGGCGACCTCGGCGTTGGACAGGCCCGACAGGCCCTCATAGGCGGCATTGATGCCCAGGAAACGGAACCCGTCCGTGCCGACCGCGAGGACAAAGGCCGGAACCCCGATATCGTCGATCTGAACGAATGGCATGCACTCAACTCCCCCACGATCCGGCGGGGCTTATCGCCGAGACGTGAAGTCTCGCTTAAAAGCGATGTCGTCCCCCGGCCCTTGCCCGAGGGCAAAGGCGGCCCCCTCCGCCGAAGGGTAAAGAAAGGGCGCGGCCCGATGCGGAGGCCGCGCCCTTGGAATCGGACTGCGCTGAAGCCCGCGTTCAGCTTTCCTCGCCGCCCGCATTCGCGAAATCGAAGCTCTCGATCATCTCCTCGACCTCGTCGGCGATGTCGGCGAGGAAGTCGCCCGCCTCCTCGGCATTCTCCGAGCCCTGGGTCACGAGCATGGCGAGCTGGATCTTGAGCACGGTGGAAACGTCCTCGAGCGTCTTGCCCTCGAAGAGGCTTGAAATCTTCTCGTTGATCTCGTCCAGTTCGACATCGGTCATCGTTCGGTCTCTCCTGTTTGCGGTCCAAAAGCCGCTCAGCGGCGAGGGGTTCCCCGTGCTGGCTTGCCATCTACGGGGAAAGGCCGCCCGATGGAACGCGAAAGGTCGTCGGCGTTCCGTCGGCGCGCAACAGGAGGCGATCCCATGACACCGCCGGAGACGTTCCAGTGGCGCGACCTCGCCAGCGCCCCGCGCGACGGCACCCGCATTCTGGTCACGCTGCGCGCCACGGAGCAAGGCCCGGCCACCGTCGATACGGCCTATTGGGCCCGTGGCACCAGCCGGGCCGGGGAAGGCTGGCGCGCCGCCGATTCCAGCGCCGACTGCGTCATCCTCTATGCAGAGGCCGAGCTGATGGGATGGATGCCCCTGCCCTCGCCGCTCGCCGCCTCATGGCCCGAGCCGATGCGCCCCGAGGACGCGCAGGAGGACGCCGGCTCGGGCATATGAGGGCTTATCCGGTCGCGGCACGCGAACTCTGTTAACCAAGGGGCGGAACGCCATCCCGTACGCGTCGTTGCTCCTGTCCACCCGTTGGAAAGGACCGACCCCATGTTCATGCGCGTCGATAAGCTGCAAGTCGAACTGCCGGCGCCCACCCGCGCCGATCCCAACGCCGCCGCCGCTCTTCAGGAACTGCTCGGCGGGAAGTATGGAGAGATGTCCACGCTCGGCAACTACATGTTCCAGAGCTTCAACTTCCGCTCCAAGACCAAGCTGAAACCCTTCTACAGCCTCGTGGCGGCCATCACGGCCGAGGAGCTCGGCCATGTCGAGCTTGTCTCGAACGGCGTGGCGATGCTGGCCAACGGCCCGGACAAGCCCGATGGCGACACGGGCGACGGCGGCGACATCTCCGGCGCACCCTTCGCCGACATGGCGGAGGCGAGGCTCGCGGGCGCCTTCTTCTCCGCCGGCGGCGGCGCCATGCCGGTGAACTCCAACGGCGCCTCCTGGAACAACGACTTCGTCACCACCACGGGCAATGTCGTGGTCGATCTCCTGCACAACTTCCACCTCGAATGCGGCGCCCGGCTGCACAAGCTGCGCGTCTATGAAAGCCTCACCGATCCCACGGGGCGCGAGGTGTGCGGCTATCTGCTGGTGCGCGGCTCGGTTCACGCCCACGCCTATGCGCTGGCGCTCAAGAAGATCACCGGCGTGGATCTCGACAAGTTCCTGCCCACGCCCAACATCCCGCTCGACAGGATTCCCGAGTGCCAGAAATATCTGGACGAGGGTTCGCACCGGCGGCTCTACACGTTCAGCCCGAACGACTACAAGGAGATGGCGGGCATCTGGGGCAATGGCGAGATGGCGCTCCCCGGCGACCCGCAGGGCGAGCTTGAGGTGATCGACGGCCACCCGGACGGGGCCAAGATCCACGACCTCACCGGCGTTCCCTCGGCCTTCACCCCGGACTACGCGCCGGAGGAAATGTTCGAGATTGCCCAGAAGCTCTACAAGGCCTCGCGCTGAGCCCGCGCGAGCGACTTCGGCAGGGGGCGGCCGAAGCGGCTGTCCCCCTTTTCCATGAGCGAACGCATCCGTCTGGTGTGCGCGCACGTAGCTGACTTGTCGAATCCACAGATCGGTCGCCTACGCATGCCGCATTCATTCAGGGATCCGGGCTTATGGGTCCTCGTCGCATTCGCCTGCGCGGCGGCATTGGCGGCATTCCTCGGCCTGTTGTAGCCAGCCCTTCGCGGCAGCGCATCGGACCGTGCGATGCTGCGATGCGAGGAAAATGGGGAACCGGGCCCCGCGCGGCGCGTTCGGCAGGATCATCATCCGCACGGGACATGTCGATGGTTTCGCATTTCTTCGGCAGGAAGCTCTTTCGCGCCAGAGAGCTTTCGCTGGGCGCTGCTGCCGCCATGGCGCTTGTCGCCTACTTCCATGACGATATCGGAGCGATCGCCTTCCCCAACGCGCTCGGCAGCGTGGACGACACCGTCCTGCGCCTGAGCACGGACCTTCCCCGCATGATGCCCGGCGGCTCCACGCTCGAGGCCGTGGAGCGCGCGGGCGACCGCGTCGTCCTGAGCCATGCCCTGCCGCCGGAGCGGCCCGTTCGCGAAGCCTACAGGGAACTGGCGGCCAATCTCTGCGAGGATTGGCGCCCCCATCTGCGCCGGGGCGAGATCGCGGCCGTGGAAACGCGCTACCACCGCAGCGGGCAGGACGGCGTCTTCTATCTCAACAGCCGCCAGTGCCGCTGAGGCGCGCGCCTAGCAGCCGCACCGCCTAAACGGCCCCACGCGCTTCCATTAACCCTGTTCCCTTGCCGATCCACGGTCGCGGTCTTAGAGTAGGCTCGCGCTGGATCGGCCCTGCGCCGGTTCGTGCCTTCGAGGGAGGATGGCATGAATGAGCACCGCCTTCACGCGAGCCGCGTTCTCCACGCGATTCAATCGGACGAGGCCGCCCGCTCGGGCCTCGTGGCCTCCTGGCGCCGCTCCTGCTCCCTCCATCGCCTCGACCCCGCTGCCCGAACCCCGCCCCAGCGCATCTCCGATTCGGAACTCGCTCATGCGCGCCAGCGCATGGGTCGGCTGATCCGGGCCGCCTCCGCCAGCCTCGACAAGCTTTATCTGGCCGTGGGCGGCGTCGGCTGCTGCGTGCTTCTGGCCGACAGCGACGGCATACCGGTGGAGCGGCGGGGCGCGCCGTGCGACGACGCGACCTTTCGAAGCTGGGGCTTGTGGACCGGCACCCTGTGGGGCGAGGACCACGAGGGCACCAACGGCATCGGCACCTGCCTGGTGGACGGACGGGCGCTGACGATCCACCGCGACGAGCACTTCCTCACGCGCAATATCGGCCTTTCCTGCACCACCGCGCCCATCCACGACCATGAGGGCCGCCTCGTCGCCGCCCTCGACGTCTCCTCCTGCCGGGCCGACCTGACCCAGAGCTTCGCGGGGCTGATCGCGCTGGCCGTGGGCGATGCCGCGCGGCGGATCGAGGCGGAGCATTTCCGCTCCGTCTTCTCGCAGGAGCGCATCCTCGTCGTTCCCGGCACCGAGGGCGGCCACGCGCTGCTCGCGGTGGACGGCGATGATCTGGTGGTGGGCGCCAGCCGCGCGGCCCGCCTCGCGCTGGGACTCGATACGGAACGAATCGCCGCCGGCCTGCCGGCCATCGACCTCTTCGGCCCGGCCGCCGGCGACGCCATGGAGGCACTGGAAGCGGAGCGGGGCGTGCTCCAGCGCGCACTGGCCCGCGCCGGGGGCAATGTCAGCGAGGCGGCCCGCAATCTGGGCGTCTCGCGCGCCACGCTGCATCGGCGGATGAACCGCCTCGGCCTGCGCCGGCCGCATTGATGGCGTTACCTGTCGCAACGATGCGACAGGTCCGCCGCAATATCCATAGCCGGCGCATGACGTGGCCGCTTCCAGGCGCGACATTCCCGCACACGGTTCGCCCCCTCCGTGGCGGCCCAGCTTTTCGGGAGGAAAGATATGAACAAGGCGGAATTCTCACGCACCACCAAGGCGCCCTTCAACGCGCGCTACGGCAATTTCATCGGCGGCGAGTGGCGCGATGCGCTCTCGGGCCGCACGTTCCAGAATACCTCGCCCGTCAACGGCCGGCCCCTGTGCGAAGTGGCCCGCTCCGGCCCGGAGGACGTGGAGGCCGCGCTCGACGCCGCCCACAAGGCCAGGGAAGCGTGGGGCCGCACCAGCCCGGCCGAGCGCGCCCTGATCCTCATCCGCATCGCCGACCGCATGGAGGAGAATCTCGACCTCCTCGCCCTTGCCGAGACCTGGGACAACGGCAAGCCGATCCGCGAGACGACGGCGGCGGACCTGCCGCTGGCGATCGACCACTTCCGTTATTTCGCCGGGGCGCTGCGCGCGCAGGAAGGCGGCATCTCGGAGATCGACCACGATACCGTCGCCTATCATTTCCACGAGCCGCTGGGCGTCGTCGGCCAGATCATTCCATGGAACTTCCCGCTGCTCATGGCCTGCTGGAAGCTGGCCCCGGCGCTAGCCGCCGGCAATTGCGTGGTGCTCAAGCCCGCCGAGCAGACCCCGGCCTCCATCCTCGTATGGGCCGAGCTGGTGGGCGACCTGCTGCCGCCCGGCGTCCTCAACATCGTCAACGGCTTCGGGCTGGAGGCGGGCAAGCCGCTGGCCTCCTCGCCGCGCATCGCCAAGATCGCCTTCACCGGCGAGACGACGACCGGCCGCCTCATCATGCAATACGCATCGCAGAACCTCATCCCGGTCACGCTGGAGCTGGGCGGCAAGTCGCCCAACATCTTCTTCAAGGACGTGGTGGACGAGGACGACGACTTCTTCGACAAGGCACTGGAAGGCTTCGCCATGTTCGCGCTGAACCAGGGCGAGGTCTGCACCTGCCCTAGCCGCGCCTTGGTGCATGAAAGCATCTACGACCGCTTCATGGAGCGCGCGCTCAGGCGCGTGGAGGCCATCGTGCAGGGCGACCCGCTGGACAGCGCCACCATGGTCGGCGCGCAAGCCTCCTCCGAGCAGCTCGAAAAGATCCTCTCCTATTTCGACATCGGCCGGCAGGAAGGCGCCGAGGTGCTGGCGGGCGGCGAAAGGAACGAGCTGCCGGGCGATCTGGCCGGCGGCTACTACGTCAAGCCCACGGTCTTCAAGGGCCACAACGGGATGCGCGTCTTCCAGGAGGAGATCTTCGGGCCGGTCGTGTCCGTGACCACCTTCAAGGACGACGAGGAGGCCCTCTCCATCGCCAACGACACGCTCTACGGCTTAGGCGCGGGCATCTGGACGCGCAACGGCAACACGGCCTACCGCTTCGGCCGCGCCATCCAGGCCGGCCGCGTGTGGACCAACTGCTACCACGCCTATCCCGCCCACGCCGCCTTCGGCGGCTACAAGCAGTCGGGCATCGGGCGCGAGAACCACAAGATGATGCTGGACCACTACCAGCAGACCAAGAATATGCTGGTCAGCTACTCGCCCAAAAAGCTCGGTTTCTTCTGAGCCAGCATACGACGCGGCGGGGCCCGCCCCGCCGCGCCCCATGACAGTCGCAATTGAAAGAGGCAGGACATATCCATGGCGAAAACCATGAAGGCCGCCGTCGTGCGCGAGTTCGGCAAGCCGCTGACTATCGACGAGGTGCCGATTCCCGAGCCCGGCCCCGGCCAGATCCAGGTCGCCATCAAGGCGAGCGGCGTGTGCCACACCGACCTGCACGCCGCCGAGGGCGACTGGCCCGTGAAGCCCAACCCGCCCTTCATCCCGGGCCATGAGGGCGTGGGCTTCGTCTCGGCCGTCGGCGCGGGCGTGCGCCACATCAAGGAAGGCGACCGCGTCGGCGTGCCCTGGCTCTACACCGCCTGCGGCCACTGCCGCCACTGCCTGGGCGGTTGGGAGACGCTCTGCCACGAGCAGGAGAACACCGGCTACTCGGTCAATGGCGGCTTTGCCGATTATGTGGTGGCCGACCCCAACTTCGTGGGCCACCTGCCCAAGGAGATCGACTTCCTGGAGATCGCGCCCATCCTGTGCGCGGGCGTCACGGTCTACAAGGGCCTGAAAGTGACGGACACCAAGCCCGGCGACTGGGTGGTGATCTCGGGCATCGGCGGCCTCGGGCACCTGGCCGTGCAGTACGCCAAGGCCATGGGGATGAACGTGGCGGCGGTCGATATCGACGACGCCAAGCTCGACCTGGCGCGCCGCCTCGGCGCCACCCTCACGGTCAACGCCCGCAACGAGGACCCCGCCGCCGTGATCCGCAAGGAGACCGATGGCGGCGCCAACGGCGTCCTCGTCACCGCCGTCAGCAACAAGGCGTTCGAGCAGGCCATCGGCATGGTCGGGCGCGGCGGCACGGTGGCGCTGAACGGCCTGCCGCCGGGTGACTTCCCGCTCGACATCTTCGGCCTCGTGCTGAACGGCGTCACCGTGCGCGGCTCCATCGTCGGCACCCGCCTCGATCTTCAGGAGGCGATCGACTTCGCGGCCGAAGGCAAGGTGAAGGCGACGGTGGCCTCCGGCAAGCTGGAGGACATCAACGACATCTTCGCCAAAATGCACAAGGGCGCGATCGAGGGCCGCATCGTCCTCGATCTCGCGGCCTGAGGCCATGGGCCGGGCCGTGCAGGAAAAGGTCTCCGCCACGCCGGCCGCGCTGGAGCTGCTGGCCGAGATCGTGGCTGACCACGGCCCGGTCCTCTTCCACCAGTCGGGGGGCTGCTGCGACGGCTCTTCGCCCATGTGCTACCCGGCCGCCGATTTCATGATCGGCGACCGGGACGTGCTTCTTGGCCATATCGGCGGCGCGCCGTTCTATATCGGCGCCGCCCAGTACGACGCCTGGAAGCATACCGACCTCGTCATCGACGTGGTGCCCGGGCGCGGCGGCATGTTCTCCCTCGACAACGGTCGGGAACGCCGCTTCCTGACCCGCTCGACGCTCTGCGCCGTTCCCGGCCCCGCGTAAGGCTGGAGCGCACCGCCGGCAAAGCTTCATGAGGAAAGCTGCGGGGAAAGCGAGGATGGCCCCGAAGCTGCCCGAATATGGCCGGCGATCGAAACTAGGCCACAACGACCGGGCCGGCCGGAACAGCCGGCGGCCGTTTGTGGAGACGTTTCGATGACGAAGACTGCCCTTCCGCCTCTTATGGCGGCCCTGATGCTCGGCTTATCCAGCATGGCGGCGGCGGCCGAGGACCGTGTGGTGGAGACCGCGCGGGAGATCGAGCAGCGGCTGGGGGCGCGGGTGGGGCTGGCCATCCATGATCTGGAGAGCGGCACGAGCTGGCGTCACAATGCCGACGAGCGCTTTCCCATGGCCAGCACGTTCAAGGCTCTCGCCTGCGCCGGGCTTCTGGCCAGGGTCGACGCTGGCGAGGAGGACGCCGGACGCACCGTGACCATCGAGGCGGAAGACCTCGTCGCCCACGCGCCCGTCACCGAAAAGCTGGTGGGCCAGGAGGTTTCGCTGCACGATCTCTGCGCGGCGACGATGGCCACGAGCGACAACCCGGCCGCCAACGCGATCATCGACAGCCTGGGCGGCCCCGGCGGCGTGACCGCCTTCGTGCGCTCCCTCGGCGACGAGACGACGCGGCTGGACCGGCGGGAAACGGAGTTGAACGAGGGCACGCCGGGCGACCCGAGGGACACCACCTCCCCCGCAGCCATCTCTGCCACGCTGCGCGAGCTGGTGCTGGGAAGCGCGCTTTCGGCAGGCTCGCGCGGGCAGCTTACGGAGTGGCTGGTCGCGAACGAGGTCGGCGGCCCGCTACTGCGCGCCGGCATCCCCGCCGGCTGGCGCATCGGCGACAGGACCGGGGCCGGCGGGCACGGCACGCGCGGCATCGTCGCCGTGATGTGGCCGCCCGAGCGCGAGCCGATCGTCGCCGCCATCTACGTCACCGAGACGGCTGCCTCCATGGACGATCGCAACCTCGCCATCGCCGAGATCGGCCGCGCCCTTTCCGCCGCCATCGCCGAGTAAGAGCCTCCAGGCCCGCGCAGCGCTCGCCGCCTCATGCGCCGGAGCGTCCCTACTCCCGACCCGGCTTCAGAGGGATCGCTGCTTCCTGCGTTCCATGACCGTGGCGACGGCCAGCATTGCGAGAACGACCATCAGGGCGCAGAGGAGATAGGCGGTCTGCGTCCGTCCCAGCGAGAACCAGAGGCCCGCCAGGGCGTAGGTCAGCGGGATGCTGAAGGCGTAGCAGGGCAGCGTGTGCCGGCCGATCAGGGACAACCAGCCCAGCCATTCCTGCGCTCGACGGTCGATGAGCGTCAGAAGCGACATCAGCGCCAGGATGACCAGCGCCGCATGAGCCAGCCGGACCGGGCCCAGATTGGTTTTTCCCGAAAGCGGAACGTAATAGATCCCCAGCGCCTGTATCGCCAGGAAGAGACCGATACTCGCCGCGAGAATGATGACGATGGCGAGAGCAAAGGTTCTGTTTCGTTCGAGGAATTCAAACAGGACGGACAGGAACCTGTACCGTCCGAGGACGACCGCGCCTATGAACAGGAACTGCCAGGTGAAGGGATTGAAGGTCCACAGCCAGTCGTCTTCCGGCAGGCCACCGGGCACGTTCAACGTCAGCCCCATCGCGCCGGCCACATAGACCGCGCCGTAAATGGCGAGGGATGCGAGGATGACCCGGGCCGGATGCATTCGCAGCGGGCTCACCAGAAGCGCGGTGAGCAGCAGCAGTGCGGTGTAGAGCGCCAGGACATCCGTGAAGAGAGGCTGGACAAGCAACACCGCGAACAGCGCGAATCCCGAAACGGGGCTTTCCATGAAGAAGGCAAAGCCGCTCGCGTCCCGGATCTCGGGGCTGAGAACCGCGATGATCATCCAGGAGGAGATGAAGGCGGCGACATTGACCGCATACAGGGTCCCTGCCCGCCGCAGGAGCAGCTTCTCGGGGTTCTCCTTCGAGAGATAAACCAGTCCGACCATGTAGCCGGAGAGGAAGACGAAAATCTCCGCCGCGGACGAATAGCCGTAGAGGGTCAAGGTCGGAACCTGCCACCCGTCGAACTCCAGGCGGTTCGGGATGACCGCGACGTGATTGATCGCGATGCTCAGCATCGCGAACCCCCGCAGCAGATCGATCCGATTGTCTCGTTTCGATTTACGTAGATTTTCCAAGGAATTGCCTCATTCTCAACTTTGTGACACGGCCTCGCGGGATGCGGCTTCTCGCACCTGCGAAGACATTTTCGTCACGGAAAGTTGACCAGAGGCGGGCCAGGAATCACTGCAAAGTGATTTAGTTCACGGATGGAGAGGAGGCTTGGCCTCCGACCGATCCGCTTACACAGGGAACGACCGGGGACCTATTTTCCTGAATGGGGCGGGGATCGTTTTCAGAATGGTTCTGCGGCCACTTGCGCAAACCCATATGCGCCAGTAGGTAGGGCCGCGTTGGGGCCTCGTGGCGGAGTGGTTACGCAGAGGACTGCAAATCCTTGCACGCCGGTTCGATTCCGGCCGAGGCCTCCACTGCCTCCGTCCATGTTGAAATGGTTGAGCTTTCCGCCCGTTTCACGACACTGGACGGCCGGCGCGCATGCGGCCGCGTCTCGACGTCATCCGCTCGCGTCCCATTCGCCTCGCGGACCATCGGCCGCTGGGCCTGACCTCGCTCCGGGCAGGCCTTCATCAATGGTTCGGATGGGGTAGCGTAAGCTTGGCCCCTCACAGGAAAGGCACGCCCATGAAGAATGCCCTCACCCTCGCCGCCCTTATCGCGATCGGCACGCCCGCGCTGGCGCAGGAGGACGAGGTGGTGAGCTTCGGTCGCGCGCTGGCGGAATCGAACTGCGCCAGTTGCCATGCCATCGGCCGTGAGGACGAGAGCGCCCATCCCGAGGCGGTCCCGTTTCGCGAACTGTCCGAGCGCTATCCGATCGACGCGCTGGAGGAAGCCTTCGCGGAGGGCATCCAGGTGGGGCACCCGGACATGCCCATGTTTCAGGCCGAGCCGGACCAGATCGAGGCGATCCTCGCCTATATCGAGACCGTGCAATAGCGGCCGGTTCGCCGGCTTCCATCATCCCGCCAACGGCCGCAGGCCGCCGATCCATGGGAGGCGTCCGGCCTGCGACGTCCCGGAACCGGCGCCCGGCCGCCCTGCCCTTCCTGCCTAGAAGACGGCGAGATAGCGCAGCAGCGAGATGATGCCGATGATGATGACGATAATCCGCACGATCTGCTTGATATTGCCCTCGAGCGGCAGTTTCTCGACCAGCCACAGGACGAGGACGATCACCAGGACGGTGATCAACAGGCTGATGAGGATATTCATGAAGTCCCCCTATCCCGCTGCGCAGCGGTAAAAGCGCACGCCCGTGAGCGGGGGTGCTTCCCGCCTTTATAGGGCCGGCGAAATCGACGGCGAATCCACGCATGGGCGCAGGCCGCGCGTCGGATGCAGGAAACCATTCGGGCGAAACGAGCGTTTGGACGGCAACGAAACAGCTATGGAGCTTTTCATGCGTACCGCCCTTCTGGCCGCTTCGGCCGCCGCCATCGCCTTTGCCGCGCCCGCCTTCGCGCAGACGACGACCACCACCACGACGACAGTCATCGAGGAGACGACCGCCTCGCCGGTGATCGAGATTCCCGCTCCGGTGCGCACCTATGTGGTCGAGCAGGCGCGGCCTTCGGTGACGCTGGAAGGGCGCGTGGTGCGCGGTGAGATCCTGCCCGATACCGTCGAGTATTACGAGATCCCCGAGCAGCCGGACTACGCCTACACCATCGTCAACGACCAGCGCGTGATCGTGCGTCCGTCCACTCGGGAAATCATCGAGGTCTACTGATTCTCCGTCGGCCGCCTTCCGGCCACGGTGAAAGCAAGGGCGAGGAAGCCATCAGGCTGCCTCGCCTTTTTTGTGCCTCCCGTCCGGGCGCCCTTAGCGCTTTGCCGCCGGCGCCGTGCCGTGGAACAGCGTCGACGAGCCGTCCTTGCCGTGGACGAGATAGAATGTCGGGATCATGGGCATGGCATTCTCCTCCTCAGATCAGCCCGGCCTCTTGCCGGTTGCAGGAGGATCGTGCGCCCAAGGGGCTGAAAGAACGCTTAAACACGTCCCGGCCCCTTGGCGTCGCCGCCGGTTCAGTCGTGGTCGCCCGGTTCGTCGTATTCCGCCGGCCGGCCCCGGTTCGGCAGCTTCGCCTGCTCGCGATTGATCTTCTCGGTCGCCGTCTCGGGCCGCGTCGGCGGCGAAACGTCCGGCCGCCCCTCGGCCTCCGGAGTCTCGCCCGGCCGGCCGGGCTCGCGGCCGGTCACGAGGGCTTGCCCGTGGGGGACGGCGCCGCATCCGGTGCCGGCTGGTGGAGATCCCGCTCGTCGATCCCGAAGGCTTCGGCCACGGAAAGGTCGCTGCCCTTCCGCTCCGATGGGCCGTCATCGAGAATGGCGGGATCGTTGAACTTGCCCACATTGATCAGGTCGTTGTCGGCGGCGTCGAGCGCCCCGGCAGGCCGCTCGTCCTCGCCCGCCGTCTCGTCCTCCTCCAGGCCCGCGTCGCCATCGGGCACGATGACATCGGGGTCCAGCGGCTTGCCGGCCGGCAGCTTGTCGTTGGGGTTTTCGGTGGCTTCGTCGATGCGGGACATGGCGAACTCCTTCGCGCTCCTGTCGACAAGGAAGCCCGCGCGCCGGCCATTGTTCCGCCGAAGGCGTTCGCGCGAGGAGCCGGAAGCGACGCGGCAAGGCGACGCGGCTTCCAGCGATGGGAACCTTCGGCCCCGTTCCGCGTAATGGGGGCGTTCCGTTTCATGCTCATGGGGGAGTCCACGATGGAGCACAACCTCTTCGCCGAGCCCGTTCGGGTCTTCGCCGGTCTCGGCGTTCCGCGCGAGATCAAGACCGTCTTCCAGGCCTATACCTTCCTGATGGAAATGCCCGGCCATCGCGACCGGGCCGATCATATCGTCGCGCGCAAGGCGTGTCTTGCCGCCATGAACCATCGGGTCGAGGCGCAGACCGCCCGGAGCGCGTTCGCCGCCTTCGCGCGCCGGGTGGGAATCCTGGTGCCGGAGGTGGACGAAGCGGCGGCCGCCCAGGTGCTGGCGGGCGGCGGCAGCCGAACGCCGGCCTGACCGGCGAGGCCGGGCGGCAACCGCCGCCCGGCCAAACTCACGGCGCGCGGCGCTTGCGCTTCGGCGCGAGGATGGTCGCCAGCGTCACCGGCCGAAGCCCCTGCGGATCGACACCGACATCGTGCTGCCGCGTCACCGGCGTCAGCCGGCCATGCGAGTGGCCGTGCAGGTTGACCGACTTCTTGCCCATCTGGTTCCACGTGCGGAACGGGTAATGGCACAGGATCAGGCGGTGGCCGTCCACCACCATCTCGGCATAGTGCTGCACGCTGCTCCACCCCCTCGCCTCCACCGTGTCGAGCGGGTCGTTGTTGCCGATGATGAGGTGCTTGCGGCCGTTCAACGAGGCGAGAAGCGCCTCGACGCCATCCCTTGTGCCCCGCGCGAAGTCGCCGAGATGCCAGATTTCATCCTCGGGGCGGACGACCTCGTTCCACGAAGCGATCAGGGCCGCATCGTGCTCGCCCATCGAAGGGAATGGCCGGCGGTCGATCCGCAGCACGCGAGGGTCGCCGAAATGGGTGTCGCCGGTGAAGTAGATCATGCCAACGAACCGACGGGGGCGTTCTCCCGTTCCCGGCGGGCGCGTGCTATGGAGCGCGATGATGCAATCCGCCGCCCCATTCGACTGCCAGGCCTGCGGGGCCTGCTGCGCCTACTCGGCCGACTGGCCGCGCTTTTCCACCGAGCCCGACAGCGCCCTCGACGCATTGCCGCCCGAACTCGTCTCCGACGATCTCTCCGGTATGCGATGCGTAGGCACCCGCTGCTCGGCCCTTTCGGGCGTCGTCGGCGAGCGGACGGCCTGCACGATCTATGCGCTGAGGCCCGAGGTTTGCCGTGCCTGCATGCCGGGAGGCGAGGATTGCCTCATGGCGCGGCGGGGCCACGGCTTCTGACACCGCGCCCCGGCGCCCAGAGACGGCCCTATTCGCCCACGAAGATGCTGAGCAGGACCGCCACGCCGACGGTGAGGTAAAATTGCGGACTGGCCTCGGCCAGGAATTCGAAAACAGCAGACATCGCAACCTCCCTTGCGGGACGGCTTGGAGGCCGCCCGCGCTCCATGGCGCGAAGGCAGGCCGAAGGCCGCGATATTCCTGTTCCTCCCGCGAACGAGCGGCCTCCTCCGCACAATCGAGAATAGTACGTCCGCCTTAGCGGTCAAGCGCCAAGTCGCGACCGTCGAATACGAATTCGTGGGGTTGCCGGCGCCGTTCCGTGCGAGGATCGGCTTCAACCAGGAGGATAACGAGATGGCCAAGGAACAGCGTCGCGGATCGAAAGAGGTTCGTAAGCCCAAAAAGGTGGTGGAGAAGGCGGTCGTCGCCGCTCCCAGCCTGAAAGGCGGCCTCACGCCGCCCGCCGCCAGGCCCGCCAAGGCCAAGTGAGCACGAAGGCGCCGGAGCGGCCAGCCGCCCGGCGCTGCCTCTGAAGGCGGGAGGCACGGCAGGCGCGCGCCGGCCGCTACCGTTCGCCCGCGGCGGGAACCTGTGCCCCGCCTTCGGAGATGCTGCGCAGCACCAGCACGGCCGCCGAGGCCCGGTTTTCCACCCCCAGCTTGGCGAACACCGCCTGGAGGTGCTTGTTCACGGTGCGCGGGCTCATGCCCAGGATATCGGCGATATCGCGATTGGCCTTGCCCCGCGCCAGCCAGATGGAGACCTCGGCCTCCCGCTCGGTCAGGGAGAAGCGCTGGCGGATCAGCGCCTGCGCCCGCGCCTCCTCGCTCAGCATCACGCGGAAGAGATGCTCGTCCTCCCCCGTCGTGCCGAGGAAGGACAGGTGCAGGGCCGGCCCGCGATAACCCTCCGCCATCGGCAGCACCCGAGAGCCGCCCTGCGCGTCGCTGCGCAGTTGCGTGCAAAGGGCGGCCGGCAGACTGAGAAGCCCCGGCTCGGCGACCAGAGCATCGGAGAGAAGCCGGCGCGCCTGGGGCGTGCACCACAGCACCCGCCCCCGCGCATCGGCCGCCAGAAGGAAGCGGCCCGTGGTGTCCAGCGCCTCGCGGGCCCGCTGTGCCTCGCGCGCGGTGGAAAGATGCACGCGGATTCGCGCCAGAAGCTCGTCGGGCACGATGGGCTTGGCCAGATAGTCCACCGCCCCCGCCTCCAGTCCCTCCACCACATGCTCGGTCTCGGTCAGCCCGGTCATCACGATCACCGGCACATGGCGCAGGCCTGCATCGGCCTTCAGCCGTCGCGTCGCCTCGAAACCGCCGATGCCGGGCATCACCGCGTCCATCAGCACGATGTCGGGCGTGATCTCCGCCGCGATCTGGAGCGCGCGCTCGCCGCTGGAGGCGACGAGCACCGTGGCTCCCGTGGTCTCCACCGCATCCGTGAGCATCCGCAGCGCGTCGGGCGAATCGTCCACCACCAGCACGATGTCCGGCCCGGCGCGGAAGGCCGGCCCGTCGCGATCGGACGGGGCCTCATTCATCGAGTGCGGCCTCGATGGCGGCGGCGTATCGCTCCATGTCGAAATCGCGCAAATGCATCCGCAGCCTTGCGGTGAAGGGTTCCAGCACGGGGTCGGCGTCGAGCTCGGCAAGCTTGCGCTCGATGCCGCGAACATAGCCGATCCGCCCCAGCCGCAGAAGCTCCGCCAGCACCGCCGGCTCCGGCGGAACAAGGGCCGGGGCGCCGGCGGCCTCCACGGCCGGAGCCCTCGCCGAAACCCAGCGCAGCCCGAGCAAGGATTCCAGGCTGGAGAGGAAGCGGCGCAGGTCGATGGGTTTGGCCATCAGCTCCTTCACCGAGGGCGCTTCCTCCCCCGGCGCGGGCCGCTCGCCGACATTGGCCGAGAGCATGACGACCGGCGCGCGCGGCAGGCACTCGTTCAGCGCCCGCGCCAGCGCCCAGCCGTCCATGCCCGGCATCTGGATATCGAGCACGCAAAGATCCGGGCGCACGTCCTGGACCAGCCGCAGGGCGGCCGGCCCGTCGGCGGCCGTCAGCACGACGAAGCCGAGCGGGCGCAGGATATCCGTCATCAGCTCGCGATGCACCTCCTCGTCATCGACGATGAGGATGGTGCGGCGCGCGCCCTCGTAGCCGATGGGAAGCGGCCCGCCGGCCGGGCGCGCCTCGCTCGACGGCAGCTCCCCGGCCAGCGGCGAGAGCATGACGCGCACGGTGAAGACGGACCCGGCGCCGGGCGTGGAGGTGGCGGTGATGTCGCCGCCCATGAGGCTCGCCAGAAGGCGCGTGATGGTGAGGCCAAGGCCGAGGCCCGGCGCCTTGCCGCGCGCCGCTACACCCCGCTCGAACGGCTCGAACACGCGCGAAAGCTCGGCCTCGGCCATGCCCGGCCCCGTATCCGTCACCGTGAAGGTCGCCACCTGGCTGCGATAGAGGATGGCGAGCGTCACCGAGCCGCGCTCGGTGTACTTCACCGCGTTGGACAGGACGTTGATGAGGATTTGCCGCAGGCGCTTCTCGTCGGTGCGCACCACCTGCGGCAGGCCGGCCGGCCGCAGGATGCGGAAGTCCAGCCCCCGCTCCCGCGCCTGGATGCGGAAGAGGTCTTCCAGCCCGTCGAGAAATTCCGGCAGGTTCAGCGGGCCGGCATTCAGGTGAAGCCGCCCCGTTTCGATGCGCGAGATGTCCAGGAGCCCGTCGATGAGCCCGGAGAGGTGCTCGGCGCTGTTGCGGATCACCCTGATGCCGTTGCGCCGCTCGGCCGGGATCGTCTCGTCCTCTCCCAGAAGCTGCGCGTAGCCGAGCACGGTGTTCAGCGGCGTGCGCAACTCGTGGCTCATGCCCACCACGTAGCGGCTCTTGGCAAGGCTGGCCGCCTCGGCCGCCTCCTTGGCCTTCTGCAAGGCCGCGTCGGTGGCCTGGTGCTTGTCGATCTCCTCCAGGAGCAGCGCGGTCTGGCGGGCCGTCTCCTCCTGCGCCACGCGCCGGCTGCGCTGGGCGAGCGTGAAGAACCATGTGGCGATGCCGGTGACGATGAGGAGGATGAAGAAGGCCGCCCACAGCGCCGCGCCCACCGTTCCCGTCGCCTCCGGGTTCACGATGCTCGTCTGGTAGTAGATGAGCGAGAGCACGAGGCTGATGACGAGCGTCAGCAGCGTGAAGACGCCCAGATAGCGTCCGACGCTGGAGGTGGCGTGCCGCGCCAGCCGTTCGGGAAGCGTCGCGGCCACCAGCTCGGCCGCCTGCGCGGAAAACCGCGCATGTGGCTTGCACAGATCGCCGCAGCGCGCGTCCAGCGAGCAGCAGAGCGAGCAGATCGGCCCGGCATAGGCCGGGCAGTGCGCCATGTCCTCCGGCTCGAAGGGATGCTCGCAGATCGCGCATTGGATCTCGGACAGCCCGCTCCACTCGGCGCGGGGCTTGCGGGCGAGGTAGTAGCGCCCGCCCGTCACGAACGCGATGGCCGGCGAGACGACGAGCGCCGTGCCCAGCGCCAGGAAGGGCGAGAGCGACTGCGCCACGATGCCGAGCGCCCCGGAAAAGGCGACGAGCGACAGCACGGCGGCGGCCGCCATCGCCCCCGTGCCCACCGGGTTCACGTCGTAGAGATGGGCGCGCTTGAACTCGATGCCGGGCGGCGAGAGGCCGAGCGGCTTGTTGATCGCCAGATCCGCCACGATGGCGCCCAGCCAGGCGACGGCGACATTGGCGAAGAGGCCGAAGGTCGCCTCCAGCGCGCCGTAGATGCCCAGCTCCATCAGAAGCAGCGCGATCATCACGTTGAAGACGAGCCAGACGACGCGGCCCGGATGGCTGTGGGTGAGGCGCGAGAAGAAGTTCGACCAGGCGAGCGAGCCCGCATAGGCGTTCATCACGTTGATCTTGAGCTGGGAGACCACGACGAAGAAGGCCATGACGAAGGTGGCGAGCGCAGGCGAGGAGAAGACGAAGCCGAAGGCGACGTCGTACATATGCGCGGGGTCCGCCGCGCTTTGCGGCACCACGCCATGGCGCAGCGCCAGGACGGCGAGGAAGGAGCCGAGCACGATCTTCGGCGCGCCGAGCACGATCCAGCCCGGCCCCGCCGCCAGCATGGCCAGAAGCCAGTTGCGCGAGGGCCGGCCCTTCTCCGCCGGCAGGAAGCGCAGGATGTCCACCTGCTCGCCGATCTGCGGCATCAGCGCGAGGATCACCGAGGCCGCCGCGCCGAATTTCAGGATGTCGAACCCTTCCGCACCCCCTTCCAGCCCCGCAAAGCCCGTCCAGGCGGCCACCGCGCCGGGGTCGTGGAACAGGATGAAGCCGAGCGGCAGCACGTTGAGCAGGATCCAGAACGGCTGGGTGGCGAGCTGGAAGCGGCTGATCCACGTCACCCCATGGGTGACGAGCGGGATGACGGCGAAGGCGGAGACGACATAGCCGAGCCACAGCGGCAGGCCGAAGGCGATGTTCAGCGCGGCCGTCATGATCGCCGCCTCCACCGCGAAGAGGATGAAGGTGAAGGTCGCGTAGATGAGCGAGGTGACGGTGGAGCCGATATAGCCGAAGCCCGCGCCGCGCGTCAGAAGGTCGATGTCCAGCCCGTAGCGCGCCGAATAATGGCTGATCGGCAGTGCGGTGAGGAACAGCACCACGGAGACGACGAGGATGGCGGCCATGGCGTTGGTGAAGCCGAAGGCCAGCGTGATGGCCCCGCCCACCGCCTCCAGCGCCAGGAAGGAGATGGCGCCGATGGCCGTCTGCGACACCCATTGCGGCGACCAGCGCCGCGCCTTCTTGGAGGTGAAGCGCAGCGCGTAGTCTTCCAGCGTCTGGTTGGCGACCCAGCGGTTGTAGTCCCGCCGCACGGGTAGGATGCGCTGCCGCCCGGTCATGGACTCCCTCAAGATGCCGCGCTCCATTGTGGCCTTCGCCGCCCCCCGCCGCGCAAGCCCGGCGATCTACGTCGTTTGACGTATACCCTTATTCTCCCGCAGTGCCGAAGGTCCCCCTCGCGCAACACGCCCGGCGGCGTTGCAACCGGATCACCGAAACGACAGGGGACAGGCATCATGAAGTTCAAGAGAACGGGCATTCTGGGCGGCCTCTTCAGCGCGCTCATGCTCTCCACCCTCGCCGCCGGCGCGCAGGAGCCCTCCGGCGAGCCGATCAAGGTCGGCATCCTGCATTCGCTGTCCGGCACCATGGCCATCTCCGAGACGACGCTGAAGGACGTCATGGAGATGCTGATCGCCGACCAGAACGAGAAGGGCGGCCTTCTGGGCCGGCCCTTGGAGGCCGTGGTCGTCGATCCCGCCTCCGACTGGCCGCGCTTTGCCGAGCAGGCCCGCCAGCTCCTGGCCGAGGACGAGGTGGACGCCGTGTTCGGCGCCTGGACCTCGGTGTCGCGCAAATCCGTCCTGCCGGTATTCGAGGAGCTGAACGGCATCCTCTTCTACCCCGTTCAGTACGAGGGCGAGGAATCCTCGCGCAACATCTTCTACACGGGCGCGGCCCCCAACCAGCAGGCCATCCCGGCGGTCAACTACCTTGCCGAGGAAGAGGGCATCGAGCGCTGGGTGCTGGCCGGCACCGACTATGTGTACCCGCGCACCACCAACCGCATCCTCGAAACCTACCTGAAGGACGAGCTGGGGGTGGCGCAGGAGGATATCCTCATCAACTACACGCCCTTCGGCCATTCCGACTGGCAGTCCATCGTCTCGGAGATCAAGAGCTTCGGCTCGGCCGGCAAGCGCACCGCCGTCGTCTCCACCGTGAACGGCGACGCCAACGTGCCGTTCTACCGCGAGCTGGCCAACCAGGGCGTCTCGGCCGAGGACATCCCCGTCGTCGCCTTCTCGGTGGGCGAGGAGGAGCTGGCGGGCATCGACACCGGCCCGCTCGTCGGCCATCTCGCCGCCTGGAACTACTTCATGAGCGTCGATACGGACGAGAATCTCGACTTCATCGACAAGTGGCACGCCTTCATCGGCAGCGAGGAGCGCGTGACCAACGACCCGATGGAGGCCCACTATATCGGCTTCAACATGTGGGTGAAGGCGGTGGAGAAGGCCGGCACGACCGACACGGACGCCGTGATCGACGCGATGATCGGCGTGGCCGTGCCGAACCTGTCCGGCGGCTATTCGGCCATGATGCCCAACCACCACATCACCAAGCCGGTGCTGATCGGCGAAATCCAGGACGACGGCCAGTTCGAGACCGTCTGGCAGACGCCGGGCACGGTCGTGGCGCAGGAATGGTCGCCCTATCTGGAAGGCTCGCGCGACCTCATCGCCGACTGGCGCGCCCCGCTTTCCTGCGGCAACTTCAACGTGAGGACCGGAAGCTGCGGCGGCCAGGGCGCGGAAGCGGCCGCCCCCGCCAACTGACGGGGCGGAGCCGGCGGGGGCGCAAGCGCCCTCGCCCCTCCGGGCTCTTCGCCTTCCGGCCTGCGATGGCCGCCACCCGCGCCTAGCTCAGCCGTCCCTTCGCCTTCGTCATCCGCCCCTACTGCCGCAGTCACTCTACCTGCTGCCGTACTACCTACCGCCACAGTCATCCCGGACTCGATCCGGGATGACTATGGCAGAGGCAGAGGCGGCGGCCGTGGCATCGGCAGATGCAGGGCGGGCGGAAGACGGAATACCGGCCATGCGCTGCTTCGAGGGAGCGGAGGAGCGCGACCCGCAGCCTCGCCACAACGCCGGACGGGCGCCCCGCCGCGCCCTCCCTCCCGATGCCGGGCCCGCCCCAGGGGCGGCGCCTTCCCGATCCGGGGATTCTCGATGATCGCATTCCTCCGCCACATGGCGCTGCTTCTGGCGCTTCTCGCCGCCCCGCCAGCCCTGGCCCAGGGCACGGAGCTTCGTCCGCTCGTCGACGCGCTGGGCGCGGCGGGCGGCTTCGACGCGGTGGAGCGCGCCATCGCCCAACTGGCCGCCACGGGCGACCCGGCCGCCGCGCCGGTCCTGCGCCATCTGGGCGAGGGCGACCTCGTGGTGCGCTCCACCGATGGGCGCGTTTTCGTGGGAGAGCGCGACGGGCGCGTCTATACCCTGACCGACCCCCTCACCGGCGAGGCGGCGGGCGAGGCGCCGCGCGGCGATGTGGACGCCATCCGCGTCAACAACCGCGTGCGCCGCGCCGTCACCGCCGCCATGGGCTCGCTGACCTTGCAGAGCCCCAGCATCGCGCAGCGCCGGGCCGCCGCGCAGGCCATATTCTCCGCGCGCGACGCCGCCTCCATCGAGGCGCTGGACGCGGCCATCGCGCAGGAAACCGTTCCCTCCGTCGCCGCGCTGATGCGCCAGGCCCGCGCCGCCGCCATCCTGAACTCCGACCGGCCGGAGGAAGAGAAGATCGAGGCCATCGAGCTGGTCGCCGAACGCGGGGACCGCGACGCGCTGGTGCTGCTCACCCCGCTGGCCGAGGGCGAGGGCGCGCTGGCGCAGGCCGCCGGCGCGGGCCTGTCCTCGATCCAGTCGCGCCTGGCGATGATCGATTTCGCGCAGAACCTCTTCTACGGCCTCTCGCTCGGCTCCGTGCTCCTGCTGGCGGCCGTCGGCCTTGCCGTCACCTTCGGCGTCATGGGGGTCATCAACATGGCCCATGGCGAGATGGTGATGATCGGCGCCTACACCACCTTCGTGGTGCAGGGGCTCATGCGCACGCACGCGCCCGGCCTGTTCGACTTCTCGCTGCTCTTCGCGCTGCCCGCCGCCTTCCTCGTGGCGGGCACCATCGGGGTCGCCATTGAGCGCGGGATCATCCGCTGGCTCTATGGCCGGCCGCTGGAAACGCTGCTGGCCACATGGGGCGTCTCGCTCATCCTCCAGCAGGCCACGCGTTCCACCTTCGGCGCCTCCAACCGCGAGGTTTCCTCACCCTCCTGGATGAGCGGCACAATCGATGTCCTGGGCGCGCAGCTCACGCTCAACCGCCTCGTCATCATCGGCTTCTCGCTCGCCGTGCTTCTCGGGCTCATGCTCCTGATGAAGATGACGAGCTTCGGCCTGTCGATGCGCGCGGCCACGCAGAACCGGCGCATGGCCGCCGCCATGGGCATCCGCACCCCCTGGGTGGACGCCATGACGTTCGGCCTCGGCTCCGGCATCGCGGGGCTGGCGGGCGTGGCGCTGAGCCAGATCGACAATGTCAGCCCCAATCTCGGCCAGAGCTACATCATCGACAGCTTCCTCGTGGTGGTGTTCGGCGGCGTCGGCTCGCTCTGGGGCACGCTGACGGCGGCCATGAGCCTCGGCGTCGTCAACAAGTTCCTCGAACCCTATGCCGGGGCGGTGCTCGCCAAGATCCTTGTGCTGGTGCTCGTCATCCTGTTCATCCAGAAGCGGCCGCGCGGCCTCTTCGCCCAAAAAGGAAGGGCGGTGGAGGCATGATCGCGACCCGTCTTCTCGGAAACTGGGGCGGGCGCGCCTTCGTCGCCCTGCTTCTGGCGGCGGCGCTCTTCATGCCGCTCTCCAACGCCTTCCTCTCGCCGGGGGACGCGCTCTACGTGCCGACCACCTGGGTGGTGCTTCTCGGCCGCTGGATGGCCTTCGCGCTGCTCGCGCTCGCGCTCGACCTCGTCTGGGGCTATTGCGGCATCCTCTCGCTCGGCCACGGCGCCTTCTTCGCGCTCGGCGGCTACGCCATCGGAATGCACATGATGCGGGAGATCGGGCCGCGCGGGCAGTACGGCAATCCGAACCTGCCCGACTTCATGGTCTTCCTGAACTGGAGCGAGTTGCCCTGGTACTGGTGGGGGTTCGGCAATTTCTGGTTCGCGGCGCTGATGGTCATGGCCGTGCCGGGGCTGCTCGCCTTCGTCTTCGGCTGGTTCGCCTTCCGCTCGCGCGTCACGGGCGTCTACCTCTCCATCATCACGCAGGCCATGACCTTCGCGCTGATGCTGGCCTTCTTCCGCAACGAGATGGGCTTCGGCGGCAATAACGGCCTCACCGATTTCCGCGACATCCTCGGCTTCGACCTGCGGGCCCGCGAGACGCGCGTGGCGCTGTTCTCCATCACGGCGCTGGCGCTGGCGGGGGGCTATCTGGTGGCGCGCGCGGTCGTCACCTCCAAGCTCGGCCTCGTCATCGTGGCCATCCGCGACGCGGAGAGCCGCGCCCGCTTCCTCGGCTACCGGGTGGAGCGCTTCAAGCTCTTCGTCTTCACCCTCTCGGCGGTGATGGCGGGCATTGCCGGCGCGCTCTACGTGCCGCAGACCGGAATCATCAATCCGGGCGAGTTCGCCCCCGCCAATTCCATCGAGGCGGTGATCTGGGTGGCGGTCGGCGGGCGCGGCACATTGTGGGGCGCCGCGCTCGGCGCGGTGCTCGTCAACGCGGCCAAGTCCTGGCTCACGGGCTTCGCGCCCGGCCTGTGGCTCTTCGCGCTGGGCGGGCTCTTCGTCGCCGTCACGCTGTTCCTGCCGCGCGGGCTCGTCGGCACGGTCGAGCACGGCTGGTCGGCGCTCACCGAGCGCCGCCGCGCCCGGGCCGCAGAAAAGGGTGCGGCCCCCGCCCCCAGCCCAGCGGAGTAGAGAAGATGACCATCGTTCCCCCGCCGGGCCAGTTGAAGCGCGGCGACACGCTGCTCTATCTCGACAAGGTGTCCAAGAGCTTCGACGGCTTCAAGGCGATCAACGACCTCTCGCTCGTCATCGCCAAGGGCGAGATGCGCGCGATCATCGGGCCGAACGGCGCCGGCAAGACGACGATGATGGACATCGTCACCGGCAAGACGCGCCCCGACACCGGCGACGTCTACTTTCGCGGCGATGTGGACCTCACGCGCCACGACGAGGCGTCCATCGCCACCATGGGCATCGGGCGAAAGTTCCAGAAGCCGACGGTCTTCGAGAACCACACGGTGCGCGACAATCTGAAGCTCGCCCTCGCCGGCACGCGCGGCGTCTTCCCCGCCCTCTTCCATCGCGGCGTGAAGGCCGAGCGCCAACGCATTGACGAGATTCTGGAAACGACGCGCCTGACCGACAGGCGCAATGCCGGCGCCGCCGATCTTTCCCACGGCCAGAAGCAGTGGCTGGAGATCGGGATGCTGCTGGCGCAGGACCCCGAGCTATTGCTCGTGGACGAGCCCGTGGCCGGCATGACCGATGCGGAGACGGAGGAAACGGCGCGCCTCCTGAAGGAGATCGCGCGCGACCATTCGGTGGTGGTGGTGGAGCACGACATGCATTTCGTGCGTGCGCTGGACGTCAAGGTCACATGCCTGCACGAGGGCCACGTGCTGGCCGAGGGCTCGCTCGACGCCGTTTCGGCCGACCCGCGCGTGGTCGAAGTGTATCTGGGAAGGTGAGACGATGCTGACCGTTTCCAACGTCGATCTCTATTACGGCGCGGCGCAGGCGCTGCGCGGCGTCTCCATGCAGGCGCGGAAGGGCGAGATCACCTGCGTCCTGGGCCGCAACGGCGTGGGCAAGACCAGCCTGATGCGCGCCATCGTCGGCCAGCAGCCGGTGCGCGCGGGCTCCATCTCCTTCCAGGGCCGCGACATGAAGGGCGACGCGCCCTATCGCCGCGCGCGCGCCGGCATCGGCTTCGTGCCGCAGGGACGCGAGATCTTTCCGCTCCTCACGGTGAAGGAGAACCTCCAGACCGGCTTCGCGCCGCTCAGGCGCGCGGAGAAGTCCATTCCCCCGCATGTGTTCGAGCTGTTTCCGGTGCTCAAGTCCATGCTTGCCCGGCGCGGCGGCGACCTCTCCGGCGGCCAGCAGCAGCAACTCGCCATCGGCCGCGCGCTCGTCATGCGGCCGGGTCTTCTCGTGCTGGATGAGCCGACGGAGGGCATCCAGCCCTCCATCATCAAGGATATCGGCCGCGCCATCCGCTATCTGAAGGAGGAGGCGGGTCTGGCGATCCTGCTCGTCGAGCAATATCTCGACTTCTGCCGCGAGCTGGCTGACCGCGTCTATGTGATGGATCGGGGCCGCATCGTCTTCGAGGGCGTGGGCGCCGACCTGGACGATCCGGACGTGCGCCGGCATCTCACGGTCTGAAAAGTCAAAGGGCGGGCGTCTGGTCCGCGCCTGAGGGCATGGGCCGCCCTTCCATCAGAGCTTCGATATGGGGCCCCGGCTTGAATTCCGGCACGGTGGATTTCAGGAGCCGCAGGGCCCCGGCGAGATCCTGTATCTCGATCAGCCGGCGCATCTCGTCGAAGATGCGCAGCACCAAGGCGCGCTCGATGGAACGCGGGAAGGCGACGAGAACCCCGGAAACATCGGTCTCCCCCAGCGTCTCGCGCCGGTCGAACAGCTCCTCGTAGAGCTTCTCGCCGGGCCTGAGGCCCGTATAGACGATCCGCACGTCGATATCGGGCCGCAGCCCGGACAGGCGGATGACGTTGCGGGCCAGATCCATGATCTTCACCGGCGCGCCCATGTCCACCACGAAGATTCGACCGCGCTCCTCCCGGTTTCCCAAGCTCTTCGCGGCGGCCTGGATGACGAGGAGGCAAGCCTCCGAGATCGTCATGAAATAGCGCTCGATATCGGGGTGGGTCACGGTCAGCGGCCCGCCGGCCTTGAGCTGCCGCTCGAACAGCGGCACGACGGAGCCGGCCGAGCCCAGCACGTTGCCGAAGCGCACGGTGACGAAGCGCGTTCCGCCCTCGCCCGAGGCGAGGTCCATCGCCTGGCAGAACATCTCGGCCATGCGCTTGCTGGCGCCCATCACATTGGCCGGGTTCACCGCCTTGTCGGTGGAGACCATCACCATGGCGCCCGCCCCCGTCTCGATGGCGGCCTCGGCCACGTTGCGCGTGCCGATCACGTTGGTGAAAAGGCCTTCCAGCGGCTGCGCCTCCACCATCGGCACATGCTTGAGCGCCGCAGCGTGGAAGACGACGGCGGGCCGGTGCTCGGCCAGCACCCGCCCGATGGAGGTCCGCTCGCGGATATTGCACAGGCACGCATGGACCGGAACCGGCCGCCCGAGCTGCCGAAGCTCGCTCTCGATCGTGTAGAGAAGATACTCGCTGGCATCGACGAGCACGAGCCCCGCCGGCTCCAACTCCACGATCTGGCGCGCCAGTTCGGACCCGATGGAGCCGCCCGCCCCGGTGATGAGCACGGTGCGCCCGTTGATCATCGCCGCCATGGTGGAGGCGTCGAGCTTCAGCGGATTGCGCTGGAGCAGGTCCTCCAGGCGGATGGGGCGCACCTCCGAGCCGGCGTCCATCTCCCGCATGTCCAGGACATTGGGAAGGCGCAGCATCTCAAGGCCCAGTTCGGCGGCGGCCTGGATCAGGTCCTCGATGCGCGCCTGGCTTTCATATTCCTCCTTGGTGCGGGTGAGGATCAGCGCCTCGGGCTTGCGGCGGCGCTTGCGGAAGCGCTCCACGATCTGCGGCAGCTTCTCCACGTCGCCCAGAATGGGAACGCCGCGAATGAAGCGGCCGGTGCGCCGCCCCCGCTCGTCGATGATGCCCAGCACCTCGAAGGCCGAGGCGCCCTGCTCGTTGAGGGTCTTGAGAAACGATTCCGCATTGTCCCCCGCCCCCACCAGCAGCACGCGCTTGCGCTGCGCATGGGGATGGCTGCGAATGTCGCGGCGGCGGTCCACGCGGTTGCGGTAGAGCCGGTAGATCGCGCGAGGGGCCGCGAGCAGCACCACCAGGAACGACCAGGCGATGAGCACCGAGGAGCGCGGCACCGATTCCAGCCGCACCAGCAGGAAATGCGCCACCACGAACAACATGACGGAGATGGTCGCGACCTTGAGGATCGCCACGAGATCGGGAAGCGAGGCATAGCGCCAGACGCCGCGATTCATGCCCAGGAGGAGGCCGACGATCCCCACCATCAGGCCGAAGATGCCCGAGGCGAAGACGTAGGGCACGGGGTTGGCCAGAACCCGTTCGATGTCGAGGCGCAGGACGAAGGCGAGCATCAGCGAGGCGCCGCCCATCAGGACGTCGTGGATCGACGCCAGCCCGCGCAGCAGAAGCGCCCGGGAAAAATGGACCCTCAATCTCGTCACTCGCCGCCTTTCTCCGTTCCTTGCCCTCTGGTGAGGGCCGGAACGGTTCCATGCGCGCGAACTGCGGCCAAGGATCGGCAATGTGGCAGCGGTTCGGGCCTTTCTGTCATATCCTGCAACTGCAACAATTCACCGGCGGTTCCCGGTCAAGCGGCTGAGCGACGACGAGGCCCTGCCCGCAAGACGACACCCGCTGCCACGGCCGTCGCGTCGCGCCCCGCGATGCTTCTTCCACCCTCTGGAAGAAATCCAATCATGAAAACCACAGCTTTTGGTTGCCGATCGGTCACAATCGGCGGCCGGCGTGGCGGGTCAGCCCTCGCGCATTTGCCGCCCGGCCGCGATCAGGCCCCAGCGCAGCAGCTCCTCGGCGCGATGCAGGCCGGGCGCCTCCACATAGCAGCGCAACTCCGGCGCGTTGCCGGAGGCGCGGAAATGCACGACCGAGCCCTCCTCCAGCCGAAACCGCACCCCGTCCAGATCGTCCTTGTGCGCGATGGGCCCGGCCTCCATCATGAAGGCGGCGGCGAAGGCGTCATCCCGGGCCAGCCTCCGCAGGAAAGGGCCGCTCGCCTCGGCCGGCACCTCCTTCAGGCGGTCGGAGAGCGCGTGCCCGGCGCCCAGCCGGTCCGCCATCTCCCGGAGGCTGCGCCCTTCCTGGCGCGCGCTTGCCAGCGCGCAGAGGATCGGCAGCAGCGCGTCGCGCGTCGGCAGCGCGCTCAGCGTTCCGCCGGAGAGCGGAACGTCGCTGCCCAGAAGCACGCCGCCATTGGCCTCGAAGCCAAGAATACCCACCGCCCCCTCGGCCGCCGCGCGCTCCATGGCCTCGATCACGAAGGGCGACCCGACTTTGGTGCGCACCACGCGGGCGGCAATGCCCGAGCGTTCCACCGCGGCGCTGGACGTGACCGGCGTCACGACGGTCTCCAGCCCCAGATAGGCGGCGCTGAGGAGGCCCAGAAGGTCGCCGCGCAGCACGGCGCCCGTCGCGTCGGCCACCAGCGGGCGGTCCGCATCGCCATCGGTGGAGACCAGCGCGTCGAAACGACCCTCGCCCGCCCATTCGCGCAGGAGCGCGATATCCTCCGGGCGATGGGCTTCCGTGTCCACCGGTATGAAGCGCTCTGCGCGGGCCAGCGGCACGGCCTGCGCCCCCAGCCCCCGCAACACATCGACCAGAAGATCGCGCGCCACCGAGCTTTGCTGGTAGACGCCCACGCTGAGGCCCCCCAGGGCATCGGAGGGAAACGTCTCCAGATAGCGCCTGCGATAGGCCGAGAGCACGGCGTCGGCCAGATCCCGCGCCTGCCCGCCGCCCGCGCCCGCCGGCCGCGCACCGCGCGCGAACTCGGCGCGGATCGCCGGCTCGTCGGCCTTGGTGATCTCGCCCGGTGCGTAGAATTTCAGCCCGTTGCGGTCGTCCGGAATGTGGCTTCCCGTCACCATCACCGCCGCGGCGCCGCGCTCCAGCGCCGCCAGCGCCAGCGCGGGCGTGGGCAGCGCGCCGCAATCGCCGACGCGCCAGCCCCGCGCCAGGGCCGCCGCCGCGCAGTCGGCCGCGATGTCCGGGCTCGAGGCGCGCAGGTCGCGGCCGACAAGGAGGAGGCGTTCGGTCGAGCCCGTGCGCTCCAGATGGGCGAGAAAGGCCGCGGTCCAGGCGCGCGTCGGCGCGCCGAGGAGATCGACCACCAGCCCCCTCAGCCCGCTGGTGCCGAATTTCAGGCTGCTGCCGGCCGCGTCAGGCTCTTGCATAGACATCCTCGATCCGCACGATATCGTCCTCGCCGGTGTAGCTTCCCACCTGCACCTCGATGATCTTCAGTGCGATCTTGCCCGGATTGCGCATCCGGTGGACGCAGCCGATGGGCAGGTAGGCGGCTTCGTTCTCATGGTAGAGCTTCACCTCGCCGTCGATCGTCACCTCGGCGGTCCCGTGCACCACCACCCAGTGCTCGGCGCGGTGATGATGGCGCTGGAGCGATAGCGTGCCGCCGGGATTCACGCAGATATGCTTCACCTGGAAGCGGTCGCCGATGTCGATGCGCTGGTACCAGCCCCAGGGGCGGTGGATGCGCAGATGCTCCGTCGCCTGCGCATGTCCCTGGCCGATGAGCTGGGCGACGAGGTCCTTCACCCGCCCCGCCTCGTCGCGCGCCGCCACCAGCACCGCGTCGGGCGTGGCCACCACGACCAGATCCTCCAGCCCCACCACCGCCGTCAGCGGACCTTCCGAGCGCACCATGCTGTTTCGGGTGCCCAGCACCGAGACCGGCCCCTCCAGCACGTTGCCCTGCTCATCGGCCGGTTTCACCTCGTAGAGCGAATCCCACGTGCCCACGTCCGACCAGCCGAAGCTCGCCCGCACCACGCCGGCGCGCGCCGTCTTCTCCATCACGGCGTAGTCGATCGAGATCTTCGGCGCGGCGCGGAAGGCCTGCGCGTCGAGGCGCAGGAAGTCGAGGTCCCTCGCGCCGCTGGCCACCGCCTCCCGCGCGGCCTCCAGAACCTCCGGCGCCCGCTCGGCCAGCTCCTCGATCATCGTATCGGCGGCGAAGAGGAAGTTGCCGCAGTTCCACAGGAAGCCCGCCTCGACATAGGCCTCGGCGCGCGCGCTGTCGGGCTTTTCCACGAAGCGGGCCAGGGCGTGCGCGCCCGGGCTCGCCAGCGGCTCGCCGAGCTCGATATAGCCATAGGCGGTGGAAGCGCGCGTCGGCACGATTCCCAGCGTCATGATGCGTCCGTCGCGCGCGGCCTCGGCCGCCGCCAGGCAATCCGAGACGAAGGCCGCATCGTCGTGCACCACATGGTCGGCGGCCATGACGAGGCACACGACGTCCGGGGCCTGACGCGCGGCGATCAGCGCGCCCACGGCCACAGCCGCCGCCGAATCGCGCCGCTCGGGCTCCAGCACGATCTCGCCCGTGATGCCCAGCGCCTGCATCTGCACCGCCGCGACGAAGCGGAACTCCTCGCCCGTCACCACGATGGGGGCCGAAAATTCCGGCCCGCTCACGCGGCGCAGCGCGGTCTGGAAGGTGGACATCCCATCCTCCACGATGGCGATGAACTGCTTGGGCATGGTCTCGCGCGAGACGGGCCAAAGCCGCGTCCCGGACCCGCCCGCCATGATGACGGGAACGATGGGGGTGGTGCTCGCGCTGTTCGACATGCCGTCCTCTCTGCCACGATTCTCAAGGGGTGGTAGAGAGCACTTTCAGCCGGGTTGTGAAACTCCCCGGCCCCCTCAGCCCGTTGCCGCGCCCTCGCTCGCCGAGCGGGCGAGCTTGGCGAATTTCGACAGCACGCCGCGCGTGTAGCGCTCCGGCGGGCGCACCCATTGCGCGCGCCGGCGCTCGATCTCCGCCTCCTCCACATTGAGCTGGATGAGCTGCCTGTGGGCGTCGATGGTGATCTCGTCGCCCTCCTGCACCAACGCGATGGTGCCGCCCTCGTAGGCCTCCGGCGTGACATGGCCCACGACCATGCCCCAGGTGCCGCCCGAGAAGCGCCCGTCGGTGATGAGGCCGACGCTGTCGCCAAGGCCCCGGCCGATGATGGCGGAGGTCGGCGCCAGCATCTCGGGCATGCCCGGCCCGCCCTTCGGCCCCAGATAGCGCAGCACCAGCACGTCGCCGGCCACGATCTTGTCGGCCAGGATGGCTTCCAGCGCCGACTGCTCGTCCTCGAACACGCGGGCCGGCCCGGTGATGACGGGCTGCTTGAGGCCCGTGATCTTGGCCACGGCGCCCTCGGTCGCCAAATTGCCCTTCAGGATCGCCAGATGCCCCTCCCGGTAGAGCGCCTTGTCGAGCGTGCGGATGACGTCCTGGTCCGCCCGCGGCTGGTCCGGCACGTCGGCCAGTTCCTCGGCCATGGTGCGGCCGGTGATGGTCATGCACTCGCCGTGCAGCAGGCCGGCGTTCAGCAGCAGCTTGAGCACCTGCGGCACGCCGCCGGCCGCGTGCAGATCCACCGCCATGTACTTGCCGGAGGGCTTCAGGTCGCAGATCACCGGCACCTTGCGGCGGATGCGCTCGAAATCGTCGAGCGTCCATTCCACATTCGCCGCATGGGCGATGGCTAGATAATGCAGCACCGCGTTGGTGGAGCCGCCCGTCGCCATGATGAGCGCCACGGCGTTCTCGATGGACTTGCGCGTGACGATATCGCTCGGGCGGATGTTCTTCTTCACCGCCTCCACGAGGACGCGCGCCGACTCGGCGGTGGAATCGATCTTCTCCCGGTCCGGGTTGGCCATGTTGGAGGAGAACATCAGCGAGATGCCGAGCGCCTCGAAGGAGGAACTCATCGTATTGGCAGTGTACATGCCGCCGCACGAGCCCGTGGTGGGGCAGGCGTTGCGCTCGATGCCGTCGAAATCCTCCTGGCTCATCTTGCCGGCCATGAAGGCGCCCACGGCCTCGAAGGAGGAGACGATGGAAAGGTCCTGCCCCTTCCAGCGGCCGGGCTTGATGGTGCCGCCATAAACGTAGATGGCCGGCACGTTGGCGCGGCAGATGCCGATGAGGCCGCCGGGCATGTTCTTGTCGCAGCCGCCCAGAACCAGCACCCCGTCCATCCACTGGCCCTGGACGCAGGTCTCGATGGAATCGGCGATCACCTCGCGGGAGACAAGAGAGTATTTCATGCCCTCGGTGCCCATCGACATGCCGTCGGAGATGGTGGGCGTGCCGAAGATCTGGGGATTGGCGCCCGCCGCCTTCACCGCCGCCACGGCGGCATCGGCCAGCGGCTGGAGCCCGGCATTGCAGGGCGTGATGGTGGAATGGCCGTTGGCGATGCCGATCATCGGCTTGTCGAAATCGGCCGCTTCGTAGCCCAGCGCGTAATACATCGCCCGGTTCGGGGAGCGCGCGACGCCCTGCGTGATGTGCTTGGAACGCTCGTTATAGGCCATCGCTGCTTCCTCTCCCTCGTTCTGCCGTCCGCGCGTGCCGCGCCTTGTTCTGCCGGCGTCCTTAGAGCGTTTCCAGCCTGCGGGGAAATATATTATTCAAGCGCCATTAGGTTGTTTTTGATATGAGAGAATGATGGACCTGCGCCAGCTTCGCCATTTCGTCACCGTGGCCGAGGAGCTTCATTTCGGCCGCGCCGCCGCGCGGCTGGCCATGACGCAGCCTCCGCTCAGCCAGAGCATCCGCGCGCTGGAGGAGGAACTGGGCGTGGCGCTGTTCCTGCGCGACAAGCGCAACGTGGCCCTTACGCCAGCCGGCGCCGGCTGGCTGCCGGAGGCGCGCGCGCTTCTGGCGAGCGCCGCCGGGCTGCCCGAGCTTGCACGGCGGCTGGCGCGGGGCGAGCGCGGCTCGCTGCGCCTCGCCTTCGTCTCCACCGCCGACTACAGCGTCCTGCCGCCCCTCGTCGCGCGCTTCAAGGCGGCCTTCCCCGATGTGGACCTGGCCCTGGCCGAAATGACGAGCGACCTCCAGATCGAGGCGCTGCTGGCTGAGACGATCGATGCGGGCATCGTCATCGCGCTGCCGCGCGCCAGCCTTCATCCGGCGCTGAGCTACCGGGCCCTGACGAGCGAGCCGCTGGTGGCCGCCGTCCCCCGCGCTTGGCTGGACGCGGGGCGGATCGCGCTGGCGCGCGGGCGCCTTCGCGTCGAGGATGCCGGCGGCGAGCCGCTCATCATCTTCCCGCGCCGCATCGCGCCCGTGCTGCACGATATCGTCACCGGCACGTTCGCCAAGGCGGGAGCCGCCCCGCGCATCGGGCAGGAGGCGATCCAGATGCAGACGATCATCAGCCTCGTCTCGGCCGGCATGGGGCTGGCGCTGGTGCCGCGCTCGCTGGAGAATCTCGCCCGGTCCGGCGTGGCCTACGTGCCGCTGGAGGGCGATGCGCCGCAGATCGAGACCGGCCTCCTCTGGCGTACGCAAAGCCCTTCGCCAAGCGTGGGGCGGCTCGTGGAACTGGCCTGAGCCGGCCCGCCGCCCTTAGCGGCAAAGGCTCGGGCAGTGTCCTGCTGGCGGGAGCGCGGCTTTCCGATCCGGTCAACGCCGGGCGTATCAGAACTCCTCCCAGTTCTCCGCCTCCGGCTGCGCGGGCGCCATTCGCAGGGCCACCCCGCCCCCGGCCGCGCGAAGCTGAGTCACGGACCGCGCGGCGGGGGCCGGCTTGCGTGCGCCGGGCGCGGGCGAGGCGCTGGTGCGGAAACGCCCGACCAGCTCGGCCAGCTCGTCCGTTTCCCCCGTCAGCGCCTGGGCTGCGGCGGTGGCCTGTTCCACCATGGCGGCGTTCTGCTGGGTGACCTTGTCCATCTGGTCGGCGGCGGTGGAAACCTCCTTCAGGCTCACCGCCTGCTCGCGGGCTCCGCCGGCAATGGAGTCGATGACGCCGCCCATTTGCGAGACGTGGGCCACGATGGCCTCCAGCGAGCGCCCCGAGGCCGAAACCAGGTCGACGCCGCTCTCCACCTCCTGCCCGGAGGCCGAGATCAGCTCCTTGATCTCCTTGGCGGCCTCGGCCGAGCGCTGGGCGAGCCCGCGCACCTCCTGCGCCACCACCGCAAAGCCCCGGCCCGCCTCGCCCGCGCGCGCCGCCTCGACGCCCGCGTTCAGCGCCAGAAGGTTGGTCTGGAAGGCGATCTCGTCGATCACCCCGATGATGCGGCCGATCTTCTCCGAAGACTGCTCGATGGCGTGCATGGCCTCCACCGCCCGGCCGACGATCTCGCCGCCCTTGCGGGCATTCTCCTGCGCCGTCAGCGCCGTCTCCTGCGCGTTCACCGCGCTCTTGGCCGTCTCGCCCACCCCGCGCGTCACCTCGGCCAGAGCCGCCACCGTCTCCTCCAGGCTCGCCGCCTGCTGCTCGGTGCGCTGCGCCAGGTCGCTGGACGCCACGTTGATCTCCGAAAGGCCGGTGCGGATGGCGCCGATGCTGGAGACGAGGCGCGAAAGCGTGCTCTCCATCTCCGCGACGGCCGAATTGTAATCACCTGCCATGCCCTGGAACTCGCCGGCGAGCCCGTCCTCCACCCGGCTCACCAGATCGCCCTCCCGAAGACGGGCGAAGGCACGAGCGAAGGCAGCCAGCGCCTCGGTCCGCTCCGCATCCGCCCTCGCCTTCTCCTCCTCCACGCGCCGCCGCTCCTCGGCCAGCGTTTCGAGATAGACGGAGATCGAATAGTCCATGTCGAGCAGGGCGGCCTTCACCACCACGCCGAGTTCGCGGCCGAGCTTGTCCGCTCCGCCGCGCCCGAAGCGGGAGGGCCAGCGCTTCTTGACGATCTGGGCAATCAGGCTTTCCAGCACCAGCGCGTAGCCGCCGATATACCAGCGCGGTTCGAGGCCGAGCCGGGCGTGAACCCGGCCGATGGCCGAAACGCCCTTCACATAGTCCGCGTCCAGCCTGCCGCTGGCGATGGTGTCCCAATGCTTCTCCTGCCGCCCCTTGGCGGCCGCGACATGCTGGTCGCCGGAAAAGAACGTCCGCGTATGGGGATGCGACTTCACACGGGCATAGAAGAGGTCCAGCGCCTCGCCCGCCGAGGAGCGAATGGTAGGCTGGAGCTCGAGAAGCAGCGCGCGCGATTCGGCGTCGAGACCGATGAAGGCGAGCCGCTCCTCCAGCGTCTCGGTCTCGTTGGGTTTCGCGTCCATGGTGCAGTCCCTCTCCACGTCCAGTGCACGAGTGCTTGTGCACCTACAATCTTTCCGCTTTCTGAACCGAAAGCGCCTTGAGTGAAGGTTGCGCGCAAAACTTAAAGTTGTGTTTTCGGCTGGCCACGGCGTGCCTGCCGCCCCTTCCCCCTATGTGCCGCAAGGGCAGTTTTCAGAGGCAGTTCGATGAGCATCACCACCGGTCTCCACCATGTTTCGATCCATGCCGGCGATCCGGGCCGCAACGTCGAGTTCTATACGGCGGTTCTCGGGTTGAGGCTGGTGAAAAAGACTGTCAACTTCGAGGATGCCGGCGTCTATCATCTCTATTTCGGCGACGAGGCGGCGCGGCCGGGCACGCTTCTGACCTTCTTCCCCTATCCGCATATCGCGCCGGGGCGCCTCGGAGTTGGCGAGGTGGAAGAGATCGGCCTTCGCGTGCCCGCAGCATCGCTCGGCTTCTGGATGCACCGCTTTCTGGAGAAGGGCGTCGTCCACGAGGGCATCGTCAAGCGCTTCGGCCAGAGCCTCCTGCCCTTCCGCGACCCGGACGGCACACGCCTGGCGCTTGTCGGCCTGGCCGGGATCGAGGACGAGCCGGCCGGTGGCGCCATCGCGCCCGAACACGCGATTCGCGGCTTCCACGGCGTCAGCCTGCTTCTGGAGGAAGCCGGCCCCACGGCTGCGGTTCTCACCCACGCCTTCGGCTTCGTGGAGATGGGCAGCGAGGGAACGAGGACGCGCTATGGCATCCCCGGTGCGACGATCGGCGGGGTGGTGGACCTGCACGCGGTGGGCGGCTTCCTCAAGCCCCGGCCCGGCGGCGGCTCGGTTCACCACATCGCCTTCCGCGCCGAGGACGATGCGGCGCAGGCGGAGATGGCACGAAAGCTTGCGCAGGACCACGATCTGGACGTGACCGAAGTGAAGGACCGGAAGTATTTCCGCTCGGTCTACGCCCGCGAGCCGGGCCATGTCCTTCTGGAGATCGCCACCGACCAGCCGGGCATGAGCATCGACGAGCCGATGGAAAGCCTCGGGCAGACCCTACAACTGCCGCCCTTCTTCGAGGCGCGCCGTAGCTGGATCGAGAAGTCCCTGCCGCCGATCCGGCTGACGGAGCCTTCGCAGGAGCGCTAGAAGGCCGGCAGCGCCACGCCGGGGCCGTGGGCGATGAAGAAGGGGTTGGCGAAGCCGCCGGCCCCGGCGCCATAGGCCAGCGGCCGGCCGTCCAGCGTCACCGTATGACCGCCCGCCGCGCGCAGCACGGCATCGCCCGCCGCCGTGTCCCATGCCATGGTCGGGCCGAGGCGCGGATAGAGATCGGCCTTGCCTTCGGCCAGCAGGCAGAATTTTAGCGAGGAACCGATCTCCACGCATTCGGCGAGGGGAAAGCGCGCGAGGCACGCATGGGTCTCGGGGGTGGGGTGCGAGAGGCTGGCCACCGCCACGAGGCCCTCCGGCGCGGGCCGGGCCCGGATCGGGCGCCGGCCGGAGGCGCGGCCCCGCCCGTCCACATCCACGGCGAAGGCGCCCTCGCGCCCGCCGCCGTAAAGCGTGCCGCGCGCGGGCGCATGGACGATGCCGAGCACCGGCACGCCCTGTTCCACCAGCGCGATGTTGACGGTGAAGTCCGGTCGCCCGGCGATGAATTCGCGCGTGCCGTCCAGCGGATCGACGAGGAAGAAGCGCTCTCCCGGCCGTTTGGGGGAAAGGCCGGCGGCGACCTCCTCCTCGGCCACCACGGGAATCTCGGGAAAGGCTGCGCGCAGCGCGGCGAGGATGGAGGCCTCCGCGCGCGCGTCCGCCTCCGTCACCGGCGAGGCGTCCGCCTTGAGGGTGACGGAGGGCCCCGCGCGGGCAACCGCCATGATGATGCACCCGGCCTCCACGGCCATGGCTTCCAGCGCCTCGATCATCGCGCCAGTGCCGCCAGCGCGGGGTAGAGGGCCCGATAGCGCCCATATGCCTCCATGAAGGGCTCGGCGAGCCCCGGATCGGGCTCGAAGGTCCGCGCGATGGGCGGCTCGGTCATCACGCCGGCCGGCTCGAGGCCCGTCGCGGCCACGAGGCCGAGGCGCGCGGCGCCGAACGCCGCGCCGAAATCGCCCGCCGCCGGCAGCGCCACGGGCGTCTTCAGAACGCTCGCCAGCATCTTGAGCCAGAGGGCGGAGCGCGCGCCCGCGCCGACCGCCACCAGCCGCTCCACCGCGCCGCCCGCTTCCAGGCAGTCGCGCATGGAAAAGGCCACGCCCTCCATGACGGCGCGCGCCATGTCCTCCCGGCTCGTATCGGCCTGAAGCCCGACGAACGCACCCCGGATCGCAGAATCGTTGTGCGGCGTGCGCTCGCCGGAGAGATAAGGCAGGAAGGCCAGCCGGCCCGGCGCGCGCAGTTCCTCGCCGAGGCTCGCCACCAGGGCGCCCGGCGTCTCCCGCAGCACGCCGGAGAGCCATTCCAGCGAACCGGCGGCCGAGAGCGTGACGCCCATCTGGTGCCACAGGCCGGGCAGCGCGTGGCAGAAGGTGTGGAGCGCCGTTTCAGGCGCCGGCTCGTATCCGGCCGAAGCGGTGAAGAGCACGCCTGAGGTGCCGAGCGAAACGAAGCCCGTGCCGGGCCTCACCACGCCCACGCCGCAGGCCGAGGCGGCGTTGTCCCCGCCCCCGCCCGCCACCACGATGCCCGGCTTCAGGCCCCATTCGGCCGCCAGCGCCCCTTTCAGGCCGCCGCTCGCCTCAGTGCCCTCCACGAGGCGCGGCATGTGCGCGCGCGACAGGCCGGTGCGCTCCAGCATCCGGTCCGACCAGTCTCGCGCGCCCGTGTCGAGCCACGCCGTGCCAGCCGCGTCCGACATCTCGGACACGGCCTCGCCCGTCAGCCACAGGCGCACGTAGTCCTTGGGCAGGAGCACGCTCGCCACGCGCTCGAACAGCGCCGGCTCGTTGCGCCGCACCCATTCGAGCTTCGGCGCGGTGAAGCCGGGAAACACGATGTTGCCGGTGATGTCGCGGGCCTGCGCGTCGTCCAGAGCGCGCGCCTCCTCATGGGCGCGCGTGTCGTTCCACAGGATGCAGGGGCGCAGCACCGCGCCGGCCGCGTCCAGAAGCGTCGCGCCATGCATCTGGCCCGAGAGGCCGATGCCCTCGACATCGGCCAGCGCGGCGCCGTGGCCCTCGCGCAGGCGGCCCAGCACCGTGCGCGCCGCCTCGATCCAGTCGGCCGGGTCCTGCTCGGACCAGCCGAAGGCGGGGCGCGAGACGTGAAGCCCGGCCGAGGCACTGGCCACGACGCGCTGCCCGTCGTCCATGAGAAGCGCCTTCAGCGAAGACGTGCCGAGGTCGAGCCCGAGATAGTGCGCCATGAAGTCCCCCTCGCCGCCTGCGCTCAGACGTAGCGGTTCAGGATGCCTTCGAGAAGCTCCTGCCGGCCCGAGCGCGGCTGCGGGTCGAGCGAGGCCGCGCGCGCGGCCACCTCCTCCAGCGAGCGCTGCCCGGCGAGGATCGCCTTGCCCTCGGTGCCGTCCCAGCCGGCGTAGCGCTCTTCCAGCGGGCCCTCCAGCGCCTTGTCGGCCAGCATCGCCTCCGCCGCCAGCAGCGCCCGCGCGCAGGCGTCCATGGAGGCGACATGGGCGATGATGAGGTCGTCCGGGTCGATGGACTGGCGGCGGATCTTGGCGTCGAAATTGAGCCCGCCCGTGGTGAAGCCGCCATGTTTCAGCATCTCGTGGAAGACCAGCGCCATCTCCTTCACGTTCATGGCGAACTGGTCGGTATCCCAGCCCAGGAGGTCGTCGCCGCGATTGATGTCGAGCGAGCCGAAGAGGCCGAGCGCATAGGCCAGCTCCACCTCGTGCTCGAAGGAATGGCCGGCGAGGATTGCGTGGTTCTGCTCGATATTGAGCTTCACGTCCTGCGCCAGCCCGTAGCGCTGGAGAAAGCCGTAGACCGTGGCGGTGTCGAAATCGTACTGGTGCTTGGAGGGCTCGCGCGGCTTGGGCTCGATCAGGATCGGCCCCTTGAATCCGATCTTGTGCTTGTAGTCGACCAGCATGGAAAGGAAGCGGCCGAGCTGGTCCAGCTCCTGCCCCATGCGGGTGTTGAGCAGCGTCTCGTAGCCCTCGCGCCCGCCCCAGCAGACATAGTTCTCGCCCTTCAGCCGGTGGGTCGCGTCCATCGCGCCCTTCACCTGCCCCACGGCATAGGCGAACACCTCCGGGTCCGGATTGGTGGCCGCGCCCGCCATGTAGCGGCGGTGGGAGAAGAGGTTCGCCGTACCCCAGAGGAGGCGCACCCGCGAACCGGCCATCTTCTCCTCGAACAGGTCGGTGATCGCCTTGAGGTTGTCGAGCGACTGCGAAAGCGTCGCCCCCTCCGGCGCCACGTCCACGTCGTGGAAGGTGAAGAAGGGCACGTCGAGGATGCGGAAGAGGTCGAAGGCGACGTCCGCCTTCCGGCGGGCCAGCGCCAGCGGGTCCGCCCCGTGCATCCAGGGGCGCAGGAAGGTTTCGCCGCCGAAAGGGTCGCCCCCCGGCCATGTGAAGGAGTGCCAGTAGCAGACGGCGAAGCGAAGCTGCTCCTCCATCGTCCGGCCCATCACCATCCGCTTTCTGTCGTAATGGCGAAAGGCGAACGGATCGCGCGACCCTTCGCCCTCGAACCGCACGGCATCGCCATGGGCGAAGAAATTCGTGGCAGACATGGCTGCGCTCCTCCCGAATGCGCCGGCCCTCCAGCCGGCGTTTGAGATACGTACCTCAAACCGGCGCGCCGCGGCAAGCGAGGGCGCTCTCAGCCCGGCAGATTGTCCGCCATGAGAATCTCGATCCGGATGCGCTCCTGGTCCTCCACCACGGCGGCGCCCGTCAGCTCCGCCAGAAGCAGCCGCAAGGCCGAGCGCGCCTCGTGGCCGGCACTCTGGACGATGGCCGCGTCCATCACGCCCGAGAGGATGAGCGGGCGCGTTTCCTGCGTCAGCTCGTGCCCCACGAAGATCGTGGCCGCTCCCGCCTCCCCCAATGCGTCCGCGACGCCGGCATTGGCCGCGCCCGCATTGTAGATCGCGTCGATGGCGCCGCCCGCCAGCAGCGCGGACACCTTCGCCCGCGTCACCCCCCGCTCGTCCCGCCCTTCCAGGACGTCCGCTATCTCGACAGCGGGGAACCGGCCGGCGATGGTATCTCGAAAGCCGGCAAGGCGTTCCAGATGGTCGGTGAGACCGAGGGAGGCGACGAGAACGCCGACGCGCCCGCCGCCCCGCCCCAGGAAGCGCCCCACGAGCGAGCCCGCCACGCGCCCGGCGGCACGGTTGTCGATGCCGATATAGCGGCGGCGGGCCGAGCGGGGAACGTCCGAGACCAGCGTGACCACCGCCACGCCCTTCGCCTCCAGCGCGTCCACCGCCTCGGCAACGAGCGGATGATCGAAGCCGACGACCGCAAGGCCCTCCATCCGCTCGCCCAGCGCCACAAGCTCCAGCGCCAGGGCGCGCGGCGAGAAGATGTCCGTCTCCACCACCTCCACCAGCACGCGCCGCCCGCCGAGATCAGCGGCCGCGCATCGCGCCTCCCGCGCGATATCGGAGAAGAACGGGTTCTCCCCGCGCGGCACCACGAGGCCGAGCCGCGTCAGCCGCTTGCGTGAAAGGTCGGCCGCACGCGGGTCCGGCCGGAAGTCGAGCGCGGCGACGGCCGCCTCCACCCGCGCGGTGGACCGCGCCGAGGCCCCACCGCGACGGTTGACCACGCGGTCGGCCGTGGCAAGGCTCACCCCGGCGTGCCGCGCGACATCCCGCAGGGTCGCAAAGCCCGGCACGCCGTCCCTCATGCCGCCGCCTCGTCCAGCGCCGGCGCGGCCTTCGAGACGGCCTCATCCACGCAGGCGAGGCCGAAGGCGAGAGACGCGTCGAGCAGCAGCTCGTCGGAATCGGGAAACACGAAGAAGGGCGTATCGCTGCCCACGCCCTCGATGGCGCTTTCCGCGATGCCCCGCCGGATCGCCGGCTCCAGAAGGTCCATCGCCAGCGCGCCGGAGCCCACGAAGACGACGGGCAAGGGGTCGATCAACGTGAACATGCGCCCCAGCCCGTAGCCGAGCGCCTCCCCCGCCCGCTCGAACGCGGCGCGCGAGCGCGCCTCGCCAGCCCGCGCGCTTTCGGCCAGCTCGCGCATTTCCGCGTCCCGCACACGCCGGCCGAAATGGTCGTCGTCCGGCCCGCGCGCGGCGCGCCAGATGGCGTAGTCGCCGGCATAGGCCTCGATGCAGCCGCGATTGCCGCAGCGGCACAGATCGCCCCCGGGAATATGGTTGAGATGCCCGAACTCCACCGCCGAGGACTGCGCGCCGCGAAACGTGATGCCCGAGAGCTTCAGCCCCATGCCCACCCCGAAGCCGATGAAGAGGGTGGCGAAATTCGCCACGTCGATCTCCCCGCTCCAGCGGAAGCGCTCCGGCATCAGCCCGCAATCGTTGAGCACGGTGGCCGGCGCGCCGAAGCGCGCCTCCAGCGGCGTGGCGATGTCGATGCCGCGCGCCCGCAGGATGGGCGACCAGAGAAGCCGCCGGCTGGTGGAATCGGTCACGCCCTGCACGGCCACGACGATCCGGCGCAGAGGAGCCGATCCGGCGCAGCCCGCCAGCGCCTCCTCCATGAGCGCGACCATCCCGGCTACGAACGCCTCGCGGTCGAGACCGCCGAGATCGAGGTCCGCCCGCGCGCGCGCCTGCACCGCGCCGGCATAGTCGGCGACAGCGACGCCGATCTCCCCCACCGTGACCTTGATGGCGGCGATGCGCGCCATGCCCGGCCGCAGCGAAAGACTCACCTCGGGCCTGCCCCGCCGCGAGGGCGCCGGCGCGGCCTCCGCCTCGGCCAGCACCCCCTCGCGCACGAGGTCGCTGGCGATGGAGGAGGCGGCCGAGAGGGAAAGGCCCGTCTCCTCGCTCATGCGGCGGCGTGTCGAGAGAGCGAAGTGCCGGAAATGATCGATCGCAAGGCGCCGGTTCTGCAACCGGACGGCCTCCGCATCCGCTTTGGACAACATGCCTTCGCCGTTTCCCCCCTGCCGCCAAGCCAGCCCCGTGCCTTCCCATGCGCTCCCTGAAACCGCAAGTTGACATGCCTGTTAATGTCTGTCACCGTTTTTTCCTCGGCTTGGAATAAAGCCGGGCAATTGGGGTTGGGAGTCCCCGGTTCGAGGATTTCGGCGCGCCGTGCGCGCCATGGGAGGATCATATGAAAACGACACGCATCGCCCTTGCGGGCGTAGCCCTTTCGCTCGTCCTGGCGGGCGCGGCGCGGGCGCAGGACGGCCTCGTCGTCGGCGTTTCCTGGTCGAACTTCCAGGAGGAGCGCTGGAAGACGGACGAGACCGCGATCCGCGCCGCGCTGGAGGAGGCCGGCGCGCGCTACGTTTCGGCCGACGCCCAGTCCTCGGCCGCCAAGCAGCTCACCGATGTGGAGAGCCTGATCTCGCAGGGCGCCAATGCCCTCATCGTCCTGGCGCAGGATTCCAGCGCCATCGGCCCGGCGGTGCAGCGCGCGGTGGACGAGGGCATTCCCGTTATCGCCTATGACCGGCTGATCGAGAACGAGGACGCCTTCTACATCACCTTCGACAATGTGGAGGTGGGCCGCATCCAGGCCCGCGAGGTGGAGAAGGTGGCGCCGGAGGGCAACTACGTCTTCATCAAGGGCTCCTCGGCCGACCCGAACGCCGACTTCCTCTTCTCCGGCGCCATGGAAGTGCTCCAGCCGAAGATCGATGCCGGCGAGATCGTCAATGTCGGCGAGGCCTATACGGATGGCTGGCTGCCCGAGAACGCGCAGGCCAACATGGAGCAGTTCCTCACGGCCGCGAACAACGAGGTGGCCGCCGTCGTCGCCGCCAATGACGGCACGGCCGGGGGCGCCATCGCCGCGCTGGAGGCGCAGGGCCTGGCAGGCTCCGTGCCCGTCTCCGGCCAGGATGCCGACCACGCCGCGCTCAACCGCATCGCGCGCGGCACGCAGACCGTCTCGGTCTGGAAGGACTCGCGCGAGCTGGGCCGCCAGGCCGCCGAGATCGCGCTGCAACTGGCGGGCGGCACGCAGATGAGCGAGGTGGAGGGCGTCACCACCTTCGACGGCGGCCCGAACGGGGTGGAGATGACCTCTCTGTTCCTCACCCCCGTCGCCATCACCCAGGAAAATCTCGGCGAGATCATCGATGCCGGCTGGGTGGCCAAGGACGTCGTCTGCCAGGGCGTGGCGGCCGGCTCCGTCGCCGCCTGCGACTGAGCGCCTTCGAAGGGCCGCCCGCCATCCACGGGCGGCCCCTCTTTTCGACGCGCCGGCCGGCGGGGTCCTCCCTGCCGCCCTTCACGCCGGCCCAGCTTCCCGCGGGAGCCCTGCCATGTCCGACACCACCGCCACGACCCGCGCCGGGGCGCGCGCCGGCCCCCGCGAGGGCGCGATCTCCCGCTTCATGCGCGCGACCGAGGTCGACACGCGCATGCTGGGGATGCTCGGCGCGCTTCTCGTCATCTGGCTGATCTTCCACACGCTCTCGGGCGGCGTCTTCCTCACGCCGCGCAATCTGTGGAACCTTTCGGTGCAGACGGCTTCCATCGCCGTCATGTCCACCGGCATGGTTCTCATCATCGTCACGCGCAACATCGACCTGTCGGTGGGCTCGATCCTGGGCTTCACCGGCATGGTCATGGCGGTCACGCAGGTGCAGTACCTGCCCCCGATGCTCGGCTTCGAAGGCCCCTTCAACTGGCTCATCGCCCTGGCGGTGGGGGTGGCCGTGGGGGTGGCCATCGGCGGCCTTCAGGGCGCCATCATCGCCTATCTCGGCGTTCCCGCCTTCATCGTCACACTGGGCGGGCTGCTCGTCTGGCGCGGCGGCGCGTGGTGGCTCACGGCCGGGCGCACCGTGGCGCCCATGGACCAGACCTTCCGCCTGATGGGCGGGGGCGCGGAAGGCTCGCTCGGCGAGACATGGACCTGGGTTCTGGCCCTTCTCGCCTGCGCGGCGGTGGCCGTCTCCTTCGTCTTCGCGCGCCGGAGGCGCCGCCGCTTCGGCTTCGCCCTTCGCCCCGTCTGGGCGGAGGCGACGCTGGCGCTCGTCTCCTTTGCCGGCATCCTCGGCGCCGCAGCCGTGCTCAATGCCTATAAGTGGCCCTCGGCCATCGCCAACCGATATGCGCAGGCCAACGGCATCCCCATTCCCGAGGGCGGCCTCTCCATCGGCTACGGGCTGGCGATCCCCGTCCTCATCGCCATCGTGGTCGGCATCGTCATGACCTTCGTCACCCGGCGCACGCGCTTCGGGCGCTACGTCTTCGCCATCGGCGGCAACCCGGAGGCGGCGGAGCTGGCGGGCATCAACACGCGCTGGGTGCTGACCAAGGTGTTCATGCTCATGGGCGGCCTGGCGGCGCTGGGCGCGGCCATCTCCACCGCCCGGCTGAACGCCGCCACCAACGCGCAGGGCACGCTTGACGAACTCTACGTCATCGCGGCGGCCGTCATCGGCGGCACCTCGCTCGCCGGAGGCGTCGGCACGGTGGCGGGGGCCATGATCGGGGCGCTCGTCATGCAGTCGCTGCAATCGGGCATGGTGCTGCTCGGCATCGATTCGCCGCTCCAGGCCATCATCGTGGGCATCGTCCTCGTCATCGCCGTATGGATCGACGGAGCCTATCGCAGGAGGACCGCATGATCGCCGTCTCGATGGACATCATCGCCGATCACGGCCGGGGCGCCTCGGACCCCATAGACCGCAGCGGCACGCCCATGGTGGAGATGGAGGACATCTCCATCGCCTTCGGCGGCATCCATGCCGTGGAGGGAGCCTCGCTGAACCTCTTTCCCGGAGAGGTCGTCGCCCTGCTCGGCCATAACGGCGCGGGCAAGTCCACCCTCATCAAGATCCTCTCGGGCGCCTACAGGCGCGACGGCGGCGAGATCCGCGTCGGCGGCAGGCCGGCCGCCATCGCCAACCCGCGCGATGCCAAGGCGCTGGGCATCGAGACGATCTACCAGACGCTCGCGCTCGCCGACAACGTGGACGCGGCGGCCAACCTCTTCCTCGGGCGCGAGATTCTCACGCCCTGGGGCACGCTGGACGACGCGGCCATGGAAGCCGAGGCCCGCAAGGTCATGGGCCGGCTCAATCCGAACTTCCGCCGCTTCAAGGAGCCGGTGAAGGCGCTTTCCGGCGGCCAGCGCCAGTCCGTCGCCATCGCCCGCGCCATCCTCTTCAACGCCCGCATCCTCATCATGGACGAGCCCACCGCCGCGCTCGGCCCGCAGGAGACGGCCCAGGTGGGCGAGCTGGTGAAGGAGCTGAAGAAGGACGGCATCGGCATCTTCCTCATCAGCCACGACATCCATGACGTCTTCGAGCTGGCCGACCGCGTGGTGGTGATGAAGAACGGCAAGGTCGTGGGCGAGGCGCAGACCTCGGCCGTCACGAAGGACGAGGTGCTGGGCATGATCATCCTCGGCAAATGCCCGCCCGGCGCCCGGCCCGGCCCCGGCGCCATGGCCGACTGATCCCCGGCGGAAGGCGCGCGGCTCCCGCGCCCCTTCCATTGCACGGCGGAAGGCCCATCTGCGCTTCGGGGCCGGCGGTCCGGCCCGGGGACCGAGGCGGGGTGCACGGCGGCATGGGCAGATGACGGACGGCGCGAAAGGGCGCCAGCGCGCCAGCCTACCCGCCCTCCTCTACCGTGCGCTCGGCTGCGTGGCGCTGGCGCTCGCCATCGCGGGCGTCATCCTGCCCGGCCTGCCCGCCACGCCCTTCCTGCTGCTGGCCGTCTGGGCGCTGCGGCGCGGGGCGCCGGAGCTGGCCCGCCGTGTGGAGACCCACCCCCGCTTCGAGCCGACCTTGCGCAACTGGCGCGAGAGGCGCGTGGTGCCTCCCCGCGCAAAGGCGCTGGCGGTCGCCTCCATGGCGTTGAGCTTCGCGCTTCTCTGGCTCTCGGGGCCCGGAACGCCCGTCCTCGTTCTGGTCGGGGCCATTCTCGTGTGCGTCGGCGCCTATCTGGTGAGCCGCCCCTCCCGCTGACCGGCGCGGCGTTCATCCTTCGCAAACCATGGCGCGTGAACTCCTCCGTAGATTGTAGGATTGGAACATCTCTAACCTGTTGGAAGGGATTGCTTGCTCTATTGGGCGAAGCATTCCCCATCAGCCGGAGAACAGGTCCGCGCCCTCCGTTTCCGCGCCCACGTAGCCCGGAGACGAAGGGTTCCGCGCGCCCGGCCTCCAGATCCAAGGCCTTCCCGTCCGCGCCGCGCGGACGCCGATACGGATACACGCAGCATGAATTTCAAGATGTCGTTGCCCGGCAAGGTGGTCGGGATGATGCTGGCCAGCCTTCTCGTCCTGGCTGTGCTGATCATGGCCGCGAGCTTCGCCATCCTGAGGGCCGACGGGCAGCGCCAGGCAATGGAGCGCCAGGAAGTGAACATGGGCGTGGCCTGGGAGGTGCTGGGCCGCTACGGCAGCGAATTTAGCGTCGCGGACGGCTCCCTCTATGCCGGCACGACCCGCCTCAACGACCTGACGCAGCCCGTGGACCGCATCCGCGAGCTGGTCGCCGGCACCGCCACAATCTTCATGGGCGACACGCGCGTCAGCACGAACGTCCTGAAGCCGGACGGCACGCGCGCCGTGGGCACGACGCTGACCGCCGGTCCGGCCTACGACGCGGTGCTGCGCGAGGGGCGCCCCTATCGCGGCGAGGCGACGATCCTCGACGTGCCCTATTTCACGGCCTACGACCCCATCAAGGACGCGGCCGGCCAGACGATCGGCGTCCTCTATGTCGGCATTCCGCAGGCGGAGTTCTTCGCCTCGATCGAGAACCTGCTCGTGCAGATTGCAACGATCGCCGCGCTGATCCTGGTGGGCATGGGCGCGCTGGGCTTCTGGCTCTCGCGCCGCACCTTCGCCCCCTTGCAGCGCCTCGTCACGGTCATCGCCGCGGTCGCGGAGCGCCGCACGGACGTGACGGTGGAGGGCACGGCGCGCAGCGACGAGATCGGCGGCATCGCCCGCGCGGTGGAGAATTTGCGCCTGGCCGTCATCGACCAGAAGCGGCTGGAGGTGGAAGCGGCGGCGCTGCGCGAGCGCCAGGAGAGCGAGCGCCTGCGCGTGGCCGAGGCCGAGCGCGTGAAGGCGGACGAGCTTCGCGGCTTCGTTTCGGACATTGAGAGCGGCTTCCAGCGGCTGTCGCAGGGCGACCTGACGGTGCGCATGGAGCGCCCGGTGGCCGCCGAGTACGAGCCCATCCGCGCCCAGTTCAACGGCTCCATCGGCCAGCTCGAGGAGACCATCGGCTCGGTCGTCGGCTCCATCTCCTCCATCCGCACCGGCCTTTCGGAGATCAACGTGGCGTCCAATGACCTGGCGCAGCGCACCGAGCAGCAGGCGGCGAGCCTGGAGGAGACGGTGGCGGCTCTGGCCGAGGTGACGCGCGGGGTGAACGAGACCGCCGAGGGCGCCGGCCGCGCCCAGTCCTCGGCCGAGGCCACCAAGGCCAGCGCCGAGAAGGGCGGCGAGATCGTTGGCCGGGCGGTGGAGGCCATGCACGCCATCGAGCAGTCTTCGGAGAAGATCGGCCGCATCATCGGGGTGATCGACGAGATCGCCTTCCAGACCAATCTTCTGGCGCTGAACGCGGGCGTCGAGGCGGCGCGTGCGGGCGAGGCGGGCCGGGGCTTTGCGGTGGTGGCGCAGGAGGTGCGCGGGCTCGCCCAGCGCTCGGCCGAGGCCGCCAAGGAGATCAAGGAGTTGATCTCGGCCTCGCGCACCCAGGTGGGCAGCGGGGTGGAGCTGGTCTCGGCCTCCGGCCGCAGCCTGCAGGAGATCGTGGCGCAGGTGGCCGAGATGAGCGCCACCGTCACCGCCATCGCCCGCTCGGCCCGCGAGCAGGCGGTGAGCCTGAAGGAGGTTTCCACCGCCGCCGACCAGATGGACAAGGTCACCCAGCAGAACGCCGCCATGGTGGAACAGGCCACAGCCGCCGCCCAGGCGCTGGCCAGCGAGACCGACCAGCTCGCCACCCTCATCGAGCGATTCAAGACCGCCGCCACCCAGGGCCATGCCGAGCAGGCAAGGCGCGCCGGTGCCAGGACGGCGCCGCGGGCCAGTGCGATTAAAGCTTCCGTAAGCGCTCCTGTGGTCCAAATGCGCAACACGGGGCGCGGCGGCGCCGCCCCCAATCCCGCCCATGACGGTTGGGAAGAGTTCTGATGAGCGCGCAAGGATCTGGCGGCATGAAGACGGTTCTGACGGTGGACGATTCCCGCACGATGCGCGAGATGCTGCGCCGTGCATTGGGGGATGGCGGGTTCCACGTCGTGCAGGCGGAGGACGGGGTGCACGGGCTGGAGGTGCTGGGCACCTGCGCGCCCGATGTGATCGTGACCGACGTCAACATGCCGCGCATGGACGGGCTGACCTTCATCGAGGAGGTGCGCAAGGACGCAGAGCGCCGGGCCATCCCCATCCTCGTGCTCACCACCGAGAGCGACGCGCAGAAAAAGGCGCGGGCCAGGGCCGCAGGCGCCACCGGCTGGATCGTCAAGCCCTTCGACCCCGTCAAGCTCGTCGACGCCGTCAACCGCGTCTCCGCCTGAACCGCCCCTCCCGCATCCCCGATACCACAGGACATCCCCCATGGACGCCATGGCCGAAATCCGCGCCACCTTCTTCGAGGAATGCGCAGAACAGCTCGCAGAGCTGGAGCAGGGCCTCCTCGCCATGGAAGCGGGGGAAACCGATTCGGAGACGGTGAACGCCGTCTTCCGGGCCGTTCACTCCATCAAGGGCGGTGCGGGCGCCTTCAACCTCACCGACCTCGTGCAGTTCGCGCACGTCTTCGAGACCACGCTCGACCTCGTGCGCTCGGGCAAGCTCGACCCGGACATGAACGTCGTGCGCGTCCTCCTGCGCTCGGCCGACGTGCTGACCGACCTCGTCACCGCCGCGCGTGACGAGGAGAGCGTCGATCCCTCCCGCACCGTGGGGCTGGCCGACGAGTTGCGCGTGCTTGCCGAGGGCGGCTCCCCCATGCCCGCGCCCGTCCTCGCCGCGGCGCCGCCTCCCCCGGCTCCGGCCGAGGATGAGGAAGAGTTCGAGTTCGTGCCCGTCGCGGTCGATTTCGACGATATGTTCGGCCCGGCCGGCCAGGAGGCGCGCTACCGCATCCGCTTCACGCCGCGCGCCGAGCTTTATGCCAAGGCCAACGAAAGCGCCCGGCTGATCCGCGAGCTTCTGGCGCTGGGCGAGGGCACGGTGCTCTGCCATGCGCAGGACGTTCCCTCCCTGCCCGAGCTCGACCCGGAAGGCGCCTGCCTTTCTTGGACCGTCGAGCTGACGACGGGCGTCGGCGAGGCCGCGATCCAGGAGATCTTCGAATTCGTGGATGGCGATTGCGACCTGTCGGTCGAGCGCCTGCTCGACCCGGTGGCGGACGTGGCCGGGGCGGTCGATGACGATATCGCCGCCCTTCTCGCCCGCATCCAAGGCGAGACGCAGGACGAGGCGGCGCCCGAGCCTGTCGTGGCAGTTCAGGAATCGCGACCTGAGCGCGAGGAGGCCAAGGCCCCGCCCGTCGCGGTGAACGCTCCCGCCAATGCCAATGCGGAGAAGTCCGCCGCCGGCGCCGCACCGGCCACGATCCGCGTCGATCTGGAGCGGGTGGACCGGCTGATCGACCTCGTGGGCGAGCTGGTGATCCATCAGGTGATGCTCTCCCAGCGCGTCATGCAGGCGGGGCTGGCCCGCGCCTCCGACATCGCCATCGGCCTCGACGAGCTGGAGCAGCTCACCCGCGAGATGCAGGACAGCGTCATGGCGATCCGCGCCCAGCCGGTGAAGTCTGTGTTCCAGAAGCTGCCGCGCCTCGTGCGCGAGGTGGCCGAGCGCACCGGCAAGAGCGTCAAGCTGGTGACGGAGGGCGAATACACCGAGGTCGACAAGACGGTCATCGAGCGCCTGTCCGACCCGCTGACGCACATGATCCGCAACGCCATCGACCACGGGCTGGAAACCCCCGAGAAGCGCCTTGCGGCTGGCAAGCCGGAAGAGGGCACCGTGCGCGTGGCGGCCATGCACCGCTCCGGGCGCATCGTCATCGAAATCTCGGACGACGGTGCGGGCATCAACCGCAAGGCCGTCTGCGACATCGCCGTCTCCAAGGGCCTCATCCCGGCCGACGCGACCCTCTCGGACGACGAGATGGACAACCTCATCTTCCTGCCGGGCTTCTCCACCAAGACGGAGGTGTCCGAGCTGTCCGGCAGGGGCGTGGGCATGGACGTGGTGAAGCGCTCCATCCAGGCGCTGGGCGGGCGCGTCTCCATCACCTCCCGGCCCGGCCAGGGCTCGCTCTTCTCCATGAGCCTGCCGCTGACCCTGGCCGTGCTCGACGGCATGATCGTCTCGGCCGGCGAGCACACGCTGGTCGTGCCGCTGACAGCCATCATCGAGACGCTGCGGCCCAAGAGCCGCGAGGTGAAGGCCTTCGGAGACGGCGCGCGCGTCATCAATGTGCGCGAGAGCTTCCTGCCGCTGATCGACGTGGCGAGCGAGCTCGGCTACCGCGCCGAGCCCACCGACCCGATGAACGGCGTGGCGATCCTCGTGGAAACGGAGAACGGCCAGCGCTCCGCCCTTCTGGTGGACGGCATCCAGGGCCAGCGGCAGGTCGTGATCAAGAGCCTCGAGGCCAATTACGGCCGCGTGCCGGGCGTCGCGGCGGCCACCATCCTGGGCGACGGCCGCGTCGCCCTCATCCTCGACGTCGATGTGGTGGCCGCCACCTCGCGCTTCGAGACCGGATTTACCAGCGGCGCATTGCAGGCGGCGGAGTGACGGGCATGAGCAACGGAAACGGACAGGACGGGGCGCGCGAGCTGATCGCCTTCTGCGTCGGCGAGCAGGAATTCTGCGTCGACATCACCTCGGTGCGCGAGATCCGCGGCTTCGCCGCCGCCACGCCCCTCCCCCATGCGCCCTCCTACGTCACCGGCGTCATCAACCTGCGTGGCACGGTCCTGCCCATCGTGGACCTCTCCCTGCGCCTCGGCTTCGGACGCACCGAACCCACCGAGCGCTCCGTCATCATCGTCGTCACCGTCGGCGCCCAGCTCGTCGGCCTGCTCGTGGATGCCGTCTCCGACATCCTCACCGTCACCGACGACAACCTCCAGCCAACGCCCGACCTCTCCTCCGAGATGGCCCGCTCCTTCGTCAAGGGCGTCATCGCCCTCGACGGGCGCATGATCTCCCTCATCGGAACCGACAACGTCCTGCCCCAGCAGCACGATCTGGCCGCCTGAGCCCCTCCTCCCGCGCATCGGACAAGCCCGCATGTCGACCCTTCCGCTTGAAAAACGACACGAACGGGCTTCCGGCCGCGCCGAGCCGCCGGCCGGCGAGTTCGACCTGACCGAGGAGGATTTCGCGCGGATCGCCCGAATCCTGCACGAGGATTCAGGGATAGCGCTGCCGGCCTCCAAGTCCGCGCTGGTCTATTCGCGCCTCGCCAAGCGCCTGCGGGCGCTGGGGCTGGCGAGCTTCAAGGACTATTGCGCCCACATCACCTCCTCCGGCGGGGCGGGCGAGCGCATGACCATGCTGGCCGCGCTCACCACCAACGTCACGAATTTCTTCCGCGAGCCGCACCATTTCGAGCATCTGAAGACCACGCTCCTGCCCCCGCTCCTGGCGCAGGCCAAGCGCGGCGGGCGGGTGCGCATCTGGTCGGCCGGCTGCTCCAACGGCCACGAGCCCTACTCCATCGCGCTCACCATCCTCTCCCTGATGCCCGACGCGGCCGAGTACGACGTGCGGGTGCTGGCCTCCGACATCGACCCCAACGTGGTGGCCTTCGGCCGGGCGGGCATCTATGGCGACGAGGCTCTCCAGCCCGTGCCCAAGGAGTTGCGCCGCCGGTGGTTCCACCGCGAGGGCGAGGGGTTTGCCGTCTCCGACGAGATGCGCGAGCTCGTCGCCTTCCGGGAGCTGAACCTCATCGGCGAATGGCCGATGAAGGGGCGCTTCAACGCGATCTTCTGCCGCAACGTGACCATCTATTTCGACCCGCCCACGCGCGAGCGCATCTGGGAGCGGTTCTGCGACTATCTGGAGCCGGATGCCTGGCTCTATATCGGCCATTCCGAGCGGCTGGCCGGCCCGGCCGGCGCCCATCTCGTCTATGGCGGCACCACCGCCTACCGCCGTATCGGCGCCAAAGCCCGATGAGCGCGACTCGTGTCCTCGTGGTCGATGATTCGGCCACCATGCGCGCGCTGATCAAGCACGCGCTGGCCGCCGACGAGCGCATCGAGATCGCCGGCGAGGCCGCCGACCCGATGGAAGCCCGCCAGAAGATCAAGGCGCTCGACCCCGACGTCGTGACGCTCGACATCGAGATGCCGGGGATGAACGGGCTCGAATTCCTCGAGAAGATCATGCGGCTGCGCCCCACGCCCGTCATCATGGTCTCGACCCTGACCCAGCCGGGCGCGAGCGCCACGCTGGAGGCGCTGGAACTGGGCGCCTTCGACTGCATCGGCAAGCCGGGCGGCGCGGCGCGCGACACGCTTTCCCTCCTGCCCAACCTCATCCACGAGGCGGGGCGCGCCCGGCACAGGATCATGGCGCGCGGCGCCACTGCCCCGCGCGCGCCCGCGCCCCTGGCCGCCCCCAATCCCGAATGGCCCGAACTGGTGGCGATCGGCTCTTCCACCGGCGGTGTCGAGGTGCTGATCCAGCTCCTGGCGGACTGGCCGGCCGACGGCCCCCCGACGCTGATCGTCCAGCACCTGCCGGCCGCCTTCACCAGCTCCTTCGCCGCTCGGCTCGACCGCGCCTCGCGCGCGCGGGTGGTGGAGGCCAGGGAGGGCCTGCCGATCCTGCCCGGCCATGTCTATCTGGCGCCCGGCGGCCACCACCTGACCGTGCGGAAAATGCTGGGCAAGCTGCACTGCCGGCTCAACGAGGACGCCACGGTGCAGGGGCACCGGCCCTCGGTCGACGTCCTGTTCCGCTCCATCGCCGAGGTCCACGAGAAGAGCTGCACCGGCGTGATCCTGACGGGCATGGGGCGCGACGGCGCGGAGGGCCTCCTCGACATGCGCCGCAAGGGCTTTCGCACCCTGGCGCAGGACGAGGCCACCTCGCTCGTCTACGGCATGCCGCGCGTGGCGCACGAGATCGGCGCAGCGCAGAAGCGCGTGCCGCTCGGGCGGATCGTGCGCGAAATCTTCGTATGACGAGCGCATTTCATGGCTCGGCGTAGAGCGAATCTTTTCCTTTTGACGGCAAGCTCCCATCCCACGCCCAGGATGCATCCGAGAGATTTGAGAACATGAGCATCAAGCAGCACCTGAAGGTCCTGATCGTCGACGACCACCGCACCAGCCGCCTGCTGATCTGCGATGCGCTGGCCCAGCTCGGACTGACGCAGATCACCTATGCGTGCGACGGTGAGGAAGCCCTCAAGACGATGATGAGCACGCCGTGCCACATCGTCATCTCCGACTTCAACATGCCCAAGCTCGACGGCATCCAGCTCCTCAAGGCGCTGCGCTCCTACGCGCCCACGGCCCGCACGCCCTTCATCATCCTGACCGGCAAGGGCGACCGCGAGCTGGTGCAGAAGGCCGCCGCCGCCGGCGCCAACAACATCCTGGCCAAGCCCATCTCCGTGCCTGTCCTGAAGAAGACCCTCGAAGCGGTGGTCGGGCGGCTTCAGTGAGAGCGATCTCTCCCACCGCATCCCTGGAAAAGCCACGGCGCCGCATTCACGTGGTGCAGGGCGAGGCGCTCGTCGAGAGCGGCGAGGAGGTCGTGCTCACGACCCTGCTCGGCTCGTGCGTCGCCGCCTGCATCCGCGATCCGCAGGCCGGCGTCGGAGGCATGAACCATTTCCTCCTGCCCGGCGACGCGCAGGGCTCCAGCACCGCGCGGATGGAGAGCTACGGGCTCTATTTGATGGAGCTTCTGATCAACGGCCTCCTGAAGCGGGGCGCGCGGCGCCATGCGCTGGAAGCCAAGATCTTCGGCGGCGCGCGCACCATGGACGGGCTGTCGGACATCGGCGCCAAGAACGCGCAGTTCGCGCTGCGATTCCTGCAGATGGAAGGCATCGCGCATGTCGGCGGTTCGACCGGCGGCGACCAGGGTCGCCGCATCGAGTACTGGCCGGCCTCGGGCCGCGCCCGGCAGATCCTGATGGAGCGCACGAGCACGCCTATCGAGATTTCGCGCCCCCTGCCGGCATCCGCGCTTCCCAGCGGCGGCGACCTCGAACTGTTCTGATCCCGTGGACGAGCCTTTCGCCCTACCGATTCCCCCTGCCCTGCTCCTGCGGCGCCTCGCGGCCGAGCTGGCCGCCGCCGCGACCCTGTCGGAGGAGATCGGCGCCGGAAGCGCGCAGGACATCGTCCGCGCGCAGGGGCAGGACCTCCTGCATCAGACGCTGGGCGAGCTGTCCCTCTTTCTCGAGCGCGCCGCCGTGCCCATGGACGCGCTGCCGGCCTGCGACCTTTCGAACGCGCTGGCGCAGGTGCGCCTCTCCGCCCTCGCCGCCCGGCTGGCCGGCAGGCAGGAGGAAGCCGCGCCCTCCGGCGAGGTGGACTTCTTCTGACCCTCAGCGCGCCTTGCGGTTGAGAAGGAAGACGAGATAGGGCCCGCCGATCAGCGCGGCGAAGAGGCCCAGGGGAAGCTGGTACGGAAAGGCCAGCGTGCGGGCCATCCAGTCCGAGAAGATCATCAGCGCCATGCCGATCAGGATCGCCGCGCCGAGCTGGGGCACCGGGCGCGCGATGCCGGCAAGCCGGGCCAGATGAGGCGCCATCAGGCCGACGAAGGACAGCGGCCCGACGATCAGCGTCGAGGCGGCCGAGAGGAGCGCGGCCAGAAGCACCAGCACGCCGCCGGCCATCTCCGGCCCCAGCCCCAGCGCGCGTGAGACGGAGGGCCCCAGCGGCAGGAGCCCGAGCCAGCGCGACAGGAACGGCACCGGCGCGATGATGAGGATGGCGAGCACGCCGGCCGAGAGCGCATCGGAGGGCGCCAGGCGCTGCGTCGAGCCACTCACCCAGTTCAGGAGCTGCATCGCTTCCGGCCCGCCCCGCGCCACCACGGTGGTGACGGCCGCGCCGGACAGGGAGCCCACAGCGATGCCGGCCAGCAGCAGCTTGTCCGCGCCGAAGCGGTTTCGCGCCGCGATGGCGAGCACCAGCACGAGCGCCGCGAGCGACCCGCCCAGCGCACCGGCCAGCTCCAGCGAGCGCGAGGCGCCCGGCCAGAGGATGAGCACGGCAGCGAGCCCCACCCCCGCGCCGGACGAGACGCCGAGCACTTCGGGGCTCGCCATCGCATTGCCGGTGACGCGCTGCATGACGAAGCCCGCGGTTGCCAGCATCGCGCCCGCCGCCGCGCCGGAAACGATGCGCGGCCAGCGCCAGGGCGCCACCGTCTCGAACATGGCGCCCGTGGCCAGGAACCAGCCCTGCCCGCCCCGCCCGAGGCCCAGCGCAAGGGCGGCCAGGACGAGGACGACCGCGCCGAGCCCGAGCAGCACCGGCCGCGCGGGCAGGCGGCGGCGCGCGGCCGCCAATGCCGCCGCCGGGCGCAGCGAGGGGCGCAGCCGGGGCAGCAGCCACAGGAGCATCGGCCCGCCGAGAAGCGCCGTGGCCGCGCCGGTGGGCACGATCTCGCTGTCGCCCAGCGAAAACGCCTGCACCAGCCCGTCCGTCAGCCACAGGATGAGCGCGCCGATCAGCACGGAGGCGATAAGGAGCTGCGAAAGCGTGCGCGCGCCCCCCAGCCGCGCCAGATTGGGCGCGGCAAGCCCGATGAAGCCGATGACGCCCACCTCCGCCGTCACGCTCGTCGCCAGCGCCACGGCCAGCGTCAGCACCAGCAAGCGCACGCCGGTGATGCCGAGCCCCAGCGCCCGCGCGCTGGAATCCTCCAGCCCCAGAAGCTGCAACGGCCGGATCAACGCGGCCGCCAGTGCGCCGGCGAGGCCGAGCCGCAGGAGAAGCGACAGGCTCGGCGCCCATCCCTGCTGCTCCAGCGAGCCGCCGCCCCAGATGAACAGCGACATCATGTACTCGCCATTGGCGAGGACGATGGTGGCGCTGAGCGAAGCGGCCACCAGCGAGATGAGCATTCCCGAGAGAATGACCGTGACCGGATCGAGCCCCCGCCGCCAGGACAGCGACAGGATGATGAGAAGCGCGGCCATGCCCCCGGCGAACGCGATGGGCTCGCGCGCCGTCTCCATCAGGAGCGGTGCGTAGATCGTTGCCGCCGTCATGGCGAGCTGCGCGCCCGCCGCGACGCCCAGCGTGGACGGGTCCGCGATGGGATTGCGCAGCGTGCGTTGCAGAAGCGCGCCCGAAAGGCCGAGCGCCGCGCCCGCCAGAAGGGCGATGCTTGCGCGCGGCAGGGTCGAATAGGCAAGGACGATGCCGGCCAGTTCGTCTCCCGCCGCCGGCCAGCCCAGCCAGACCTGCCGCGCGAACAGGGCGGCCGCAAGGCCGGCCATCAGCGCCCAGCCAAGCGCGGCGAGGCGCACGGGAAGGCTGGCCGCGCTCATGCCGCAAGCGGCTCCAGGCCCGCTTCCAGCAGCCGGGCGAAGCGCCGTGCCGCCGGCAGCGCGCCGAACGGGTTCACCGTGTCGAGCGTGACGACGCGCCCCGCCTTTACCGCCGGCATGGCCCGCCAGAGGGCGCTTTGCGGCAGCACGCGGCGCGCATCCGGCGGCACGGGGCCGATGATCACGACGGTGGCCTCCGGCGCGCGCGCCAGCGCCTCGATGCCCACCGGCGCGCTGGCGCTGTAGCTCGTCTGCGGCCCCCAGGCGTTCTCGAAGCCCATCATCGCGATCACGTCGCCGAACATGGAATCGCCGCCGAAGGCCCGGAAATGGCGCGGATCGCCGATGTTGATGACGAAGAGCGGCCGGCTACGGTGGCGCGCCGAGGCGCGCCCCCGCGCCGCGATCTCGGCGCGCGTCTGCGCGATGGTATCGGCCGCGCGCCCCTCCAGCCCCAGATCCGCGCCCAGGGCGCGCATCGCTGCCTCGGCCTTGGGAAAGGGCGACTGGCCGCGCTCGTAGATGGACAGGGAGCGCACGGGCGCGATCCGCTCGATCAGCTCGTGCGCCCAGGCGCTGTAGTTCGAGCCATAGACCACCTCCGGCGCAAGGCTGGCCAGAAGCTCGAGATTCATCGAGCCGCGCAGGCCCAGATCGACCACGCCCTGCGGCACCGCAGGCTCCACGGCGAGCTGGCGAAAGAGCACGAGTTCGACGGCCGCCATCGGCGCCTCGCCCAGCGCCAGCATCGTTTCCAGAAGCGCCCAGTCGACGATGGCGACCCGCCGCGCCCTTGCGCGGGCGGGCCAGGGCATGAGCGCGCCGGCCGCCGCCGCCAGCACGCCGCGCCGTGTCAGCGAACCGCTCACCGCACGTAGCCGACCGGTGCGCCGCTGAGCGGATGGGTGAATATCCCCATGCCGATGCCGTAGATGCGCTCCAGCGTCTGCGGGTTCATGATCGCGCCCGGGGGTCCATCGGCCACCACCTGCCCCCCGCCCAGCGCGATGAGCCGGTCGCAGATGCGCGCCGCCATGTTGATGTCGTGGAGGATGACGACGACGCTCAAGTCCCGCGCCCGCGCCAAATCGCGCACGAGTTCCAGCATCTCGGCCTGATGCGAGATGTCCAGCGCCGAGGTCGGCTCGTCCAGCACCAGGCACCGCGCATCCTGCGCCAAAAGCATGGCGAGCCACACGCGCTGGCGCTCCCCGCCCGAGAGGCTGTCCACGAGGCGCGAGCGGAAGGGGCGAAGGTCCGTCTGCTCGATGGCCTCCTCCACCTTGGCGCGGTCCTGCCCCGTGAAGCGCCCGAACGTGCCGTGCCACGGAAAGCGGCCCAGCGCCACGAACTCCTCCACATTCATGCCCTCGGCCGGCGGCATGAACTGCGGCAGATAGGCGAGCCGTCGGGCGAAACCGCGCGCGGAGCCCGCGCCGATCTCTCGCCCGAGAAAGCGGATGCGCCCGGCGCTGGGCGCCTCCTGACGGGCGAGAAGCTTGACGAGGGTGGACTTGCCCGAGCCGTTCGGCCCGATGACGCCGACGATGCGCCCGGCCTCCAGCGTCAGGTCGAGGCCCTTCAGGATCTCGCGCCCGCCGGCCGAGAAGCCGACGCCGCTCAGCTCGAAGAGCGCCGGCCCGGCTGCTACCACTTGTAGCCGACGCTGGCGATCACCGACCGGCCCTCGCCATAGAAGCAGCCGAAATTGCAGCTCGCCACATAGCGCTCGTCCGCGATGTTGTTCACGTTCAGCGCCGCCTTGAAGGCGTCCTTCTCGTAGCGGATCGCCGCGTCGAACAACGTGACGGAGGGCAGGTCGATCGTGTTGGCATCGTTGCCGAAGCGGCTGCCGATATAGCGCGCGCCGCCACCGAGCGAGAGGCCCTCGAGGGTCGTGCCGGGCTGGAAGGCGTAGTCGAGCCACAGGCTCGCCAGATGCTCGGGCGCCTGCGCCGCCGTGTTGCCCGTGGTGGTGGCGGTGACGACGCCGGCCACGACCGTATCCACGCCCTGCTCGATCTCGGCATCCGTGTAGGAATAGCTGCCGATGAGGTTCAGCCCCTGCGCAAGGCTCGCCACCGCCTCGATCTCCAGCCCGCGCGAATTGACCTGGCCGGTCTGCGTGGTGACGGAGCGCAGCTCGCCGTCCACGAGCTGCGCCGTGTTGCCGCTTACATTGGTGCGCGTGAGATCGAAGGCGCTGAGCGTGATGAAGCTGTCATAGCCCTGCGGCTGGAACTTCACGCCCACCTCGAACTGCTCCCCCTCGCTCGGCCGGAAGGTCTCGCCGGCCGTCGTGGTGCCGATCTGCGGATCGAAGGAGGTGGAGTAGCTCACATAGGGCGCGATGCCGTTGTCGAAGAGATAGCTAAGCCCCGCGCGCCCGGTGAAGGCATCGTCGCTCTGATCCTCGCCGCTGTCGGCGCGGTAGTCGATCTCGGCCCAGTCGTGGCGCAGGCCAAGGCTCAGGATCGCGTTGCCGTAGCGAATCTGGTCCTGCGCGTAGAGGCCCGCCTGCGAGCTGGTCGCATTGATATTGCTGAAGGACGAGCCCGGATCGACGGTAATGGCCTGCCCATAGACCGGGTCGAAAAGGTCCGTCTGCTCCACCGAGAAATCGAACAGCGCGGTGCGCCGGTTGGAGATGTAGCGGTAGTCGAGGCCCATGAGCAGGTCGTGCTCCAGCACGCCCGTGGTGAAATTGCCCTCGATCTGGTTGTCGATGCCGTACTGCTTGTAATCCTCGGTCTGGATCGAGGCACCCCGGTTGACGGTGCGCATATCGGCGCCGAGCGAGGAGAAATACAGGTTCTGGTAGTCGAAATCGAGCGCGACGGCCTGGGCGTTCTGCCGGAACTCCCAATCGTCGGCGAAGCGGTGGCGGAACTCGTAGCCGAGCGAGCCGAAGAGGCTGTCGGAATCATCGAAGCCCGGTTCGCCGAGATAACGGTCGATCGGCACGATGCCGAAGGGATTGTCGTCCAGCGTGCCGGCCTGCGGCAGGCCGAAGGGCGAGCCGGCCTTGTCGTACTGGAGGCGCGAGAGGATCGTCAGCGACGTGTCCTCGTCCGGAGCGATGGTCACGCTCGGCGCCAGATACAGGCGGTCGTCGTCCAGCGTGTCCTGCTGCGCCTTGCTGCCGCGCGCGAGCCCCGTCAGCCGGTAGGAGATCATCTCGTTGGCCACGCCGCCCATGTCGAACGTGCCTTCCAGGCGGTCGTTCGTGCCGTAGGACAGCCCCACCTCCCCGAACTCGGTGAAGGTCGGGCGCTTGGTGACGAGGTTGACGATGCCGCCAGGAGCCGCGTTGCCGTAGAGCACCGAGGCCGGCCCGCGCACCACCTCCACGCGCTCCAGCCCGTATTGCTCGAAGGCGAGCGCGCCGAAATCGCGGCCGAAGCGAAAACTGTCGAGGAAGATGTTGTTGCTGGCCGCGAAGCCTCGGATGATCGGCGCGATGAAGCGGTTGTCGGTGCCGAAGGGCTGGGCGAACACGCCGGCCGAGTAGTTCAGTGCCTGATCGACGGTCTTGACGGCGCGGTCCTCGATCTGGTCCCGCGTGATGACGGAGATGGACTGCGGCACCTCGATCAGCGGCGCGGTGGTCTTCGAGCCGGTCGTGGTCTGGCGTGCAACATAGCCCTCGACGGGCCCCGTGCCCGCGATGGCGGCGGCCGCCGCGCTGCCGGCCGGCGCTCCGCCGCTGCCCTCCACGACAACCGTATCGAGCTCCACCACCCCTTGCGCGAAGGCGGATGCGGCGGACAGGCCGATAAAGGCAGTGGTGGAAAGAAGAAGCCGCGAAAAGGGAGACATTGGTGGCGTCCGGGGGAACGAGGAGCGATGATCGCCAGTAGATGAGAATGACGGCACGGGGCGAGTGGGATTATCGCCCACCCCGTTCTTCGCGACCCCCCTGTGGCGGCGGCGTCACTTTACTGGAATTGCTCTAATATACTTTCCGGCACCGCGCCTGCCGGGCGGCGGCCCCCCTTCGAAGGCAGGGGACGCACGCCGGGTCTTGGGTTCGGCCGGCGATGCTGCCATATGGCAGGAAAGCGCGACGAAGGAGAAAGAACCATGCGCCACAAGCCCACCATGCTGGTCATCCTCGACGGTTGGGGCTGGCGCGAGGACGCCGCCGACAACGCCGTCCTCCAGGCGAGGACGCCCCATTTCGACCGGCTGTGGAACGGCTTCCCCCATGCCTTCCTCACCGCGCACGGCGAGGCGGTGGGCCTGCCAGAGGGGCAGATGGGCAATTCGGAGGTGGGGCACCTGAATATCGGCGCGGGCCGGATCGTGATGCAGGAACTGCCGCGCATCGACAAGGCGGCCAGGGGCGGCGAGCTGGCCGAGCGGGTGCGCGCGAGCGGCCTGATCGAGGCCGTCGGCGGCAAGACCTGCCATATCATCGGGCTGATGTCGCCGGGCGGTGTCCACGCCCATCAGGACCATGCCGTGGCGCTGGCGCGAATTCTGACGCGGGCCGGCGTGGCGGTGAAGCTGCACGCCTTCACGGACGGTCGCGACACCGCGCCGGACGCCGCGCGAAAGGACGTGGCGCGGCTGGAAGCGGCCCTGCCCGCCGGGGCCCGCATCGCCACGGTCTGCGGGCGCTTCTACGCCATGGACCGTGACAAGCGCTGGGAGCGCGTCTCGCGCGCCTATGCCGCGCTGGTGGACGCGCAAGGCGCCCGGTTCGACAGCGCGGAGGCGGTGCTGGAGGCGGCGAGCGCGGCCGGCACGACAGACGAGTTCGTCGAGCCGGCCGTCATCGGCGAGTATGCCGGCTTCGAGGACGGGGACGCGATCCTCGTCACCAATTTCCGCGCCGACCGCATCCGCGAGTTGCTCGACGCGATGCTGGAGCCGGGCTTCGAGGGCTTCGAGCGCCGGCAAGCCGCGCTGTCGGCGGCCGTGGGCATGGTCTCCTATTCCGTGACGCTCGACCGGCACATGAAGGCGCTGTTCGAGCCGCAGACGCTGGAGCACGGGCTCAGCCAGACCGCCTCCGAGGCCGGCCTGCGCCAGGTGCACCTGGCCGAGACGGAGAAGTATCCGCACGTCACCTACTTCCTCAACGGCGGCAGCGAGACGCCGTGGCCGGGCGAAAGCTGGGTGACGGTGCCCTCGCCGCGCGTGGCGACCTACGATCTCCAGCCGCAGATGTCGGCGCCCGAGCTGGGGGCCAAGGTGCGCGAGGCGGTGGCAGGCGGCGCGGACCTCGTCGTCGTCAATTTCGCCAATCCGGACATGGTCGGCCACACCGGCAGCCTGCCGGCCGCCATCGCCGCCGTGGAGGCCGTGGACCGCGAACTCGGCCCCATCGCCGATGCCGTGCTGGAACGGGGCGGCGCGCTTCTCGTGACCGCCGACCACGGCAATTGCGAGATGATGCGCGACCCCGAGACCGGCGGCCCCCACACCGCCCATACGCTGAACCCGGTGCCGGTCATCGTGGCGGGCGCCGGGAACGTGGCGCTCTCCAACGGCATCCTCGCCGACATCGCCCCCACGATCCTGGAACTGGCGGGCGTCGGGCAGCCGGCCGAGATGACCGGCCGCTCGCTGATCGGGCGGGGCTAGGCGTTCCCGCGAGGGGAGCGGCGCGCTGCCGCTTCCCTCCCCTCGTCATCGGGGCTTGCGCCGGTATGCCTGCCGCAAGCCCTTCCGCGTCAGTCCTGCCCCGCCCGCGCCGCCGTCTCGTAGGGCCAGCTCCAGTCGCGGATTTCGGGCATGTCGCGGCCGTGCTCGCGGATATAGGCGCTGTGCTCCGCCAGCTTGGCCGTCAGCCCCTCTCGCAGCCGCGCACCCTCGGCCCCGAGCTGCGGCAGGCGGTCGATGGCGGCGATGGCGAGGTGGAAGCGGTCCACCTCGTTCAGCACCACCATGTCGAAGGGCGTGGTCGTGGTGCCCTCCTCCCGATAGCCATGGACGTGGATGTTGTGGTGGTTCGTCCGCTTGTAGGTGAGCCGGTGGATGAGCGGCGCATAGCCGTGATAGGCGAAGATCACCGGCTTGTCGGTGGTGAACAGCGCGTCGAACGCCTCGTCCGCCAGGCCGTGCGGATGGTGCGCCGGCGTATCCAGCGCCATCAGGTCCACCACGTTGACGAGGCGCACCTTCAGCCCCGGCAGGCCGCGGCGCAGGATATCCACCGCCGCCACCGCTTCCAGCGTCGGCACGTCACCCGCGCAGGCTACCACGAGGTCGGGCTCCTCCCCCTCGGCGACATTGCCGGCGAAGTGGAAGGCGCCGATCCCGGCCTCGCAATGGGCCTTCGCCTCCTCCATCGTCAGCCATTGCGGCGCCGGCGCCTTGCCGGCGACGATCACGTTGATGCGGTCCCAGGTGCCCAGCACGTGGTGCCCGACGCACAGGAGCGTGTTGGCGTCCGGCGGGAAGTAGACGCGCACCACATCCGCCTTCTTGTTCGCCACATGGTCCACGAAGCCGGGGTCCTGGTGGCTGAAGCCGTTGTGGTCCTGCTGCCAGACATGGCTCGTCAGCAGATAATTGAGCGAGGATACGGGCTTGCGCCACTCCAGCTCGCGCGAGACCTTCAGCCATTTGGCGTGCTGGTTGAACATGGAATCCACGATGTGGATGAAGGCCTCGTAGCAGGAGAAGAAGCCGTGCCGGCCGGTGAGGAGGTAGCCCTCCAGCCAGCCCTGGCACAGATGCTCGCTCAGCGCCTCGAAGACGCGCCCGTCCGGCCCGAGAGAGACATCGTAGGATTCCGTCCGGTCCAGCCAGCGCCGGTCGGTCAGCTCGAACAGCGCGTCGAGGCGGTTGGAGGCCGTCTCGTCCGGGCCGAAGACGAGGAAGTTGCGCTCCGCCTCGTTCAGCGCCATCACGCCCTTGAGATAACGGCCCAGAACGCGCGTCGCCTCCCCGATGGCCTCGCCCGGATGGGGCACCTCCACCGCGAACTCGGCCGGGTCCGGCCGCTTCAGCTCCTGGCGCAGAAGCCCGCCATTGCCCTGCGGGATCGCGCCCATGCGGCGCTCGCCTTGCGGCGCCAGCGCGGCCAGCTCGGCCTTCAGCCGGCCGTCCTCCTCGAACAGGTCGGCCGGGTCGTAGGAGCGCATCCACTCCTCGAGGATGGCGCGATGGTCCGCGTCGCCGCGCGCGTTGGAGACCGGCACCTGGTGCGAGCGCCAGAAATCCTCCACCTTCTTGCCGTCCACCTCGGCCGGGCCGGTCCAGCCCTTGGGGCTGCGCAGCACGATCATGGGCCAGGCGGGGCGCGAAAGCGGCCCACCCCCGCGCGCCTCCTGGCGGATCGCCGCGATCGTATCGAAGGCCCGGTCCATCGCGCTCGCCATTTCCCGATGCATCGGCATGGGCTCGGCGCCCTCCACGAAGATCGGGTCGTAGCCGTAGCCGCGCAGGAGCTGCTCCAGCTCCGGCCGCTCCATGCGCGAGAGGATGGTCGGGCCGGCGATCTTGTAGCCGTTAAGATGCAGGATGGGCAGGACGGCGCCGTCGCGCGCCGGGTTCAGGAACTTGTTGGAATGCCAGGAGGCGGCCAGCGGCCCCGTCTCCGCCTCGCCGTCGCCCACGACGCAGGCCACGACGAGCTCGGGATTGTCGAAGGCCGCCCCGAAGGCGTGGACGAGCGCATAGCCGAGCTCCCCGCCCTCGTGGATCGAGCCCGGCGTCTCGGGCGCCACATGGCTCGGCACCCCGCCGGGAAAGGAGAACTGCCGGAAGAGCTTGCGCATCCCCTCCGCGTCCTGCGCGATCTCGGGATAGGTTTCGCTGTAGGTGCCTTCCAGCCATGTGTTGGCCACCATGCCCGGCCCGCCATGGCCGGGTCCGCAGACATAGAGCACCTGCGCGTCGCGCTCCCGGATGACGCGGTTGAGATGGGCGTAGACGAAATTCAGCCCCGGCGTGGTGCCCCAGTGGCCGAGCAGGCGAGGCTTCACGTCCACCTCTTCCAGCGGCCGTTTCAGAAGCGGATTGTCGAGTAGGTAGATCTGGCCGACGGAGAGGTAGTTGGCGGCGCGCCAATAGCGGTCCAGCAGGCTGAGGGCGTGTTCGGATGCAGTCTCGGTCATGGTCCGTCCTTTGCGAGGATGGGGGTCCGACCGGCTTAGCGCATCTGCCGGGCGCATCCTACCCTCGAGCGGGCAAGGATGGCGAGGGCCGAGCCTTCGTCACCGCCGCCCCCTTTTGTCGAGCCGGGCGGCAGACCCGCCTCATGCATCTAGCGCCTGGCCTCCAGGCGCTCAGCGCGCGACGATGCGGCTTTCGCGCTGCGCCTCCCGCTCGGCCTCCACGTCGCCCTCGATCTCTTGGGCCGCCTGGGCCCAGAATTCGTGCTCCCGGCCGCAGGGTCGCCCGGCTTTTTCCCAGAGGAAATAGGCCCGGTCCCTGATTTTCTCCGAATTATCGACGTTCGCCATAATCCTTGTCCTGATCCGATGAACCCGTCCTATGACAGGATGTAAGGGGTTCTGCGCCCACGTGCATCAGAAAAGAACGTGATTTCGAGAGCCGGGCGCGAATCGGGCCCCGCTGTCTACGAGGCATGGTCCCGCAGCCAGAGGCAGGCCGCCTCCGGGTTCTCGAACAAGGGCGCGCCCGCCCAGCCTATCCCGTTGAACGTCGCCTCCAGATGCCAGCGTCCCCGCTCCTCGCCGTGGGCCGGATCGTCGAGCCGCACCAGCACGGCCATCAGCGCGCCGTCCCGCAGCACCAGCCGCCCATCGCGGTCCTGAGAGCCCGTGGCCACCTCGATCGGCTCGAATTGAAACATCGTCTCCTCCTGCGCCTTGGCCGGTGGACAATCAGGTTTCAGGGCCGGCTCGCGCGGTGGTCTCGTCCCGGTTGGCAGATCGGTCGTCGGGCCGCGTGTCGTTCGGCTCCCTGAAGTGAAGATAGGTCGCGTCGAATTCGGCATAATCCATCAGCGCCGAAACGTCGGGAATGGTAATGTCCCGGCTCGTCTGGGAGATCAATCCCGTTTGGCGCAGCCGCTGGAACGCGCGGTTCACCGAAACCGTCGTCAGGCCCACCGTATCGGCCAGCTCGGTCTGCGAGAGCGAGAGCCGGAACGAGTTCGGCCCCGCATGGCCCACCACCTGAAGGCGCATCAGAAGCTCGCAGAGGATGTGCGCAACGCGCTTGTCGGCGGTGCGCCGCCCGACATTGACCAGCCATTCGCGCAGGATCGCCCCGTCCACCAGCGACGACCACCACAAGGCACGCGCCAGCATCGGCCGCTTTTGCAGGACGAGAATGTCCTCCTCGGTCAGATGCGCCACGCGGCAAGGCGTGCGCGCGGCGATGGAGTGGTCCATCCGCTTCAGGAGAAAGCCGAACAGGTCGCAGAAATCGCCCGGCACCAGATAGCCGATGATCTGCCGCCTGCCGTCCGGCAACAACTTGTAGCGGTAGGCCTGCCCCTCGATGATCACATGCACCACCTGCGAACGGTCGCCCTCCCGAACCACGTCGCTGGAGGCGGGCAGGAGACGGCCGGCCCCGACGACCGACTTGAGCAGTGCCTTGTCCTCCTCCGGCAGGGGGTGCAGCGCCGTAAGCTTGGCGATGATCGTCGCCGCCATCGAATGCGTCCTCCACGGGGGTGATGAATTGGGCATACACGAGCGGCGCCGGGGGGATAAGCGCATTCAATCCCTGCGCGCATTCCGCGAGCGGCATTTTCCTTAGCCGCCGCAAGAGCCGGGGCCGACGAACCCCGCCGGCCGCCGCAAACCCAGATAGAGAGCGCTTGCCGAAGCGTTCCACGCCCTATCTGGGTTCGCAGTGCCGCCGTGAAGGAATGAAGGAGGTGGAACCGCCGATGGCGCAATCTTCCGACAAGAACGAGGACAGCGAGGACAGGATCGAGGAAACCGAGCCGCGCAGCGGCATGTCCTGGTTCGTCTTCGCCTTCATGGCCATGTGCCTCGTCATGACGGCGGCCATGGCCTATTTCGCCTGGGGCGTCTTCGAGCGGGCCGTCTGAGCCCTGCCCCTCAGCGATAGCGGTCGATCAGTTCCTTCACGCGCCGGTCGCGCTCGGCGCCCGTCGCCCCGCCCATCACCACCACGATCATGGGCCGGCGCGCGTCCTGCACGGTCGCCACGAGGTGGAAGCCCGCATCCCGGATATAGCCGGTCTTCATGCCGTCGACGCCGGGCACGTCCCCCAGGAGCTTGTTGGTGGCCAGGTAGCGGCGCCCGGCATAGGTGAACTCGCGCATCTCGAAAAAGGACTGGAAGCGGGGGAAGCGCGTGCGGATGGTCGCGGCCAGCCGCGCCATGTCGCGGGCCGTGGAGACCTGGCGCTCGTCCGGCAGGCCCGAGGCGTTGACGAAGCGGGTGCGGCTCATGCCGAGCGCCCGCGCCCGCGCCGTCATCACCTGCGCGAACCGCTCTTCCGAACCGGCCAGGTTCTCGGCCACGACGGCGGCCACATCGTTGGCCGAGCGCACCGCGAGCGCGATGATGGCGTCGCGCACGCTCATCGTCGAGCCGGCCGGCACGCCGAGCTTGGCCGGCGGGCGCGAGGCGGCATCGGCGGAGACGAGCAACTGGTCGTCGAGCGAGAGCCGGCCCGCCTCCACCGCCTCGAACAGGAGATAGAGCGTCATCAGCTTGGTGAGCGAGGCGGGGAAGCGGATGCCGTCGGCATCCTCCTCCAGAAGCACCCGCCCGGTCGAGGCGTCGATCACCAGCGCGGAGCGGCCGCGGATCTCGGCCGGGCCGATGACGATCTCGGAGCGTTGCGGCGCCGACAGGCCGCCGACGCCCCGGGCAGTGAAAACGTCGCTCGTCTGGCAGCCGGCGAGCAGGAGGGCGAGAAGCAGGCCCCCGAACGGCTTGAGCCGGCCCCTCGACAGGGAAAATCGCATGATCGCCGTCCGCACGCCTGGCCTCTTTTCTTCGAACGCTGCCCGCCTTCGCTTCATCTAGCCTCACGGCCCGTTCCGAGCCTTGCTTCGACAACATTATATGGCGGCAGAATGACTGACGAAGCGGTTTACGGGCTGCGGGAACCTTGTCGCGGGCCCCGGGTTATTCGCCCAGACATCGAAAGATAACGCAAAGGGTCGGCCGATATTTGCCCGCCTAAGCTAAAGTGGAGTTTCATCACATGAAAAAGCTTATTCTTGCCCTCGCAGCCTCCGGCGCGATCCTCGGTGCCGCCCACGCGCAGACCCCGCCGCCTGGCACGACCACCGACCAGGAGCTTGATGCAACGACCGTGCCCGCCGAGGAAGCGGCTCCGATGACCTCCACCGATGCCCCGCAGAGCGGCGAGGCCTCGCCGAGCGATCCGGACCAGATTCAGGATGCGACGACGGCCGAGCCCCGCATTGTTCCACTGGAGGAAGGCGAGGATGCCCCGGCGGCCACGGAGGACTCGCCCACGGCTCCCGACCAGGAGCAGGATGCGACGACCGTCAACTGACGTCGTTTCGTTCCGGTTGCGAAAGGCAGGCGCTTTCCCGGCGCCTGCCTTTTCACGTTTACGGAACGTTCAAGTGCGCGCGGGCGGCTCGCCGATGTCGAGGAGGTGGCCGGCGCGTTCGGCCTTGGTGCGCAGATAGTCACGGTTCTCGGGCGTGACTTCCCCCATCACGGGCGTCCGGCCGACGACTTCGATGCCGCCCTGGCGCAGGAGCGCGATCTTGAGCGGATTGTTGGTCAGCAGATCGACCGTCCGGTAGCCGAGCGCCAGCAGCATCGCCACTGCCGCCTCGTAGCGGCGCTCGTCCAGGCCGAAGCCGAGTTGCGAATCGGCATCCACCGTGTCCAGCCCGTCGCACTGAAGACGGTAGGCCTGCATCTTGGAGGCGATGCCGGTTCCACGGCCCTCTTGGTCGAGATAGAGCAGGACCCCCCCGCCCTTCTCCTGCAAGGTCTTCAGGCCCAGGCGAAGCTGGTCGCCGCAATCACATTTCAGCGAGCCGAACAGATCGCCGGTGAGGCACGACGAGTGCACCCGCACCGGCACGGGCCGTGAGCCGTCCGGCGCGCCGACGACGATGGCGAGCTGGTCGCGTTGCGCAAGGCCGCCGCGAAAGACCACGAACTCGGCCGCCTCGATGCCTTTCAGCGGCACCGGCGTGCGCGCCACGATCTCGAACGCCCCGGCCGCCCGCGAGCGGGCCTCCGCAAGGTCGCCGAGGGACACACGCGCACAATTGCCGAACAGGTGCCGCGTGCGCGGGTCGAGGGGGGCCACCATCACGCCCGGCAGCAGCAGGGCGAGCCGCGCCAGCTCCGAAGCCCCCGTCGCCAGGGCGGGCGCGGCGGCCGACCCGGCCGGCAGGGAGGCGGCGGGGGAATTGGCGAGCGCCCTCGCCTCGGCCGGGCTCGATCCGCCGAGCGGCACGAGCGCGCCCTGCGAGGTGACAAGCCCCAAGGCCCCGGCCCGTGCCGGAGAGAGATAAAGCGAATGGCGCCCATCCGCCGCCTCGGCAAAGGCGCGGAAAGTCTGCGGCGTGGCGGCGTCGGGCGCAAGGACAGCGATGGCCTCGCCCCCGTTCTCCACCAGCACCGGGCGCCCGGCGCGCAGTTCCGCCGCCGCGCGCTCCACGCGCACAGCCGAGGGCTGGCCGAAGAGGGTCTCGACCGGCGCTTCGCTGGGCGAAGCCTCCACTCTCTCGATCCGGTTCAACGCCTTCTCCTGCACCGGCCCACGCGCGCCGCGTCTCGCCTCCCTGCGCGGCCTTCATCGCTTCTCCATATGGGATGAGCGCGGCTGGACGCAAATTCGAGTTCGGCGCGGAGCCCGGGCCGTCTCGTGCACCCCAAAGGCGAGATGCACGACAAGGCGAGGCTGCCGTGCGGCCCGCATCGCCGGGCGCACAGGCCTATATCAGCTCAGCACAACAAGCCGGCGGCCACGGCCACGGTCCCCCGCGAGGCGGAAGGAGCGCGAAAGCGTGGACAGTGTGTCGCCCGCCTTCGATGCGAGGGCCAGCGCGGCAGGACCGCCCCCCGAGGCTCAGGCGTTGCCGGTCTCGGCGCTCAACCGGGCCTGCGCCTCCGGGCGGCGGCGGGCCGCCTCGTCGCTCGCCAGCAGCTCGGCCACGTGCCCGTCCCGGGCCAGTTCCGCGAAGATGGACTGGAGCCCGGGCTCCAGCACCAGGTCGAAGGCCTGGCGCGGGCTCGTCCAGGCGCGGTGGCGCTGGCCGCGCTCCTTCCAGTCGTCCTCCTCTTCGCGGACGAGGAGCAGGAAGACATCGACCCGGCAGAACTGGAAGCGGTCGCGCCGCCTTTTCCAGTAGTCGAAACGGCGATAGGGGTCCGGCATGATCTTGCCGTGAACCCCCGCCTCTTCCTCCGCCTCCACGGCGGCGGCCTCGAAGCGTTTCAGCCCCTTGATGGGGTTGCCCTTCGGAATGACCCAGCGGCGCGTCTCGCGGGAGGTCACGAGCAGCACCTCCAGCCCGCCGCCCGGCGAAAGGCGGACGGGAAGCGCCGCGACCTGCCGCTCCACATCCTTCCGCTTCTTCGCCCCGCTGCGCGCCATCGTTTCTCCGACCTCTCTTCCGAACCTCGTAAGATAATGCGTTTAAATGCAGAATCGACCCGGAAGATGGCCGTGGCAAGAGCAAGCTTGCCCGAGACTTGAGTTTGCGCGCACCAGTATGCCCCAAGCTCATCACCGTCGCGTCAGCAGGCCTTGCGCGCTGTTGACCCGGCGCGGTTTGGAAGACAGCTTGCCGGGAAAGCGGTGATTTTGAGGAAGCAGGGCATGACGATACGCACGGGATGGCCGACGAACTCCTTCGCACGTGCGGCGTTTCTCGCGGCGGCCTGCCTCTGGGCGGGCGGCGCCGGCGCCCAGGGCTTCGTCACGACCGCGCCGACGGCGATCCTGAAGGACTTCGCCACCGGCACCGTTCTGTTCGAAAAGGACGCGGACGAGCAGATTCCCCCCGCCAGCCTCGTCAAGCTGATGACCGTCGCCGTCATATTCGGCGAGATCGAGGCCGGGCGCCTGAGCCTCGACGACGAGTTCCATGTCTCCGAATATGCCTGGCGCACGGGCGGGGCCTCCTCGGGCGGCTCCACCATGTTCCTGCCGCTCAACTCGCAGGTGTCGGTCGACGAGCTGATCAAGGGCATCATCATCCAGTCGGGCAACGACGCGACCATCGTGGCGGCCGAGGGCATCGCCGGATCGGTGGAGGCCTTCGCGGCGATGATGAACCGCAAGGGCGCCGAGCTGGGCCTCACCGGCTCCACTTTCGCCAACCCCCACGGCCTGCCGGACCCCGACCAGCGCGTGACGATGCGCGACCTGACGGTGCTGGCCGAGCATATCATCCGCGACTACCCGCAATATTACCCGCTCTTCAGCGAAACCGAGTTCACCTTCAACGGCATCACCCAGCGAAGCCGCAACCCGCTGCTGGCGCTGGGAGCGGATGGGCTGAAGACGGGCCACACCTCGGAGGCGGGCTTCGGGCTGGTGGCTTCGGCGCAGGAGAACGGCCGGCGCATCGTCCTGGGCATGAGCGGGATGCAGACGGCCGGCGAGCGCGCCGAGGAGGCGCGCAAGATGATGACCTACGGGCTGCGCAGCTTCCAGACCGTGACGCTGCTGGAAGCCGGCGCCAGCCCGGCCAGCGCCGAAGTGCTGGGCGGCGTCGAGCCGAGCGTGGAGCTGACGGCGGCGGAAAGCGTGGAGGTGCTGGCCTCGCGCGGCACGGAGGGCGAATTCGAGATCGTCGCCGCCGACCTCACCCCCCTCACCGCCCCGGTCGCGCAGGGGCAGCCGGCCGGCATCGCGCGCGTGACGCGCGGCGGCGAAACGGTGATCGAGGTGCCGCTGGTGGCCGCGCGCGCCGTGGAGCAGGCGCCCTTCCTGCAACGGAGCTGGGACATGGCGCGGGGCTACGCGCGCGAGGCGGGGCGCGCGGCCTATGCCTATGTCTCGGGGCTGATCTGGTAGGTTTTCACCCCGCCGGCGCATTCCGTAGGGGAAAACCCGCCGCGCCGGGCACAATTCGCACGGTGAAGCGCGTCTGGAGGCATCTTCGCCCTTGGCATTCGCACCGGCAGCGGCATTCTATCGGGTAAGTTGTGCGCGCCGAGGAGATTGCCGATGCCCTTCGATGAGATGCTGGCCGCCGGGAACGGCGTGCGCGCGCCCTACCGCCGCTTCCAGTCCTGGTTCGAGAGCCAGGATCCGCAGGCCCTGGCGGAGAAGGCGGGCGAGGCGGAGAGCTTCTTCCGGCGCACCGGCATCACGTTCAACGTCTACGGGCAGAAGGAGGCGGCCGAGCGGCTGATTCCCTTCGACCTCGTGCCGCGCATCATCTCGGGCTCCGAATGGAACCGCCTCGCGGAAGGCATCGAGCAGCGCGTGCGGGCCCTCAACGCCTTCCTCGCCGACATCTATCACGACCGCGAGATCGTGAAGGCGGGCATCGTCCCGGCGCGGCTGATCGACGGCAACGAGGCCTTCCTGCCGCAGATGGTGGGCTTCCGCCCGCCCGGCGGCGTCTACACCCACATCATCGGCGTGGATATCGTGCGCACGGCCGAGGACCGGTTCTACGTTCTGGAGGACAACGCCCGCACCCCGTCCGGCGTCTCCTACATGATCGAGAACCGGGAAACGATGATGCAGATGTTTCCCGAGCTGTTCGCGCAGAACCGCGTGCGCCCGGTGGAAACCTATCCCCGCCATCTGCGCCGCTCGCTCTCGGCCGTCGCGCCGCCGGCCTGCGAGGGCGTCCCGCGCGTGGCCATCCTCACCCCCGGCATCCATAATTCTGCCTATTACGAGCACGCCTTCCTTGCCGACCAGATGGGCGTGGAGCTGGTGGAGGGTTCGGACCTGAAGGAGATCGACGGGCGGATCGCCATGCGCACGACGCGCGGCTACCTGCCGATCGACGTTCTCTACCGGCGCGTCGACGACGCCTATCTCGACCCCCTGGCCTTCAATCCCGAATCGGTGCTGGGCGTGCCCGGCATCATGGAGGTCTACAAGAAGGGCGGCATCACGCTGGCCAACGCGCCGGGCACCGGCATCTCGGACGACAAGGCGATCTATTCCTACATGCCCGAGATCGTGCAGTTCTACACCGGCCAGCCAGCCATCCTGGAGAACGTGCCCACCTGGCGCTGCGCGGAGGAGGACAGCCTCTCCTACGTGCTCGACAATATCGAGGAGCTGGTGGTCAAGGAGGTGCACGGCTCGGGCGGCTACGGGATGCTGGTCGGCCCGGCCGCCTCGCGCGAGGAGCGCGAGACCTTCTGCGCCAAGCTGCGCGAGCGGCCCGGCAACTACATCGCCCAGCCCACGCTCGCGCTCTCCACCGTGCCGATCCTGGTGGAGAAGGGGCTCGCCCCGCGCCATGTGGACCTGCGCCCCTTCGTCCTGGTTTCCGACACGGTCAAGATCATCCCCGGCGGGCTGACGCGCGTGGCGCTTCAGGAGGGCTCTCTCGTCGTCAATTCGAGCCAGGGGGGCGGCACGAAGGACACCTGGGTGCTGGAGGATTGACCGGGCCCCGCCCCGTTTCCCGCGCCCTGCCCGAAGCCTGACGAGAGAACCTTCGAATGCCCCTTCTTGGACGCACCGCCAACGGCCTCTTCTGGATGCAGCGCTATATCGAGCGCGCGGAGAACATGGCCCGCCTCGTCGACACCGGCCTGCGGCTGTCGCTGACCAACCTGTCCGCCGAGCCGGAGGAGTGGAACTCCGTCCTGGTCTCGGCCGGCGTGGAGGCCGCCTACAGCGCGAAATACCCGGCCTACGAGCCCGACAAGATCGCCGACTTCCTGATTCGCGACCTCGACAACCCGTCCAGCGTGCTCTCTTCCATCGAGGTGGCCCGCACCAACGGGCGCATGGTGCGCACGGCGCTGACGCGCGACACATGGGAAGCGCTGAACGAGAGCTGGATGGTCCTCAAACGCCGCATGTCCAAGCCGGTGGACGATCTTCCCGCCGTGCTCGACCTCGTCAAGCAGCGCACCGCCCTCATCCGCGGCACCTTCTACGGCACCATGCTGCGCAACGAGATCTTCGATTTCTGCAATCTCGGCACCTTCGTGGAGCGGGCCGATTCGACGGCGCGCATCCTGGACGTGAAATATTGGGTGCTCCTGCCCGAGCACTCCTCCGTCGGCTCGCCGCTCGACAATTTCCAGTGGGGCTCCATCCTGCGTTCCGTCTCGGCCCTGCGCTCCTTCGCCTGGGAGTACGACGCCGACTTCAAGGCGCACGACATCATCGACTTCCTCGTCTTCAACAAGCGCATGCCGCGCTCGCTGGCCTATTCCTACCGGATGATCGAGGAGAGCCTCGGCTATATCGCCCGCGTCTACGGAGAGCGGAACGAGGCGCACGAGACGGCGAGCGCCATCGTCCGGAGGCTGGAGGAGACGGACGTGGCGAAGGTGATCGACTACGGCTTCCACGAATTCCTGGAAGGCATCATCCTCGACAACAACCGCCTGTCCAACGAGATCGCCAAGAGCTATCGGTTCCACGCCTGAGCCTTCCGGGGTGGCAAAAGCGGTGAGAATGCGCGCGGCCGTCTTGCGGCAAGCTTCGGCGCGCATCATGTTGGCTGAAACGTCGCCGATCGAGGGCCAGGCTGAAAGAATCGATGACCTACTGCGTCGGGCTCCTTGTCGAGGACGGCATCGTCTTCATGTCCGATACCCGCACCAATGCGGGCATCGACAACATCTCGACCGTCACCAAGATGAAGACCTTCGAGGTGCCGGGAGAGCGTTTCCTGTGCCTGCTTTCGGCCGGCAACCTGGCCACCACCCAGTCGGCGATCTCGCTTCTGGAGGAGCGCGCCCTGGCGCCCGCCGAGCGGCGCCCCTCCATCCTGACGCAGCCCTCCATGTTCCAGACGGCGCGGCTGGTGGGGGAGACGCTGAAGGAGGCCATCGCCTTCACCGCGCAAAGCGGCCAGCAGGCGGACAGCGTCTTTTCCGGCACCTTCATCCTCGGCGGCCAGATCAAGGGCGGCAAGCCGTGCCTCTTCATGATCTATCCGGAAGGCAACTTCATCGAGGCGGGGCCGGACAACCCCTTCTTCCAGATCGGGGAGCACAAATACGGCCGGCCGATCATCGTGCGGACCTACGATCCGCAGATGAGCCTGGAGGACGTTTCCAAGCTCCTGCTCGTCTCCTTCGATTCCACCGTGAAGTCGAACCTCTCGGTCGGCCTGCCCTTCGACCTCCAGATCTACGAGGCCGGCAGCCTGAGGCCCGGCCACCGGCAGCGCTTCGAGGAGCGCGACCCCTATTACCAGACGATCTCGCAGGGCTGGTCCGAATCGCTGAAGGCGGCCTTCGACCGCCTGCCACCCTTCGTGCCGAAGACCCCGGACGACGAGCCGGCCGGGCCGTTGCGCCTTATCGGCTGAGGCCCTTGGCCTCCAGCTCGGCGAGATATTCGGCCCAGCGCGCCTCGCGCTCGCGCGCCAGCGCGGCGAGGTAGCGCCAGGAGAACAGGCCCGTATCGTGCCCGTCGTCGAACAGGATGCGGATCGCGTAATGGCCGACGGGCAGGATGTCGCTGATCTCCACCGCGCTCTTGCCGCCCACGGTCACCCGCTGCTCCGGCGAATGGCCTTGAACCTCGGCGGAAGGGGAAAGGACACGCAGCATCTCGGCCGGAAAGGCCTCCGGCGGCCCCTCCTCCCACCGCAGCGTGAGCGTCCGCCGATCCTTCGAAACCCGGATTTCCACAGGCACGTCGTTCTCGCCCATCACGGAGCCCTCATTCGCATTGCCTTGACCCTTGGGGTATGCGCTTCCACATTCGCCTGCATGAACCGCATCCTGGAAGGCCCGTTCTTGTCATGAGTTCCGCGATCGACATCAAGACGCTTTCGCAGGATTCGTCCCGGCAAGCGATGATCGACCCCTTCGGACGCCGCATCACCTATCTGCGCGTGTCCGTGACGGACCGGTGCGACTTCCGCTGCACCTATTGCATGGCCGAGGACATGACGTTCCTGCCCCGGCGCGACCTCCTGACGCTGGAGGAGATCGACCGCCTGGCGAGCGCCTTCGTGGAAAAGGGCGTCAAGCGCCTGCGGCTGACGGGCGGCGAGCCGCTGGTGCGTCGCAACGTCATGTCGCTCGTGCGCTCGCTCTCGCGCCATTTGTCGTCCGGCGCGCTGGAGGAGCTGACCCTTACGACCAACGGCTCGCAGCTCTCGCGCTTCGCCGCCGATCTGGCCGATTGCGGGGTGAAGCGGCTGAACGTCTCGCTCGACACGCTGGATGCCGACAAGTTCCGCGCCATCACCCGGCGGGGGGATTTGTCCGTCGTCATGGCCGGTATCCGGGCCGCGCAGCGGGCCGGCATCGCCATCAAGCTGAATGCCGTCGCGCTGAAGGGCTTCAACGATGCCGAGATTCCTTCCATGCTGCGCTGGGCGCATGGGGAGGGCATGGACCTCACCCTCATCGAGACCATGCCGATGGGGGAGATCGACGAGGACCGCACGGACCAGTATCTGCCCCTTTCGCAGGTGAGGCAGGATTTGTCGGAGCGCTTCACGCTGACCGGCATCCCCTACAAGACCGGCGGGCCCGCGCGCTATTTCCGCGTGGAGGAAACCGGCGGGCGGCTCGGCTTCATCACGCCGATGACGCATAATTTCTGCGAGAGCTGCAACCGCGTTCGCGTGACCTGCACCGGCACGCTCTTCATGTGCCTGGGCCAGGAGGACGCCGCCGACCTGCGCACTGCGATGCGCGCCTCCGAAGGCGACGAGAAGCTGCGCGAGGCCATCGACGAGGCCATCGCCCGTAAGCCGAAGGGCCATGATTTCGTGATCGACCGGCTGACGAGGAAGCCGGCCGTCGCAAGGCATATGAGCATGACCGGCGGATAGCCGCCGTCCTGCGCGACGGCCCCCTGCCTCTTCCTGCCGGTCGCCGCCCCGTTGCATGGGCCATTCGCGAAGCTCGCCATCGGCCTTGTCTTGCCCAGACGCTGCCACAGATAGCAGGCATTGATGACGACCGCCCTTGGAACGGGCTCTTGCAGGAGACTTTCGCGCAATGAACACGACAGCCAAATCCCTTCTCGCCGTGACCGCTGCCCTCTTCATCGCGACCGGCTGCACGCAGACGGAGCGCACGCTTGCGGGCGCGGGCATCGGCGGTGTCGGCGGAGCGGTGGTCGGCGATGCCGTGGGCGGTTCGGGCGGTGCGGTGATCGGCGGTCTCGCCGGCGGCACGGCCGGCGCCCTGATCGGCCGCAACACGCGCTAAGGCCGGGGCGGGCCGGGCCCGCAAGGGTCGGTCGGCGCCTTGCGCCAGACGCTTCCTTCACGGCACGGACCGGGCCGTCGCGTTCCTCGCGGCGGCCTCTTTCGTTTCCTCGCCTTTTCCCATCTCGCCATGCGCCGCCGGGAAGCGTAAGGCAGGCTTATCGCCCGTTCGGGTGCCCACATCACGCCAAGCGATTGCGTTCCCCGTGTCCTTCCTCGCCTTTCGCCGTGCCGTTCCCCTTTCGGACAATCTGCGCGCAGCAGGCCTGATGGTCGCGGCTATGTGCGGGTTCGCCCTCAACGACGCGATGGTGAAGTTGGCCACGCAGGAGATCGAGCCGGCGCAGATCATGGCCGTGCGCGGGGCCATGGCGAGCGTGCTGCTGTTCGCTCTCGCCTGGTGGCGCGGGATGCTGCGCCCGGCCGGCCCCATCCTTTCCGCCCCCGTGGCGTGGCGCACGGTCTTCGACCTCTTGGCGACGATCAGCTACATCACCGCGCTGACGCAGCTTCCGCTCGCCAACGCGTCCGCCATCTTCCAGGCCCTGCCGCTCGCCATCACGCTCGGCGCGGTCCTGTTCTTGGGCGAGAAGGTGGGCTGGCGCCGCTGGCTGGCCATCCTCGTGGGCTTCCTGGGCGTCGTCATCATCGTGCGGCCGGGCACGGAAGGGTTCACCGTCTATTCGCTCGCGGTTCTCGCCTCCGTCGTCTGCTCGGCCGCGCGCGACATCTTCACCCGCAAGATGTCGCGGGGCCTGCCCTCCGTGCTGGTGGCGGCCGTTGGTGCCCTGAGCATCACGGTGTTCGGCCTCGCGCTGCTGCCCTTCGTGGGGTGGCGCGCGATGAGCGTGGAAACCACGGCGGCGCTCTGCGGCGCGGCGCTGGCCATCGCGTTCGGCTATGTGTGCGTGGTGGCGGCCACGCGCGTGGGCGAGGTCGGCTTCGTGGCGCCCTTCCGCTACACGATCCTGCTGTTTGCCATCGTGCTCGGCTTTCTCATCTTCGCAGAGCTGCCCGCCTTCTGGGATATGGTGGGCTCGGCTATCGTGGTGGGGAGCGGAATCTACATGATCTATCGCGAGCGGCGCGTCTCGCGCGTCAAACTCGCGCCGACGCAGGGGCACTGAGCCATGTCCGGCGCCCCGATGACGACGCTGCCGCGCGCTCCGCGCCGCCCCATGCTGGCGACGCTGATGATCGCATCGGGGCTCTCGCCGCTCGCCATCAACGTCTTCCTGCCGTCCATGACCTCCATCGCGCGGGACCTGGCGGTCGGCCCGGCAGCGGTGGGCCTCGGCCTGTCGCTCTATCTCGCCGCGACCGCCGCCATCCAGCTCATCGCGGGCCCGCTTTCCGACCGGTTCGGCCGCCGGCCTGTCATCCTCGGCGGGATGGTGCTCTTTCTCCTCGGCACGGGGCTGTGCCTCATGGCCTCGTCCATCGAAACCTTCCTCATCGGCCGGGTGATCCAGGCGGCGAGCGCCACCGGCATCGTGCTTTCGCGCGCCATCGTGCGCGACCTCTACGCGCGCGACCAGGCCGCCTCGATGCTCGGCTATGTGACGATGGGCCTTGCCGTCGCGCCCATGCTGGGGCCGGCCATCGGCGGGGCGATCGACACCGCCTTCGGCTGGCGCGCCGTCTTCTGGATGCTCGGCATGGCCGGCGTCCTGACAACCGTGCTGCTGTTCTTCGACCTGTCGGAGACCAACCGCACGCGCGGCGCGCCCTTCGCGGCGCAGTTCCGCGCTTACGGGCAGCTCATGCGCGCCGGGGCCTTCTGGTCGCACGCGAGCGTCGCGGCCTTCGTCTCGGCCGTGTTCTTCGCCTTCCTCGGCAGCGCGCCGTTCATCGCGGTGGATGAGCTGGGCATGTCGCCGGCCGGCTACGGGCTCTGGTTCATGCTCTGCTCGGTCGGCTACATCACGGGCAACTTCATCACGGGCCGCCTGTCGCAACGCATCGGCCTGCGGCCGCTGATGCGCGCCGGCGCGGGCGTCACCTTCCTGGCGGGGCTCGTGATCCTCGCCTTCTTCGCCATCGGCTGGGTTACGCCGCTCACCCTGTTCGGCCCGATGATGCTGGTGGGCCTCGGCAGCGGCCTTTCGGTTCCCACCTCCACGGCCGGCGGCGTCAGCGTGCGGCCGGACGCCGCGGGTGCGGCCGCCGGGCTTCTCGGCGCCCTTCAGATCGGCCTCGGCGCCGTCATGTCCGTGCTGGCGGCCGGCCTTGCCGGCACCCCCGTGGCCGCCGCCGCGCTGATGGCGTTCATGGGGCTGGCGGGGGTTCTGGCGGCCCTTTCGGTCCGGCGCGAGCGGAGCGAGTGAGGCCGGCCGCCGTCATCCTGGCCGGCGGCGCGGGCTCGCGCATGGGCGCGCCGGTGCCCAAGCCCCTGCTCGATCTCGCCGGCCGGCCGATCCTGGCCCATGTCATCGAGCGCCTGCGGCCCTTCTGCGCTCCCCTCCTCCTCAGCGCCAACGAGCCCGCGCCCTTCGCCGGGCTCGGCCTGCCGATCCTGCCCGACCTGCGGGCGGGGCGCGCGGGCCCCCTCGCCGGCCTGGAAGCAGCGGCGGCGTTCCTGTCCGCCCGCCGGGACACGGCCACGCATCTTCTTTGCTTAGCCGGCGACACGCCCTTCCTGCCGGCGAACCTCGTCGCGCGCCTTTGCGAGGGCGCGGGGGACCGGCCGCGCATCGCCTTATGCCTCGGCCGCCGCCACCCCACCGCCTCGCTCTGGCCGCGCGCCACGCTGGCGGCGCTCGGCCCCTATCTGGACGAGCCGGGCGCGAAAGGCTCCTTCTTCCAGTTCCTGACGAAATCGGGCCACGAGGAGGTCGTTTTCCCGCCGTCCCGGACGGCGCCGGAAGGCGATCCCTTCTTCAACGTCAACACGCCCGATGATCTCGCAAAGGCACGAACCGTTCTGGGATAAACGGTTCGCCGGCTTGCCATTTGCCACGAAACGGGCAACATCGCCTCATCTTTCATCTTGCTTCCCAATTGCGCGGGGGCGCCCGCCTTTCTGTCCTTCAACGGAGAATCCGCAGCCCATGGCATCCATCCGGACCCTTTCCCTCGCCCTCGCGGGCACCGTCTTCCTCACCGGCGCGTCGCTGGCGCAGGAGGTCGTCCGCATCGGCACGGAAGGCGCCTACGCCCCGTTCAACTACACCAACGCGGCGGGCGAGCTGGTCGGCTTCGACATCGATATCGCGCGCGCCCTGTGCGAGGAGATGGAGGTGACGTGCGAGTTCGTGACCTCCGACTGGGACGGCATCATCCCCGCCCTCCAGAACAACCGCTTCGACGCGATCATCGCCTCCATGTCGATCACGGCCGAGCGCTCCCAGCAGGTTCTGTTCACCGACAAGTACTACAACACGCCCCCCGCCATCGCCGTGCCGACCGACAGCGACATCGCGGAGGCCACGCCCGAGGCGCTCGCCGGCCGGGCCATCGGCGTGCAGGGCTCCACCACGCATTCGGAAGCCGCGCAGGCTTATTTCCCCGACGCTGACGTGCGCATCTACCCCACGGCCGAGGAATATCAGCTCGACATCGAGAACGGGCGGCTGGACGCGGTGATGGACGACGTGGTCGTCCTGTCGCAATGGGTGGAAGGCGAAGGCGACTGCTGCCAGGTTCTGGGCACGCTGACGCCCGACCCGGCGATCTACGGCGAGGGCGCCGGCATCGCGCTGCGGCTCGGCGAGACGGAGCTGGCCGAGCGCTTCAACACCGCCATCCAGGCCATCCGCGAGAACGGCACCTATGCCGAGATCCAGGCCAAGTATTTCGACTTCGACGTCTACGGCGAGTGATCGCGCGGATGGGCCGGAGGGCTGATCGGCAGCCCGCCGGCCCCCGGCCGCGCAACGCGGCGAAGCGATGACCGATTATCTCACCCTTCTGTCCTTCGGCGATACCGGCTGGGGCGACGAGCTCGCAAGCGGGTTCCTCGTCACGGTCGCGCTCGCCCTCTCCACCCTGCCCTTCGGCCTTGCGGCGGGCCTTGCCCTCGCGCTGGCCAAGCGCTCGCACGATTGGGCGCTGCGCCTCTCTGCCGACATCTACACCACGATCTTCCGGGGCCTGCCGGAGCTTCTGACGCTGTTTCTCGTCTTCTACGGCGGGCAGGCGCTCATCAACGCGGCAACGGGGGCGGCGGGCCTGCCGCAGCTTTCGCTCTCGGCCTTCCTGTCGGGAATGCTGGCGCTCGGCTTTGTCTTTGCCGCCTTCTCATCGGAGGTCTTCCTCTCCGCCTTCCGGGCCATCGCACCCGGGCAGGAGGAGGCCGGGCGTGCGCTCGGCATGTCGCGTTTCAAGATCCTCTGGTTCATCACCCTGCCCCAGCTCATCCGCATCGCCCTGCCCGGCCTGTCGAATGTCTGGCTGAACCTCCTGAAGGACACGGCCCTCGTCTCGGTCATCGGGCTGGCGGATATCATGCGCCAGACGGGCATAGCCGCGCGCGTCACGCGCGAGCCCTTCCTCTTCTACCTTCTGGCTTGCGTGCTCTTCCTCGTCCTGACCTTCGCCTCCGTCGCCGTGATCGGGCGGATCGAGCGCTGGACCAAGCGCGGCGAGGTGCCGCGATGACCGCCGGGGCGCCGGCCCCCGCCCCCGCCGCAGCCCGGCGCCCCGGCCTTGCGGGCCTCATCTTCCTCGGCTTCTGGCTCGCCGCCGGCCTCGCGCTCGTGGCCTATCTCGCCAGCCGGTACGATCCTGCGCTGATCGAGCGGTTCGCGCCGGTCTATCTGTCCGGCCTCTGGACGACCGTTTCATTGGTGGCGATATCGTTCATGATCGGCGCGGCCCTGTCCGTGCCGGTCGCCTTCGGGCGCATGTCGCGCAACCGCGCCGCTCGGGCGCTGACCTTCGCCTATGTCAGCTTCTTTCGCGGCACGCCGCTCATCGCGCAGATTTTCCTCGTCTATTACGGCTTCGGAATCTTCCGGGCCGAGTTCGAGGCGGTGAACCTGTGGTGGTTCTTCCGCGAGGCCTGGTATTGCGCGATCTTCGCCATCTCGCTGAACACCGCCGCCTACCAGGCCGAAATCCTGCGCGGCGCCATCGAAAGCGTGGGCCGGGGCCAGTGGGAGGGCGGGCGCTCGCTCGGCCTGTCGCGCACGGCGACCTTCCGCAGGATCATCCTGCCGCAGGCGATGATCGTGGCGCTGCGGCCCTATGCCAACGAGATCATCCTTCTGGTGAAGGCCTCGGCCATCGTCGCCATCATCACTGTGTTCGACCTGATGGGTGAGACGCGCCGTGCCTACGGGCGCACCTTCGACTTCCAGACCTATATCTGGGCGGCCGTGCTCTATCTGGCGCTGGTCGAAGTGCTGCGCCGCGCGACGGATTTCGTGGAACGGCGCATCACGCGCCATCTGGTGCGCTGAGCGCGCCGGCAGGGCCGACGCCTTGAATCATCGCATGAGGCAGCGGAATCGGTTCGGCAGGAAACCGGGCGAACCGATTCCAGCCGTTCAGCTTTCGCGCGAATCCTTGTCGAGCACGAGATAGTCCAGCGGCATCTGCGTGGTGTACTTGATCTGCTCCATCGCGAAGGAGGAGGAGACGTCGCGGATGTCGATCTTCTGGATCAGCCGCTGGTAGACGGCGTCATAGGCGGCGATGTCGGGCACCACCACGCGCAGGAGATAGTCCACGTCGCCGCTCATGCGGTAGAACTCGACCACCTCGGGAAATTCCCCCACCACTTCGGAAAAGCGCCTCAGCCACTCGGCGGAGTGGGAGGCGACGCGGATGGACACGAAGACGGTGACGCGGGCGTTCACCTTGGCCGGGTCGAGGATGGCGACGCGGCGCTTGATGACGCCCTCCTCCTCCAGCTTCTGGATGCGGCGCCAGCAGGGCGTCGTCGACAGGCCCACGCGCTTGGCGATGTCGGCCACCGCCAGCGTCGCGTCCTCCTGCAGAAGTCTCAGGATCTTCTTGTCCAGCCTGTCCACCGATACCCTCCGGCGCCCCTCGTCACGGCCCCTTATAGCAGCCATGCCTTCTCATGCCACGAGGCGGGCCACGCGCCGCTTCAGTTCCGGCAGCAACTCCTGCGAAAACCACGGATGGCGCTTGATCCACGCATTGTTGCGCCAGGAGGGGTGCGGCAGCGGCAGGACGCGGGCATGGCGCCCCTCTCCGGCCAGGATCGCCCGCCAGTCCTCCACCGTCTGCGTCACGCTCGCCTTCATGCCGGGCAGGCGCGGAATGTGCCAGCCCTGCGCGTAGAGCCCGATGGCCAGCACCAGCTCCACCTGCGGCATCGCGTCGAAGACCGTCTCATGCCAGGTCGCCCGGCATTCCCTGCGCGGCGGCAAATCGTGGCCGTGCGCGTTGTAGCCCGGGAAGCAGAACCCCATCGGCACCACGCAGACGCGCGTGGGGTCGTAGAACATCTCCGGCCCGATTCCCATCCAGTCGCGCAGCCGCACGCCCGAGGGGTCGCTGAAGGGCTTGCCCGCCTTGTCGGCGAGGTTGCCGGGCGCCTGCCCCGCCACGCACAGCCTTGCCGTGCGCGACAAGGTGAGGATCGGATTGGGCGGCACCGGCAGCGGCGGGCCGATGGGTGCCTCGGCGCAGATCCGGCAGGTGCGGATCGTCTCCTGAAGGGCGAGCGGGTCCTGCACCATCAGGCTTCGCCGCGCCGTCGGCGGCCGCAAAAGAGCCGCGGAGCCGGCTCGGGGGTCCGGCCGCTGCATGGAAGAATCATCGCGATCAACACCTTGCGCTAGCGCTCTGAAGCGAGGCGTCAGGGTGTTCGCTTCGTCCTTTCTTAAGGCAAATTCTTAAGCATTCGGCAAGATGATGAGCGACGCCGATCCTGCCCGGAGTTTCCGCCGCGTTCATGTCCACCCTCGCCCAAAACCCGCATCGGACCGCCGGCAAGGCCGCTCGGCCTCGCCGCGAGGGCGAACTGGCGCGCACGCTGCGCGAGGCGCGCGAGCGGCTGGTGTTCCGCCGCCCGCTGCCGCTGCGTTTCGAGCGCGCGCTCCTGGTGCAGCACGCCTCCGCCGTCCGCGCCGCGGCGCCCCTCCTGCCCCTGCCGGTGATTCTGGCCGGCGCCGGGCTGTGGGCCTTCGCCGGCAGCGCGATGGCGGTTCTCTGGTCGGGCCTGGCCCTGAGCCTGTCCATCGTCCACCTGGGCTTGGCCGACCGCCTGAAGGCGCAGGCCGGGCGCGGCTTCGACCCGCGCCTGTGGACGCGGCTCATGCTCGGCACCCACGCGCTGTCCGGCCTCATTTGGGCCTGGCTGGCGCAGGCGAGCTGCACATCCTGCGCGCCGCTGCGCTTCGAGATGCTGCTGCTTTCCGTCCTCGTGCTCGCGGTCGCCATGACCGCGATGGTGGGGGCTACCCTGCGGGCAGTCGTTCCCGTCGCCTTCGCGCCGATGGCGCTCGTTCTTCTCTGGCGGGCGGGCGAAGCGAGCGACCCTGTGGCCGCCGCCATGCTGATGGTGCCGGCCGGCGCCGTGCCGCTGTTCGCCTTCGTCGCCGCGCGGCTTCGGGCCGACACGCTGGAGCGTCTGCGCCACACGGCCGAGCGCGACGAGCTGATCGCCGAGCTGGAGGAGGAGCGCATCGCCGCCGACGAGGCGCGCAAGCGCGCAGAAGAGGCCAACCAGGCCAAATCCCGCTTCCTGGCCACGATGAGCCACGAGCTTCGCACCCCGCTCAATGCCATTCTAGGCTTCTCCGAGGTTGTCTCGAAGGAGATCCTTGGCCCTGTGGGCAACCCGGTCTACCGGGACTACGCGGAGGATATCCACGCATCGGGCCAGCACCTCCTCGACCTCATCAACGAGATTCTCGACCTCTCGCGTGTGGAAGCCGGGCGCTATGTGCTCAATGAGGAGGCAGTCGACCTCGTCGCCATTGCCCATGATTGCCGCGCCTATCTTCAGATGAAGGCGGACGGGAAGAGCATCCGCCTCTCCACGCGCGTGGAGGACGGGCTGCCGCTGATCTGGGGCGACCCGCGCGCGCTGCGCCAGGTGGTGCTGAACCTCCTGTCCAACGCCGTCAAGTTCGCGCCCGTGGGCGGCGAGGTGGTGCTTCGCGTCGGCTGGACGGCGGGCGGGGGCCAGTACGTCTCGGTGCGCGACAACGGCCCCGGCATCCCCGAGGCCGAGATTCCGCTCGTCCTCACCTCGTTCGGCCAGGGCTCGGCGGCCATCAAGAACGCCGAGCAGGGCTCCGGCCTCGGCCTGCCCATCGTGCAGGCGCTGGTGCATCTGCACGATGGCGAGTTCCGGCTGGATTCCAGGCCCGGGCAAGGCACGGAGGCGCTGGCGATCTTCCCGCACGGGCGGGTGCTGGAGGTCATGCCCGCCATGCAGGCCTATCTTTAGGGATCGGGGCAGGCTCGCGGTTGCTTGCATCCCGCCGCGCCCTTATCTCGGATAGGATGACGATCGAGAGCCCCTGCATCAACCTCTGCCGCCTGGACCCCGCGACGGGCCAGTGCGTGGGCTGCGCGCGCACCGGCGCGGAGATCGCCGCGTGGCGCGAATTCTCGCCGCAGGCGCGGCGTTCCATCATGGCACGCCTGCCGGCGCGGCTGGCCGCCATGGCCCCTCCCGCTCTGGCGGCGGCGGAGCGCTGAGGGGATGCGCAACAGCTCCCTCCTCTTCGTTCTTCTGGCGGTCCTCTTCGGCGGCCTTGCCCTTCTCCTGATGTCGGACGGCACCGTGGCCGGGCTGGAGGACAGGCAGTTCGCCGGTCTCGTGCAGCTTTCGGCGGTCGGCCTGTTCATCGGCTCGGGCGTCCTCATCCTCGCCCGCAGCGGGCTTTCGCGCGCCCTGCGCAACGCCTTGATCTGGGGCGCGATCTTTCTCGCCCTGATCGCCGCCTACGCCTATGAAAGCGAGTTTCGCGGTTTTGCCGGCCGCATCCAGGCGGTTCTGGTGCCGGGCCGCGCCGTTTCGCTCGGCGGGCAGGAGGGGCAGGTTCTGGCGGTGCGCGGGCGCGACGACCATTTCCGCCTCGATGCGCAGGTCAATGGCCGGCGGGTGCCCTTCCTCGTGGATACGGGCGCCAGCGTGGTGGCCATCGACCGGGGAACGGCCGAGGCGGTAGGCTTGGACCTCTCCGCGCTGGCCTATACCGCGCAGATCCGCACAGCCAACGGCATCGCCCGCGCCGCGCCCGTCACGCTGGACGAGGTCCGCGTCGGCGACATCGCGCGGCGCAACGTGGTCGCGGTGGTGACGGAAGGCGACGGCATCGGCATCGACCTTCTGGGCATGAGCTTCCTAGGCTCGCTCTCCTCGGTGGACTTTCGCGGCGACCGCCTCGTGCTCACCGACTAGAGCAGGCTCCACGCAAAGCGCGCGGAGACGGTGAGGAGAAAGAGGCCGAAGGCGATTTGCAGGTGCCGGCGCGAAAGCCGGTGCGCCAGCGCCGCGCCGTAGGGCACGACAAGCAGCGAGAGCGGCACGAGCACGACCAGCGCCGTGAGGCTGACGAAGCCGAGGCTGAGCGGCGGCAGGCCCGCCTCCCCCCAGCCGGACAGGATGTAGGGAACGGTGCCGGGAATGGCGATCAGGACGCCGACGCCCGCCGAGGTGGCCACCGCCTGATGGAGCGAGCGGCCGTACAGGGTCATGAACGTGTTGTTCAGAACCCCGCCGCCGATCCCCATGATGGCCGAGATGGCGCCGATGACGACGCCGGCCACCGTGCGCCCCGCCCTCCCCGGCAGGTCCGAGCCCAGCGAGAACGGCATTTTCCCGATCATCATCTGAAGGCCCAGGACGAAGGCGATGACGGCGAAGACCGCGCGCAAGCCCTCGGAGGAAAGCCAGGCCGCCACGAAACCGCCGAGGATCGCCCCCACAGGCACGACGAAGATCCACTCCCTCAGGAGCGCCTTGTCCACGGCATCGCGCTTCAGATGCGCCGTCAGCGAGCGGATCGAGGTCGGGATGATCAGCGCGAGCGAGGTTCCCACCGCCATGTGCATGGTGATGGCGGGGTCGATGCCCAGGACGTTGAAGGCCGAGAACAGGACCGGGACGGTGATCGCCCCGCCGCCGATGCCGAAAAGGCCGGCAAGCAGCCCGGAAACGAGGCTGGCGACAACGAGCGTGGCGACCATCGGCAGCCAGAAGGAAAGGTCGATGGCGGCCATCTCGTGAAATTCCTATGGAGAGAGAAGGGAATCAGGCGGCGCTCAGCGCCGGACGAATCTCGTCGAGCGCCTCGATCAGGAGCGCGCCCGTCGCCCGCGGCCGCGTGGCGCGCTCGGAAAGGATCTGTCGCCAGCGGCGCGCGCCGGGACGGCCCGCGAAAAGGCCGACCATGTGGCGCGTGACCTGGGCAAGCCGGCCGCCGGAGGCGATATGCCGATCCGCATAGGCGGCCATCGCGTGAACCACATCTTCGAGATCGGCCCGCGGCCCGGTGTTTGCGTCGATCAGCGCATCGACATGGAGAAGATCGGCGGGGTTCTGGTACGCCGCGCGCCCCAGCATCACCCCGTCCAGCACATCCAGATAGGGTGCCGCTGCCTCCACGCGGGCCAGCCCGCCGTTCAGCCCCACGAAGATGGAGGGCAGACGCTGCTTGAGGCGAAGGACGCGGCCGTAGTCGAGCGGCGGAATTTCCCGGTTCTCCTTCGGGCTCAGGCCCTTCAGCCAGGCCTTGCGCGCATGCACCCAGATGCCGTGCGCACCGGCCGCGACCACGGCATCGGCCAGGGCGTCGAGCGCCTCCTCCGGGTCTTGCTCATCCACGCCGATGCGGCACTTGACGGTCACGGGGATCGACACGGCCTCGCGCATCGCCGCGACGCATTCCCCCACGAGCGCCGGCCGCAGCATCAGGCAGGCGCCGAAGGTGCCGGACTGGACGCGGTCCGAGGGGCAGCCGACATTCAGATTGATCTCGTCATAGCCGAAGGCTTCGCCGATGGCGGCAGCCTGCGCCAGACGGCGCGCATCGCTGCCGCCGAGTTGCAACGCCACGGGATGCTCGGCGCTGTCGAAGCCGAGAAGCCGGGCCTTGTCGCCGTGCAGGATCGCCTGATCCACCACCATCTCGGTGAACAGCAGGGCACGCCCGCTGAGCTGACGATGAAAGAAGCGGCAATGACGGTCCGTCCAGTCGATCATGGGGGCTACGGCAAGCACGGACCCCCTGATCTTGCGGCCTTCGCCTTGAAGAACGGGGGCCTGTCCGCCCGCCGGCGATGTCGTGGTCTGGGCCAAAGCGGGCCTTTTTCGAGCGTTTCAGGAGATGACGGGGCTACGGCGTAGCAAGAGGCTGCTGCTGTAGCAAATTCGAGCCGGCGCGGAACGACAAAACGCAGCCGCCGGACCCTTGCGGGCCCAGCGGCTGCGTTCCTGGCTCTCGACGGTCCCGGCCGCCCCCTTTACAGGAGGCAGCGGGGATCGGCCCGGTATTAGAAGCCGCTCGTCGTGGTGCCGACCGACACGCCGCGCGTCACCTGGGCGGTGGACGCATCCTGCATGTAGGAAGGAGCGCTCGGGCTCACGCCGATGGCCGGCGCATCCGAACTGCTGCGCTGCATGTTCGCGCGCTGCACCGTCGTCGCGTTCTGGATCTGGGACGGTGCGCTCGGGCTGATGCCCGTCGAACGGGCATTCACGGCGCCGGAGCGGGGCGCGGTGTCGTAAACGGTCGTCGCGTTCTGCTCATAGGAAGGCGAGATCGGCGAGGTCGCGATCTCGGCAGCCGCCGGAGCGACGAAGCCGAAGGAAACGACGGCGGCGAGAGCGACGTTGCGATAGTTGGTCATTGTCTTACATCCTTGTTGCGCGCCTCACTCAGCGGAGGCGGCGTCGTTGTTCGATGAGCCGCATGTACTCATCACCTTGCCGCCGTAGTAGGCCCTCTCAACAGACGCAGTGTCTCACCAGTAGGACGAACCTTTCGCAATGCACAGTTTGGACGACTTCGCCTATTTCGCGGCCGTGGTGCGCAACCGCGGCTTCGCCGCCGCCAGCCGCGACACCGGCGTTCCCAAGTCCAAGCTGAGCCGACGCGTGCGCGAGCTGGAGGACCGCATCGGCGCCCGGCTTCTGGAGCGCTCCACGCGCCGGTTCGAGGTGACGGAGGTGGGGGAGGCCTTCTACAAGCATTGCGAGAACGCGCTGGCCGAGGTGCGGGCCGCCGAGGAGGTGGCCCAGTTCTATGTCGGCGAGCCGCGCGGCCTCCTGCGGGTCAGCACCCCGCCCGGCCTGTGCGTGGACGCTGTCGCCGCCGTGCTGCCGGGCTTCCTGGCCGACTACCCGCAAGCGCGCGTGCAACTTTCGGTGGGTATGCGGCGGGTGGACATCATCGCCGAGCGCATCGACATCGCCGTGCGGGTGAGAACGCGCCTCGATACCGATGCCGACATGATGATCAAGCGCGTGGCCCAGCTTTCGTCCATCGTCGTGGCCAGCCCCGCCTTCCTGGAGCGGCACGGGCCCATCTCCTCCCTGGCCGACCTCGCCCGCCTGCCGACGATCGGCAACAACAACGCCGCGCCCGAATCCTGGCTGCTCTCGGCCCGCGACGGAAGCACGCGCACGGTTACGCACGAGCCGGTCGTCGCCTCCAACGACCTGCATCTGAACCGGCTGAGCGCCCTGTCCGGCGTCGGCGTCGCGCTGCTTCCCGAGGAGGTCATCCGGGCCGATCTCGATGCGGGGCGCCTCGTCAACGCGCTGCCGGGATGGAACGGCGAGGGCGGCGTGCTGCATCTGCTCTTCACCTCGCGCCGGGGCATGTTGCCGCTCGTGCGAATCTTTCTCGACCGCCTGGCGCAATCGCTCTCCGACATCTTCCAGACGAACCGATAGCGCACACGGCGGGCCGCCCGCCTTCCGCCAAGCTTTCCAAACTTTGCGCGAACGCCTATAGCTCGCGCCAAATCGTCAGCCCTCCTGCAAGCCGAGGAACCGCATTGTCTTCGAACACTTTCGACCGGGTCGCCGACATCATCGCCGAGACGAGCGAGATCGACCGCGCCCAGATCACGCCCGAGAGCCACACGATCGACGATCTGGGGATCGACTCGCTCGACTTCCTCGACATCGTCTTCGCGATCGACAAGGAATTCGGCATCAAGATTCCCCTGGAGAAATGGACCCAGGAGGTGAACGAGGGCGCGGTCCCCACCGAGGAGTACTTCGTCATGAAGAACCTCGTCGCCAAGATCGAAGAGCTTCGCGCGCAGAAGCCGGCCTGAACGAGCGGACGAAGAGAAGACGCGCGGATGGTTGATCGGCACGACGTCCTCATCACCGGGATCGGCCTTCTCTCCTCGCTCGGCGAGGGGGTGGAGGCGCATCTGGGCCGGCTCGCGGGGGACCATGCGCCCCAGCCCGCCCTGGAGACGGAGCGGTTCGCCCCCTACCCTGTCCATCCCCTGCCCCCGGTCGACTGGTCGGCGCAGATCCCGCGCAAGGATCAGCGCCAGATGGAAACCTGGCAGCGCCTGGGCGTCTATGCCGCCGGGTTGGCGCTCGCGGATGCCGGCGTTCCGGCCGACGAGGCCACCCGCTCGCACGTGGACATGATCGTGGCGGCCGGCGGCGGCGAGCGCGACCCGGCGGTGGACGCGCTGGTGCTGGAGCGCACGCGCGGCCTGGAGCGGCCCGGGCCGGTGCTGAACGAGACGCTGGCCGGCGAATTGCGGCCCACGCTGTTCCTCGCCCAGCTCTCCAACCTCATGGCCGGCAACATCTCCATCGTCCATAAGGTGACGGGCTCCTCGCGCACCTTCATGGGCGAGGAGAGCGCGGGCATCACGGCGCTGCAGACGGCGGCGGCGCGCATCGCCTCCGGGCAGAGCGAGACCTGCCTCGTGGGCGGCGCCTTCTCGGCCGAGCGCAAGGACCTGCTGCTGAACTACGAGATCGCCGGTATTCTCCTGCGGGACGAATGGCGGCCGGTCTTCTCGCGCGGCGAGGAGGGCGGGCTCGTGCCCGGCAGTCTCGGCGTCTTCCTCGTGCTCGAATCGGGCGAGCGGGCACGGGCACGAAACGCACCCGCCTATGCGCGCATCGCCCATGTCGCCGGCGACCGCGGCCCGGAAGCGCGCATGGGCGAGCGCCTCGCGGCGCTCCTGGCCGCATCCGGGGCCCAGGATCGCGAGCTTCTGCTGCTCTCCGGCGCCACCGGCGTCGGCCGGCAGACGGCCCGGGAGCGGGACGTCCTGCGCGAGGCCTATCCGAACGCGGCGCTGCGGGCCTTCGGCAGCGTCCTCGGCCACGCCTTCGAGGCGCATTTCCTGGCGGGCGTCGCCCTCGGCGCGGCCTCGCTTTCGCGCGGCGCGCTTCTCGCCCCCTGCGAGGGCGGCGAGGAGCGGCCCGCCGACGCCCCGGCCCGCGCGGCCCTCGTCACCAGTGTCGGCCACGCGCGCGGCGAAGGCGTCTGCTTCTTGGAGCGCAGCGCATGAGCGATCTCGATTTCGCCGGCCGCCCCGTCGTCGCGGTCACGGGCCTGGGCGTCGTCTCCTCGCTCGGTCGGGGCATCGAGGAGAATTGGGCCAGGCTCACGGCGGGCGAGTCCGGCATCCACGCCATCACACGCTTTCCCACCGACAATCTGCGCACCACCATCGCCGGCACGATCGACTTCATGAATGTCGAGCCGTGGAGCGGGATCGACCTTTCCTATGCGCTGGCCGAAAGCGCGGGCGCGGAGGCGGTTGCCATGGCGGGCCTGCCGCAGGGCGATTTCGCAGGGCCGCTCTTCCTTGCCGCCCCGCCCATCGAGCTGGAATGGTCCGCGCGCTTCGCGCTCGACAAGATAGACGGCGCCACGCGCGAGGAAGCGGGCTATGACCGGCTTCTCGAGATCGGCCGGCGCAACCATCCGGCCGGCATGTACGAGCGCACCCTGTTCGGCGCCATTTCGGAGCGCCTTGCCGAGCGGCTCGGCACGCGTGGCCTGCCCGTGACGCTCTCCACCGCCTGCGCCTCGGGCGCGAGCGCCATCCAGCTCGGCCTCGAGGCCATCCGGCGCGGCGAGACCGAGCGGGCCATCTGCATCGGCACGGACGGCTCCGTCGGCGTGGAAGCGCTGGTCCGCTTCTCCCTCCTCTCCGCGCTGTCCACGCAGAACGAGCGGCCGGAGAAGGCTTCCAAGCCCTTCTCAAGGGACCGCGACGGCTTCGTGATGGCGGAAGGCGCCGGGGCGCTGGTGCTGGAATCCCTGGCAAGCGCGCGGGCGCGCGGCGCGACCGTGCTCGGCGTGATCCTGGGTTGCGGCGAGAAAGCGGACGATTTCCACCGCACGCGCTCCAAGCCGGACGGATCGCCGATCATCGCCACCATCCGCGCGGGGCTGGAGGATTCCGGGCTGACGCCGGCCGATATCGGCTATGTCAACGCCCACGGAACCTCCACGCCCGAGAACGACCGGATGGAGCATCTGGGCCTGTCCACCGTCTTCGGCGAGGCGCTCGCCTCCACCCCGATCTCCTCCAACAAGTCCATGATCGGGCATACGCTGACGGCGGCGGGGGCTATCGAGGCGGTGTTCTCCATCCTGACGATGCGCGAGGGCACCCTGCCGCCCACCATCAACTACGACCAGCCGGACCCCGCCATCCCGCTCGACACCGTGCCGGGCAAGGCGCGCAGCGCCGATGTCTCGGCCGTCCTGTCCAACTCCTTCGGCTTCGGCGGACAGAATGTCTGCCTCGTGCTCGGCCGCGAGCCGCGCAACTGACGCCTCCTTTTCCGGATTGACCATGCGCGCACTTCAACTCGTCGGCGACCGTGACCTCAGGCAGGTCGAGATCGAGGATGTCCCGCCCCCCGGCCCCGGCGAGGTGACGGTGCGCATCTCGGTCGTGGCGCTGAACCATATCGACGTGTGGGGCTGGCGCGGCATGGCCTTCGCCAAGCGCAAGATGCCGCTGACGGTGGGAGCCGAGGCCTCGGGCGTGGTGGAGGCCCTCGGCCCCGGCACCGCCGGACTCCTGCCGGGGCAACTCGTCTCCATCTACGGCGCGCGCACCTGCGGGCTCTGCCGCGCCTGTCGCGAGGGCCGGGACAATCTCTGCGAGCACGTCTCGGGCGTTCACGGCTTCCATCTCGACGGCTTCGCCTGCGAGCGTGTGAACCTTCCGGCCCGCCTCCTCGTCCCCGCCCCTCCGGGATGCGACGCGGTGGGCGCGGCGCTGGCGCCCGTCACCTTCGGCACGGTCGAGCACATGCTTTTCGACAATGCCAGGCTGGAGGCGGGCGAGACGATCCTCGTCCACGCCGGCGGCTCGGGCATCGGCACGGCCGCTATCCAGCTTGCCAAGCGCCAGGGCGCCACCGTCATCACCACGGTAGGCTCGGACGAGAAGATCGAGCCGGCCAGGGCGCTGGGCGCGGATCACGTCGTCAACTACCGTTCGGACCGATTCGAGGGCGTGGTGCGCAAGCTGACGCGCAAGAAAGGCGTGGATGTCGTCTTCGAGCATGTCGGCAAGGACACCTTCGCCGGCTCCATGCTGTGCATGAAGCGCGGCGGGCGGCTCGTCACCTGCGGCTCGACATCCGGGGTCTCCACCGAAGTCAACCTGATGATGCTGTTCCAGCAGCAGCTCCGCCTCATCGGCTCCTTCGGCTGCCGGATGGAGAACATGGCCAACGCCATGCAGAAGATGGCTCGCGGCCTCGTCGCGCCCGTCGTGGACACCAGCGTTTCCATGGACGGCATCGAGATGGCGCTCCAGCGCATGGAAGGGCGCAAGGTCTTCGGCAAGATCGTGCTCGACCTGCGGGAGGGCGCAGCACCCGCATGAGCGGCTGGAAGCGGATTCTCGCGCGCCTGTTCAAACTGGCCGACAAGGCCAAGGACTGGCTGATCGCGCGCTTCGTCTTCGCGCTTTTCGCGTTGCTGCGCCTTCTGCCCGCCCGCGCCGGAACCGAGGCGGCGGACCGCATCGCGCGCACGGTCGGCCCGCACCTGCCGCGCCACAGGCTGGCGCTCGAGAACCTGCGCCTCGCCTACCCGGAGAGGGACGAGGCGTGGATCGAGGCAACCGCGCGTGCCAACTGGGGCCAGATGGGCCGGCTCGCGGCCGAATACATCTATCTGGACGAGATTTTCGACTACGACCCCGACCGCCCCGAAACCGAGCAGGGCCAGATCGAGGTCTCAGGCGTGGAGATTTTCAAGGAGCTTTGCGAGCGCAAGGGGCCCTTCCTCTTCTTCACGGCCCATCTCGGCTGCTTCGAGCTTCTGCCGATCTGCGCGGCGACCTTCGGGCTGGAGGTCACCGCCCTCTTCCGCCAACCCAACAACCGCTATATCGCGCGAAGGGTGCTCGGCGCGCGCAAGACGCGGGGCGGCCATCTCGTGCCGTCCAAGGCGGGCGCGGTGTGGGCGCTGGCGGGCACGCTGGAGCGGAACGGCTCGGTGGGCATGCTGGTGGACCAGAAATTCGCGCGCGGGCGGCCGGGCACCTTCTTCGGCCGCGCGGTGAAGACCAATCCCCTCCTCCCCAAGCTGGCGCGCCAGTTCGACGCGCCCGTCTACCCCGCCCGCTCCATCCGCCTCCCGGATGGCCGCTACCGGCTGGAACTGATGCCGGCTCTGGAACTGCCGCGCGACTCGGCCGGCGGCATCAATGTGGACGCAAGCTGCCAGCGGCTGAACGACGTGGTCGAAGGATGGGTTCGAGAACATCCCGAGCAATGGATGTGGTTCCACCGCCGCTGGCACACATAAAAGCGAGCCACCGGCCGGACATTAGGCGGCTACACTTCGGGTGACAACCAGAAGTCTCATGGATTGTTTACGAACGATTTGTAGGGTCGCATCGTAAGGCGAAGGCTGACGATGCTCTTGAATTTTGCCAGGCGAAACTGGACGACCCTGATCGGAGGCACGACAATCGTCGCCCTCGTGGCCGCAAGCGGCTTGTATCTGGGCGCGGGCACAGTGGATCGGTTGATCGAAACCAGCGTCAACCGCCGGGCGCAGACTTTTGCCGACTATCTCGTCTCCGACCCCGCCGTTCTCAACGCCTTCCTGACGGGCGTTTCGCGCGACCCGGACATCGAGGCCCACGCTCGCACCCTCGCCTCCCTCTCGGACTTCGCCAGTTTCAGCCTCTTCGACAGTGACGGCAGGGAGACCTTCTCCACCGGCTCCGCGCAATATGAATGGCTCCTGCGAAACCGCCCCGGGGGCATCGTGACGGAAAGCCGCCTTTCCGCCGAGGCGATGGAGCAGCCGGGACGCTGGCAGGCGGCGCATGGCGCGGGCGGCCCCATTCCCGCCGTCGTCATGCCCCTGATCCGGGACGGCCAGACCCTGGCCTATCTCTCCGTCACCGTGGACATGGTGGCCGACCAGCTCGCCTACGCGCAAACCCTTTCCATCGCCTCGATGACGCTGGTGCTGATCCTCGTCGTGGCCGCCGGCCTGCCGGCGCTGATCTACATGCGCCGCAAGCGCAGGATGGAGGAGGCGGACGAGCGGATCGTCTTCCTGCACAACCACGACGCCCTGACGAACCTCTTGAACCGCCGGCGTATGCACGAGGAGACCGACCGTCTCCTGGCCACCTCGCGCGCCACGCGAGAGCGCATGGCGCTCTGGTTCATTGACGTGGACGGGCTCTCGGAGATCAACGATTCCTACGGGCAGGCCAGCGGCGACGAGGTGCTGCGCGTGACCGCCGGGCGCCTGTCGGAGGTGGTGGAGCAGGCCGACCTTCTCTCACGTGTGGGTTCGGACGACTTCGCCGTGCTGCAACGCCAGGTCAGCAGCGAAGAATCCCTGCGCGCGCTGGCCCACCGCATCCTGGACGCGACGGCGAAGCCCATCGACCTCGGCGAGCATAGCGTGATCCCGTGCCTGTCGCTGGGCGTTGCGACCATGCCCGATCACGGGCGCACCTATGCAGAGCTGATCAAGCACGCGGAACTGGCGCTCCAGACCCAGAAGGCGCTGCGCCGGGCGGATTACACGCTGTTCGACCTCTCCATGGACGAGGAATCGCATCGCCGGCGCGTGATCGAGCAGAAGCTGCGCGCCGCGCTGGAAGGCAACGGCTTCGAGCTGTTCTACCAGCCCATCGTATCGGGCGACGGCGAGAGGCTGCTGGGCTTCGAGGCGCTGATCCGCATGCCGGACGGCGACGGCGGGCATATCCCCCCGTCCGTCTTCATCCCCATCGCCGAGGCGAGGGGCTACATCAAGGCCATCGGAAGCTGGGTGATCGGCGAAGCCGCGCGCCAGGCAGCACAGTGGCCGGACGAGCTGTTCATCTCCATCAATCTCTCCGCCGTGCAGTTCCGCGACGGCGACCTCGTCTCGATCGTCAAGAAGGCACTGAGGGAGGCGGGCATCCCGGGGCGCAGGCTCGGGATCGAGGTGGTGGAATCGTTGCTCCTCGAGCAATCCGACGACATCCTGGAGCAGCTTCGCGCGCTCCGGCGCCTCGGCATCTCGGTCGACATGGACGATTTCGGTACCGGCTACTCCTCGCTGGGCTATCTCTGGCGCTTCCCCTTCGACAAGCTGAAGATCGACCAGTCCTTCATGGCCGCCTTCCAGGAAGGGCAGTCCAGCGTCTCGCAGATTCTCGCCACCATCATCTCACTGGCCCACCATCTCGGGCTGAAGGTCACGGCGGAAGGCATCGAGACGGCCGAGCAGGCCGCCCTGCTCCATTCCTTCGGCTGCGACCAGTTGCAAGGCTACTTCTTCGGCAAGCCCATGCCGGCCGACAAGGTCGCGGCCGAGATCCTGCACCATTTCTCCGCCCGCACCGCCGCCGCCTGGGCGGCCCAGGACAGGGCGCTGGGGGTGATGGCCGTGTCGCGGGCGGGCTGAGCCGGCCGCATTCACGATCGGTTAAGTATAAACCCTGACAATTTAAAGAAAATACAGATTTTCGGGCAACGATCCCTTCTCCGGCCTGTTTTCATTCAAAGCGGCAAGAGGACGAGAACATGCGTATTTTGATTCTCGAAGACGAACCCCTGATCGCCATGGACCTGGAGGACATCGTCACGGGCGCGGGCGCCGAGTGCGTGGTCGCCTCCACCGTGCGCGGCGGGCTGGCTCGGGTGGCCGAGGGCGTGGATTTCGCCATGCTCGACTACAATCTGGGCTGCCCGCAGAACAATTCGCTCCCCGTGGCGCTCGACCTGATGGCGCGCGGCATCCCCTTCTGCTTCGTTTCGGGAAGCCTTGCGGAATTGCCGGCGCGGTTCGATGCGGTGCCGAGGATTTCGAAGCCGTTTCGGCCGAGGGAGATCGAGGCCGTGCTGCCGGCGGCGGCCTGAGCCGCGCCTTGCGGCGCCGCCCCGGTACGCAAGGAACCTGATCCGGGGCATGGCGCCGAAGCGTCCACGGGCCGAGATTGGGCGAAAATGCTTAACCATCCGCTAAGGCGGATTTGACATCGCCTTCGCCGGGCACATCTGCGTGCCTCGACGCGCGGCGACGTTCCTTTCGCCGGACGAGGTTCTGCATGGACTGGCTGCGGGAGTTTCCGCAAATCGAGCCCCGCACGCTCCGCGAGATGGCCCGCACGGTGGACGGCCATTACCGGACCTTCTCGCGCGCCTGGGGCGATACGATCGAGGCGGCCTTCCGCCCTCTGATGGACCTTCTGCTCTGGCTGGAGGCGCTCCTCATCGCCACGCCCTGGTGGCTGGTGCTGGCGGTGCTGTGCCTGATCGTCTGGCTTGCCTCCAAATCGCGCGCCGTCACCGCCGGCACGGCCGCGGCCTTCCTCCTCATCGGCCTGTTCGGCCTGTGGGCCGATACGATGAGGACGCTCGCCATCATCCTCGTCTGCACGCTGGCGGCGGTGGCCCTGGGCTTGCCCACCGGCGTCGCCATGTCGCGCTCGGCAACGCTCAGGCGGGTGCTCAACCCCGTGCTCGACGTGATGCAGACCATGCCCTCCTTCGTCTATCTCATCCCCATCGTCATGCTGCTCGGCATCGGCATCGTGCCGGGCATCATTGTCGTCGTCATCTACGCCATGCCCCCCGTCATCCGCCTCACCGACCTCGGGCTTCGCCTTGTGGACAAGGAGGTGCTGGAGGCGGCGGACGCCTTCGGCACGCGCCCCTGGCGCAAGCTTTGGGAGGTCGAGCTGCCGCTGGCGCTGCCCACCATCATGGCGGGCGTGAACCAGACGATCATGATGGCGCTGGCGATGGTGGTGGTCGCCTCGCTGATCGGCGTGCGCGGCCTGGGCCAGCCCGTACTTCAGGCCATCACCAACCAGTATTTCACGCAAGGCTTGCTGAATGGCCTTGCCATCGTCGCCATCGCCATCGTCTTCGACAGGACGAGCCAGGCGGCGGCCCGCCGCCTCCAGCGCCATCGCGGACCCGCCAATGACTGATCCGGTGATACGCCTTCGCGCGCTGACCAAGCTGTTCGACCGCAAGGCAGAGGCCGAGCTGCGGCGCACCGCCGACCGCCACGCTCGCGCCGCTCTGCTCGAGGCCCATCGCGCCGACCTTGCCCTGCGAGACGTCGACCTGGACGTGCGGCGGGGGCAGATACAGGTGGTGATGGGACTTTCCGGCTCGGGAAAGTCCACGCTGGTGCGCCACATCAACCGCCTCATCGAGCCTTCCAGCGGCACGGTGGAGGTGGATGGCCAGGACATGCTCGCCCTGTCGCCGGGGGCATTGCTGGAGTTCCGGCGCAAGCGCATTTCCATGGTGTTCCAGCGCTTCTCGCTCCTGCCCCACCGCACCGTCCTCGACAATGTGGCCTATGGGCTGAAGGCGGCCGGCGTGGCGCGGCGCGAGCGGCTCGACAAGGCGCATGTCTGGATCGAGCGCGTGGGACTTCGGGGCGAGGAAAGGCGGTTTCCCGCCCAGCTTTCCGGCGGAATGCAGCAGCGCGTGGGGCTGGCGCGCGCGCTGGCGACCGATACCGATATCCTGCTGATGGACGAGGCCTTCTCCGCGCTCGACCCTCTGATTCGCCGCGACATGCAGACGCTCCTCATGGGGCTGCAAAGCGAGCTTGGCCGCACCATCGTCTTCATCACCCACGACCTCGACGAGGCACTGCGCCTCGGCAGCCGCATCGCCATCCTGAAGGACGGGCAGCTCGTGCAGGAGGGAGCGGGGCAGGAGATCGTGCTTTCGCCGGCCGACGACTATGTGGCCGCCTTCGTCGCGGACGTGGATCGCGGACGCGTTCTGACGGTCGGGGATCTCGCCGTGCCCGCCCGCGAGGAGCCGGCGCAGCTTCGCATCGAATCGCGCGTGAGCCTGCGCGATGCGGCGCGGATGATGGTGGAGAACGAGGCCAGCCGGGCCGATATCGTCAGCCCGGAGGGAAATCGCATGGGCCAGGCGGAGCTGCGAGGGATCGTCGCCGCGCTGACGCTGCCGGGTCGCATGTGAAAGCCCGGGCCGTGGCCCGGGCGCGATCTCGTAAAACGAGCCTGTTAGCGGCTGGCCACATCGTCTACCGCGGCCCCGGTGGCCGAGACCGTATTGCCCACGTCCCGGCCGACGCCGCGAACGGTGTTGGCGCAGGCGGACAGGGCCATGACGGCCGCAAGCATGGAAGCGACGACGGCGGTGCGGGTGTTCATGATAACGCTCCTTGAAGGCGATAAGCTTCCCGGAAATGTGGCAAGAGCGCGAAGGTTCCGGCGACGGGAGAGATAATGTTCGCGCGCGAGCGCCGTTTCGCCTTCCCCCGGGCAACCTAGAGGCCAACAATCGCCGCCTTTCCGGCCTCGGATGACGGGGCTGCCGGCCCGAACCCCGCAAAGGGAGGCGGCCGGCGATAAATCCGCCCTGCTTCGTTGTGGTGGACCGCCGGACGCGCTATGGGCGGATGATCGCCATTGGAAGGCCGATCCATATCGACGCCGCGCGTCGAAAGGGATTGCATGAAGATCAAGGACTATCTCTGGCCGGTCATCGGCCTCCTTGCCGTTATCCTCTCGAGCTGGATTCTGTACCACGAGGTACGCGAACTCTCGCTGGAGGACATCCTCGTCAGCTTCCAGGCCATCGGCGCCACGCAATGGGCCCTGTCGTGCCTCGCGGCCGTCGCTGCCTATACGATGCTGGCGTTCTACGACAAGCTGGCCCTGATGCATGTGGACAGGCAGGTGTCCTTCCCCTTCGTGCTGGCCACCTCCTTCACCACCTACGCCCTGTCCCACAATATCGGGGCCTCGGTCTTCTCCGGCGCGGTGGTGCGCTATCGGGCCTACACCTCGCGCGGGCTGACGGTGGCGGACGTGGCGCTTCTCATCGCCTTCTGCTCCTTCACCTTCGCACTCGGCGTGCTTCTGGTCGGGGCGATCACCCTCCTCCTGGAGCCGGAGGTTCTGGCGCGCTACTTCGACCCCGGCCCGTGGGTGGGGCCGGCGCTGGCCATCGTCATCCTCGTGCTCATCGCACTTTACGTTATCGGCAGCCTGCTCGGCTTCCGCCCGCTGCGGATCGGCCGGTTCCGGCTGGAATATCCACGCCGCGACGTCGTGTTCCGCCAGCTCCTCATCGCGCCGGCCGAGATCGTCTTCGCCGCCGCCATCATCTACTTCGCGCTCCCGGCCGAGAGCCATCCCGGCTTCCTCGTCGTCCTGGCGATCTTCGTCATCTCCTTCTCGCTGGCGTTGCTCTCCCACGCGCCGGGCGGGCTCGGCGTCCTTGAAGTGGCCTTCCTCACGGGCCTTTCGGACATGGCCGAGAGCGACGTGCTGGCCGCCCTCTTCGTCTTCCGCATCCTCTATCTGCTCGTCCCCTTCGCCATCGCCATCGTGATGGTCCTGGGCTTCGAGCAGAGCCGCATCTGGAACCGCAACAAGGCGCGCCCCAAGCTGCCGGACTGAGCCGCGAGGCCGGGGAAGCCCCGCGCAACCCGTCCTTAACGCCGGGCCTCCATGCTGCAACGCGCTGAAGGTGGCGCGGGAGCCGGGAAACGAACCATGACGAGGTCCGACGCACCGAGCGAGCGCGCAAAGGCCCCGAGCGGGGGCGGCGGCGGCCTCGCGGCCGCGCTGCCCTCGCCGCTTCTGCTCCTCGCGCTGGCCGTGCTGGCCTGCGCCGTCCTCGCCGCCCTGCCTCTCACGCTTCCGATGGGGCCTATGTACTGGGACCTCGTGGTCTATATCGACGGCGCGCAGCGCGTGACCGCGGGGCAGGTTCCCTCCGTCGATTTCTTCGCGCCCGTAGGCCCGCTCGGCTACTGGCTGCTGGCGGGCGCGCTCCGGCTTTTCGATGAGGGCCAGCCGCTTCTGCTGGCGCAGTGGTCACTGCTCGTCGTCACCGCCCCGGCGATGGCGCTGGTGCTGCGTGACGTGGACCGCCGCTCGCGCCCGCTGGCGCTGGCGCTGCTCGGCCCCTTCCTGTTCTTCCAGCTCCTGCCCATCAATATCGAGCAATATTCGGTCTATCCGGGGGTGGACGGCTACGGCATCTACAACCGGCAGGTCTGCCACCTGCTCTATGTGCTCACCGCCGCGCTGGTCTTCGTAGAGGGCCGGCGCACGCTCCTGGCCGTCGTCGCCTGGTGCTGCCTGTCGCTCTTCCTTCTCAAGATCACCGGCTTCCTGGCCGCCGGCCTGCTTTGCGCCTACGCGCTGGCGGCCGGGCGGGTGAGCTGGCGGATCGCGCTCGGCTGCGCGGCGATCTTCCTGGCGGCGCTGGGCGCGCTGGAACTGAGCCTTCGCCTGCCGAGCGCCTATCTGGCCGACATCGCGGCCCTGGTGAAGCTCAACGAGGGCAGCATCGCGCGGCGTTTCGTGCAGGCGGCGTCGATCCATTTCGGCATCGTGGGCCCCGGCGCCATTCTCCTCGCCTGGCTCCTCCTCTCCGGGCGCCGGACGCATGAGGGCGACCTGCGCGCATGGGCGGGGCGCTCGACCATGGCCCGCCTCGCCGCCGCGCTCGACCGGCCGGCGCTCTGGCTGGGCATCGCGCTGTTCGCGGCCCTGTTCGCGGAAACGCAGAACACCGGCGGCCACGGCTTCATCTTCCTCTGGCCCATCCTCCTTCTCGTGCTCGCCCAAGCGCGACCCGGGGCGGCGGGCCGCCCGGCGCTTACCGCGCTGCTGGTCGCGGCCGTCGCCCTGCCGCCGGCCGTCAACGTCTTCCATCGCTCGATGCGCGCCATCGTCGGCCAGACGCAGTACGAGGTCATCGAGGGCAGCCGGCTGAAGACGCTCGGCGCGGCCACGCAGCGCGCCGAGGTGCTGGAGCGCGCGCGCATCCTGCACGACATCTACGCGACCTATCCGCAGCCCTATCAGGCGATGGCGGATGCCAAGGTGCTGCCGACCTACGGGCTCTATTCCGACCTCGACTTCCAGGTCGGCTGGTTCGAGGCAGCGGACGAGGCCGTGGGCGCGATCCTCGCCTACGAGGCCGCGCAAGGGGTGCGGTTCGAGACGATCATGAGCCTGAACTTCGCCAATCCCTTTCCGTGGCTGCTCGACCGGCAGGGTCCGCACCACATCGCCATCGGCGCCGACCCGACTCGCGCGGTGCCGCCCCCGGACGCGCAGACCCTGGAGGCCGTGGCGCAAACCGACCTCGTGCTGGAGCCGCTCTGCCCCATTACCTCGGCCAACGACGCCCTGCGCCGCCTCTATGAGCCGGGCCTCGCCGAACACCGAATCGTGCCGATATCGCGCTGCTGGCGCGGCTATGTGAGATTTTGAGGAGAAGGCCTGCCCCCGAACCGCCGCCGCCCCCCGAGCCCTTGGCCCCGGCACGGCTCGTCGCACCCAGACCATCCGGCGCACATCGAAAGGCACGGCAAAAAGCCGAGGCGCCCGAACAATTCTGAGAAGGATAAATGGTGGGTGATGTAGGGATCGAACCTACGACCCGCTGATTAAGAGTCAGCTGCTCTACCAACTGAGCTAATCACCCGCGTGCCGCGCCGCCTTTCGGCCGCCGACGAAACGCGTTCTAGTCGGTTCGAACGGGCCTGTCCAGAACGGGGCGGCCAGATTCCGGCGCTGATCGTCGATTTTTTCGCAGGCGCGCACGGCCAAACGGCCGCGGCGCGTCAAACAGGAAGCGTTTCTCGAGGCTTTTCTTAAACCTTGATCCCGAAAACTCTCCCCATCGAGCGCGAAGCACGGGTCGAAGGCGGGTCTGGCACCATCATGCTCCGGGATTCTCACGAAAAGGCTTGCAAGGGAGCGGCCGATGGATGCGCGAGTCATGCAGCCTGACCGGACGATCTATGTCGATCTCGACGGCACGCTGATCCGCAGCGACCTTCTGTGGGAAACGCTGTTCCTGCTCGTCCGCCAGCGGCCGGGGCTTCTCTGGCGCCTTCCGTTCTGGCTGGCGAAGGGCAAGGCGGTGCTGAAGGCGAGGATCGCCGAGGCCATCGCCTTCGACGCCGCCGCCCTGCCCTACCGGCCCGAGGTCGTCGAGGCGCTGGGGGCGGCACGCGCGCAAGGCCGCACCCTGGTGCTGGCGACGGCGGCCGACCGGCGCCTGGCCGAGGCGGTGGCGGGCCATCTCGGGCTGTTCGATGCCGTCATGGCCAGCGACGGCGCGCGCAATCTCTCCTCCCACGCCAAGCGGCAGGCGATCCTCGCCCATTGCGGGCCGCGCGGCTACGATTATTACGGCAACTCGGCCGACGATGTGTGCCTGTTCGAGATGGCTGGCGAGGCGACGGTGGTGAGCCCGGATCGCGCGGCCGGCCGCTGGGCGCGATCGAGCGGAGCGCAGGTTCTGCCGCGCACGGGCTCGCTGGCGCGCGGATGTCTCAAGGCGATGCGGCCGCACCAGTGGATGAAGAATCTCCTGATCTTCGTGCCAGCCGTCCTCTCGCACGAATTCCTCGATCCCCATACGGTCGCGGCGGCGCTGGCGGCGTTCTTCGCCTTCTCCTTCGCGGCCTCGGCCGTCTACATTCTCAACGACCTTCTCGACCTGGAGGCGGACCGGCGGCACAAGACCAAGCGCCACCGCCCCTTCGCCAGCGGCACGGTTCCCATTCCGCTGGGGCTGGCTCTGGCCGGCGCGCTGGTGGGTGCGTCTCTGACGCTCTCCCTCTTCCTGCCGCCCACCTTCCTCCTGGTTCTGGGTGTCTATCTCGCCACCACCACCGCCTATTCGCTGGCGCTGAAGCGGATGCTGCTGATCGACGTGCTGACGCTCGCCGGCCTCTATACGACGCGCATCGTCGCCGGCACGGCGGCCATCGAGGCCGACGAATCCTTCTGGCTCCTGGCGTTCTCCCTCTTCTTCTTCCTCTCCCTGGCACTGGTGAAGCGCTATACGGAGCTTCTCGATTTCGGGGAGGGAGCGCATCGCTCCAAGACCGGACGCGGCTATGTGGATGTCGATCTCGACACGATCGGGCAGGCCGGCATGTCCTCCGGCTTCGCGGCCGTGCTGGTCCTGGCGCTTTACGTCGACAGCGCCGAGATGCGCGAGCTGTACGCCCATCCCTACATGGTCTGGCCGCTTTGTCCGCTGGTCCTCTACATCATCGTGCGCATCTGGATTCTGGCGCGGCGCGGGCAGATGCACGACGATCCGGTCGTCTTCATCCTGAACGACTGGCGCTCGCAGGTGATGATCGGCCTTGGCGCCGCCATGCTGGTGGCGGCCGCCTATGTCCCGTGAGCGCTACGGGAGCTGGGGGCGCGGGCGCAGGGACGTGCCGCGCGGGGCCCTGATGCTGGCGGCGGGCGAAACGCTTCCCTCCGGCCCCGAAGGCTCGCTCCTGCCCTTCGGCAACGGCCGCAGCTACGGCGATAGCTGCCACAACGACGAGGGGCTGCTCATCGACACGCGCGGCGCCTCGCGCATCCTCTCCTTCGACGCCGCGAGCGGGATTCTGGAGGCACAGGCCGGCGTGCTTCTGTGCGATATCACCCGGCATGTCGCGCCAGCCGGCTGGTTCCTGCCCGTCACGCCCGGCACGCAGTTCGTCACGCTGGGCGGGGCCATTGCCAACGACGTCCACGGCAAGAACCACCACCGGCGCGGCACCTTCGGCCGCTGGGTGGAGGCGCTGGAACTGCAACGCTCCGACCGCCCCGGGCCCGTCCTCTGCACACGTGAGGAGAACGCCGACCTTTTCGCCGCCACCATCGGCGGGATGGGGCTGACCGGGCTCGTCACCCGCGCGACCATCCGTCTCCTGAGGGTTGCCTCGCTCGACATCGACCAGACGACGACCCGCTTCGATCGCCTCGACGACTATTTCGACCTCGCCCCGGCCGCCGACGAGCGCCACGAATACGCGGTTGCCTGGGTCGACTCCCTGAAGCGCGGCCGCTCGCTCGGGCGTGGCCATCTGATCTGCGGCGACCACGCCGCCAGCGGCTCGCGCAGCGGGATCGCCCGCCCGCCGCTCGCCCGCATTCCCTTCACCCCGCCGGTCAGCCCGCTGCGGGGGCTGGCGCTCGGCGCCTTCAACGAAGCCTATTTCCGCAAGGCGCCGCCGGGCGTCTCTACCGCGCGCGTACCTTTCGACGCCTTCTTCTATCCTCTCGACCGCCTCGGCGGCTGGAACCGGCTCTACGGCCCGCGCGGCCTGCACCAGCACCAGAGCGTCCTGCCGGCCGCCGGCGGGCCTGCGGCGGTGCGGGCGCTGCTCGAATGCGCGACCGCCCACCGCCACGGCTCGTTCCTCACCGTGCTCAAGCGCTTCGGCGATCTGCAAAGCCCCGGTCTCCTCTCCTTCCCCCGCGCCGGCTACACGCTCACGCTCGACTTTCCCCATCGCGGCGAGGCGACGCTCGCCCTTCTTTCCGAACTCGACGCCATCACGGTCTCGGCGGGCGGCGCGGTGAACCCCTACAAGGATGCCCGCATGTCGCCGCAGACCTTCCAGGCTTCCTTCCCCGGATGGCGGGCGCTGGAGGCACTTCGCGATCCGGCCATGATGTCCGACTTCTGGCGCCGGACGGCCGCATGCCTTCCACGGGCCGACGAAGACGCGCCACCCGCCGCAACCCTCCCTTTACCCTAGGGAAAGAAGAGCCGGGAATCGGGCCGCCGCCGGCGTGCCAATCATGAAATGGGCTAAGCCTTTTTGTTATAAAGGATGTAGAAGAGGGCGTAGTAGAGGGCTTGAGCATGTCGAAATACCTCCCCTTCATCCTTTTCACCGTCTTCACCAACGCTGCGGCGCAGGTGATGCTGAAATACGGCATGATGCAGCTCGGCCCCTTGAGCTTCGCCGGGGTCAATCCGCTTCTGAAGATCCTGCAGATCGTGTTCAGCCCCTTCGTGTTCCTCGGGCTCGCCACCTTCGTCATCTCGATGGCCTCCCATCTCTTCGTCCTGTCGAAGGTGGAGCTGTCCTATGCCTATCCCTTTCTTTCGCTGGCCTACGTGGCCGTCGCCATCGCCGCGTGGTTCCTCTTTTCCGAGGATTTGAACGCCTGGCGCGTCGGCGGCATCGCCCTCATCTGCGTCGGCACGGTCTTCATCGCCCAGGGCGGCACGCGCATCGAGGGCGAGCCCGCGTCGTCCACGCACGACACTTCCCCCAACGAGGTCATTCGATGAAACACGTCATTTTCGGAGGCGACGGCTTCGTCGGGCGCCATCTTGCCGAACGTCTCGTCAAGGACGGCGAGGAGGTGGTCGTCGCCGACATCGCCAAAAGCGACCTGCCGCACTACCGCTCCGCCACCCATCTGGCGATCGATGTGACCGACCCGGCCGCCGTGGCGGGAGCGCCCATCGCGCCGGACGACATGGTCTACAACCTCTCGGCCAAGATGCTTTCGCCCATCGTTACGCGGGCCGAGCGGCACGACTTCTTCTGGCCGGTGAACTACCACGGCACCGAGAACATCATCCACGCCATGGACAAGGCGGGCGCCAGCCGCCTCGTGCACTACACGACCGACATGGTCTACGGGCACACCTACACCTACCCGCAAACCGAGGAGCACCCGGCCAATCCGCTCGGCGAGTACGGCCTGTCGAAGTGGAAGACGGAGGAACTGGCGGCCGAGTGGCGCGCGCGGGGCCTGTCCATCTCGCTCTTCCGCCCGCGCCTCATCATCGGCCCGGGCCGGCTCGGCATCCTCTCCAAGCTGTTCCGGCTGGTGGATCTCAACCTTCCCGTGCCCATGATCGGCTCGGGCGCGAACCCCTACCAGTTCATCTCCGTGTTCGACTGCGCGGAGGCGGCGCGCCTGGCCTGGAAGGCCGGGGTGCCGAACGAGGCCTATAATCTGGGCTCCGACAACCCGCCGCCCGTCCGCAAGCTCCTCTCGGACCTCATCCGCCATGCGGGTTCGAGGTCGATGCTGCTGCCCACCCCCGCCTTCGCGGTGAAGAAGACGCTCGACCTTCTGGACTGGATGAACATGCCGATCATGGACCCGGAACAGTATCTGATCGCCGACGAGATGTGCATTCTCGACTGCTCCAAGGCCAAGCGCGACCTGGGGTGGAGCGCGCAATACCGGGACGAGGACATGCTGATCGCGGCCTATGCGGAGTACCGCGCCAGGAAGGAAGGCCGCCCGGCGGCCGCCTCCTCCTTCCAGCCGGCGGAGTAAGGGCCGATGCTGGATAAACCGACCATGAGCGCCCCTGCCCTCACCCCGGCCCTGCCGCGCGGCCCCGCCAAGCCCCGGCTGCTTTCGGTGGAAGACGCCAAGGCGCTGGACGTGCAGGAGATGGCGGACCTCTTCAAGGCCCACATCAACCCCGGCCAGTTCCATTTCATGAAGCTGCTCGGCTTTCACAAGGTGAAGGTCGAGCGCGCGGAGGGCATGTTCTATATCGACCAGAACGGCCGCAGGATCCTCGACTTCTTCGGCGGCTTCGGCTCCCTCGCCTTCGGGCATAACCACCCGCGCATCCTGGAGGCACGACGCAGGTTCCAGGAGGAGAAGCGGCACGAGATCGCCATCGCCTTCCTGTCGCAATACGCCTCGGCGCTCGCTCGCAATCTGGCGCTCGTCTCGCCGGGCGACCTCGACATGGTCTTCCTCGGCTCCTCGGGCTCGGAGGCCATGGAGGCGGCCATCAAGGTGGCCGAGCGGGCCTCGGGCCGCAGGAACTGCAAGTTCGTCCACGCCGAGAATTCGTTCCACGGCAAGACCAAGGGTGTCCTGTCCCTGACCGATTCCACGCTCTACCAGGGCGAGTTCAAGCTGGTGGGCAACAGCTACAAGGTGCCCTTCGGCGACCTGCCCGCGCTGGAGCGGCTCCTGCGCTCGGACCCGGAGATCGGCGTCGTGGTTCTGGAGACAATCCAGGGCGGCGCCGGCATCGTGACCGCCCCTACCGCCTACTGGCAGGGCGTGCGGCGCCTGTGCGACGAGCTGAAGGTCGTTTGGGTCGCCGACGAGGTGCAGTGCGGCTTCGGCCGCTCGGGCCGCTTCTACGCCTTCGAGCATCACGGCGTGGTGCCGGACGTGACGGCGCTGGCCAAGAGCTTCGGCGGCGGCAAGGCGGCGATGGCGGCGATGATCGCCCGTCGCGACATCTACATGCGCGCCTACGGCACGCCGAAGACGGCGATGATCCACGCCCATGCCACTTTCGGCGGCATCGGCGAGGGCTGCGTCACATCCATCGAGGCGATGAACACGCTCTATGACGAGGATCTGATCGGCAACTCGCAGGACGTCGGCACCTATCTGCTCGAGCGCTTGCAGGAGATCGCGGCGAGATATCCGACCATCGTCAAGGAAGTGCGCGGACAGGGGCTGATGGTCGGGCTGGAGTTCCACGACTTCTCGCGCACCCTGCCGCTCGCCCTTCGCCCGATGGTCGCCATCCTCGACGAGAAACTCAAGGGCTCGCTCTCGGGCTTCGTGGGCGCGCTTCTCCTGCGCGACCATGACGTCCTCGTCGCCTTCACCGAGTACAACCGCAACGTCATCCGGCTGGAGCCGCCGCTGATCTGTACGCGGGAGAACGTGGACCAGTTCTGCGTGGCGCTCGACACGCTGCTGGGCCGCGGCATCGTCTCCATCGTCAAGGACTTCGTGAAAAGCCAGCTCGGCTGAAGCTCGCGCGAAAGGCCCCTTCGCCCGCCGGACGCGGGCGAAGGGAGGATTTTTCGCTGCGGCGCACCATGTTCTCCTGGGAACGAGCCGAGCGGACAGGGCGATGAGCGAGAGCGGACGAAGCGAAATCGACTGCCTGATCGTGGGAGGCGGCCCGGCGGGGCTGACGGCCGCGCTCTATCTGGCGCGTTTCCGCCGGCAAACCCTGCTGATCGACGCGGGCGAGCCGCGGGCCGCCTGGATCCCCACCAGCCACAACATTCCCCTTTTCGCCGAAGGAATCTCCGGTCGCGAGATTCTGGCCCGCCAGACGCACAGCGCCACGGAATACGGCGCGCAACTGCGCAAGGGCTGCGTCGAGCGGCTGGCGTGCGAGGACGGCCTGTTCCTCGCCTCCTATCGGGACGGGGACGGCGCTGCGCGGCAGGTGCGCGCCCGCCGCGTTCTCCTTGCCACCGGCGCCGAGGATATCGAGCCCGACCTGCCCGACCTGCCGGCCGCCGTGCGCGACGGGCTGGTGCGCTACTGCCCGATCTGCGACGGATACGAGGCGCGCGGGAAGACCGTCGCCGTCATCGGGCACGGAGCGCGCGGTCTCGGCGAGGCGATCTTCATGGCGCGCACCTACGATGCGCGCATCACGCTCCTCACGCTGGGGGCGGGTCTCGACCTGACGCAGGAAGAAGCCTCGCAGGCCCGCGAGCACGCCATCACGGTGGTGCATGAGCCGATCGGCTCGCTCGACATCGACGCGAAGGACCGCAGGATCACGGCCCTGAGGATGGCCGGCAGCGCCCGGCTTTCCTTCGACCATCTCTATTCCGCCCTCGGCACCCGCTTCCGCTCAGACCTGGCAACCGCCATGGGCGCGCGGCAGGACGAGCACGGCGCCCTTCTCGTCGGCGACCATTGCCGCACCAGCGTGAAGGGCCTCTATGCGGCGGGCGACGTGGTGCGGGGCCTCAGCCAGATCGTCGTGGGCATGGGCCACGCCGCCGTGGCCGCGACCGACATCCACAATCGCTGCGAACTGCCCACACAGGACGAGCCGGAGTTCTAGCCGAAGACGGCCCAGGGCAGGCGCGCGGCCAGCGCGCGCGGCAGTGGCGCTGCGATGATGCGGTGCACCGAGGTTTCGTCCGTGGCGGGCTCGGCCGAAGCCCCCGCGCCAGCCTGTCCTTCGACGGTTCCAAGGTGCGCCGTCTCCTCGGCCGGGGCATCGAGGAAGTGCACGCCCGCGAACATCTCCCGGCGGTAGACCAGCTTGGCCGGCCGGATCTGCCCACCCTCTCCGATGGTGATCTCGAAGGTCTTGGGAATATGGACGGCGGGATCGATCGTCAGCAGCGCGCCCGTCGCCGAAACATTGCGCGCGATGCAGTCGATGGTGGAGAAGCGGTTGTTGAAGAGCACGCGCGCCCGCTTCAGCGTGCGCACGCGCGGCGCCACGCGCCGTTCAGCCTCGTTCGCACCCGTTCGTTGCAGTTCCGACATCCGCGTGGCTCCCAGCCTGGGAAGAATAGGCCCGACCGTATCGCCAAGCGGTTGCCGATTGCTGAATCGAATCGTGAAAAAAGGCCGATCCCGGGGGACCGGCCTTCCGATATGTTGATGGAGCGTGAATCCGCTGGATCAGTTGCGCGCCTTGTCGACCAGCGCGTTCGACTTGATCCACGGCATCATGCCGCGCAGCTTCTCGCCCACTTCCTCGATCTGGTGAGCATCGTTGACGCGGCGGATGCCCTTGAAGCGCGCGGCGCCCGAGCGGTACTCCTGCATCCAGTCGGAGGTGAACTTTCCGGTCTGGATGTCCTTCAGGACGCGCTTCATCTCCGCCTTGGTCTCCTCGGTGATGATGCGCGGGCCGGTCACGTACTCGCCCCACTCGGCCGTGTTCGAGATCGAGTAGTTCATGTTGGCGATGCCGCCCTCATAGATGAGGTCGACGATCAGCTTCACCTCGTGCAGGCACTCGAAATAGGCCATCTCGGGCGCGTAGCCGCCTTCCACCAGCGTCTCGAAACCGGCGCGGATCAGCTCCACGATGCCGCCGCACAGCACCACCTGCTCGCCGAAGAGATCGGTCTCGCACTCTTCCTTGAAATTGGTCTCGATGATGCCCGAGCGCCCGCCGCCGACGCCGCAGGCGTAGGAGAGCGCCAGCTCCAGCGCGTTGCCGGAGGCATTCTGGTCCACCGCCACGAGGCAGGGCACGCCGCCGCCCTTCTGGTACTCGCCGCGCACCGTGTGGCCGGGGCCCTTGGGCGCGATCATCACCACGTCGAGCGTCTTCTTCGGCTCGATCAAGCCGAAATGCACGTTCAAGCCATGGGCGAAGGCAATGGCCGCGCCGTCGCGGATATGGGGCGCGATCTCGTCCTTGTAGATGTCTGCCTGAAGCTCGTCGGGCGTGGCCATCATCAACAGGTCGGCCGTCTTGGCCGCCTCGGCGACGGTCATCACCTTGAAGCCGTCGGCCTCGGCCTTCTTGGCCGTGGCCGAGCCCGCCCGCAGCGCCACCACCACATTGGCCGCGCCCGAATCCTTCAGGTTCAGCGCATGGGCGCGGCCCTGGCTCCCATAGCCGACGATGGCGACCTGCTTGGACTTGATGAGATTGAGATCGGCGTCGCGATCGTAATAAACGCGCATGGTCATTTCCTCTCTTTCAGGCTCGCGGACTTCGGCCCGCTTTGGTCTTGCGCCCCGTAAAGGGACATGAACTGCTCGGTGGCGTGGCGGGCCTGCGCCTCCAGCGCCCGGGGCTCGGGGGCCGGCCGCTCGCCCAGGAGCAGCCGGATCTGCATGTCGCGAACGACAAGGCCGAAGAAGGTGCGGAAGGCCGCCTCGGCATCGTCGAAGGCAAGGAGCCCGCCCTCCCGCGCCGCCTCCAGCAGCGGCGACAGCCGCCTTTGCATGGCAAAGGGGCCGTTATGAAGAACGACGGCGCCCAGATCGCGCTTGGCAGACCCGGCCTGCCCCACCGCAAGGCGGTTCAGCGCCACGGAGGTCTCCCCGGCGATGGTCTTCAGCCAGTCGGAGGCGAAGCGCTCCAGGCTGGCCATCAGGGCCTGCCGCTCGCAGCCACCCTCCTGCGCGGGCACGGCCCGAACCTTGGAGGCCTGGCGCTGCACCGTGGCCGTCAGCAGGCCGTCGCGGCCGCCGAACCACTTGTAGAGCGTTTCCTTGGAGCAATTGGCGCGGCGCGCGACGGCGTTCATCGTCAGCCCGCTGCCGGAGGAGACGAGCAGTTCCAGAGCCGCATCCAGGACCTCGCCCTGCCGCTTGCTCCATTCCTCCACCCGATCTTCGGTGCGCAGGCTCGCCACCCGATATCTCCCGCCGCCGAGGCGTACCGTAACGTTCGGTTCGGCTTGTACGGCAGGCGAACCCGCCCGCGCAAGAGGGTTTAAGAGAAAGAATCGCGGCTCACGCGCAAGCGTCTATGAACCGCCGCACCGCGCCGGCCATGCCGTGTTCCAGCGCCTCGGCCGTCAGCGCGTGGCCGATGGAGACCTCCGCGATGAAAGGCAGGCGGGCGATCAGGGGCGGCAGGTTCTCCACGGTCAGGTCATGGCCGGCATTCAGGCCGAGGCCAAGCCGATGGGCGGCGTCCCCGGCCTTGCCCAGCCGCTCCAGCTCCCGGATGGCGGCTTGCGGGTCGCCATGGGTGGCGCCGTAGGGCCCGGTATAGAGCTCCAGCCGCTCCGCCCCGAGTTCGGCGGCGCATTCGAACCCGGCCGGGTCGGGATCGGCGAAGATCGAGACGCGTGCGCCCTCTCCCTTCAGCCGCCGCACCACGGGCGCGAGGATGTCGCGCGAGGCCGCAAAGTCCCAGCCGTGATCGGAGGTGGGTTGGGAGGGATGGTCCGGCACCAGCGTCACCTGTTCCGGCCGCACGGACAGGGCGAGGTCCAGGAATTCGGGCGTCGGATAGCCCTCGATGTTGAACTCCGCGCCGGGAAACTCCGCGTCGATGAGCGCGCGCAGGTCGGCAAGGTCGGAGAATCGGATATGGCGCTGGTCGGGCCGCGGATGCACCGTGAGCCCCGCCGCGCCGGCCGCCAGGGCAATACGCCCGATGCCCACCACGCTCGGCCAGGGCAGGTCGCGGCGGTTGCGCAGCATCGCCACGGCGTTCAGATTGGCGGAAAGGCGGGTCGGCATGGGCTGCGTCCTCGGACAGATGCCGGGAGCCATAGCCGAGCACGCAGGGGAGTTCCAGCGCCGCGCGAGGTTGACACCGCCGCCATCTCCCCTCTCTCCCCTTTTCGCGTAGGACAACGCAACCCGCCAGCACCCTCAGGAGACCACCGCATGAGCATGAGCACGAAACTCGCACCCGTCGTCGTCGCTGGCCTGGGCGGCGTCCTCATCGGCTGGCTTCTGGCGCCCGATATCGGCGCGGTTCGCAACGATTTCGCCGCCCGCTTCAACGAGCAGACGCCGCTGATCCAGCAATTGCAGGCAAGCGTCGCCTCCATCGAGGCGCGCATGGGCCAGATGCCGGACGCCGACGTGCTGAACACGCGGATGGAAGAGAGCCTGGCGGGACTGGAGGGGCGCCTCGCAACCCAGACGGAGGCCGCCGCGACACGCTTCGGCGAGGTATCCGGCCAGACGGGCGAGGCGATGGGTGCCACGCTGGAGGAGATGCACGGCGGTATCGAGACGCTGCGCGGCGATGTGGCGGGCCTGCGCGAGGAACTGGCCGCGCGCGCCGAGGCGATGATGCAGGACGCGCCCGCCCCTGCCCCCGCCGAGGACGAGGCGGGGCGCCTCGCCGCGCAGATCGGCGCCACCGGCGCCGTGCTCCTTCCCGGGCAGGCGGCGATCTTCGGCGGCACGCGCCTCGACCTTTCCGGACTCGATCTCGAGGCCGGCACCGCGAGCGTCACGCCCGAGGGCGGCGAGCCGCAAAGCGTTTCGGAGGGCGAGACCGTGGACCTTTCCGAAACCTGCACCGTGCGCCTGGCCGGCGTCGCCTCGGGCGCGGCCTATCTGGCGCCGGAGAACTGCACCGAAGCGCCCGCAGCGCCGGAGGTCGAGGCCGAGCAGGGCGCCCAGGCCGCGCCGGACCAGCAGCCCGCGCAGGCCGAGGAGAACGCACCCAACCCCGGCGGCCAGCCGCCTGCCCAATAAGGAACGCTGACTTCACCCTCATGCTGAGCGTTTGAGTAGCCTCGCCCTGAGCCCGTCGAAGGCCGAGGACGCCCGGCACGGCTGCAGAGCGTCGCACAGACGGCATGGATTCCGGCTCAAGGCCGGGATCCATGCCGCAGCGCCTAAACCGACGATCCGGCACCTCACCGCACGATCGTCAGCCGCTCGGCGGCGCGAGTGATGGCGGTGTAAAGCCACCGCTCGCGCGTGTCGCGGAAGGCCCAGCTCTCGTCGAAGAGCATGACGTTGTTCCACTGCGAGCCCTGCGCCTTGTGGACGGTGAGCGCGTATCCGAAGTCGAAATCGTCGAAACGCTTCTTGGTGGCCCATGGAATGTCGGCCAGCGGGTCCTCGAAGGCGGCCTTCAGAAGCTTGATCTTGGCCGCGCCCCGGTCGATGTCGTCGTCGTCCGGCTTGACGATGAGATTGACACCGGGCTTCACCGTCTCGGGGGATGAGGTCATCACCTGCCAGAGCGAACCGTTGAGCAGGCCCTTAGCGGGGTCGTTGCGCAGGCACACCAGCTTGTCGCCAGAAAGCGGCAGCGGCCCCGCGAAGCCCTTCAGCTCGCGCAGGCGGCCGTTATAGAGCCGGCGCGTGCGGTTGGTGCCCACCAGCACCTGGTCGGCCGCCAGCACCTCGTCCCGGTCCACCTCGCGCTTGGAGATGACCTTGGCGGTGCCGTAGTCGCCGCGCTCCAGATCGCGCCCCTCGCGCACGGCCAGCGCCATTTCCAGAATCGGGTTGTCGCGCGCCTGCCGGTGGATTTCGGTCAGGAGATAGTCGGGCTCCGCCTCGGTGAAGAAGCCGCCGCCCGAAACGGGCGGAAGCTGGCCGGGGTCGCCCAGCACCAGGATGGGCGTGCCGAAGCTCATGAGGTCGCGCCCCAGCGCCTCGTCCACCATGGAACATTCGTCCACCACGATGAGCTTGGCCTTGGCCACCGGGCTCTGCCGGTTCAGCGAAAAGGCCGGTGAGATGCGCGCCGTGCCCGTGCTCTCGTCCGACACGGTCTCCTCGCCGCGCGGCCGGTAGATCAGCGAATGGATGGTCTTGGCGCTTTTCGCGCCTTTGGAGCGCAGCACCTGCGCCGCCTTGCCCGTGAAGGCGGCGAACTGAACCTGCCCGTCGATGCCTTCGGCGAAATGGCGCGCGAGCGTCGTCTTGCCGGTGCCGGCAAAGCCGAAGAGGCGAAAGACCGGCTGGTCTGCGCGCTTCAGCCAATCGGAAACGCGCGTCAGCGCCTCGTCCTGCTGGGGTGAGAGCTTCATGCCCCCGCGTCGCAGAAATGCGCCGCGCGGGCAAGCGTCAGTTGGCGACGAGGGGCCAGATCGTGGCCAGGAGCAGAAGTCCCATGGCGATGTTGAAGGCGCGCAGCCGCTTCTCGTTCGACAGGAAGCGCCGCAGCCCCATGCCGAACAGCGTCCAGATCGAAACGCTGGGAAAGTTCACCACAACGAAGGCGAGCGCCACGATGAGGACGGAGAGAATCGGAGCCTCGACGCTGACATAGGCGCCCATGGCGACGAGCGCCATCGCCCAGGCCTTCGGGTTCACCCACTGGAAGGCCGCCGCCTCCATGAAGGTCAGCGGGCGCGCCGCCTTCTCCCCCTTGTCGCCCGGCGCGCCGGAAAAGGCGATCTTCCACGCCAGGAAGGCGAGATAGGCCGCGCTTGCCACCTTCATCGCCATTTCCAGCGCCGGGAAGGCATGGATCAACGCACCGAGCCCGAAGCCCACCGCCAGAAGCAGCGAGCAGAACCCGCCGGCGATGCCGAACATATGCGGCAGCGTGCGCCGGAAGCCGAAATTCACGCCGGACGTCATCAACATGAAGTTGTTCGGCCCCGGCGTGACCGAGGAGACGAAGGCGAAGGTGACGAGGGCGACCAGGACGTCGAGGGACATGAGTCGGTTTCCGGGGGACCTTCGGGCAAAACGCAGCCGGGGCGGAGATAGACACCTTGGACTTATCCGGGATGACGATCGGGAAAGGCATAGGCAGGCCCCGAGGCAAGCCGCTTTACCCCCCGGCCGAAAGCCTACCCCTCCAGCATTCCGTCCTTGCCGCGGCTCATGGCGGCCACGCCCGTGCGGCAGATTTCCACCAGGCCGAGCGGCGCCATGATCGATACGAACTTCTCGATCTTGGACGACTTGCCGGTGATTTCGAAGACGAAGTGCTCGGTCGTGGAATCGATCACCTTGGCGCGGAACACGTCCGCGATGCGCAGGGCCTCCACGCGGTCGTCGCCCCGCCCCGCCACCTTCACCACGGCCAGCTCCCGCTCGATCGGCCCGTCCTCGGACGAGTTGCGGGCCGCCAGCGTGAGGTCCACCACCTTGTGGACCGGCACGATGCGGTCGAGCTGGCTCTTGATCTGCTCGATCACATGCGGCGCGCCGCGCGTGACGACGGTGATGCGCGAAAGGTGCTTGGCATGTTCGGTCTCGGAGACCGTCAGGCTCTCGATATTGTAGCCCCGGCCCGAGAAGAGGCCGATGACGCGGGCGAGGACGCCCGGCTCGTTGTCCACGATGATGGAGAGCGTGCGCTGCTCGGGCGCCGGCTTCTCCTCGGTGATGAAATAGGCGGAGGCAGGCGGCTGGATGGCGGAGTTCATGGAGGATTTCCAGTGAGGGAAGCGGATGGGCGGCGGGGCTCATGCCCCGCCGGGTGGGCTCAGACCAGCGCCTTGCCCTTGGCGTCGATGGCGTTCGCCACCGCCTCGTCGCTCGCCTCGTCGGGCAGGAGGATTTCGTTGTGCGCCTTGCCGGATGGGATCATCGGGAAACAGTTGGTGAGGTTGGCCACGCAGCAGTCGAAGATCACCGGCCGCGTCACGTCGATCATCTCCCGGATCGCCCCGTCGAGGTCGCCCTCCTTCTCCACCCGCAGGCCGACGCCGCCATAGGCCTCCGCCAGCTTCACGAAGTCGGGCAGCGCCTCCGAATAGGAGTGCGACAGCCGGTTGCCGTGCAGCAATTGCTGCCACTGGCGCACCATGCCCATATACTGGTTGTTGAGGATGAAGATCTTGATCGGCGCGCCGTACTGCACCGCGCTCGACATCTCCTGCATCGTCATCTGCACCGAGGCATCGCCTGCGATGTCGATGACCAGCGCGTCGGGATGGGCGATCTGCACGCCCAGCGCCGCAGGCAGGCCGTAGCCCATGGTGCCGAGCCCGCCCGAGGTCATCCAGCGGTTCGGCTCCTCGAAGCCATAGAACTGCGCGGCCCACATCTGGTGCTGGCCGACCTCGGTCGTGATGTAGGTCTTGCGGTCCTTCGTCAGCTCGTAGAGCCGGCGGATCGCGTGCTGCGGCAGGATCGTGTCGCCCTTTTGGTTGAAGGCGAGGCAGTTGCGCGCGCGCCAGCCGTCGATCCGGCGCGTCCACTCGGCCAGAGCCTCGGCGTCACACGCCGCGCCAGTCTCCTTCCACGCCGCCACCATGTCCCGTAGCACATTGGCAACGTCGCCGATGATCGGCAGGTCGATGCGCACGTTCTTGTTGATCGAGGACGGGTCGATATCGATATGAATCTTCTTGGAGTTGGGCGAGAAGGCGTCGAGCCGGCCGGTGATGCGGTCGTCGAAGCGCGCGCCGATGCACACCATCACGTCGCAATCGTGCATGGCGAGGTTGGCCTCGTAGGTGCCGTGCATGCCCAGCATGCCGAGCCACTTCTCGCCGCTGGCCGGATAGGCGCCAAGGCCCATCAGTGTCGAGGTGATCGGAAAGCCGGTGAGCGCCACCAGCTCGCGCAGGAGCCGGCTTGCCTCCGGGCCGGAATTGATGACGCCGCCACCCGTGTAGAGCACCGGCTTCCTGGCCGAGGCCATCAGCTCCACCGCCGCGCGGATGCGCCCGGCATCGCTGGAGACCTTGGGATGGTAGCGCTCGGTCGCGTGCGAGGCGGCGGGGGGCAGGTAGGTGCCGGTGGCGAACTGCACGTCCTTCGGGATATCGACCACGACCGGGCCGGGCCGGCCCGAGGTGGCGACGTGGAAGGCCTCATGCAGGATCTCGGCGAGGTCCTCGACGCTCTTCACCAGCCAGTTGTGCTTGGTGCAGGGCCGGGTGATGCCCACCGTGTCGGCCTCCTGGAAGGCGTCCGAGCCGATGAGCGACGTCGGCACCTGGCCGGTGATGCACACGAGCGGGATGGAATCCATCAACGCGTCCTGCAGGGGCGTGACCATGTTGGTCGCGCCCGGGCCGGAGGTGACGAGGACGACGCCCGGCTTGCCGGTGGAGCGGGCGTAGCCCTCCGCCGCATGGCCCGCGCCCTGCTCGTGCCGAACGAGGATGTGCTTGACCTCGTCCTGCTGGAAGATGGCGTCGTAGATCGGAAGAACCGCGCCGCCCGGATAGCCGAAGAGGTGCGCGACACCGTGGTCCCTCATCGCCTGCACCACCATCTGCGCGCCCGTCATCTGGCGGGGCTGGCGGTCGATCGTCATCTCGTCCATCGTCTTCGGCCTTGTCGTGTCGCCGTTCCGGCGTCTGTTTCCTCAGGAATTCGGGTAATAAAAAAGGCCCTCCGAGGGGCCTTGGGTCGCGCACACGTGGCAGGAGCCGGGCGGTCCTTAGACCGCCTCGCGTGTGCGCCTACTTACGAGAATGAGGTTCTTCTTCATGGGGCGGGACGCTAGCGGGCCGAAGAGCCTTCGTCAACCCCGCCCCTCACCCCCGCATGGCCGCCATCGCCTTCGAGGGGTCGAGATCGGGCGAGCGCACATGGCCGTAGCGCGCCAGGGCCAGGCAATAGCCGCCGAAGGCCATCAACCCCGCGCCCGTGAGGGAAAGGAGCAGCCATCCGAGGGGCCACTGGCCGATTTCGGTCAACGCATCCTGCACGCCCGGCGTGTCCTCCGGCGTCCACCGCCAGGCGCTGGTGAAGAACAGGAAGGCAATGGTGGCGAAGACCACGGCGCGCGCCACGATGCCCACGCGGCAAAGCGCCGTCATCCAGCCCTCATGCGCGGGCGGCAGAGACAGGAATTTCAGGAACTCGCCCGTCCAGGCGCGCTTCACATGCGCGCCGGCCACCGCCAGCATCACCAGCCCCGCAGGAACCGTGAACCACGGGCCGAACAACGGTGCCCAGGCCTCCAGCACCCCGCCGCCGCCGCTGTCCCGCGTGGAGAAGCCGAAGAGCAGCGAGCCGGCATAGATGGCGAGGAACAGGTAGACGCAGCCCGAGAAGAAGCGGCCGATGCGCGTGGCGATGCCCTTGGCATCCCTGCCGTAGCCGTCCGCGTCGAAGAAGGCCTGCACATAGCGCCAGAGCGCGAAGGCCGGCAGCGCCACCACCAGCAGCACCAGCATGACCATGCCGAAGGGCGAGCCGACGAGCTCGCGAATCGCGTCCTCCTCGCTCAGCGCCTGGCCGCCGGCAAAGGCGGAGCGGAAGGCGAAATAGCCGATGACGAGGAAAACGAGAGCGCGGGCGAGATAGCCGAGCCGCGCGCCCTTCTCGATGGCCTCGCGGTGGTCCTTCGGCGCAACGGACGACATCTCGTTTCCTTCCTGCTGATCGGAAGCATCAACCGTGCGCGCGAGCCTTAGGTTCCCCCGAACGCCTCCGGCTCCTCTATCCGCCGCCAATGCGCGGAGAGCTGGTTGCGAAACCAGGTTTCCTGCCGCTTGGCGTATTGGCGCGTGCGGGTGATCGCCAGCTCCCTCGCCCGGCCCATCTCCAGGCGCCCCGCCTGCACCTCCAGAAGCTCGGCAAGGCCGATCGCATTGCCGGCCAGGCCCTCCAGCGCACCGGGCCGCCGGGCGAAAGCCAGCGCCTCCTCCATCGCGCCCGTCGCCAGCATGGCGTCGAAACGCCGGGCGATCCTCTCGCGCAGCGCCGGGCGCTGCGGCGCGATGACGAGCTTCAGCGCGGCCTCCTCCTCGATCAGCGGGGGCGCGGACTGCTTCCGCCACTGCGCCAGCGGCGCGCCCGTCGCCTCCAGAAGCTCCAGCGCCCGCGCGATTCGCTGCCGGTCGCCTGGGCGTATCCGCGCGGCCGCCGCGCCGTCGCGCTCCGCCAGCAGGCGGTGAAGCGCCTGCGGCCCTTCCGCCTCCATGCGCCCGCGCCATCGCGCGCGCACCTCCTCCGGCACCGGCGGCATATCGTCCAGCCCGCCCAGAAGCGCGCGGAAGTAGAGCCCCGTTCCTCCGCAGAAGACCGGCACGAGGCCGCGCCGGCGAAGATCGGCCAGCACCCCCGCCGCCTCGCGCGCCCATTCCCCCGTCGAATAGGGCTGGGCGGGGTCGCGATGCCCGTAGAGGAGATGGGCCAAGCCCTCCATCTCCTCCTCGCGCGGGCGCGCGGTGAGGATGGGGAGCCCGTCATAGACCTGCATGGAATCGGCGTTGACCACCGCGCCGCCGTGCTTGCGCGCCAGCCGGATGGCGAGCGCCGATTTGCCGCTTGCCGTCGGCCCCGCTATCAGGATCGCTTTCATCCCCTGCGCCAAGGTTTATCCGATCCCATGTTCGTCGCCACGCTGATCTCCGCCCGCAACGATCCGCGCGTGACCCGCACCCTCGCCCGCGAAGCCGCCGACGAGATCGGCGATGCCGACATCCGTTGGCTGGAGGAGGGCGTGGCTTGCGACATCCTCACACCCGAGCCGATCATGCCGGAAGTGCGCGAGCGCCTCGGCCGGCTTGCCCGCGCCGAGGCGGTGGATTGCGTGGTGCAGGAGGTCGCGGGGCGGCGCAAGAAGATTCTCCTCGCCGACATGGACTCCACCATGATCGACCAGGAATGCATCGACGAGCTGGCCGCCGAACTGGGGCTGAAGGGCGCCGTCGCGGCCATCACCGCCCGCGCGATGAACGGCGAGATCGCCTTCGAGCCGGCATTGCGCGAGCGCGTGGCCCTGCTCGCCGATCTGCCCGTTTCCACCATCGCCCATGTCATCGACACGCGCATTACCCTGGCGCAGGGCGGGCGGGAACTGGTCGCCACCATGCGCGCGGGCGGCGCCTATACCGCCCTCGTTTCCGGCGGCTTCACCGCCTTCACCTCGGTCGTCGCCGAGCGGCTCGGCTTCGACGAGAACCGCGCCAACCTGCTCGAAACGGCGCACGGCAAGCTGACCGGCACCGTGGCCGAGCCGATCCTGGGGGCCGAGGCCAAGCTGGAAGCGCTGCGCGCCATCACGGCCGCGCGCGGCCTGAGCCCGGCCGACGCCATGGCGGTGGGGGACGGGGCCAACGACCTGCCGATGATCCTGGCGGCCGGCACGGGCGTGGCGATCCACGCCAAGCCCAAGGTCGCGGCCGAGGCGCCGCACCGCATCCGGCACGGCGACCTCACCGCCCTTCTCTTCCTCCAGGGCTACCGCGCCCGGGACTTCAAAAGCTAGGAGTCAATCGAGCGGGACCACCACGAAGCGCAGATCGCCATTGGCGGCGGCCACCAGCATCAACGCGTTGCGCTGGCCGCCGGCGCGTAGCGAGGACAGGCGCTCGCGCATCTCGGCAGCCGTCGCCACCTCCTCCTGCCCGATCTCCACGATGACGCTGCCGGGTTCGATTCCCTTCTCCCCGGCCGCCGAACGCTCCTCCACTTCGGTCACGACGACACCGGACAGATCGTTCGACAGCCCGTATTCCTCGCGCAGCGCGTCGTTCATGTCCGCGAGGCGAAGGCCCAGCGTCGGCGAGGCCTGCTCCTCTTGCGCCCCGTCTTCCGACGCGGGCTCGCCGCCCTCGGCGGCAGCCATCATCTCCTCGCCATCCTCCAGGCGCCCGAGCGTGATCTCCACCGAAACCTCCTCGGTCTCGGCTTCCAGGCTCGGCTTTCGCAGGAGTTCCAGCGTCACCTGCCGGCCCACCGGCGTCTCGGCCACGATGCGCGGCAGGTCCTGCGAGCTTTCCACGGCGCGCCCGTCGAAGCCGACGATGACATCGCCGATCTCGATCCGCCCGTTGTCGGAAGGGCCGTTCGGCACCACGCCCATCACCAGGGCGCCCCGCGCCTCCGGCAGGCCGAGGCTTTCGGCGATGTCCGGCGTCACCGCCTGAAGGCGGATGCCGAGCCAGCCGCGCCGCGTCTCGCCGAACTCGCGTAGCTGCCCCACCACATTCTGGGCCAGAAGCGCCGGGATCGAGAAGCCGATGCCGATGGAGCCGCCAGTGGGCGAGATGATCGCCGTGTTGATGCCGACCACCCGCCCATACATGTCGAAGAGCGGCCCGCCGGAATTGCCCCGGTTGATGGCCGCGTCGGTCTGGATGAAATTGTCGTAGGGGCCGGCATTGATGTTGCGGCCCCGCGCCGAGACGATGCCCACGCTGACAGAGCCGCCGAGGCCGAACGGGTTGCCGATGGCCATCACCCAGTCACCGATGCGCACATCTTCCGAATTGCCGAAGGAAACGGCCGTCAACGGCACCTCCGGCTCGACCTTCAGGACCGCGATGTCGGTCTTGGGATCGCGGCCGAGGACACTCGCCTCCAGCGCGCGCCCGTCCGCGAAATTCACCGTGATCTCGTCGGCATCGGCGATCACGTGATTGTTGGTGACGACGACACCCGACGCATCGATGACGAAGCCCGAGCCGAGCGACTGCACCTGCCGCGAATTGCGCCCGTCCTCGCGCAGCAGTTCGTCGAAGAAATCCTGAAGGGGCGAGCCGTCCGGGGCGGACAGACGGGGCATGCCCCTGCCCGCCGAGGGCACGTTCTGGGCGGTGGAGATGTTCACCACCGCGTCGAGAAGCCCTTCCGCCAGATCGGCGACCGAGGCCGGCCCCTGCATGCGCGGCTGCGCGGAGGCGGGTGGAACGCCGGGTGCCTGCGGTTCGACCGTCTGGCTCGTCGGCGGCTGCGGCGCGATGGTCTCCCCCTCAGGCGGCGGCGCGATGACGCCTTGCGCGCCGGCGGCCATCGGCGAGAGGAGGGCCGCGGCCAACCCGGCCGAAAGGATCGTCCCACGGTGACGAAGCTTCATTCCCGTTCCTTCCCGTCCTGCGCCGCGCCGGCCCATGCCTTGAGGCAAGCCGACAAAAGCGACCGAATCAAGAGCCGGCCACGCTGCTCCCTGCCGGATGGAAGCACAGGCACGGCCTGGAAAGCGAAAACGCCCGCCTCGGACATTCCGGGCGGGCGTTTGCATGTCGTTCCGGCTCAGTTCGCCGGGGCGGGCTCGGCGTCTGGTGCGCCTTCCGAGCCGGGAACGGTCTCATCGTCCGGCAGCGGGGCCAGGATGCTCGGCGGCTCCTCGCCGGCACTGATGGCGCGGGCCGCTTCCTCGGCGGCGCGGCGCGCCTCCTCGGCGGCCGGCGACAGCGGCGGCATCTCCATGGCGCCCTCCTCCTGCGTGCCTTCTTCCGGCGTGGCCGGGGCGGCGGGGGGAGCGGCCGGCGGGGCGATGGGCGCGCCGCCGCCCTGTTCCGCGCTCAGCGCGATATCCGCGTTGAAGTAGCGGAAGAAGTCGGAACTCGGCGACAGCACCATCGTGGTGCCCGCATTCTCCATCGCGCCGCGATAGGCCTCCATCGAGCGATAGAACTCGAAGAACTCCGGATTGGCCCCGAAGGCGCTGGCGAAGATGGCGTTGCGCTCCGCGTCGCCCTCACCCTGGAGGATCTGCGCGTCGCGCTGGGCGCCGGCCACCGTCTCGGAAACCTCGCGGTCGGCCGCCGCGCGGATCTCGCGCGCCGCAACCTGGCCGTTGGCGCGCAGCCCCTCGGCCTCGGCAAGGCGCTCGGCCCGCATCCGCTCATAGGTCTGCTGCGCCACGTCGTCGGTCAGGTCCGTGCGCCGAATGCGCACGTCGTCGAGCGAGAGGCCCAGATTCTCCGCCTCCGGGCGAATCTGGTCGCGAACCTCGACCATCATCGCCTGGCGCTCGTTGGAGAGCGCGGCCTCGAACGAGCGCTGGCCGTAGACGGCGCGGATGGCCGAATCGAAGCGCGTGCGAAGGCGCTGCTCGGCCAGTTCCAGCGAACCGCCGGCCACCTGCTGGCGGAAGCGGCCCGCATCCTGGATGCGGTAGGCCAGGAACGCGTCGACCTGGTAGAAGAGACCCTCGGCGGTCTGCACGCGCAGGCCCTCGAGGTCCAGCCGCTGGAGGCGGTCGGATAGCTTCTGGACGTTGTCGGCGCGCGCGAAGGTGAAGGGCAGTTTGAAATAGAGGCCAGGATCGTCGATCACCCGCTGGATCTCGCCGAAGCGAAGGACGATGGCCTTCTCGCGCTCGTTGACCACGAACAGCGAGTTGTAGAGCACGAAGACGGCCGCCGCGACGACGGCGATGACGGCATAGAAACGATTGTTCATCGACCGGCCCCCTGCGCGAGCGTCTGGCCGGCCACTGGCCCGGAGGAAAGCGCGGGCGCGGCGCTGCCGCCGCCCTGGTTGCCCGAACCGCCGTTGTTCTGCCGGTTCTGCTGCTGGTTCTGGCGCCGCTGCTCGCCCTGGCGCTCCACCTCGGTGAGCGGGAGATAAGGTACGACTCCCTGCCCGCCGGCCGCCCGCTCGTCCACGATCACCATGTTGGAATCGCCCAGCACAGCCTGCATCGTCTCAAGGTAAAGGCGCTGGCGCGTCACGCCCGGGGCGCGTTCATACTCGGTCAGGATCGAGGTGAAGCGCTGCGATTCACCCGTGGCCTCCTGCACGACGCGGTTCTTGTAGGCGGCCGCGTCCTCGCGGATCTGCACGGCTTCCGAGCGCGCCTGGCCGAGGCGCTGGTTCTGGTACTGCTGCGCCTCGTTCACGAAGCGGGTCTGGTCCTGCCGGGCGCGCTGCACCTCGTCGAAGGCGCTGGCCACTTCCGTGGGCGGCGCTGTGTCCTCGATGGCGATGGCGTTCACCCGCAGGCCGGCCCCGTACGAATCGAGCGTTGCCTGCGTGATGGCACGCACGTCCTCGGCGATGCCCACACGGTCGTTGCGGAAGAGCGCCTCCACGCGCGAACGGCCCACCACCTCGCGCATGGCGCTTTCGGAGACCTGCCGGAGCATCCCCTGCGGGTCATCCACGTTGAAGAGGAAAGCCTGAGGATCGTAGACCTGATAGAGGACGGAGAACTGGACATCGACAAGGTTCTGGTCGCCCGAGAGCATCAGGCCCGTCGAAGCGCCCTGCTGGTTGCGGCCGATGGGGAGCTGATTCTCCACCGCCGGCACGGTCTCCACCGTCTGGACGGGCCAGAAGATGAAGTGAAGCCCCGGCTCCAGAACCTCCTCGCTCGGCTGGCCGAAGAGAAGCTCCACGCCCACCTCGTCCGGCTCCACGATGAAGACGGCGTTGAACAGCCACACGACAGCGATGCCGGCGGCCGCGAGGCCCGCCAGCGCGAGCCCGCCGCCGGTGGACCCGCCACCGCCCCCGCCGGGCATGACGCGGCGAAGCCGGTCCTGGCCGCGACGCAGAATGTCCTCAAGATCGGGCGAGGGACCGCCCGGCCCCGGGCGCGGATTTTGCGGCCGCTGGCCCCATGGGCCTCCCGGATTGCCGCCACCGCCGCTTTTCCAGCCGCCGTTCCCCGTCTGATTGCTCCAGGGCATCTACGTCCTTTCGTCCACCGAAGGCTGCGCCGCCGCGCCGCCCACCACCTCTTCGCTCTGCCGGTCTTATAGGAATTCGGCTCGCGCCTTTCAACGAGATCGCGCCGGCTTGATGCCCTGATGGCGCAAATGGTTAGCGGAGTTCGCGCGCAGGTTCGGACGCGGCGACGCCGATGCGCTCCAATGTCAGGAAGCGCGCGTCGGCGCTGTCCTTCTCTCCACGTTCCATCTTCTCCTCGCCAACCGTGCGCCACAAGGCTTTGTCGAGCTCCGGGAAGAACGCGTCGCCCGGCGGCCGCGCGTCGATCTCGGTCAGCTCCAGCCTGTCCAGCCGGTCGAGGAACGCCGCATAGACCTGTCCGCCGCCTGCGATCACGATTTCGTTCGTGCCCCGTTCCCGCGCCCGTGCGGCGGCGATCTCGACCGCCTCGGCCAGGCTGGCGGCGCGCAGCGCGCCGGCCGGCAGCGCGCCCTCGCCGCGCGTCAGCACGATGGTGTCGCGCCCATCCAGCACGCGCCCTATGGATTCCAGCGTCTTGCGGCCCATGATCATGGGCCGCCCCATCGTCAGGCGCCGATAGCGCTTCAGGTCGCTCGGCAGGCGCCAGGGCATCGCGCCCCCCTGCCCGATGACGCGATTCTTCGCCATGGCGACGATGCCGACGAGGATCGGCTCCCCCATGCTCATACCGCGATCGGCGCCTTGATCGAGCCGTGCGCCTCGTAGCCCTCGATCGCGATATCCTCGAATCGGAAGGCGAACAGGTCGCGGATCTCGGGGTTCAGGGCAAGGCGCGGCAGGGGCAGCGGCTCGCGGGAGAGTTGCAGGCGGGCCTGCTCGAAATGATTGTGGTAGAGATGCGCATCGCCCAGCGTGTGAATGAACTCGCCCGGCTTCAGGGCGCTCACCTGCGCGATCATCGCGGTGAGCAGCGCGTAGGAGGCGATGTTGAAGGGCACGCCGAGGAAGATGTCGGCCGAGCGCTGGTAGAGCTGGCAGGACAGCCGCCCCTCCGCCACGTAGAACTGGAACAGGCAGTGGCAGGGCGGCAGCGCCATCTGGTCCACCAGCGCCGGGTTCCAGGCGGAGACGATGAGCCGGCGCGAGTTCGGATTGGCGCGGATGGCCTTGAGGACATCGGAGATCTGGTCGATCCCCTCTCCGTCCGGCGTCGGCCAGGAGCGCCATTGCGAACCGTAGACGGGGCCCAGATCGCCGTTCTCGTCCGCCCATTCGTCCCAGATGCGCACGCCGTTTGTCTTCAGATACGCGATGTTGGTGTCGCCCTTCAGGAACCAAAGCAGCTCATGCACGATGGAGCGGATGTGGAGCTTCTTCGTCGTCAGCAGCGGGAATCGTTCGGAAAGATCGAAGCGCATCTGGTGGCCGAAGACGGAGCGCGTGCCCGTGCCCGTCCGGTCTCCCCGGTCGGTCCCCGTTTCAAGGACCCGGTCCAGAAGTTCGAGATATTGGCGCATACGCAGACTCCGACCCTACCACGAGCCGGAAGATGCAACACCTGCTTTAAGGACTCGTGACGTGCGGCATGCACATAGATTCCCGAGAACCGGCCGGGAGTCGAATCGACAATATTTACAATTAGTTAATTCGCTCGAATCAACCGGCGCGTCATTTTGGACGGCGGATGAGACACGCTTCTCGAAAGGGCCTTTCAACGCGGAACGCTTGCCCCTATATTCGCCGTGCCGGCCATCCGGTCGGCTATGGCGATAAACGGACGATGCAATAAACCATTCGGACCCGGGGGCGGTACCCGGCGCCTCCACCTGAACCCACCTTTCGCGGTGGTTTGAGGCGGGGGCGAAATAGGATCGACGAGGGTGTAAAGATCGAACTTTCGCTCGGCATGGTACCACCGTTATCGGGCTGTCAAAATAGTTGCCAACGACAACTATGCGGAAGCGCGTCTCGCCGCTTAATGCGGTGCGATAGCTTCAATTCAAGCCCTGGGGGTTCGCACCTCTAGGCGGGGCCCGGAGGCGCCTGGCAACAGAAGCCTCCACCTTATTTTCGCCGCCGCGTGGTCTTCCCTTGGAGCGGCCGGAAGCGCTAGAGCATCTGTTGTGCTTGGGACCTCCGGGCAGGACGATGGGCCTGCGCATCGGGTCTCGTCGAAACGGAATAAAGACCGGGCAGCGGGCCGAGCGGCCAGCGCCCCAAGACGCAGGTTGTCATGAGTCAGGATCTCATCCGCTACGACATTCTGGCCCAGGACGCGCTGCGCGGGGTCATCCGCAAGGTGTTGACCGAAGTGGTCAAGACCGGCCTTCCCGGCGACCATCATTTCTTCATCACCTTCCTCACCTCCGCGCCCGGCGTGCGGATTTCGGCGCGGTTGCGCGAGAAGTACCCGGACCTGATGACGATCGTCATCCAGCACCAGTACTGGGACCTCGCCGTCACCGACAGCGGCTTCGAGATCGGCCTGTCCTTCTCCGACATCCCCGAGCGCCTGCTCATCCCCTTCGCGGCCATTCGCGGCTTCTACGACCCGGCAGTGAACTTCGAGCTGGAGTTCGACGTGCGCGCCGCCGAGGCTGCGAACGAGGAAGGCGCGGCGCCCACGCAGCTCAAGCCCGTGGCGCCCGCGCCGGCTCCCGCCGCGCCCCAGCCCGCTGGCAAGGCGCCCGCCAGCGTGCCCGCCACGAAGACGGGCGAGGCGAAGGCGCAGACGGATACCGGCGACGACGCGCCGGAAGGCGAGGACAAGGCCTCCGCGCAGGTCGTCTCGCTCGACGCCTTCCGCAAGAAGCCGTAGGGCGCCCTCGGCAGGCCCATGGCTGAAATCGTCAACCTTCGCCAGGCCCGCAAGCAGCGCGAGCGCAAGCGCGCCGAGGCGAAGGCGCAGGAAAACCGCGCCGCCTACGGGCTGACCAAGCCTCAGAAGGCCAAGGCCGGATCGGAGCGGGCCAAGCTCCTGGCCACGCTGGAAGGGGCCCGTCTGGACAAGCCCGGGCGCGGCGAAGGCGAGCCGTGATCGTCAAGCGCTCGCTGTCGATCCGGGGCCACCGCACCTCCATCAGCATCGAGGACGAATTCTGGGCTGCGCTCAAGGCCATTGCCGCGCGCGGCCGGCAGCCTCTGGCCACGCTGGTCGCCTCCATCGACGACGGCCGCGCCCCGGACCGCAACCTCTCCTCGGCCATCCGCGTCTTCGTGCTGCGCGATGCGCTTGAGCGCGCCGCGGAAGGCCCGCCCCAAGAGACCGTTTGAGAATTCGGCGGCGAAAAAGCCCCGCAGGCGCGACCCGCCCGAATTCTCGAACGGTCTCTCAGAAGTCGAGGGGCGGGCCGACGCCCGGTAGCCCTTCGTAAGAAGGCGGCGGCGGGCCGGCCGGCCCCGGAGCTTCAGGCTCCTGCAAGAGGGGTTCGGGCAGAGAGACGGCCGGCGCGGCCGGGTCGGCGCTCTGCGCCGCTTCCTCGGCCCTCGCCCGCTCCGCCTCCTCGGCGCGAATACGCTCCTGCTCTTCCTCCGCCGCCGCGCGCTCCGCCTCCTGCCGTGCCGCCTCGGCTTCCTGCTCGAGGCGCAGCCGTTCGGCCTCGGCCCGCTCGCGCTCGGCGGCCAGATGGCGGTAATAGCGCGCCTCACGCCGCAGCCTCAGCGTCTCGCGCAAATCCTCGCGCATCGCCTCCAGCCGTTCCTGCTCGCGGGCATAGGCGCGCAGCGAAAGATAGGAGGTCAGCGGCTCCACGTCGGAGAGAACGAAGGGCGCGCCAAAGGGACCGTCGATCCGGTAGCCGATCGCCGGCGCCGTATCGGGCAGGCGCTCTGCCTCAGGGGGCGTGAAGGCAAGGGCAAGAGTGCCTTCCACACCGAAATCGGCCAGGCGGATCGAGCCGCTGCCGACCAGCCTCTCGTCCCCCGCCTCCAGACTCACCGGCAGAACGCGAAGGGCACCCAGCCCCAAAACGAGATCCGCCTCCACATCCCCCAGGGGATAGGCGGCGCCCTCGTCCGCCTGCCGCAGCAACCCCGCCACGGGCTCGGACTCCAACTCGAAACCCTGCGCATCGACGGCGGCCAGAAGGCCCGGCAGGCGCGAGGGCGCGATGCCGCGCAGCGCCGCTTCGGCCAGGGCCACGCGCCCCTCGCCCGTCAGTGATGAGGCCAGGGCCGCGAAGCTCTGCCCGCTGCCCTCGCCCGCAATCCGGCCGGTGAGGATACCCTCCAGCGGGCCGCCGGCAGGCAGGCGTGCATCTTCCATTGAGAGGTCGAAAGCCAGGCTGCCGAGCCCGCCTGCGTTCCGCATCTCCACGCGCCCGGCCGGCCGCCCGCCGGCAAGGCTCGCGGCGGCATCCAGAAGGCGCAGGCGGTCGGCGCCGCCCTCGACCGTCGCCGTGAAATCGCGCGCCTCGGCCCCGCCGCCCAAATCGAGCCGCCCGGCCTCCAGATCGACCACGAACGCGGTTCGCGGCAGAAGCGAGGAGCCGAAGGGCTGCTCCGGCCAGCCCTCCCCGGCGCCGCCGTCCGGTGGGCCGGCATAGACGACCGTCGCCAGCCAGGGCAGCGACAGGTCGGAGAGGGAAAGGCCGCCGCCCACGGGCCCGCCCGCATCCGCCGCGAGGGCGCCGGCGATCCCCGTCTGCACCACCGTTCCCTCGATCCCCTCCAGCCGCCATCCCTCCCGCGTCCAGCCGAGCCGGGCGGAAAGGTCCAGCGGCACCGCGTCCAGCCCCTGGCCGAAGGCGGTGCCGGAAGCCACGAGCCAGAGCGAGGCGTCCTCGCTGGAGGCGCGAAGGTCGAGATCGGCCGAGGCGAGGCCGGACGCGTCGAACCCCGTGGTGCCGCTCAGCGACGCCTGCGAGCCGGGCGCGCTCAGCGCCAGCTCGGTCCGCGCGGCCGAGATGTCCTCGCCCGAAAGGGAGGCCGTGACCGTGAGCGGAGCCGGCAGGCCGAGGTCGATGCCGGCCAGCCCCAGTTGCGACAGAAGCAGGCCGGGCTCCTCGCTCGAAAGGCTCGCATTCGCCTCGAAACGCCCGCCCTCGCGAAGCGCTGCGAGGCCCTCCCCGGCTTGCGCCGTGAGCGCGAGCTGCGTCTCGCCCGCCTGCCCTTCGAGGCTGACCCGCAACGCGCCGGATTCCGCATCCGGCGGGGCGGAAACGACGCCGGAAACGGCGAGCGCGCCCAGCGGGCGCAGGCGGACGGCCAGCGTATCCATGATGGGGTGGTCGGGAAAGGCGCGCACGAGAAGCCCGGCGGCCTGCGCCGAATCCTCTGCGCCGAGCTCGAACGCGAGGTCGGGCCTCGGCGATGTGGACAGTTCCGCCACCGTGCCGCGCGCGTCCAGTGTCATGCCGGCAAGGCCCTCAACGATCAGGCTGCGCAGGTCGAGGAGGTCGTCGGCGAAGGAGAAGTCCGCCGCCAGCGTGTCCGCCTGGTAGCCGGCGAGGGAAACGGGCCCGGCGTCGATGCGCAGGTCCATCGCCTCCACCGGCTCGATGATCTCCGCGCCGCCCGAGAAGACCCGCGCGAAGGCGAGGAAGGCGTCGAGATCGGCCGCCTCGCCGGCAAGGTCGGCGGAAAGCTGGCGCGCGCCCGGCTCGCCACCGCGCTCCAGCCGGCCCACCAGCCGCTGGCCGCCGACATCGACCTCCAGCGATTCGAACACCTGCTCGCGTTCGCTCAGGCGGACCCGGCCCGAGAAGCCGGCGCGGCTCAGCGCCGCCACGGCCGGCTCGGCCGCCGTGCCCGTCAGCCAGGAGGCAAAGCGCCCAGGCTGGCGCGCGGCCACGAGAAGGTCGCCGGCAAAGCCGAGCGATTCGCGCACCGTCATCAGCCCGGAGGCTTCCACGAGGGTGCGCCCCGGCAGTTCGGCGGAAAGTTCGCGGATCGCCCATCCCCCACCCGTCGGCGAGCCCCGGAAGCGCGTGTTGCGGATCGTGGTGTCGCCCGCCGTCACCACCGGCAGCACCAGCTCGATCTCGCCGGGAATCTCCACCGGCGGGATGGCGGCCAGCGTGCGGCGCACCGCCTCGGCGCGGGCGGGAAAGTCCGGCGCGGCGCCCCCCTCGCCCGGCGTGGCGCCCGGCAGCGCGTCCACATCCACCTGCTCGCCCTGCAAGGAGAGCGTGAAGTGCGGAATGTCGGCGATGTCGAGCGAACCCTCCCCGCTCAGCACATAGGGCCGCTCGCCGCCCCCGATCTCGGCGCGCATGGAGGTGAACTCGGCCCGGCGCGGCGTCAGCGCCAGCGCGCTGGTCAGCCGCACGGGCGGCAGCGTCCCCGCCTCCTCCCCCGGCAGGGGCGAGACCAACTCGAAACCGCCGGAAAAGTCCAGCGCGCCGTCGCCCACGAGCGTCGTGCCGTCGAACATGAAGGACGCGCCGAGCGGCGCGGAGGAAAGGGTCAGCCGCAAGGGCCACTCGCCCTCCGGCGCGATGCGCCCGGAGGCCAGCGAGAAGGTGAAGGGCCGCCCGTCGAGCGAAAGCGCGCCGCCCCCCGCGAAGGGGCCGCTCAGGGTCTGGGCCGAAAGCTGCGCCTCGATGCCCGCAAGCTCGCGCGTGCGCCCCGTCTCCCGGTTCTGCAGGCTGACGCGCCCGTTGGTGATCTCCACATTCTCCAGGATCACGTTGGACCCCGTCGCGCCGGCGAGCGGCGGGCCGGCGGGCCGGCCATCGGCCCCCAGCTTCACGCGCAGATGCGGCGATTCCAGGCGCATCTGGAAGATGCGGATCTCGCCGGAAAGATAGGGCGCCAGCTCCGCATCCATGCGGAAGCGCTCCAGCGTCATTACCGGCTCCGCCCCGTCCGGGCCGACGACCACATCGGTGAAGGTCAGCGAGGGGAACGGCAGGAGCCGCGCCTCCGCCTCGCCCGCCACGCGCACAGGCTGGCCCAGGGCGCGGCTCGCCTCTCGCTCGAAATCCTCGCGAAAGGCCGTCCAGTCGACGAAGAGCGGGACCACGAGCGCGGCGCAGAGGAGGAGAACGACGAGACCGCCGATCGCGATGAAGATCCTCAACCGGCCGCCTCCTTTCCCTTGAGCGTTCGATGGAGGTTAGGCCAGAACCCTTGAGCTTTGTCGAGCCTTCCGGCGACACGAAACGTGGCGGGCGTTCCACTAGTGTTCCTGGCCGAATGGCTTAAATAGGGACGCGATGAGCGACTCTCCGAACAGCCCACCCGCGAAAGGCCTCTCCATCTCGCAGCGCGCCATGGCCGCGCGCGGGCCGGCGGCCGGCGCCGCGCCGGACTATCTGGCGGGGCTGAACCCCGAGCAGCGCCTGGCGGTGGAAACCACCGAGGGGCCGGTGCTGGTGCTGGCCGGCGCGGGCACGGGCAAGACGCGCGTCCTGACGACGCGCATCGCGCATATCCTGGCCACGGGGCGTGCCTATCCCTCTCAGATTCTCGCCGTCACCTTCACCAACAAGGCCGCGCGCGAGATGAAGACGCGCATCGGCCTTCTGGTCGGCGAGGCGGTGGAGGGGATGCCGTGGCTCGGCACCTTCCACTCCATCGGCGTGAAGATCCTGCGGCGCCACGCCGAGCTGGTGGGCCTGAAGTCGAACTTTACCATCCTCGACACCGACGACCAGATCCGCCTCATCAAGCAATTGATCCAGGCCGAGAATCTCGACGACAAGCGCTGGCCGGCCCGCACCTTCGCCAATTTGATGGACGGCTGGAAGAACAAGGGCCTGACGCCGGAGAAGATACCGGAGGGCGATGCGCGGGCCTTCGCCAACGGGCGCGGGCGCGAGCTCTACCGCGCCTATCAGGACCGCCTCGTGCAACTCAACGCCGCCGATTTCGGCGACCTCCTCCTGCACCCCATCCGCATCCTGTCCGAGCACAAGGACATCCTGGCCGACTATCACAGGCGCTTCCGCTACATCCTGGTGGACGAGTACCAGGACACCAACGTCGCGCAATATCTCTGGCTGCGCCTGCTGGCCCAGCGCCCGAAGACCGAGCGCAGCACCCTTCCGGGCGACACGACGCAAGGCCGAACGGCCGTCGCGCCCGATGGCACGCCCCCGCGAAGCGAGCCGCTCGGCGGCGGCGGCGGGAGCGAAGTCAACGTCTGCTGCGTGGGCGACGACGACCAGTCGATCTATGGCTGGCGCGGGGCGGAGGTGGACAACATCCTGCGCTTCGAGAAGGACTTTCCGGGGGCGGCGGTGGTGCGGCTGGAGCGCAACTACCGCTCCACCGCCCATATCCTGGGCGCCGCCGGCCATCTCATCGCGCATAACGAGGACCGGCTCGGCAAGACGCTGTTCACCGAGAAATCCGACCCCGAGGACGAGAAGGTCACCGTTACCGCCGCCTGGGATTCGGAGGAGGAGGCCAGGGCCGTCGGCGAGGAGATCGAGCAGCTCCAGCGAAAAGGCCATCTTCTCAACGATATGGCTATCCTTGTTCGCGCGTCGTTTCAAATGCGCGAGTTCGAGGACCGTTTCGTCACGCTGGGCCTGAACTATCGTGTCATCGGCGGCCCGCGCTTCTACGAGCGGCTCGAGATCCGCGATGCGATGGCCTATCTGCGCTGCATCTGCCAGCCGGCGGACGATCTGGCCTTCGAGCGCATCGTGAACACGCCCAAGCGCGGGCTGGGCGATGCCGCGATCCGGCTTCTGCACGATTTCGCCAGGGCCAGGGGCATTCCGCTGCTGGCCGCCGCCGCCGAGCTGGTGACGACGGACGAACTGAAGCCCAAGCCCCGCGCCGCGCTGGCGGAGGTGGTGGCGAATTTCACCCGCTGGTCCGACCAGCTTTCCACCATGCGCCATACCGATCTTGCCGAGATGGTGCTGGACGAGAGCGGCTATACGGGCATGTGGCAGAACGACCGTTCGGCCGAGGCGCCGGGGCGGCTGGAGAACCTGAAGGAACTCGTCCGCTCCATGGACGAGTATGAGAGCCTGCCCTCCTTCCTGGAGCACGTGGCGCTGGTGATGGACGCGGAACATGCCGAGGAGCTGGACGCCGTGTCCATCATGACGCTGCACTCGGCCAAGGGTCTGGAATTCGAGACGGTGTTCCTGCCCGGCTGGGAGGAAGGCCTCTTCCCGCACCAGCGCTCGCTCGACGAGGGCGGCCGCTCCGGGCTGGAGGAGGAGCGCCGCCTCGCCTATGTCGGCCTCACGCGCGGCAAGAAGCGCGTGAAGCTCTGGTTCGTCTCGAACCGGCGCATTCACGGCCTCTGGCAGTCCACCATCCCCTCGCGCTTCCTGGACGAGCTGCCCGAGGAGCATGTCGATGTGATCGAAGCCTCCTCATCCTACGGCGGCTATGGCGCGCGCGGCTTCGGCGACTATGGCGCCAGCCGCTGGGACCAGAACGCCTTCTCCGCCTCCTCCTACCAGACGCCGGGCTGGCGCAGGGCGCAGGCCGCCTCCGGCGGCGCGCACGCCAGCCACAAGGACCGCACGGTCTCCTACGACGAGAACGGCGCGACGGGGCAGAACCTTCGCGCCCGCCGCCCGGACGCCGCTTCGCGGGCCGACCGCTACATCGCGCGGGACGGGGGAGCGGCAGGCGCCGAAAGGGAGCCCACCGCCTTCGACCGCTCGGGCTTTGCCGGCCGGCTGACGGAGCCCTTCTCCGCCAGCCACGGGCGCGGCCGCAACGAGCCGCCGCGCAAGGGGGCCGGGCTCTATTCCTCGGCGCGAAACGGCGGCCCGCGCGAAATCTCCGGCGAGCTTGTGGCCAAGTCCGTGGCGGTGGAGGAAAGTCGCTTCGGCGTGGGCGACCGGGTGTTCCACCTGAAATTCGGCAATGGCACGGTGGCGGTGGTGGAAGGCAACAAGCTCACCGTCGATTTCGACAAGGCGGGCCAGAAGCGGGTGCTGGACGGCTTCGTCGACGCGATTTGAGCGCGTCGGCTAGAGGATGCCGGTCGCCAGGAACCTGTCTTCCGCCGCATAGTCGAACAGCTCGTAGGGATAGCTGGCGAGAACGGGAAAGCGCTTCCGCCAGTTTTCGCCGCCCTCCTCCATGAGCCAGTCGCACACAGCGTGAACCGACTCGCGGTAGCCCATGGCCGGCCGGTATCCGACGGCTTGCGCTGCCTCGGTGCTGAGCGTGAACGGAGCCGGAACCGACCACGGGCTCCGCCCGACCCCGGATTGCGTGGTCTGCGGCGGCCCGTCGAAGAGGCGGATTTCGCCCTCATATCCCAGACGGCTCGCAATCGCCGCGCCGATCTCGGCCACCGTCAGAGCCTCGGGATCGGCCGCGTTGAGGATATGCGAGCCGCCCCTATCGAGCGCGGCCCGAACCAGCGCGGCGATGTTGGCGACAGCCGTGGTGTGGAAGCGGCTGCGGCCGCCGTGGCCGAGCGGAATGGAGGAGCGGCGATCCAGCATCCGTTTCACGAACCACCATTCGCGCGGATGGGCCGAGTACGGCCCGTGAACGGCGCCGGGCCGGACGATCGTAAGCGGCCCGCCCGCATGGTCCAGGAGCCGCCGTTCCACCGCGACCTTTCGTGTCGAATAGGTCTGCGGCCCCGGCTCTACGGTGCTTTGCGTTTCGAGGAGCGGCGCGGGAAAATCCGGAAAACCCTTCCGCGCCGCCTCGTCCAGCGTGCGCCCGGCATCGTCGCGGTAGACGCTGCACGACGAGATGACGACGAGCGCGCCGGCATCGCCCTCGACCTCGAGGAGCTGGTCGGCATGGGACGGCGTGAAGGCGACCGTGTCGATGACGGCATCAGCCCCGCCGGCCAGCGCCCTGGCGAGCGCGCCCGGCTCATCCCGGTCCAGCATGACGAGAGCAGCACCGCGCCGTACGAGTTCTTCCGGCCGTGCCCTGCCCCCGCGAGAGGAGAGAGTGACGCGCCATCCGTGATCCAGCAGCTCGGCGGCCAGGGCCCGGCCGATCTGTCCGGTTCCGCCGATGATGAACGCATGACGGGTCATCGCCCCTCCTCAAGCCTTGATGGCGCCCGCCGGCTCAATATTGAGGCAGGGAGTTGCTGGGGCGCGTGCCCTGCTCGCGCCAGGGGTCGTCGGGCGTGATGGGCTTGTTGATCTGGGCGCAGCCGGCAAGGCCAAGCGTCAGTGCGAGGAGGGCGGCGGCGGTTTTCATGACGATGTTCCTGTTGGCCGGCATTGGATCAGGCGCGCTCGCGGCTTTCCGATGGCGCGGGGGATGGAAGGCGGATGCGCCCTTCCATGTAGAGGACGCCGCGCCCGGCGACGATGACGCTCTCTTCCTCCACGCGGCAGAAGATTTCGCCGCCACGCGCCGAAAGCTGGCGTGCGATGAACTCGGCCTTGCCGAGCTTCTCCATCCACAGCGGCGCGAGAGAGCAATGCGCCGAGCCCGTGACCGGGTCCTCGTCGATGCCGAACCGGGGGGCGAAATAGCGCGACACGAAATCGACGCTTCCCTCGCCCTTCGCCGTCACCAGAACGCTGCGCCACGACAGGCGCTTGATCGCGCCGAGATCCGGAGCGAGGTCGCGCACATGGGCCTCGCTCGGCAGCACCACCATCAGCACGTCGTCGCCCGGAACCGGCACCGCCCAGTATTCGGTCGGCTCGACGCCGAGAGCGGCGGCCACGGTCGCATCCGGCGCGACCGGGTGGAAAAGGCGGCGCGGCAGGCGCATCTCGTAGAACGGCCCGTCGCGTCGAACGATGAGATCGCCGGAATATTTCGTGGCGAAGGTGAGCGTCGCGGCATTCACTCCCAGGCATTCGGTCAGCACCAGGGCAGTGGCCAGTGTCGCATGGCCGCACAGGGGCACCTCGGCGGCGGGCGTGAACCAGCGCAGCTCCCACCGCGCCTGCCCCGCCGGCACGAGAAACGCGGTTTCGGACAGGTTGTTCTCCAGCGCGATGGCCCGCATCGCCTCGTCCGGCAACCAGGCTTCCAGCGGCACCACGGCGGCGGGATTGCCGCCGAAGAGCGTGGAGGTGAAAGCGTCGGCCTGGTAGATCGGCACGGTCGTCATGGGGATGCCTTTTCGGCTTGCGGTGTGAGGAAGGCAGAGATGCGCCCTTCCCACCTGTCGAGAAAGTCTTCGGCGCCCAGAGCCTGCATGTCCGGTATGGCCTCGAACAGTGCCTCGCGCGGCCAGTCCCACCAGCAGAGCGCCTCCAGCCGCGCGGCCACCGCCGGCGTGAACCGGGGCCGCAGCGCCCGCGCGGGCACGCCGGCGGCGATCGTATAGGCCGGCACGTCCTTCGTTACCACCGCGCCGGCGCCGACCACCGCCCCGTTGCCCACCGTGACGCCGGGCATGATGACCGCGCCATGGCCGATCCACACATCGTGGCCGATCGTCACGCGCGCCGCCCGCCGCCGCTCCCGCACCGCGCCGTCGACGCCCAGGAAGCGGAAATACTCGTTCGGCCGGTAGCTGATCTTGTGGGTGCTCACGCGCTCCATCGGGTGGTCGAGCGCGTTGATCCGCACATTGGCCGCGATGGAGCAGAACTTGCCGATCGTTGCGTAGGCGGCCTCCCCGCCCCGCTCGAAATAGGAATAGTCGCCGATCTCGCACTCGCGCAGCGCCACGGCGCGGCCGATCTGGCAGAAGCGGCCGAGCCGCGTCTCCTTGCATTCGGCGCTCGGATGGACGCGCGGCTCGTCCTCGCGCCAGCGCAGATCCTCGCCCGCCGGCGTCCTGTAGTCGCGTTCGTTCAACAGATTGATACCTTGCCCATCCTTTGCCCCGCCGCTTCGATATTGTATCGGCTTGGGCGAACAGGAGAAGCCTCGAATGTCAGATACCGGCACCCCCAGCCCGCGCGGGCGCCTGCCGCTCGTGCGGATCGGCCTCTGGACGCTGGTCGCCGTTGCGGCCCTCGTGCTCGTCTTCGTCTGGGCGCTCGGCTTCAACCGGACCAGCGGCTACGAGAGCACGGCGACCGAGCCCTACGGCACGCCCTTCTCACTGGTGGACCAGAACGGCGAGCCCGTGACCGAGGCATCGCTGCGCGGCGAGCCGACGGCGATCTTCTTCGGCTTCACGCACTGCCCGGACGTGTGTCCCACCACGCTCTACGAGCTGGCCGGCCACAAGCAGGCGCTGGACGAGCGCGGCGAGGCGCTGCGCGTCGTCTTCGTCACCGTCGACCCGGAGCGCGACACGCCCGATATCCTCGCCCAGTATGTCGGCTCGCTGGGCGTGGATGTCACCGCCCTCACGGGCGAGCCGCAGGCCGTGCGCCAGATGCTGGACGGCTGGGGCATCCATTACAGCCGAGTCGGCGAGGGCGAGAGCTACACGATGGACCACACCGCCTCGGTGATCCTGCTCGGCTCGGCCGGCCAGTTCGTCGGCACCATCGCCTATGGCGAGAACCCGGATACGGCGCGCGAGAAGCTGCAACGCCTTGCCACGCTCTAGAGCCATTCCAGCGAAAGTGGGAACCAGTTTTGCGTCCGGAATGGCGTAAAAACAAAGAGATAGAGCATTGGAGGTGATCTCGTTGTCACCGGAAATGCTCTAGAGCCCGCAAAGGACGAGACGCTTGCCCCAAACCCGCTACCATGCCCGCGCGCCCAAGGCGGAGGCGTTCGCGCTCTACGAGAAGCTCGACGCCCTGTTCGGCGGGGAGGGCGTGCCGCTCGCCATCGTGGAAATCGACGAGGCGAGCGGCGAGCAGGAAGTCTCCGCCTATTTCGAGGATGCGGGGGCCTTCGGCGACGAAGCGATCCGGCGCGCCTTCGAGGGCCATGCGGCGGAGGTGGAGACGCTGCCGGATATCGACTGGATGCAGAGCGTTCTGGCGGGGCTGAAGCCCGTGCGCGCGGGACGCTTCCTCGTGCACGGCGCGCATGACCGCGACAAGGTGCGCGCGGGCGACCTCTCCATCGAGATCGAGGCCGGCCAGGCCTTCGGCACCGGCCATCACGGCACGACGGCGGGCTGCCTGACGCTCATCGGGGATATCGTCCGCCGCCGCCGGCCGGCCAATGCGCTGGACCTTGGAACGGGCAGCGCGGTGCTGGCCATCGGCATCGCCAAGCTGGCGCGCGTGCCGGTGCTGGCGACGGATATCGACCCGGTGGCCGTCAGGGTGGCGCGGGAGAACGTGCGCGCCAACGGCGTTCACGCGCTGGTGGAAACCGCCGTCTCCACCGGCTTTCACTCAGGCGTCTTCGCCGGCACGCCGCGTTTCGAGCTGATCGTGGCCAACATCCTGGCCGGCCCGCTGATGGCGCTGGCGCCGCGGATGGCGGCGCATCTGGCGCCTGGTGGCGATCTCGTCCTGTCTGGAATCCTCGCCCGCCAGCGGCGCGGCGTGCTGGCGGCCTATCGCGCGCAAGGGCTCGTCCATCGCCGCACGCTGACGCGCGGCGAATGGGTCACGCTGCATCTCACCCGCTAGGGGCTGTCAGAACCGCTCGGGCGCGCTTGCTTCGAAAAGCGACGCACGGGAAATGTTGAGGGCCGGCATGGAAAGCCCCTCGCCCGCGCGCGGGCGGCCGGACAGGCGAGCCGGCAGGCGACGCCCGCTGGCGCCCTCGATTCGGCGATTGGCGAGGGCCAGGCGGGCGAAGGAGAGAACGGAACGGTCGATGGGTGCGGTTTGCATGGCGAATCTCGTATCGGGCGCTTAACTCCCGCATCCTTTATGAATCCTTCGCGCCACTTGCGGTAGCGGGACGGTTGCATAGCTCACCTGCGCGATACGCGCGGCCTTTCTGGCGCTCCCTTCATCCTTTCTTCATATTCCCGCGCTCGGCTCCCGCTCACCCGCCGTTCGGCCAACCGGAGATCCCATCATGTTCCAAAGCTTCGACGAAGCCGGCAGCTCGGCCGAAAGCGCCAGCCGGCTCGACCGTCTGAAGACGATTCTGGCGCAGGCGGGGGTCGACGGCTTCCTCGTGCCGCGCGCGGACGAGCACCAGAACGAGTACATTCCCGAATCGGCCGAGCGCCTGCGCTGGCTCACGGGCTTCACCGGCTCGGCCGGCTTCGCGGTGGTGCTGCCGGACAAGGCGGCGGTCTTCTCGGACGGCCGCTATACCGTTCAGCTATCCGCCCAGCTCGACACGCGCGCCTTCACGCCCGTCAACTCCGTGGAAACCACCCTCGCCAGCTATCTGGAGGCCAACGCGAAGGGCCTGAAGATCGGATTCGACCCCTGGCTGCATACGCTCGGGGAGGTCGCCGCGCTGCGCAAGGCGGGCGAACGCCACGGATTCACCCTCGTGCCGATGTCGCGCAACGCCATCGATCTGGTCTGGCAGGACCGCCCGGCAGCGCCCAAGGGCCGCGTCTCCATCCACCCGGACGAGTTCGCGGGCCGGACGGCCGAGGAGAAGCGCGAGGAGCTGGCCCGCGCCGTGGATAAGGCCGGCGCCGAACTGGCGGTCCTCTCCGACCCCGCCTCGATCGCGTGGGCGCTGAACATTCGCGGGCAGGACGTGGCGCACAAGCCGCTGGCGCTCAGCTTCCTCGTTCTGCGCCAGAACGGCCTGCCGGTCCTCTTCATGGACCCGGACAAGCTCGACGACCGGACCCGCCCGCCCCTGGCCGAACGCGCCGAGCTCGCCGCGCCGGAGAGCTTCGAGCGCGAGTTGCGCAAGCTCGCGCAGGGCGCACGCGTGATGCTGGACCCGGCCCTCACCGCGCGACGCATCGCCGACATCGTGGAAAGCGCCGGCGGCACGGTGGTGGAAGCGCCCGACCCGGTGGCCCTGCCCCGCGCCCGCAAGAACGAGGCGGAGATCGCGGGCTCGCGCGCCGCGCACAGGCGCGACGGCGCCGCGATGGTGGCGTTCCTCGCCTGGCTCGACGGTCAGCCCTCGGGCAGCCTGACGGAGATCGACGCCGCGCAAAAGCTGGAGGAGATTCGCAGGACGTTCGCCGAGCGCGACGGGACGGCCCTGCGCGACATCTCCTTCGACACCATCTCCGCCGCCGGGCCCAACGCCGCCCTGCCCCATTATCGCGTCAACCACGGCTCGAACCGGGTGCTCGGCGAGGGCGAGGTCTATCTCGTGGATTCGGGCGGGCAGTACCAGGACGGCACCACCGACATCACCCGCACCGTCGCCATCGGCGCGGTGCCGCATGAGGTGAAACGCAAGTTCACGCTGGTTCTGAAGGGCATGATCGCCATCTCCACCGCGCGCTTCCCGAAAGGCACGCGCGGCCTCGACCTCGATCCGCTGGCCCGCATCGCGCTGTGGCGCGACGGTTCGGACTACGCCCACGGCACCGGCCACGGGGTCGGGTCCTATCTCGGCGTGCACGAGGGGCCGCAATCGATCTCACGGCGCGGGGCGGCTGTGCTGGAGGCGGGGATGATCCTGTCCAACGAGCCCGGATACTACCGCGAGGGCGCCTTCGGCATCCGCATCGAGAACCTGCTCCTCACCCTGCCCCCGGCAGCGGTGGAGGGCGGCGACATCGAGACGCACGGTTTCGAGACCCTGACCTTCGCGCCCATCGACCGGCGCCTGATCCTGCCTTCGCTCATGGAACGGGGCGAGATCGAGTGGCTGCACGCCTATCACCGCGAGGTGCGCGGGCTTCTCTCCCCGCTGGTGGACGAGGAGGAGCGGCTCTGGCTGGAGCAGGCGACGGCGCCGCTGGCCTGACGACGCCGAAAGGCCCACGGCGGATCCCTCGCCGTGGGCCTTCACGCTTCCCGACGGGGCCGGCTTGCCGTTACTGGCAGAGGCGGCGCGGGCCGTTATAGGGCTGGAACGTGCCCGAGCGCGCGTCGAAGGACCGGTAGCGCTGCGAGCAGTACTGGTACCACTCGTTGGTCCACGGAGCCGGGCGATACGAGGAGTAGGAAGGCGCGGGCTGCGCATAGCGGCGCTCGACATAACGCGGCTGGTTGGCCGCGCCGGCGATGATCGCACCGGCCGCAAGGCCCGCGATCGCGCCGCCGATCACCGCACCGCTGTTGGAGCGGCGGCGGTTGTCGCGATAATGGCGCCGGTCGCCACGGTAGTGCCTGTCACCCCGCCACTGGCGATCGCCCCGCCACTGCCGGTCACCACGGTAGTGGCGGCCACCGTAATACTGCGCCTGCGCCTCGGACGCGCCCAGCACAGAGCCGACCACGGGGGCCGACTGGGGAATGGCTATGGAAGCGGGAAGCATCGCCGCCGCCAGAGCGACCGCCAAAGCCTTCCCGCCGAACAACTTCATGATACGCATGCTCGCCTCCAGGGCGGTTCGTTGAAGAGATGTACTGAATTAACCAGTCTGCGCCTGAACGGTTCCTGAACGCACATGCGAACGGCTCGGGGAGCAAACCGGCGCCGGGCCATAGAAACGCGGCGGTTGACGAAAACTTTTGCGAGACCACGCACTTCGAGGTTCGAATTCGCTCAGCTTTCATCCTATATAGGCGCGACAATCATGCGTTACGGGAGATCGGGATGATCGCGCTACATCGATTCAGGTTCGCCACGCTTCTTGCGGTCTTCACGTTGATCTTCTCCTCGATCGCGGTGGACTATGCCGAAGCACGCCGCGGCGGCAGTTTCGGCAGCCGGGGTGCGCGCACCTTCCAGAGCGCGCCCGCGACCAACACCGCGCCCTCCGCCGCCCCCGTCCAGCGCTCGGTCACGCCCAACCAGGCGGCGCGGCCCGGCGCACCGGCAGCGGGCGCTGCCGCCGGCGCTGCCGCCACGCGCGGCGGCTTCCTCGGCTCGCCGCTGATGCGCGGCTTGCTCCTGGGCGGCCTCTTCGGCGTGCTGATGGGCACGGGCTTCGGCGGCATGGCCGGTATGCTCGGCTTCCTCCTCCAGATCGCGCTGATCGCCGGTCTCGCATTCCTTCTCATCCGCCTCTTCCGCTCGCGCTCGCAGCCGGCGGCAGCGGGCGCCCCGAACCGGATGGCCTATGAGGGCAAGCCCGGGAATACGGGGCGCGACTTCCGCCATCTCGGCGCGGGCCTGGGCGGGGGCGGCGGCGCGGCGGCGGCCGCGGCGCCCGAAAGCGTCTCGAAGGGTGACGAGCTGGGCATCACGCCGGCCGACCTGGAGATTTTCCAGTCCCGCCTCTACGCCCTCCAGGAAGCGTTCGGCCGTGAGGACTACGCCGCGATCCGCGAGATCACCACGCCCGAGATCATGTCCTACCTCTCCGAGGAGCTGTCGCAGAACGCCACGCGCGGCGTGAAGAGCGAGGTGCGCGACGTGGAGCTGTTGCAGGGCGATGTCGCCGAAAGCTGGAAGGAAGGCTCGCGCGAATTCGCCACCGTCGCCATGCGCTACTCGATGATCCAGTTCCTGCGTGACCGCCAGAGCGGCGAGATCGTGGAGGGCAGCGAGAGCGAGCCGGTGGAATCCACCGAGGTCTGGACCTTCCTGCGCGACCATCAGGACGAGTGGAAGCTGACGGCGATCCAGGAGGCCTGATTCGCCTTATCCTGCGAAAACCAGACAGAACGGCGGGCCCCGGTGGCCCGCCGTTCTCGTTTCAGTATCCGGCGCTCCTGGCGAGGGCCGCCGCCAGAAGGCCGACGATCACGGTCTGGAGCACGGAAAGGCGAAGCGCCAGGAAACCCGAGGCGATGATGATGATTCGCTCCAGCCAGCCGCCATCCACGAAGACCGGCGTGACGATGGTGACGAGCATGGCGGCCGGCACCGCGTCCAGCGCCGCCTCGAGGCGCGGCGGCACCCGTTCGAACCGTGACAGCACCAGATGGCCCGCGAAGCGCGTGGCGTAGGTCAGAAGGCCGGAGAGGGCGATCAGAAGCCAGATGTCGCTCACGGCGCACCGTTCCCCGCCGGCCGGCGCAGCGCGGCCACGGCGATGCCCGCGAGGCCGCCGAGCGTAACGTGCCACGGCGAGCCTATCGTGACGTAGACGAGAATGGAGACGATCGCCGCCACGCCGGCGACGGGGAGGAACCCGGCGCGCTGGCGGAACGCCATGGTCTGCGCGATGAAATAGACCGGCAGGATGAGATCGAAGCCGAAGGCCCGCTGGTCCTCGATCAGCCCACCGAAGATCGCTCCCAGAAGCGTCGATACGGACCATCCAACATACAGCATCAGGCCGAAGGTGAAGTAATAGCTGCGCGTGAGCCGGCGGTGCCCCACGCGCTCCTCGGCGGCGGCGAAGAGCGGATCGACCAGAACGAAGAACGCCGCCGCCTTCTCGCCCCGGCTGAAGTGCCCGAGATGGCGCCCGATGGAGGCCGAATAGAGCACGTGGCGAAAATTCAGCGCGACCACGGCGATGAGAATCGACCAGATGGGCGAGGACAGGGCCAGAAGCTGAAGCGCCACGAACTGGCTGGCGCCGGCATAGACGGTGGCCGAGAAACCCACCGTCTGCGCCACGGTCAGGCCGGAATCCACCGCCAGCGTTCCGAACAGGGCCCCGAACGGCATGAGCGCGATGAGAAGCGGCAGCACCTCGCGCGCCCCTTGGCGGACGTCCGCCCATGAGGACACTGCGCCGTGCGAGGGCAGGCTCCGCCCGCCTTGCAGATCCGGCACTGCGCCCCTCCTCCCCCGAGGACGCCCCTTCCTAGAGGCGCATCTCGCCCGAGGGCTCTTCAGGCTCCGGCGTGCCTGGAGCGGCCTTCACGACGTTGCTGGTGAAATCGGCCATCACCACGCGCCACCAATCCACCGTATCCTCGAAATTCTCCGCGCTGACGGACCCCTTCAGGTTCACGTCCATCTCCAGCACAGGCTCGCCCTCGGTGTCGAGATAGGCGCGGCCGAAGCGCTTGTCGCGGTTCCACGCGTTCACCTGCTCCACGGTCAGCCCGGAAACCTCCCAGCCGGCGGCGAAGGAAACCGTGTTGCAATTGGCGTCCAGGTCGTCGCAATCGTAGAAATAGATGACGAAGGAAGTTCCCTCGATCCGCCCCCGGATCATGGGCGTATTGTCACCGGCCACGTCGAGCCGCGCCGAGCCGTAGCCGCGAACGAGGTCCGCGATGGCCTGCGGGTCGGTGCCGTCGATCCGCTCCTGCGCCTGGGAGGAAGCCGTCGCGGCCAGGAGAGACGCGGCGAGGATGGCAGCGGGGACGAACATGGCGAGACTCCCGGAAACACGGCACGCGAAACGCCGGGCCAAGCTATCGCAAAAGCGCCCGCCCGTCACGCGCCCCGCCGGCCGATCCTGTGAAACCAGCCGTCCTCGTCCAGGATTTCGATGCCCAGTTCACGCGCCTTATCGAGCTTGGAGCCGGCGCCGGGGCCGGCCACGACGAGATCGGTCTTTTTCGAAACCGAGCCCGCCACCTTCGCGCCCAGCGCCTCCGCCATCTCCTTGGCCTCGTCGCGGCTCATCTGCTCCAGAGAGCCGGTGAAGACGACGGTCTTGCCGGCCACCGGAGAGGAGGCGGGCGGGCGGGAGCGTTCGTTGGTCGTGGTCACGCCCGCATCGAGAAGCGCCGAAACGGCGTCGCGGTTGTGCGGTTCCTCGAAGAAGTGGATGAGCGAGAGCGTGGCCACGGTGCCGATGTCGCTATCCTTCGTGAGCCGAAGGAAATCGGGCCCCGGCGCGGTCCGCACCGCCTCGCCCAGCGCCTCGCGCAGCGCCGCCGGCTCCTCGCCGTAGCGGCTCTTCAAGGCATGGCGCTGGTTGGCCTTCAGGCCGAGGCCGCCGTCGCGCAAGGGGTTCCAGTCCGGTTCGGCGGCCTTGTCCTGCGCCACCTCCAGCATCCGGTCGAACGTCTTGGAGCCGATGCCCTCCAGCGCGCCGATCTCGGCCCAGGCCTCGCCCGGCTGCTGCCGGCTCGCCTCCGCCATGCCGGCCATGAGCGCGGCCACGTCGTCGAAATGGCGCGCCAGCGCCTTGGCGGTCGCCTCCCCGATATCGGGGATGCCGAGGGCGAAGATGAAGCGGTCGAGCGGCACGCTGCGCCGGTCCTCGATGGCGGCGAGGAGGTTGCGCGTCGCCCCGGCATAGTCGTACGCCTTGCGGGCGCCGCGCACTTTCGGCGCCTCGCCGCGCGCCGCCAGTTCGGCGTCCTCTTTGGCCTCGCGCTCCAGCCGCAGGGCAAGCGCGCGCTCCTCGATCACCTCCTTCAGCGGTTCGAATTCGAGGCGGAAGATGTCTGCGGGCTGGCGCAATATGCCCTTGTCGAACAGCGTCTCGATATAGGCCTCGCCGAAGCCCACGATATCGAAGGCATGGCGCGAGACGAAATGCTTCAGCCCCTCGCGCCCCTGCGCCGGGCAGGTGAGGCCGGCGGTGCAGCGGCGCACCGAATCGGGGCGGCCCGTGCGCGGGTTCACCTCGCGCACCGCCCGGCTGTCGCAGATCGGGCAGCGCTCGGGGAAGCGGAAGGGCACCGCGTCCGGCGGCCGCTTCTCCATCACCACGTCCAGCACCTGCGGAATCACGTCGCCCGCCCGCTGGACGACGACGGTGTCGCCGATGCGGATATCGCGCCCCTCGCGGATCGGCTGCCCGTTCGAATCACGGCCCGCTATGTAATCCTCGTTGTGCAGCGTCACGTTGGAGACGACCACGCCGCCGACCGTGACCGGCGTCAGCCGCGCCAGCGGCGCCAGCTTGCCGGTGCGCCCGACATTGATGTCGATGGCTTCCACCACCGTGGTCGCCTTCTCGGCCGCGAACTTGTGGGCGATGGCCCAGCGCGGCGAGCGCGAGACGAAGCCGAGCCGCCCTTGCAGCTCCAGATCGTCCACCTTGTAGACGACGCCGTCGATGTCGTAGCCGAGGCTGGCCCGCTCCTCCTCGATGGAGTGATAGTGCTCGATCAGTTCGTCCACGCTCTCCAGCCGGCGCATCAGCGGCAGGCGCCCGGCGCGCTCGGCAAGCGTCGTGGAAAAGCCCATGCCGGCCAGCGCCTCCACCATGCCCATCTGCGTGCCTGCCGGCATTTCGCTGACCTCGCCCCAGGCATAGGCGAAGAATTTCAACGGGCGGGAACGGGTGATCTCGGGGTCCTTCTGCCGCAGCGAGCCTGCGGCGGCGTTTCGCGGATTGGCGAACTGGCGGACCACGCGCGTGGGGGCCTGCGGCCCCTCTCCGTCCCCCGCTTCCTCCGTCCCGGCCGCGAGGCGCGCATTCAGCGCGGCGAAATCGCCATGGGTCATGTAGACCTCGCCGCGCACCTCGAAGACATCCGGCCGCAGGCCCGCCAGGCGATGGGGAATATCGTCGATCGTCAGCGCGTTGGCGGTCACGTCCTCGCCCACTGCCCCGTCGCCGCGCGTGGCGGCGGATACGAGGCGGCCGTTCTCGTAGCGCAGCGAGAGCGAAAGCCCGTCGATCTTCGGCTCGGCCGTGATGGCGAGCGGCGCTTCTGCCTTCAGCCCCAGGAAGCGCCGCACCCGCCGGGCGAAATCCGCCACGTCCTCGTCCGTGAAGGCATTGTCCAGCGAGAGCATGGGCAGGGCGTGCGTGATCTTGGCGAACTTGGCGGACGGCGCCGAGCCCACCTTCCGCGAGGGCGAATCGGCGCGCACCAGATGCGGAAAGCGCCGCTCCAGGGCGGCGTTGCGCCGGCGCAGGAGGTCGTACTGCGCATCGCTGACGGCCGGGTCGTCGTTCTCGTAATAGCGCCGGTCGTGCTCGGCCAGGTCGCGCGCCAGTCTTTCCAGCTCGGCGGCGGCCGCCGCCTCGTCCATCGCCTCGACCTCGGATTGCGAAGACATCGAACGACCGCTCCCCTGCATGGATTGTCAGGACCGCTTGATAGCCGATTCCCGCGGCCCGTCGAAACGATTCAGGCCCCGTGGCCGATCAGTCGGGCGGCGGCCGCGCGTGCCTCGTCGGTCACATGCTCGCCCGCCAGCATCCGGGCGATCTCCTCTTGCCGCGCCGGCACGTCCATCTCCGCCACGCGCGTCGCCAGCCTGTCCTCGCCGCCCGCCACGGCCGCCTTGGAGATGAGCAGATGCGTCGTGGCGCGCGCGGCCACTTGCGGGGCATGGGTGACGGAGAGCACCTGCACGCCCTGCCCGAGCTTGGCGAGGCGCCGCCCGATGGCATCCGCCACCGCGCCGCCGACCCCGGTGTCGATCTCGTCGAAGACCAGCGTCGGCGCCGAGCCCCGGTCCGCCAGCGCCACCTTGAGCGCCAGCAGGAAGCGCGAAAGCTCGCCGCCGGACGCCACCTTCATCATCGGCCCCGCCCGCGTGCCGGGATTGGTGCGCACGAAGAACTCCGCCGTGTCGATGCCGGCGGGCGTCGGGCGCGCGGGGTCGCTCTGCATCTCCACAATGAACTCGGCCCGCTCCAGCTTCATGTCCGGCAGCTCGGCCATCACCGCGCCTTCCAGAAGCCGCGCCGTCGTGCGGCGCTGCCCGGACAACTCCGCCGCCAGCCTGTCGAAGGCGGCGCGGCGCTCGGCCGCCTCACGCTCCAGCGCGCCCACACGCTCCTCCCCGGCATCGAGATCGGCCAGATCGGCGATCATCTTCTCGGCGAGCACCGGCAGCTCGTCCACCGGCAGGTTGTACTTGCGCCCCGCAGCGCGCAGCGCGAACAGCCGCTCTTCCGTCGCCTCCAGCGCGCGCGGGTCGAATTCGAGGCTGCGCAGCGCGCCTTCAAGGCTCGTCTGCGCATCGGACAGCGCATCCAGCGCCGTGTCCAGCCGCTCCAGCGTCTCGTCCAGAAGTCCCGGCAGCTCGTCCTTGCGCCGGTCGAGACGGCGCAGGAGCCCCGCCAGCGCGGGAATGGCGGAGGCGGGGCCCGAAAGCTCCTCATGCGCCTCGTTCACGTCCGAGGCGATCTTTTCCGAGCGCATCATGGTCTGGCGCCTTTCCGCCAGTTCCTCCTCCTCGCCGGCCAGCGGCGAAAGCTCGGACAATTCCTCCACGGCCGCGCGCAAATAGTCGGCCTCGCGCGCCGCCGCCTCCACCCGCGCGCGGTGGCGGGCCAGCTCGCCCTCGCACTGGCGCCATGCGGCATGGGCGGCCGCCACGGCTTCGGCCTGCGCGCCGAGGCCGCCATAGGCATCCAGAAGCTCGCGATGCGCCTCGGGGTCCACCAGCGCCCGGTCGTCGTGCTGGCCGTGGATCTCCACCAGCCCGGCACCCAGCTCGCGCATGAGGGAAACGCTGGCCGGCCTGTCATTGACGAAGACGCGCGTGCGCCCGTCCGCGCCCTGCACGCGGCGCAGGATGAGGTCTCCATCATCCTCGAAGCCGTTGGCCGCCAGCGCGGAGCGCGCGGGATGGTCTCCCGGCAGGTCGAAGACGGCCGTCACCTCCCCCTGCTTCGCGCCATGGCGCACGAGAGAGCCGTCGCCACGCCCGCCGAGCGCCAGCGACAGCGCGTCGAGCAGGATCGACTTGCCCGCGCCCGTCTCGCCGGTCAGCACCGAGAGCCCGTCCTTCAAGGACAGGTCGAGCTTTTCGATCAGCACGATGTCGCGGATGGAAAGATGGACCAGCATGGATGCGGAGCGTGTCGCCTTTGGCGCCGTTGGCGGTGCGAGGCGAACATAAGGTGTCCGGCGCGCGCGGCAAAGCCTCCGGAAGAGGAGCCGGGACCGGAAATGGAGAGGCCGGCTTGAAAGCCGGCCTCTCGGGAAGCGATCAGGCGCTCGGCGGGGGTCCGAGCACCGGGTCGGCCGCGACGGCCGACGGCGCGGGATCGCGCGGGCCGCCCGTGATCAGCCGCGTGGCGTTTCCGAACCAGGAATCGGACGTGCCGTCGCGCGGTTGGAGGCCGCCCGACTGAAGCAGGGCGTAGGAATCGGCATACCACTGCGAATCGGGGAAGTTCTGGCCGAGAACGGAGGCGGCCGCCTGCGCTTCCTGCTGGAGGCCCATGGAGAGATAGGCTTCCGTCAGGCGCGCCAGCGCTTCCTCCACATGGCGGGTCTGCGGGTAGGTATCCACGACATTGCGGAAGCGGTTGATGGCCGCGATATATTCGCGCCGCTCCAGGTAATAGCGCCCGACCTGCATCTCCTTGCCGGCGAGCTGGTCCCGCGCCTGGCGCAGCTTGGCGCGCGAATCCTCGACATATTCGGATTCGGGATAACGGTCGATCACCTCCTGGAACGCGTTCGCCGCGCGCGCCGTCTGCGCCTGGTCGCGCGTCACGTCCGGCATCTGCCGGAAGTAGGAGAGCCCGGTGATGTACTGCGCGTAGGCCGCCTCGTTCGAGCCCGGATAGAGCGTGACGTAGCGGCGCGCGGAGGAGACCGCCTCGTCATAGTCCTGCGCGCGGTAGGAGGTGAAGGAGCGCATGATCAGCGCCCGGCGGGCATATTCCGAATAGGGATGCTGCCGGTCGATCGCCTGGAACTTGGCCGAAGCCTCGCGCAGGCGCCCGTTCTCCAGATTGGCCAGGCCCTGATTGTAGAGCACATCCGCCGGCTCCGTCTGCGAAGCGAGCGCCAGCGCGTCGAAATTGTCGTCGTCACCGCCGGACATGCAGCCCGAGAGCGCCATGGCCGAGACGCCGAGCGCGAGCCCGAGGGCAGCGCGCGTCATGACAGGCCGGCTGCCCTTTCGCGAGTGAATGCGCATGGAAGTCTTCCCCTGCTGATGCGTCCCCGCGCCCGCCGAGGCGGCGCGCCTTCCCGCTTCTCTACAGGCAAGCGGAAAGGTCCGACAACGTTTGAAGACGAGGCAACACGCCTTTTTTGAGGCGCGGCGCCCCGAAAGCGTCAGAGAACCTGCGGCCCGAGGGCCGAGGCGGCCGCCACCGCGAGGGACGCGGCGCGCGAGCTGCGGGCCGGCGCCAGGGGCACTTCCACGATCTCGTAGGCGCTGCGATCCGACAGGAGCGCGCCCAACGCCATCGCGTTCAGCCGGTGGCCGCCGCGATAGGAGCGATAGCAGCCCAGGATGCGCGCGCCGGCCAGGGCCTGGTCGCCGATGGCGTCGAGCGCCTTATGGCGCACGAACTCGTCCTCGTAGCGCAAGCCGCCCGGATTGATGACGCGGTCGTCGTCGCCGATCACGACGGAATTCTCCAGCGACGAGCCCAGCGCGTGGCCGGAGGCCCAGAGCCGCTCCACGTCCTTCATGAAGCCGAAGGTGCGCGCGCGCGCAACTTCGCGGCGGAAGGTCTGGGGCGTCAGGTCGAGCGACAGCATCTGGCGCCCGATGGCGGGCGTGGCGAAGTCGATCTCGATCTCGAAACGGCTGCCGTCATACGGCAGGTATTGGCCGCGCGCACCCTGCATCTCGACGGTCACGGGCTTGAGCACGCGGATCATGCGGCGCGAGGCGCGCTGCTTCACGAGGCCCGCCTCGATCATGCCCTCCACGAATCGGGAGGCGCAGCCGTCCATGATCGGCACCTCGCCGCCCTCGACCTCGATGATGACGTTGTCGACGTCCATCGCGTAAAGGGCCGCCATCAGGTGCTCGACCGTGGAGACGTGCACGCCCTGGACATCGCCCACGACGGTGGCAAGATCGGTGGAGGAGACATTGGCCGAGACGGCGCGAATCTCGCGCACGAAGCCGGAGGGCTCGAACAGGTGGAACACCACTCCGGTGTCGGGTTCGGCCGGATGCAGCACGATGGAGACCGCCGCACCGCCATGGACGCCGACGCCATTGAACTCGATACGCGCGCCGATCGTCTGCTGATGCTGTGTCACGCCCGGAAACATCCTTCTCGCCGATTTCCGATACTCATGCTCGAAGACCGGAAAACCCGCATCACCGCGAGCCGGAGGCCAGGGGCCCTGCCGGCTCATCAGGTGCGAGCTCTTTCTTGTCTCCAAAATAAAGTTCGGCCGGCCCGCGACCAAATCACGCTTTCTTACTCCGTGTTACCGCAACACCTCTTAACGACGGTTTAATCGCAAGCGATTTCAATGCACTAAACGAAACCGGCCCGCCTCTGGAAGAGGCGGGCCGGCTGTTGTGAAGCTGGTTTCGTGAAGAGATCAGCTCGACTGGCGGCGCAGGAAGGCCGGGATTTCGAGCTGATCGTCGTCGCTGGGCTGGCGCAGGGCCTGCGGCGCGGGGCGCGCGGCGGACTCGGCGGCCACGCGGCGCGGCGCATAGGGGCTCGGCTCGGCCGGGCGGGCCGGCTGGGCGGCGCGCGGCTCGTGCGCGCCCTCGTCCTGGCGCGAGAGGCCCGTGGTCAGGCGGCGCAGCAGGCCCATCGGGCCGCGCTCGTCGGCATGGCTCTCGGGTGCCGAGGCGCGGGCGAGCTCGGCCTGCACCACCGGCGGGAACTCGTCCACACGCGGCATGCGGGGCGCGGGCTGCGGCGCCACATGGGCGATCTCCGCTTCGAGGGCGGCGGTGAAGTCGTCCTCCAGATCGGCCATGGGCTCGGGCGCTGCGTAGCTCGCGGCCGCCGGCGCATGGGCCGGGGCGGCGGGCGCCGCATAGGCGGCCGGGGCGTAGGCCGGCTGCGCGGCCGCGGGCGCCTGCACCGGCGCCGGGCGCTGAACCGGCGCGTTGCGGAACTCCGGAGCGCGATCGAAGGCCTCGGCCGCCGTCTTGTCGATGCCCGTCGCGACGACCGACACGCGGATCACGCCTTCCAGCGCCTCGTCGAAGGTGGCGCCGAGGATGATGTTGGCGTCCTGATCGACCTCCTCGCGGATGCGGGTCGCCGCCTCGTCCACCTCGAAGAGCGTCAGGTCGCGCCCGCCGGTGATGGAGATCAGCAGGCCCTTGGCGCCCTTCATCGAGGTCTCGTCGAGCAGCGGGTTGGCGATGGCGGCCTCGGCGGCGGCCATGGCGCGGCCCTCGCCGGATGCCTCGCCCGTGCCCATCATCGCCTTGCCCATCTCGCGCATCACCGAGCGCACGTCGGCGAAGTCGAGATTGATGAGGCCTTCCTTGACCATCAGGTCGGTGATGCAGGCGACACCGGAATAGAGGACCTGGTCCGCCATGCCGAAGGCGTCGGCGAAGGTCGTCTTGTCGTTCGCGATGCGGAACAGGTTCTGGTTCGGGATCACGATGAGCGTGTCGACGCTCTTCTGAAGCTCCTCGATGCCCTGCTCGGCGATGCGCAGGCGGCGCTGGCCCTCGAAGTGGAAGGGCTTGGTGACGACGCCGACGGTGAGGATGCCCTTCTCGCGGGCCGCGCGAGCCACGACCGGCGCCGCGCCCGTGCCGGTGCCGCCACCCATGCCGGCGGTGACGAAGCACATGTGCGACCCGAGCAGGTGATCGCAGATCTCGTCGATGGATTCCTCGGCAGCCGCGCGGCCGACCTCGGGCTGCGAGCCGGCACCCAGGCCCTCGGTGACGGCAACGCCCATCTGGATGACGCGCTCGGCGCGCGAGGAGCGCAGCGCCTGGGCGTCGGTGTTGGCGATCACGAATTCCACGCCCTCGAGACCGGCGTTGATCATGTTGTTGACGGCGTTGCAGCCGCCCCCGCCGACGCCGAACACGGTGATGCGGGGCTTGAGTTCAGTGATGTCCGGCTTCTGCAAATTGATGCTCATGACCGTTTTTCCTCTTCACAGTTGGCCGCCTCGCCGCGTCGGCCGCTGTCGTCAAATGGCGGTGCTCGGCACGCACCGTAGTCCTCAAGGCCCGCTCGAACCTTGCGGGCCGGATTTTTCAGAAGCTGCGTCGCAGCCACGCGCCGACCCGGCCGACGCGCGTGGATTCGTCGAAGGCAAAGTCGATGGGTGACGCGCTCGGCACGAATTCGTTGTGCGCGATCTGCGGGTAGATCAGGAGCCCCACCGCCGTCGCGAAGGCGGGGCTCTTGTTGGCGGCCGAAAGGCCCGCGACGCCGACCGGACGGCCGAGGCGAACATTGCGCTGGAGGATGTCGCGGCAGGCGTCCGTCATGCCCGCAAGCTGGCTCGCGCCCCCTGCCAGCACCACGCGCTTGCCGATGACATGCCCCAGATTGGAGGCGGCCAGCCGGTCGCGGATCAGCTCCAGCGTCTCCTCCACCCGCGGGCGGATGATGCGCGAGATGAGCGAGCGCGAAACCTGAACGGGCCCTTGCGTCCCGTCGTCGCCCAGCGGCTCGACCATCAGCGTCTCCTCGTCCTCCAGGAGTTCGGTCATGGCGTTGCCATGCACGACCTTCAGCCGCTCGGCCTGTTCGGGCGAGATGGAAAGACCCCGCGCCAGGTCCATGGTGATGTGGTGTCCGCCGAGCGCCACGGCGTCGGCATAGGCGAAGTGCCCGTTCTGGAAGATCGAGATCGTCGTCGTGCCCGCGCCCATGTCGATGCAGGCGGAACCCATCGCCGCCTCGTCCTCCACCAGAGTGGAAAGGCCGCTGGCGTAGGGGCCGGCGACGAAGGCCTCGACCACCAGATGGGCGCGGTTGATCGCCGCCTCCAGATTGCGCAGCGGGGTCTCTTCCGCCGAAAGGACATGCAGCTCCGCGCCCAGCGCCTCGCCGGTCATGCCCACCGGGTTCTCCAGCCCGCCCTCGCCGTCCAGCGTCAGGTCGAAGGGAATGGAGTGAAGCGGGATGCGCCCCGTCTCCATCTGCGTGCGGGCAGCGTTGGTCAGCGCGCGGCGGAAATCCGCCTCGCTCACCTGCGCCCCGCCCACCGTCACCTCGCCATGCCCGCGCAGGCTCTTCAGCCGCCCGGCCGTGACCGAGACGATCAGCGATTCCACCGTCAGGCCGCACATGCGCTCGGCCGCGTCCACGCAGTGGCGGATCGACTTCTCGGCCGCCTCCAGATCGACGACGACGCCGGACTTGATACCGCGTGAGCGCTGATGGCCGATACCCAGCACCTCCACCACATGGGTGCGGTTCGGCAGCACCTCGCCGGCCTCGCGGGGGCGCAGGCGGGCAATCAGGCACGTGACCTTGGACGATCCGACATCGAGGACGGATACGATCCGGGTGCGGCGCTGCGAGAGCTTGCCCATGCGCGGCAGACTGGCGGGCCGCGACGCGAACAGACTCATACCGGTTTCTCCCTTTGCGCCTGCTTCATCACCCGGGCACGTTCCTTCAGCGCGGCGTCCCGCCGCTCCTTGGCCTCGGGCGTCAGTTTCACGACCATCCGGCCGTCCACCCGCATGTCGACCGCCGCGATGTCTCGCGACAGGAGGCGGGTGTCGCGGTCCATCCGCACCACGCGCGCGGCGGCCTCCAGCGGCTCGAACTCGGGCAGCTTCACCACGACCCCGTTGTCGAGATGCAGGTCCCAGCGGCGCTGGGCGACATAGACATAGGCGCGGATGCGCGGCGTCAGCTCGGGGATCACCTCGATCCGGTCCAGAAGCTCGGCCGCGTCCCGCGCCGCCCCCGGCCCCACCACGAAGGGCAGCTCCGTGAAGCGCGTGGTGGCGTAGGGAACGATCTCCTCGCCTTCACGGTCGATGATCATCAGCTCGCGCCCGCGCTGCCACAGCGCATAGGGGCGCTTCTCGACCACCTCGATGGCCACCCGGTCCGGGTAGACCTTGGAAACGCTGGCGCTTTCCACCCAGGGCATGGTCTCGATGGCGGCGCGCGCGGCCACCACGTCGAGCCCCGGCAGCGTCGTCGCGCCGGTCATGTAGAGGGTCTGCAGGATGTCGATCTGCGAGGTCTCGGAATTGCCGGAAATGTCCACCCGCTCGATGGTGAGCCCCAGAGGCTCGGAGACCGCGTCGAGAACCGCCGGCGTGTGGCCGCCCAGCGACGTGCCGTAAAGCGCCGTCGAGCCGAGGACGGCGACCGCCAGGACGGGAAAGCGCGGCAGCGGCAGCGCCTGGAGCGCGCGCGCGTAGCTGCCGGCGCGCTTGGCCATCAGCGCCAGCCGCAGCGAGGCGCGGCTCATCGGCTCGGCCAGAAGCTCCTGGGTCCGGCGCGGGCTCAGCGGCCGCATGAGGCGTCCTCCACCATCCAGGTCAGAAGCTCGCCAAAGGAATGGCCGGCGGCCCGCGCGATGTCCGGCACCAGCGAGGTCGGTGTCATGCCCGGCTGCGTGTTGATCTCCAGCCAAACCAGCTCGCCGCCCTCGCCGAAGCGGTCGTCGTAGCGGAAGTCGGAGCGCGACACGCCCCGGCATCCCATCGCCTTGTGGGCGGCCAGCGCATATTCCTGCACCCTGGCCGTCACGGCCTTGGGAAGTTCGGCCGGAATGATGTGGGTGGAGCCGCCGGGCGCGTATTTGGAATCGTAGTCGTAGAAGGCGTGGTCGTTCGACCGGATCTCGCAGACGCCGAGCGCGACGTCGCCCATCACGGCGCAGGTCAGCTCGCGCCCGTGCACATAGGCCTCCACCATCACGATGTCGCCGAAGGCCCAGTCGGTGCGCATCAGCTCCTGCGGCGGGTGGGCGTGGTCCTCGCGCACGATGAAGACGCCGAAGGAGGATCCCTCCGCCACCGGCTTCACGACATAGGGCGGCGCCATGACATGCGCCCTGCCCGCTTCCAGGCGATGCACGAGGCGCGATTCGGCCAGGCCGATCCCGGCGGCGCGCGCCATGATCTTCGCGCGGTTCTTGTTCATCGAAAGGGCCGAGGCGAGCACGCCGGAATGGGTATAGGGAATCTGGAGGAATTCGAGCACGCCCTGGATCGTGCCGTCCTCGCCGAACGGGCCGTGCAGCGCGTTGAACGCGACGTCGGGAGCGAGATCCTTCAGAACCGTGGCGATGTCACGCGTCACGTCGACCCGCGTCACGCGAAAGCCTTCCGCCTCCAGCGCATCCGCGCAGGCCTCTCCCGACGAGAGGCTGACCGGCCTCTCGGAAGAAAACCCGCCCATCAGCATCGCGACATGCGTCGTCATGAACCGCTCGATCCCATCACCACCTTGGCTGGAGATCATTCATCGCCTTGCGATGGTTAAGCGCTGGTTAAGGCTTTATGGCGAAAGAAAGAAAATCGTAAGGGCGATTGGAAGGGGAGTGTTTACCGCGGCGGTTCCGGGCCGAAGTCGCTCGGCCAGCGCCTCGCGCCATGAATCGCCGCCAGGATCTCCACGGCCTCATCCCGCACGCGGTAGACGACGATGTAGGCGGTGGGCGCCAGCACCAGTTCACGCGTGCTCAGGACGCGGCCCTGCGTCCGATCGATGGATTGGCCGAGAGGAGATCGGTCGTCTTTTCGATGATCTGGGCCGTCAGTCGATAGGCCGCGTCATGGCTGCGCTCGGCGATATAGTCCTGTATCTCGTCGAGATGGCGAAGGGCCGGAAGTGTCCATTGCACCCGCATCAGGAATGGCGGGAACCGTATTTCCCGCGCACGCGCGAAAGCTCTTCCTCCGAGGCGAAGCGGCCCGCGTCCGCAGCCTCGATCCCCTCGCCCACGCGGCGCAGGAAATCTTCCTGCCAATCCAGGGAATGGCCGTTCACCAACGCATCGGCCACCACTTCCGCAGCGGAACGCCGCGACCGTCGCGCCAGACTTTCGATGCGCGCTTCCAGGTCGGGGGAAAGGAGAAGGTCGCCCATTGCGTCAATGTGGCGAAGCAGCCCCGCTCTGTCCAGCCGCCGTCAGGGGTGGAACGACAAAACCTCCCGCCCCTCCTCGAACCGCCCGATCCGCGCGATTTCCCATTCGAGCAGGATGGCGGAGGCGGCGAAGACGCGTTCGCGCACGGTCTCGCCCAGAAGCTCCAGATCGTGCGCGCTCGCAGAGCCGGTATTGATCATGAAGTTGCAGTGCATTTCGCTCATCTGCGCGCCGCCGATGGTCAGGCCGCGGCAGCCGGCGAGGTCCACCTGTTTCCAGGCGGAGGTGCCCGGCGGGTTCTTGAAAGTGGAGCCGCCCGTCTTCTCGCGCACCGGCTGGGCGGTCTCGCGATGGTGCTGCACCTCATCCATGGCCGCGCGAATCTCGTCCCGCGCGGCGGGCACGCCCTCGAAGGTCGCCGAGACGAAGATGAGCTCTCCCGGCGCGGCCGCATGGCGGTATGTGAAGCCCATGTCGGCGGCGGACAGGACGTGGCGGCGGCCCTTGCGGTCCAGCGCCACCGCCTCCACCAGGCGCTCGGCGGTCTCCACCCCGTTGGCGCCCGCATTCATCCGCAGCGCGCCGCCGATGGAGCCGGGAATGCCGTGGAGGAAGTGGAAACCGGCAAGCCCGGCTTCCAGCGCCACTGCCGCCACGCGCTTGTCGGACGCCGCCGCACCCGCGCGCAGACGGTTGCCGTCCAGCGCCCGCGCCTCGCCGAAGCCCTTGGGCGAGAGCCGGATGACGACGCCCTCGATGCCGCCGTCGCGCACCAGGAGGTTCGAGCCGATGCCCACCACCGTCACCGGCACGTCGGGGCCCAGCGCGGCGAGGAAGGCCGAAAGGTCCGCCTCGTCGGCCGGCTGGAAGAGAAGGTCGGCCGGCCCGCCGGTACGGAACCATGTCACCTTCGCCATGTCGGCGCCGGGCGTCAGCTTGCCGCGCAAGGGCGGCAGGGCCCCGATGAGGCGGGCGCCGTCCATCACGCCTGTCCGGCGAGCGCGTCGAGCTCCTTCGGCAGCGCGTAGGCCCATTGGCTGATCGAGCCGGCGCCCAAGCATACCACCATGTCGCCGGCGGAGGCCACGCGCGCCACCAGCGGCGCCAGCTCGTGCGGCCCGTCGATGAGGCGCGCGTCGCGATGGCCGCCCAGCTTCAGCCGCTCCACCAGCATCTCGGAATTGACGAACTCGATAGGCTCCTCGCCCGCCGCGTAGACCGGCGCGAGGATCACCGTGTCGGCATCGTTGAAGCAGGCGGCGAAATCGGAAAACAGGCTCTGAAGCCGGGAATAGCGGTGCGGCTGGACCACGGCCACGACCTTGCCGCCGGTGGCCGAGCGCGCGGCCGAAAGCACCGCGCGGATCTCCACCGGATGGTGGCCGTAATCGTCGTAGACATCGACGCCGCCCGACGAGCCGGTGAAGGTGAAGCGCCGCTTCACCCCGCCGAAGGCCGCAAGGCCCGAGCGGATCGCGTCGGCCGAGATGCCGAGCCGGTAGGCCACCGCGATGGCGGCCGTGGCATTGGCCACGTTGTGGCGCCCCGGCATGGGCAGCACGATGTCCTCGATCTTCGTCGTCTCGCCGCTCACCCGGTCGCGATAGGTCACGTCGAAGCGAGACTTCGCGCCCTCCACGCGCACGTTGGAGAAGCGCATGTCCGCCTGGATGTTCTCGCCATAGGTGATGATGCGCCGGTCCTCGATCTCGGAGACCAGCGTCTGCACTTCAGGATGGTCCAGGCACATCACGCCGAAGCCGTAGAAGGGCACGTTCTCCACGAAGGCGCGAAAGGCGGCGCGCACCTTGTCGAAGGTGCCGTAATGGTCGAGATGCTCGGGGTCGATATTGGTGACGACGGCGATGTCGGCCGGCAGCTTCAGGAAGGTGCCGTCGCTCTCGTCGGCCTCCACCACCATCCAGTCGCCGCCGCCCATGCGCGCATTCGTGCCGTAGGCGTTGATGATGCCGCCGTTGACGACCGTGGGGTCGAGGCCCCCGGCGTCCAGCAGCGTCGCCACCATGGAGGTGGTCGTCGTCTTGCCGTGCGTGCCGCCGATGGCGATGGCCTGGCGAAAGCGCATCAGCTCCGCCAGCATCTCGGCGCGCCGCACGATAGGCAGCAGGCGCTCTCGCGCGGCCGCCAGCTCCGGGTTGGAGCGCTTGATGGCGGTCGACACCACCACCACCTCGGCAACGCCCAGATTCTCTGCCGCGTGCCCGATATGGACGGTGACGCCCTTCTCGCGCAGGCGCTGCACATTGGCGTTCTCGGCCGCGTCCGAGCCCTGCACGGTGTAGCCGAGATTGACCAGCACCTCGGCGATGCCGCTCATGCCGATGCCGCCGATCCCGATGAAATGGACCGGTCCGATATTGGGCGGCATCTTCATGTCGCGATTTCCTTTTGTCTCTAGAGGCTGTCCGCCGACATAGAGTCCACGAGGTCGGCAAGCAACCGTGCCGCGTCCGGTATGCCGGTGGCCCTGGCGGCGGCCGCCATCCGGGCGGCCTCGTCCCTGTCCTCGGCGATGCGGGCGATGAGCGCCGCGAGCCGCTCTGCCGAAAGCTCCGATTGGCGCGCCACGATCGTGCCGCCCGCCGCCTCCAGACGCGCCGCGTTGGCCGCCTGGTCGTGGTCGAGCGCGTAAGGATACGGCACCAGGATGGAGGGACGGCCGATGACCGAAAGCTCCGAGACCGTGGAGGCGCCCGAGCGGCTGACGACGAGATGCGCGCGGCCGATCCGTTCGGCCATGTCGGGCAGGAAGGGCGCGACAATGGCGGGGATGGAGCGGCCGGCATAGAAGGCGCGCACCTGCGCCTCCTCGTCCGCTCGCGCCTGCTGCGTCACCTCCAGCCGCCTCACCAGCGCCTCGGGCAGAAGCTCGATCGCCTGCGGCAGGGCCTGCGAGAAAAAGGAAGCGCCCTGGCTGCCGCCGAAGACGACGAGGCGGAAGGGCTGCCCCTCGCCGCTGGGCTCATAGGGTATCGCGGCCGCCTCGATGGCGGCCGGGCGCACGGGGTTACCCGTCACCACCAGCTTCTGCGCCAGCGCGGGTTTGGGGTTGCCCTGGGGGAAACCGGCGGCGACCTTCGTCGCCCGCGCGGCCAGCATCCGGTTGGCCCTCCCCATCACCGCGTTCTGCTCGTGCACGATGGTCGGCTTGCCGGCCTGCTGCGCGGCCATCATCGGCGGGACGGTGGGATAGCCGCCGAAGCCGACGACGACCTGCGGCTTGAGCGAGCGGATCAGCGCGCCCGAGGCGCGAAAGCCCTTCCAGATGCGCCAGAAGGACGCGGCCATGCGGTCCGGGCGCTTCGAGCCGAAGGTCGCCGAGGGCACCGGGTGGATGGCGGCGGCCGGAAAGCCGTCGAGGAAGCGCCCCGCCCGCTCGTCGGTGACGAGATGGACGGTGCGCCCCCGCGCGATCAGCTCGTGCGCCAGCGCCTGCGCGGGGAAGAGATGGCCGCCGGTGCCCCCGGCGCAGAGAAGGATGGGGCCTGTCATGGGGGATCAGCGGTATCCCAGCGCGCCGCCGAAGGCGAGGCTGCGCTCGCTCAGGCGGTCCGTCTGCGAGGAATTCTCGGCGCGCTTGCGCGTCAGCGCCAAGATGAAGCCGGCCGAAACCGCCACGGCCATCATGGAGGAGCCGCCATAGGAGATGAAGGGCAGCGTCATGCCCTTGGCCGGCATGAGCTGGAGATTCACCGCCATGTTGATGATGGACTGCATTCCGAACAACATCACGAGGCCGGAAATGGCGAGCCGCGAGAAGACGTCGCGCTGCTCGAAGGCCACCTGGAGGCCGCGCACCACGATGAAGCAGAACACCGCCGTCAGCGCCATGCAGGTGATGATGCCGAACTCCTCGGCGATCACGGCATAGGCGAAGTCGGTGTGGCTGTCGGGAAGAAGGCGCTTGACCGTGCCCTCGCCCGGACCCTGCCCGAACCAGCCGCCACGCATGATCGCCTCGCGCGCGGTGTCGGTCTGGAACGTGTCGCCCTCGCCCGTCAGGAAGCGGTCGATACGGCTGGCGAAGTGGGGGAAGGCCGCATAGGCGGTGCCCAGCCCCAGAGTGCCGACGCCCCCAAGCACCACGATCCACAGCCAGGGCATCCCCGCCATGAAGAACAGCCCGCCCCAGACGCCGGCGGTCAGCACCGTCTGCCCGAGATCGGGCTGGGCGACGAGCAGCGCGGCGACCGTGATCAGGAGGATCAGCGAGAGGAGGTTGCCCGGTATCTCGGGGCGGCGCGCCCGCTCGGCGAAGAGCCAGGCGCAGACCACCGCGAAGGCCGGCTTCATGAATTCGGAGGGCTGCACGGTGAGGGGGCCGAACTCCATCCAGCGCCGCGCGCCCTTCACCTCCACGCCCAGGAACAGCGCCATCACCATCACCACCAGCGAGCCGGCCAGCATGAAGAAGGCGAGGCGCCGCACCCCGTGCGCGGAGAGCAGCGACACGCCCAGCATGACCGCGAGGGAGGGCAGCAGGAAGACGGCGTGGCGGCGCACGAAGTGGAAGGGCTCCAGCCCGATGCGCTCGGCCACCGGCGGGCTGGCGGCGAAGGACAGGACCAGCCCCGCCACCATCAGGAAGAGGAAGGCGGCGAGGAACCAGCGGTCGACGCCCCACCACCAGTCGGCGATCAGCCCTCTTTTGGCCCGGCTTGCCATCGTCTCACCCCTTCGCGAACAGCTCGATTCCGGCAAGACCGGCGACCGCCTGGCGGAACGCCTCTCCCCGGACCTCGAAGTTGCGGAATTGATCGAAGCTCGCGCAGGCCGGCGAAAGGAGAACGACCTCCTCGCCACCCGCCTCATCGGCGTCTCGCGCGGCGCTTCTCACCGCGACATCGAGAGTAGCCGAGATTTCGTAAGGAATTCGTTCACCAAGAGTGGCGGCGAACAGCGGGGCCGCCTCCCCGATGAGATAGGCCTTGGCGATGCGCGGGAAGAAGGGCTCCAGCGATGCGATGCCGCCCTCCTTGGGCAGGCCGCCCGCGATCCAGCGGATGCGCATGAAGCTCGCCAGCGCGGGCGCCGCGGCATCCGCATTGGTCGCCTTGGAATCGTTGATGAAGAGCACGGGGCCACGCCGGCCCACCTGTTCCATGCGGTGCACGAGGCCGGGAAAGCTCGTCAGTCCGGCCCGGATTTCAGCGTCCGAAAGGCCGCAGGCCGTCAGCGTGGCGACAGCGGCGGCCGCGTTCTGCCCGTTGTGTCGCCCGCGCAGCGAGCCGATGCCCGACAGCGCGAAGCGCGTCTCCCCCGCTTGCCCGCGCCGCACCACGTCGGCGCCGTCGAAGAACACGCCCTCCTCCAGCGGCGTCTCCCTGGAGATGCGCACCACGCGCCGGCCCGCCGCCTCCAGCCGGCCGGCGACGGCCCGGCAGTGGGCATCGTCCACGCCGATCACCGCGACATCGCTGGCGGCCACGAGCCGCTCCTTGATCGCGGCATAGTTCTCCATCGAGCCGTGCCGGTCGAGATGGTCTGGCGAGAGGTTCAGGAGAAGGCCGACGCTGGGGCGGAGCGAGGGCGCGAGGTCGATCTGGTAGGAGGAGCACTCCACCACATGGAAACGCCCCTGGAGGGGCGGATCGAGCGTCAGCACCGGCACGCCGATATTGCCGCCGAGCTGCGTGTCGCGGCCGCAGGCCCGCAGGGCGTGGGCGATGAGCGCCGTGGTCGTGGACTTGCCGTTGGTGCCCGTAATGGCCACGAACGGAGCTTGCGGCGAAAGCGCCGCGCGTTCGCGCGAGAAGATCTCTATATCGCCGATCACCGGCACCCCGGCGCTCTTCGCCAGCTCCGCCGCCCAATGCGGCTTGGGGTGGGTCAGCGGCACGCCCGGCGAGAGGATGAGCGCATCCACCGCGCGCCAGTCGAGCGCGTGAAGGTCGCCCGTCGCGATGCCCTCGGCGGCGGCCGCCTCCACCGAGCGCGGATTATCGTCGAAGGCCGTGAGCTGCGCGCCGCCGGCCACGAGCGCGCGCGCGGTGGCAAGGCCCGATCCGCCGAGCCCGAACAGGGCGACGGAGCGCCCCTTGAAGCTGCGCGCGGCGATCATCTCAGCTTCAGCGTCGAAAGGCCGATGAAGGCCAGCATGATGGCGATGATCCAGAAGCGCACCACCACCTGGCTTTCCGTCCAGCCGAGCTTCTCGAAATGGTGGTGGATCGGCGCCATCAGGAACACCCGCTTGCCCGTGAGCTTGAAGCTGACGACCTGGATGATGACGGACATCGCCTCGATGACGAAGAGGCCGCCGATGATGGCCAGCACCAGTTCGTGCTTGGTCGCGACAGCCACGGTGCCGGTCAGGCCGCCGAGCGCGAGGGAGCCCGTGTCGCCCATGAAGATGGCGGCGGGCGGCGCGTTGAACCACAGGAAGCCGAGCCCGGCCCCGATCACCGCGCCCGCCAGCACGCACAATTCGCCCGTGCCCACGACATAGTGGATCTGGAGATAGTTGGAGAAGTTCACGTTGCCGGCCAGATAGGCGATGAGCCCGAACGCGGCGGCCGCGATCATGATCGGCACGATGGCCAGCCCGTCCAGCCCGTCCGTCAGGTTCACCGCGTTGCCCGCCCCCACGATCACGAAGGCGGCGAAGGCGATGTAGAAGATGCCGAGGTCGAGCACGAGCTGCTTGAAGAAGGGGAAGGTCAGCGTCGTCGCCAGATCACCCGCCCCTGCATAGGAGATGAGCACCGCCGCGGCGCCCGCTATGGCGAATTCCAGCGCCAGCCGCGCCTTGCCCGAGAAGCCAAGGTGGCTCTGCTTCGTGACCTTCAGGTAATCGTCGTAGAAGCCGATGGCGCCGAAGCCGAGCGTGACGATGAGGACGGCGGAGACATAGACGTTGAAGATATCGGCCCACAGGACGGTGCCCATCACCACGCCGGACAGGATCATCAGCCCGCCCATGGTCGGCGTGCCGGCCTTCTTGAAATGGGTTTGCGGCCCGTCGGCCCGGATCGGCTGGCCCCGCCCCTGCCGCACACGCAGATTGTCGATGATCGCGGGGCCGAACAGGAACACCACCATGAAGGAGGTGATCATCGCCGCCCCGGTGCGGAAGGTGATGTAGCGGAAGACGTTGAAGATCTGCGCGTCTCCGGCGAAGGCGGCGAGATAGGTCAGCACGGCTGGCCCTCCCCGCTCGCGTCGGCGTCGAGGGCGGGCGCGTCCGGGCGCTGGATCAAGATGGGAAGTCTTTCGATGAGCTTGGAAAGGCCGACGGCATTCGAGGCCTTGGCCATGAGAACGTCGCCGGGCTTGAGATAGGCCGCAAGGCCCGCTTGCGTCTCTTCCACGGTGCGGTGCCACTCGCAGTGGATGGCGGGGCCGAGCGCGCCGCTCAAGGGTCGGATCTCGTCGCCGACGAGAAAGACGGCATCGACCTGCGCCTGCGCGATGGGGCCGGCGAGGTCGACGTGATATTTTCGCGAATGGCCGCCCAGCTCGCGCATGTCGCCCAGAAGCGCGACGCGCCGCCCGTCCCCCGCCGGCGGCGTGTCGCCGAGCACGGCCAGCGCCGCGCGCATGGAGGTGGGGTTGGCGTTGTAGCTCTCGTCGAGAAGAAGGATCGGCGCCTCGCCGGTCTCGATCTCGCGCCGCTCGCCGCGCCCCTTGCCGGCCCGCCATTCGGCCAGCGCGGCCGCCGCCGCGTCGACATCGGCGCCCAGCACGCTGGCCGCGCCGAGAACGGCAAGGACATTCTGCCCGATATGGCGCCCCCGCGTGCCGATCCGCCCCTCGAGCGAATGGCCGGCGATGGTGGCGGAGAGAAGCGCGCCCTCGCCCTCCTCCCGCCATGCGCCGAGCCGGAAATCGGCCCCTGCCGCCTCCCCGAAGGTCAGCACGCGCGAGACGCCGGCCTTGCGCGCCATCTCGCCCAGCGCCTGCCCATAGGGATCGTCGGCGTTGACGATGGCCGTGCCGCCGGGCTCCACGCCCTCGAAAATCTCGCCCTTGGCCTGCGCGATCTCGGCAAGCCCGGAGAAGAAGCCGAGATGGGCCGGCGCGATGAGCGTGACGATGGCCGCGTGCGGGCGCACCAGCTTCACGAGCGGGCGAATTTCGCCCGGATGGTTCATGCCGATCTCGAACACGGCATAGTGCGTTTCGGCCGGCAGGCGGGCGAGGCTGAGCGGGACGCCCCAATGATTGTTGAAGGAGGCCGCCGAGGCGTGCACCGAACCGCTCGGGGCGAGCGCGCGGGCGAGCGCCTCCTTGCTGGTGGTCTTGCCGACCGAGCCGGTGATGGCGACGATACGGGCCTGCGAGCGCTTGCGCGCCGCCGCCGCGAGGCGCTCCAGCGCCTTCAGCACGTCGTCCACCACCAGGAGCGGCGCGGAAAGCTTGCCGAGCGCCGGCAGCTTCTGCTTGGAGACGACGAGGAGGCCCGCCCCGGCCGCCACCGCGCCCGTCAGGAAGTCGTGCCCGTCGAATCGGTCGCCCTTGATGGCGAAGAAGGCTTCGCCGGGCTGCACGGTGCGGCTGTCGATGGAAATGCCGGAGATCTTGTGCGGCACGTCCGCGACGGGCCGCCCGCCGGTCGCCGCGACGAGGTCGGCCCCGGTCCAGAGCGCGCCGCTCATCGCGGCGCGTCCGCGATGGCGAGGCGCACTTCCTCGTGGTCGCTGAAGGGGAAGGTCTGCGCCCCGATGGTCTGGCCGTTCTCGTGCCCCTTGCCGGCGATCACCACCGTATCGCCCGCCCCCGCGCGGGAGATGGCCTCGCGGATGGCCTGCCGCCGGTCGCCGATCTCCTCGGCGCCCGGCGCGCCCTCCAGTACCTCGGCGCGGATCGCGGCCGCCTCCTCGGAGCGCGGATTGTCGTCCGTCAGGATGGCGATGTCGGCCAGGCGCGTGGCGATGCCGCCCATGATGGGGCGCTTTCCCCGGTCCCGGTCGCCGCCGCAGCCGAACACCACGATGACGCGGCCGGTGGTGAACGGCCGCACGGCCGAAAGCACGTTCTCCAGCGCCTCAGGCTTGTGCGCGTAATCCACGTAGACGGGCACGCCGGCGGCCGTCGTGCCGGCCAGCTCGAGCCGCCCGGGCGCCCCTTCCAGATATTCCAGCGCGTGAAGCGCGTCCTCGATATTGACGCCGCTGGCGATCGCAAGGCCCGCCGCCACCAGCGCGTTCGACATCTGGAACTCGCCCGCCAGCGGCAGGACGATGCGGTGGAGCTTGCCCACGACCTCGATTTCCGCGACCTGCCGGCGGCGCTCGTGCTCCAGCCGCTTGAGCTTGAGGAAGCCGCCCTCGCGCCCCACCGTCATCACGCTGGCGCCCGCCTTCTGCGCCGCCTCGATGGCCGCGCCCGACCAGCGGTCGTCCGCGAAGATCACCGCCGGGCGCCCTTTGGGCAGGAGCGTGTCGAACAGGCGCATCTTGGCGGCGAAATACTCCTCCACGCTCGCATGGTAGTCCATGTGGTCGCGGCCCAGATTGGTGAAGCCGGCGGCGCGCAGGGTCAAGCCGTCCAGCCGCCGCTGCTCCAGCCCGTGGCTGGACGCCTCCATCGACACATGCGTCACGCCCTCGCGCGCCAGTTCGGCGAGGAGGTTGGCGAGCGCCACGGGCTCGGGCGTCGTCAGCGAGCCATATTCGGTACGCGTCGGGGAAACGAGGCCCGTGGTGCCGATGGATGCGGCCTGCTTGCCCGCGCGCGCCCAGATCTGGCGCAGGAAGGCGGCGACGGACGTCTTGCCGGCGGTGCCGGTGACGGCGACGATGTGATCGGGCTGCGGCCCGGCCAGCCGCGCGGCCATCAGTGCAAGCGCGCGGCGCGCATCGGGCGCGCGAAGGATCGGCAGCGAGGTTTCGAGCACGGTATCGGGTGCCGCCAGCACCGCGCTCGCGCCAGCCGCCTGCGCGTCGGCCACAAAGCGCGCCCCGTCGGTCCGGGTGCCGGCAAGCGCGGCGAAGAGGAAGCCGGGCCGCACCGCGCGCGAATCGGCCGTCAGCCCCGAGATCTCGATCGAGGCGTCGTCAGCGCCCGTCGCCAGCCCTTCGCTCAACTCGCGTAAATTCATCCGTGTCCGTCCGCGCCGTATCGTTGTCCGGCCCATCGGCACCGGCAAAATGCCGCGAAAGAATGTCCGGCCGGGCTCTTCTAGAACATGGCTCCCCCGGATTGAAGCGCGCCGCCCGCCCGGATGGCGATCGGCGCGCGAGGGACGCAAGCTTGCCACAGGCTTCGCCGCCGGGGCGGCGCCGCCTTCAGTAGGAGACGAGAAGCGAACGGCCCTCCTCGCCGAACTCGGGCTTCACGCCGAGGAAGGACGCCGCGCGCTTGATGACCGCCCCCGTCACCGGCACCACGTTCCAACCGGCGGTGGCGAAGGGCTGCCCCTCGGCGCGCTCCGGCTCGTCCAGCGTGATGAGAACGATGTAGCGCGGGTCGCGCATGGGGAAGGCGCCGAGATAGGCGTTGAAGCGCTTGCCGCTCGCATAGCGGCCATTGACCACTTTGTCGGCCGTGCCCGTCTTGCCGCCAACGTCGTAGCCCGGCACGTTGGCCGTGCGCCCCGAGCCGTCCGTGCCGTTGAGGCGGAAGAGATAGCGCATCTCGTCGGAGGTCTTCTGCGAAAGGACGGGCACCTTCATCGCGTCGGCCTCCTGCTTGGTGCGCGTCAGGAAGGTCGGCGGAATGTAGTATCCGCCGTTCATCAGCGCCGCCGCCGCCACCGCCGTCTGCAACGGCGTCGTCGAGACACCGTGGCCGAACGAGATTGTCACGGAGTTGATCTTGCGCCACTCGCGCGGCTGGGTGGGCATGGCCGTCTCGGGCAGCTCGGTCTGCACACGCGTCAGAAGGCCGAGCCGCGTCAGGAACTCCTTGTGCGCCTCGATGCCTACCACGTCCGCCATGCGTGCGGTGCCGATGTTGGAGGAGTATATGAAGACCTCCGGCAGCGTCAGCACGCGGTTCTTGCCGCGGAAATCGGTGATGTTGAACCCGCCGATGCGGATGGAGCCGCGCGCATCGAAGGAATCGGACATCTTCACCTTGCCCGAATCCAGCGCCATCGCCGCGGTGAACGCCTTGAAGGTCGATCCCATCTCGAAAGTGCCGGCCGAAGCACGGTTGAGGTTCTCCTTCTTGAGCGCGTCCACCGGGTTGTTCGGGTCGTAGTCGGGCAGCGAGGACATGGCCACGACCTCGCCCGTCTCCACGTCGAGGATGACACCGGCCGCCGCGATGGCCTTGTATCGCTCCATGGCGGCCGCCAGCTCGTCGCGCAGGATGTGCTGCACCCGCACGTCGAGCGAAAGTCGCACCGGCTCCAGCTCGGCGCCCGAGGCCAGGCCCGCCGCCTGGATGGCGCGGTAGCCCGAATCGTCGACATATTTCTCCATGCCGGCAATGCCCTGATTGTCGACATTGACATGGCCCACGACATGCGAGGCGGTGTTGCCGCCCGGATAGAAGCGGCGCTTCTCCGTGCGGAAGCCGATGCCCGGAATGCCCAGGGAATGGATTTCCTGCATCTGGCGGGGCGTGATCTCGCGCTTCAGCCAGGCAAAGCCCGCATTGCTGGAAAGGCGCGTGTGCAGCGTCCTCGGGTTGAGGTCCGGCAGAACGGACATGAGCGCCTCGGTGGCCTCGTCCGCATCCACGATGCGGCGCGGCTCGGCGAAGAGCGAGGCCGAGCGGATGTCGATGGCCAGCGTCTCGCCGTTGCGGTCGATCAGTTCCGGGCGCGAGGCCGGCCCCTGCGCGAGACCGCGATAGACGGACTGCTGGTCCGGCTCCACGCCCCACACCACCAGCCGCCCGCCGATCACCGCGTAGACCACGCAGAACAGGCCCACCGCGATGACGAAGCGGGGCCGGTTGCGGGGCGGCTCGGCACGCCGGCGGCGGCGAAGGCCGCAGGGCGCCTCCTCGCTGGGAGCGCGGCGCGCGGCCAGCGTGCCGCGAAGCTTGCCGATCAGGCCGGAAAGCACGTTCATCGAGCAGAACTCCGCGATGCGTCGGCAAGGTCGCCGATAAGGTTTTGCTGTTCGGGAGAGAGACGCACCGGCTCGGCCGGCAATTCGTCGGGCGCCACCACCTGCTCGGGCTCCAGCGGCGCCAGGCCCAGCTCCTCGGCGAAGGCGTCCGCCAGCCGCTGCAGGCGGTACGGCTGGTCGAGCAGGGCCCAGTCGGCCTCCAGGAGCGAGATGGTGTCGCGTTCCTGCGCGATCTGCCGCTCCACTACGCGCAGCCGCTCCTCGATCAGCTCGGCCTCGTGCTTGGTGCCGAACGTCCATCCGGCCACGCAGAGCATGATCGCCACCAGTACGATGTCCACCGTCTTCAGCATCAGCGCGTCACCCGAGATTGCGGCAGCTCCGCCAGCGGCGGAAGGTCGAAGGGGCTCTCGCCGCTCCCTCCCCCACGCGGCTCGGCGTCGGTTCGGATAGCGGCCCGCAGCTTGGCCGAGCGCGCGCGCGGATTGGCGGAGGCTTCCGCTTCGCTCGCCGCGACGGCCTTGTTGCGGGCCTCGAATGTGGGGGCAACGTGCTGAACATCCGGTAAATGCCGCGAGCCCGCCGGTGCGGTGGAGCGCTCCCTGATGAAGCGCTTGACGATCCGGTCCTCCAGCGAATGGAAGGTGACGACCACCAGCCGGCCGCCCGGCCGCAGCACGCGCTCGGCCGCGGCAAGGCCGCGCACCAGCTCGCCCAGTTCGTCGTTGACGTAGATGCGCAGCGCCTGGAAGGTGCGCGTGGCGGGGTCGATCCTGTCCTGGGGCTTGCGCCCCACGACCCGGCCGACCAGCGCGGCGAGGTCCAGCGTCGTCTCGAACGGCCGCTCGGCGCGCCGCGCCTCGATGGCTCGCGCGATGCGCCCCGCCTGCCGCTCCTCCCCCAGAAACGAAAGGACGCGCGCCAGGTCGCCGGCCTTCAGGTGGTTCACCACATCGGCCGCGCTCGGCCCGTCGGCGCCCATGCGCATGTCGAGCGGCCCTTCCTTCTGGAAGGAGAAGCCCCGGCTCGCCGTGTCGATCTGCATGGAGGACACGCCGATATCCAGCACCACGCCGTCCACGCGGCCCTCGGGCGCCTCCCGGCGCACCACCGCGTCCAGTTCGCCGAAGCGGGCGCGCACGAGCCGCAGGCGGCCCTTCATCTCCTCCACGAGCGGGCGCGCGGCCTCGATGGCGGTCGGGTCGCGATCGATGCCGAGGACGCTCGCGCCGCGCTCCATGATGGCGCGCGAATAGCCGCCGGCCCCGAAGGTGCCGTCCACCACCGTCTCGCCGCCCGCCGCGCCGAGCGCGTCCAGAACCTCGGGCAGGAGCACCGGAATGTGCCGGGCAGGTCCGCCACCGGCCGGGCGTGAAGCCTCGCCGTTGCCCGCCATCATTCCGGTGCGCCCTGCTGGGAGCCGCTCGCACGCATCGCGAGCAGGCGCTGTCGCGCCTGGGCACGGTGCGCCTCGAATTGCGAGGGCTCCCAGAGCTGGAAGAAGTCGTTGCGCCCCACGAACACGACCTTGTCGGCGATGCCCGTGTGCGAGCGGATGAAGTCCGTCACCGTGATGCGCCCCTCGGCATCGAATTTGAGGAAGGCGCCGTCGCCATAGGCGAAGAGCGACATGTCCGCGAAAGCCTCGCTGAAGGGATCTTCCTGCGCCATGCGGCTCTCGTATCGCTCCAGGAGATCCATGCCCCCGACATCGATGGCCGGATGGCCGATGGACTGGAGCGCGTAGAGCTCGCGGAAGCCGCGCTTGGTGAGCACCTGCCGGAAGCCGGCGGGAACCGAAACGCGGCCCTTGGCGTCGATCGAGTTGATAGCGCTGGAGAGAAACCGCTCCATCGACCGCCGCGCCTGCCCCCTGTCCCGCGCTGCGATCCATGCAGCCCTCGTGCGCCCGAACATGCGCAAAGCTTCGCCGGACGGGAGCCTGGGAGGGCACCCGAACCGCCCGCTCGAACGAGCGGACCAAGACTTGCGTGTTCATTGAAACGGCACCCGCGAGGAGCGCCCGATTTGTGCTTTCAGGGGTAGCATGGGCCAGCATGGGGGTCAATGGGACAACGCCCCACTGGACGGCGCCCAGGCGCCTCGAGGGCCGACACCTGATTAAACAAAAAGATGAATGATATCAGCTATCTGAATGGGGATCGCTGGATCGCGAATTCACGACAGAGAACCGCCGCATCGCCCCTCCCCGCGGGCCAAAATCGTCTTGAAACAACGCATTAGCAGCCAGCCGCTTTTCGGCGTGGGGCGTATTCCCATGCGCGGCCATAAGCAGCGAAAACTTTCGAAAGACTGAAAGGCGAGGCAGAGCGTCAGCCGGCCTGTAAGCCGGGTTCTGTCTTGCGGAGCCCGAGGGCCCGCAGGGCGACCATTCCTCTGGGACGGGGCTTGCGCCGCGCCTCGAGCAACCCACCCGAACGACCGGCCCGGAGAAGGCTGGCGGTTTCCCGCCGCGTCGTTCCTATTCGGTTTTGCTCCCGGTGGGGTTTGCCGTGCCGCTTCCGTTGCCGGTCGCGCGGTGGGCTCTTACCCCACCGTTTCACCCTGACCCCGATGAACGGGGCGGTCTGTTTTCTGTGGCACTTTCCCTGGGGTCGCCCCCGCCGGGCGTTACCCGGCACCGTCTCTCCGTGGAGCCCGGACTTTCCTCCCCCGCCGCCTTTCGGCATATGACGGGAGCGGCCGCCCGGCCGGCTGACGGGGCGACCCATCGGGGCTGGCCGCCCCGATGTCAAGCCGGCGCCGCCACTTCGGGCGGGCGGCGCGCCGTCAGTAGCTCGCCAGTTGCAGCTTCACCCGCTCGCAATAGCGGCGCGAGGTGGGGTTGGAGCGCTTGGCGTAGTGCCCCGCATTGTATTTCAGGATCGTACCGCAGACCGAGCCGCCGCCGCGCTGCTTGGCGCCGGCGAGATATTTCATGCCGTAGCGGATGTTGGTGGCCGGATCGTAGAGCTGCTTGCGGCTGCCGCGAAAGCCCATGTCGCGCGCGGTCGCCAGCTTGATCTGCATCAGTCCCACTTCCCCGGCGCTCCCCGTCACGTCCGCCCGGTAGCTGCTCTCGATGAAGACGACCGCATGGGCCAGCTCCACCGGCACGCCGGCGGCCTTTGCCTCCTTAGCGATGATTTCGGCGAAGGGCAGGTCGTCGAACGGCGTCCCGGCCGTCTGCGTCAGCACGGGCTCCCCGACGGGCGCGGTGGATGTGGAGGAGGCCGTGTCGGCGGACGCGGCTGGAATGGAGGCGAGCGTCATCATCGCGGCGAAAGCCACGGCAGGCAGTTTTGTCATTGTCTTCCTGTCAATGGCGGGCACCCCCCTCGGGCGCGCCCTCGTATCTGAAATCCCCGTCGCGCCAAATACGCCGCCGCGACGGCTGGGCTTGTGGCGGGGAAAGGGACCGTCAATGTGTCGCCGGGATCACGCGATGTTACAGCGTGTCACAAAATCCCATGGAACCCGCTGACCCGAAGGAATTCTCATATCTTATCGGCTATGGTCGTCAGCAGGCCGTGGAGGGTCTTGATGGTGGAGAGATCGGCAACGCCGTCCACCAGTTCGCGCCGGTGGTGACGCTGGAAGGCAAGCGTCGCCAGGCGCGTCTCTTCCCCGTAGAGTCCGTCGATCGGCACGCTGTAGCCGAAGGCCGCCAGAAGGCCCTGCCAGGCCTCGACCGGCTGGCCGCGCTCGCCCGGCGAAAGGAACCGCCCGCCTGCGATGGGAACCGGCGCAAGGCCAAGCCCGACGCCGGCGGCGGAAAGTTGATCCCACGGAAACAATTCGCCCGGATCCTGCTTGCGATCGGGCGCGGTATCGGAATGGGCGAGGACGTTTTGCGGCAGGATGGCCCAGCGAGCGACGCAATCCTTGCACAATTCGATCACGGCCTCGATCTGCCGCGCTGGAAACGGGCGATAGCCGTGCTCATGGCCGGGATTGACGATCTCGATGCCGATGGAGCGCGAATTCACGTCGCGCGCCCCGTGCCACGCCCCCTCGCCCGCGTGCCAGGCGCGCCGCGCCTCGGGAACGAGCTGGAAGACGCGCCCGTCCTCCTCCACCAGATAATGGCTGGAGACGGCTGCCTGCGGGTCGCAGAGCCGTTCGAGCGCGGCCTCGCCCGTCTTCATGCCCGTATAGTGAAGCAGCAGGATGGCGGGCACCTGCCCGTCCCTGCGTTCATCGTGGTTGGGCGAGGGGCGGCATTCGGAAACGAGGTGGCTATCGGGCGTCATACGGCGGGCGCGGCCTTCGAAACGGTGGACCACGCCTCGTTGATCGCTTTCATCCGCTCGGTGGCGATGGCCATGAACTCCTGCGGAACGCCCCGCGCGGCCAGCCTGTCGGGATGGTTCTCGCGCACGAGCTTCAGATATTTGCGCCGCACCTCCTCGGGCGGATCGTCCGGCTCGGCGCCGAGGATGGCGAAGGCCCGCCCGGCCCGGCCGCGCACGTGCCGCGCCTCGATCTGGGCGAATTCGGCCTGCGAGAGGGCAAAGATATCCGCGATGCGCCGCAGGAACGCGAGTTCGCGCTCATGCACCACCCCGTCCGCCCCCGCCACGTGGAAGAGGCCGTCCAGAACGTCCACCAGAAGGCTCTGCTCGCCCTCCTGCGCCTCGCAAAGCTTCGCCATCTGCGCCGCATAGGCCTCGAAGCCCGCCGTGTCCTGCTTGGCGAGGTCGTAGAGGCGGAAGACGTTGCGCACCTCGTGCGGGGGAATGACGAAGATGCGCTGGAAGGCGTCCACCTCCGACTGCGACACCACGCCGTCCGCCTTGGCCATCTTGGCCGAAAGGGCGATCATGGCGACGGAGAACGCCACGCGCCGCCGCGTCTCGCGGTCGCCGCCATACAGCGTCTTCACCCGCTCCACGATGGCCTCCGCGCTGGCCACGCCCTGCGCGACGAGGTCGCGCACGAGGGTGCCGAGGGCGGAGAGGATGGACATCACCTGCAAATCGGTCTCTTTCTGATGCATGAGGGCTCACGGCTATCTACCCCCGATGGGCGCGAATGGAAACGCGCGACCTTGCCGCAAGGCCGGGGCAAGCGGTTTGGGGCAGGTTCGCCGTTCGGCACGGCGGGGGATGGGCGGCGCATGATGGGAACAGGTTTCGGAGCCGCAAGGGGCCTGCCCGGCCGCAAGCTGGCCACGCTGTTCGGCGCGCTGGCGCTCGCAACGCTCGCCGCCTGCTCCAGCGCCTCGCTCGACGCGCGAGACCTCGGGCTCGGCTATCCCGCGCCCTCCTCTCTCGCCCCGTTCCGCATGGCGCATCTCTCGGGCACCAGGCCGCACCATTATCCCGTCCACGGCATCGACGTCTCCAAGTACCAGGGCACGATCAACTGGCGCGCCGCGCGCGCCGACGGCACGGCCTTCGCCTTCATCAAGGCCACCGAGGGCGGCGACATGCTGGACGACCGCTTCATGGAGAACTGGAAGGCGGCGCGCGAGGCGGGCGTGCCGCGCGGCGCCTATCACTTCTTCTACTGGTGCCGGCCGGGCATCGAGCAGGCGCGCTGGTTCATCCAGAACGTGCCGCGCGACCCCGAGGCGCTGCCGCCCGTGCTCGACGTGGAATGGACGCCCTTCTCGCCCACCTGCACGCGCCGCCCGGACCTTGCCGAGATGAAGCGCGAGATGAACGCCTTCATGGACGCGCTGGAGCGCCATTACGGCGTGCGCCCCATCATCTACGTGCCCATCGACGTGCATCGCGAGCGGATGGTCGGCGCCTTCGCGGGCGAGCAGTTCTGGCTGCGCGCCGTGCGCGACCACCCCTCGAATGTCTACGAGGACCGCGAGTTCCACTTCTGGCAGTACACCGAATCGGGCACTGTCGCCGGGGTGCGCGGCCCGGTGGACCGCAACGCCTTTTCGGGAAGCGAGCGCGACTGGCAGCGCTGGCTGGACGCTCACCGCCCGCTTTTGCGCACGGCCCGCCGCTGATCCTTGAAAGAGCCATCTTGCCGCGCTCTTCGAAGCTGTGCGACGGGCGCAGATCGCGCCCCCAGACAGTTCGAGGACCACAAGCCCCATGAAACCCGCCGGAATGCTCGCCGCCGCCGCCATCCTTCTGACCGGCACCGCCGGCGCCTTCGCGCAGGGCGCGCAGTGCGGCGGGGATTTCGGCCAGTTCGTGGAGGGCGTGCGCGCCGAGGCGATCGCGCAAGGCATGTCGCAGGACGCGGTGCGGCGCGCGACCACCGGCCTTCGCATCGACCAGCGCGTTCTCCAGCGCGACCGGGCGCAGGGCGTGTTCCAGCAGGCCTGGCTCACCTTCGCCGACCGCATGATCTCGCAAAACCGGCTGGATCGCGGCCGGCAGGAGCTCCAGCGCAACGCCGACCTCTTCCGGCGCATCGAGGCCGAAACCGGCGTGCCGGGTGCCGTCCTCACCGCCTTCTGGGGGCTGGAGACGGATTTCGGCGGGTTCCTGGGCGATTTCGAGACGCTGCCGGCCCTTGCCACGCTGGCCCATGATTGCCGCCGCCCGGAGCTCTTCCGCCCGCATCTGATCGCCGCCATCCGGCTGGTCGATCTGGGCTATCTGGAGCCTTCGCAGATGCGCGGCGCCTGGGCCGGCGAGCTCGGCCAGACGCAGCTCCTTCCAGAGGACTATATCCGCTTCGGCACCGACGCGGACAATAACGGGCGCATCGACCTCATCCGCGACCGGGCGGACGCGCTGTTCACCACCGGCAAGTTCATCCAGAATCTCGGCTGGCGGCGCGGCGAGCCCTGGATCGAGGAGGTGCGCCTGCCGCAGAACTTCCCGCTGGAGCGCGCCGCCGTCTATTCGCGCGAGCCGCGCAGCGCCTTTGCCGAGCTCGGCGTGACGAAGGCGGACGGATCGGCGCTGGAGCGGGACAACCTGCCCTCCTCCATCGTGCTGCCCCAGGGCGCGGGCGGGCCGGCCTTCCTCACCTTCCCGAATTTCGACATCTATATCGAGTGGAACAACTCGCTCATCTACACGCTCTCGGCCGCCTACTTCGCCACCCGGCTCGACGGCGCGCCGCGCGTGACGGCCGGCAACCCGCGTCCCGGCCTCGACGCGGACCAGATGGTGCGGCTCCAGCAGCGCCTGCAGGCGCGCGGCCACGATGTGGGCAAGATCGACGGCATTCTCGGCGCGGGCACGCGCGCGGCGGTGCGTACCGAGCAACTCCGCCTTGGCCTGCCGGCCGACGCCTGGCCCACGGCCGAGCTTCTCGCGGCGCTCAACTGACGCCCCACCTGCCCCGGCTCGGCAAGCGCGCCTCTTCAAGCGGCGCCTTGCCCTCCCCATATCGAAAGCCGAGCCGGACGCCCCTGTCCGGCCGGCCCGAGACGAGGGACGCGCCCGCCATGACCGCAGCCGATTTCGACCGCGCTTATTTCGACGATGCCACCTTCTCCCATGCCGAGAAGATGCGGCGGCTGGAGCGGCTGGCGCGCTTCGCGAAGATGATGGACACCGCCTTCCGAATCCCCGGAACCAACATCCGCTTCGGGGCGGACGCGCTCATCAGCCTGTTTCCGGCCATCGGCGACTCGATCGCGGCAGGCATGGGCCTCGTGATCGTCAACGAAGCGCGCAAGCTCGGCCTCCCCTATACCAAGATCGCCCGCATGGTCGGCAATCTCGGCATCGACGCCCTGTTCGGCGCCATGCCCGTGGCCGGCACCGTGTTCGACGTCTACTTCAAGGCCCACAAGCGCAACGTCGCGATCATCCTCGACCATTTCGACTACGACCGGGACGCCTTCTACGCCCGGATGAAGGACGTGACGCCGCAAAAGAGCTGAGGCGAATCATCGCTTCCCGGCCTCTTGCGCTTCCCGCCCAGCGCCCCGTCAGCAATTGGGTACGCTCGGGGCCCCTTACCGCGTGTCCACCTCCTCTCGCCCCTGGTCATCCCGGACTTGATCCGGGATCCATGCCAAGGCGTTTCCATTGCGGATCGAGTGAGAGAAGCCCCCGAGCAGGCCCCGTCAATCCGCCATTGTCTCGAGGCTCGCATAGCCTTCCGCCTCGCCGAAGGGTGTTTCCACCTCCACGAAGGTGTCGGGATAGAAGCCGTTGAAGCGCGTTCTCAAGGAGAGCGAGTAGGCGCCGATATGGCCGATCTCGATCCAGTCACCTGTGTCCACCGTCTCCGGCAGCCAGAAGGGGCGCGAGAGGATGTCGACCGAATCGCAGGTCGCGCCGCAGACGCGGAAGGCGCTGATCGTGCCGGGATTGCCCGTGCGCCGGGTGCGGGCGGGATCGGGGATGAACCGTGCCGGCAGCGTGATCTTGCCCGTCCATGAATCGGACAGGGACGCCCAGATGCCGTCGTTGATGTAGAGGCGCCGGCCTTTTCGCAGAAGCACGCGCACGATGAGCGAGAAGGCGCGCGCCACGACCACACGGCCGGGCTCCGCCACCAGCGGCATGTCGGCGAAGCCCCAATCCTGAATGTCGGAGCGCAGGCGCGACATGATCTGCCCGAGCCCGGGCATCTGCGGCTTCTTGCGCCGGGGGTCGTGGCCGTATTCGGCCGGAAAGCCGCCGCCGACATCGAGGCCCGCCAGCGGTACGTCGGCGCGGTTGCGCACCCAGTCGGCCGAGGCGAGCGCGCGCTCGTAGGTCTCCGGGTCCTCGATCTGCGAGCCGACATGGAAGCACAGCCCGACCTTGAAGCCGATGCGGTGGCAACGCTGGAGCAGTTCCACGGCATGGGCGGGGGCGGCGCCGAACTTCTTGGACAGCTCATAGGCCGCATGGCCCTTGGTCTGTATCCGCACGAAGATCGTGATCGAGGCCGGGTCGAGATCGAGCGCGCGCACGATGCGCAGGATCTTGGCCACCTCGTCCTCATGATCCAGGCTCATCACCCGGATGCCGTAGGTTTCCAGCGCGAGGCGGATGTCGGACTGCGCCTTGATGGGATGCATGTAGAGCATCTCGGCCTTGGGCGCGACGGCCCGCACGGCCGCGAACTCGCCGGGCGAGGCCACGTCGAAGAGATCGACGCCGGCCTTGGCCAGCGTCTCCAGAACCATCGGCTCGCCATTCGTCTTGACCGCATAGGCCGTGCGGCCCGGAAAAGCCTCCATGAAGCTCTTCGCGTCCGCCGTCAGCACCTGGGGGCGGAAGCAGTAGACCGGCACATCCGGGCGCAGCGTCAGCGCCGCCTCGGTGGCGTTGGAGAATTTCTGCAAGATGAAGAGCCCTCGTCTGGCCGCCAATGTCGATCCTCTAGCCCGTGCGGGTAGCAGGACGATGTCCGATCTGCAAAGTAGGGCAGCATTTCGGAGAAACCTCATGAGCCATTTCGCGCCGCTCGGCCTCATCGAACTCCTGGCCGGGATCGAGAACGGCCTGTCCCCCGCCACCTCCATCGCCCGCGCGATGGAACGGATCGAGGCGGTGGATGGCGGGATCGGCGCCTTCGCCACTCTCGCCCCGCCCGAGAGCCTTGGCGCCGCGGCCAAGGCATCGGGGCCGCTGGCAGGCGTTCCCCTCGGCATCAAGGACATCTTCGACACCGCCGACATGGCCACCGCCTACGGCTCGCCGATCCACGCAGGCTTCCGCCCCTCGTCCGACGCCGTGCTCGTCGCCATGGCGCGCGCGGCCGGCGCGGCCGTGATGGGCAAGACCGTCACCACCGAATTCGCCTTCCTTCAGCCGGCGGCCACCGGCAATCCGGCCGCCCCGGGCCATACGCCCGGAGGCTCCTCCTCCGGCTCGGCCGCGGCGGTCGCGGCGGGCATGGTGGCCGGCGCCTTCGGCTCGCAGACGGCCGGCTCCGTCATCCGGCCCGCCGCCTTCTGCGGCGTCGCCGGCTTCAAGCCGAGCTTCCGCCTGTTGCCGACCGTCGGCATGAAGTGTTCCGCCTGGACGCTGGATACCGCCGGCCTCTTCGCCGCGACTGTCGCCGATGTCGCGATGCTGGCCGAGAGATTGTCGGGCCGGCCCCTCTCGGTGCGACAGGACGCCGTGCCCGCGCTACGGCTCGGCCTCTACCGCTCGGCGGTGGACGGGCGGATCGAGCCGGCGATGCGCGAGGCATGGGAGACGGCCGCCCGCCTGGCCGAGCGCGCCGGCGCGAGGCTGGTGGAGATCGAGGAGCCGGCCGCGCTGGCAAGGGCAAGGCAGGCGCAGGAAACGATCCAGTTTTATGAGAGCGCCCTCTCCCTGACCCATGAGCGGCGCCTGCACGCCGATGAATTGAGCCCGAGGCTGCGCGAGGCGCTGGAGAAGGGCGCGGCCATCGAGCCGGCGGCCTATGACGAGGCCCGCCGCACGGCCCGGCAGGCGCGCCGCGCCGTTACCGCCCTGTTCGGGGAGGTGGATGCTCTCCTCGCCCCCTCCGCCCTGGGCCCCGCCCCCGCATCGCTGGCCTCTACCGGCGACCCGGTGATGAACCGCCTGTGGACGCTGACGGGCAATCCCTGCGTCAGCGTTCCGGGCCTGCGCGCCTCGGACGGGCGCCCGCTCGGCCTGTCCGTCGTGGCACGTTTTGGGCGGGATGGGCAGGCGCTGGCCCTCGCAAGCTGGCTTGAGGGCCTCCTGTCCCGGCCCAAATGACATTGAGCCGACAAAATCTTTCTCTTGAAAATCAGTCCTTTGGAAGAATTCGACACATTTCCTCCACCGTCGCGCAACGTTCGGGCCTTTACGAAGTTTCAAGACTGATTAACACTGTAACAGTTCGTGACGAGGAGGCCTTTGGATGGAAATTACGCGTTCGCTGAATTTTCTCTTGACCGGTGCTGCCTTTGTCTTTGTCGGCGCCCTGATCGTCGGGGTCATCTCCTAAGCGGAGAGAACCCGGCGCGCCTCGCCCTTGAATGTGGTGACACGAAAAGAAAGGCCGGGCGCTTCGCCCGGCCTTTTTGCATTTGGGTGCCCTGTCCCTCAGGCGGCGGCGGATTGCTGCTTCGCCTCGTCCCGTGGGCGCAGGCCGAGAATGTGGCAGATCGAATAGACGAGATCGGCGCGGTTCATCGTGTAGAAGTGGAAATCGCAGATTCCCCGCTCCACGAGGTCGAGCACCTGCTCGGCGCAGACGGCGGCGGCCACATGGGCGCGCGTCTGCGGGTCGTCCTCCAGCCCGGCGAAGCGCTCGGCCAGCCAGGTGGGAACGCTGGCGCCGGTGGCGGCCGAGAAGCGGGCCACCTTGGTGAAGTCGTGGATCGGCACGATGCCCGGCACGATGGGCACGTAGACCCCCGCCTTGCGCACCCGCTCCACGAAGCGCTCATAGGTGTCGTTGTCGAAGAAGAACTGGGTGATGGCACGCGTGGCGCCATTGTCCACCTTCCGCTTCAGGAGGTCGATATCCGTAGCGAAATCCGGGCTTTCCGGATGCTTCTCCGGATAGGCGGAGACGGAAATCTCGAAATCGGGGTCGATGGCCTTGAGGCCCGCCGTCAGGTCCACCGCGTTGCGGTAGCCTTGCGGATGGGCCCGATAGGGCGCGCCTGCGCCGCCCGGCATGTCGCCGCGCAAGGCCACGAAATGCCGCACGCCCGTGCTCCGATACTGCCGCACCACATCGTCCACCTCCTCGCGCGAGGCATCGACGCAGGTGAGGTGGGCGGCCGGCTTCAGCGCCGTCTCGCTGAGGATGCGGGCGATGGTCTGGTGCGTGCGCTCGCGCGTCGAGCCGCCCGCGCCATAGGTGACGGAAACGAAGCTCGGCCCCAGCGGCGCCAGGCGCTGGATGGAGGCCCAGAGACTCTCCTCCATCGCCGCCGACTTGGGCGGGAAGAATTCGAAGGATGCGGAAATGCCGCCCTGACGCAGGCGCTTCTGGCTCATATGAAGGTTCCTCAGGCGGTCTTGCGCAGTGCGGAGCGGGAGATGCCGGCCAGCCGGCCGACAGTGATGGTGACGGTCAGTTGCCCCTCGCCCGGCGCCTCGAGCGACAGGCTCGTTTCGGCAAAGAGGCCGGCGCCCTCCAGGAAGCCGGCCAGCGCCGCCTGCGAGAAGCCGAGGCGCAGATGGGCATGCTCCTGGCGCAGGAACTCCTGCGCATGGGGGGCGAAATCGACGATGGCCAATTGCCCGCCCGGCTCCAGCGTGCGGGCCGCCTCGCGCACCGCCTCGGCCGGGTCGTCGAGATGATGCAGCACCTGGTGCAGCAGCACGAGGTCGAAGCTGCCGGGCTCGAACGGCAGGTGATACGCATCGCCCTGCCGCACGGAGACGCGCGACAGGCCGGCCGCGTCCAGCTTGGCCCGCGCCAGCGCCAGCATCTCGCGCGAGGCATCCACCCCCACGGCCCGCGCGGCGTGGGGCGCGAAAAGCTCCAGCATACGGCCGGTGCCGGTTCCGATGTCGAGAACGGATTCGAAGACCCCCCGGCCGAGGGCGGCGAGGAGCGCATCCTCCACCTCGGCATCGGCCACGTGCAGGGAGCGGATGCGGTCCCAGCGCTCAGCATTGCGCGCGAAGTACTCCGCCGCCCGCTCCGCGCGCTGGCGCCGTACCGCCTCCAGCTTCTCCGCATCGCGCTCCAGAACCGGGTCGTGGCGCGAGAGTTGGGCCAGAACGGCCGCCGCGAGGCCGCTGGAGCCCGCGTCCTCCGCCAGCCGAAAATAGGCCCAGGCCCCCTCCTGATAGCGCGTGAGGACGCCCGTCTCGACGAGAAGCTTCAGATGGCGCGAGATGCGCGGCTGCGACTGCCCCAGGATCGAGACGAGGTCGGTCACGGTGAGGTCCGAGCACGCAAGGAGCGCGACGAGACGAAGCCGCGTCGGCTCGGCAAGCGCCTTCAGCCGATCCACGGTATCATCGAACGCAAATGTCGCCGCCACCAAAGCCTCCCAGATCACATAAGGATATGTTTATGTGTGATCGAAGCGCTTGGCAAGAGAGGCGGCCGCGAGCCGGAGAGGAGCGACGATGACGACGCAGCGGCAAAAGGCAGTGGCGCGCGCCCTGACGGCGACCATCCCGCGCGCGCCCTATTTCGATGCGCAGGCCATCCGCTCGGCGGCGGGCGCGCGGCACATGCGCGGGCTTTCGCCCGAGGCGGCCCTCTGGCTCGCGACACTGGCCCATATCCGCCATCGCTATACGGATTACGACACGTTGCGGGACGAGGGGTATGAACGCGACGAAGCACGCTTTTTCGTGCTGGATGAGGTCAATGCGGTGCTGGACCGCTGGGGCGCAACCCGCCAACTCGTCTCCGAACCCGGGGAAGACGCCAGAGAAACGGACGATCTATGATCGGGCCCGAGAAAATGCGCGGCACCAAAAGCAAAAGCCGGCCCTTCAGCGAAGGCCGGCTTTGTATAGTCTAGAAACGGTCGCGGTTCGATGGGCGGTGCAGCTCGATCAGGCGGCGGGCCTGCTCTTCTCGCGCTTCCACCAGACGCTTGAATGCACGTCCGCTTACTTCTTTGATCCGGCTCATCACCATGGGGATTCTCCTTGCGACGTGTATCGAAGGAAAAAATAGCCGCTCCAAAGCTTTCGAGCTACCCGCCTGCCTGCATGCCAGCCATGCCTATCAGGCAGGCATCCTCTTACTCATAGATCCACTGCTCGGGAAGCCGCGCCTCGAACGCCTCGCCCGGAACGATGCGGCCGGGCTTTTCCACCCACGCCACAAGCCCGCGCCGGTGCCTTGCGGCCCTCACGAAGTCGAGGTCGAGCCCTGCCCGCTCGCTGTGGTGGCGCGCGATGGCGCGCCCTGCCGCGCGGCAGGGGCTGTTGTCGCCGTCGATCTTGAGCGTGGCACCGCCTTCGAAGAACAGGAGCGTGCGCGCCGGCAGCCGGCTGAGGCGCGCGATGCCCTGAAGGACAAGGTTGCCCCCGATCCAGCCGGCCGGCAGCGTGTCCAGGCCCAGCGCCTGCGCGATTTCGGCCAGTTCTTCCGGCGCCAGGATCGATAGTTGCCGCTCGTTTCGGATCTCGGTGCCGCGCGGGTACCAGGGCTCGCGCCCGCCGGTGCGGCGGGTGAGGCCGCCATGCCGGTCGGTCCCGATCCCCGCGAAGGTCAGGTCCAGCCCGTCCACCGGCTCGGTTTCGAAGCCCTTGCCCATGGTGCGCAGGGTGGCGGTGACGTGCCCCCTGATCTTGCGGGCCGGACGGTGCGCCGCCGGGCTCACGCCCTGCCGTCGTCCCTCGCCGGCGCGGGCTTGAAGGTCACGACGCGGTAGATATAGAGCGCCACGATGCCGATGATGACCGCGTTCGAGACCGGGCCGACATAGGCGTCGATCAGCTCGTAGTTCTGTCCGAGGAGGTAGCCTGCCAGGGCAAGCCCGGCCGTCCAGATGGCGGTGCCGATGGCGGAAAAGGCGAGGAAGAGCGCGAACGGCATGCGAGCCAGCCCGGCCGGAACGGAGATCAGCGTGCGCACCGTCGGCACGAGACGCCCCAGGAAGACGGCCCAGTAGCCATGCCGGCGAAACCAGCCATCGGCCGTGTCGACATCCTTCGGCGTCATCGTCATCCAACGGCCCCACCGCGCCGCCAGCGCCATGATGCGCTGCTTGCCGAAGAAATAGCCGAGGAAGTACCAGGGGATGATGCCCAGAAGCGAGCCGATCGTCCCTGCCACGAGCACGGAGACGATGGACATCTGGCCCGTGGCCGCCTGATAGCCGGCCAGTGGCATGATGATCTCGGAGGGGATCGGCGGAAAGATGTTTTCCAGAAACATCAGAAGCGCGATGCCGAACGCCCCGAAGTCTTCCATCAACGACTTGACGAACTGGTCCACGCGTCGTGTTCCCTGAAAGCGGCCCGCAGGACCCGGAGATTGAGGCCCTTAAGCCCGGCGTGCCTGCAGCGCCTCGCGCAGCACGGCCTCGACCTGGGCCTCTGTATAGGGCTTTTGCAGCACGGAACAGAACTGCCATTCCTCCGGCACGCCGCTGCGCCCGTAGCCGGTGGCGAAGACGATCCCTACGTTCCGGCCCTTCAGCAACTCGGCCACGGGATAGACTTTCTCACCCCCGATATTGACGTCGAGGATCGCCACGTCGAAGGACAGCTCGCCGCCGAGCATCTCCTGCGCCTTCGACACGCGCATCGCCATGCCGGCGATGGCGCAGCCCATGTCGAGGAGCATGTCCTCGAGCTGCATTGCGACGAGGCTTTCGTCCTCGACGATGAAAACACGAACTCCGTTCAGAGCCGTCGCCTCAGCCTGCATCAACGCTTGCAACAGTTTCGACCTCCATCAGCGGAACTTCGATGCGGCAGATGAGGCCGTCGCGGCGAAAAGCAAGCTCCAGCGTGCCATCGAGTTCGCCAGTGATGATCCTTTGCAACATACGCAGGCCGAAGCCGGGGACAAGCGCCAGCTCGCCGGTATCGAAGCCGGCCTCCGTCCACTCCACCAGAAGGCGCCCGTCCGGCCCGCTCGAACGCGACCAGACCACCGAAACGGCGCCGCCGGGCGTGGCCAGCCCCCCATATTTGGACGCATTGGACGAAAGCTCGTGGAACACCATGGCGAAGGCGATGGCGGCCTTCGGCTTGAGCTGCGTCAGCGCGCCGGAGGCCGTCACCCGCTCGGCCCCGTAGACCGCCAGCTCCTGCATGAGGATGTCGGTCAGCTCGGCCGATTCCCAGTGGCGGTCGCTCAGCACGTCGTGCGCCTTGGAAAGCGCCTGGATGCGCGAGTCGAACGCCTGCTGCGCCAGCGCCGGATCCTGCACCCCGCGAAAGCTCTGGCGCGCGATCGACTGCACCGTGGAGAGGGTATTCTTCACACGATGGTTCAACTCATCCAGAAGAAGCCGTTGGCGCTGCTGGAAAAGAATCTCTCCCGTCCGCTCGTAGGCCTGCACGAAGATGCCGGTTATCGTTCCGCTGGCTTCCTGAATGGGGTGGTAGGAGAAATCCAGGAACGTCTCCTCCATCGGCTGGTCGCCCTGCCTGCGCAGGAGCAGGCGGTAGCCCTGGAGTACGCGAACCCTTCCCTCGTAAAAGACCTCGTCGAGCATCTCGAAAACGCCCTGCCCTTCCATCTCGGGCAAGGCCTCGCGCATCGGCATCCCCAGCACGGGGCGGCCGATGAAGCGCTGATAGGCCTCGTTGGCGAAGGTGAAGACGTGCCGCTCGCCCTGCAGAACCGCGACCATGCCCGGCGCGTTCTCGAACAGGCGGCGGAAGGCGGCGCTGGTGTCGCGGACGGAACGATACGCCTCCTCCGCCTCTCGCGCGCGCTGGATCAGCTCCAGTTCGCCCGGCAGGATGCGGAAGGGCACCGTGGCCGCCTCACGCAGCTTGACCAGCTCGGAGATGTCGACCGTGTTCTGCAGGACGAAGAGGACCTCGCCCTTCTCGTCCAGGAGGGGCGAGTGGACGGCGGTCCAGTAGCGCGTCTCGAACTCGCAGCCCTGCGCGCCCGGAACCGGGATCTCGTAAGGGATGTAGGCCAGTGTGTCGGGCCGGCCCGTTTCGATGACGCTCAGAAGGGAGGAGATCAGGCGCTTTCCGGAAGCGCCCGGGTTGGGAAACGCCTCGTCGATTCGGCGCCCCAACAACTCGCTCTGGCGGCGCATGACGGCCGTTTCATAGGCCGGGTTCGCCGCCACATAGCGCAACTCGCGGTCGAGAAGCATGTGTGGGCTCGGCAGGGCGTGGAAAAGCTGCCTGAAGGTAAGTCGATCCATCCTGCCTGCTGCTCGATCCTTGTTTCCCACCGGGCGGGATCGAAACCGCGCACGAGACGCGGAGTTCCGACCAGGACCGAAGGGTTTCCCGGTGACGACCGATCAGTGATTTAGCTGCCTAAACATATTAGGAAAGATGAAGGACGCATTTTTTCGACAAAATGCGTCCTTGCCTTGCGCCTAGCGGGTCAGGCGCTTGTAGGTGGGGCGCTTGGGGTTGACGGATTCGGGGCCGAGGCGCCGGATCTTGTCCTGCTCGTAATCCTCGAAATTGCCCTCGAACCACTCCACATGGCTGTCGCCCTCAAAGGCGAGAATGTGCGTGGCGAGCCTGTCCAGGAACATGCGGTCGTGGCTGATCACCACGGCGCAGCCGGCATATTCCTCCAGCGCGTCCTCCAGCGCGGCCAGCGTCTCGGTATCGAGATCGTTGGTCGGCTCGTCGAGGAGGATGACGTTGGCGCCCGACTTCAGCATCTTGGCCAGATGCACGCGGTTGCGCTGGCCACCCGAAAGCGTGCCCACCTTCTGCTGCTGGTCCGAGCCCTTGAAGTTGAAGTTGCCGACATAGGCGCGGCTGTTCATCTCGTACTTGCCGAGCTTCATGATATCGACGCCGCCCGAGACCTCTTCCCAGACGGTCTTGGAGGCGTCCAGATGGTCGCGGCTCTGGTCGACATAGCCCAGATCCACCGTCTCGCCGATCTGGATCTCGCCCGAATCCGGCTTCTCCACGCCGGTGAGCATCTTGAACAGGGTGGACTTGCCCGCGCCGTTCGGCCCGATGATGCCCACGATGCCGCCGGCCGGCAGCTTGAACGAGAGGTTCTCGATCAGCACGCGGTCGCCGAAGCTCTTGGTGAGGTTCGTCACCTCGATCACCTTGTTGCCGAGGCGCTCGCCGGTGGGGATGACGATCTTGCCGTCGGCCGGCTTGCGGTTCTCCGCCAGTTCCACCAGCTCGTGATAGGCCTTGATGCGCGCCTTGGACTTCGACTGGCGAGCCTTGGCGCCCTGCAGCATCCATTCGCGCTCGCGCGAGAGCGCGCGCATGCGGCTGTCGTCCTCGCGGCCCTCCTGCGTCATGCGCTTGGCCTTCTTCTCCAGATAGCTGGAATAATTGCCCTCATAGGGCAGGCCGCGCCCGCGATCGAGCTCCAGGATCCAGCCCGTCACATTGTCGAGGAAGTAGCGATCGTGCGTGATCATCAGGACGGAACCGGTGTAGTCGCGCAGGTGCTTTTCCAGCCAGGCGATGGTCTCGGCGTCGAGATGGTTGGTCGGCTCGTCGAGAAGCAGGATGTCGGGGCGGGAAAGGAGCAGCTTGCACAACGCCACACGGCGCTTCTCGCCGCCCGAAAGGGGCCCCACCTGCGCGTCGCCCGGCGGGCAGCGCAGCGCGTCCATCGCCATCTCGACCTGGCTTTCCAGGTCCCACAGGTTCTGCGCGTCGATCGCGTCTTGGAGCTTGGCCCCCTCCTCCGCCGTCTCGTCGGAGTAGTTCATCATCAGTTCGTTGTAACGGTCGAGAATCGCCTTCTTGTCGGCGACGCCTTCCATCACGTTCTCGAACACGGTCTTGGATTCGTCGAGATGCGGCTCCTGCGGCAGGTAGCCCACCGTGGCGCCCTCAGCCGCCCAGGCCTCGCCCGTATAGTCCTTGTCCACGCCCGCCATGATCTTCAGGAGGGTCGACTTGCCCGCGCCGTTGGGGCCCAGAATGCCGATCTTGGCATCGGGATAGAAGGAGAGGTTGATATTCTCCAGCACCTTCTTGTTGCCATAGGCCTTGGTGAGGTCGGACATATGATAGATGTACTGGCGAGCCATGAACCGTCCCGGTTGTCGCTGATATGAATGAGTTGGGGCGCTTCTAGCGCAGGACGGCCGCGAATGGAACGCGTCCGCCCGCCGCGGAGATAGGCTGCCGCGCCGGTTTTCTCAAGAATGCGGCGCTCCTCAGCCCCGCTCGAAACCGCCCGGATCGACCTCTCCGCCGCGACATCCGCGCGCGGCAGGCTCGCCGGCTCGGATCATGGCGGCCAAGGCCTCGCCGGGCCGGCCGGCCAGCGCGATGCGCAACTCGCGCACGAGCCGCCGCCCGTCGATCTCGGCGCAATCCACCAGCACCCTCTCGCCCGCCCCGCGCCCGAACGCACGGTCGAAGACGGCGCGAATCTCCCGCGCCGACAGCTCGGAGCCGATGGCCGCCTCGAACAGTTCGCGCACCGCGCTCTCGTTCAGCTCGGACAGGAGCCGCACGGACAGCGCGAAGTAATCCTCGGCCTCGCCATCGAAACAGGTGCCATGCTTCCACCACTGGTGCCTGTCGAGGCTGGAGGCGACGCCGGGCATGGCGGCGGCCAGCTCCGCCCGCACGCGCGGGGAGATCTCCACCTGCGGCAGGTTTCGCCAGTCGCCCTCCTCGTCCACCGCCACGATCCGCGCCGGCACGCCGCAATACTGGCGCCCGCGCGGCTGCGGCCACAGGCCGTGCAGCGTGAAGCCCCCATCGTCGCGCCCGCCGCCGCGGCATTCGCTCACCCGCCTTCGCGTCTCGCAAAAGGCTGGCTGCCACGAGACCGCCAGCACATAGTCGTCGTGCCGCGTCTTGGCCGGGAGCGCGGGCTCACGCTCGCGCGCGGAGGCCTGGACCGGCCCGGTGGAGCCGTCCTCCTCCACCCGCCCGCAGCCATAGGCGACCCAGCGGCGTTCCGGCTCGGCTTCCGGTATCAGGATCAGATAGTGGCTGCCGGGCACGGCGTTGCGCCCGATCAACTCGTAGGTGCGCCCCGCCTGCGTTGCGATATTGCCGGGGTTGCGATCCGGCTCGCGGATGGACGGGGTCGCCGCGCAGGTCGCCTCGGCGGTGAAGGCGCCGACCATCGGCACCTGCGCGAGGGCCGCATGGGGCAGGAGGAGGAAGAGGGCGATCAGGAGAGGCTTCATCCGCCGGACCATAGCGGATGAGGCCCCAGCGTATACCCCCGCTCTGCCCGCAGTCGCTAGCGCGGCTGGCCCGAGCGATGCGCCCAGCCCGTCATGCGCATCTCCAGAAGCGCCATGAGGGCGTACATGACGATACCCTCGATCGCCAGCATCAGGAGGCCGGCGAAGACCAGCGGTACGTTGAACTGCGACTGGGCGCTCAACATCATGAAGCCGAGGCCGGAATTGGCCGCGATGGTCTCCGACACGACCGAGCCGACGAAGGCGAGCGTGATCGCGACCTTCAGGGAGCCGAAGAAATACGGCATGGAACGCGGGATGCCGACCTTGGTCATCACGTCCCATTTCGATGCGCCGAGCGCGCGCAGCACGTCCTCGGTCTCCGGCTCGATGGTGGCAAGGCCCGTCGCCACGTTCACCACGATAGGGAAGAAGGCGATGAGGAAGGCGGTGAGGATGGCCGGCACCGTGCCGATGCCGAACCAGATGACGAGGATCGGCACCACCGCCACCTTAGGGATAGAATTGAAGCCGATCATCAACGGGTAGAGTCCGGCATAGATCGACTTGGACCACCCCACGAGGAGCCCCAGCCCGAGCCCGAAGACGACGGCCAGCAGGAAGCCGGCCACCGTGGTGAAAAGCGTCTGGAGCGAGTTCGTCCAGATCGCCGGCCAGTACCGGACGATGGCCCCGAAGATCGCCGAGGGAGCGGGCAGGATGTAGACGGGCATAGCGAACAGCCGCACCGCCGCTTCCCAGAGCACGAACAGCCCGATCGTGTAGGCCCAGGGTGCGACCTTGATCCAGTCGATCCCTTTCTTTCGGGGCGTGCCGGGCTTCGGCCTCGCCTCCACGGCGCGGATTTCGGCGGGCAGTTCCTTGGTGGAGGCCTTGCTCACGCGGCCCTACCAATGAAGTGCATTTCGACATCTGCCTTTTCGGCGCGGTTCTTATGACCGAAGATGTCGGAAGGCAGGGGACCGGGTATGGCTATCATGCTGGCCGCCCTCGATGGCTCGGGAGGCAGAACCGCCCGGTCTCCACACCTGACCCGACCGCTGATTAGGCTCTGCGATTGATCGCTGTGTAGGGCGAGGACGGCGTGGGAAGGTTGCCGCTCAAAGGAGGACGCATCAGGGAGGAAAGCATGCACCTTTACGTCGGTATCGACGCCGCCAAGGACATCCATTGGGCCTGCGCTATCAGCTCGGACGCAAAGGCCATCTTCAGCCATGCTGTCAGGAACGACCCGGAAGGCATCGAGGCGTTGATCAGCGAACTGTCCGCGCCGGATGCCGCAAGCGTCACGGTCGCGCTCGACCTGCTCGGCGGCTGCGCCACTCTGCTCTGTGCAATGCTGGCCGAAGCGGGCTTCCGGGTTGTTCACACGCCCGGCCTTGCGGTCAACCGAGCCCGGCAGGGAACACGCGGCGGCGAGAACAAGTCCGATCCCCGTGACGCCGCGACCATCGCCGATCTGGCGCGAACCCGCATGGACCTGCGGCCGGTGGAGGTCGAAACCGAGATCAACGTCGACATCCGTCTGCTCGTCGGCCGACGTCGCGAGGTCGTCGTCGATCAGACCAGACGTCTCGCGCGTTTGCGCGACCTTACTTCCTCGCTCTTTCCGGCGCTGGAGCGGCGCATCGACGTGAGGACCAAGGCCGGCCTCGTCTTCCTGAGCCTGTTCGCCGCTCCGCACGAGCTGCGCGACGCCAAGCCCGAACGCCTCGCACGCCAGCTCACGAAAGCCTATCCGCGCATGCGGGGCGCTGACGCCATGGCCGAAGAGGCCGTCACCCTGGCCAAGGCGCAGGCCATCGACGTGCCCGGCGCCCAAACCCGCGCCAGACTGGTCAGGGACCTCGCCACCGAGGCGCTGGCCGCCCGTGCGCAGCGCGACCGCATCGATGCCGATCTTGAGCTCCTTCTCGATTGCCACCCTGATGCGGCCCTCATCCGCAGCCTGCCGGGGATGGGGGCCGTGCTCACGGCAGACTTCATCGCCTGCGTCGGCTCGGCCACCCGATTCCGTTCCGCCGATGCACTCGCAGCCGCCGCCGGGCTCACTCCCGTCCTGCGCCAGTCCGGGAAATCCAGAACCGTCCGACGATCCACCGGAGGCGACAAAACCCTCAAACGCGTCTTCTTCCAGTCCGCTTTCAACGCTCTCGCAGACCCGGAAAGCCGCGCCTTCTACGACCGAAAGAGAACCGAGGGAAAACGCCACAACCAAGCCGTCATCGCCCTCGCACGGCGGCGCGTAAATGTCGTCTGGGCCATCCTCCAAACAAGGACGCCGTTCAGCCCAAACTTCAAGAATGCAGCTTGACGAAACCATTAGGCTGCATCCCGCGCTTCGGCGATCTCGGCGCGAAGCTCGTGCACGAGGTCCACGAAGGGCTTCTCATACATGAGGTCCAGCGGGCGCGGGCGCGCGAAGGGCACCTCCCGCTCCAGCTTCACCCGGCCGGGCCGGGCCGTCATCACCAGCACCCGGTCGGCCAGATAGGCCGCCTCGCGCAGATCGTGGGTCACGAGGACGATGGTGATGCCCTTTTGCGCATGAATGTCGCGGATGACGCCCCACAGCTCCTCGCGGGTGAAAGCGTCCAGCGCCCCGAAAGGCTCGTCCAGCATGATGAGCTCGGGTTCGTGGATCAGCGCGCGGCACAGATTGGCCCGCTGCTGCATCCCGCCGGAGAGCTGCCAGGGGAATTTCGAGCCGAAGCCCTTGAGCCCGACCAGCGCCAGCAGCGCCTCGGCCTTCGCCACATATTCGGCCTTGTGCCGCCGCAGCCGCTTGCGGTGCCGCTGGACGATCTCCAGCGGCAGCAGGATGTTGTCGAGCGTGGTGCGCCAGGGGAGCAGCGTCGGGTTCTGGAAGGCCATGCCGACGATGGAGACGGGCTCGGTCACTTCCTTGCCCGCCACGATGACGACGCCCTCGCTCGGCCGCTGAAGCCCGGTGACGAGCTTCATCAAGGTGGACTTGCCGCAGCCCGAGGGCCCCACCACGGCCACGAACTCGCCGCGCCTCACCTTCAGCGAAAGGTCGTCGACCGCGAGCGTGCCCTCGTCCCCGCCATAGGTCAGGGCCACGTTGTCGAGAGAAACGAGCGTCATCGCGGCGGCCCCCTTTTCGCTCCGGCGGGTCAGTCCAGCATCCGGTCGGCTTCCGGCGGCAGGTACTCGGCGTTGAAGATGCGCTCCGGCGCGGGCGGGTTGGTCAGGCCGACCGACAGGTTCAGAAGCTCGATGGAGCTGGCGAGCTTCTCCTCGCGTATGCCGCCGAAGCCGTCCTCGCGCACCGCCTCGGTCGCGATGTTCATCGCATTGGCCATCTCGAGCCGCTCCACCTCGGTTTCGAGATCGAGGATGTTGTTGGCGCGCAGCACGGCCTCCGCGCCCGCGCGCGGATCGGCCAGCGCATCCTTGAAGCCCTTGGTCAGCGCCGCCAGGACGCCACGCACGGCCTCGGGATTCTCCGCCGCCCAGTTCGTGTTGACGAGGATGGCGTTGCCGTAGAGGTCCAGCCCGTGGTCGGCCATCAGCAGCGAGACGATGTTGTCGTCCTCCACACCCTGCGCCTTGAGGTTCAGGATGACGGAGAAGGCGAAGCCGAAGACGGCGTCGACCGCGCCCTGCGCCAGCATGGGCTCGCGCACGGGAAAGCCCACGCTTTCGATGGTGATCGTGTCGGTGTCCAGCTCGTTCACCTGCGCGAAGGCGGCCCACTGGGCGAAGGCGCCGTCCGGCGGCGGCGCGCCCAGCGTCTTGCCCTCCAGCGAGGCGGGATCTTCCTCGATGCCCCTGTCGGCGCGCCCCACGATGGCGAAGGCCGGCTTCTCGTAGATCATCTGGACGGCCTCGATCGGCTCGTCCGGATTGGTGTCCAGGAACTTGATGAGGGCGTTCAGGTCGCCGAAGCCCATCTGGTAGGTGCCGGTGGTGATGCGGGGGATGGCCTCCAGCGAGCCGTTGCCCGTGTCGATGGAGACATCCACTCCCGCCTCCTCGAAATAACCGCGCTCCTGCGCCAGCAGGAAGCCGGCCGCCGGCCCCTCGAAGCGCCAGTCCAGCGTGAAGCGGACGGGCGTGAGGTCCTGCGCGCCGGCAGGCGCCGCGACGCTTGCGAGAGGAAGGGCGGCGGCAAGGAGGAAAGCGCGCATCTTGGCACGGATCATGTCGTTTGGGCCCGGACTTGAGACGAGGACGACATATTCTTGCCGCTCGCCGGACGCGCTGCAACCACAATCTGCATGGCCTATGACATCGCACAAAATTGGCGCAGAATGCTCCCAAGGCAGGCTTCGAGAGAAGCTTTCCGACCACATAAGCGGCATACGGAATGGCAATGTTCGACGAGGCCCATCTGCTGGAGGCAGATGACGGGGCCATGATTCGGCTCCGGCACAGCCGGCCGAGCGCTCTCGAACGCGGCGTCCTCCTCGTTCATCATGGGCTGGCGGAGCATTCCCTGCGCTATGCCCGCTTCGCCGAAGAGATGGCCGCGCTGGGCTTCCACGTTTTCGCGCACGACCATCGCGGGCACGGCGAAACACGCGGGCGAGAGGCCCCGCCGCGCCGCTTCGCCGCCCGCGACGGGGCATTGCGCGTGCTGGAGGACGCGCGGCTGGTGCACGAGCGCGCGATGGCCGAGGCGCCCGGCCTGCCCGTCGTCCTTCTCGGCCATTCGATGGGCGGGCTCATTGCCCTGAACCACGCGCGCCGGCATGGCGGAGAGCTTGCCGGCCTGTGCGTGTGGAATGCCGATGTCGAGGGCGGCCGGCAGGTTCGCCTCGGGCGCCTTGCGCTGAAGGTGGAGCGAGCCCTGAAGGGCTCGGACGTGGCCAGCGCTCTCTTTGCGCGCGCCACCTTCGAGACCTGGGCACGGAGCGTTCCGCAGCGGCGAACGCCCGCCGACTGGCTCAGCCACGACCGTTACGAGATCGAGGCCTATCTGGCCGACCCGCTCTGCGGCTGGACGCCGACCGTCTCTATGGCGGAGGACATATTGGCGCTGATCCTGAAGGGCAGCGCCGGACTTTGCGACCTGCCGCCGGCGCTGCCCGTGCACCTTCTCGGCGGCGGCGCGGACCCCGCCACCGATGGGGGCACGGGCGTGGCGCGCCTCGGCGAACGATTGCGCAGGGCAGGATCGCGCGATGTCACCACCCGCGTCGTGCCCGGCGCACGGCACGAGACGCTGAACGAGACGGACACCTATCGCGACCCGGCGCTTCGATCGCTTACGCTCTGGCTGGAGCGCATCGCGCCCCGCACCTCCCTCAAGCCGCAGGCGCCTGCGGAGGCGTGACGAGCGCGAACTCGGCCAGTTCCTCGGGCGTCAGGACGTAAAGCTCCTGGGGCGGCGTGCGCATGGCGTCGATCCACAGGCGCGGATCGACGCCCATCTCGACCAGAAGGTCCTGGCAATCGGCAATGGTGGACTGGATGTCGGAGATCGAGCGATCGACATCGCGGGCGAGTCCCGGAATCTCGACCGCGTAGACCTGGTGAACGCCGACCCAGGCATTCTCCCCGGCGGAGCGTGAGACACCGCCAGCCAGAAGCAGGGGGCAGGCCGAAGCGCAATAGCCGTCCGCCGGAACCCTGGTGTCCAGCCCCGCCTCGCGCACGGTGCGCGCCATGGCGATGGCGTCCGAAACCGAGCCGCCGGGCGAGTGCAGCACCAGCGTGCGGGCGCCCTCCCCCTCCGCTTGCAGGAAAGCTTCCAGAAGGCTGGCGGTGCCCGGGTCGATCCGCCCGATCGCCACCACCGAGTCGCCCCCGTCCTCTCGCAGGAAGCGCATCGGCTGGCCCATCGCCTCGCCGTCCACCGGCCCGTCATAGCCGGGCAGGCGCGGCTCGCCGCGATCGGGGCCGACGGGAATGCTGCGCGGCAGATAGGGGCGGATCTGGTCGCCCGGGCTCGGCAGGCGCAAGGGCAGCGGCGTGGTGCGCGTCATCCGCGCCTCGTCCGCGCCGGCCTGCTGGGCCTCCACGAGGTCCAGCGAGACCACCCAGCCCGCCAACCCCACCACGCCGAGGAAGAGGGCGCGCATGAGCGTGCCGTCGGGAATGGACAGGACGAACCGCTCGAAGCGGCCCGGCGAGGGCTCCTCCGCGATCACGAGTGGCCGCTTCCCTGCCGCAGCGGGAACGGCGCGGGCGCGCCCGGCTCATTGTGCTGCACGATGTCGTCGGCCGGCGCCAGGCGCGGCAGCTCGTCCTCCCCCGCTTCCGCGCGCAGCCGCTTCTGGATGCGCAGGGCGCGCATCATCTCGGCGGCGCTCATGTCGCCCACCTCCATCTCGTCGCCCTCCTCGCGACGGATCTGGTCCTGCGTGAAGCACAGGATCAGGACCAGCACCGCCGGCATCAGGTCGATCGAGATCGCGCCGGCCCAGGAGGGCAGGAAATCGCCCGCATAGCGGATGACGGCGTCGGGCTTGGAGAGAGGCGTGAAGCGCACCGTCTCCACCGCCGGGCGCGCCAGAATCTCGTCGGCGGCCTGCGCGAGCGCGGCGCTCTGCTGCTGCACCGCCGCCTCCACGCGCCCCAGCACCTCGCTCTGGCGCGCGCGCAGGTCCTCGGCAAGCCCCCCGGCCACCGGGGCGATGAAGGAGCGGCCGAGATCTTCCGCCGCGCGCCGCACGGCGGGGGCCACGGAGGTCTGCTGAAGCGAGGCGATGAGGCCGGACAGGGCCGTCGCCTCCACCGCGAAGGCGGTGGAGCGCTCGGCGACCGGCCCCTCGCCCGCCACGAGGCCCCGCATGGCGTTCAGCCGCACGCCCGATTCCTCGAACAGGTCGGCGACCCGCGCGCGGGACGCGTCGATCTCCGCCGCCAGCCCGTCGAGCTGGCGCGACATCTGCGAGAGGAGTTGCACCACCGTTCCCGAACCGGAAGTGCCCGTCAGCGCGCCCGAGGAACGCTCCTCGTCCGCCAGCCGGGAGAATCGCTGCGAGGCGAGCTGGATGTCGGGAATGAGGCTCTGGGCCGCCAGCGCGTTTTCATGCGCCTCGTTCAGCCGCCCCTGGTAATCCTCGGTGGCGACGGAGAGATGCTGTTCCAGCGCCGCGCCCCCAGCCAGCGCCGCCGCGTTCAGCCAGGCCGACATCGCCATGATCATCACCATGCCGATGGCCATGGCCAGATAGAACATCGCCCGCCCGCCGCGATCGCGCACATGCGGCATGATGCGCATCAGGTACGACCAGAAGGCGTAGATCGCCACCGAAACGGCGACCGAGTAGATCACCGCACCCACCAGGATCGTGGTGGGCGAGCCGTCGATGAGGTCGCGCACTCCAATATAGGTGAAGACGCCCGAGCCCGTGGCCAGGATCGCCAGCGTCATGCGCGTCATCAGGTCGAGGCGGCTGAGCTGCCCGCGCAGCGTGTAGGAATGCGACTGCGCCATCGGTCGATACACCTTGCGAACGGGAAAGCCTGCGTGGCACGAGCGATAGCACGCACCACGCCGTCACGCTAAGGCGTTAAGAACCGATTAAGGTTTTCGCGCGGCGCCGTCAGGTCGCGCCGTAGGTCAGATCATCTCCCAGATGGCAGCGGGCGATGCGCAGCTCCAGCGGGCGCTCCTGGTAGGAATAGATCACGCGCTCCAGCGTGAGCACGGCGCCCATACGGCCGATGCCGAAGATCGCCACGTCCCGCTCCTCGGCGGGCGCAGCTCCGACGGTCTCACATTTGCGCGTTGCCAGATCCTGGCCCTGCCACCGCTCCAGAGCGATTCTGCGCAGGTCCTGCGGCGAGGCGTTGTGCGCGGAGGCATCGGCGCGCAGATGCACCTCCTCCACCATGAAGCACCGCCCGTGGTGGAAGCGCTGCCGCTCGAAGCGCACGAGCGGGGTCCGGCCGTTGACGCCGAGCGCGGCGGCGACGCGGGGCGTGGGCAAGGCAAGCGATACGGCCCCCACCTCCACATCGCCGCGAATGCGCCGCCCCTGAAGGTCGCGAATGTTGGAGAATCGTCCGTTGGCGCTGGCCGAATCGAGATCCGCGACGGTCGTACCCCGCCCTTGCTGGCGGTCCAGCAACCGATGCTCGCTCAGGATGTCGAATGCCTTGCGCACGGTGCCGAGGCTGATGCCGAGCGAGCGGGCAAGGTCCGCCTCGTTCTCGATCGATTGCCCCGGCGCCCATTGCCGCGACACGATCCGCGAAATGAACTCGTCCGCAACCTGCTGGTACAGAGGTCGGGTGTTGAACTGCTTTGCGAGTGACATCGGAGCCGTCCCTGCCTTCGTCATCATTGCAACTTATGGTCGCATAGTCGGCAAACAGACACAAGAAGACAACAACTAGAGGATCGAGGATTCCTGCGCAACGGCTTCGCGAACGAAGCCCTTGCAAACGCAAGCGCCGAAGCGCCTTGACATCAATTTGCGCGCTGCCGCACGACGGCAAGGGTCAGAGCCACCAAAAACACGCATATGGCGAACAGGGCCCACGGAACGGCGAGGAGCCCCGCCCGGGCCGCCAGCATCCCGATCAGCGACGGCAGCACCACGCCGCCCGCCATGGCGGCCGACACCTGGAAGCCGATCGCGTGGGAAGCCGCGCCCGCGCCGACGGCGGCGGGCGTGCGGTGCATCAGCATCGGAAAGATCGGCGCCAGCGCGAGACCGGCGGCGAAAAGACCTGCCACGCCGAGCCCGGCGGGGTCCATCGCGAAGACGCCGAGCGAGACCAGGGCGCCGACTGCGCCCCACTCCACCAGCCGTCCGGAGCCGATCCGGTCCGCGCCCAGGCCCAGCACGACACGCCCGAGGAATATCGCGAACCAGAAGGCGCCCGTCCAGAAACCGGCCGCCGCGACCGAGAATCCCCGCGTTTGCGTGAGGACGGCGAAGGCCCACTGGCCGGCCCCGATCTCGACGCCGACATAGACGAAGAACGTTGCAACCTGAAGGCGAACTCGCTTGTCGGCCAGCGCCTGCCATGCCGTGACGAGGGGCGGCGCATCGCCCTCCACCGTGGCCTGCGGCCCAGCCGCGCCCCAAAGACGGCGTGTGAAGAGAAAGAGCAGGCCGAGCAGCCCCATGCTCAGCCCGATGGCGGCGTAGCCATAGCGCCAGCCCGTATTCGCCACGCCCCAAGCCATCGCCAGCGGCCCCAGCGCCGCGCCCAGCCCGAAGGCGGCGTGCAACCAGTTCATCTGGCGCGCCGAATAATGGGCGGCCGCATAGGCGTTCAGGCCGGAATCGATGGCCCCGCCGCCGATGCCGACCAGGAGGCCGGCCAGCAGGAAGACCGGCCAGTTGGGCGCCACCGCGAAGCCGGCGAGGCCGAGGGCGGCCAGAAGCGTGGAGCCGGCCAGGAGCCGCCCGCCGCCGAAGCGACGAAGCGCCGCCCCGGCCGAGAGGCTGGAGACCATGAAGCCCGCGCCGACCGCCACAAGCCCCGCGCCGAACGCGCCCTGCCCCAGCCCGAACGCGGCGCGCAGCGATGGCCACGCCACGCCATAGGCCGCATCGGGCAGCCCAAGGCTCACGAAGCCGAGATAAGTGAGGACAAGCACGATTGCGGCGGCGCGGGCCGCAGGGGCCGGCACCGGCGTCGAGGTCTTGAGCATGGGAAACCGGCGCGAGGGAGAGAAGGCCGCGCGAGGGTGGCCCATCCTCCGGCCGACCGCAAGGCGGGCCTTCGCCCGGCTCACGCCCCACCATTGCAACCCAGCACCGAAAGGATGGCGCGCTCGGCAAAATGCGGAAGCTCGCGGGGAACCTCGATGCGCCGAGGCTGTTCAATGCCCGAACTGACGTTCAGGCGACGGGGCGGCGAAATGAAGGCAGGCGTTTATCTGGCGGGCATCGTGGCCGCCCTTCTGGCAGGCGGATCGGCCATGGCCGGCGAGCCGGGCGAGAACGCGCCCGCGCGCATCGCCATCGCCGATGCGACGGACAGGGCCTTGGTCTCCACGGAGGGCGAGCGCCTGCGCGCCGGGAAGCAGACGAGGCCCGAGCCGGCGCGGCAGGAACCGCGCAAGGTGCGCGTCGTCGGACCGAGCTTCCTCCCCGACGAATAGAGGCTCAGCTCGCCATCGCCGCCCGCGCGGCGGATAGGGCGGGCACCTGCGCCCGCAGGGCGGGCCTGCCGAGAATCAGATCGGCCGCCTTCTCCGCGATCATGATGGTCGGCGCGTTCAGATTGCCTGTGGTGATGGACGGCATGATCGAGGAATCCACCACCCGAAGCCCGTCCACGCCCAGCACCCGCGCCTGCGGGTCGACCACCGCCATCGCGTCGTCCGCCGCGCCCATTCGGGCGGTGCAGGAGGGATGGTAGGCGCTTTCGGCGTGCTCGGCGATGAAGGCGTCGATGGCCTCGTCGCTCTGCACATGCGCGCCGGGCTGGATTTCGCGGCCACGCCAGCGGTCGAACGCCGGCTGCGCGAAGATCTCGCGCGTCAGCCGAACGCAGGCGCGCATCTCGGCCCAGTCATCCGCGTGGCTCATATAGTTGAAGAGCACCTTCGGCGCCTCTGCCGGATCGGCCGAGGCGAGGCGCACATGGCCGCGCGACTTGGAGCGCATCGGCCCGACATGGGCCTGGAAGCCGTGCTCGGAGGCCAGCCCCTTGCCGTCATAGGTCACGGCCAGCGGCAGGAAGTGATACTGGATATCGGCGTGCCCGACCTGCGGCGAGGAGCGGATGAAGCCGCAGCTCTCGAAATGGTTCGTCGCGCCCAGGCCCTTCTTCATCATCAGCCATTGTGCGCCGATGCGGCCCTTGCGCACGAGGCTCTGGGCCGAATAGAGCGTGATCGGCTCCTTGCAGGCGAGCTGGAAGTAGAACTCCAGATGGTCCTGCAGGTTTTCCCCCACGCCCCGCCGGTCCGCCACCGTCTCGATGCCGTGGCCGCGCAATTCGTCCGCCGGGCCGATGCCGGAGAGCTTCAGGAGCTTGGGCGAATTGATGGAGCCGGCCGAGAGGATCACCTCGCGCCGCGCCCTCACCTCCACCCGCTGCTCGCCGATGCGGTAGGCCACGCCCACCGCCCGCCGGCCCTCGAACAGCACGCGCTCCACCAGCGCATGGGTGGCCACGGCAAGGTTGGGCCGCTTCATCGCGGGCTTCAGATAGGCGTTGGCCGTGGACCAGCGGCGGCCCTGATGGACCGTCATGTCCATCTTGCCGAAGCCTTCCTGGGTCGCCCCGTTGATGTCCGGGTTCAGGGGATGCCCCGCCTGCCGCGCGGCCTCGATGAAGGCGTTGTAGAGCGGGTTCTCCAGCTTGCCGTAGCTCGTATGCAGCGCGCCTTCGTGCCCGCGATACTCGTCGCCACCCGCCGCCCGGTTCTCCGCGCGCTTGAAATAGGGAAGAACGTCGCGATACGACCAACCGGCCGCCCCCTCCCGCTCCCAGCGATCGAAATCCTCGGGCGCGCCGCGCACATAGACCATGCCGTTGATGGAGGAGGAGCCGCCCAGCACCTTGCCGCGCGGCAGGTTCATCCGCCGCCCGCCCAGATGCGGCTCCGGCTCGGAGACATAGCCCCAATTGTACTTCTTCATGTTCATGGGGATCGAAAGGGCGCTCGGCATCTGGATGAAGACCGAGCGGTCCGAGCCGCCGAATTCCAGCACGAGCACGGAGTTGTGCCCGTCCTCCGTCAGCCGGTTGGCCAGCACGCAGCCGGCCGAGCCAGCGCCCACGATCACATAGTCGAATTCCTGAACCGCCATCAGTAAGGGGCCTCCACCGAACCGAGATTGACGTAGACGCTCTTCACCCGCGTATGCGCCTCCAGCGCCGCGCGGCCGTTCTCGCGCCCCAGCCCCGAGCACTTCACCCCTCCGAAGGGCAGCTCGATGGGCGTCAGGTTGTAGGCGTTGATCCAGGTGGTGCCGGCCTCCAGCCGCGCGATGACGCGGTGGGCACGCGCCATGTCGCGCGTGAAGACACCGGCCGCCAGACCGAAATCGGTGGCGTTGGCCCGCGCGATCACCTCCTCCTCATCGGTGAAGGAGAGGACACTCATGACCGGGCCGAAGATTTCCTCGCGCGCGATGCGCATCTCGTCCTGCGCCTCGAACACCGAGGGCGAGACGAAGAAGCCGCGACCGAGCGCGCCTTGCGTCACCCGCCCGCCTTCCACCACGGCCCGCGCGCCCTCGCGCCGGGCGATGTCGAGATAGGACAGGACCTTGCGCATATGGCCCTCCGAGATCAGCGCGCCGACCTGCGTGGCCATGTCCTGCGGGTCGCCCACCACCATGGCCCTCGTGCGCCCGGCCAGCTTGTCGAGGAAGGCGGCCTTCACCCGCTCGTGCACGAACACGCGCGTGCCGTTGGAGCAGACCTCGCCCGCCGAGTAGAAATTGGCCAGCATGGCCGCGCCCACGGCATCGTCGAGGCTGGCGTCGTCGAACACGACGAGCGGCGACTTGCCGCCCAGTTCCAGCGTCACCTGCTTCAGGCTGGAGGCGGCGTCCGCCATCACATTGCGGCCGGTGCCGACCTCACCGGTCAGCGAGATCTTGGCGATCTGCGGATGGCGCGAGAGGAGCCGGCCGGTGGAGGCATCGCCCTGCACCACGTTGAAGACGCCCGCCGGCACGCCGGCCTCCGTCATGATCTCGGCAAGCCTTGCGGCCGAGAGCGGCGTCAGCTCCGCCGGCTTGAAGATCATCGCATTGCCCGCCGCCAGCGCGGGCGCCGCCTTCCAGCAGGCGATCTGGATCGGATAGTTCCACGCGCCAATACCCGCGACCACGCCCAGCGGCTCGCGCCGCGTATAGCCGAAGGCGGAAGGGCCGAGGTCCACATGCTCGCCGGCAAGGCCGGCGGCCAGCCCGGCGAAATATTCCAGGCAATCGGCGCCGGACGCCGCATCCGCCACCAGCGTTTCCTGGATCGGCTTGCCCGTGTCGCGGGTTTCCAGCCGCGAAAGCTCCTCGTTGCGCTCGCGCATCAGCGCGACGACGCGGTGCAGGACGCGCCCGCGCTCGGCGCCGGTCATCGCGCCCCACACCGCCTGGCCCTTGCGCGCGGCCTCGACGGCCGCCTCGATCTCGGCCTCGCCGGCCACCTCCACCTCGGCCAGCACCTCCCCGGTCGCGGGATCGATGGTGGTGAAGGTCTCGGCCGCCCGCGCGGGCAGATAGGCTCCGCCGACATGGCTGGACAGAAGGCGCACGCCCCGCAAGCGCACGGGAGCCGGCACGCCTTCCTCCCCGCCCTGCCGGCGCGGCCGCGCGGCGGCGATCCTTGCATCGGCGTAGTCGGTGGCGATGCGGCGCGCCTGCGCGCCGTGCTCGGGCTCCGCGAGGCCCGACAGCGTCGAGCGCAGCCAGAGCCCGTCGATCAGCGCGGCGATGGAGGCGGCGATCTCCCGGGCGTCCTCCTCGTGCACCAGCGCGCGCAGATCGTGGCGAAGGTTGGAAAGCGTGCGCTCGCCATAGACGCGCTGGACGCGCTTGAGCCGCTCCGAATGCAGCACCTGCCCCCAGAAGGCGAGCCAGACGCTGCCGGTCCGCGCGTCGAATTCCTCCGGCGCCAGCGTGGCGTCGATCACCGCCTGCACCCGCTCGCGCGGCGTGCGCGCCTGCGCCAGGCGCTGGCGCAGGCCCTTCGCCACCCGACCGGCCAGATGGCGCAGCGTCGCCTCCAGGAGCCCGTCCTTGTCGCCGAAATAATGCGACACGAGGCTGGGCGCCACGCCTGCACGGCCCGCGATCTCGGCGAGCGTGGAGGCCTGGAAGCCGATTTCGCCAAGCGCCGCGACAGTCGCGTCGATCAACTGGCGGCGGCGCAGTTCGTCGGCGCGCGCACCGGGCGCGCCAGTGATATCCATGTCCATCATGCCGCTTCCATAGCATCAATTGAACGATCATTCAACGACGCGCTGCCCTTGCCAACAGACCTTCGGCGACGCCCTGTCGGTCATCTATCAAGTTTCGCGGCCTTGGGATCTATATATTGAACAGCCGTTCAACCGACGCTTTTGACAAACCGCACGGCATCGGCGACCTTCGTTCGCCTGCAATCCCGCCGACCCTTCGGCCTCTGCAAAAGGACCTGCCGTGCCGCTTTTCCGTCATCGCCGACTTCTTGCCGCATCGATGCTGGCTGCGGGGCTTTTCGCCTCGTCCGCTTTCGCCGCAGAGCCCGATGCTTGCCGCGCCGTGCGGCTGGCCGATGTCGGCTGGACCGACATCACCGCGACGACGGCGACCGCCTCCGTGGTGCTCGAGGCGCTCGGCTACCAGCCGCAGACCAGCATCCTCGCCCTGCCCGTCACCTTCGCCTCGCTTGCCAACGGCGACATCGACGTCTTCCTCGGCAACTGGATGCCCACCATGGAGGCCGATATCGCGCCCTACCGCGACGACGGGCGCATCGAGGTGGTGCGCACCAATCTGGAAGGGGCGAAATACACGCTCGCCGTGCCGCGCTACCTCTACGAGGCGGGCCTCGACGACTTCTCCAAGATCGACGAGTTCCGCGAAGAACTGGGCGGGCGCATCTACGGCATCGAGCCCGGCAATGACGGCAACCGGCTGATCCTGGACATGATCGAGGCGGACCAGTTCGGCCTTTCCGGCTTCGAGCTGGTGGAATCCTCCGAGCAGGGGATGCTGAGCCAGGTGGCGCGCCAGACGCGCGCCGAGCAGCCCATCGTTTTCCTCGGCTGGGAACCGCACCCGATGAACGCCAATTTCGAGATCGAGTATCTGGAAGGCGGCGACGAGGTGTTCGGCCCCGATCTCGGCGGCGCGGTGGTGGACACCAACACGCGTGCGAACTACGCGCAGGAATGCCCGAATGTCGGCGCGTTCCTGGCCAATCTCGCCTTCACGCTGGAGATGGAGAACGAGATCATGGGCGCGATCCTGAACGACGGGGCGCAGCCGGAGGACGCCGCGCGGGAGTGGCTGGCCGCCCATACCGAGGTTCTCGACGCCTGGCTGGAGGGCGTCACCACCTTCACCGGCGAGCCGGGCCTGGAAAGGGTCCGCGCGGCGATTGCCGGATAGCACGAACAGGGGCGCCGCAAGGCGCCCTTTTCTTTTTCGTCAGAGGCAGGTGGACAGCACCGTCACCATGGCGAAGTTCCACACCGTCGTGGCGCCGGCCAGCGCCGTCAGCGCCAGGCCGGCGACGAGAAGGAAGCGGGACATCCTGTCGCCCGCCGTGAAGAGCCGCCGCATGGCGACGAACAGGGCGGCGAGCGCGGCGAGGCTGAGAAGCCACGCCCCCACCAGCGCCGCGCGCTGGAGCGTGACCGGGCCGAGCGCGACCTCCTCCCACCCATAGGCGCAGCCGAAGGACAGGAGCGTATAGAGCCCGACAAAGGCCGCGCTCCACAGGATGAAGCCGGCCAGCAGCAGAAAGGAGGCGGCGCGAGGGTTGGCGGCTGACACGCGCATCACGCCGGCCCCACGGCCACGAGCGTGGGCAGGAGAACCGCCAGCCCCAGGGCGACGAGCGCCGTCAGCGCCGTATAGTCGTGCCAGAGCTGGCCGATCGTCAGCGCGCCTCGCCGGTTGGGCGAGACATAGCCCAGCTTGCAGCGCTGGAAGCCGACGCCCGCCAGCAGCAGCCCGACGAAGCTCTGCATCGCCACATAGGAGAGGAGCGCCAGCGTCACCGCCGCATAGGCGTGCGCCGTCGGGTCCGGCAGGTGGTAGGCGAGGATCAGCGCCAGCGCCGAAAGGGCGACGGCGTGCGCCACCGCGCAGCCGATCAGCGAGATGTTCCGCCGCGGATGGCCGGCCCGGTTGAGCGCGGCGGCATGGCGCCCGGCCGTGGCCGCGAAGAACACCGCGCCCAAGACGATGACGATCAGCCCACGCCCGGTGCGCATCAGCTCCGGTGGCGGCCAGGAGGGCGCCACGAGCCAGAGGAACAGGGCCCCGAAGAGGAGCGAGCCGAACAGCGAAAGATTGGCGATGAGAACCCCCGCCATCGCCCAGACCGCCGGCGAGGCCTCCGTCTCTTCGGCCACGGGCACGGATCGGCCGCGCCCGATGGGCAGAGGCCCGTAATCGACGAGATTGCCCTGCCCGCGCGTCCACAGGAGCAGCGTGGCAACGGTGGCGAGGAAGGCGAAAGGCGTCAGCCAGTAAAGGCTGAACAGCAGGGACAGGAAGATGGTGGAGGTGACGAGCGCCGTCCAGAGCGGCAGGAAAGTGCGCCGGGGCAGCACCACCACGCTCTCGGCCGCCCCCGTCACGGGGTGCACGCGCAGCGTCTCCTGCCAATTGTTGCGCGTGAAGGCGAGATAGCCCTCGCCCGCCGCAAGCCGCCGCCCGAGGTCCGGCGACTGGCGCAGCGGCTCGCGCGACTGCACATGGGGCAGCGAGGCGAAGGCATAGGAGGGCGGCGGCACGGGCGTCGCCCATTCCAGCGTCTTGGCCTCCCAGGGGTTGCGCGGCGCACGCTTGGCGAAGCGCAATTGCAGGATCATGTCGACGACGAAAAGGATGAAGCCCATCGTCATGACGAACCCGCCCACCGAGGAGAGGAGGTTGAGCCACGTCCATCCTGCCTCGGCGGGATAGGAATCGATCCTGCGCGGCATTCCCCTCAGTCCCGTCAGGTGCATCAGGAAGAAGGTCGCGTTGAAGCCCACGAAGATCAGCCAGAACGCCACCTTGCCGAGGCCGAAGGACGACATGCGGCCGGTGACGTGCGGCAGCCAGTAATAGGCCGCCGCCAGCATGGGAAAGACGAAGCCGCCGACGAGCACGTAATGCAGGTGCGCGACCACGAAATAGGTGTCGTGCGCCTGCCAGTCGAACGGCACCACCGCCACCATCACCCCCGTCAGCCCGCCGCACACGAAGACGAAGAAGAAGCCGAAGACGTAGAGCATGGGCAGCTTGAGCTGCGGCCGCCCGTCCAGGAGCGTCGCCAGCCAGGCGAAGATCTGCACCGCCGTGGGAATGGCGACCAGCGCCGAGGCGGCCGAGAAGAAGGCGAGCGCCAGATGCGGGATGCCCACCGTGAACATGTGGTGCACCCACAGGCCGAAGGAGATGAACCCCACAGCGATGACCGAGACCACGATCCAGGTGTAGCCGACGATCTCGCGCCTCGCCAGCGCCGGGATCATGGTGGAAAGCGCGCCGGCCGCCGGCAGGAAGATGATGTAGACCTCCGGATGGCCGAACAGCCAGAAGAGGTGCTGCCACAGAAGCGAGTCCCCGCCCCGCACGGGGTCGAAGAAGGGGATGTCGAAAGCGCGCTCCACCTCCAGGAAGATCGAGCCGAGAATGAGCGGCGGGAAGCCCACCAGCATCATCCCGGCGGTGACGAGCAGGTACCAGCCGAGCAGCGGCATCTTGTCGAGCGACATGCCGGGCGCACGCATGGTCAGGATCGTGACCACGATTTCCACCGCCGCCGCGATGGCGGAAATCTCCACGAAAGTGATGCCCAGCAGCCAGACGTCGGCATTGATGCCGGGCGAATACACGCCGGACGACAGCGGCGTGTACATGAACCAGCCGCTGTCCGGCGCCACGCCCGCCGCCATGGCGGCCAGCAGGATCGACCCGCCGAAGATGTAGCACCAGAAGCCGTAGGCCCCCAGGCGCGGAAAGGCGAGGTCGCGCGCGCCCAGGATCTTCGGCAGCATGTAGATGGCGAACCCCTCGAACATCGGAATGGCGAAGAGGAACATCATCACCGTGCCGTGCATGGTGAAGATCTGGTTGTAGTAGTCCGGGCCCACGAAGGCGCTGTTGGGCGTGGCGAGCTGCGCGCGGATCAGCATGGAAAGCACGCCGCCGACCGCGAAGAAGAAGAAGGCGGCCAGCATGAAGCGGCGGCCGATGATGGTGTGGTTCACCGCCGCCAGCCGCCCGAGGCCCGGCTCCGTCTTCCAGATTTCGTGCAGGGCGCGGTGCAGCCGGACGGGGTCGGGCTTGGGCGCGGATGCGAAGGGGGTCTCGATATCGGGAACGCGGCTCACTGACCGGCCTCCTGCGCGGCAAGGGCCGCCTCGTAGTCTTCAGGCGGGTGTGCGACGACGGTAAAGCTCATGGCGGCGTGACCGAACCCGCAATATTCGGAGCAGATACCGCCATAGGTCCCTTCCGTGTCGGCTTCGATGCGCAGGATGTTGGTGTGGCCGGGAATGGCGTCCAGCTTGCCGCCGAGGCGCGGCACCCAGAAGGAATGGATCACGTCCCGCGAGGTGATGACGACATCCACCGGCCGCCCGGCCGGAATGTGCAGCACGTCCACGCTTTCCCCCGCCCCTTCCGCATCGGGGTAGCGGAAGGTCCACTGCCAGCGGCGCGCCTCGGCCTCCACGCGCACCAGCCCCTCCGCCTCCGGATGCGCCAGCAGGCGTTCTCCGCCCGCCAGCGCATAGAAGAGAAGCGCGGTGAGCACCGTCAGCGGCATGACGAAGCCGCCATAGAGGAGCCAGCGGAAGCCCGCCCTCTCGCTCCAGCGCCATTGCGGCTTGAGGAACGCCAGCGCGAACAGCACCATCACCAGGAGGAAGAGCAGCGTCGCCCCCACCAGCATGACGTTCCAGATCTGCGCGATATGGGCGGCGGCCGGCCCGGCCGGGTCCAGCGCGGAGAGCGGCCCCCCGCAGGCGGCGAGGGAAAGGCCGGCCAGCGCGAGGGTGCCAATTCTCGCCGCGCGCGATAGGTTCACCCTCGAACCGGAGATCTGCCCGCCATGTCGAAATCCAAGAATTCCAGCAACCCGATCATCGCCGATATCGCGGAGCACGACATCCAGTCCGCCGTCGCGGTGGCCGGGCATCCGCTTCACGCGATGAGCGTGCACTTTCCCATCGTCCTCGTCATCGCCACGCTCGGCTGCGACCTGATCTACTGGTTCTCGGGCGACCCGTTCTTCCTGCGCGCGGGCGTCTGGACGGCCGGCTTCGCGTTCGTCTCGGGCGTGGCGGCCGGCATGGTGGGCACCGCCGAGCTGATCCTGGTGAAAGGCATCCGCATCCGCGCCGCGAGCTGGACGCACGCCGTCGCGGCCATGACGCTGATCTCCATCGCCGGCGCCAACTGGGGCGTGCGTCTGGTCGATCCGGCTCAGGTTCTGCCGCTCGGCCTGTTCCTGTCGGTCATCGCGTCCGGCGTCACCGGGCTTGCGGGCTGGTACGGGGGCAAGCTGGTGTTCGATCATGGCATCGGCATCGTGATTTCGGAAGACGGCTGAGGCGCAAAGCCCAGCCATTGCCCTAGCCCCCCGGGGCGCATCAGCCCGGCGGGAATGCCGAGCTCTTCCATGGTCGGCTTGGCGAGGACGGCGACGAGAATGCCGGCGACGACAAGCGCCACGAGCGACATGCCCAGCGCCATGCGCCACAGCGGATAGGTGCCATCCTCCTTGAACACCTCCACCACCGAGGCGCCCGCGCGGATATGCAGCTTGGCGAGGACGCCGACGAGCAGGAGCTTGATCGCGAACCAGAAGGTGAAGGTCTCACGCGCGAAGATCAGCGCCGTGCCCGTGCCGATGGCGATGAAGGCGGCCGGCGAGATCACCACCACGAAGGCGAAGCGGGTGATCTTCTGCAACTCGTAAAGAGGCTCGCCGGCAAGCCCCGGCGTGCGCCTGGCCAGCATGGCCGGCACCGTGATGAGACCCGCGCACCAGATAGACAACGCGATGATATGGAAGGCCTTGAGCCAGACGATCATCGAGACGGCGCGCTCCCGGCGGCAGCGCCGCGCAGGGCCGAAGCCGCGAAGGCGAGCGCGGCGACGAGGTAGGGCAGCGCGCCCGGCGCCCACATGATGAGGCCGGCAAGCTGCTGGTCCGCCAGCGGGGTGAGGCCGAAGGGCTCGGTCGAGAGCGCGTGCGCGGTATAGAGCGGGCGCGGCGCGAAGGTGATGAGCGCGCCCAGAAGGCCCATCTGCATCATCGCCGCCAGCAGCGTCACGGGCGCCGTCATCGCGGCGTGGCGGCCCGAAAGCGCGCTGGACCAGAAGAGGAGGGCCGAGCCGAGAAGGCTGAGCTGCATCAGCCAGTAGAGCGCATCCGAGCGCAAGGCCGCCTCGTACGGAATCGGCGCATGCCAGAACCAGAGGGCGAAGGCGTGGATCAGGAGCCACAGCGCCGGATAGGGCAGCGCCATGCGCGCGCGCCAGGGGTTGGCGAGCGCGAGCAGCGGCGCGGCCACCGCCACGAGCAGCACGTGATGGGCGACACGCGCCGAGAAGAGCGCGGCCGAAAGCGCGCAGAGCGGAGAGACGAAGGCGACGACGAGCGTTGCCCAGCCGAGCCAGAAGAAGGCGCGCTCGCGCCCCTCCCCCTTGGGCACGAAGGTCAGATACAGCGCCGGCACCAGAGCCAGAAGGCCGATGAGGACCGGATCCAGCGTCCAGCGCATCCAAAGCTCGCCCGGCAGCGGCGGCGCTCCGCAGAACGGCAGGACGACCGTTTCCCTCATTCCTGAATTCCCCTCGTCAGCATTCCTCAGGCAAGTGTTAGCGCACTCGCGCCGAAGCTGTAGGCTTGGAACCCTTCAAAATGGCCGCACTCTCCGTTTTTTGACCGCAGGGGCCATGCGGCCACACCGTTTCACTCGCCGCCTCCCCCTTGCGAGAGGAGGCGCAGCGCGGCCGTCACGTCGAAGTCGCAGGCCTCCAGCGTCCGCATCCCCTCTTCCGGCTCGCAACCGCTGATCGCCACCAGCATCGAGGCCGCCCGCGCCCGCAGCTTGGCGTTGGAGGCGCGCATCGCCACCATCCGTCCGCCCTTCACGCGGCCGAGCGAGATCATCAGCGCGGTGGAGAAGAGGTTGAGCGCGATCTTCTGCGAGGTGCCGGCTGCGAGGCGCGTCGAGCCTGCCAGAACCTCCGGCCCCGTGCGCAGCAGCACACCGTGCTCGGCCGCCGAGAGCAGCGGGCTGCCGGCGCTGTTGGCGAAGGCGATCGTCAGCGCGCCGCGCTCCCCCGCCCGCCGGCAGGCCGCCAGCGTGAAGGGCGTGCGGCCGCTGGCGGCGATGGCGAGGAGAACGTCGCTCGCGCCCAGATCAAGAGCGTCCACCCCATGGCCGCCGGCCTCGGCGTCGTCCTCGGCGCCTTCGCGGGCGGCGAGCAGGCTTTCGGGCCCGCCCGCCAGGATCGCCAGCGCGCGGTCGGCGGGCCAGCCGAAGGTCGGGCGCAGCTCGACGGCGTCGAGAAGGCCGAGCCGGCCGGAGGTTCCCGCCCCGCAATAGACCAGCCGCCCGCCCGCCTCGATGCGCGGTCGCGCGGCGGCGACCGCTCCCTCCAGCGCCGGCAGGGCGGCGGAGACAGCCTCGATCGCCCGCCCCTGCCCGGCCAGGAGCGCGGCCAGCGTATCGGCCAGCGGGCGCGTTTCCAGGTCTCGGAAGCGCGGGTCGGCCGCTTCGGTCTCGGGCGTCTCACCCATCGCGGGCCCTCGCGGCAACGTCACGTGGACAGGGAAGATAGACGCCCGGGCCGCAAGAGCGAGAGCCGCCTCAAAGCGGCTTCAGGCCGGCCTCGATCTCCGCGCGGCGCGGCTCCAGGAAGGGCGGCAGGGCCAGCCCCTCGCCCATCGTCTCCATCGGCTCGTCCGCATGGAAGCCGGGACCGTCCGTCGCGATCTCGAAGAGGATGCCGTTCGGCTCGCGGAAATAGAGCGAGCGGAAATAGAAGCGGTCCACCGGGCCGCTGGAGGGCAGGCGCACCGTCTTCAGCCGCTCGGCCCATGCCCCATAGGCGTCGTCGGGAATGCGGAAGGCGACGTGGTGGACGCTGCCCGCGCCGGCCCGGGCCTGCGGCAGGCCCGGCTCCTCTGCCACGTGCAACTCGGCCGAGGCGCCCCCCTCGCCCATGGCGAAGACATGCGTCCGCGCACCGCCGAGCCCGCTATAGACCCGGTCCTTGCGCATGTTCAGCACCTGCGTCACCACCGCCTCGGTGCGCGAAACGTCGGGCACGCTCATGGTGATCGGGCCGAGGCCACGGATCTGGTGCTCCGCCGGCACGGGGCTCTTCTCCCACACCGCGAAGGAACCCGCCCCGCCATCGTCCACGAAGGACAGGCGCTGGCCCTCGGCATCCTCGAAATCGAGCGTCAGCCGGCCATCGCGGGTCACGATGTCGCCGGCCGCCACCCCGTGCTCCTGGAGCCGCGCGCGCCAGTAGTCGAAGCTCGCGCGGCCGGCGATGCGAAAGGCGGTGCGCGTGATCGAATGCGTGCCGCGCCGCTCGCGGTCCACCGGCCAGTCGAAGAAGGTGATGTCGGTGCCGGGGCTCCCTTCCCTGTCGGCATAGAAGAGGTGATAGGCCGACACATCGTCCTGGTTCACGGTCTTCTTGACCATGCGCAGGCCGAGCACGCGCGTGTAGAAGTTATGGTTGCCGCTGGCGTTCGCCGTCACGGCGGTGAGGTGGTGGATACCGGTGAGCTGCATCGAAACGCTCCTCTCGAAAATGTCAGTTGGGAAATTCAGCGGCCAGGAAGTCGCGCGCCGTCGCCACGTCGCCCTGCGTCAGCCCGTGCCCCGCCGGCAGGGTCCGGTGGGAAACCCGCCCGCCGGCGCGCTCCAGCGCGTCGGCCAGCCGCCCGGCGTTCTCGGCCGGGATCAGCGGATCGCTCGCCCCCGACAGGACGAGCACCGGCCTGCCGTCCAAAGGCTCCCTCGGCGCCGCTTCGAGCGTCACCATGGCGCGGATCAGGATTGCGCCCGCCAGCACGCGCGGCCGGCGATAGAGGATCGCGGCGGCGATGTTGGCGCCGTTGGAGAAGCCGAGCGCGACGGGGCTCGCAAGGCCGTAGCGGTCCCGCGCGGCCTCGATGAAATCGGCCAGCTCGTCGGCGCGCGCGGCCACTTCCGCCTCGTCGAACACGCCCTCGGCGAGCCGGCTGAAGAAGCGCGGCATTCCGCCTTCCAGCACCTTGCCGCGCGGAGAAAGAAGCGGCGCGCCGGGTGCTACCATGCGCCCGAGCGGCAAGAGGTCGTTCTCGTCGCCGCCCGTGCCGTGCAGCAGAAGCAGCGGCGTCCAGCCGGCCTCACCCGGCTCGTAGCGATGCGTGGAATCCAGCGCTGGCCCGTCCATTCTCATGCTCCGCTCGACGGCTAATTTCAGCCCCGCATATGGGCCGCGACGACCGGCCCGTCGCCCCTCGGGCTGGCTGACGCATTGTCAACCAGCCGCGTCGCGCGGGCCGTGCCGTCATTTTGCCCACAAAGCCTGTGAGGGAGACAGGGGTGCCCGCGACAGCGGGAATGCGGCCCGTCGTGGTGAACGAAGCGTTAACGTCCTCGCTCTATCGTCGGAGTCCTCGCAAACGTCCCGATCCTTCGGAGGAGCCCGACAATGCCTGGACGCAGATTCGCTTTCGGCACTCTCGTGAAATCGGCGCTCGTCGCCGCGACACTGAGCCTTGCCACGACGGGCTCGACGCTCGCCGATGCCGGTTTCCGGCAGTGGATCGCGAATTTCGAATCGACCGCCGCGCAGAACGGCATCCGGCGCGAGACCTATCGCGCCGTCTTTTCCGGCGTCTCCGAGCCGGACCACGACGTCATCCGGCGCGCCCGCTTCCAGCCGGAGTTCCGCGACAATGCGTGGGACTATCTGGACAACCGCGTCAACGACTCGACCGTGGCCGAAGGGCGGCGGATGCTGCGCGAATGGGGGCCCTGGCTCCAGCGCATCGAGCAGCGCTTCGGCGTCGATCGCCACATCCTGCTCGCCATCTGGTCGATGGAATCCAATTACGGCCGGGCGCTGGAGAATGTGGACCGGCTGAAGAACGTGCCGCAGGCGCTGGCCACGCTCGGCTATCTGGACCAGCGCCGCGCCCGCTTCGCGCGCCAGCAGCTCATCGCCGCCCTCAAGATCGTGCAGGACGGCCATGTCGCGCCCGCGGCGCTGACGGGCTCCTGGGCCGGCGCCATGGGGCACACGCAGTTCATCCCCACCAGCTACCAGGCCTGGAAGGTGGACATGGACGGCGACGGGCGCGCCGACATCTGGAACTCCATCCCCGACGCGCTGGCCACCGCCGCCAACCTCCTGAAGGACAATGGCTGGCGGACGGGCCGCACCTGGGGCTACGAGGTGCAGGCGCCCTCGGGCGTGAACCTGGCGGGCCTCGACCGGGCGAACAAGACCATCGCCGAATGGGAGCGCCTCGGCTTTCGCCGCGTGGCCGGCCGCTCCTTCAACGACCGGTCCGAGAACGCCAATCTCGTCATGCTGGGCGGGCCGAACGGGCCGCTCTTCCTGATGACGCGTAACTTTTTCGTCATCAAGCGCTACAACAACGCGGATACCTATGCGCTGGGCGTCGGCCATCTGGCCGACCGTATCGCCGGCGGGGGCGAGTTCGTGCAGAACTGGCCACGCGGCTACACGCCCCTCACCATGCAGGAGCGGCACGAGCTTCAGCAGCGCCTGACCTCGCAGGGCTTGTATGACGGCAAGATCGATGGCTTGATCGGCTCCGGCTCGCGCAGCGCGATCACCGCCTTCCAGCGGCGCGTGGGCGTGGCGGAGGACGGCAACGCCTCCAAGGCGCTTCTCGATATGCTTCGGCGAAACTGAGGGCACGCATGGCGGAGCGGAAAACCCGACGTTCAAGGCTCATCCTCGTCTGGTGCGCTCCGCTGGCCGCTGCCCTCGCGGCAGGAGCCCTTTCCCTCCCCGCCAGCGCGCAGGAGCGGCCTCGCGGCGTGCTGGAGCGGCTGTTCGGCCCGCCCATCGGCCAGCGCGCCCAGCCGCAGGCGCAGCCTCCCCAGCAGATTCGCCGCCAGCAGGCCCAGCCCCGGCGCCAGCAGGCCCAGCCACGCCGGCAGGGCCAGCGCCAGCAGGCCGGCGGCCAGCGGCGCAACCGTGATGCCGCCCGCAGCGCCGCCCCGGCCGCGCCCCCCGTGCAGGCGGTGGAGAAGGCCGAGAACGCGCGCGACGTGCTGATCGTGGGCGATTTCCTTGCCGCCTCGCTGGCGCGCGGCCTGACGGATGCCACGGCCACCAACCGCGACGTGCGCATCGTGCCCCGCGCGAACGGCTCTTCCGGGCTGGTGCGCGACGATTATTACGACTGGCTGGCGAACCTGCCGGGCCTGATCGAGGAGACCGGCGCCGAACTCGTGGTGGTCATGCTCGGCTCGAACGACCGGCAGGCCATCCGCATCGAAGGGCGCTCCGAGGCGGTGCGCTCGGAAAGCTGGACGCAGGAATACACACGCCGCACGCAGGCGCTGGCCGCCATCGTGGGGGAGAAGGGCCTGCCGCTCGTCTGGGTCGGCATGCCGCCCTTCCAGTCCAACCGCATGACCGAGGACATGGTCTTCCTGAACGATCTCTATACCCGCGCCGCTGCGTCGGTGGACGGGGAGTTCGTGGATATCTGGGGCGGCTTCGTGGATGCGGGCGGCGCCTACACCGCATCGGGCCCCGACCCCACCGGCCAGCCCGCCCGCCTGCGCAATTCCGACGGCATCACCATGACGGCCGCCGGCTCGGCCAAGCTCGCCTACTACGCAGAAAAGCCGATCATGCGGCTTCTGGGGCTGAGCGTGGACGACCTTCTCGTCAGCCTCGCCCCCCACCAGCTTCCCGAGGGCGACTTGCCGGCGGCCGTCGCGCCGCCGGCCGAGCCCGAGAACGTCAGGGCATTGCCGCCCGTGGCGCTGACGGACCCGAGCCTTTTCGGCGGTGACGCGCTTCTGGGCGGCGGCTCGGCCGCGCCGAGGAGCACCGCCATGGCGGGCGCGATGGCCGAGGCCATGCCCGGCCGCGCCGACAGCTTCAACTGGACCGGCCGGGGCGCGGCGGTCTCGCCCGCCACGCAGAACAACGCCATCGTGTTCCGCGGATCGACCAGCCTCGATTCACTGCGCGCCCGGGCGCAAGGAGACACTCCCTCGCCCGAGGCTGAGCCGGCGGCGGGCGCCGAGTGACGGCGCCTCAGCGCGGCAGCGTCGTTTCGCCCATCAAGGCGAGGTCGATCGCCCGCGCCGCCTGCCGCCCCTCGCGGATTGCCCAGACCACGAGCGACTGGCCCCGGCGCACGTCGCCCGCCACGTAGAGCTTGTCGATCGAGGAGCGATAGCTCTTGTCGTCCGCCTTCACCGAAACGTTCCCGCGTCGGTCGGCCACCCGCTCCAGCGCTTCGCCGGCATGGGCCAGGAGACCGTCCTCGAAGGGGCCGGCAAAGCCGATGGCGATGAAGGCCAGATCGGCCTTGATGACGAATTCGGTGCCCGGAATGGGCCGGCGCTTCTCGTCCACCTCGGCGCATTTCACGCCGGTGAGTTGCCCGTCCTCGCCCATGAAGGCCAGCGTGGCCACCTGGAATTCGCGAACCGCGCCCTCGGCCTGGCTGGAGGAGGTGCGCATCTTGGTGGCCCAGAACGGCCAGACCTCGAGCTTGTTCTCCGTCTTGGGCGGCTGCGGGCGGATGTCGAGCTGCGTCACCTTCACCGCGCCCTGGCGGAACGCGGTGCCCACGCAGTCGGAGGCGGTGTCGCCGCCGCCCACCACCACGACATGCTTGCCGCCGGCCCAGATTTCCGGCTCGGCCCAGGCCACGCTCTCGATCTTCTCGCCGCCCACGCGCCGGTTCTGCTGCACGAGATAAGGCATGGCGTCGTGGATGCCCGACAAGCCGTCATCGGGAATGCCGGCCTCGCGCGGCCGCTCCGCCCCGCCGCAATAGAGCACGGCGTCGTAGGCCTCCAAAAGCTCGTCCAGCGGCTTGCCCCGGCCGATCTCCACGCCGCAATGGAAGGTGACGCCCTCCCCCTTCATCTGCTCGACGCGCTTGTCGATCCAGTGCTTCTCCATCTTGAAGTCGGGAATGCCGTAGCGCAGGAGCCCGCCGGGCTTCGACTCGCGCTCGTACACATCCACCGCATGGCCGGCGCGGCCGAGCTGCTGGGCGGCCGCCAGCCCCGCCGGGCCCGAGCCGATGACGGCCACGCGCTTGCCCGTCGGCACATCGGCCGGCTGCGGCTTGATGAGGCCGAGCTTGTAGGCCTTGTCGGCGATGGCCTGCTCCACCGTCTTGATGGCGACCGGCACGTCCTCGAGATTCAGCGTGCACGCCTCCTCGCAGGGGGCGGGGCAGATGCGGCCGGTGAACTCGGGAAAATTGTTGGTGGAGTGGAGGTTGCGGATCGCACCCTCCCAGTCGCCGCCATAGACGAGGTCGTTCCAGTCCGGAATCTGGTTGTGGATGGGACAGCCCGTCGGCCCGTGGCAGAAGGGAATGCCGCAATCCATGCAGCGCGCGGCCTGCCGGCCGACCTCCTCCTCCGACATCGGCAGGGTGAACTCGCGGAAATGCCGGATTCGGTCGGAGGCCGGCTGATATTTCGCCGTCTGCCGGTCGATCTCGAGGAAGCCCGTAACCTTGCCCATGCCAAACTCCGTCCGTCGCCGCGCGCCCGGGAAAGGCTTTCAGGCCCCTCCCCGGCGCGTTCGCGCCCGCCGGCCGGCCCGTGAGGACCGCCCGAAGGGCCTTGCTGCCTTATACCAGTCCCCCACGAAATTCGAACGCTTCCAAATTTCGCTTTTTTCGCGCAGCGGGAGGCGGACCGTCCTCGTCGAACGGCCTTGGCCTTCCCGAAATATGGCAGCACTACTGCCCTAATTGCCGCTCCGCCGCAAGGCCCCCTCAGGCGAGCGCCCGGCTGAAGCGCGCCACATCCGCCTCCTCCGTGGACCAGCTTGTCACGAGGCGGATGAGTTGCTCGTCCTCGCCCACCAGCGCCGGGGTGCCGTGGGGCGCATTCCAGTCGTAGAACACGGCGCCCTCGGCGCGCAGGCGCTTGGCGACCGGCCGCTCCAGGATCGCGAAGACCTCGTTGGTGCGCGTCTCCCACGCCTCGCGGGCATGGGCGCTGTTGTGGACGCCCTCGCGCAGAAGGTCCGCCATGCGGTTGGCGTGGCCCGCGAGCGTCAGCCAGCGGTCGTCCTCCAGATAGGCCAGGAACTGCGCTGCGATGAAGCGGGTCTTGGAAAAGAGCTGCGCGCCGCGCTTGCGGATATAGGGGAACTGCACCGCCTTGGCCGGATCGAAGAAGACGACGGCCTCGGCGCACCAGCAGCCGTTCTTGGTGGCGCCGAAGGACAGGATGTCCACGCCCAGCTTCCAGCTCATCTCGGCCGGAGTGGCGTTGGTGGCCGCAAGTGCGTTGGCGAAGCGCGCTCCGTCCATGTGGACCGCCAGGTTCCGCTCGTGCGCGATCTGGGTGATCGCCTCGATGCGCGAGACGGGATAGAGCGTGCCGGCTTCGCTCGGCTGGCTGAGGGAGACGGCCATCGGCTGGCCGGCATGGATGAAGTCGGGCCGGAAGCGCGACAGCTCGCGGCGCAGGTTGGCCGGGTCGATCAGCCCGTGCGCGCCGTCCACGGGCGCGAGCCGCGCGCCGTGGGTGAAGAATTCCGGCGCCCCGCACTCGTCCTCGATCACATGGGCCTCGCGGTGGCACAGGACCACCCCGCCCGGCCGGTTGACGGCGGCGAAGGAGAGCGAGTTCGCGGCCGTGCCCGTGCCCACGAAGAACACGGCCACCTCCCGCTCGAAGATCTCGTTGAAGCGCTTCTCGACCGCCTTGTCGAGATCGCTCGCGCCGTAGGCGGCGGCCATGCCCGAGGCGTGCTTGGCGAGAGACGCGGCGATGGCGGGATGCGCGCCCGACCAGTTGTCCGAAGCGAAGATCATGGGTTCTGCAAGCCCTTGCCGGCGCCGCCCGCATCGAGCGGCATGAAGCGGCGGCCTACAGGAGCGGGCGCGCCCGCGTCAAGGAATGAGGGCAGCACCGGACAGGGCGGCGAGATCGGCCGATCCGGTGCAGAAGCAGGCCACGCGCAGCTCCTCGATGAAGCCGGAAAAATGCGCGTGCGCGGCCTCCGCCGAAGCGTCGGCCGCCGCCAGGCCGCCGGCCGCCTGCCCCACGAGGTCGGCCCCCAGGCGGATGGCCTTGGCCGCGTCCACGCCGTTGCGCACGCCGCCCGAGCCGATGATGGTGGCGCCGGGGCAGGCCGCGCGCACGCAGGCGATGGCCTGCGCCGTCGGCACGCCCCAGTCCGAGAAGGCGAGCGCGATGGCGCGCCGGACGGGGTCGGCATGGCGCTCGGCCTCCACCGCCGCCCAGCTCGTGCCGCCCGCCCCCGCAACGTCGAGCACGCCGACGCCCGCGTCGAGCAGGCGCCGCGCGACCGGGCCGGACAGCCCCGCCCCCACCTCCTTGGCCACGAGCGGCACGCCAAGGACACGCGCCAGCGCCTCGATGGCGGCCAGGACGCCGCGCCAGTCGCGGTCTCCTTCCGGCTGCACGGCCTCCTGCAGCGGGTTGAGATGCACGATCAGCGCGTCGGCCTCGATCATATCCACCGCCCGGCGCGCCTCGGCCTCCCCGTAGCCGGACACGAGCTGGGCGCCGCCGATATTCGCCAGGATGGGCACGTCGGGCGCGAGCCGCCGAAGCTCGGGCCCGAGCCCGGCATCCCCCCGCCCCTCCAGCGCGATGCGCTGCGAGCCGACGCCCAGCGCGATGCCCAGCGCCTGCGCGGCCTCCGCCAGATGCCGGTTGATTCGCCCCGCCCGCTGCGGCCCCCCGGTCATGGAGGAGATGAGGACAGGCGCGGCGAGGCGGCGCGAGAGGAAGGGGCGGGAGAGGTCGATGGCGGCGAAATCGATCTCCGGCAGCGCCACATGCTCGAACCGGACCGCCTCGAAACCGGTGGAAAGGCGCGCGGAGGGCAGCGAGGGCCGGAGCACGATATCGAGATGGTCGCTCTTGCGTTCGCCGATGGGCGAGGCGCTCCCCGCCGTTCCCGCAGATGTCATCGAGGGGCCTCCCTGTCGGCCAATAGAGGCATATCGCAAGCGCTTCTAAAATGACATGCTGGCGGCAAGAGGATGCAAGAAGCGGGTGGGTATGGTCGGCGAAGGCTTGAGGGGGACGGGGGAGCTTCTCCAGCGCATCGACGCGCGGCTGGCAGGCCTTCTTCCCGCCGGCGGCGATGCGCTGGGCGCAGCGATGGCCGACGCGGCGCTGGCGCCCGGCAAGAGATTGCGACCCCTGATGACGATGATCGTCGCCGAGGATCTCGGCGGGCCGCCGGATGCGGCGCTGGATGTCGGCTGCGCGGTGGAGATGGTCCATGCCGCCTCGCTCGTGCTGGACGACCTGCCATGCATGGACGATGCGGCGCTTCGTCGCGGGCGCCCCGCGCTTCACCGGGCCCATGGCGAGGACGTGGCGGTGCTGGCCGCCGTTTCCCTGCTGACGCAGGCCTTCGGCATCGTCGCCGCCACCGGCGGCGCGTGCGGCGAGGCGCGGCTGGAATGCCTGACGCTGCTCTCCGGCGCCGTGGGCACGCAAGGGCTGGCCGCCGGCCAGCTCAACGACCTTCACGGCGGGCGCCGGGCCCGGCCACTGGCGGAGATCCTGGCCACCAATTCGCTCAAGACCGGTGCCCTCTTCGCCGCCTCGGTCGAGGCCGGGGCAGTGCTGGCGGGGGCCCAGGGCAGCCGCCCGGCGCTGCGCGCCTTCGCCGACGAGATCGGGCAGGCTTTCCAGCTTCTCGACGACCTTCTCGACCACCAGCCGATGCACGTGACGGGCAAGGATCCGGGCCGCGACGAGGGAAAGTCGACCGTCGTCTCCATGCTCGGCGCCGTGCCCGTGGAGAAACGCATTGAACGGCATCTGGCGCAGGCGCATATCCATCTGGAGGCCGTGTTCGGCCCGCGCAGCCGGCTTGCCGCGCTGGTCGATGACGTCTTTGCCCGCACCGCCGATATGTCGGAGCAGGAAGCGGGCGCCCGCTGACACCATTCAAGGACGGACGATGACGAGCTGGCCGGTTCTGATCGCGATCGCGGTCGCTGTCTTCCTGGTGATGGAAGGGGTGGCCTGGGCGGCGCATAAATACATCATGCACGGCTGGGGCTGGGGCTGGCACGAAAGCCACCACGAGCCGCATGAGGGCCTGTTCGAGAAGAACGACCTCTACGCCGTCGTCTTCGCGGTCTTCGCCATCGCGCTTTTCGCCCTCGGCTCGCTGATGGACTGGCCGGTGGTGACGGCCATCGCCAGCGGCATCACGCTCTACGGCTTCTTCTACTTCATCGTGCATGACGGGCTGGTGCACCAGCGCTGGCCCTTCCGGCACATTCCCCACAAGGGCTACGCCAAGCGCCTCGTGCAGGCCCATCGCCTCCATCACGCGGTGAAGGGCAAGGACGGGGCGGTCTCCTTCGGCTTCCTCTACGCGCCGCCGGTGGAGAAGCTGACGGCCGAGCTGAAGCGCTCCGGCCGCGTGGCGGCCGAACAGGACGAGCGCCGCACGCTGCACTGACGGCCCGGCCTCAGCGCGGGCGCGTCCACAGATGCGCCGGGCGGGGCACCGTGCGGCCACCGCGCCAGAGCGCGATGCGCGTGCCCCCGGCGATTTGCCCGATCTTCTCGGCCCGGCCCGTGGAGACACGGTAGGAGAAGGCGTCCGCACCCTTCTCGACGAGCTTGAGCCCGATCATGCGATAGACCCCCCAGGCCGTGCCCACGGCCCAGGCACAGCGGCGCGGCAAGGCGTCGATCCCGAGGCGCGCGGAGCCGTAATAATGCTCCGCCTCGTCCACGAGGCGCTTGCGCAGGCGCGCGATGGGGGCGGCGAAGGCTGCGTCCGCCAGATCGTGCGGGCACATCCCTTCCGCCCGCAGCCAGTCCGTCGGCACATAGACGCGACCGGCCTTCGCGTCGTCCACCATGTCGCGGGCGATGTTGGTGAGCTGGAAGGCGAGGCCGAGATCGGCCGCCCGGTCGAGCGTCTCCTCGTCGCTCACCCCCATGATGCGCGCCATCATCACGCCCACGACGCCCGCCACGCGCCAGCAATAGAGCATCAGATCGTCGAGCGTGCGATAGGTCCGCCCCTCGGCGTCCATCGCAAAGCCGGCCAGATGCTCCTGCGCCAGCGAGCGGTCGATGCCGTGCCGGCGCACCACCTCGCCCAGAGCGGCGAAGGCGGGGTGCAGGCCGCGCGTGCACCCCTCGAAGGCGAGCGCCGTGTCGCGCCGCAGCGCCTCGATCGCCTCGGCGGCGGGGCGCGAGCCGCCGGCGCGCATGGGCGAGCCCGCCTCCTGCCCGTCCACCACGTCGTCGCAATGCCGGCACCAGGCATAGAGCAGGACGACGCTTTCGCGCGTCCTGGCGTCGAACAGGCGTGAGGCGGCGGCGAAGCTCTTCGACCCCCGCGCGATGGACGCGCTGGCGAAGGCGGAAAGGTCGGTCTCAGCCATCGCCGAGGATCAGCCCCGCCGTAGCCTTGGCCGAACCGACGACGCCCGGCACGCCGGCGCCCGGATGCGTGCCGGCGCCGACGAAATAGAGATTGGGAATCTCGTCGTCCCTGTTGTGCGCGCGGAACCACGCCGACTGCGTGAGCACGGGGTCGAGCGAGAAGGCGCTGCCGACATGGGCGTTCAGCTCGTCTCGGAAATCGAAGGGCGTGAAGATGCGGTGCGTCACGAGGTCCCGGCGCAGGTTCGGCATGTGGTGGGCCTCCAGATAGTCGAAGATGCGCTCGCGATAGCGCGGCCCCTCCGCTTCCCAGTCGATCCGCGCGTTGCCCAGATGAGGCACGGGCGAGAGCACATAGTAGCTCCCCGCCTCTTCCGGCGCGAGCGAGGGGTCCGTGGCGCAGGGCGAGTGGAGATAGAGCGAGAAATCGGCCGAAAGCTCCGGCCCCTTGAAGATCTCCGAAATCAGCTCCCGATAGCGCGCGCCGAACAGCACCGTGTGGTGTTGAAGATGCGCCTGGTGCCGCGAGAGGCCGAAATAGAGGACGAAGAGCGACATGGAGAAGCGCTTGGCCTTCAGCCGCCGCGCTTCCTTTTCCCCGCGCGCGGTGCCCGAGAGGAGCGTCGCATAGGTGTGCACCACGTCGGCGTTGGAGGCCACGAGATCGGCGGCAAAGCGCCGGCCGTCCTTCAGGACGACCCCGCTCGCCCGCCCATCCTCCACCTCGATCCGCTCAGCTTCCGCGTTCAGCTCCAGCGTGCCGCCCTTGTCCCGGAACAGCCGCACCATGCCCGCGATCAGGGCGCCTGTGCCGCCCTTGGGAAACCACACGCCCCATTCGCGCTCCAGCGCATGAATTAGCGCGTAGATCGAGGAGGTGGCGAAGGGATTGCCGCCGACAAGGAGCGAGTGGAACGAGAGCGCCTGGCGAAGCTGCTCGTCCTCGATGAAGCCGGCGACCCTGGAATAGACGCTGCGCCACGCCTGAAGCTTCATCAGCGCGGGGCCCGCCCGCACCATGTCGCGGAAATGCAGGAAGGGCACGGTGCCGAGCTTGAGATAGCCCTCCTCGAAGACGGCGCGGGAATAATCGAGGAAGCGGCGATAGCCCTCCACGTCCTTCGGGTTCTTCGCCCGGATCTGCCGGTCGAGCTCGGCCTGGTCGTTCACATAGTCGAAGGCGTAGCCGTCCTCCCAGCACAGGCGATAGAACGGGCTGACGGGCAGGAGCGTCACATAGTCCGAGAGCTTCGCCCCGGACACGGCGAACAATTCCTCCAGCGCGGAAGGATCGGTGATGACGGTCGGCCCGGCGTCGAAGACGAAGCCCTGATCCTCGTAGACATAGGCCCGCCCGCCCGGCTTGTCGCGCTTCTCCACCAGCGTGGTGGCGATGCCGGCGGCCTGGAGGCGGATGGCGAGTGACAGGCCGCCGAAGCCCGAGCCGACGACGATGGCGGTTCTGGAGGGGTTGTTCGGCCCTGCGATCATGAACTTCCCTTGGAGAGGACGGCGAGCGCGCCGCGAACAGATACGGGTGGCTTGCCGATCAGGATGCGCGCCTTGTCGAAAGCGGTCAGGCGACCGGCATAGAAACGGGCGATCAGGGGAGCCGGAAGGCGGTGGAAATGCTGGAGGATGCGGTAGCGCTCCGAAGGCTCGCCGGCCAGGAACAGCAACCGGTTGAGGACGCGGAAATAGGCGCGCTCGCGCCAGAGGCCACGGGCATGGCGGGTAAGAGCCTCGTTCAGGGCCCTGGGCGAAAGATCGGGAAGCCCGGCCACGAGATCGGCCGTACGCACCGCGTCCGGCAACGAATAGCCGGTGGTGGGGTGGAAGAGCGCGGCGGCAAGGCCGATGGTCGGCACCCCGGCAAGGGAGGCGAGATGCGCCTCGATATCGCCGCCCAGCGCAATGGGAAGGACGCCGTCCTCCTCCCGCACCACCTGGAAACCTCCCCAGCCCGCCGCCTTCGCATAGGCCGCCACGTGGCCGCGCAGCGTCTGCCGGTCCAGCGCGGCGCCGTCGGCGTAATAGGTGTCCTCTATCAGCATCCGCGTGGGCGAGAACGGCAGGCAGTAGACGAAGCGGTAGCCCTCCGTCTGGCTCACCGTCGCGTCCATGACGACCGGACGGCCGAGCCCGTGCGGCCGCTCGAACTCCACCTCCTGCCCGAGGAACTTCTGGAAGCCGAGCCGCAGATGCGGCGTCTCGCGCGGGCCCCGCGCGTCGATCACCGCGCCCGCCTCGATTCGCGCGCCGTCCGCCATCTCGACCGCGCCGGGCATGAGGCGCGCCACCGGCGCGCCCGCCACCAGCCTTGCGCCCAGCGCCCGCTCCACGATCTTCGCGAAGCGGCCGGAGGGCGCGGTGGCGTAGCCGGTCTCGATCCGCCGCCGCCGTGCCGGAAAGCGCACCTCGTAGCCGGGCCAGGACGAGGCGACGAAGGGGGCGAGCCATTCGCGCTGGCGCGCATCGACATCGCCCGCGTGAAAGGACCAGGTGTGCGCGCCCCCCGGCCTCTCGCCGGCCTCCAGGACGAGCAGCTTCACCTGCGGCCGCAGCGCGGCCAGCCGGCAGGCGAGCAGCCCGCCGGAAAGCCCGGCCCCGACGATGACGAGGTCCGGCCGGTTCATGGCCGCCCCCGCGACAGCAGCCGCTCCGCCATCATGGAGGCCCGCGGCGCGCCGCCGGCCTCGCGCACCTCCTGCCCCAGAGCGCGGGCGCGCCGCCGGAAACCGTCTTCGGCAAGAAGGCGCTGCACGGCATCGTGAACGGCCCGCTCCTCCAGCGAGCGGCGCGAGAGCTTGAGCCCCACGCCGTAATGGACGATGCGCGCCGCCACGCCCGGCTGGTCGAACGCGATGGGAATGGCCAGCATCGGCACGCCCGCCTCCAGCGCGTCCATCGCCGTGTTGAGGCCCGCATGGGTGATGCACACCGCCGCATGGGACAGAACCGCGCGCTGGGGCAGGAAATCCGTGACCAGGTCGGCCTCGATGCGCGCCGCCTGATCGGGCGCGAGGCCGCCGCAATGGGCGAGGACGAGCTGCGCGCCCAGCCGGCGGCAGGCCGCCGCGATGGTCCGGAACAGGCCGATCCGATGCCCCTGGAGCGTTCCGAGCGAAGCGAAGACGAGCGGCCGGGCGGGATCGGGCGCGAAAGGCAGGGTTTCCGCCTTCTCTTCGCCTGCGCGAAACGGCCCCATGGGATGCAGCCGCCCCCCCTCGGGCCTGGGAAAATCGAAGCCAGCCACGGTCTGCGACAGCGTTCCGAGCGGCGAAAGGCAATCCTGAAGCTCGGCGAAGCCCGCAAGGCCGAAGCGTTCGGACTGCTCCCGGATGGCCCGGCGCTGGCGCGACAGGAGAAGCCGCGTCACGCGCTCCGCGCCGCGATTGCGCTTGCACCCCTCGACGCTCGTATCGAACGGCCAGTCCAGAAAGGGCGGCGGCACGCCGGGGTCGCGCTCCACCGGCAGCGCGCAGGCGACCGACAGGAAGGGGAGGCCGAGATAGCTAGCCACCAGCCCGCCAGCCGGCTCCATCTGGTCCGCCAGCACCGCATCGGCCGCGATCTCGCGCAGGAGCGCGGGTAGAACCTCGCATAGCGCCTCGGTGAAGCGCGCCCCGCGGCCGACCGTGCGCAGGATGGCGAGCGGCCCGTTGGCCAGCCGCCCGGCGGTGCGCGGCGCGGCGGCGAAATGCACGATGCGCATCTCGACGCCCCTCGCCGTCACCGCCGCCCCGCTCCCCTCCCCGACGACCAGCGTGACGCGATGGCCGCGCGCCGCCAGCGCCCCGCCCAGCGCCTCGAAGGCGCCGACATGGCTGGGATAGGGTGAGCAGATCATCGCAAAATGCGTCATGCAGGCGTGAAGCGCTCTTCTCAAGACTTGAAGGAGCCGAAGCGACGAGCACTTAGAGCGGGACAGATGCCGCGTTTCAAGCAATTGCGGTCGTGCGACGCGAGACCCAAGGGAATGGAAGGCCGACTTGCCCGCTGAACCAACAATCGCCGGCCGGCGACGGTGAATTCCTCTTCCCCTTTCCTGACCGAGCGCACAAGCCTTGCGGACACCCCCGCCGGGCGAATCGCCATTGCCGTGGCCATCCTGGCAGCGCTCGTCCTCTGGCTGCTGGCGGCCGGGCGCCCGGCCGCCTGCCCATGCGGGACGGTGCGCCTCTTCGTGGCCGACGCCGCCTCCCCGCAGACCTCGCAGCAGGTGGCGGACTGGTATTCGGCGCTTCACATCGTCTTCGGCCTCGCGCTCTGGCTCTGGCTCGATACCATCCGCCCCCATTGGCCTGTCGGGCGCCGGCTTCTGGTCGCCTTCGCCTCCGCCGCGATCTGGGAGGCGGTGGAGAACCTGCCCTTTATCATCGCGGTGTTCGGCAACGCGCCGGGCGCGCCGCCCTATGCGGGCGATTCCATTCTCAACGCCGTCGCCGACACCCTCTTCGTCGTCCTCGGCTTCCTCATCGGCCGCGCCCTGCCGGGCTGGGCCATGCTGACGCTGGCGCTGGGCCTGGAAGCGCTGGTCTGGTCCATGGCCAATGACGGCTATGCGCTCGGCGCGCTGCGCGTCCTCGGCCTACCGGTCTGACGACGCCGTGGAACGCCTGGAGGCCGGGCGACTTAACCTCTTCGGGAACGAAAGGGAGAGGTTCCATGCACCCCCAGAACACGGCGCCCGGCGCCGGCCGCCTGCTCATCGAGCGCGAGGCGCGCCCGCTCGTGATCAAGCGCCACGATGCGGTGATCGCGGCCAGCAACGAGGCGCTGCTCGTCACGCAGGATGGAGGCTCGCCGGTCTATTACGTCCCGCGCAAGGACGTCTACATGGAGCACCTGACGGAGTCGGACGAGCCGCCGGCAGATAGCGGCGACGGCGCCCCGCGCTATTGGTCCGTGGTCGCGTCCGGCGGCGGCGTCGCCAATGCGGTGTGGACGCTCACGAAGCCCGGCGAGAGTGAGCGCCAGCTCGCCGATCATCTCGGCTTCGACCCCAATCCCTTCAACATCACCGTCGGCTGACCCGCCTTGCGGCGCCGGACCCGGCTTCAACCAACCCGGAAGGGAGATGAAACATGAGCCAGATGACGCTCTCCGATCTTTCCCAGGCCATGCGCGGGATCGATTTCTGCATGTTGTCGAGCAAATCCGCCGGCGGCGACATAGCCGCGCGTCCGATGAGCAACAACGGCGATGTCGACTTCGACGGCGACTCGTTCTTCTTCGCCTATGAGGAGGCACGCACGATCTCCGATATCGAGCATGACCCGAAGGTCGGCCTCGGCTTCCAGGGCAAGGCGGGCCTCTTGGGCGGACCGCCACTCTTCATCGCCATCGAGGGCACGGCCGAGCTTATCCGCGACAAGAGCGCCTTCGAGGCTCATTGGACGCCCGAGCTGAACTACTGGTTCAAGAACGGCGTCGACACGCCGAACATCGTCCTCATCAAGGTTCGTGCCACCCGCGCCCATTACTGGAATGGTGAGGACGAGGGCGAGATCGCGCTCGACAGCGCGGCCCTTGCGTGACGGACGGGACTTTGCATCGGCGCGCGATCGCCTTATGGTGCGCGCGGCAGGTCCCATAGCTCAGCAGGATAGAGCACCAGATTCCTAATCTGGGGGTCGTAGGTTCGAGCCCTACTGGGATCACCACCGGCTTGGGGATTGCGTTGCACGGCTCGCAATTCGACCGGTCGGACCTATATGGGATAATGATGTCCCTTCCACGCTTGCCGGAGCCTTTGACGCAAATGCGCGTGTATCGGCGTCCCGCCGATTCGAAAGTCGCCTGATGAGCGCCGAAGCCAAGAGCACCTTTCCCGCCAGGCCCATGGCCGACAGGGCAGAGAAGGGTTCCGCGATGAGCATGATCGCTGCCGAGACAAAGGCACGCGTGGAGAAAACCGCCAAGTTGCGCCTCATGCGCATGGAGCAGGAAGCGGCTGCTCCGCCGCCCGAAGCGCCCGCCAAGCCGGTGCGCAAACGCAAACGCGCATCCTGACGGCTATCGCGAACGCCTCGCGTCGCTTATACCGTCGAATTTCAACCTTGAGGGACGCGCCCGACCCGGCGCGGCCAGTTTGGAGAAATCTTGCAGGTCCTCGTTCGAGACAACAATGTCGATCAGGCGCTCCGCGTCCTGAAGAAGAAGCTTCAGCGCGAAGGCGTGTTTCGTGAGATGAAGGCGCGCCGCGCCTACGAAAAGCCGTCCGAGCGGCGCGCGCGCGAGAAGGCGGACGCCGTTCGGCGCGCCAAGAAGCTCAATCGCAAGAACGCCCAGCGCGAAGGCCTGCTTCCGGGCCCCAAGCGCAAGGTTCGCCCGCCCCGTCCGGGTGCGGCGCCCGCGCCCTCCGTCGGCGTCTCGCGATAGTTTGCGAGCGGGGCTTGCCGTGCCGGCGCAGAAGGTCCATAGTGCGGCTGTCGATCGACGGCCGGGACTTGTGGCCCTTCGCTGGAAAACAGCGACTTGCTCCTTCAGTTTCTCCCCTACACATCGATTCAAAAGGGTGCGCACCCTGCGCACCTGCCGGAACTTTTACGTAAGAAAGGTGTCCCATGGCGACGGGAACCGTTAAGTGGTTTAATCACGACAAGGGCTATGGCTTCATCGCCCCCGATGGCGGCGGCAGCGATGCTTTCGTCCACATCAGCGCCGTGGAGCGCTCGGGCCTCAGCGGCCTGACGGACGGCCAGAAGGTCTCGTTCGAGCTCGTTCAGGATCGTCGTTCCGGCAAGATGTCGGCCGACAACCTCAAGGCTCTCGACTAGTCGAGCCTCCGCTTCCCCGGAAGCGGGGAGCCCAGATCAGGCCTGCGCGCGCCGACCACGGATGTACCGGCGGCGCGACGGGCCAAAAGCGACACCCGCAGGGGCTCGTCGCGGACCCGGTCGGCAGGCATGCGCCTCGCCGGCCGTTTTTTATTGGCGCCCCTTTCGTCTGCCGCAGCCTTGACGGGCCTTCGCCGTGAGGATGCGGGCGTGCCTCGAATCGAGGACACCCCCGCACCGGCAAGCATGCTCCACGCGCCCGGTCCTATTTCGGGCGGATTTGGCGGCGAGGGAAGGACGCCGGAGCCGCGCCGCGACAAGCATTGGGACGGGCCTGTTGCACCGGCGCGCTTTCGCCTTCGGCCCCGCCTGCGATAGGAAAGGGCCGCCGCCTTTGATGCGGAAGGATACCCGGGGGAACGGCACTTCGATGACGGGGATGGCCAGGACATTGCCGGACACGCACCGGCCCCGACTGCACACTCGGCGCCGCCTGCGGCCCGCGGCATTGGGGCTTGCCGCGCTTATGACGCTCGGCGGCTGCACTACGCTCGGCCAGGGCCTCGAGGAGACCGCCACCAGTCCCGACTTGCGCACCGGCTACCTGCCGGGCGAATCGCGCCAGCCCATTTCCTTCGAGGGCGTGCAGCAGAACGACCCGCAATCCTCCATCGGCCGCACGCAGCACCCCCGCATCTTGGCCGCCTATGGCGGCGCCTATTCGGACGAGAGGCTGGAACGGGCGCTGGCCGGCATCGTCGGCAAGCTGAGCGCGGTCTCGCAGGACCCGGGCCGCGCCTATCGCATCACCATCCTCAATTCGCCCAACGTCAACGCCTTCGCTCTTCCGGGCGGTTATCTCTACGTCACGCGCGGCCTTCTGGCGCTCGCCAACGATTCGGCCGAAGTCGCGGCCGTCATCGCCCATGAAATGGCCCATGTGGCGGCCAATCACGGCATCGAGCGCCAGCAGCGCGAGGAAGCGGCCGAGCTGGCGGGGCGCGTGGTAACGGAGGTGCTGGCGAGCGAGCCGGCCGGCAAGGCCGCGCTGGCGCGCGGGCGGCTGAACCTTGCCAGCTTCTCTCGCAACCAGGAACTCCAGGCGGACGGGCTCGGCATTCGCCAGATCGGCAGCGCCGGCTACGACGCCACCGCCGCCGCGCGCTTCCTGGAGGCGATGGAATCCTTCACCCGCTTCCGCAATGCCTTCCAGGCACCCAACGCCGAACTCGACTTCCTGGCCTCGCACCCCGCCGCCCCCCAGCGCGTCCAGCTTGCCCGCCAGCACGCGGCGCAATTTGCAGGGCAGAACGGCACCACGGACCGCGACCGCTATCTCGACGGCATCAACGGGATGCTCTTCGGCGACACGGCCACCGAGGGCTATGTTCGCGAGCGCGCCTTCTATCACCCTGCGCTCGGCATCACCTTCACCGTTCCCGAGGGCTTCATCATCGACAACACCGCCGAGGCGGTGCTGGCCACCGGGCCGGGCGATGTGGCGCTGCGCTTCGATGGCGTCGCCCTCCCCCCGCGCGTCTCGCTGGTGGACTATGTGGGAAGCGGCTGGATCGGCGGCCTCGATCCCGCCAGCATCCGCCAGAAGCGCATCGGCAATCTGGAAGCCGTCTCGGCACGCGCCTCGGGCGGGGCCTATGTCTTCGACGTGACGGTGGTGCGGGTCGGCCCGCAGGTCTACCGGTTCCTCACCGCCCTTCCCGCCTCTTCTTCCGAGCGGCTGCAGCCGATCGCAGACGGGATTTCGCAGTCCTTCCGCCTTCTCGACGCCGCCGAGCGGGAAGCGCTCAAGCCCCTGCGCATTCGCATCGTCACCGCGCGGGCCGGCGATACCGAAAGCTCCATCGCCGCGAAAATGCAAGGGGTGGACCGGCGTGTGGAGCTGTTCCGCCTGTTGAACGGACTGGAAGGCGGCGGCGCGGTTCGTCCCGGCGAGCGCTACAAGATCATTGCCGAATAGGCTGCGAGGAGCGGCCGACGGTCAAACGGAAAAGGCCGCCTCGAGGGCGGCCTTTTCCGTTTTCCGGCAGCGGAACAATCAGCTCACATAAGCCGCCTGGTCGGGATTGGTCTGGAGCAGGGCCGCGCGCAGCTTTTCCAGCGCCCGCGTCTCGATCTGGCGCACCCGTTCCTTGGAGATGCCGAGCTTGCTGCCCAGCGCCTCCAAGGTCGCCCCGTCGTCTCGCAGGCGCCGCTCGCGGATGATGCGCAGCTCGCGTTCCGACAGGACGTCCAGCGCATCGTTCAACCAGTGCACGCGCCTCTCCTCGTCGATCGAGGTCGAAACCATCTCGTCGGGCAGCGGGTCGTTGGCGACGAGGAAATCCTGGCGGTCCGCGCTGCCCGATTCGTCATCCATCAAGGGTGCGTTGAGCGAGGAATCCGGGCCGGAGAGGCGCGAATCCATCAGCGCCACATCGCTCTCGGAAACTTTGAGGGCCGTTGCGATCTCGCGATACATGGCCGAGCCGGACAGGCTGTCGGAACCCTGGCTCAGCCGCGCGCGCAGGCGGCGCAGGTTGAAGAAGAGCGCCTTCTGCGCTGAGGAGGTGCCGCCCCGGACGATGGACCAGTTGCGCAGGATGTAGTCCTGGATCGAGGCACGAATCCACCATGTCGCATAGGTGGAGAAGCGCACCTCGCGCTCCGGCTCGAAGCGCGCCGCCGCTTCCAGAAGGCCGACATGGCCCTCCTGGATGAGGTCGTTCATCGCCAAGCCGAAATGGCGGAACTTGGAGGCCATGGAAATGACCAGCCGCATGTGAGCCGAGGTGATCTTGTGGAGCGCGGCCTGATCGCGCTGTTCCTTCCAGCGGATGGCGAGTTCGTACTCTTCCTCCCGCTGGAGATAGGGCGCAGCCATGGCGGCGCGGATCATCACTCGGCGTGCGGACTGGGATTTCATGAGATCGAACCTTCCCCGGATCTGGCGAGTCGCAGACGAGACGAGGTCGAATTTCAATGCGCCGACACCCGCCTTCTGGGCCGATAACGGGCGCGCGCCGACAACGTTCCAACGAGGGAAAACTTTTTGGCGCAAGATGGAGAGGGATCGGAAAAAAGCAAGGGGCGCCGTTCTCCAGCGCCCCCTGCTCGTCTACGAGTAGCAAAAGAACGGCCCAAAGAAAAGCCGGCCGCTCGAATGAGCGGCCGGCTTCATCATTATGGCTCGAAGGAGGCGTAGCGGATCAGGCCGCTTCGTCCTGCGCCGGCTCGTCTTCGACGGCCTCGTCCTCGGCCTCGGCGCCCTTGGTGCGCTTCGGGCCCTTGTTCAGGTTGGCCTCGATCAGGCGCACGGCTTCCGTCTCCGAAAGCTCGTTCACGGCCGCGATCTCGCGCGCCATGCGGCCGAGCGCCGCCTCATAGAGCTGGCGCTCGGAATAGGACTGCTCGGGCTGGCTCTCAGCGCGGTAGAGATCGCGCACGACTTCCGCGATCTGGATCAGGTCGCCGGAGTTGATCTTGGCGTCGTATTCCTGGGCGCGGCGGCTCCACATGGTCTTCTTCACGCGGGCCCTGCCCTGCACGACCTTGAGAGCGCGATCCACGAAATCGGTCTCGGAGAGCTTGCGCATGCCGACGCTCTCCGCCTTGGCGACAGGCACCTTGAGACGCATCTTGTCTTTCTCGAAGTCGATCACGAAGAGCTCGAGCTTCATGCCCGCCACTTCCTGCTCCTCGATCGCCACGATCTGCCCCACGCCGTGGGCGGGGTAGACGATGCTCTCGCCGGTCTTGAAACCTTGGCGCTGGGAGGTCTTCTTCTGAATGCTCATACGCTTTGTAAAACTCCCTGTTGTGCCGAGCCGCGACAGAAGCTAAGCACGGGGACGACGCTGGTTCGCCGCCGGTTTCGCGAGCGCCACCTTCCAGTGGGCAACAGTCCGCAGACCCTAAGGGGATGCCTTTGTCCGAGCGCAGGCGCGGCAGCACAGGGCCTTAGAGCCCTGGCGACGACGAGCAGAGCTGACGAAGAGCGCCTTTCGGAGAATAGCGGGAAGAATACCGGGTCGAGTTCGCTCGGCCCGCTCCGGCATTCGACTGTTGCAGAAATAATACCCTACTCGCGCGCAAATTTCAAGGAAATTGCGCCCCACGCAAGCTTCATCGAGCCGATTTCGGCTCTACGCGCCCGAATTCGCTCCGGAGAAACCGGCCACCGCTCGAAGGTATCTCCACCCTGGCGCAGAAAAGGCCGGGTTTGGGCGCGACGTAGCGTCGGTCCGGCAGCCGGCGATCAGTCGCCCGAACCGGGCTCCGGCGAGAAATACTTCTCGAACTTGCCCTCTTCCCCGTCGAATTCCTTATGGTCGGCCGGCGGATCGCGCTTGATGGTGATGTTCGGCCATTTCTCGGCGTATTCGGCGTTCACCTTCAGCCATTTGTCGAGATTGGGCTCGGTGTCCGGGCTGATCGCCTCGGCCGGGCACTCGGGCTCGCAGACGCCGCAGTCGATGCATTCGTCAGGATGGATGACGAGCATGTTGTCGCCCTCGTAGAAGCAGTCCACCGGACAGACTTCCACGCAGTCCATGTATTTGCAGCGAATGCAGTTGTCGGTGACGACATAGGTCATGGCTAGGGCCTTGGGTCGAGCCTTTCCGCAGCGCATCGTCGCTGGATCGAGGCAGACGCCGCCAGAGCGGACCCGGCGGACTTTTTGCGATATCCGCCCGGAGGTAGCCTTTGGCACGGGCGCTTGCAAGGGCAAAGCATTGCGCCTTACGCATGGCAGGGGAAACGCTTTGCCCCGACCGGCGGGTTTTGTCCGAGACGCTACGCCCCCTCCAGAACCGGACGACCGAAGACGTCATTCCGTCCGCCTTCTCCGTCGGATCGCGGCGAAGGACGGCGCGGGTCGCGCCAGCAGACCCCGCGAAGCCAGCCGACAATGAGCATCGCAGCACAGGCTTACCGCAAGGGCCGGCCAGCCCCAACCGGTCCGCGCTTCGGCCATAGCTTGCCAAAGCGCCCGTCCTCGCCTTGATGGGCCGCACAGGGCCTGCCGAACTGCGCTCTAATGATCACCCGATGCTTTGAACCGGCGCGCCTCCTGCCGCTCGCGCGAGGAGGGGCGCGGCCCCGCATCGGGCCTGCCGGGCTCGGGAGGCGCGGGCGGTGGAGACAGATCCTCGTAGAGCGTGCGCGCCTCGGGCGCCGGGCCGCGCCGCTCTCCCGGTTCCAGCACCTTCAGCACGAGGACGCGGCTTTCCAGCGCCAGCGTCAGCACGTCGCCGGGCCGAACGATCCGCGCCGACTGCGAGATCTTCTCGCGGTTCACGCGCACGGCCCCGGAGACGGCGAGCTTCTGGGCCAGGCTCCGCGACTTGGCGATGCGCGCGAAGAACAGCCACTTGTCGATGCGCTGTCCTCCGCCCGCCATGCGCCGCTCAGCTCTTCAACTTGTCTTTCAGCGCCGCGAGCTTGGCGAAGGGTGAATCGGGATCAATCGGCCGCGAGGGCTTTTCCGATCGGCGCGGGCCGCCCTGCTCCGGGCGCGGGCCGCGCGCTTCGGGCCGCTCCTCGAAGCGCGGCTTGCCCTTGCCCTTGAAACCGCCCTTGCCGCCGGGCCGCTCGCCGCGCGGTTCGCCCTTGGCGGAGGCCGGACGCCCGGCGCCGCCCTCGCCTTCCGGCCGCCGCCCCCTGCCCGGCTGGCCCTGCCGCTCGCCCTGGTGCTGCCCCGGCGCACGCTGTCCGCGTCCGTCGCGGCGCCCGCCGCGCTGGTCCCCGCGAGAGGGGCGCCAAAGCTGAACGAGCTTAACCTCCTCCTCAAGGGGCGAAGCGGACGGGGATGCGTCTTCCTCGTGCTGGCCGACGCTCGCCGGCTGCGGAGGCGCCTCGCCGCCCGGCGCCGCATCGTTCGCTTCCGGCTGCTCGTCGCCGTGCGGAACCTCCACCGTTTCGGCAGAGGCATTGTCGGAGAGAACCGTATCGACCGGGCGCGGCTCCTCGCTCTGCGTCTCCACCGCCTCCGCCTCCGACACGGCGGCCGACGGCTCCATGGCTGGCGCCTCGGTGGACTCGGTCTCGCCTTCCGTTCCGGCCGCCTGCGCGGCGGCGGCGGCCTGCGCCGCCTCCTCCGCCAGCCTGGCTTGCACCCGCGAAGCCTGCGCGGCCTCGAAGGCGGTGTCGGCCTCCGCGACGGTCTTCTCCACCACGCGCGCATCCACCCCGTGCGAGCGATAGCCGAGGCCCTTGAGAATCTCGTCCATATCCTCGGCGGTGGCGCCCAGAATCGACATCATGGCCGGCGTCACGACGAACTCGCGCCCGTCATAGCCGCCATCGGGGCGCTTGCCCGTGCCCGGCTTCCAGGCGAGCGCCGGCCGGATAAGGTCCGCCAGCCGCTCCAATATGTCCACGCGCACGGCACGGTTGCCGAGCACACGATAGCCCGCCAGCGCGTAGAAGGCGGGATCGAAGGCCGGATCGGGCTTCACCGAGGTGCGGCCGGTGGCCAGGAGCTGGGTGACTTCGCCGTAGCCCGCCTTGTCCCGCCCCTCCGTCGCGATGCCCCACAGGAGCGTCAGGAGGTTGGCCGGCGCCGGCTTCACCAGCGCGGGAACGAAGATGTGGTAGGCGCCGAAGCGCACGCCCAGCCGGCGCAGCGCGGCACGCGCCTCCTGGTCCAGGCCGCGCACGTCCTCGGATACGTCACGGCGCTGCAACAGGCCGTAATTCTCGGAAAGCCGGTAGGCAATGCCCTTGGCCGAGCCCTCCAGCCCCTCGCCGGCGCGAAGGTCGGCCAGCGGCTTGAGCACGGTGGAGACTTGGTAGGTCACGTAGCGCTCGGCCCGGGCGGCCACCTTGTCGCGGGCCGGGCCTGTCAACTGCTCGTCGGCCAGAAGCACGACACGCGGCGAGAGCGGCTCGGCGCCGGCCGTCAGGCTTGCCACCGGCGCCCCGAGCCAGCGCAGGAGCCCGTCCTGCCCCAGCGCGATGTCGCCATTGGGCGAGTTGGAGAAGCGCTCCGCGCGGGCGTCGTACTCCCCGGCCAGCGCCTTCTGCGCGGCCGCACGCACGGCCTTGGCGTCCTGCCCGTCCGAACGCGAGTCCGCGGTGAACCTGAAGCCTTGCAGCTCGCCCACATGGTGGCCTTCGACACGCACCGTGCCGTCGCCGCCGATTTCAGCTTCCATGAATGCGTTCTCTCTCAACCGCCGCATCAAGACGCTTGTCCTGCGGTCTACGAAGCGTTTCGTCAACCGCTCGTGAAGCGCGTCGGACAAGCGGTCTTCGATCAGCCTGGTCTTTTCCTGCCAGTGTGTCGGATCGGCCAGCCAGCCGGGGCGGTGGGAAATATAGGTCCAGGTGCGGATTTCCGCGATGCGCTGGGACAGGGCGTCGATATCGCCCTCGGCCAGGTCCGCACGCCGCACCTGCGCCGCCATATAGTCCTCGGCCACATGCCCCCGGCTCACCAGGTCCCCGTATATTTGAGCAATGATTTCAGCGTGTTGCGCTGGCGCGATGCGGCGGTAGTCCGGCAGCTTGCAAGCCTCCCAAAGAAGCTCCACCGCGCGCGGCCCCGTAGCCTTCTGCGCCACCTCCTCGTCGCGCGAGAGGAACTCCAGCGCCCGCTGGTCCACTGAGGGCAGCGCGCGTGTCAGCTCCGGCGCGGGCGGCAGGGTCTCGAGGCTGGCCTTCAGCCTGTCGAGCGAAGCGAAATCGAGCTGGCGCGAGCGCCATTGCGCCACGCGCATGGGCTCGAAGCGATGCGCCTCCAGCGCCTCCACCAGTTCAGGCTCCAGCGAATCGGTGTGCCCCGTCACACCGAAGGTGCCGTCGCGCACATGGCGCCCGGCTCGTCCGGCGATCTGGCCGTATTCGGCCGGCGTCAGGCGGCGATACTGGTAGCCGTCATATTTCCAGTCCTGCGCGAAGGCCACATGATCGACATCGAGGTTCAGCCCCATGCCGATCGCGTCCGTCGCCACCAGGAATTCGACATCGCCGTTCTGGTAAAGCTCCACCTGCGCGTTCCGCGTGCGGGGCGAGAGCGCGCCCAGAACCACCGCCGCCCCGCCGCGCTGGCGGCGGATCAACTCGGCGATGGCGTAGACCTCCTCGGCCGAGAAGGCGACGACGGCGGTGCGCCGCCCCAGCCGGGTGATCTTCTTGGAGCCGGCGTAGAGGAGGTTGGACAGGCGCGGCCGCGTGACGAACCGAATGCCCGGCAACAGGCGCTCGAGCACGCCGCGCATGGTCTGCGAGCCGAGAAGCAGCGTTTCCTCGCGGCCGCGTGCATGGAGGATGCGGTCGGTGAAGACATGGCCGCGCTCCAGGTCTCCGCAAAGCTGCACCTCGTCGATGGCGACGAAGGCGGCGGAGGGCTCGCGCGGCATCGCCTCGACGGTGCAGATCTGGTAGCGCGCGTTCCTGGGCTTGATCTTCTCCTCGCCCGTGATGAGCGCAACCGCGCCCACCCCCACGCGCTCCACGACACGCTGATAGACCTCGCGCGCCAAAAGGCGCAACGGCAGGCCGATCACCCCCGATGAATGGGCAACCATCCGCTCGATGGCGAGGAACGTCTTGCCGGTGTTGGTCGGCCCGAGGACAGCGGTGACGCCGGTGCCGTCGAACGCCGATCTCGAATCGCCGGCACGGGTCGGGAAAGGGGCGTTCATCATCACTGAGCCGATATAGTGGGGTCGGCGCGTTCAAAACGCAAACGGCGGGCTGGGAGCCACCTAGATAAAAAGGCCCCGGCGCCACGCGCCAGGGCCCCTTGCAAAGAGGACGGCGCGCCTCAGCGGACGGCGAGAACCTCGCCCGTGCGCCGGTCGACATCCACCTGGATATCGTCGCCGCGCCGGTCCACGCCCAATACGCGGTAGCTGGAGCGGTTGCGGCTCACCGTATCGACCTCCCTCACGCCCTCCGCCCGCGCGATGCGCACCGCGTCCCGCTCGCCGATCTCGCGCGAAGGACCGCCGCGCTGGGGGCCCTCACGAGACGGCCCGCCGCGCTCGTCGCGCCTTTGCCCCTCGCGCCCGGGCTCGACGAGGCGAATTCCATCCGGGCCGATCTGGATGCTCTGCGCCACGGACGGGGTGGCGATGCCGAGGGCGGCGAGCGCCACGAGCCCGTAGGTCCACGACTTCCTGATCATCGTTCTGTTCCTTGTTGCCAGACAGCAATGCTGGTTGCGTGAGCGGTAAACTCGCGGCGCGGGCCCGCGTTCCCGAGACGCGGATCACCCGCGTTCAGGCGAAGTACTGCCCACCATTGGCCGAAAGCGTCGAACCCGTCACGAAAGCCGCATCGTCCGCCACGAGGAAGAGGACGCAGCGCGCAATCTCCTGCGCCTCCCCCAGCCGCCCCACGGGAATCTTCGGAAGGATCGCCTCGCGCATCACGTCCTCGGGGATCGTTGCCATCATCTCCGTGTCGATATAGCCGGGGCAGATGGCGTTGACGGTGATGTTCCGCCCCGCCCCCTCCAGCGCGAGCGCGCGGGTGAAGCCGAGATCGCCGGCCTTGGCGGCCGAATAGTTCACCTGCCCCGCCTGCCCCTTCTGCCCGTTGATGGAGGAGATGGAGACGATGCGCCCGAAGGAGCGTTCGCGCATGCCCTCCCACACATTGCGCGTCATGTTGAACAGGCCCGTGAGGTTCGTCGTCAGCACCTCGTTCCACTGCTGCGGCGTCATCTTGTGGAACATGACATCGCGCGTGATGCCGGCATTGTTGACCAGCACCTCCACCGGCCCCAGCGCGGCCTCCACCTCGGCCACGCCGGCCTCGCAGGCCGCAAAGTCGCCCACGTCCCACTGGAAGACCGGGATGCCCGTCTGCGCGCCGAAGGCGTTCGCCCGCTCCTCGTTGCCGGCATAGTTGGCGGCCACCGCATAGCCGGCGTCCTTCAGCGCCCGGGAGATCGCCGCGCCGATGCCGCGCGTGCCTCCCGTCACGATCGCCACCCTGCCCATGCGATTCCTCCCGTCCGGTCGAGCTTCTTCAGGCACGCGGCGGGCCTCCTCCCCGAACCCCGCCGGCTTCCGTCAAACGCGCTCGAAGCACATGGCCACGCCCATGCCGCCGCCGATGCAGAGCGTGGCAAGGCTCCGGCGGGCGTCCCGCCGGGCCATCTCGAACAGCAGCGTGTTCAGCAGCCGCGCGCCCGAGGCGCCGATGGGATGGCCGATGGCGATGGCGCCGCCGTTGACATTGACGATGTCGGTGCTCCAGCCGAGATCCTTGTTCACCGCGCAGGCCTGCGCCGCGAAGGCCTCGTTGGATTCGACGAGGTCGAGATCGTCGACGCTCCAGCCGGCCTTTTCGAGCGCCTTGCGAGAGGCCGGTATGGGCCCCGTTCCCATCACCGAGGGATCGACCCCGGCCGTGGCCCAGGAAACGATGCGCGCCATGGGCTGGAGCCCGCGGCTTTCGGCCTCCGATTCGCTCATCAGCACCACGGCCGCCGCGCCGTCGTTGATCCCGCTGGCATTGGCCGCCGTCACCGTGCCTTCCTTGTCGAAGGCCGGGCGCAGCTTCTGCACCTTCTCGAGCGTCATCCCGTGCTTGATGTACTCGTCCTCGTCCACCACCGTGTCGCCCTTCCGCCCGCTCACGGTGAAGGGCACGATCTCATCCCGGAAGCGGCCAGCCTTCTGCGCCGCCTCGGCCTTGTTCTGCGATTTCACCGCGAACTCGTCCTGCTCCTCGCGGGTGATCTGCCACTGGCGCGAGACGTTCTCGGCCGTGATGCCCATGTGGTATCCTTGGAAGGCGTCGATCAGGCCATCCTTCAGCATGGTGTCCACCATCTTGAAGTCGCCCATCCTGGCGCCGCCGCGCAGATGCGCGCAATGGGGCGCCATGGACATGGATTCCTGGCCGCCCGCCACCACGATGCGCGCATCGCCCAGCGCGATCTGCTGCATGCCGATGGCCACGGCCCGCAACCCCGAGCCGCAGAGCTGGTTGAGGCCCCAGGCGGTGGTCTCCTTCGGGCAGCCGGCGGCCATGGCGGCCTGCCGCGCGGGGTTCTGCCCCTCGCCGGCCTGCAGGATCTGGCCCATCACGACCTCATCCACCTCCGCCGCCTCGACCTGCGCGCGCACCAGCGCCTCGCGGATCGCCGCCGCGCCCAGCTCATGGGCCGGGACCGAAGCGAAGGCGCCGTTGAAGGCGCCGACCGGCGTGCGCGCCGCTCCCACGATGACGATCGACTGTTCCAGGCTCATGGCCGTTCCTTCCTGACCTCCCAAGCGGCACCGGGCAACGGCCGGACCACTCCTTCTCCCACGAATGAAGCGCGCCGGGGCGCGCCTGTGAAGCCCGGCGCGGCATCTTTTCTCGCAACGGCCCACGCCGGGCGCGAGGATGCGCGGACGTGAGCGCGCGCCCGGGAAATCCGTTTGAACTGATGGGCCAAACAGTGCCTAATCCGCCCCAAGGGTCCGGGCGGCATCGCAGGAGGCGCTCGCGCCGTGCCGCTCTTGCCGGGAGGAGAGGACAAGATGGCTAAGAACGCCGATACGACGATCATCAAGAAATACGCCAACAGGCGGCTCTACAACACGGGCACGTCGATGTACGTGACGCTCGAGAACCTCGCGTCGATGGTGAAGGGAGGCGAGGACTTCACCGTCCAGGACGCCAAGACGGGCGAGGACATCACCCATCAGGTGCTGACGCAGATCATTTTCGAACAGGAGAACAAGAGCGGCCAGACGCTGATGCCCGCCACCTTCCTGCGCCAGCTCATCCGCTTCTATGGCGACCAGATGCAGATGGTGATCCCCGCCTATCTGGAACAGTCGATGGCCGCGCTCTCCCGCGAGCAGGAAACCTTCAGGGACGCGGGCAACCCCGTGGCGCAGACGACGCGGCTGATCGAGGAACAGGTGCGGCGCAACACGGAGATGTTCCGCCAGGCCATGGGCATGTTCAACCCGTTCCTGGCCGCAGCGGCCGGCGGCGAGGCTCCGCCGCGCCGCGAGGAGCCGGCGACAGGCGACGCGCAGGCCGACGATCTGGCGGCCATGCGGCGCGAGATCGCTGAAATGCGTCGCAAGCTGGACGAGCTCGCCCTGCAAAAGGCGCAGTAGCGGACACGAAAAAGCCGGGCCCAAGGCCCGGCTCCTTCCATGCGCCGACCACCCCGAAGGGATGGATCAGGCGTTGTCCTTGACCTTCAGCACCTGCTTGCCGCGGTACATGCCGGTCTTCAGGTCGATATGGTGCGGGCGGCGCAGCTCGCCCGAATTCTTGTCCTCGACATAGGTCGGCGCGCTCAGCGCGTCGGCCGAGCGGCGCATGCCGCGCTTGGACGGGGAAGTCTTTCTCTTGGGTACGGCCATGTCCTGCTCCGTCTTAGGTCCTCAAGGCGCCGGGGCCGGACCGTGTCTTCAATCTTCGTTGCGGGCCGGCTTGCCGCCCGCCTCCACCGCCATGACGAAAGGAATGATCGTGGTCCGCACGATCGCTTCACTCACGAAGACGACTGGAATTTCGGTGAGCCCATAGCAGGAACGGGCGGGGATGAAAAGGGTGCCGCCCCGCCAAACCGCGCGCCCGGCTCAGCCGAGGCACCGTACATAGTCGCCCGCCGCCCTGCCCCGCGCCTGCGCACGGTCGGCGAGGCGTGCGACGCCCGCGCTCGGATTGGCCGGATCGCGCGCGAGCGGCGCGGGCAACGAAACGGCGAGCAGCGCGGCCTGCCGGGGCGAGAGGTCGGCCGCCGGCCGGTTGAAATAGTAGCGCGCGGCCGCCTCGATGCCGTAGATGCCCGGCCCCCATTCCGCGACGTTGAGATAGATTTCCATCATCCGGCGCTTGGACCAGAGCGCGTCCGCATAGAGCGCCAGCGGCACCTCCAGCGCCTTGCGCACATAGGAGCGCCCGCCCCAGAGGAACAGGTTCTTCACCGTCTGCATCGGAATGGTGGAGGCGCCCCGCCCGGCCGAGCCCTCCTCGAGGGCGCGATTGACCACCGCCGACAACTCCGCCCAGTCGATGCCGTCATGCCGGCAGAACTGCCCATCCTCCGACATCACCACCGTGTGGACCATCACCGGCGCGATCCGCTCCAGCGGCACCCACTGGCGGTCATAGGGCTGGAAGGTGAAATGCTCGGCCAGCATGAGGGTGGAGACCGGCCGCACGGACTGGACCGCGTAGACCGGGACGAGAATGAGCGGAACGGCGAGGAAGGCGACGCACAGGAGAAGCGCCCACCGAATCAGGCGTCGCAGCATCGATATAAGGCCATTGCGTCACGCCTCCTGAACCCGGCTCCTTTTTCGTCTTAGCGAGGCCGCCCGCGCAGGGCAAACCGGCGGGGCGCTTGCAGCCGCGCGCCGGCCGCGCCACACAACGACGCGGACGGATTCGTGGAAGGGACGGCACATGGACACGAGAGGCTTCGCCGACAGGCTGGCGCGCGACGCGTGGACGAGCGAGGCCGTGCTGGAGCGCACCCTCTCGCCCGGCCATCCGCTCGTCGCCGGCGCGCCCGAGCGCCTGCTCGCGGCCATGCGCCACGCCGCCCTGGCGGGCGGAAAGCGCCTGCGCCCCTGCCTTGTGATGGAATCGGCGCGCCTCTTCGCCGGCCCGGCCGAAGGCGCGGCACAGGTGGCGGCGGCGCTGGAGCTTCTGCACTGCTACTCGCTCGTCCACGACGACCTGCCGGCGATGGACGACGACGACATGCGCCGGGGCCGCCCGACCGTCCACAAGGCCTATGACGAGGCGACGGCGATCCTGGCCGGAGACGCGCTCCTGACGCTCTCCTTCGGCCTCGTCGCGCTCGCCGAAGGGATCGACGCCTCGGCGCGAATCGAACTCGTCGCCGCGCTTTCGGTCCAGGCGGGGGCCGGTGGCATGGTCGGCGGGCAGGCGCTCGACCTCGCGGCGGAGACGAGCGAGCTTTCGGAAGGCGAGATCGCCGCCATGCAGGCGATGAAGACCGGCGCGCTGCTGACCTTTGCCTGCGAGGCCGGGGCCATCGTCGCGGGCGCGCGCCCGCAGGACCGCGAGCGCCTGCGCCGCTTCGGCCAGACCATCGGCCTCGCCTTCCAGCTCGCCGACGACCTGCTCGACGAGACGGCGGACGCCGCCGCGCTGGGCAAGGCCGCCGGCAAGGACCGGGCGCGCGGCAAGAAGACCCTGCCCGCCCTGCACGGCATAGACTGGACGCGCAGGCGCCTCGACGCCCTCGTCGTCGAGGCCGAGGCTATTCTCGCTCCCTATGGCGAGCGCGCGGCCACGCTCATCGAGGCGGCGCGCTTCGTAGCGAACCGGACGAGTTAGTTCCTCATCACCACACAGGCCCCGCCGGACGAGCGCAGGCGGCCGCACAGGCTGTCGGCCTCGCGGCGCGAATCGGTGCCCAGACGCACGGCCGTGATGCGGCGGGGGCCGGAGATGGGGCGCGTGCGCATGACGATGGGGTCCAGCCCGCCCAGCACGGACGGGTAGGTGTCCTGGAGCTTGCGGTACATCTTCATGGCGATGGCCTCGTTGGCATGGCCCGCCACCTGCACGCCCCAGGGCTTCATAGGCGCCGATTCGGCCGTGGCGAAGACGGCGCGGGTCGCCATGATCGGCAGGCGCCGGCAGGCTTCGGGAAAGGCGCGCTCGGGGTCCAGCGGCTTCACCGCCGCCTCGCGGATCTCCTCGCGGAACCATGAGGCGGGCTGGGCGGTGATGGACAGGACATAGTCCTCGGTCTCGTAAGGCAGGCGCCCGCCGCTCGCCATCCAGCGCTTCACCCGGTTGATGCCGCCGTTATACGCCGCCGCCGCCAGGCCCCAGGAGCCGAGCTCGGCCCGCAGGTCGCGCAGGTAACGGGCCGAATGGCCGATCGCCTGCTCCTTGTCGAACGGATCGTCCAGCCCGCGCTCTTGCGCCGTGTAGGGCATGAACTGCGCGATGCCCTGCGCGCCGACCGGCGAGAGCGCCTTTTCGTCGAAGCGGCTCTCCTTCCAGATCAGCCGCGCGAAGAAGTCCGGCGACATGCCGGTCTCTTCGGCATGGGCCTCGATCAGGTCGCAGATCGCGCCGACGCGCGCGTCCGGTTCCTCGGCCCGCGCACCGGCCCCCATGAGAAGCGCGGCGGCGATCAGACCGGCGCGCCAGGCCTTCATTCGGCCGCGTCCCGCCGGCCGAAGCGCCGCTCGATATAATCGGCCACCATCACCCGGAAATCGCCCGCGATGTCGGGCCCGCGCAGGGTGGCGACCTTCTGGCCGTCCACATAGACGGGCGCGGAGGGCGTCTCGGCGGTGCCCGGCAGCGAGATGCCGATATCGGCGTGCTTGCTTTCCCCCGGCCCGTTGACGATGCAGCCCATCACGGCGACGCTCAGCGCCTCGACGCCCGGGTAACGCTCGCGCCACTCCGGCATGGCGGCGCGAATGTCGGCCTGGATCGTCTCGGCCAGCTCCTGGAACAGCGTGGACGTGGTGCGCCCGCAGCCGGGGCACGCGGCGACGATCGGGATGAACTGGCGGAACCCCATCGTCTGAAGGATTTCCTGCGCCACCTGCACCTCGCGCGTGCGGTCGCCGCCGGGCTCCGGCGTCAGCGAGACGCGGATCGTGTCGCCGATGCCCTCCTGCAACAGGATGCCCATCGCCGCGGACGAGGCCACGATGCCCTTGGAGCCCATGCCCGCCTCGGTCAGGCCGAGATGGATGGCGTGGTCCGTGCGGCGCGAGAGGTCGCGATAGACCGCGATGAGGTCCTGCACGTTGGAGACCTTTGCCGAGAGGATGATCTTCTCGCGCGGCAGGCCGGTCTCCTCCGCGAGCTGGGCGGAATAGATGGCCGAACGGATGATCGCCTCGCGCATCACCGCGCGCGCCGGCAGCGGCTGGGCGAGCGTGCTGTTCTCGTCCATCAGGCGGGTGAGGAGCTCCTGGTCGAGCGAGCCCCAGTTGACGCCGATGCGCACGGGCTTGCCGTAGCGGATCGCGGTTTCCACGATCTGCACGAACTGCCGGTCCTTCTTGTCCTTGAAGCCGACATTGCCGGGGTTGATGCGGTATTTCGCCAGCGCCTCGGCGCAGCCGGGATGATCGGCCAGGAGCTTGTGGCCGATATAGTGGAAGTCGCCCACCAGCGGCACGTCGTGCCCCAGCCGAAGCAGCCGCTCGCGGATGCGCGGCACGGCGGCAGCCGATTCGTCCCGGTCCACCGTGATGCGCACGATCTCCGAGCCCGCCTGCGCCAGCCGCGCCACCTGCGCGACCGTGGCGTCCACATCGGCCGTATCGGTATTGGTCATCGATTGCACGACGACGGGCCCGCCGCCGCCGACGACAATGCCGCCGACATCGACCCCCACGGTCGGCCGCCGCGGCAGGGGGTCTGCGATCAGGGGCTCGATGGGAGCGCTGGCATTCATCGGAAGGATCGTCCGGCTGTCGAGAATGGCCCTTGGGTGGGCATCGGGAGGCGGCTTGTCAAATACGGCACAAAAAAGGCGATGAGCGGAACCGCCGCCACGGTCAAGGGTTTGTGAGAACAGGGGGCGCTTCAAGCCCCACGGCTGGAGACGGACATCATGGACCTCACGATCATCATCGTCATCATTCTCGTGCTGCTGCTGGTTGGCGCCCTGCCCTCCTGGGGCCATTCGCGGAGCTGGGGATATGGGCCGAGCGGCATTCTCGGCGTCATCCTCATCATCGTCATCATCCTGCTCCTGACCGGGCGGCTCTGACACGGGGGGCGTGGGGCGCGAAAGCGCCTCACGCCTTTCTCAGAAAGGCGTACCAATAGGCCAGGCCGATGGAAGCGCCGCCCAGCGTATTCCCGATCGTGCAGACGACGAGGTTCAGGACGGCGCTCCCCAGCGTCAGCTCGGGGAAATCCGCCGCGCTCACGCCGGTGGCGGCCCAGAATTCCGGGCCGGCCCCGCCCTTCACCATCAGCGCGATGGGCAGGAGCGACATATTGGCCACCGAATGCTCGAAGCCCGCCGCCACGAAGGCCGAGATCGGCCCGATGACGGCGAGGATCTTGCCCGGAACGGTGCGCGCGGCCTGCGCGGCCCACACGGCAAGGCACACCAGCATGTTGGCCAGAATGCCCGAAGCCAGAATGGCGACAACGCTCTTGCCCGTCTTGCTGGCGCCCACCTCCAGCGCGTTGAGGCCCACCGCTCCTTCGCCGGCCATGTGCCCGCCTGCTACCACGAAGAGCGCCGCGATCACCAGGGCGCCCGCGAAGTTGGCGAAATAGACGAGTGTCCAGAAGCGCCACATGGTGCCCGCGTCCAGCGTTCCGCGGATGCGGTTGACGACGAGAAGCGTATCGCCGGTAAAAAGCTCCGCCCCCGCCACGATGACGAGGATCAGCCCCACGCTGAAGCCGAGGCCGGCGAGCAGGTGGCCGGGGCCCGAGAACCCCTCCCCGCCCGCACCCACGACGAGGAAGACGATGGCCCCGAAGGCGATGTAGCCGCCTGCGAGGAGCGAGAGCACAAGCACCTCGCTCGACGCCTTGCGCACCTTGCCGCACAGATAGTCGAGCGTGTTCCGCGCCGTTTGCGCGGGAGACGCGTCGTCCACCGCCAATTCCGCCTCGTCCGCCATTCAGGCCCCTTCCCTTCCGCAACCGCAAGGGGAAGATGTCGCGCTCGAGGCGTTTGGAAACCGCCTTACTGCGCTTTGTAGGCCAGGAGCAGGTCCTTGGCGTCGATCTGGTCGCCCGCCTTCACGAAGACGGCCTCGATGATGCCGTCGCGCTCTGCGTGGAGGGCGGTCTCCATCTTCATGGCCTCGATGGACAGGAGGATATCGCCGGACCTTACCGCCTGGCCGGCCGAGACGGCGAGAGTGGAGACGACGCCGGGCATGGGCGCGCCGAGCTGGGTGGCGCTGCCGGCCTCGGCCTTGGCGCGCGACACGGAAGCGTCCGAGCGGGAGCGGTCGGGCACCTTGATGCGGCGCGGCTGGCCGTTCAGCTCGAAGAAGACGGTGCGCATCCCCTTCTCGTCCGTTTCACCGAGGCCGAGGCACCGCACGATCAGCGTCTTGCCGCGCTCGATCTCGATGCCGATCTCCTCCTCCGGGGCGATGCCGTAGAAATAGTTCATGGTGGGCAGCGCCGAGACCGGGCCGTAGCGCTCGCCGGCGGCGGCGAACTCGGTGAAGACCTTGGGATACATGAGGAAGGAGGCGAACTCCGCCTCGCTCACGGGGCGGCCGGCCCTCTCCTCCGCGCTCGCGCGCTCGGCCGAAAGATCGGCCTCGGGAATCAGCGAGCCGGGCCGCACGGTGATCGGCTCCTCACCCTTCAGCGCCTTGCGGCGCAGGCCCTCCGGCCACCCGCCCGCCGGCTGGCCGAGATCGCCCCGCAGCATGGAGACCACCGATTCGGGAAAGGCGATGTCCTTTTGCGGGTCCTCCACGTCGGCAGCGGAAAGGTCCTGCGCCACCATCATCAGCGCCATGTCGCCCACCACCTTGGAGGAAGGCGTGACCTTGACGATATCGCCGAACATGGCGTTGGCATCCGCATAGGCCCTCGCCACCTCGTGCCAGCGTGCCTCCAGCCCCAGCGCGCGGGCCTGTTCCTTGAGGTTGGTGAACTGCCCGCCCGGCATCTCGTGCAGATAGACCTCGGAGGCCGGCCCCTTCAGGTCGCTCTCGAAGGCCCCGTATTGCGCGCGGGCGGCCTCCCAGTAGAAGGAGATGCGCCGGATCGCCTCGGCCGAAAGGCCGGGATCGCGCTCCGTGCCCTTCAGTGCCTCGGCGATGGAGCCGAGGCACGGCTGCGAGGTGTTGCCCGACAGCGCGTCCATGGCCGCGTCCACCGCGTCGACGCCCGCCTCCACCGCCGCCAGCACGGTCGCGGCCGCGATACCGCTCGTGTCGTGGGTGTGCAGGTGCACCGGAAGGCCCACCTCCTCGCGCAGGGTCTTGACCAGCACCCGCGCGGCCGCCGGCTTCAACAGCCCGGCCATGTCCTTCAGGCCCAGTATATGGGCGCCCGCCGCCTCCATCTCCCTGGCCAGCGCCACATAGTATTTGAGGTCGTATTTGGCGCGGGCGGGGTCCAGGAGGTCGCCCGTGTAGCAGATCGCGCCCTCGCAGAGCTTGCCCGCCTCCAGCACCGCGTCCATCGAGACGCGCATGTTCTCCACCCAGTTCAGGCAGTCGAAGACGCGGAAGAGGTCCACCCCGCCCATGGCCGCCTGCGCCACGAAGCGCTTGACCACATTGTCGGGATAGTTGGTGTAGCCGACGCCGTTGGAGCCGCGCAGCAGCATCTGGAGGAGGATGTTGGGCGCGCGCTCGCGGATCAGCGCGAGGCGCTCCCAGGGGTCTTCCGTCAGGAAGCGCATGGCGACGTCGAAGGTCGCCCCGCCCCAGCACTCGAGGGAGAGAAGCTGCGGCAGGCCGGTGGCGTAGCTCTGCGCCACGCCGGCGATGTCGTGCGTCCTCATGCGGGTGGCCAGCAGCGACTGGTGCCCGTCGCGCATGGTCGTGTCGGTGACGAGCACCTGCCGCTGCCCGCGCATCCACGCCGCGAAGCCGGCCGCGCCCAGCGCCTCGAGGCGCTGGCGCGAGCCGTCGGGCACCTCGCCGGGAAAGAGCGGCGCAAGGGGCTTGCGCAGGTCGGCCGGGGGTCGGGCCCGCCCCTTCGTCTCCGGATGGCCGTTCACGGTCACGTCCGCCAGATAGGTCAGGAGCTTGGTCGCGCGGTCGCGGCGGCGCACCTGCGCGAAGAGCTCGGGCGTCTCGTCTATGAACTTCGTGGTGTAGGTGAGATCGCGAAACTTCTCGTGCCCGATGATCGCCTCGAGGAAGGTCAGGTTCGTCGCCACCCCCCTTATGCGGAACTCGCGCAGCGCCCGGTCCATGCGTGCCACCGCTTCCGCCGCGCTCGGCGCCCAGGCCGTCACCTTTTCCAGAAGCGGGTCGTAGAAGCGCGTGATGACCGCGCCCGAATAGGCCGTGCCGCCGTCCAGCCGGATGCCGAATCCCGTCGCGCCCCGATAGGCGGTGATGCGCCCGTAATCGGGGATGAAATTGTGCTCCGGATCTTCCGTCGTGATGCGGCACTGGAGGGCGTGGCCGTTGAGGCGGATGTCCTCCTGCGCCGGCACGCCCGATTCCGGCGTGCCGATGGCATGGCCGTCGAGGATGTGGATCTGCGCCTTGACGATGTCGATGCCCGTCACCTCCTCGGTGACGGTGTGCTCCACCTGGATTCGCGGATTGACCTCGATGAAGTAGAAGGCGCCCGTGTCGGCGTCCATCAGGAACTCGACCGTCCCGGCCCCGACATAGGCCGTCGCCCGCGCGATCTTCAGCGCATGGCCCGCCAGCTCCGCACGCTGCTGCGCGTTCAGATAGGGCGCCGGCGCGCGCTCCACGACCTTCTGGTTGCGCCGCTGGATGGAGCAGTCGCGCTCGAAGAGATGGACGGCGTTTCCGTGGGTGTCGCCCAGCACCTGCACCTCGACATGGCGGGCGCGCTCGACCAGCTTCTCCAGATAGACCTCGTCCTTGCCGAAGGCGGCCTTGGCCTCGCGCCTGGCCTCTGTCACCTCGCGGGCGAGATCGGCCGGCTCGCGAATGGCGCGCATGCCGCGCCCGCCCCCGCCCCAACTCGCCTTCAGCATCACAGGATAACCGACCGCCCCGGCCATCCGCGCCACCTCGCCCATGTCGTCCGGCAGGGGCTCGGTGGCGGGCACCACGGGCACGCCCAGCTCGACGGCCAGGTTGCGCGCCGCCACCTTGTTGCCGAGCCGGCGCATCGTCTCCGGGCTCGGGCCGATGAAGACGATGCCGGCCTCTGCGCAGGCTTCCGCGAACTCCGGGCTCTCGGACAGGAGGCCGTAGCCGGGATGGATCGCATCCGCCCCGGAGAGCCGCGCCACGCGCATGATCTCCTCGATCGACAGATAGCTTTCGATCGGCCCCATGTCCTTCGGCAGATGCGGGCCGCGCCCTACGGGCCAGCTCTCATCCGCCTTGAAGCGATGCAGGGCGAGCTTGTCCTCCTCCGCCCAGATGGCCACCGTCTTCAGGCCGAGCTCGTTCGCCGCCCGGAAGACGCGGATCGCGATCTCGGACCGGTTGGCGACGAGGATTTTGGAAATCGGCATGCACTGCTCCCCCCAAAGCCGTTCACGCCGCAACTATAGGGCGCGGATGCGAGTTTGTGCAATGCAGCATAAATGCGCGGCGTCAGAGGAAGCGGCCGCCCCTTTGCAGCACCTCGATGCGGTAACCGTCCGGGTCTTCCACGAAGAAGAATCGGGCCAGCAGGCCGCTGGGATGGGACAGCTCCTTCACGCCGCCCGGCTTCAGCCCCTCCTGCGTGAATCGCCGGTGCTCGGCCTCCAGATCCTTCACCGAAACAGCGAGATGGCCATAGCCGTCGCCCAGATCGTAGGCGCTATCGCGCCCGGCATTCACCGTCAGCTCCAGCTCGAAACCGGTCTCGGCATTGGAGAGGTAGATCAGCGTGAAACCGTCGAAGGCGAGGCGCTCGGCCACCGTCAGGCCGAACGCCTTCTCGTAGAAGGAGAGCGAGCGCGCTTCCTCGCGCACGCGGATCATGGAATGGATGAGCTTGGCCAAATCGCGACCCCCGGATGGTTCGTGGTTCCTCAGGGCGCTGTCAGCAGCGCCATGGGGAAGGTGCCCAGAACCGTGCGGAGCGCAAGGCTTTCGCCGCCCGCATGGCCCGGCCCGCCCAGCACGTCGGAGAAGGCGAGGCCGGAGAGCTCGGCCGGCAGGCGAACCGTCGAATCCGCCCACACCTCGGCGGAAGGCGTCGCGTCCGTTCCGCCGCCCAGAAGGGCGTGCGCCAGGCGCGGCGCAAGCACCACCGCCGCCCGGCCCTCGCTATCCGTGCGCGCGAAGGCGACGATATGGGCGGCTTTTTCTCCCACCACCTCCAGCGGCCGGTAGGCGCCCCTGGAATAGAGCGCGGGCGCCCCCGCCCTCGCCTGAAGGCCCGCCAGAGTCAGCTTGGCCTTCACGCGGCCGTCGCGCCAGTCCCGGCCGGCGAGGCCGAGCGGCACACCGTCATCCAGCGCGGCGAGGCGCGGGGCCGTGTCGCTCTTGCGGCGATTGTCCGGGTCCACGAGCGAATTGTCGTAGAACTCTGTGCCCTGGTAGATGTCGGGCACGCCCGGCGCGGCCAGCTTCAGGAGCGTCTGCGACAGCGATGTGAGCGCGCCCGCCGCGACGAAGGGCTGCGCGGCCTGCCAGAACCCGGCCAGGAACCCGCCGGACGCCTCCCGCGACATGGCGGCCTGCACGAAATCGCGCAGGGCGCTTTCATACGGCTCGTTGGGGGCGGTCCAGGAGGTGTGCTTCTTCGCCTCGCGCACCGCCTTTTCCATGAAGGTGACGAGGCGCTCCGAGATCGAGGCCCGCGCCGCGTCGTCCGCGGGGTCGAAGTCGGCCGGCAGCACGCCGAGGAGCGACTGGTAGAAGCCCCATTCCGTCGCCGGGTCCGGGGAGAGCAGTCCGTCCGGCCCGATCTTGCGGAAGGGCGCGAGCGCCTCGGCGGCCCCGGCCACGATCCGCGCCCAAGCCTCGGGCGCCTCGCTGAGCGTATAGAGCCGGGCGCGCGCGTCCTCCCCGCGCTTGGTGTCGTGGGTCGAGGAGGCCGTCAGCCCCTCGGGCTGGTCCTGAAGCCGGATCTCCATGGCCTCGTGAAAGGCCGAGACGTCGGCGCCGTAATGGTCCGGCTCGCCGCCCACCTCGTTCAGCGCGATGAGGCGGTTGTAGCGGTAGAAGACCGTGTCCTCCACGGCCTTGGCCATTACGGCACCGGTGGTCTGCTGGAAGCGCCGTGTGAAATCCAGCGCGCCGGACACCTCGCGCCCCTCCTCGAAATCGAGCTTCAGGAGCCGCCCGACGAAGGCCACCGGCTCCTCCGCCTCCACCTCGCGCCGCGACTGCGCCAGCTCCACCGCGTCGTCGATGATCTCGATATCCTTGGAGGGCACGCCGTCCACGCCCACATAGGTGCGGTAGACCGGCAGCGCGGTGGCCACCTCCACGATGGAGCGGGACATGGCGTCGCGGCCGAAATCGCGCGTGTCGAGCCCGCCGGCCGCCACGCTCAGCGCAAGATCGGTCAGCACGGCGAGCTCGCCGGCAAGGTTGTGGCCGAGAATGTAGCGCTTCTGGTCGGCCACCATGGCGCGCACATCCTCGGTGCCGCCGATGAAGCCCTCATAGGCCTTCGTCATCTCCACCTCGCGCGCGGCGTCCGTGTAAAGGCCGGCGAGCGCGGTGATGAATTCGTAGCCGGTGGTTCCCTCCACCTTCCATGAGGCGCGGATGCGCTCGGGGCCGGTGAGAATCTTCTCCACATGGATGAAGGGGTTGGCGCGCACGGCGTTGAAGGCCTGCCGCAGGTCGAGAAGATAGTTCTTCGGGTCGGCCACCCCGTCCACATGGTCGATGCGGATGCCGTCGAGGCGCCCGTCGCGCGCAAGGCGCAGGACGGTGCGGTGGCTGTCGCGAAACACCCGGCGCATCTCCTGCCGCACGCCGATCAGCTCCGCGATCTCGAAGAAACGGCGATAGGAGAGCTTTTCGCGCGCCAGCCGCCACCAGGCGAGCCGCCAGCCCTGCGCCTCGTGCAGCGCGTGGAGGCAGGAATGATCGGCGTTGATCCCCTTCACGGCCTTCTTCAGCGCCGCCTCGAAGCCGGGCGCGGCGAGATGCTCCTCGAATCGCTCGGAAAGGTCGTCCCCGTCGGCCGGATCGGCGGCGGAGAAGCGGCGTACCAGCCGGTCGCGCTCCTCATGATCGAGAAAGCCGAAAATGTGGGACAGGGTGCGCGGGTCGATGGGCAGGGTATAGCCGGCCGCGTCGAAGCGAAGCTCGCGCCGCGCCTCGTCGAAAAGGACGGAAAGGTCGCCGTCCTTCAGAGCTTCGCCGTAAGGCTTGCCGAGAATGGGGATGAGGATCTTCTCCGCCTCCCAGGAGATGTCGAAGGTCTGGGCGTAGCGCGAGTCCGCCCCCCAGCGCAGCACGTCCTCCCACCATTTGTTGCGCGGCGAGACACCCATGTGGTTGGGCACGAAGTCGATGGTGAGGCCCAACCCGGCCGCGCGCAGCGCATCCGAAAGGGCGATGAACCCCTCCTGTCCGCCCAGCTCGGCCTCGAACTCGTTGTAGTCGGTCACGTCGTAACCGTGGGTGGACCCCTCGGAGGCCGAGAAGACCGGCGAGGCGTAGAGATGGCTGATCCCGAGCCGGCGCAGATACGGGATGAGCTGCTGCGCCTCGCCGAAACCCGTCCCTTCGCGGAACTGGAGCCGGTAGGTCGCGACGAGCGGGCGTGTCATTCAGCTCTCCGGCCTCTCCTCGCGCAGCGCGCGGGCAATCGTCTGGAAGCGCGCATCGGCCTCGATCTCCTCCAGCGGAAGCTCGCAGCGAATGCGCCAGTTGGGATACTCGTCCATCGTGCCCGGCAGGTTCGGCTGGCGGCGGGCTCCGATCATGTCGTCGAGCTGCACGGCGAAGAGCAGCGAACGCGCGCGCGCACCGTAGCGGTGGACGGCCGCCGCCAGCTCCGCCGTCATCTTGCCGGCGTCCGCCGAGATGCCCTGCGGCAGCAATCCCTCGCGCGCGAGGGCGGAGAGAAGCGCCTTGCGGTCGCCCCTGCGCTCCTCGCGCTCGCGGGCCGTGGACGCCTCGTCCTGCCGCCCCGCCTGCGCCCGAAGCTCGACATCCGTGCCGGCCCACCAGCCCGACAGGGTAGCGAGGTCGTGCGTGGAGACGCAGGCCAGCGCGAGTTCCGGATAGGCCGAAGGGGCCACGAAGCCCTCGCCCGCCGTGCGCTCGAAATAGAGGACGCGGTAGGACAGGATGTTGGCCTCGTGCGCCTGCGGCCGGAAACCGTCCGGCACCGTGCCGAGGTCCTCCCCGATGACGAGGCACCGGCTCTCGTCGGAAACGTCCGCCACCGTGTCGATCATGGCACCCAGCGGGTAGCGGACATAGCCGCCGTCGCGCGATTCATGCCCCTGCGGAATCCACCACAGGCGCGCCAGCCCCATGGCGTGGTCGATGCGGATGGCGCCGGCATGTTTCATGATGGCGCGATAGGCTTCCGCCAAGGGCCGGTAGCCGCGCTGGGCCAGCGCATCGGGCGAGAGCGGCGCAAGGCCCCAATCCTGCCCGCCGGCGTTGAACAGGTCCGGCGGCGCGCCGACGCGCGCCTGCGGCACCGCAAGCTGCGGATCGGCCCAGGTGTCGGCGCCGTCCGGCGCGACGCCCACGGCGAAGTCGAGATAGAGGCCGACGCGCATCCCCGCCGCCCGGGCGCGGGCCTGCGCCTCGCCGAGCTGGCGGTCCGCGACGAACTGGAGCCACTGGTGGAAGGTGATCTCGTCCTCGTTGTCGCGCGCGAAACGCCCCGCCTCGCCGCCGGACAGATGGTGCATCTCCTGCGACCATTCATGCCAGCCCGCATGGCGCCCCGCCTCCACCTCCATGGCCGAGATCGCCTCGAACAGCGTGAACTCGCGCAGCGCCTTCCCGCCCGAAACGCGAAAGGCGTCGAAGGCCGCATCGTGCGTGCTTTCCTCGAACAGCGCGCGCAGGAGCGTCCGCTTCAGGCGCCCCACGGCCGGATAATCCACCAGATCGCCGTCCAGCGTCTCGAACAGGCTGGGCTCCTTCGCGCGCAGCGCCTCGATGGCCTCCGGCCCGCCGGGCAGCCGGTCCACGGCGATGTAGAGCGGGTTCAGGAACCGGCGCGTGGAGGGGGAATAGGGGCTGCAGCGAGCGGGATCGGCCAGGAACAGCGCATGGAGCGGGCTGACGCCAAGAAACGAAGCGCCGCCCCGTGCGGCGATCTCGGCCAGCCGCGCCAGATCCTCGAAATCGCCGAGCCCGAGGCTGCGCCGGGAGCGAAGGGCATAGAGCTGGCAGGCCACGCCCCAGACGCGGTGCGCGGCAAGCCAGTCGGGCATGTGGCAGGCGCGTGTCGCCTTATGCTGCGCCCCCTCGAAATGCCCGGCCTCGCCGGATGCCGGATCGACCTTCAGGATGCGCAGCAGCGCTTCCTTGGCGTGGTCGGGAATTCGCGCCTCCTCCCCCTGCTCGGTGATGTAGCGGGTCTGGATGCCGTGGCTCGCCGCCAGATCGTCGAGCCACTCAGTCATCCTTGAAAACCTCCACCAGATAGTCGTCCGCCATGACGAAGCTGACGGAATAGCCGGACATGACGCCCGTTCCCAGCTCCTCGAACGTGTAAATATGGTTGGAGAAGACCTCGCGCGCGCCCGCCACGGCCGGCGAGAGGACGCCGTCCTCGATCTCCCACGAGGCGTCGGAGAGATTGGCGAAGAGGTGATAGACGCGGCCCGGCGCCAGCTTCCACGCCACGACGAAGGCTCGCCCGTCCACCAGCGCCGAGCCGCATTCGCCCGGCGCGCCCGCCAGCAGCGGCACGAGATGATCGCGCCGCGCCTGCAACAGCTCCTGCGTCACCTGGAGCCGGCGGCGGTTCACCGGGCGGATCACCTGGCTCCAGTCCACCTTGGAGGCCTCGAAGGTCATCGGGTCGTTGGGGTCGGGAAACACGGCCTGCGCGCGCGAATCCTCGAAGGCGGCGAAATGGCTGAACTCCTCCTTGCGGCCCTTCGAAACAGCCAGGCCCAGCTCGCCGTGGAAGTCCGTGAAGAAGCAGAAGGAGTGGCAGTCGCCGAACTCGTCGCCCTGGAAGATCAGCGGGATCTGGGGCGAGAGGAGCAGGATGGCGTGCAGGCAGTCATGCGCCCGCGCCGACGAAAGTGTGCGCAGGCGGTCGCCGAAGGCGCGGTTGCCGATCTGGTCGTGGTTCTGGATGAAGTTGACGAAGGCGGTTGGCGGCAGATGCGTCGAGGAATGGCCGACCTTCCTGGATCTATGCGAGGATTCGAGCCCCTGATAAACGAAGCCGCCGGCCAGCGCCGTGGCCATCTGCTCGGCAGTCGCCGGGTCGAAATCGCGGTAGTAGCCTTCCCGCTCATTGGTGGCGAGCACGTGGGCGGTGTGGTGGAAGTCGTCGTTCCACTCGCCCGAGACGAGCGGGATGGAGCCGTCCTCGTTCCGCTCGATATGCCAGGTGATGTTGCGGTCGTCCTCTGTGGTGATATGCACGTGGCGATCGGGGAAGCGCGCCCGCACCCGCTGCGCCAGCTCCTTTACCAGAGGCGTGTCGGTGGTGTCCTTGATGGAATCGATAGCGTCCAGCCGCAGTCCGTCTATGCGATATTCTTCCAGCCAGTAGAGCGCGTTCTCGATCATGAAGTCGCGTACGGGGGTCTCGCCATAGGCGATGGCCGGCCCCCAGGCGGTGCTCACCTCGGCATGGAAGAAGTCCGGCAGATAGGAGGGGATGTAGTTCCCGTCCGGCCCGAAATGATTGTAGACGACGTCGAGGAAGACCATGAGCCCGCGCTCGTGCGCCGCGTCCACGAGGCGCTTGAGCCCCTCCGCGCCGCCATAGATCTCATGCGGGCAATAGAGCAGCACGCCGTCATATCCCCAGCCGCGCCGCCCGCCGAACTGCGCCACGGGCAGAAGCTCGATGGCGGTGATGCCGGTCGCCTGCAGATGCTCGAGCTTTTCCACGATGCCGTCGAAGCTGCCCTGCGGCGAGAAGGTGCCGGTGTGCAGCTCGTAGAAGACGCATTCGTGCCAGGGCCGACCCTGCCACTCTGTCGTCCGCCAATTGTAGGCGCGCGGATCCACCAGCCGCGAGAGGCCGTGCACGTCCGAGAGCTGGGCGCGCGCGGCCGGGTCCGGCACGATGTCGCCGTCATCGACGCGAAAGCCGTAGCCGGCGCCGACGGGCACGTGCGTCGTGACGATCTCCCACCATCCGCCCTCGCCCTTCGCCATCGGCAGTTGCGAGCGCTGGCCCACTCCCTCATGCACCAGCGCCACACGCCGCGCATGCGGCGCCCACAGCCGGAAGCGCGTGCCGGCGGCATCGTAGCGCGTGCCCCAGGAGGTCTCGAACGCGAAACCATTGCCCATTGTCAGATTGTCCCTTCGCGGCCGTGGCCGCCATGGCCCGTGCCTTTCCGTCTCTCGCCCCGCTGCTGCGGCGCGAACCCCTCATGTCCACATGGAGCACCGGCCGCCCTTGGGCAGGGGGAGGCTTCGGCCCTTCATCCTCGCCCGGCCAGCGTCAGGCCGGCAGCGCCGTGGAGGGCTGCTGGTCCTTGGCTAGGTCCTCGCTCACCCCCTGCTTGGCCGCATGGCCGACGCGCCCGTGGACGAGGTCGTGGATGAAGGCGAGCTTGCCGACGACGATGGGCGAGAGGACGAACGGATAGACGTCCTGCAACCCCATCGAGCGGTTCAGAGAGTTGAGCGCGCCCGACAGGGCGGTCCAGGCTTCCGCGATCTCCTCGATCCGGGTGGAGTCGTCGTAGACCTTGAAGTCGAGATCGGTGGTGAGGATGCCCTCGCGGTCGAGGCGCGGTTGCAGGGTGATGCCCCAGGCGCCGCCCGTTTCCAGCGAATCGACGATGTGCAGGTAGTGCGCCCATGTCTCGGCGAAATCCTCCCATGCATGGGCGCCGGAATAGGCGGAGACGTATTCCTCCTGCCAGTTGGGCCTGGGTCCGTTGGCGTAATGGCGCTGGAGCGCCTCGCCGTAATCCTCCTCGTCATTGCCGAACACGGCGCGGCATTCCTCCAACGCCCCGCCGTCGCGCACCAGCCGGTCCCAGTACCAGTGGCCGATCTCGTGGCGGAAATGGCCGAGCAGCGTGCGATAGGGCTCGCCCATGGAGGTGCGGCGCTTCTCGCGCTCGGCGTCGTCCGCCTCCACCAGCGCGATGGTGATGTGGCCCAGATCGTGGCCCGTCATCACGTTGCCGCCCGTTTGCGGATCGCTCGTCAGGAAGTCGAAGGACAGCCCCTCCTGCGCCTCGTCCGCCGTCATCAGGGGCAGGCGAAGGCGCAGCAGCGTATAGATGAGCTGCTGCTTGGCGAACTCCATCCGGCGCCAGAGCGTCACGTTCTCCGGGTTGGAGAGGTCGGGTATCGTCTTGTTGAATCGCGAGGCGAGCGAGAGCGTCTCGGGGCTGTCGGCCGCCAGCAGCCAGTTGCACACGCCGTACTGATAGTTCTCGCAATACTTCCAGCGCTCGCCCCGCGCGCCCCGGCCGACCGAAACCCAGAAGCCGCTCTCCGGGTCCGGCTCCAGCGCCAGCATGCGGTTCGACAATGGCTCGTAGCCGAGCGCATGGCCGCAGCGTTCGCACAGCGTGTTGTGGAAAAACACGATCTGGTCACAGGAGGGGCAGGAGAAGAGTTTCATGGGAAGCGATCCGCCAAGAGCCGGCCGGCATGGGTTGCGTCCCGCTGAAAGAGCTTCAGCACCCTCGCGGTTCCGGGCAAATCCCGCAGGCGCGAAATAATTCGCGGCCTCCCCGCGCGGCCCCGCCGAATGCCCGTTTCCCCATGGGGCCGGTTCCGTTAGTCTGCCTCTCGTTCCAGGCCCCTGCGTAAAGGCGAAATCCCAGCCGATGTCGATCCTCGCCGCCTTGCATCACGTCACGCACTACCGCTACGATCGCCCCGTCCGGCTCGGCCCGCAGACCATCCGCCTGCGCCCCGCCCCCCATTCCAGGACACGCGTTCCCTCCTACGCGCTGAAGATCCTGCCGGAAAACCACTTCATCAACTGGCAGCAGGACGCCTTCGGCAACTATCTCGCCCGGCTGGTCTTTCCAGAACCCGCGACCGAGTTCCGCGTGGAGGTCGATCTCCTCGCCGACATGACGGTCTACAACCCGTTCGACTTCTTCGTGGAGGATTACGCCACCGCCTGGCCCTTCCACTACGAGCCGGCGCTTGAAACCGACCTCAGGGCCTATCTCGGCCCCGAAGCGGCCGGGCCCGCCTTGCAGGAATTCCTCGCCACGCTCGACCGGAGCGAGACGCACACGGTGGACTTCCTCGTCGGGCTGAACCGCCTGCTCGCGCAGCGCGTGGCCTACACCATCCGCATGGAGCCAGGCGTGCAGACGCCCCAGGAGACGCTGGCGAAGGCCTCCGGCTCGTGCCGCGACTCCTCCTGGCTGCTCGTCCAGATCCTGCGGCATCTCGGCTTCGCCGCCCGCTTCGTCTCCGGCTACCTCATCCAGTTGAAGCCAGACCGGCAGGCGCTGGACGGGCCGAGCGGCACGGACCGCGACTTCACGGATCTGCACGCCTGGGCCGAGGTCTACCTGCCGGGCGCGGGCTGGATCGGCTTCGACCCGACCTCGGGCCTGATGACGGGCGAGAGCCACGTGCCGCTCGCCGCGACGCCCCACTACCGTTCGGCCTCGCCCATTTCCGGCGCGGTGGACTATGCGGAGGTGGACTTTCATTTCGAGATGACGGTGGACCGCATCTCCGAGCGCCCGCGCGTCTCCGCCCCCTTCTCCGAGGAGAGCTGGCAGGCGCTCGACGCGCTGGGCCACGCGGTGGACGCGCAGTTGCTGGCGGGCGACGTGCGCCTGACCATGGGCGGCGAGCCGACCTTCGTCTCCATCGACGATTTCGAATCCGGCCAGTGGAACGCGGATGCGACCGGGCCTCAGAAGGCCGGGTTGGCCGACGACCTCATCCGCCGCCTCCAGCACCGCTTCGCGCCGGGCGGCTTCCTGCATCACGGCCAGGGCAAGTGGTATCCCGGCGAGACCCTGCCGCGCTGGACCTATTCGCTCTACTGGCGCAAGGACGGCAAGCCCATCTGGAAGAACCCCGCGCTCTTCGTGCGAGAGGACGGCGCGCAAGGAGCCACGATCGAGAACGCGGAGCGCCTCGTGCGCCGCGTGGCATCCAGCCTCGGCGTCGATCCCGACAATGCCGCGCCGGCCTTCGAGGATCCCGCCTACTGGCTGGCGCGCGAGGCGAAGCTGCCGGTCAATGTCGATCCGCTCGATTCCAGGCTGGAGGACGCGGAGGAGCGCGCCCGGCTGGCGCGGGTCTTCGACAGGGGTCTCGACAAGCCCTCGGGCGTCGTGCTGCCGGTGCAGGAATGGCAGGGCCGCGCCTCGCGCTTCCGCTCCGAGCGCTGGAAGACGCGGCGCGGCAAGCTCTTCCTCGTGCCGGGCGATTCGGCGGTGGGCTACCGCCTCCCGCTCTCCTCCCTGCCGCACCTGCCCCCGGCGCAATATCCCTACACCCACCCGGCCGACCCGATGCAGGACTTCCCGCCCCTGCCCGAGGCCGCGCCCGAGGCGCTGGGCCACGCGCAGCGCCGGATCGAGGCGCAGGACCCGGCCGTCTGGCAGCCGCCCGAGGAAGTGGCGGGCGAGATCGAAAGCGCGGTGCGCACCGCGCTCACCATCGAGCCGCGCGAGGGCAAGCTGTGCGCCTTCATGCCGCCGGTGGAAACGATGGAAGCCTATCTGGAGCTTCTCGCCGCCGTGGAAACGGCCGCCGAGGCGCTCGACCTGCCGGTGCGCATCGAGGGCTACGCGCCGCCCTTCGACCCGCGCATCAACGTGGTGCGCGTCGCGCCGGACCCCGGCGTCATCGAGGTGAACGTCCACCCCGCCGCCTCGTGGGAGGAGGCGGTGGAGATCACCACCACCGTCTACGAGGAGGCGCGGCTCTCGCGGCTGGGCACCGACAAGTTCATGATCGACGGCAAGCACGCAGGCACCGGGGGCGGCAACCATGTCGTGGTCGGCGGCGCGACACCGGCCGACTCGCCCTTCCTGCGGCGGCCGGACCTGCTCAAGTCCCTCATCCTGCACTGGCAGCGCCACCCCTCCCTCTCCTACCTTTTCTCCGGCCTCTTCATCGGCCCCACCAGCCAGGCGCCGCGCGTCGATGAGGCCCGCCACGATCAGCTCTACGAGCTGGAAATCGCCATGAGCCACGTGCCGTCACCCGGCACGGGCGAGGCGCCGCCGCCCTGGCTGGTGGACCGCCTCTTCCGCAACCTGCTCGTGGACGTGACCGGCAACACGCACCGTTCCGAGATCTGCATCGACAAGCTCTATTCGCCGGACGGGCCGACCGGCCGGCTGGGGCTCGTGGAGTTCCGCGGCTTCGAGATGCCGCCGGACGCGAAAATGAGCCTTGCCCAGCAGCTTCTCATCCGCGCGCTCATCGCCAAGTTCTGGAACGAGCCGCAGGACGGGCGCTTCGCCCGCTGGGGCACAGCGCTGGCCGACCGCTTCATGCTGCCCGAATTCGTCTGGGCCGACTTCCTCGACGTTCTCTCCGACCTGGAGCGTTCCGGCTTCCCCGTGCGGCCCGAATGGTTCGAGGCGCAGGCCGAGTTCCGCTTCCCCTTCTGCGGGCGCATCGAGCGCGAGGGCGTCTCGCTGGAACTGAGGCAGGCGCTGGAGCCGTGGCACGTGATGGGCGAGACCGGCGCCATCGGCGGCACGGTGCGCTTCGTCGATTCCTCGGTCGAGCGGCTTCAGGTGAAGCTCACCGGCTTCGACGCCTCCCGCCATGCCGTCACCTGCAACGGCCGCTTCGTGCCGCTCACCCCCACGCAGACGCCCGGCGAGGCGGTGGCCGGCGTGCGTTTCAAGGCATGGCAGCCGGCCTCGGGCCTGCACCCGACCATCCCCGTCCACGCCCCCCTCACCTTCGACATCTACGACAAATGGTCCCGGCGCTCGCTCGGCGGCTGCACCTATCATGTCGCCCATCCGGGCGGGCGCAACTACGATACCTTCCCCGTCAACGCCTATGAGGCGGAAGCGCGCCGCCTCGCGCGGTTCGAGCCCATCGGCCACACGGGCGGGGTGTTCGAGCCGATGGCGGAAATCCCGGACCCTTCCTTCCCCATGACGCTCGACCTTCGCCGGCCGGCGCGGCTCGCGATCTGACATGGGCCATGCGCAACCGGCGGGCGCCGGCGGGGTGGAGACGCTGCTGGCCGGTTACCGGCCGGCCCTGCGCGACGAGATGGTGGACGCGCGCGGTGCGCTCCGCCCCCATTACCGGCCGCTCATCGAGGCGCTGGCGGGATTCGGAGAGGCCGAGCGGCAGGCCCGCTTCGGCTCCGCCGCGCAATATCTGCGCGAGGCCGGCGTCTTCTATCGCGTCTACGATCCGGGCGAGGGCGAGGACGAGACGAGGGCCTGGCCCCTCTCCCACCCGCCGCTGATCCTGGAACAGGGCGAGTGGCAGGCGCTGGAAACGGGTCTGAAGCAGCGCGCGGCCTATCTCGAACGCCTCCTCGCCGATCTCTACGGCGAGCGGCGCGTGGTGCGCGAGGGGCTCCTGCCGAGCACGATCCTGGGCCGCAACCCGGAGTTCCTGCGGCCGCTCGCCCGCCAGGGCCTGCCTGGCGAACCGCTCATCCGCTTCATCGGCGTGGATCTCGGGCGCGGCGCGGACGGGCGCTGGTGGGTGCTGGGCGACAGGACGCAGGCACCCTCGGGCGCGGGCTTCGCGCTGGAAAACCGCGTGGCGACGGCCAAGGCCTTTCCCGAACTCTCCGGCGAGATGAAGGTGCGCCGCCTCGCCGGCTTCTTCGACGGGTTCCGCCGCTCGCTCCTGGCCCTGAACGGCGCCCATCCCACCAAGGTCGGCCTGCTCTCGCCCGGCCCGCACAACGAGACCTATTTCGAGCACGCCTATCTCGCCCGCTATCTCGGCTTCCAGCTTTTGGAGGGCGGCGATCTGGCCGTGACCGGCGACGAGGTGGCGTTGCGCACGGTGGAGGGGCCGGCGCCCCTCTCGGTGCTCTGGCGGCGCCTCGACGCCGACTTCGCCGACCCGCTGGAGCTGTTCTCCGGCTCGGCCATCGGCACGCCCGGCCTTGCGCGCGCGGTGCGCGCGGGCAAGCTCCACCTCGTCAACGCGCTCGGCTCGGGGCTTCTGGAAACCCGTGCCCTTCTTGCCTATGAGGGCGCTCTCGCCCGCCGGCTGACCGGCGAGGCGCTGGCGCTTCCCACCATCGCCACATGGTGGTGCGGCACGCCCGAGGCGCTGGCCCATGTGGGCCGGGCGCCGGGGCTGACGCTGCGCGCGGCCTTTCCGGGCCTCAGCGCGGACGATCCGGTCCCGGCCGGCCGCCTCGCGGACGACCCCGCCGCGCTGGTGGCGCAGGAGAGCGCGCCCCTGTCCACCGCGCCGGTCTTCGTGGAAGGGCGGCTGGAGCCCCGCGCGGTCTCGCTGCGCGTCTTCCTGGCGCGCGGCGAGGCGGGCTGGGAGGTGATGCCGGGCGGCTTCGCGCGCCTTTCGGACGACGCGGGCGGCAGCTCCGTCTCCATGCAGGGCGGCGGGCGCACGGCCGATGTCTGGGTCGTGTCCGACAAGCCGGAAGCGCCGCTCACCCTCCTGGCCTCGAAGGATCGCTTCCACCGCCGCCTGCCGGGAGCCCTGCCCGCGCGCGCGGCCGACAATCTCTACTGGCTCGGCCGGCAGACGGAGCGAACGGAGATCGCCGTGCGGCTGGCGCGCCTGGCCGCCGCGCGCCGCACGGGCGAAACGGGCGAGACGGCGCTCGACCGGCGGCTGGACGAGCTTCTGGGCGGCCTTCTCGGCGCGGGCGAGGACCGCCGGCCCGGCCTTCTCGTGCTGGCGCGCACCGCGCTCGACATCGCCGCCCGCATCCGTGACCGCTTCTCGCCCGATGGCTGGCGGGCGCTGTCCGAGATCGTCGAGCTTCTTCAGGACGCGTCCCTTGGCGAGGCGGAGCTGCATTCGCGCCTCCTGATGCAGCTTGCCGGCTTCACCGGCCTCGTGCGGGAGAACATGTACCAGTTTACCGGCTGGCGCTTCCTGGAGATCGGCCGGCAACTGGAGCGAGGGCTGATGACGGCCCATGTGGGCTCGCGCCTGCTCGACCCCGCGTTGGGCGAAGAGGGCGTCTGCGAGGCGCTTCTGGAGTTCGCCGACAGCCGCATGACCTATCGCCGCCGCTTCTCCGTGGACCTTCACCGGCAGGCGGTGATCGACCTTGCGATCCTCGATCCGCTCAACCCGCGCTCGCTCGCCTTCCTGGCCAACGGGGTGGAGGACATCCACGCCCGCCTGCCGGGCACGGCGCGCGGGCAGAGCGTGGAACCGGCCGGCCGGCGCCTTGCGCGCCTGTGCGTGCGCCTGCGCACGGCAGAGCCGGCGGAGATCGACGCAGCCTTCCTCGCACGCGTCGTGGGCGACTTCGCCGACATCTCCGACCATCTGGCCGAGCGTTATTTCGGCCTCGCGCGGCCCATGGCCGCTCCTTCGGGCGAGGGCGAATGAGATACGATCTGCGCCTGCGCATCGGCTACCGCTATGCCTTCCCGGTCAAGGAGGCGCGGCACGCCCTGCGCATCTGCCCGCGCACCGACCGGGGCCAGAGCGTGGAGCGGCTGGCGCTGGAGCTGCGCCCCACCCCCGCCGAGCTGGCGGCGGACACGGACTTCTTCGGCAACGCAACCCGCCATCTGCGCCTGGAGGGCGCGCATGGCGAATTCGCGGTGGAGATGCGCGCCCGTGCCCGCGTTTCGCGCGGCCCCCCGCCCGCCCATACCCCGACGCTGCGGCAGATCGCGCAAGCGGCAGAGCGCTGCCGCGAGCCGGAGGGCGGCAGCCCCATCCACCATCTCGGCCCCAGCCGCCTCGTGAGCCTGCCACGCGCGGCGCGCGACTTCGCCGCAGGCGCCATCGGCGCGCCGGACACGCCCGCCCTCAAGGCCGTGCTGGCGCTCGCCCGCGCCATCCAGCGCGATTTCCTCTACGAATCGGGCTCCACCGGCATCCAGACACGGGTGGAGGAAACGCTGCGCGACCGGCGCGGCGTCTGCCAGGATTTCGCCCATCTGATGATCGCCGCCCTGCGTGGCCTTGGCGTACCTGCCGCCTACGTCTCCGGCTTTATCCGCACCGAACCGCCGCCGGGCCTGCCGCGCCTCGAAGGCGCCGATTCCATGCACGCCTGGGTCGATGTCTGGCTGGGGGAGGAAGCGGGATGGGTCGGGTTCGACCCCACCAATGGCTGCCTTGCCCTGGACGGCCACATCATCGTCGCTCTCGGGCGGGATTATGCCGATGTCGCGCCGGTGGACGGCGTCCTGATCACGGCCGGGCCGCAAAGCGCATGGCACAATGTGGACGTGATCCCGCTGGAGAACGAAGAATGAAGTTGACCGACCTGGCGCGCGCCACGCCCCTCCTGCCGCTGCTCCTCGCCGCGCCGGCCGCAGCCGGGGAGCCGGGCGAGATGCGCAGCTTCGGTGACTGGATCGCCGGCTGCGACAACCGCCTCTCTTGTACCGCCATCGGCCTCTCGCCCGAGGCCGCCCCGGTCTTCGCCTATCTGAAGGTGGCGCGGGAGGCGGGCGCGCAGGCGGAGCCCACGGTCTCCGTCTCGATCCTCGACCAGTTGGAAACCGGCGGGCCGATCGGCCTCGCGCTGCCGGACGGCACGCTGCCCGTCACCTCGCTCGACGTGCCGGAGGGCGCGGATACGAGCTTTGCCGCCGCCGAACTCGGCGACGTCGATCACGGCGCCTTCCTCGACGCACTCCTGCCCGCTTCCGTGCTCGACGTCTCCCTCGGCGGGGATACGGTGCCGGTCTCGCTGGAGGGCCTTTCCGCCGCGCTCCGCTACATGGATGATGTGCAGGGCCGGGCCGGCGGCCTCACCGCGCTCGTCGCCAAGGGCGAGGCGGCGGCCGACAGCGTGACGCCCGCCCCGCCGCCCGTCACCGTGACGGCCCAGCCGCTGAGCGAGATCGCCGAGCCGGGCGAGCGCCCCGCCGCCCTCGGCGCACCGGAGGAATACTGCCCCGACAACCTCGACGACCTCGTGTTCGAGGCGGCGGATGGCACACGCCTCTGGGGCGTCTGCAGCTCGGCCGGCGCCTACAACCTCTCCTATGACTTCTGGATCGTGCGCGACGGCACCGCCGAGCCGGCCGATTTCGGCGCCTTCGGCCAGGGTTTCAGCGGGGACGGCACCTCCACGCTCGTCAATCCGACGCTGATGGAGGACGGGCTCACCATCACCGCCTTCGCGCGCGGACGGGGCCTCGGCGATTGCGGCGCCATCGCAAGCTGGGCGATGGACGCCGGCGCGCCGACCCTTGTCGAGAGTGCCGTGATGGGCGAGTGCCGGGGCGTGATGCCCGACGACTGGCCGGTGCTCTACCGGGCCGAGCTTTCCACCGAATAGGGCTCGTCGAAGACGAACTCCTCGAGGTTCACCCCCTCCCCGCCACGGTCCACCACGAGGAAATCGGAGCGCTCCCCGAGCGCCACCAGCGGGTGGTGCCAGACATTGCGCGCGTAGGAGACGCCCTTGTCGCCCTCGCAGAGGAAGGCGCGCGGCGCGCCGGGCCGCCCGCCATCGTCCGGCGCCACCACAACGAGATAGGGCCTGCCCTCGATCGGCATGAAGGCTTGGGAGCCGAGCGGGTGCCGCTCCAGCATCCTCACCTGCAGCGGCAGGGCGAAGGGCTTGCCCCGGAAGATGGAGATGAGCGCGCGGCCCTCCCCCACCTCCACCGGCGCGATGTCATGGAAGCGCGTCGTCGTTCCGTTGTTGATCAGCTTGATCTCGGAGGCGTTGTCCGGCTCGATCACCTCACCGAAGGGGCGAAAGGCATCCGCCGTCAGCGGCTCGGGGAAGAGAACGCCGCTCACGCCTCCTTCCTTCCGAAGAGACGAAGGCGCGAGACGCCGCCATCGGGAAAGATGTCGAGCCGTACATGGGTGACGGGCCCCAGCGCCTCCACCTGCGATATCTCGAGCTGGTCGTGGGCGGCGAGCTTCGTCTCGGTCACGAGCAGCGGCCAGTCGGCCGAGGCCTCCTCGATCACGTCCGGGGCCGGGTCCGAGCCGAGGCGCTTGGCGCGCAGGGTAAAGCGGTCCGGGAAGTTGCCCTTGAAATGGCGCGTGTCGATATGGACACGCCCGATGGTGCCCGCCGTGCCGAGCTTGAGCACGCACCAGTCGTTCCCCGGCCTGCGGCGGCGCGCGGTTTCCCACCCGTCCGCCATCACCGGCGCGGTGCCCGGCGCCAGCATGTTGGCGGGGGAGCCGTAATGGGCGTCGTTCCAGGCGATCGCGGTGCCGCCGTTCACCTGCGCGGCGAGGTCGATCTCCTCATCCGCCGCCACCTGCGACCAGTCCTTGGCGATGGTGCCGTAGACGCGCAGGCGCGCCACGCCGCCATCGGGGTGGATATGCAGGCGCAGCCAGCGCCACGGCCCCTCGGCCGTCACGGAAAAGAGGTTATGAGAATCGCCCTTCAGCGCGGCCCTGGGCACGATGACCGTCCAGTCCCCTTCGCCCGGCTCGCCCGGCGTGTCGGCCGCCTCGATCTCGGCCTCCGGCGGGAAATTGCCGGTGAAGAAGGAGGTGTCCACGTCGATCGTGTCGATCGTGCCGCGCTGGCCGAGGCGGATCACCGCGTGGTCGTGGCCGGGCACGCGCTTGCGCCGCGATTCCCAGCCGTCCATCCACTTGCCGTTGTCGTCGAAGCGGTCCGGGTAGAACACGGCCGGCTCCGGCTGGATCATGCGCGACTTGTCGGCGAAGAAGTCGTCCGTGGCGAATGTCACCTCCGTGCCGAGGCGCGGATGCGCCAGGTCCACGAAGCGCTTGAGAAGCTCCTCGGCTTCCGGCGCCGGGGCGGCGGTCAGGAATCGTTCGCTCAAGTCGTCCCTCCGAGAATCGCGTCGATGCGTAGTCGGGCGATCTTTTCGACCTCGCGGGCGGCGGTTGCAAGCTCTTCGTCCGGCGTGTTGGACATGCGGCTCTCGAAAGCGTCGAGGATGTCCTGCTTGCCCAGCCCGCGCACGGCGATGATGAAGGGATGGCCGAAACGCGCCTGATAGCGCGTGTTGAGGCTGGTGAAGCGCGCCAGTTCCTCCGCGCTCAAGGCGTCGAGGCCGGCCGATTTCTGCTCCGCCGTCGATTCCGCCGTCAGGCCCCCGGCCAGCGCCAGCTTGCCGGCCAGGTCCGGATGCGCCTTCAGGACGGCGAGCCGCTCCTCGCGGCTGGCGGTGCGGAACACCGCGTTCAGCGCGGCGGAAAGGCCCACCGCGCTGTCATGCGCATCGTGCAGCCCCTTGTCGAAGGCCCGCTCGGCGATGAAGGGCGAATGCTCGAAGACCCCGTCGAACATGCGCAGGAAGACCGGCTTCTCCAGCCAGCTCGGGCGGATGCCGGGCCGGTGCGGGAAGTGCTCGCGCCAATGCCGCGCGATATCGACGCGCCGCGCCACCCACACATCCTCATGCCCCTGCACATAGTCGAGGAAGCGGGCCAGGGCGGCGGCGCGCCCGGGGCGGCCGACAAGCCGGCAGTGCAGCCCGACATTCAGCATCTTCGGCGCCCCCGCCCGGCCCTCCTCGTAGAGCACGTCGAAGGAATCCTTCAGATAGGCGAAGAACTGGTCGCCCGAATTGAACCCCTGCGGCGTGGCGAAGCGCATGTCGTTGGTGTCGAGCGTGTAGGGCAGGACGAGCAGCGGGCCCGAGCGCGTCTCCTGCCAGTAAGGCAGGTCGTCGGCATAGGCATCCGAAGCGTAGAGGAAGCCCTTCTCGGCGGCGAGTTCCAGGCTGTGGCCGGAGGAACGGCCCGTGTACCAGCCCTGCGGCTTCTCGCCCGTCACCGCCTCGTGCAGGCGGCAGGCCTCCTCCATGTCGGCCCGCTCGGCCTCGATGGAATGGTCCTTGTAGTCGATCCATTTGAGCCCGTGCGAGGCGATCTCCCAGTCGGCCTCCAGCATGGCGGCCACCTGCTCGGGCGAGCGCTCGAGCGCGGTGGCCACGCCATAGACGGTGACGGGCATGGCCCGCTCGGTGAACAGGCGCCAGAGCCGCCAGAAGCCGGCGCGCGCGCCGTATTCATAGATGGATTCCATGTTCATGTGGCGCTGGCCCGGCCAGGGCTGCGCGCCCACGATCTCCGACAGGAACGCTTCCGACGCCTTGTCCCCATGGAGGATCGCGTTCTCGCCGCCCTCCTCGTAATTGACCACGAACTGGACGCAGATCCTGGCGCCGCCCGGCCATTTCGGGTCGGGCGTGGTGCGGCCGTAGCCGCGCATGTCGCGGGGGTAGCGATTGGGCATGAGGCGGTCTCCTTCGGCTTACCGATACGACGAAGCGGCCCGCCGATCCAAGCGCCGTCATGCGTTTCGAACGGTTCCAGAGGGGCTGGACGCACGCGCGGGACGAGGGCACACTCCCCGGCTGGACGGATAAATCGCAGACGGAATCATCGCCAGATGGCGCAGAACGAAACGGGCGCCGGGCGCCTCACGACTCATGTTCTCGACACCGCGACCGGCCGGCCCGCCGCCGGGCTGGCGATCGAGCTTTTCCGCGTGACCGGCGCCGCGCGCGAGGCTGTCGCCTCCGTCGTGACCAATGCGGACGGCCGCTGCGACGCGCCGCTGCTCTCGGGCGCGGCGTTCGAGGCCGGCGTCTACGAGCTCGTCTTCCAGGCCGGGGCCTATCTGGATGCATCGGGCGCCGCGCTGCCCGAGCCGAAGTTCCTGGACGAGGTGGTGATCCGCTTCGGCATGGCCGAGGAGCGGCACTACCATGTGCCCCTGCTGCTTTCGCCCTTCGGCTACTCAACCTACAGGGGAAGCTGACGCATGGCGCCGATCCGCTTTCTCCTGAACGGCGAGGAACGGGCGGTGGAGGGGCTGCACCCCACCACCACGGTCCTGAACCATCTGCGCTACAGCGAGCGGCTGACCGGCACCAAGGAAGGCTGCGCGGAGGGCGATTGCGGGGCCTGCACGGTTGTTCTGGCCGAGCCGGACGGGGCCGGCGGGCTGAAGCGCCGGGCGGTGAACGCCTGCATCCTGTTCCTGCCCGCGCTGCACGGGCGCGCCGTGGAGACGGTGGAGGCGCTGGGCGGTGCGCATCCCGTCCAGACGGCGATGGTGGAGAAGCACGCCAGCCAATGCGGCTTCTGCACGCCCGGCTTCGTGATGCAGCTCTATTCGGGCTGGCTGAACGAGACGCTGACGGACCGGCAGGCGGTCAAGGACCTCGTCTCGGGCAATCTGTGCCGCTGCACGGGCTACGGCCCCATCGTGGAGGCCGGGCTGGAGGCGGGCCGGCACGAGCATGTGGCGGACGGGCCGGCGGAGGCGCGGCTCGCAAGCCGGCTCGAAGCGCTGCGCGGGGCCGGCGTCTTCTCCTACGAGGGCGAAGGCGGGCTCTGGCTCTCGCCCCCAGATGTGGATGCCCTCGCCGACACCTATGCCGCGCACCCGGATGCGCGGCTGGTGGCGGGCGCGACCGATGTCGGCCTGTGGGTGACGAAGCAGCACCGCGACCTTCCCGTGCTGATCGATGTCAGCCGCGTCGCCGACCTGATGCATGTCGAGGAAGCGCCCGGCCGGCTCTATGTCGGGGCGGCCGTCACCCACAGCGAGGCGGCGGCGAAGCTGGCCGGCATCCATCCCGATCTCGGAGAGCTGATGCGCCGCTTTGCCGGCCATCAGGTGCGCAATGCGGGAACGGTGGGCGGCAACATCGCCAACGGCTCGCCCATCGGCGACCTGCCCCCCGCGCTGATCGCGCTCGGCGCCACGCTGCATCTGCGCAAGGGCGACGAGGCGCGCTCCCTGCCGCTGGAGGACTTCTTTATCGACTACGGCCGGCAGGACCGGACTCCGGGCGAGTTCGTGGCCGCCGTGGAGGTGCCGCTTCTCCAGCCTTTCGAGCGCTTCCACGCCTCGAAGATCGCCAAGCGCATGGATTCCGACATCTCGGCGGTGATGGCCGCCTTCAAGCTCGGCTTCGCCGGCGAGACGGTGGCCGAGGCCCGCCTTGCCTTCGGCGGCATGGCCGGCATACCGAAGCGCGCGGCCCATGCGGAAGCCGCCCTCATCGGCAAGCCCTTCGACGAGGTCGCCTGCCGCGCCGCGATGGCGGCGATGGAGGCGGATTTCCAGCCCATCACCGACATGCGCGCCACGAGCGACTATCGCCTGAAGGCCGCGCAGAACGCGCTCCTGCGCTTCTGCCTGTCGCTTCGGGGCGTGCGGACCCGCGTGGCGGAGGTCGCCTGATGGACGAGACCCGCATCCAGGACCGGGGCGAGGCCGGCACGATCGACCCGGCCACGCTCCACGAGAAGGCGCCGCCCCATCCGCGTTTCATCGAGGGCGGCGTCGGCACGAGCCTGCGCCACGACAGCGGCGCCAAGCATGTGAGCGGACAGGCGCGCTATGTCGATGACGACCCCGAACTGCCGGGCACGCTCCACATCTACCTTGCCATGGCGCAAAAGGCCCATGCGCGCATCGTGTCGATGGACCTTGCGGCGGTGCGCGCCGCGCCGGGTGTCGTCGCGGTCCTGACGGCCGCCGACATTCCCGGCAGGAACGACTATTCGCCCGTCTTCGGCGACGACCCGATCTTCGCGGAGGAGAGCGTGTCCTTTCTCGGCCAGCCGCTCTTTGCCGTGGCCGGCGAGACGCTGAAGGCCGCGCGCGCCGCGGCCGGGCTCGCCCGCGTCGCCTATGAGGAGAAGCCCGCCGCCATCACGCTGGACGAGGCCCTGGCGCTGGGCGGCGAGGACCTTCTGCCCCCGCACACGATGCGGCTCGGCGAGCCGGAGGCCGTGCTCGCCGCCGCCCCCCACCGGATCGCCGGGCGCGTGGAGACTGGCGGGCAGGACCATTTCTACCTCGAGGGCCAGATCGCCACCGCCGTTCCGCTGGAAGACGGAGACGTCCTCGTGCGCTCCTCCACCCAGCACCCCTCGGAGGTGCAGCACAATGTGGCCAAGGCGCTGGGCGTGCCCGACCACGCGGTGACGGTGGAGGTGCGGCGCATGGGTGGGGGCTTCGGCGGCAAGGAAAGCCAGCCCGCGCTCTTCGCCGCCGTCTGCGCCCTGGTGGCGGTGAAGACCGGGCGCCCGGCCAAATGCCGGCTCGACCGCGACGACGACATGGAGATGACCGGCAAGCGCCACGAGATGCGCGCCGACTACGATTTCGGCTTCGACGAGGAGGGCCGCATCCTCGCTGCCGACCTGAAGCACTTCGTGCGCTGCGGCTATTCGCGCGACCTTTCGGGCGCCATCGCGGACCGGGCGATGTTCCACGCCGACAACGCCTATGCGCTCCACAACGCGCGGATCCATTCGCGGCGGCTGAAGACGCACACCGCCTCCAACACCGCCTTTCGCGGCTTCGGCGGGCCCCAGGGCATGGTCGCGGTGGAGCGCGCGCTCGACCGCATCGCCCATGAGAAAGGGCTCGACCCGCTGGACGTGCGCAAGCGCAATTTCTACCCGGCCATGGGCTCGGGCGTGGAGGCCCGGACACCCTACCACATGGCCGTCACCGACTGCGTCATCGCCGAGATCGTGGAGGAGCTGGAGGACTCGAGCGACTATCGCGCGAGGCGCCGGGCGGTGCGGGCCTTCAACGCGCAAAGCCCTGTCCTGAAGAAGGGGCTGGCGCTTACGCCGGTGAAGTTCGGCATCTCCTTCACCACCACCCATCTCAACCAGGCCGGCGCCCTCGTCCATCTCTACAAGGACGGTTCGGTCCAGTTGAACCACGGCGGCACGGAGATGGGACAGGGCCTCTTCACCAAGGTCGCGCAGGTGGTGGCCGAGGAGTTCCAGATCGACGTCTCCCGCATCAGGATCACCGCCACCACCACGGCCAAGGTGCCCAACACCTCCGCCACCGCCGCCTCCTCCGGCTCGGACCTGAACGGCATGGCCGCGCGCGAAGCCGCGCGCACCATCAAGGAGCGCCTCGCCGACTACGCCGTGCGGCGCTACCGCGTGCCCCGGGAAGAGGTGGAGTTCCTGCCCGGCCGCGTGCGCATCGGCGAGACAGAGCTTTCCTTCGACGATCTCGTTGGAGAGGCCTATCTTGCCCGTGTCTCGCTGTCCTCCACCGGCTTCTACGCGACGCCCGGCATCTCCTACGACCGCGACACGGCCTCCGGCACGCCCTTCTACTATTTCGCCTATGGCGCGGCCTGTTCCGAGGTGGTGATCGACACGCTCACCGGCGAGAACCGCGTGATCCGCGCCGATATCCTGCACGATGTCGGCCGCTCGCTGAACCCGGCGCTCGATCTCGGCCAGATCGAGGGCGGCTTCATCCAGGGGATGGGCTGGCTGACCATGGAGGAGCTGTGGTGGGACAAGGCCGGCCGGCTGCGCACCCACGCACCCTCCACCTACAAGATCCCCACCGCCAACGACCGGCCGGACGATCTGCGCATCGCGCTCTGGGACAAGGGCCGCAACCCAGCCGCCACGATCTACCGTTCCAAAGCGGTCGGCGAGCCGCCCTTCATGCTGGCGCTGTCGGTCTTCTCCGCGCTCGGCGACGCCGTTCTGGCGGCGGGGGATCATCGCGCTTTCCCCGATCTCGACGCCCCCGCCACGCCCGAGCGCATCCTGGCGGCCGTGGACATGGTGCGGGCCGCGCGATGAGCCCGCTCGCCGCCCTTCGCAAAGCGCTTTCGGCGGGCGAGGCGGCCGTCCTCGTCACGGTGGCGCGCGCGCAGGGCTCCACCCCCCGCGAGGCCGGCGCCGCCATGCTGGTGACGGCGGGCGGGCAGACGGGCACGGTGGGCGGCGGCGCGCTGGAGATGGAGGCCATCCTGGAGGCGCGCCGGATGCTGGCGGCGGGAGAGAGCGCCAGCGCCCTCGACATCCCGCTCGGCCCGGCCATCGGCCAATGCTGCGGCGGGCGCGTCGCCCTCGCGCTCGAACGCGCCGGGCCCGCCCTGCTACGCCGGATGGAAGCCGGGGCGCAGGCCGAGCGCGCGGGCCGGCCCGTCATCCTCCTCTTCGGCGCGGGGCACACCGGGCAGGCGCTGGCCCGCGCGCTCGCCCCCCTGCCCTTCAACCTCACGGTGATCGACACCCGCCCCGAGCGGCTGGCCGAGTTGCCCGCCGGCATCGCCCGCCGCGCCACGCCCCTGCCCGAGGCAGAGATCGACAAGGCCCCGCCCGGCTCCGGTTTCGTGGTGATGACCCACGACCACGCGCTCGACTTCCTCCTCACGGCCAGAGCCCTCGAACGCGCCGACCCCGCCTATGTCGGCATGATCGGCTCGGCCACCAAGCGCGAGAAGTTCCGCCGGCATCTGGCGCGGACGGGGTCCAGCGCCTCCATCGACGCGCTGACCCTGCCCATCGGCGGCCACACGCTGCGCGACAAGCGGCCGGAGGTGATCGCGGCCCTCACCGCCGCCGAACTCCTCGTCAGGCTCGCGCCTCTGGAAAACCGTTGCACAGCCTTTGCGCGTGTTGAAATGCAGTGCGATAAAGACTCCTCGGACGGACAGAATCCTCTGGTCCGGGAAACGGAGCGCCATGCCGCCACGTCTTGAGCTCTTGTCGATCTCGAAGCGCTATCCGGGCGTCGTTGCCAACGATTCCATTTCCTTTTCCGTGGCCCCGGGCGCCATCCATGCCCTGCTGGGCGAGAACGGCGCTGGCAAGTCGACGCTGGTGAAGATCATCTACGGCGTGCAGAAGGCCGACGAGGGCGCCATCCTGTTCGACGGGCGCGAGGTGGAGATCGCCTCCCCGCGCCAGGCGCGCTCCCTCGGGCTGGCCATGGTGTTCCAGCACTTCTGCCTCTTCGAGGCCATGACGGTGCTGGAGAACATTGCGCTGGGCATGGACGAGCCGCCGCCCGGCCGCGAGCTGGAGGCGCGGGTGCGCGAAGTGCTGGCGCACTACAAGCTGGCGCTCGATCCGCATCGCATCGTGCACACCCTCTCCGTCGGCGAACGCCAGCGCATCGAGATCGTGCGCGCGCTTCTGGTCAGCCCCAAACTCCTGATCATGGACGAGCCGACCTCCGTCCTCACCCCGCAGGAGGTGGAGGAGTTGTTCGCCACGCTGCGCCAGCTCGCGGCCGAGGGCTGCTCCATCCTCTACATCTCGCACAAGCTGGACGAGATCAAAGCGCTCTGCTCCACCGCCACCATCCTGCGCGGCGGGCGCGTGGTGGCCACCTGCGATCCGGCGCGGGAAACGGCGCGCTCCATGGCCGAGATGATGATCGGCGGCAATCTGAAGGACGTGCAGAGGCGCGGCTGGCGCGCCTTCGGCGAACCGCGCCTCACGGTCGAGGGCTTGAGCGCCCCGGGCGAGCCGCCCTTCGGCACGAGCCTGAAGGACATCGCCCTTCAGGTCCGCTCGGGCGAGATCTTCGGCATTGCGGGCGTGGCCGGCAACGGGCAGGGCGAGCTGTTCGAGGTCCTGTCGGGAGAGAAGATGCAAGGGGTCGCGGGCTCGATCCGCATCGGGGAAGAGGAGACCGTGTCGCAGGGCGTCTCCGCCCGCCGGCGCCTCGGCCTTGCCAGCGTGCCGGAGGAGCGCAACGGCCATGCCGCGGTGCCGGCCATGTCCCTGGCCGAGAACGCCATTCTTTCGGCGCGCGGCCGCGCGCGCCTTTCCTCCGGCGGCCTCCTGCGCACGGGCGCGGCGCGCGATTTCGCCGCCTCCGTCATCTCCGCCTTCTCGGTGAAGGCCACCGGGCCGAACGCCGCCGCAGGCTCCCTCTCGGGCGGAAACCTGCAAAAGTTCATCATGGGCCGCGAGATCGGACAGGACCCGGCGGTGCTCATCGTCTCGCAGCCGACATGGGGGGTGGACGCGGGCGCGGCCGCCTTCATCCGGCAGGCGATGGCCGACCTTGCCGAGAAAGGTGCGGCAATCCTCGTGATCAGCCAGGACCTCGACGAGCTTCTGTCGATCTGCGACCGCATCGCCGTGATCAACGAGGGGCGCCTGTCGAAGGCGATGGATGTGGGCGCCGTGTCCATCGAGGAGCTGGGCCTCTTGATGGGCGGCATCCACGGCAGCCCCTTGGCGCCCGCGCGAGAGGAGGCCGTCCATGTCGCTCAGGCTTGAGCCGCGCCTTCAGCCCAGCCGCCTCATGCTGTTCGCCTCGCCGCTGGCGGCGGTGGTGGCGACGCTCATCGTCGGGGGCGTCGTCTTCACGCTTCTGGGCTATGACGGCTTCGGGGCCGTGCGGCAGATCTTCCTCGCGCCGCTCACCAACATCAACCGCTGGCAGGACCTTCTGGTGAAGGCGGCGCCGCTGGCCATCATCGCCATCGGCCTGTCCATCGGCTTCCGCGCCAATGTCTGGAACATCGGGGCCGAGGGCCAGTATGTCGTGGGCGGCCTTGCCGGCACCGGCATCGCGCTGGCCACGCTCGACCTGTCGGGCGCCTGGATCCTGCCGGCCATGGTGCTCGGCGGGATCGTGGGCGGCATGGCCTATGCGGCGGTTCCCGCCTTCCTGCGCGTGAAGCTGGGGGTCAACGAGATTCTCTCCAGCCTGATGCTGAACTACGTGGCCATCCAGCTTCTCTACTACCTGATGCGCGGCCCCTGGCGGGACCCGATGGGCTTCGGCTTCCCGCAGACGGCGATGTTCTCACTCGACCAGACGCTGCCCATCATCGTGCCGCGCACGCTCATCCATCTGGGCATTCCCCTCGCGCTGGCGCTGGCGCTGGCCGTGTGGTTCGTGATGGCGCGCACCGTGGCGGGCTTCCAGGTGCGGCTCATGGGCCTTTCCCCGCAGGCCGCGCGCTACGGCGGCTTTTCCGAGAACCGCATCGTCTGGCTCTGCCTTCTGGCGGGCGGCGGCCTGGCCGGCCTGGCCGGCATTCTGGAAGCGGCCGGCCCGTTCGGCCAGATGGTGCCCAGCTTTCCCACCGGCTACGGCTTCACCGCCATCATCGTCGCCTTCCTGGGGCGCCTGCACCCCGTCGGCATCGTGCTGGCCAGCCTCGTCCTCGCCCTCACCTATGTGGGCGGGGAAAGCGCGCAGACCGCCATCGGCCTGCCCTCGGCGGCCATCGGCGTGTTCCAGGCCATGCTGCTCTTCTTCCTCCTCGCCTCCGACATCCTCATCCGCTACCGCCTTGCCCGCGGCGGGCGGGATGCGGGCGGGGCGAAGGCCGGCGCCGGGGCTTCGCGCTCCGGGGAGGCAGCGGTATGAGCCCCGAATTCGCCGTCGCCATCATCTTCGCGGTGGTCATGTCCTCCACCCCCATCCTCATCGCCGCGCTGGGCGAGCTGGTGGTGGAGAAGTCCGGCGTCCTCAACCTGGGCGTCGAGGGCATGATGCTGATCGGCGCGGTGACGGGCTTCATCGTCACCGTCTCGACCGGCTCGCCATGGCTCGGCGCGCTGGCGGCGCTGGCAGCGGGCGCGGCCGTTTCCATGATCTTCGGCTATCTGACGCTGACGCTGACGGCCAACCAGGTGGCCACGGGCCTTGCGCTCACCATTTTCGGCACCGGCGTCTCGGCGCTTCTGGGCGCGTCCTTCGTCGGGGTCACGACCTCCACGCTCGGGCCCGTCTTCCCGCGCGCGCTCGCGGCTGATCCGATATGGCGCGTTCTGTTCGGCTATTCGCCGCTCGTCTACCTGTCCTTCGCCCTGACGCTGGCGGTCTGGTGGTTCCTGAAGCACAGCCGCGCCGGGCTGGTGCTGCGCGCGGTGGGCGAAAGCGATAGCTCAGCCTATTCCATCGGTTATCCGGTTCTCTTCGTGCGTTACATGGCCGTGCTCTTCGGCGGTGCGCTGGCGGGGCTGGCGGGTGCCTTCTACTCGCTGGTGCTCACCCCCATGTGGGCCGAGCGGCTGACGTCGGGGCGCGGCTGGATCGCCATCGCGCTGGTGGTCTTCGCAGCGTGGCGGCCGGGCCGCCTGCTGCTCGGCGCCTATCTGTTCGGCGCCGTCATCACGCTGGAGTTGCAGGCCAAGGCCGCCGGCTGGTCCGGGCTCGCGCCCGAATTCCTGACCAGCCTGCCCTATCTGGCCACCATCCTCGTCCTCGCCCTCATTTCCGGCCGCCGGCTCAGCGCCCGCACCGCCGCCCCCGCCTGCCTGGGCAAGCCCTTCCGGGCCGCTGCCTGATCCCGTTCCATCCCAAGGAGATCGTTCGATGAGCTTCCTCAACCGCCGCATGCTGATGGCCGGCGCCGCCGCCATCCTCACCTTCACGGTCGCCGCGCCCGCCGCCGCGCAGGTCACGGACCGCCCCGTGAAGGCGGCCTTCATCTATGTCGGCCCGATCGGCGATTTCGGCTGGTCCTACGCCCACGACCAGGCGCGCCTCTACCTGGAGGAGCAGCTCGGCGACCAGGTGGAGACGACCTATGTGGAGAGCGTGGCCGAGGGGCCGGACGCCGAGCGCGTGCTGCGCCAGCTCGCGCAGGACGGCAATGACATCATCTTCGCCACCTCCTTCGGCTTCATGAACCCGACGCTCCGTGTGGCTCAGCAGTTCCCGGACGTGAAGTTCGAGCACGCCACCGGCTACCAGACCGCCGAGAACATGGCCGCCTACAACGCGCGCTTCTACGAGGGCCGCGCGGTGCTGGGCACCATCGCCGGCATGATGTCGGAAACCGGCAAGGCCGGCTATGTCGCCTCCTTCCCGATCCCGGAAGTGGTGATGGGCATCAACGCGTTCACCCAGGCCGCCCGCGCGGTGAACCCGGACTTCGAGACGCAGGTCGTGTGGGTGAACTCCTGGTACGACCCCGCGCGCGAGGCGCAGGCCGCCAACGCGCTGTTCGACCAGGGCGCCGACGTGATCACCCAGCACACCGATTCGCCCGGCCCGCTCCAGGCGGCCGAGGAGCGCGGCGCCATCGCCTTCGGCCAGGCCTGGGACATGCAGAGCTTCGCGCCCAACGCGCACATGACCGCCATCGTGGACCGCTGGGGCCCCTATTACGTGCAGCGCGTGCAGGCGGTGATCGACGGCACCTGGGAGACGGGCAGCGTCTGGCTGGGCATGAAGGAGGGCGAGGTGGAGATGGCGCCCTTCAACGAGGCCATGCCGGAGGATGTGCGGGCCGCCGCCCAGAAGATCGTGGACGACACCGTCGCCGGCACCTATCACGTCTTCACCGGACCGATCCGCGACCAGGCCGGAGAGGAGCGCGTGGCCGATGGAGAGGTCATCCCCGACGAGGAGCTGCTTTCCATGGAGTGGTATGTGGAAGGCGTGCGCAACTAGCCGGCCCGCGCCGGCGATTTGGCTCGACCGTGGTCGTCCCGGGCTCGGCCCGGGATGACCGGCACAAGAAACGGCGCCCTTGCGGCGCCTTGCAGGAACGCCTGCCCTCCTCACCGTCTCCTGAACGACGGAGGGCCATGACGGCACATCGGATCAACAACGGAAACGTCCGCGACAAGGGGGCGGCGTTTCGAGGCTCATCCCATGTGGACCTATTTCTCCGAATGGCTTTCCTTCGGCGTGCGCTGGCTGCACGTCGTCACCGCCATCGCCTGGATCGGCTCGTCCTTCTATTTCATCGCGCTCGATCTCGGCCTGCGCAAACCGCACGGCACCCCTCCCGAGGGCGTGGGCGGAGAGGCGTGGCAGGTGCATGGCGGGGGCTTCTACCACATCCAGAAATACATGGTCGCCCCGGCCCACATGCCCGAGGATCTGACCTGGTTCAAATGGGAGAGCTACGCGACGTGGATGTCGGGCTTCGCCCTGCTCTTCCTCGTCTATTATGTCGGCGCGGACCTTTACCTCATCGACCGCTCGGTGGCCGATTTGCCGGTCTGGGGCGCGAGCCTGATCGGCATAGGCGGCCTCGCGCTCGGCTGGGTGGTCTACGACTTCATCTGCAAGTCTCCGCTGAAGGGCAACGACACCGCTCTCCTCGCCGTCCTCTTCGTCTATGTCGTGGCGGCAAGCTTCATCTTCTCCCAGCTCTTCTCCGGGCGCGGCGCGATGCTGCACACGGGCGCGATGATCGCGACGCTGATGACGGCCAACGTCTTCTTCATCATCATCCCCAACCAGAAGATCGTGGTGGCGGACCTGAAGGCGGGCCGCACGCCCGAGGCCCGGCTGGGGGCGGAGGCCAAGCAGCGCTCGCTGCACAACAACTACCTGACCCTGCCCGTCATCTTCCTCATGCTGTCCAACCACTACCCGCTCGCCTTCGCTACCCAATGGAACTGGGCGATCGCCGGCCTCGTACTGCTGATGGGCGCGGTGATCCGGCACTTCTTCAACACCATGCACAAGACGCACCGGAAGCTGTGGTGGTGCTGGGCCGTGGCCGGGGCGCTGTTCGCGGCCGTCATCACGCTCTCCGGCGCGCCGGGCTGGCGCGCCTCGGCGCAGAAAGAGGAAGCCGTCGTCCTCCCGCGCATCGAAGGCGACCCCGGCCGCGCGCTGATGGCCTCCACCCATTTTCCCGAGGCGGAGGGCATCGTGCTGGCCCGCTGCTCCATGTGCCACGCGCGCGCGCCGCTCTGGCCGGGCATCGGCCACGCGCCCAAGGCCATCTTCCTCGAAACGCCGCAGGACATCGTCCACAATGCCCGGCTCATCGACGCGCAATCCGTGCGCAGCCACGCCATGCCGCCCGGCAACATTACCGGCCTGGAGGCGCAGGAGCGGCTGACGCTCTCGCGCTGGATCGCCTCCGGCGACGGGCTCTACCGGCCATGAACGGCGGCACCCTGGCCATCCGGGCGCGCATCCTCACCTTCGATGGCGACCCCCGGCTCGACCCGGCCGCCACGACCTATATCGAGGACGGGCTCGTCATCGTCCGCGAGGGCGTGGTGGAGGCGCTCGGCGAGGCGCGGGACCTCGTGCCCGCCCTGCCGCACGACTGCCGCGTGGTGGACCACCGCCCGCATCTGCTCATGCCCGGCTTCATCGACCCGCACCTGCACATGCCGCAGACGCAGGTCATCGCCTCCTACGGCACGGAACTGCTCGAATGGCTCTCGCGCTACACCTTCCCGGAGGAAAGCCGCTACGGTGACAAGTCCGTGTCGGACGCGGCGGCGCGGTTCGTCCTGTCCGAGCTTCTGGCCAACGGCACCACGACGGCGGTGTTCTTCTGCACCTCGCATCCGCAATCCGTCGACAGCCTGATGACGGAGGCCGAGCGGCGGGGTCTTCGCATCCTGGCCGGCAAGGTGATGATGGACCGCGGCGCGCCGCCATCGCTTCTCGACACGCCCCGGCGCGGCTATGACGAATCGAAGGCCCTGATCGAGCGCTGGCACGGGCGCGGCCGCCTGTCCTATGCCATATCGCCCCGCTTCGCCCCCACCTCCACCGAGGCGCAGCTGGAGGCGACCGGCGCACTGGCGGCCGAATTCCCGGACATGGCGATCCAGACGCATCTCTCGGAGAACCTCGCCGAGATCGCCTATGTCCGGGAGCTTTTCCCCTGGGCGCAGGACTATCTGGCCGTCTACGAGCGCTACGGCCTGGTGCGCGAGAAGGCCCTGTTCGGCCACTGCATCCACCTGACGGAGCGCGAGAAGGCCAGCCTTGCCGAAGCGGGCGCCAGCGCGATCTTCTGCCCCACCTCCAACCTCTTCCTGGGCTCCGGCCTGTTCGACCGCGCGGGGCTTCTGGCCGCCGGCATCCGCACCGGCATCGCCACCGATATCGGCGGCGGCACGTCCTATTCCATGCTGGCGACGGCGGGCGAGGGCTACAAGGCGCTGGCGCTGCGCCACCAGAAGCTGCCGGCCCTGCAGGCGTTTCACTGGATGACGGCCGGCAATGCCGCCGCCATCGGCCTCGGCAAGCGGATCGGCCGCATCGCGCCCGGCTTCGAGGCCGATTTCGCGCTTCTGGATTCCTCCGCCACACCCGCCATGCGCCGGCGCATGGAACGGGTGGAAACGCTGGGGGAGGAGCTGTTCCTGCTGATGACGATGGGCGACGACCGGGCTGTGGCGGCGACCTACGCCAACGGCCGGCGGGTCCATGCGCGAGGCGGCGCGGCCGCGTTGCCGCCCGTCGAGGCGCCCCCTGCCCTTGCCTCCGGCGGCGCGAACGAGAGTCCGTCCCAGCAATAGGCTGTCGAAACCTTTTCCGGCGGATGCAACTGGACAGACGCCACGGGATTCCTATCCCTAGAGCGGGTGTGGCGACGGGCGGGAGGGACTGCTTGCGGCACAGCCGGGCCGAGAGACGAAGACGAGAGGGCATCCATGGCGAGCGAAATCCTGAGCAAGCCCCTGAAGGCTGCTGCGCGCAAGGCAGGCCTGGCCGGCCCGTCGCAGGAGCGGCTGCTGGAGTTGTCCCGCTCGCGGCTCGCCATCGAGGGCGTGACGCCGCTGATTGACCACGGCCGCTTCGCCGTCAAACGGTTGGTGGGCGAGCCGCTGGAGGTCGAGGCCGATATTTTCTGCGACGGGCACGAGAAGATCGACGCCGCCCTTCTCACGCGCGGCGCGGGCGACGACGACTGGGTGGAGACCCCGCTGACCTTCTGGGAGAACGACCGCTGGCGCGGCTCCGTGTCCTTCGGCGAGGCGGGCCCGGCGCGCTACACCATCATCGCCTGGCGCGACGCCTACGCCACCTGGGCGAGCGACACCAGGAAGAAGAAGGACGCCGGCCAGGACGTGTCGCTGGAGTTGCAGGAGGCGCGCGCGCTGATGGACCGCGCCGCCGCCGCCGGGCGCGGCTCGAAGGCGGACCGGAAGGCGTTGAAGAGCTTCATCGCCAGGCTCGACAAGCTGGGTGACGTGGAACGCCGATACGCGCTGTTCGATGAGCCGGAGACGGTGGACCTCATGAACCGCGTAGCCCCGCGCGACGACCTGACGCGCTGGGAGGTGGAGGTGCCGGTCTGGGTGGATCGCGAGGCGGCCGGCTTCTCCGCCTGGTACGAAATCTTCCCGCGCTCACAGTCCAACGACCCGAACCGCCATGGCACGTTCGACGATGTCATCAAGCGCCTGCCCGACATTCGGCAGATGGGTTTCGATGTTCTCTACTTTCCGCCCATCCACCCCATCGGCAAGGCATTCCGCAAGGGCAAGAACAATTCTGTGACGGCGCAGGAGGGCGAGCCGGGCTCGCCTTACGCCATCGGCGCGCCGGAGGGCGGGCACAAGGCCATCCATCCCGAGCTGGGCTCGTTCGAGGATTTCGCCCGCCTCATCAACGAGGCGGGTGCGCACGGGCTGGAGATCGCGCTCGACTTCGCCATCCAGTGCTCGCCGGACCACCCCTGGATCAGGGAACACCCCGGCTGGTTCGACTGGCGCCCGGACGGCACCATCAAATATGCCGAGAACCCGCCGAAGAAGTACCAGGACATCGTCAATGTCGACTTCTACCGGCCGGACGCAATCCCCTCCCTCTGGGTCGAGCTGCGCGACGTGGTGCTGTTCTGGCTGAACAAGGGCGTGCGCATCTTCCGGGTCGACAACCCGCACACCAAGCCGTTCCCCTTCTGGGAATGGATGATCGAGGAAGTGCGCCGGCACGATCCCGGCGTCATCTTCCTCGCCGAGGCCTTCACGCGCCCCAAGGTGATGAAGCGGCTCGCCAAGGTCGGCTACAACCAGTCCTATTCCTACTTCACCTGGCGCAACGAGAAGTGGGAGCTGGAAAAGTATCTCAAGGAGCTGACGGGCGAGGAATGCGCCGATTTCATGCGGCCGAACTTCTTCGTCAACACGCCCGACATCAACCCCGTCTTCCTCCAGCTCGGCGGCCGGGCGGGCTTTCGCCTGCGCCTGGCGCTGGCCGCCACGCTCGGCGGCAATTATGGGGTCTATTCCGGATTCGAGCTGTGTGAGGCCGAGCCGGTGCCCGGCAAGGAGGAGTACCTGAACTCGGAGAAGTACGAGATCCGCGCCTTCGACTGGTTCGCGCCGGGCAACATCCGAGAGGACATCGCCTTCTTCAACCGCCTGCGGCGCGAGGAGCCGGCCCTGCGCGACTTCCGCTCGCTCGCCTTCTTCCAGTGCTGGAACGACAAGATCCTCTATTACGCCAAGCGCACGGCCGACCGTTCCTCCTACCTCCTCTTCCTCGTCAATCTCGACCCGCACAATGCGCAGGGCGGGCACTTCGAGGTGCCGCTCTGGGAGTTCGGCCTGCCCGACGATGGAACGCTGCAGGTGGAAGACCTCGTGAGCGGCAGGAGCTTCGCCTGGCAGGGGAAGATGCAGCACTGGTGGCTGAACCCGCAGGACTGCCCCTACGCGGCTTTCCGCCTCTCCGCCTGACCCCATTCCCCGCCGTGCCGGCCGCGCTTTTCCGCGCCGTCCGAAACCGCCGACATTTTCGAAAAGAGCCGTCATGAACGAGCAGACCGCCCCCGCCGCCTCCACCGAGGCGACCAGTCCCGACCCGAAGGCGAACGACTGGTACAAGGACGCCGTCATCTACCAGCTTCACGTGAAGACCTTCGCCGATTCCAACGGCGACGGGATCGGCGATTTTCCGGGGCTCCTGTCGAAGCTCGACTACATCAAGGAGCTGGGCGTCACGGCCATCTGGCTCCTGCCCTTCTACCCCTCGCCCTTGCGCGACGACGGCTACGACATCGCCGAATACACGTCCATCAACCCGTCCTACGGCACGATGGAGGACTTCGAGAGGCTGGTGGAAGAGGCGCACAAGCGCGGTCTTCGCGTCATCACCGAACTGGTGATCAACCACACCTCCGACCAGCACGCCTGGTTCCAGGCGGCCCGCAGCGCGCCCAAAGGCAGCCCCGAGCGCGACTTCTACGTCTGGGCGGACGACGACAAGGGCTACGACCTCACCCGCATCATCTTCCTCGACACCGAAACGTCGAACTGGACGTGGGACCCGGTCGCCGGCCAGTATTTCTGGCACCGCTTCTACTCTCACCAGCCCGACCTGAACTTCGACAATCCCAAGGTCCTGGAAGAGGTGCTGAACGTCATGCGCTTCTGGCTGGACAAGGGGGTGGACGGGCTGCGGCTCGACGCCATCCCCTATCTGATCGAGCGCGAGGGCACCAACAACGAGAACCTGCCCGAGACCCACGACGTCTTGAAGGCGATCCGCGCCGAGCTGGACCGCTCCTACCCGGACCGGATGCTGCTGGCCGAGGCCAACCAGTGGCCGGAGGACACGCGCCCCTATTTCGGTGAGGGCGACGAGTGCCACATGGCCTTCCACTTCCCCTTGATGCCGCGCATGTACATGGCGCTGGCGCAGGAGGACCGGCACCCGATCACCGACATATTGCGCCAGACGCCGGACATTCCCGACAACTGCCAGTGGGCGATCTTCCTGCGCAACCATGACGAGCTGACGCTGGAGATGGTCACGGCCGAGGAGCGCGACTATCTCTGGTCCACCTATGCCTCGGACAAGCGGGCGCGCATCAACCTGGGCATCCGCCGGCGCCTCGCGCCCCTCATGGGCAACGACCGGCGCAAGGTGGAGCTTCTCAACGCGCTGCTCATGTCCATGCCCGGCACGCCGGTCGTTTATTACGGCGACGAGATCGGCATGGGCGACAACATCTATCTCGGTGACCGCGACGGGGTTCGCACGCCCATGCAATGGTCGCCGGACCGCAATGGTGGCTTCTCGCGGGCCGATCCGCAGCGGCTTTACCTGCCCACGATCCAGGACCCGCTCTACGGCTATCAGGCCATCAACGTGGAGGCGCAAGGGGCCAACCCGGCCAGCCAGCTCAACTGGACGCGCCGCCTCATCCAGGTGCGCGGCACGCGCGAGGCCTTCGGGCGCGGCGCCATCCGCTTCCTCTACCCGTCCAACCGCAAGATCCTGGCCTATATCCGCGAGCACAATGGCGAGGCCATCCTGTGCGTGGCCAACCTCTCCTCCTCCGCGCAGGCGGTGGAGCTCGACCTGTCGGCCTATGCGGGCACGGTGCCGGTGGAGATGCTGGGCCTGTCCGTCTTCCCGCCCATCGGCCAGAATCCCTATCTCCTTTCCCTGCCCGCCTATGGCTTCTTCTGGTTCTCTCTGAACGCCTCCGAGACGGTTCGCGACGGCGCGCAGGACCCCCAGACGCTTCCCGAATTCTCCACCCTCGTCATCACGGGCGACCTGAAGGACACGATCCCTGGGCGCAACCGGCGCGAGGTGGAAAGCGTGCTGCCGGCCTTCATGGGCCGCCAGCGCTGGTTCGCGGCCAAGGCGGCAAGTCCCACACGGGCGAGCTACGAGATCATCGGCTCGCTGAGGCCCAACAGCCGCTTCGACCTTCTGGGCGAGGCGGTGGTGGAGACGGCCGAGGGCCAGCAGCGCTACTTCCTGCCGCTGGCGGCCAAATGGGGCGAGAGTCACCTGAACCGCGACGCGCCGACGTTGCCCTACACGCTGGCGAAAATCCGCCAGGGTGCGCAGATCGGCGCGGTGCTGGACGCCTCGCGCGACACCAGCTTCGTCAAGAACCTTGTCGATCTCCTGATCGGCGGGCGCTCCCTGCCCTTCGGCGACCGCAGCATAGAGGTCGTCACCTCCTCGCGCCGGCCCGAGGCTCTGGAGCTGGCCCGCGACGTGACGCTGGAGGAGATTGCTCCTCTGGCGGGCGAGCAGTCCAACACCTCGATCAAGGTGGGGCTCGCCGGCATCCTCAAGCTCTACCGCCGCCTTCGCGACGGCATCCAGCCGGAGCTGGAGGTGACGCGCTTCCTGACGGAGAAGACGGATTTCACCGCCGCGCCCGCGCTTCTCGCCTCCGCCGAGCTGCATCGCGCGGACGGCTCCTCTGCCGCCGTCGCCGCCCTGTTCGAGCGCATCGACAACCAGGGCGATGCATGGTCGCGCGTGACGGAGACGCTGGCGCTCTATCTGCGAGACAACGCCTATGGCCGCGATGAACCGGCCGAACCCGCGGACGAGGGCGCCAATCCCGACGCCGCCTTCCTGCTCCAGTTCGACCCGGGCGAGACCATCGGCCGACGCACGGGAGAGATGCACGCCGCGCTCGCCACGGTGACGGGCGACCCGGATTTCGATCCCGAGCCGCTGGATGCCGCCTGGGTGGAGCGCATCGTTCAGGAGGCCAAGCGCGAGGCCGGAGAGGCCCTCGACATGCTGACGAAGGTGGGGGTCGCGCTGAGCGAGGAGGAGGTCGCCGAAATCCAGGCGCTGGAGGAGGCCCGCGCGGCGGTGATGGGCTGGTTCGACGCCTTCGGCGCCCAGGGCCTCTCCGGCCGGCTCACGCGCATTCACGGCGACTACCATCTCGGGCAGGTGCTTGTGTCGCGCAACGACGTGGTCATCCTCGATTTCGAGGGTGAGCCCGGCCGGCCGCTGGAAGAGCGCCGCGCCAAGACCTCGCCGCTGCGCGATGTCGCGGGGATGCTGCGCTCCTACGACTACGCGGCCTTCGCCGCGCGCGACAAGGTGGGGCCCACCGACGAGGCGGCGGCAACGCGCGTTCGGGAGATGGCCGAGGCGTGGAGGGACGATGTTTCCCTGTCCTTCCTCGCCGCGTGGTCGACGGCCTCCGGCATCGACCTGTCCGAGGAAGGGAACCGCAGGCTTCTCGATCTCTTCCTTCTCCAGAAGGCCTTCTACGAGCTGAAATACGAGGCCTCGATGCGTCCGGCATGGCTCTCCATCCCGCTGCGCGGCATCGTCTCCCTTCTCCAGAACCGCCAGGTGATCTGATGCAAAATGCCAGCGAGGCCACGGCCGCCGCCCATCGCCCCAGCCCGCATGAGGTTCGCGAGATCGAAAGCGGGGCGCATGGCGATCCGTTCTCCCTGCTCGGCCCCCACCATCTCGGCGGGGGGATGGCCCTGCGCGTCTTCCGCCCCGGCGCGCAGAGCGCGGCGGCCATCGACGCGGCGGGCACGGTGATCGCCAAGCTGGAGCCGCTTGGCGATCAGGGCTTCTTCTCCGGCGCGCTGCCGCAGGGCACAAGCGAATATCGCCTGCGCTACACCCATGATTCGGTGACATGGGAGGAGGAGGATCCCTACCGCTTCGGCTGGATCCTCTCCGATCTCGACGCCTATCTCCTGGCGGAAGGAAAGCACTACAAGCTTTATGAAAAGCTGGGCGCCCATCCGAGGACCATGGAGGGGGTGGAGGGCGTCGCCTTCGCCGTCTGGGCGCCGAACGCCCGGCGCGTTTCGGTGGTCGGCAATTTCAACGCCTGGGACGGCCGCCGCCACGTGATGCGCAAGCGGCACGAAACAGGCATGTTCGAGCTGTTCGTGCCCGGCATCGGGCGCGGGGAGGTCTACAAATTCGAGGTGGTCGGCCCGCATGGCGACGTGCAGCCGCTCAAGCAGGACCCGGTCGGCCTGCGCCAGGAGCTGGCGCCTTCCACCGCCTCCGTCGTGGACGGGCTCGTCTCCCACGAATGGGGCGACGAGGCCTTCCGTGCCAAGGGGCAGGGCTGGCAGGATACGTCCAGCCCTGTGACGATCTACGAAGTGCATCTCGGTTCATGGCGGCGCGGGCAGGACAACGCCTTCCTCACCTACGACGAGATCGCCGCCGAGCTGGTCCCCTATGTCAAGGAAATGGGCTTCACCCATGTGGAGCTTCTGCCGGTGTCCGAGCACCCGTTCTACGGCTCCTGGGGCTACCAGCCCATCGGCCTTTTCGCGCCCACGGCGCGGCATGGCGACCCGGCCGGTTTCGCGCGCCTCGTGGATGCGCTCCATCAGGCCGATATCGGCGTGATCCTGGATTGGGTGCCGGGCCATTTCCCGACGGACGTCCATGGCCTCGGCCGTTTCGACGGAACCGCGCTGTACGAGCACCCGGACCCCCGGCGCGGCTTCCACAAGGACTGGAACACGCTGATCTACGATTACGGGCGCACGGAGGTGAGGAACTTCCTCGTCGCCAACGGTCTCTACTGGCTCGACCGTTTCCATGTGGACGCGCTGCGCGTGGATGCGGTCGCCTCCATGCTCTATCTCGACTATTCGCGAAACCACGGCGAATGGGAGCCCAACATCCACGGGGGCCGCGAGAATCTGGAGGCCATCGCCTTCCTGAAGGAGACGAACGAGCGCGCTGGCGAATACTACCCGGCCGCCTCCACCCACGCCGAGGAATCCACCTCCTTCCCCAACGTCTCGCGCCCCACCTATGCCGGCGGGCTGGGGTTCCATTTCAAGTGGAACATGGGCTGGATGCACGACACGCTGCACTTCATGCAGGAGGACCCGATCAACCGGAAATACCACCTGCACCACATGACCTTCGGCATGGTCTATGCCTATTCGGAAAACTTCATCCTGCCGCTTTCCCACGACGAGGTCGTCTACGGAAAGGGCTCGATCCTCGGCAAGATGCCGGGCGACTGGTGGCAGAAATTCGCCAATCTGCGCGCCTATTACGGGTTCATGTGGACCCATCCCGGCAAAAAGCTGCTCTTCATGGGCGGCGAGTTCGGGCAGAGCGCGGAGTGGAACCACGACCAGTCGCTCGACTGGCATCTGCTCGACCATGCCGAGCACAAGGGCGCGCAGCGCCTCGTGCGCGACCTCAACACGCTCTATCGCGGCACGCCCGCGTTGCACCAGCTCGACTGCGACCCGAACGGCTTCGAATGGGTGGACACCTCCGATGCCGACCAGTCGATCCTCTCCTTCCTGCGCAAGGATGCGGACGGCAACCCGGTGCTGGTCGTCAGCAACTTCACGCCCAACGTCCATCACGGCTACCGCGTCGGCGTTCCGCGCGGTGGTTTCTGGCGCGAGGCGATGAATACGGACGCGGATATCTACGGCGGCTCGAATGTGGGGAACATGGGCGGACGCGAGGCCGAGGAGACCCATGCGAACGGCCGGCCCTACTCCCTGCCCCTCACCATCCCGCCTCTGGCGACCATGGTGTTCGTGCCGGAGGGCTGAGAGCGCTCCCGGAACGGCTCGATTGGGGCGGAGCCGCTTCCTTCCCGAACCTTCCTGACGGCGCAATCCCGGCCTTGAGCCGGGACGGCTGCTGAGCCGGCGTGCGGGCGGCCCTGGCTCGAGGCCGGGAGCCCGCTTCGCTCAAGCGGCCCGGTCGAACGACGGCAACCCGCCCGTTTCCAGCAGGAACCGCAGCACCACGTCGAGGCCCTGGCTGCGCGAAAGGTCGGTGAAGACGGTCGGGCGACCTTGCCGGCCCTTTTCGGCATCCCGCTCCATGCGCGTCAGGTCGGCCCCGACATAGGGCGCAAGGTCCGTCTTGTTGACGATGAGAAGGTCCGAGCGGGTGATGGCCGGCCCGCCCTTGCGCGGGATATCGTCACCCTGGCAGACCGAGATCACGTAGAGGGACAGGTCGACGAGGTCCGGCGAGAAGGTTGCGGCCAGATTGTCGCCGCCCGATTCCACCAGCACGAGGTCGAGCCCGGGATGGCGCGCGTTCAGCCGCGCTATGGCCGACAGGTTGATGGAAGCGTCTTCCCGGATCGCCGTGTGCGGGCAGCCACCCGTCTCCACGCCCTCGATGCGGTCGGCCGGCAGGGCCTGCCGGCGCACCAGCGCCTCGGCGTCCTCCACCGTATAGATATCGTTGGTCACGACGCCGATGGACCAGCGCTCGCGCGCCGCCACGCAAAGCTTTTCCACAAGCGTCGTCTTGCCGGAGCCGACGGGGCCGCCGATGCCGACGCGAAGGGGACCGTGCCTGTTCGTCATGTGCGGAAAAGCCTCACCGGAAGGGATTCGTGCCGCATGGCGGCGATGTCGGACAGGATCGCCGATGAGCCGAGATCGTCAAGGGTGCTCATGCCGGCGCGGTGCGCCGCCCCGGCAATAACGGGCTCCAGCCGCTTCATCACCGCCACCGCCTCGCTCTGGCCGAGCGGCACGAGGCGCACCGCCGCCGAGACGAGATTGGCCGCGAACGCATGGGCGTAAGCGGCGAGGATGTCGCCCTCACGCGCGCCGGACGCCGCCGCCCGCTCGGCCACCGCCAGCGGATAGGGCCTCGGCGCACCCGCCGCGCCCCAGGGCAGGCTCGCGCGGCCGAAGGCCTCGCCCAGCGCGCGCGTCTCCTCCCGCCGCTCCGCCGAGCCGGAAAGGGCCAGCGCCAGTTCCGCCAGTTCATCCAGCCCGGCTGCGTCCCGCGCCTCGGCCCGGCGCATCCCTTCGGCGAGAAGCACGAGATCGTTCCAGCCGCTGCCCTCGAGAACGAGCGTCTCGACCCAGTCGAACAGCGCCCCGGCGCTCGTTACCCGCCCTTGCGCGACGGCCGCTTCCAAACCGTGAGAATAGGCGAAGGCGCCGACCGGAAAGGCTGGGGAGAACCATGTGAGCAAGGTGAGAAGGCCGGGCGCGCCCTCCCCCTCAATGGTCATGCGAATGGGCGCCATGCCCGTGGGGATGGTGCCCCGCCTCGCCCTCGTGCACGTGGGCGGAAGCATAGGCTCCTCCGGCCGGATCGAAGGCGGCCTCCACCTCCTTCACCGTCCCGCCGAGGCCCTCCACCATCTCGCGGATCACCCGGTCCTGGCGGATGAGAATGCGGGTCTCCTCGATGGCGGCGGCCAGGTGCCGGTTGCCCAGGTGCCAGGCGAGGTTCAGGAGGTGCACCGCATCGCGCCCGCGCACCTCGTAGAGCGCCTCCGGCTTCGCCTTCACCTCGATCACCCGCCCGTCATCGAGAAGGATGCCGTCGCCCTCGCGCAGGAGCCGGGCCTCCGGCAGATTCAGCAGGAAGGCGATACCCCCATCGGACACCATCGCCATGCGCCGGCGATGGCGCTGCCCCTCATCCAGCGTGATCGTATCGGCGAAGTCCCCTGTGTGCCGGCCGCGCTCGACGACGTTCTCCGCGGCGATCACGACGCGCTCTCCCGGCAGGTGACGGCCTGGGTGCCGGCCGTCTCGTCCTCCAGCGTCGCCTCCGCGCCCTTGGTCCACCACACCGAGGAGCCGGAGACATATTTCGCGCCGGACGCCGCGACCACGTTGACGAAGAGGCGGGCGCCGTCGCCCGGGTTCAGAAGCGCCAAGGAATTGTCTCCGATATTGATATATTCGGCCGTGCGCCGAACCTCGTCCGAGCACGCATAGCCTATCGTTTCGCGCTGCGCCTCGCCCGGAAGGTCGAGATCGAGCGCAAGCGCGCCTGTCGCAAACGCGGCAAGCGCCGTGCCGGCCAGCGCCGGCCTGATCCATAGAGCAGCCATGAGGCGTTTCTCCCTGCGTTCCGCTCCTGCTAATCTAGCGCATTCGCGGCCGGAAAGAGGCGTCAGAACAGGAAGTAGCGCTGCGCCATCGGCAGCACCTTCGCCGGCTCGCAGGTCAGGAGTTCGCCGTCGGCCCGCACCTCGTAGGTTTCCGGGTTCACCTCGATTTGCGGCGTGGCGTCGTTCAGCAGCATGGAGGCCTTGGAGATGCCGCCGCGCGTGTTGTGGACGGGCAGGAAGGCCTTCTCGCAGCCCAGCCGCTCGCGCAGCCCATCGTCCGCCGCCACCTGCGAGACGAAGGAGACGCCGCTCGCGCCCACCGCCTTGCCGAAGGCGCCGAACATGGGGCGGTAGTGCACCGGCTGGGGCGTGGGGATCGAGGCGTTGGGGTCGCCCATGGGCGCGGCGACGATGGTGCCGCCGATGAGAACCATCATCGGCTTGACCGCGAAGAAGGCCGGGTCCCACAAGACGAGGTCGGCGCGCTTGCCGACCTCCACCGAGCCGACCTCCCGCGAAAGCCCCTGCGCGATGGCGGGATTGATCGTCACCTTGGCAATGTAGCGCCGCACACGGAAATTGTCGTTCTCGCCGGTTTCCTGCGCCAGCCGGCCCCGCTGGCGCTTCATCTTGTCCGCCGTCTGGAAGGTGCGGATCAGAACCTCGCCGACGCGGCCCATGGCCTGCGAGTCCGAGGCGACGATGGAGAAGGCGCCGATGTCGTGGAGGATGTCCTCGGCCGCGATCGTCTCCTTGCGGATGCGGCTTTCGGCGAAGGCGATGTCCTCCGGGATGGAGGAGTCTAGGTGGTGGCACACCATGAGCATGTCGAGATGCTCCTCCAGCGTGTTCACCGTGTAGGGCCGCGTCGGATTGGTGGAGCCGGGCAGGACGTTGGGCAGGCCGCAGACCTTGATGATGTCCGGCGCATGGCCCCCGCCCGCCCCTTCCGTATGGAAGGCATGGATGGTGCGGCCCTTGAAGGCGCCGACCGTGTCCTCCACGAAGCCCGATTCGTTGAGCGTGTCGGTGTGGATCATCACCTGCACGTCGAAGGCGTCTGCCACCGAAAGGCAGCAGTCGATGGCAGCCGGCGTCGTGCCCCAGTCCTCGTGCAGCTTCAGCGCGCCCGCCCCGCCCTTGATCATCTCCTCCAGCGCCTGCGGCTGCGAGGCGTTGCCCTTGCCGGAGAGCACGAAGTTCATGGGGAAGGCGTCCAGCGCCTGGAGCATCCGCGCCATGTGCCAGGGGCCGGGCGTGCAGGTGGTGGCCAGCGTGCCGTGCGCCGGCCCCGTGCCCCCGCCCACCATGCAGGTGACGCCGGAAAACAGCGCCTCTTCGATCTGCTGCGGGCAGATGAAGTGTATGTGGCTGTCCACCCCGCCGGCAGTAAGAATCTTGCCCTCCCCGGCAATGGCTTCGGTCCCCGGCCCCACGATGATGGTGACGCCGGGCTGCGTGTCGGGGTTGCCGGCCTTGCCGATGGCGGCGATTCGCCCATCCTTCAGCCCCACATCGGCCTTGTAGATGCCGGTATGGTCCACGATCAGCGCGTTGGTGATGACGGTATCGACGGCGCCCTCCGCGCGGCTGGCCTGGGACTGCCCCATGCCGTCGCGGATGACCTTGCCGCCTCCGAACTTCACCTCCTCGCCATAGGTGGTGAGGTCCTTCTCCACCTCGATGAACAGCTCGGTGTCGGCAAGCCGCACCCGGTCGCCGACCGTCGGCCCGTACATGGCGGCATAGGTCGAGCGGGCAATTCTGGCGGGCATGGGCAGATCTCCGGTGAACCGGGCGAGACAATAGGAAGATCGCAAAAGCTTGTCTTCCCCCAAGCGCACAACCATTTCACATTCAGGCGCAACGCCGCGACATGCCGTCTCGCGCCGCAGGAGAGCATCGGCCGATGACACGAAAATGGGCAATCGCGGGAGCGCTCGCGCTGCTGGCCGCCGGCGGCTCGCACGCCTGGGCCCAGCCCTTCGAATCGGGCCCGCCGGGCACGGTGGTGGGAACCTCCCAGTCGGGCGCCCGGGTGGGGGGGGCGGTGCGGCTGAACACGCCGCGCGTTCCGAACGCAAGGGTCTTCGGCGACACGGTGGAGGAGCGGGCCTGGGGCCGGGACTATGACGACAGCCATCTGCGCCCCCGCGTGCCCCGGGCCACGGCCGATACGCCCATCGAGCTGCGCGCCCGCGAAGGCAGCTCGCGCCTCGATTCAGGCCGCGCCGGCTCCTTCGCGCGCGAGGGGCCGCGAGCCATCGGCGGCAGCTCCGTCACGCGCCCGGCGCTCGGCGCGCGGCGGATCGGGCGGTAGCGGAACGCTGCCCGTCGGGGTACGTTTCTCCCCCGACGCCCTCGCGTGGGGACCGATGATCTTCGAAGGAACCGTATCCATGAAACCGCTTCTGGCACCCGCCGCCGCCGTCATCGTGAGCCTTGCCCTGGCGGCCCCGGCCGCAGCCCAGTTGTCCGGAAGCCCGGGCGGCACGTCCGCCGGCGGTGGAAGCAGCGTCGGCTCATCGGGCGGCCTGGGAACATCGACCGGCACCGGCGCCACGACCACGCCGGGCGCTTCGGGAACCGGTATTTCGCCCTCGCAAGGTGCAGGCGGAACTGGAGAGGGCGGGCTCTCCACGCAGGAGCGGGCGACGGAAGGCTCCACCAGCATCAACTCGATCAACGCCGATGCGGTGGCGCGCACGGGCAATGTCGGGGCGGCCACTTCGATCGGCGGCTCGGGCGGAACGGAGGCGGGTCAGGCTGCGGCCGGCGGTGCGCCGGCAGGCCGGGAGAAGGTCAACATTCCCCGCGCCTCCGTCGCCGTGGATCTGGGTGGGATTCGCGACGCGTTGGAAGCCGGCCCCAGCGCCACGCCGAAGGCCGACGGGCGCTAGAGCGCGCCCATGATCTTGGCATTGAAGCCGTAGATCTTCCGTTCGCCCCCGATCGGCACGAGAGCGACCTCCCTCGCCTGCCCCGGCTCGAAGCGCACCGCCGTGCCGGCGGGGATGTCGAGCCGCATTCCCCGCGCGCTGCCGCGGTCGAAGGACAGAGCGGGGTTGGTCTCCGCGAAATGATAGTGCGAACCGACCTGGATCGGCCGGTCGCCGGTATTGGCCACCGTCAACCGCGTGACCGGCGCGCCCTCGTTGAGAACGAGTTCGCCTTCCTTCGGCAGGACTTCGCCGGGAATCATGCCTGCACCATCAGGACGAGTCCCGCCGCCGCCGTCGCGGCGCCCAGCCAGCGCGCGGGCGCTGCGCCGAACCGGGCCAGCCCGAGGCCCAGCGCGATGCCCGAGCCATGGAGCATGGCGGTGGCGAGAACGAAGCCCGCACCATAGCCGAAGACGTCCGCGCCCCCGATCTCGCCGCCATGGGCATGGCCGTGGAACAGCGCGAAACCGCCCACGATGAGCGCGCAGCCGGCCGCCGGCACGCGGGCGGCCATCGCCACGAGCAGGCCGAGCGCGACGACAGAGGCCAGGATCGCAGGCTCGACGAAGGGCAGCGGCACGCCGGCGAGCGCAAGGGCGAAGCCGGCCGCCATGGTTCCGACGAAGACCGCCGGCACGCGCCAGCGCGACCGCCCGCCCAGCATCGCCGCCCAGAGCCCGACGGCGACCATTGCGAGGATATGGTCGAGCCCGAAGAGCGGATGGGTAAAGCCGGCCATGAAGGAGCCATGCCCGGCCGGGTCGAGATGCGCATAGGCCGGAGCCGTTGCCGCCAGAAGCGCGATTGCGGCCGTCAAGGCACGTTTCATGGTCTGTCCCTTTTCCTGCGCGCGGTGGCGCCGGTGCTTCGTCGCGGGCCGGTCCGGCGAAATGCCCGATTCCCGTCCCCACCAGGCGGTCATGATGGGCGGTGGCCCAACGCCTTGTCAAAAGGAAACGAGCGCCCCGGATGCACCAGAAGCCGGCAGTTTTAAGCAAATGCTAACCAAGATGAACCGCAGGCCGCCTGCGGCGTTCTGTGCCCGACCGGGAGGACGATGGATTGTGTCTCGCAAGGAGTGATTCGATGAGGAAGCCGATGGCCTTCGCGCTCGCCTTCGCCTCGGCCTTGATCGCCCTGTCGGCGGCCCCCGCCCCCGCCGGGCCGGGCGAGCCGCCGATCGTGCGTGTCGTGACTATCGACGGCGTCACCGGCCCCGCCTACTATTCCGTGGTCGAGAAGCGCTTCCGCTTCATCGCGCCAGATGGCGCCGATCTGGCGTCCCTGCCGCAGGACTAACGGATCGGCTCGTGAACCGTCACGAGCTTGGTGCCGTCCGGGAAGGTGGCCTCCACCTGGACGTCGTGGATCATCTCGGCCACCCCCTCCATCACCTGCTCGCGCGTGATGACGTGCGCCCCGGCCTCCATCAAATCGGCGACGCTCCGACCGTCGCGCGCGCCTTCCACCACGAAGTCGGTGATGAGGGCGATGGCCTCGGGATGGTTGAGCAGGACGCCGCGCTCCAGCCGCCGCCGGGCCACGCTGGCGGCCATGGAGACGAGGAGCTTGTCCTTCTCGCGCGGGGTCAGTTGCATGCGCCGGGGTCCTTTCCGTTGAGCCTCATAGCGACCATAGACGCGGAAGGGGCCCGTTTTCCAGAAGCGCGAGCGCAGGAACCAGCCGCCGCCGCAGTTCGATGCCCGAAGGCGCGACGAGGCGCGCGACGAGGAGGCCCTCCTCCAGCCGGCTCGCGCCGCCCGAGGGACCGAGCAGAGCGCGCAGGGCCGAAAGATCGCATCCGCTCCCGGTGGCCAGAACGGTGGCGAAGGCGCGATGGCCGGCCAGGCCGGCCGCCCGCGCGGTCTGGCCCGCGAGATCGCCATGAAGGCGCAGATTGTCCGCGAAGACGAGGCGCCCGGCGAGACGAACGCGCCAGCGCTCCTCCAGAAGCCCCTCCGCCACCGATTCGCCCATCGCCTCGCGGCCGAGAATGACGCTTTCGCAAAGCAGCAGGCGGCTTCCCGCCTCCGCGTCGACATCGAGCCGCCGCGACAGGCGCCCTCCGTCGAACAGGATGGTTTCCTGCGGCAGCCAGGAGAATCCGGCCCCGGCCGCTACCGATACGCCCGTGCGGACCGTGGCCGCCGCGCCCAGGGACCGGTAGACGCGCTCGGCGGCCTGCGTCGTCACGCAAAGATGGCCCGCCTCCTCCACCGCGAAGGACTGGTCGAGCCTGTCCCCGCCCGCGAGGCCGCCGGCCGTGTTCACGAGCACGGCTTGGGCCGGCCCGGCCCCCACCTTGGGAAAGCGCAGCTTCAGGCAGCCCTCCTGGCGCAGGCGGGAGAGGCGCGTTCGCCCCTCGCGCTGGCGCATCGTGGCTTGCACGGCCCCACGCGCGCGCTGCAAGGAGGGAGCGCCGCCGATCTGCGGCAGGGAATGTTCCAAGATGGGGTTTACTGCGCCGCCTCGAAGAGGTCGCACTCCTCGGGCCGGTGCGCGGGGGTCACCTCCCGGCCCGGCACCGTGCCGCCCGCCAGCCGGCGGCCGGCCATGGCGAGGTCCGAGGGACCGGCGATGAAGACGCGCGTTGCCGGATGGAGCTGGCGCACGAAGGACGGGTCGACCACGCCCGCGGCCGAAACGGCATCGAGGTCGCGCCCCTCCGGCAGGTCGATCTGCTTGATGAGACAGAGGCTGGCGCCGGGATAACGGCCCGCAAGCCAAGCGGCCAGGCTGTCGGAGGTGGTGCTCCAGTCATGGTGGATTTCACCGGCCTGCAGCACCAGCTTGGCAGGCATCCAGACCGGGACCAGCCCGTCGTCCAGAGCCTTGCCGATGGCCTCCTGCGTGGCGACGGGCACCAGCTTCTCGCCCAGGCTCACCAGCGCGCGGCCGAACTGCTCCATGGCCAGGATCGCCATGTGATGCGCGGCATCGTCGTCATAGCCCACCTGTGCCTGATAATCGCGCACGACATCGGCGAACGGCCCCCCGCCGGGCACGAGGATCAGCGGGCGCTGGCTTTCTTCCATCGCCCGCACCCAGCGGACGAGGTCTGGCGGGGAAATCGAACTTCCACCGAATTTGACGATCAGAATATCGTCCATCTCTGAACCTCTCCGCGTTACGCGATGCGACAGGCAGGCGATGTCATTCTGCCATTATTCAGACACGTTTGACCAGCCTGCGGTTCCTTCAATTCGTCGTTGCGCCGCAAAAGCGCGGTGCGGCGTTCAGGTCGGAAGCCGCCGCCGCACGATCTCCACGCCGGCAATCAGCGGTCCGAGATCGAGCTTCTCCACCTTGACCGTCACCGAGTCCAGGCGCGGGTCCCGCAGGAGGTCCGCGGCCAGTTCCTCAGCCAGCGTCTCCACCAGATCGGTATGGCCCCGGGCCGCCAGCTCGCGCACCGCGTCCATCATCCGGTCGTAGGAATAGACCTCGCCGAGGCCAGCCACTCCCCCGCCGGCCGGCGCGACCTGCGCCTCCAGCGAGAAGCGCACGCGTTGCAATCGCCCGCGCTCTCCGCCATAGGCGCCCACCGCCATCTCCTGCACGAAATCGCGCACGAAGACGCGGTCGGGCACCGTCCCCGGCTCCACTGGCCGCACCCGAGGCGGGTCCATGAGCGCCAGCAGGGCCCGGCAGGCCCCGGCATCGAATGCCCCCTCCCGGCGCAGCGCTTCCCCGAAGCCCAGAAGGTCCGGGCGCAGCGGCAGGAGGCGGGGCACGTCGGCCGGCTCCAGCGCCCCGGCAAAGCCGAAAGGGAGGCCCCGCGCGCGGCAGAGCGCCGCAAAGCGCGAGGCTTCCGCGAAGCTGTGCCGCGCGAAGAAGGGCCCGCCCCGCTCCGTCAGGATCGCCAGATTCCCGCCTCGATCCGCCGCCGCGTCGAGCGCGGCGGGCCACTCGCTCTCGTCCGCTTCGACGAAGGCGGCCGGCACACGATTCCCGCCAGCGTCCAGAACCGCGCCGGCCGGCATCTCCACCAGCACCGCCCCGGCCGCGAAGGCCGCGCCGGCCTCGTCCTCCCGCGCAAGCGAGGCCAGAAGCTTCGTCATCCGGCCGCCCGGCCCCGGCCGTCGGCGAGGCTCCGGCTCAACGGCCGAAGGCCTTGAACGCGACGGTGGTGAAGGTATCGGACACGCCGTCCACGGTCTGGAGCCGCTCGGTGACGAAATGGCCGATATCGGCCTCCTCGCCCAGATAGAATTTGGCGATCAGGTCGAACTGGCCGGAGGTGGAATGAACCTCCGAGAGCTCCTCCACCGTCTCGGCGATGGTGTCCGCCACCTTGTAGGCGCGGCCGGGACGACATTTGAACTGAACGAAAATGGTCTTCACCGGCCGGCTCCCATGCGATGCGTCGCCGTCTCGTATCAAAGCGCCGCCATCCCCGTCAAAGGCGCGAGGCGGACGGAGAGGCCGGCCCGGCGCGCTCTTCGGCGGGCATCAATCCACGAAGGCGCGTTCCACCACGTAGGTGGCGGGCTTGGAGTTGGCGCCCTCCTCCAGCCTGTTGGCCTCCAGCAGTGCCGCCGTGTCCTTGAGCATGGCCATGGATCCGCAGATCATCGCGCGGTCGGTGGCCGGGTCGAGCCTCGGCACGCCCAGTTCGTCGAACAGCTTGCCGTTCTCGATCAGCGTCGTGATGCGCTCGCCACGGGTCTCCCCGTCCCGCGTGGCCGAGCCGAAATAGCGCAGCTTGTCGCCCACCACCTCGGACAGGATCTCGTCGGTGCGCGTCGCCTCCACCAGGTCGCGGCCATAGGTCAGCTCCTCCCGCGTGCGGCAGGTGTGGGTGAGGATGACCTCCTCGAACTTCTCGTAGGTCTCCGGGTCGCGCACGATGCCGGCGAAGGGCGCGATGCCCGTGCCGGTGGAGAAGAGATAGAGCCGCTTGCCGGGGATCAGCGCGTCCAGCACGAGCGTCCCGGTCGGCTTCTTGCGCATCAGCACCGTGTCGCCGACCTTGATCTTCTGAAGATGCTCCGTCAGCGGGCCGCCCGGCACCTTGATGGAGAAGAACTCCAGCTCCTCGTCCCAGGCGGGGCTGGCGATGGAATAGGCGCGGAAGACCGGCTTCTCGGCATTGGGCAGGCCGATCATGGCGAACTCGCCCGTGCGGAAGCGGAAGCTGGCGGGCCGCGTCATGCGGAACATGAAGAGGCTGTCGGTGTAGTGCCGCACCTGCGTCACCGTTTCGGCGAACACGTTGGCGGGGATCGGGAAGGCGGTCTCGGTCTGTTTCGCTTCGACGACGGCGTTCATGAGTGGCGGACCTTCGGATGTTCGTCGGATCGGGCGCGGCACGACGTGCCGTTCATGGCATGGCGCCGGCGCACGAAAGGGCGCGCGGGCACGGGATCGCGCGAGCGTTTTGCCGCAGAACGGCCCGTAACGCCAGAACGGATTTTGCTCCATGCCGCCGCGAAGGCGAAAAAGCATGCGCCCTCACCCGCGCCGCAGGGACGGCTCCGGCGGCAGCAGGATCGTCAGAAGGCCGAGCAAGGGCAGGAAGGAGCAGATCACGAACACCGTCTCGATCCCGCGCGCATCGGCCACGGCCCCGAGCACCGCCGCCCCGATCCCGCCCATGCCGAAGGCGAAGCCGAAGAAGATGCCCGCCACGAGCCCGACGCGCCCGGGCATCAGCTCCTGCGCAAAGACCACGATGGCCGAGAAGGCGGAGGAGAGGATCAGCCCGATCGCCACCGTCAGCACCGCCGTCCAGAACAGGTCCGCATAGGGCAGCGCCAGCGTGAAGGGCAGGACGCCCAGGATGGAGAACCAGATCACCGCCTTGCGGCCGATCCTGTCCCCCAGCGGGCCGCCCAGCAGCGTGCCGAGCGCGGCCGAGGCCAGGAACAGGAAGAGCAGGATCTGGCTCTGGCGGATGGACACGCCGAAGACCTCGATCAGGTAGAAGGTGTAGTAGCTCGACAGGCTGACCGTGTAGATCTGCTTGGAAAAGACCAGCAGCGCCAGGATGAGGACGGCGAACGCCACCCGCCCGCGCGAGAGGCCCGGCGAGACCAGCGGCGCGAGCTTGGCTCCCGCGCGCGCCAGATGCTGCGCCTTCGCCCATGTCCCCACCTTCCACAGCACGATCATGCCCAGAAGCGCGAGCGCGCCGAACCAGGCGACGGACGGCTGGCCGAGCGGCAGGACGACATAGGCCGCCAGCAGCGGCCCCATCGCCGTGCCGGTGTTGCCCCCCACCTGGAAGATCGACTGCGCGAACCCGTAGCGCCCCCCGGAGGCGGCCCGCGCGACGCGCGAGGCGTCGGGATGGAAGATCGAGGAGCCGATTCCGATGGCGGCCGCGGCGATGAGAAGCACGGCGTAGCTGTGCGCGCCGGCAAGGATGAGCAGCCCCACCAGGCTGAAGCCCATGCCGAGCGTCAGCAGGCGGAAGCGCGGGCGCCTGTCGGTCCAGAAGCCGACGGCCGGCTGCAGCAGCGAGGCGGTGACCTGGAAGGTGAAGTGCAGGATCCCGATCTGCGTGAAGGTCAGCGCATAGTTCGCCTGCAGCACGGGGTAGAGCGCGGGCAGGAGCGACTGGATCGTGTCGTTCAGAAGATGGCAGAGGCTCAAGGCGAACAGGACGGCGAAGGTCGTCCGGTTCGCGGCCTGGCCCTGCGGTGCGCGCGTGGCAGCCACACTCATGTCCTCACCCCCCGCCTTCCTCCCGCCCGGCACGGCGCATGCTCCCCGGGTGCCGGCCCGCCTACGAAGCGCGGCCATAAGCTCCCCTTAGCGCTTTCCCGTCAAGAGGGAATGCGCCCGCGCAGGACCTTGCCGGGGTTGAACAGCCCTTGCGGGTCGAGCGTCGCCTTGATGGTCTCCATCAGCCTGAGCTTGCCCGCGTCGCCCGTCGCATAGAGCGGGTCGATGCGCTTGGCGCCGATGCCGTGCTCGGCCGAGAAGCAGCCCCCCGAAGCCTTCAACGTCCGGTAGAGCACGTCCTCCACCCGCGCCACGAGTCCAGCGTCCAGCGGGCCGGCACGGTTCAGGAGAAGGTGGATGTTGCCATCCGCCAGATGGCCGAAGATATAGGGCTCGAATTGCGGGTCGATGGCCTTCAGTTCCGCCTCGATCCGCGCCACGTAAGCGGCGATCTCCGATTGCGGCAGCGACACGTCGAAGGCGGGTGAGCCCGGATAGCGCCGGAACACCGCCTCGGTGTCCTCGCGCAGGCGCCACAGCTCGGCCTCCTGCCGGGACGAGCTGGCGATGAGGCCGGTGATGTCCGGGTAGCGCTCGGCCACCGTCTCGAACAAGGCCTCGAAGGCGCCTTTCAGGGCATCCTCGTCCCGCCCGCCGAGCGACAGGAGAAGGTAGAGCGGCGCGTCGAGCGGCACGGCGGGGTCCGACCAGCCGTGCTCGTCGGCCGTGAAGCGGATATAGGAGTTCCACATCGCCTCGGCGGCGCGCAGTTCGCCCGCCTGCGGCTCCAGCGCCAGCCGGATCGTGTCCAGCAGCGCCGACACGTCCGGCATGGAGAACAGCGCCGTCGCGCTGGCGGCGGGCTTGGGATAGAGCTTGATGGACGCGGCGGTCACGACGCCGAGCGTGCCTTCCGCGCCGATCAGGAGGTGCTTGACGTCGTAGCCCGCCGAGGTCTTCACCACACGCGTCAGGTCCGACAGCACCGTGCCGTCCGCCACCACGGCCTCCATGCCGAAGACCTGATGGCGCATCACTCCGTTGCGGAAGGCCAGAAGGCCGCCCGCATTGGTGGAGATCATGCCGCCGATGGTGGCCGAGCCGCGGGCGGGAATGTCGATGCCGGGCTCCAGCCCGTGCGCGGCGGCGGCCTCCTGCAAGGCCTCCAGCGTGACGCCGGCCTCCACCACGGCCACGCGCTCCACCGGATCCAGCCGCAGGATGCGGTTCATGCGCGCGGTGGAGAGGACGATCTGCCCGCCGCGCGAGATGCCCCCACCCACGAGCCCCGTGCGCCCGCCATGCGATACGATGGGTACACCCGCCTGAAGGCACGCCCGCACGACGCGCGCCGTCTCGTCCGTCGAGCCGGGCGAGACCACGAGGCCGGCGGCGAGATTGTCCTCGTGCTGGCCGGGATGGATGAGGCCCACCGCCTCCCCTCCCCGCAGCCCCTGCGGGCCGACGATATCGGCAAGCGCCTCGGCAAAGCCGGCAGGCAGGGTGGAGATGGGCGTATCCATGGTCGGGCTCCTTCACGCGCGAGGCTTTAAGCCCCCGGCCGAGCTGCGAAAAGCCCTATTACAGAATGGCGGGCAGGTTGAGGCCCTTTTCGCGGGCGCAGGCCAGGGCGTCCTCATAGCCGGCGTCGGCGTGGCGCATCACGCCGGTGGCCGGGTCGTTCCACAGGACATTGGCAAGGCGGCGCGCGGCGTCCTCCGTGCCGTCGGCGCAGATCACCATGCCCGAATGCTGCGAGAAGCCCATGCCAACACCGCCGCCATGGTGCAGCGAGACCCATGTCGCGCCCGACGCGGTGTTGAGAAGCGCGTTCAGGAGCGGCCAGTCCGACACCGCGTCCGAGCCGTCCTTCATCGCTTCCGTCTCGCGGTTGGGCGAGGCGACCGAGCCCGAATCCAGATGGTCGCGGCCGATCACCACGGGCGCCTTCAGCTCGCCGTTCCGCACCATCTCGTTGAAGGCGAGGCCCAGCCGGTGCCGGTCGCCCAGCCCCACCCAGCAGATGCGCGCCGGCAGGCCCTGGAAGGCGATCCGCTCGCGCGCCATGTCCAGCCAGCGGTGCAGATGCGCATTGTCGGGCAGAAGCTCCTTCACCTTCGCGTCCGTCCTGTAGATGTCCTCCGGGTCGCCCGAAAGCGCCGCCCAGCGGAACGGCCCGACGCCCCGGCAGAAGAGCGGGCGGATATAGGCGGGCACGAAGCCGGGAAAGTCGAAGGCGTTCTCCAGCCCCTCGTCCTTGGCCACCTGCCGGATATTGTTGCCGTAGTCGAGCGTGGGGATGCCGCGCGCATGGAAGGCGAGCATGGCCTCCACGTGAACGCGCATGGAGGCGCGCGCCGCCTTCTCCACCGCCTTCGGGTCGCTCTCGCGCATCGCGCGCCACTGCGCCATCGTCCAGCCGATGGGCAGGTAGCCGTTCACCGGGTCGTGCGCCGAGGTCTGGTCCGTCACCATGTCCGGCCGGATGCCGCGCCTGGCCATCTCCGGCAGGATCTCGGCGGCATTGCCCAGAAGCCCGACCGATTTCGCCTCGCCGGCCTGCGTCCAGCGCTCGATCAGCGCCATCGCCTCGTCCAGCGTCTCGGCCTTCTCGTCGAGATAGCGGGTGCGCAGGCGAAACTCGATGGAGTCCGGGTTGCATTCCACGGCAAGGCACGAGGCCCCGGCCATGACGGCGGCCAGCGGCTGCGCCCCGCCCATGCCGCCGAGCCCGCCGGTCAGCACCCATCGGCCCGCGAGGTCGCCGCCGTAATGCTGGCGCCCGGCCTCCACGAAGGTCTCGTAGGTGCCCTGCACGATGCCCTGCGTGCCGATATAGATCCACGAGCCGGCGGTCATCTGGCCGTACATGGCCAGCCCCTTGCGATCCAGTTCGTTGAAATGGTCCCAGGTCGCCCAGTGCGGCACGAGGTTGGAGTTGGCGATGAGCACGCGCGGCGCGTCCCGGTGGGTGCGGAAGACGCCGACCGGCTTGCCGCTCTGCACCAGCAGCGTCTCGTCCTCGTTCAAGGCGCGCAGGGCCGCGACGATGCGGTCGAAATCGTCCCAGGTACGCGCCGCGCGCCCGATGCCGCCATAGACCACCAGCTCGTTGGGGTTCTCGGCCACGTCCGGGTCGAGATTGTTCATCAGCATCCGCAACGGCGCTTCCGTCAGCCAGCTTTTGGCGGTCAGCTCGCTTCCGTGCGGGGCGCGCACTTCGCGGGCATTGTGGCGGCGGTCGACAGGGTTCATCGGTCAAGCCCTTTCAGTTCGGTGGCGAGCGCCGCGAGGCGCTGGAGAATCATGGCCAGGGGCGCGCGCAGGCGCTCGCCCTTCGCCTCGTCATAGGCGAAGGGCGGAGCCTCGCTCGCCAGATGCGTCGCCTGCGCCAGCTCCATCTGGATCGTGTGGACGCCCTCCTGCGGGCGGGCGTAATGGCGCACCGTCCAGCCGCCCCTGAAGCGGCCGTTGAGGACGCTGGTGTAGCCTTTCGCCGCCTCGCAGACCTCCCGCGCCGCCGCTTCGATGCGCGGGTCGCAGCTACGCCCGCCATCCGTGCCGATGTTGAAGTCGGGCAGCCGCCCCTCGAACAGGAAGGGAATGGTCGAGCGGATCGAATGGCAGTCATAGAGGATGACGACGCCGTGCAGCGCCCTCACCCTCTCGATCTCGGCCGCGAGCGCCGCGTGGTAGGGCGCGTGGAACGCGGCCAGCCGGCGCGCGACCTCGGCCTCGTCCGGCTCCCGCGCCCAGATCGGCGCCCCGTCGAAATCCGTCGTCGGCACGAGGCCGGTGGTGTTCTGTCCCGGATAGAGGCTGGCGCCGGACGGGTCGCGATTGGCGTCGATCACATAGCGGTGGAAGGTCGCGCGCACGCTCGTCGCGTCTTCCGGCAATCCGTCATAGAGGCGGTGAATATGCCAGTCCGTGTCGCGCAGCCGCCGCCCCTCCTCGTTGAGGTGCTCGAAGACCTCGGGCGGGACATGCGTTCCCGTATGCGGCAGGCCGAGGATGACGGGCGATGAGCCCCGGCGGACTTCGACGACGCTCACGACGTTTCCTCCAGGGCGGGCAGGATGCCGGGGGAGATGGAGGCGGCCAGCGCGCCGGAGGAGACGAGTTCGGCCGCGCGCGCCAGGTCGCCGGCCATGTAGCGGTCCTCCTCCAGCGTCGGCACCACGGCGCGGATCGCCGCATGGGCCTGCAAGAGTTCGGCGCCGGTCTTCAGCGGCGCGCGGAACTCCACCCCCTGCGCGGCCGTCAGCGCCTCGATGCCGATGATGCCGGCCAGATTGTCGGTCATCAGAAGCAGCCGCCGCGCGCCGTGGCAGGCCATGGAGACGTGGTCTTCCTGGTTGGCGGAGGTGGGCGTGGAATCGACGCTCGCCGGATGCGCCATCTGCTTGTTCTCGCTCATGAGCGCGGCGGAGGTGACTTCCGCGATCATCAGCCCGGAATTGAGGCCGGGGTTCTTCGCCAGGAACGCCGGCAGGCCGAAGGACAGCGCCGGGTCCACGAGCAGCGCCACGCGCCGCTGCGCGATGGCCCCGATCTCGCAGATGGCGAGCGCGATCTGGTCGGCGGCCAGCGCCACCGGCTCGGCATGGAAATTGCCGCCCGAAACGACCGAGCCGTCCGAGAGCACCAGCGGGTTGTCCGTCACCGCATTGGCCTCCACCACCAGCGTGCGCGCCGCCTGCCGCAGAAGGTCGAGGCAGGCCCCGTCCACCTGCGGCTGGCAGCGGATGCAGTAGGGGTCCTGCACCCGCTCGTCGCCGGTGAGATGGCTTTCGCGGATCTGCGAGCCGTCCAGCAGAGCGCGCAGCGCCCGCGCCGTGTCGATCTGGCCGCGATGACCGCGAAGCGTGTGGATATCCGGGTGGAAGGGGGCCGAGGAGCCCATCGCCGCGTCCGTGGAGAGCGCGCCGGTGATCAACGCCGCCTCTCCCGCGCGGTGGGCGCGGAACAGGCCCGCGAGCGCGAGCGAGGTGGAGACCTGCGTGCCGTTGATGAGGGCCAGCCCCTCCTTGGCCGCGAGAGTGACCGGCCGGAGGCCCGCCTCGCGCAGCGCCTCGCCGGCGGGGCGGCGCACGCCCTCCACCGTCACCTCGCCCTCGCCGATCATCGCGGCGGCCATGTGGGCGAGCGGAGCGAGGTCGCCGGAGGCGCCGACCGAGCCCTGCCCCGGGATGACGGGCAGGATGCCCTTTTCCAGCATCGCCTCGATCAACGCGACGATGACGGGCCGCACGCCCGAGGCCCCGCGCCCCAGCGAGATGAGTTTCGTCGCCATGACCAGCCGCACGATCTCCGGCGCCAGCGGCGCGCCGACGCCGCAGCAATGCGACAGGATGAGATTGCGCTGGAGCGTTTCGACATCCCCCGGCGCGATGCGCACGCTGGCGAGCTTCCCGAAGCCGGTGTTGATGCCGTAGACGGCCGCATCCCCGGCCGCGATCTCCGCGATGCGCCCGGCGGCGGCCTTTACGGCCGGGCCGCAGGCGGGATCGAGCCGCACGGCCTCGTCTCCCCGATAGATGCGCTCCAGCGTCGCGAGCGACACCGCTCCGGGCTTGAGAAGAATGGTCATGCGGCCTCGTCCTTGATGAGCCGGTGAAGCGGGTTGAAGCCGATGCGGTAGGCAAGCTCGGCGGGGTGTTCCACGTTCCAGACGGCGAGTTCCGCCCGGCGGCCGGGCGCGATCGTGCCGATCTCGCCCTGGAGCCCCAGCGCGCGCGCCGCCTCGCGCGTGACGCCCGCCAGCGCCTCTTCGGGCGTCAGGCGAAACAGCGTCGCGCCCATGTTCATGGTGAGCAGCAGCGAGGTGAGCGGCGAGGTGCCGGGGTTGCAGTCCGTGGCGAGCGCGATGGGAACGCCGGCCTCGCGCAGGGCCGCCACGGGCGGTGCCTGGCGTTCGCGCAGCGTGTAGAAGGCGCCCGGCAGGAGCACGGCGACGGTGCCGGCCCCGGCCATCGCCTCGATGCCGGCCGGCGAGAGATATTCCAGATGATCGGCCGAAAGCGCGCCGAACTCGGCCGCCAGCGCCGCGCCGCCCAGATCCGAGAGCTGCTCGGCGTGAAGCTTGACCGGCAGGCCGAGGCTTCGTGCGCGCTCGAACACGCGGCGCGTCTCCTCCACCGAAAAGGCGATGCCCTCGCAGAAGGCGTCCACCGCGTCGATCAGCCCCTCGGCGGCGCCCCGCTCCATGCCGGGCAGCACCACCTCGTCGAGATAGTCTCTCGCCCGGCCCTTGTATTCCGGCGGCAGGGCATGGGCGGCCAGCCAGCTCGTGCGCACGCGCACGCCGCGCGCCGCGCCCAGCCGGCGCGCCACGCGCAGCATCTTCAATTCGTCCTCGACCGTCAGCCCGTAGCCGGACTTGATCTCGACGCTCGCCACGCCCTCCGCCAGAAGCGCGTCCAGGCGCGGCAGGGCGCCCTGGAACAGGGCCTCCTCGCTTGCCGCGCGCGTGGCCGAGACGGTGGAGACGATGCCCCCGCCCGCCCGCGCGATCTCCTCGTAGCTCGCGCCCTCGAGGCGCATCTCGAACTCGCGCGCGCGATTGCCGCCGAAGACGAGATGGGTATGGCAATCCACAAGGGCCGGCGTGACGAGCCGCCCGTCGAGGCCCTCGGCCGCCATGCCCCGCCATTCCCCCGGCAGGCCGGCGCGCGGCCCGGCCCAGGCGACGCGCCCGCCCTCCAGCGCGACCGCCGCGTCCTCCACGAGGCCGTAGGGCGCGCGCCCCGGCTCCATCGTGGCGAGCGTCAAATCGAGAAGGAGGCGCTTGGTCATGGTGCACACACCGATCATTCCGTTTGAGTCCGGACGCTATTATGTATAGACATATACGTCAACGCCGCGCGGCGCTGCGAGGCCGGCGCCGCGCTGGCCTTCCCCCCTCGCAAACGGTAAGGCGACGCGGATGAAGCCCCCTGCCCGTTCCTCCTTTCGAGCCATCAAGGACGAGATCGCCCGGCGCATCGGCGAGCGTGTCTGGAAGCCGGGCAGCCTCATTCCCGGCGAGGAGGCCCTGGCGGCCGAATTCGGCGCCGCGCGCGCCACGGTGAACCGCGCGCTTCAGGAACTGGCAAGGGCCGGCCTGATCGAGCGCAAGCGCAAGGTAGGCACGCGCGTGGCGCTGCACCCGGTGCGGGAGGCGCGCTTCGCCATCCCCATCGTGGCGCAGGAGATCGTGGCATTGGGCGCGGCCTACGAGTACCGGCTTCTCGCCCGGCAGGCGCGCGAGGCCAGCGAGGCGGACGCCGCCCGCCTGGGGGTGGCGCCGGGCAAGATCGTCCTCCACCTGCAATGCCTGCATTTCGCCGACGGCCGGCCCTATCAGTTCGAGGACCGCCTCATCAATCCGGCGGCCGCGCCGAAGGCGCTGGAGGAGGGCTTCGAGCATCAGGGGCCGAATGAATGGCTGGTGGCCGCCGCCCCCTTCTCGCGCGCCGAGTTCACCTTCCTCGCCGCCCTTCCGGCCGAAGAGGAAGCGCGCTTTCTCGGCGTCGAGACGCACGAGCCCGTCTTCATCGGCGAACGCCGCACCTGGCTCCTCGCCAGCCCCATCACCGCCGTGCGCATGGTCCACCCCCAGAGCCACCGCCTGACGACAGTGATGTGAGCCGGCTGAGGGCCGGCGGCGACCCGTTGCGGCCATCGGCGCCGCCTGCATAAATGGCCGGTGCGTCGCAACGGCCGGATGCCGAGGCCTCTCTTTCATCGCGATTTTGGAAAGAGCTGCTGATGAGCCGCGATGCGAGAAGAAGCGCACGGAAGGGAAACTCATGCCTGCCACCAGAATGGAAACGAGGCGAGGTTGGATCGGCAACCGTCGTCTGGAGGTCATCGAGGCGGTGCAACGAGCACTTCTGACCGGTTTGCAGATACCGGACCACGACCGTTGCATAAGCCTGGTGGAATACGAAGCCGACGCGATGATCACGCCCCCGAGCAAGGGGCCTTCCTACTCCGTGATCGAGATCAAGCTTTTCTCCGGCCGATCTCTCGATGCCAAGCGAAAATTGTATGCCGCCCTTGCCGAGGAACTGTCGGCATTCGGCGTGCCGGCGAGCGACATCAAAATCGTGCTCGTCGAAATCGATCCCGTGAACTGGGGGCTCGGGGGACTGCCCGCCAGCGAGATCGACCTCGGCTTCAAGATCGACGTGTGATCGCCGCAACGATCCGCCCCGGCGGCCGCGGCTCCCCACGAACCGAACACGGCCACATGCCACACGATCCCCGTCGCCTGCCGGCTCCGGGCGGCTCAATGCCCCTGGTCGGCGCGGATGGCCTCCGAGCGGATTTCCTCCGTCAGGCGCGCGCGCATTTCGCTGAACTCGGGGCTGGACTTCACCGTGTAGTGACGCGGGTGGGGAAGCTCGACGGGCAGGATGGACTTGATGCGGCCGGGGCGCGCGGACATGGTGACGACGCGCGAGCCGACGAAGATCGCCTCCTCGATGTCGTGGGTCACGAACAGCACCATCTTGTGCTCGCGCTCCCATATGCCGAGCAGGAGTTCCTGCATCAGGCCGCGCGTCTGGTTGTCGAGCGCGCCGAAGGGCTCGTCGAGAAGCAGGATCTTGGGGTCGTTGGCCAGCGCGCGGGCAATCGCCGTGCGCTGCTGCATCCCGCCGGAGAGCTGCTTGGGCCAGTGCTTCTCGAAGCCCTTCAGCCCCACCTGCTCCACATAGAAGGAGACGATATCGCGCTTCTCGGCCTCGCCCATGCGCTTCTCGCGCAGGCCGAAGGCGATGTTGTCCTCCACCGTCAGCCACGGAAACAGGGTGTAGGACTGGAACACCATGCCCCTGTCCGGCCCGGGCCCGGAGATGGCCTGCCCGTCCAGCGTGACGGTGCCGCTGGTCGGCTTGTCCAGCCCGGCGACGATCCGCAGGAGCGTGGACTTGCCGCAGCCGGAGGGGCCGAGGATCGTGACGAAGTCGTTGGAGGGCACCGTGAGGTCGGTGGGCTGGAGGGCAGTGACGGGCTGGCCGCCCTTCACACCGGGAAAGATGCGGCCGACGCCGGAGATGACGAGCTCGCTCATGCGAACCTCCAGGCGAAGAGCCAGCGGTTGAGCGACTTGAAGAGGAAGTCGGAGACGAGGCCGATGACGCCGATCACGATGATGCCGAAGATGATCTGGCCCGTCGCCATCAAGGCCTGGCTGTTGATGATCATGTAGCCGATGCCGGAGGATGCGCCGATCAGCTCGGCGACGATGACGTAGGTCCAGGCCCACCCCAGGACGAGGCGAAGGATTTCCGCGATGTCCGGCGCGTTGGCGGGCATCAGCACGCGGGCGACGACGCCCCTGTCCCTGGCGCCCAGCGTATAGGCCGCCTCCACGAGGTCCTGGCGGGTGGAGCCCACGGCCCCGGCCACCATCAGGACGATCTGGAAGAAGGCGCCGATGAAGATGACGAGGAGCTTCTGCGTCTCGCCGATGCCCGCCCACAGGATGAGAAGCGGCACGAAGGCCGAGGCGGGCAGATAGCGCGCGAAGGAGACGAAGGGCTCCAGCAGCGCCTCCACCGGCTTGTAGGTGCCCATGGCGATGCCGATGGGAACCGCCAGCGCCGCCGCCACCGTGAAGCCGCCGACGACGCGCCACACCGTCATGCCGATGTCGTACAGGAAGCCCCGCTGCGACAGGAGATACCAGCCGTCGGCCAGCATCGTCAGCGGATCGGCCAGGAAGGTTCGCGAAACGAAGCCGCCGAAGGTGGCGAGCGACCACACGGCGACGAAGAGCACGAAGAACGAGACGCCGAGGAGGACGCGCGTGCCCGTGCCCACCGGTTGGAAGGGTCGGATCATGAAAACCGGCTCATGGAATGCGTGGGCGCGCCCCGGCGAGCGACCGCCGGGGCGCCTTGAGGGCGAAAAGCCTACTCGATGAAGCTGGGATCGGCGAGGCCGGCGATCTCGGGCTTCTGGCGGATGACGCCGACTTCCAGAAGCAGATCGGCCGCCGCCTCGGAGAACTCCTGCCACTCGCCCGCGAAGAAGGCCTTGTTGGCCTCGCGGTCCTGCCAGCGCAGATGCGAGGCCGAGGCCGCGAACTGCTCGGCGGTCTGGTTCACGTCCGCGCCCATGATCTCGAAGGCGCGCGCCTCGTCGCTCTCGATCAGCTCCAGCGCCTCGAAATAGCTGTCCGCCAGCGCCTTGGCCGCTTCCGGGTTCTCTTCCAGGAAGGCCGGCGTGCAACCCACCGTGTCCATCACCGCCGGGTAATCCAGCGTCGTGGCCAGGATCTTGCCGGAATCGGGCGCCTCGCGCACGGTGGAGAGATAGGGCTCATAGGTCATCGCCGCGTCGTTCTGCCCGGCGACGAAAGCCTGCGCGGCGGGGCCGGGCTCCATGTTGACGACGGAGACGTCGCGCATCGTCATGCCGTTCTCGTGTAGCATCCAGGCGAGGAAGAAATAGGGCGAGGTGCCCGGCGCGGAGGCCGCGATGGTCTTGCCGCGAAGGTCCTCGAAGCTCTCCACATCGGCGCGCACGGCGATGCCGTCCGCGCCGTAGCTCTTGTCCATCTGGAAGATCTGCGTGGTTTCCACGCCGTTGGCGTTCCAGGCGATCCAGGTTTCCACGGTCGTCGCCGCGCACTGGATGTCGCCGGAGGCGATGGCCAGATGCCGGCTCGCCTGCGGGATTTTCGAAAGCGTCACGTCAAGCCCGTGCTTCTCGAAGATGCCCGCCTCCTTGGCGAGCGTCAGCGGCGCGAAGCCCGTCCAGCCCGAAAGGCCCAGATTGATGCTGGTGGCCTGCGCGCTCGCGCCGGTCATCCCCGCGAGGAGAAGGCCGGCCGCACATCCCGTCTTCAGAAGAAATCTCATGCCAACGCCCCGTGGTCGCTATTTGTCTACACAAAAGGAGAGTGACTCGCGGCCCCTCGCCCGGTCAAGGGAGGCAACGCCCATTCGGTGCGCAGGTAAAGCCCTTACGGAAGGCAATATGCCCGATAGGGCATCACCCGACCTGCCAGACCTGGCGAACCGTCTGGGCGAAGGCCGCCGAGATATCGCTATGTCGCCCGCGCGAGGGCGTGATGAGCTCGAACGGGCAGGAATGCGTCAGGAGGTCCGGCAGAAGTGCCCGCAACTCGCCCGCCGCCTCCAGCCGCGCCGCGTAGTGGTGTGGCAGATAGCCGATATAGCGGCCGGAGCGGATGAGCAGGAGCTGCGGCTCGATCTGGAAGACCGTCGCGGCCACGCGCCATGCGACGTGGCGGAAGGCGTCCTCGTCGCGCCAGTAGCCGCGATGCACGAAGGCCGCCTCGCCGAGCGCCTCCACCGTCACCTCCCCGGGCGGGTCGAAGAGCGGATGGCCCCGGCCGCAATAGCAGCCGTGCCACTCGTCATAGAGCCATTCGTGGTCCAGCCCATCGATCCGCTTCTGGAAGGAGCCGATGGCGCAATGATACTGCCCGTCCGCGACCTTCTGCTGGAGGTCGAGCGGACGCTCCTGGACGAGGGTGATCTTCACCTCGGGCGCGATCCTCCCGTAGGCCGCGAGGGCCTGTGGCAGGAGGTTGCGCGGATCGTCCGCGATGGCGTCCAGGATGCCGACGCGAAGCTCGCCCTTCAGCTCGCCGCGCACGGAAGCGACATCGCTGGAGAAATCCTCCAGCGCCTTGCCGAGGCGGCGCGAGGCCTCGTAGACGGCGCGGCCCTTCTCCGTCAGCCGAAATCCGCCGCGCCCGCGCTGGCAAAGCACGAAGCCGAGGCGCTCCTCCAGCGCCGTCATATGGTTGGAGATGGTGGACTGGCCGATGTTCAGCTCGTGCTCGGCAGCCGCGAACCCGTTGTTGCGCACCACGCTTTCGAAGACCTGGAGCAGGCGCAGGTCACTCCCCGAAACACGCATGAAAACGCCACTTTCTTTGAGATCTATCAAGGTTGGGATTGATAACGCGTTATTCAAACCAGGGTCCAGCCTGCCTCATCTGCCCATCAGGTCAGCAACGGATGCGCATGGTGAACTTGGCGGCAACTTCTCCTCTCGGCCGGGCGCCGCTCGGCGCCAACCCGCTGGTGAACCGGGTCTCCGCACCGCCGATACCCCAGGCGCAGGGCTGGCTGAAGGCCTATGACGGCCGGCTCGGTCCCGCCGTCGATCTCAGCCAGGCCGTGCCGGGCCATGGGCCGGCGGCCTCGTTCCTGGAGCGCTTCGCGCGGGCGGCGCTCGATCCAGCGAGCGCCCGATACGGGCCGATCCTGGGTGACGAGGCGCTGCGCGAAGCCTATGCCCGGCACGTCTCGCCGCTCTATGGCGCAAGCGTGGAGGCGGACGACATCGCCGTCACGGCCGGTTGCAACCAGGCCTTCTTCGTGGCCGCGCTCGCCGTCGCGGGCCCCGACTCCTCCGTGCTCCTGCCCACGCCCTGGTACTTCAATCACGAGATGACGTTGCGCATGCTCGGCATCGAGCCGGTCGCCCTGCCGACCAACGCGGCCCGGGGCTTCGTGCCCGACCCGGCCGAGGCCGAGGCGCTGGTCGACGAGACGACGCGCGCGCTGGTGCTCGTCTCGCCGAACAACCCCACCGGCGCGGTCTACCCGCCCGCCGCCATCGAGGCGCTGCACGACATGTGCCGGCAGCGCGGGCTCTTCCTGATCCTGGACGAGACCTATCGCGACTTCCTGCCCGCCGAGGCCGGCCCGCCGCACGCGCTGTTCGGCCGGCCGGACTGGCGCGATGGGCTGATCGCGCTCTATTCCTTCTCCAAATCCTACGCGATTCCCGGCCACCGGCTCGGCGCGATGGCGGCGGGCCCGGCGGTGCTGGACGCGGCCGGCAAGATCCTCGACTGCGTGGAGATCTGCGCCTCGCGCCCCAGCCAGGCCGCGCTCGCCCCCTCCATCGCGGAGACGGGCGACTGGCGCGCGGCGCGCACGGCGGAAATCCTTGCCCGCACCCGCGCCTTCGAAGCCGCGATGGCGGCCCTGCCGCAGTGGCGGGTGGAGAGCTGCGGGGCCTATTTCGCCTATCTCGCCCACCCCTTCCCCGGCCGCTCGGCCGAGGAGGTGGCGACCGCGCTGGCGGGGCGCCTCGGCCTTCTCGTCCTGCCGGGCTCCTTCTTCGGCCCCGGCCAGGATGGCCACCTGCGCGTCGCCTTCGCCAATGTGGACGAGGCGGGCATCGCCCGCTTCGCCCAGCGGCTGGCGCTGGCCGGCAATCTCTTCGAACACGGGTAGGACGATCATGGCGAACGATACATTGGAGACCCTGCGGGCCCGCTTTTCCGGCGAGAACGAGACGCGCATTCACGATCCGCACTTCTCGGCCATCGCCGCCATGACCATAGACCCGAAGGGCACGCGCCAGGCGCCCTATGCGGGCCTGCCGACGCTGCTCGACGCTCCCTACCGCGCGGTGGACTGGCGTGCGCCGGACCTTTCCGGCCTCGACGTCGCGCTCCTCGGGGTGCCGATGGACCTGGGCATCACCAACCGCAACGGCTGCCGGTTCGGCCCCCGCGCCCTGCGCGCCATCGAGCGCATCGGGCCCTACAATCACGTTCTGAAAACCATGCCGGGGCGCGAGCTGGCCGTCGCCGATATCGGCGACGTGCCCTTCCGCTCGCGCTTCGAGCTGGAGACCTCGCATCGCGACATCGAGGCGGCGGTGGCGGGCATCGTCGCGGCGGGCGTCGTGCCGCTCAGCGTGGGCGGCGACCATTCCATCACGCTGCCCATCCTGCGCGCCGTCGGCGCGAAGCGTCCCGTCGGCATGATCCATATCGACGCCCATTGCGACACGTCCGGCCCCTTCGACAATTGCCGCTTCCACCATGGCGGGCCGTTCCGCCACGCGGTGCTGGAGGGCGTGCTCGACCCCGCGCGCACCATCCAGATCGGCATTCGCGGCGCCTCGGAATATCTCTGGGAGTTCTCCTATGCCTCCGGCATGACGGTGATCCACGCCGAGGAGATATCGGGTCTCGGCATCGAGGCGGTGATCGCGAAGGCGCGCGAGATCGTGGGCGACGGGCCGACCTACCTGTCCTTCGACATCGACAGCCTCGACCCCGCCTTCGCGCCCGGCACCGGCACGCCGGAGATCGGCGGGCTCACCACGCGCGAGGCGCAGGCGCTCCTGCGCGGGCTCAAGGGCCTGAACCTCGTCGGCAGCGATGTGGTGGAGGTCGCGCCGCAATACGACGCCACGACCAACACCGCCCATGCGGGCGCGCAGATGCTGTTCGAAATCCTGAGCCTGCTTCCCTTCGCGCCCTCGCTGGCGCAAAATTCGCCGAGAGCCAACGGAGACCCTCGATGACCGGATCGTTTCGCCTCAACCGCCGGCAGATTCTCGCCGGCTCCGCCGCCGCGGCCGCCGGCCTGTCCATGCCCACCCTTCTGCGCGCGCAGGAGCGCTCGCTGAAGGTCGGCGTCTATGGCGGCTACTTCAAGGACTCTTTCGACGAGCACATCTTCCCCCGCTTCACGGAGGCCACGGGCATCGCGGTGGAATCCATCGCCGAGCCCACGGGCGAGGCGTGGCTGGTGCAGCTGGAGCAGGCCGCGCGCGCCGGCGTCGCGCCGGCCGACGTCTCGATGATGAGCCAGGTCGCGATGCGCAAGGGTCTGTCGACGGAGCTGTGGGCGCCCATCGACACGGCCCGCGTGGAGCGCTTCGACGACATCCTGCCGCCCTTCGTGGTGGCCTATCCGGACGAGCGCTTCGCCGGCGTCGGCGCCGTCGCCTGGTACATCACCCTCGTCACCAACACCGACAGCTACGCCGAGGCGCCGACCTCCTGGCAGGCGCTGTGGGACCCGGCCAACGCCAACCGCCTCGGCCTTTTGGCGCTCGTGTCCAACTCCTTCCTTCTCGAAGTGACGGCCAAGACCTTCTTCGGCGGCACCGACAAGCTGGACACCGAGGAAGGCATCCTGGAGGTGATGGAGAAGCTCGCCGAGCTGAAGCCCAACGTGCAGCTCTGGTATCGCGACGAGGCCCAGTTCGAGCAGGCGCTGAAGTCGGGCGAGATCCCGATGGGCCAGTATTACCACGACGTGACGGGCCTTGCGGCGGCCGACGGCTTCCCCGTGCGCTCCACCTTCCCCACGGAGGGCGGCATCTCCGATTCAGGCTGTTGGGCCATCTCGCGCGCTTCCGACAAGTCCGAGGAAGCGCACGAGTTCCTCAACTTCGCCTCCCAGCCCGAGATCCAGGCGCTGATGGCCCGCCAGATCGGCACCGCGCCGACGCTGCGCCGCGATCTCCTGGATCTGACCGACGAGGAGTTCGCCGCCGTCTCCTCCGACATCGACCCCGTGGTGCCGCGCTACGACCTTTATGTGGAGAAGGCCGACTGGCTGAACCAGAAGTGGACGGAACTCATCGTCGGCTGATATCGCCTCTTTCCCAAAGACAGGCCTCGCCCTCAAGGGGCGGGGCCGTTCCTTCTCCGGCGCAAGAGCGGGCATGAGCGGACTGACACTCTCTTCCATCTCCAAGCGCTTCGGCGAGGTGAACGCGGTCGAGGCTCTCGACCTGCATGTCGAGCCGGGCAGCTTCGTGTGCCTGCTCGGCCCTTCCGGCTGCGGCAAGACCACGCTTCTGCGCATGATCGCGGGCCTCGACGAGCCGACGAGCGGGACCATCCGCTTCGACGGAGAGGACATCACCGCCCGGCCGGTGCACCGGCGGGAGATCGGCATGGTCTTCCAGTCCCTGGCCCTGTTCCCGCATCTGTCGGTCGGCGACAACATCGCCTATCCGCTCGCCATTCGCGGGGTGGACAGGAAGGCGCGCGCGGCCCGGGTGGAGGAGCTTCTGGACCTCGTGCGGCTGCCGGGTGTGGCGGGGCGCGCCATCACGCAGCTCTCCGGCGGGCAGCGCCAGCGCGTGGCCATCGCCCGCGCCCTCTCCGTCTCGCCCCGGCTCTTCCTGCTCGACGAGCCGCTTTCCGCGCTCGACGCCAAGCTGCGCGAGGCCATGCAGGTGGAGCTGCGCCAGCTCCAGCAGCGGCTCGGCATCACCACCATCGTCGTCACCCACGACCAGCGCGAGGCCATGACCATGGCCGACCGCATCGTCGTCATGCGGTCCGGCCGCATCCAGCAGGAGGCCCCGCCGGTGGAGATCTACCGCCGCCCGGCCAACGCCTTCGTCGCCGACTTCATCGGCCAGACCAACCTGTTGCCCGTCGAAGGCAACGCCCTTCTCGGCATGGCGCTGCCAGCCGCCGGGCCGCTGGGCCCCCTCGCCTCGGTGCGGCCGGAGGATGTCTCGATCCGCCCGGCGGGCGAGGCGCCCATCGAGGCGCGCGTCGCCTTCGTGCGAGACATAGGCTCCAGCGTGGAGATCCATCTCGACGCCGGCGGCACGCGCGTGGTGGCCCTGGCGCCGGCCGGCGCCCGCCTCACGGTCGGCGAAACCGTGTCGCTCGCCATCGAGGCCGGGGCGGTCACGGTGTTTGCGCAGGGCGCCGCCGCATGAGCGCCGCCATGGCGCGGGCCGCGTGGCGGGAGCAATGGCCCATCCTGTTTCCGGCCGCCATGCTCCTCGCCTTCTTCGTGGTGCCCTTCGGCACCATGATCGCGGTGTCCTTCTTCGAGCGCGTGCCGGGCGGTTTCTACCAGCCGGCCTTCACGCTCGACAATTACGCCCGCTTCTGGAGCCTGTTCTTCGGGCGCGTCCTGGGCTTCTCGCTCTGGCTCTCGGCGCTTGTCTCGGCGATCTGTCTCCTCGTCGGCGTGCCCTTCACGCGCGCGCTGACGCGACTGCCCCGCCGCGCGCAGGTGCCCTGGCTGATCGCGCTCCTGTGCGTGCTCTCGCTTTCCGAGGTGATCATCGGCTTCGCCTGGTCCACGCTGCTCTCGCGCACCGCCGGCATCGGCAACATCCTGTTCGCGCTGGGGCTGCTCGGCGAGCCCATGTCCTTCACGCCGGGCTTCGCCGCCGTGCTTCTCGGCATGGTCTACCAGGCCTTTCCCTACGCCGTGCTCGTGCTCTACCCAGCCTTCTCCCGGCTCGACCCGTCGCTGGCCGAGGCCAGCCGCACGCTCGGCGCCACGCCGGTCCGGGCCTTCTTCACCGTCGTCCTGCCGGCGCTGCGCCCGGCGCTGGTCGCCACCTTCATCGTGGTCTTCGTCTTCGCGCTCGGCTGCTATCTGCTGCCGCAGCTTCTGGGCCGCCCGCAGCACTGGACGCTCTCGGTCCTCGTCACCGACCAGGCGATCTACCAGTCGAACATGCCGTTCGCCGCCGCCATGGCCGTGTTCCTCGTCATCGCCAGCGTGCTGCTCGTGCTCCTCACCGCCGCCATCGGCCGCAACAGGGCGCCGCAATGACCGGCCGGCTCCTTGAACGCCTGCTCTTCGGGCTGGTCGCGCTGTTCCTCGCCGGCCCGCTGGTGGTGATCCTGGGCGTCTCGCTCAACGAGCAGCGGTCGCTGTCCTTCCCGCCGCAGGGCTTCTCGCTCGACTGGTATGCGCAGATCTTCACCGACGCCTCCTGGCGCGCGGCGCTCACGGCCTCCGTCACGGTGGCCGCGCTGGCGGCCCTCCTCTCGCTGCTGATCGCCCTGCCCATCGCTTACGCGCTGTGGCGGCGCGTCACCGCCTTCGGGCGGCTTGTCCAGCTTCTGGGCGTCTCGCCCTTCGTGCTGCCGCCGGTCATCACCGCGCTCGGCGCGCTTTCCTTCTGGGCGACGGCGGGCTTCTACGGCCAGCACTTCACCGTGGTCATCTCGCACGCGATCTTCTTCACCTCGCTGCCGCTGGTCACGCTCGTCCTCGGCTTCTCCGCCATCGACAAGGAGATGGTGGAGGCCGCGCGCACCATGGGCGCGGATGAGCGGCGCGTCTTCTCCACCATCGTCCTGCCGATGATCCTTCCCTACATGGTCTCGGGCTTCGCCTTCGCCTTCGTCCTGTCGCTCAACGAGTACATCGTCGCCTACATGACGGTCGGCTTCACGCTGGAGACGATCCCGATCAAGATCTTCAACGCGCTGCGCTACGGCTACACACCCACCATGGCGAGCGTGACGATCCTCTTCGTCGCGGTGGCTGGCGTCGTCTTCTCGGCGGTCGCGCGGTTCGGCGACCTGCCGAAGCTGCTGGGGGCCTGGGGAGGCCGGTGAAGCTCTCGCTCTTCCAGATGGACGCGGCGCTGGAGGGCCCGGCGCGCCGGGCCGCCATCGAGGAAGGCGTGCGCGAGGCCGCGAGCGCCGGCAGCGCGCTGGCGCTCTTTCCCGAACTGGCGGTGGAAGGCTACGGCACGGGCGAGGCGATGGGAGCCGCAGCGCCAGCGCCGGAGGAGCTTGCCACATCCCCGTTGCAGCACCTTGCCGGCGAAACGGGGATGGCGATCTGCGCAGGGATGGCGCTCCGCCGGCACGATGGCGCGCTCTCCAACGCCGCCGTCCTCTTCCGGCCGGGGCACGCGCCCCTCGCCTACGCCAAGCGCCAGCTCTACGGCGCCTACGAGAAAGCGCTCTTCCGCCCCGGAACGGCAGCGGCCCCGCTGGCCGAATGGGCGGGCCTGCGCCTTGGCCTTCTCGTCTGCTTCGACGTGGAGTTTCCCGAACAGGTGCGCGAACTCGCGCTGGCGGGCGCCGACCTCGTGCTCGTGCCCACGGCCCTGCCGCAAGGGCCGGGCGCGCGCTTCATCGCGCAGAGCATGGTGCCCACCCGGGCCTTCGAGGACGGCATCTTCCTTGCCTATGCCGATCATTGCGGCAGCGACGCGCGCTTCTCCTATCAGGGCCTGTCCTCGATCTCGGCGCCGGACGGCAGCCGCCTGGCAGCCGCCACGGCCGAAGCGACGGCCCATCTGAGCGCGACGATCGACCCCCATGCCTACGACGAGGCGCGGGAGGCCAACCCCTATCTGCGTATCGCCCGCGCCATGGGCGCCTGAAGGCCGCTACCGCTCCGGCAAGGCGGCGAAGCGCCGCTCCAGTTCCTCGTCCACCGGGCGGGGCGACAGGTCGACGCCTTGCGAAAGGCGATCGGCCACTTCGGTGAGCGCGGCGATACGGGCATATTTCTTCGAATTGGCCGGCACCACCAGCCAGGGCGCATGCGGCGTGCTGGTCTCCTCCAGCATCTCGTTCGCCGCGCGCTCGTAATCGCCCCAGCGCTCGCGGTTGCGAAAATCCTCATAGGAGAGCTTCCAGCGCTTCAGCGGGTCCTTCAGGCGCTTTTCGAAACGCTCGAGCTGCTCCTCTGCCGTGATGTAGAGGAAGACCTTGGCGATATGCGTCCCGTCATCGGCCAGCAGGCGCTCGAACTCGTTGATCTCGCGATAGGCGCGCCGCCATTGCGGCTCGCTCGCCAGGCCCTCCACGCGCTCCACCAGCACCCGGCCGTACCACGAGCGGTCGAAGACGCAGATCTCGCCCCTGGCGGGAAGGCGCTCCCAGAAGCGGGCCATGTAATGCCGGCGCAGGTCGCGCGGCTCCGGCGCGCCGATGGGCCAGACCTTGAAGCCGCGCGGGTCCATGACCGCCGAGATGCGCCGGATCGCGCCGCCCTTGCCGGCCGCATCCCACCCCTCGAAGACGACGACCGCCGTCTGCCCACGAAACAGATAGGCCTGCTGTATGACCTCGAACCGCTGCTGCAATTCGGCAAGCCGCGTTTCGTACTCGCCCGCCTTGAGGGATTGCTCCATGTCGAGCGAGGAGAGGAGCCCCTGCGCCTTCGATCCGCCCATGCCCGCACCCCGCCTTTCAAGATTCGTGGCCAGAATATAGGACGCTCATCGCCGCGCGGGAACGAGCCGCGCCTTTCCAACGGCAGGGCCGGCCCCATCTCTCGCCTCACATTGGAGGAGGATGAACGCTTGGGACAGGAGCCCGTATCGATCTTCGGCCGCATGGCCGACGGCACGCCGGTGGAACGGGTCGTCCTCTGCGGGGAAGATGGGTTCCGCGTATCCGTGATCAGCTATGGCGCGGCCGTCCAGTCGATCCTCGCGCCGGACCGGGATGGACACCTGGCCGATATCGTGCTCGGCCACGACACGCTGGCCGGCTATATGGCCAGCCGCGACTATTTCGGCGCCACCATCGGGCGCTATGCCAACCGCATCGCCGGGGGCGCCTTCTCGCTCGGCGGGCGGCGCTTCCGGGTCGAGCCCAATGACGGCCCGAATGCGCTGCATGGAGGCGCGGGCGGCTTCGACACGCGCCTCTTCGAAGTGGAGAGCCGCGAGCCTTGCCGCGTGGTGCTTCGCCGCACCAGCCCGGCGGGGGAGGAAGGCTTTCCCGGCCGGCTCGACATCCGCGTGGCCTACGAGGTCCAGCGCTGCGCGCTTCTCATCGAGCTGAGCGCGGCCGGGGACGCGGACACGCTGGTGAACCTGGCGAACCACAGCTATTTCAACCTCGCCGGCGAGGCCTCCGGCACGGCGCTCGACCATGCCCTGTTCATCGCGGCCGACGCCTTCCTGCCGGTCGATGCCGTCGCGATCCCCACAGGCGAGAGGCGGCCGGTCGCCGGCAGCCCGTTCGATTTCAGGACGGCCCGGCGTGTGGGCGAGCGCATCCGCCATGCGGACGAGCAGCTTGCGCTGGCGCGCGGCTACGACCACAATTTCTGCCTGCGCGGCGGGCGCACGGCCGAGCCGCGCCTCGTGGCAAGACTTTCCGACCAAGCGAGCGGCCGCGTGCTGGAGGTGGAGACCGACGAGGCCGGGCTTCAGCTCTATTCGGGCAACGCGCTGACCGGCGCGGTGCGCGGCAAGGGCGGGCGGCTGCACCGGCAGGGAGACGCGGTGTGCCTCGAGGCGCAGGCCTTCCCGGACGCGCCGAACCGGCCGGACTTTCCCTCCACGCATCTGGCCGCGGGCGAGACCTATCGCCACCGCATCCGCTACCGCTTCTCCACAGCCCCGCTCCCGTGACGCCATCGTCAACCCTCGAGGTTCCCCGTGCAAGACGTTCCGACAGAGACGCTGAGCGCCCATCCCTGCCATCTGGGCGAAGGGTCGACCTTCGATCCGGCGACGGGCACCGCCTTCTGGTTCGACATACTGGAAAGGACGCTCTTTTGCGCCGAGATCGCCACCCGCACCGTACGGATGGAACCGCTGCCGGCCATGGCCTCGGAACTGGCAGTGATCGACGAGGAGCGCGACCTGATCGCCACCGACACGGGGCTGCATGTGCGCGAGCGCAAAAGCGGCGCGATGACGCTGCTCCAGGGGATCGAGGAGGATGACAGCGCAACGCGCTCCAATGACGGGCGGGTGCACCCGTGCGGGGCGTTGTGGATCGGCACGATGGGAAGGGAGGCTGAAACGGGCGCCGGGTCGATCTACTGGTTCTTTCGCGGCGAATTGAGGAAGCTTTATTCGCGCCTCACCATCCCCAACGCCATCGCCTTCACGCAGGACGGGCGCACCGGCTATTTCACCGACACCGATATCGGCATTCTCCACCGCGTGGCGCTCGATCCGGCCACCGGCCTGCCCGTGGACGGGCCTGAGATGCTCTACGACCATCGCGGCGGAACGGGCGGGCTGGACGGCGCGGTGGTGGACGCGCAGGGGCTGGTCTGGAACGCGCGCTGGGGCGCGGGCTGCCTGGACGCCTATTCGCCGGAAGGCACGCGCCTGCGCACCGTGCGCGTGCCGGCCACGCGCCCCACCTGCCCCGTCTTCGTCGGCCGGGCCTTCGATCGCCTCCTCGTGACCACCGCTTCGGAGGGCATGAGCGAAGCCGAGCGCACGGCCGACCCCCGCCATGGCCAGACCTTCCTCCTCGATGTCGGCGCATGCGGTTTCGCCGAGACACGCGCCAGGCCCTTTGCCCTGGCCTAGAAGCTGTTATGCCGGAAGCCCGAACCGACCCTTCCGCAGGAACCAGATCATGACCATCGAGGCGCTCGACCAGAACTTCGTCTTCACCCCGCTGCCGGTGCCGACCTTGCCGGTGAGGGGAACGGACAAGCTCTTTCCCGTCCACCGCATCTATTGCGTGGGCCGCAACTTTGCCGACCACGCCGTCGAGATGGGCCACGACCCGAACCGCGAGCCGCCCTTCTTCTTCCAGAAGAACCCCGACACGCTCGTCCTGCCCGGCCGGGACTTCCCCTATCCTTCGGCCTCCAACGACGTGCATCACGAGGTCGAGCTCGTGGTGGCGCTGCACAAGGGCGGCAAGGACATCGCGCCGGAAAACGCGATGGAGCACGTCTTCGGCTATGCGGTGGGCCTCGACATGACCCGGCGCGACCTTCAGGGCGAAGCCAAGAAGGCGGGACGCCCGTGGGAAACGGCCAAGGCCTTCGAGGCCTCCGCGCCCTGCACCGCCCTCGTGCCGGCCGCGCAAGCGCCCGATCTCGCGACCGGCGCCATTCGGCTGACGGTCAACGGGCAGACGCGCCAGGACGGCGACCTCAGCCAGATGATCTGGAAGATCCCGGAGATGATCTCCTACCTCTCGGGCCTGTTCGAGCTCCAGCCGGGCGACCTGATCTTCGCCGGCACGCCGGCGGGCGTCGGCGCGGTCCAGCGCGGCGACGAGCTTGTCGGCCATATCGAGGGCGTCGGCGAGTTGCGCACGCGCGTCGTCTGAGGTTCATGGGCCGGCGGTGCCCGATCCGAAGGCAATTCGAACCGGGCGTCGCCGCGCCCGGTTCTTCACATCGGGCTCATCCCGTTCCGCCCATTTTTTCGAAAGCGCTGACATGGCCTCGGTCGCAACCGTCCTTCCCTTCGTGATCGCCCTCGCCCTGACGGGCTGTGTCTCGGGCTTCCTTGCGGGCCTCCTCGGCGTCGGCGGCGGCATCGTGGTGGTGCCGGTCCTCTACATCGTGCTCGCCGCCTTGAACGTGGACGCCGATCTCATTCCCTACATCGCGGTGGGCACCTCGCTCGCCACCATCATCCCCACCTCCTTTCAGTCCATCCGCGCCCATCGCGCGCGCGGCGCGGTGGATGGCGCACTCCTGAAATGGTGGGGGCCCTTCGTGGCGCTCGGCGTCATGCTGGGAATCGCGATCGCCAATATCGCGGACGGTGAAGTGCTGACGCTGACCTTCGGCGTGGTGGCGCTTCTCGTCGCCGCCCATATGCTGCTGACGCCGGAGGAGGCGCATCTGGCCGCAAAGCTGCCCGGGCGAGCGCTCCAATCCGTTCTCGCCACCCTGATCGGCACCATCTCCACGCTGATGGGCATCGGCGGCGGCACGCTCACCGTGCCCACGCTCAGCCTCTGCAACTATCCCGTCCGCCGCGCGGTGGGCACCGCCTCGGTGATCGGGCTCATCATCGCCCTGCCCGGCGCGCTCGGCTTCGTCCTCAACGGCTGGGGCGAGCCCGACCTGCCGCCCTTCTCGCTCGGCTACGTCAACGGCGCCGGCTTCATCCTCATCGCCGCGACCTCGATGCTCTTCGCCCCACTCGGCGCGCGCACCGCCCATACGATCGACCCGAAATGGCTGCGCCGCCTGTTCGGCCTCTTCCTCGGGCTCACCTCGGCCAAGATGCTGGCGACGGCTTTCCTGGGCTGACGCGAAAAGGCCGGGGGCTTGGCGCCCCCGGCCCGTCCTTCGACGAAGTGAACTACATCTGCAGGAGCGTGCGGTTCTGGAAGGCCGCGCGGTATTCCTCCCGCTCGGCGTCGGGCGCGGGCACCAGTCCGTAGGCGGCCAGCGGGCCGTCCGGGCCGATCATCTGGTCGTCCAAAAAGAAGGAGACATAGTCCTCCAGCCCCGGCACCACGCCCAGATGCGCGGTCTTGACGTAGAAGTAGAGCGGCCGCGACACCGGATACTCACCGGTCGAGATGCTCTCCACCGAAGGGGTCACGCCGTCGATGGTGGCGACCTTCAGGCGGTCCTGGTTCTGCTCGTAGAAGGCGAGGCCGAAGACGCCGACGCCTTCGGGGTTGGCCGAGATGCGAGAGAGCGTCTCGGTATAATCGCCCGAGATGTCGGTGGTGTAGTTGCCGCCGCGCACCTGGATGCAGTCGTCCTCGCTCAGCCCCGCGGCCTCGAAGGCGGCCAGCGCGCCGGAGGCCTCGCAGCCGGCCTCGAGGAGAGCCACCTCGAAGACTTCGCGGGTGCCGTGGTTCTCGGCCGGGATGAAGGTCGCGATGGCCTGGTCAGGCAGCGAGGCATCGACATCGGCCCAGGTCCGGTGCGGGTTGTCGACGACCTCGCCATCCACCACCACCTTGGCGGCCAGCGCGCTGAAGACGATCTCGGGCGTCAGGGCGAAATCCGGGCCCGAGGCGGACGAGGCGAAGACGATGCCGTCATAGCCGAACTGCACTTCCTGGATCTCCGCCACGCCGTTGGCGGCGCAGGCCGCCTTCTCATTGGCCGAGATGGGGCGCGAGGCGTTGGCGATGTCGATCGTGTTGCCGCCGATGCCTGCGCAGAACTGCGTGAAGCCGCCGCCCGTGCCGCCCGATTCCACGATCGGCGTCGACTGGTCGGGATAGGTCTCGGAGAAGTTCTCCGCCACGATCTGGGCGTAGGGCAGCACCGTGGAGGAGCCGGCCATCTGCACGGGCTCGGGAGCCTGCGCGAGCGCCGGCCCGGCGGCGAAGGCAGCGCTCAGGGCAAGGCCTGAAAGGATCTTGTTCAACACGAGAGGGTCTCTCCTTGCGGGAGTGGGTTTGAAGAACCTGCGGCCCACCCGATGCCTTTGGAGTTCCATGGCTGGGCACGCCCTTGTCTCTACGCAAGAGCGGCAACGGACTCATGACAGGGCGACGACATTCTCACGAAGGCGCAAGTCAATGGTTTTACTTGCTTTTCTCATCGACCCCTTCGCTCCGCCTCCGGCCTCCGGCCGAAGGCGGCACCCCGCCGAGCCTGCATTCACACAACCCAGCCCAGCCAACAACTGCGAAAACTACATTCACAAGTTGTTGTGCAGAACACAAACAATTAAAGAACCGCCGTTAGAAAGGAAGCTCAATTTTCATGGCACGTCTCCCTTGAGCGGGAGGTTGAAATCGGCGCCGCGGCAGCGGCTACAGGAGTTATGATGCTACGCTTACTGAGCAACACCAAGATCGCGATCAAGATCGCAGCGATGATCGTGATCACCGCCTCGATAAGCGTCATTCTTTCTCTTTATTCCGGCACAAGAGTGGCGGAAATCGACGCGAACTATAGTCACCTGACCGATGTGCGCTACCCTGCCTTGATGAACGTCGCGCGGGCGAATCGCGCCATGACGCAGGTGGAATACTACTCCTACCGCGCCTTCACCGCGCCGATCGGCAGCGACGAGGCCCGGGAGATGCAGCAGGCGCGCACCGACACCATCGCCACCGCACGCCAGATGCTGAGCGAGGCAGAGCCCGGCCTGCCCGATTCGCTCGTGGCGCTGGAGGAATCCTACGCCCTTCTCGACCAGGTGGACCAGCGCAGCGCACTTGCCTTCGAGGCCATTTTCGCGGGACAGTCCGAGTTGGCTCTCACGCGCCTCAATGCCATGGACGAGTCGGCCGACGCCTTCAATACGCGCAACATTGCCTTCGTCACCGAACTGCGCGAGAGGGCGTTGAACCGCTCCGCCGAGATGAGCGCGAGCGTCGTCGCGATGAACCGGATGATGCTCATCGTCTCGCTGGTTGCTGCGGCGCTCGGCGTCGTGCTCGCGCTTCTGGTCTCGGGAAAGACGATCACCCAGCCGCTGGCGCGCCTCGAGCGCACGATGGAACAGCTCGCCGGCGGCAATCTGGACGCCGCCGTCGAGGGCGGGGACCGGCGCGACGAGGTCGGCTCCATGTCGCGCGCCGTGCAGGTCTTCAAGGACAACGCGGTCAAGGCACGCGAACTGGAGGAGGAGGCCACCGCGCTCCGCCGGCAGCAGGACGCCGAGCGTGAGCGGCTGGCTCGCATCGACCAGCAGAAGGCGGACGAGCTTCGCGGCTTCGTTTCGGACATTGAGAGCGGCTTCCAGCGGCTGTCGCAGGGCGACCTGACGGTGCGCATGGAGCGCCCGGTGGCCGCCGAGTACGAGCCCATCCGCGCCCAGTTCAACGGCTCCATCGGCCAGCTCGAGGAGACCATCGGCTCGGTCGTCGGCTCCATCTCCTCCATCCGCACCGGCCTTTCGGAGATCAACGTGGCGTCCAACGACCTGGCGCAGCGCACCGAGCAGCAGGCGGCGAGCCTGGAGGAGACGGTGGCGGCTCTGGCCGAGGTGACGCGCGGGGTGAACGAGACCGCCGAGGGCGCCGGCCGCGCCCAGTCCTCGGCCGAGGCCACCAAGGCCAGCGCCGAGAAGGGCGGCGAGATCGTTGGCCGGGCGGTGGAGGCCATGCACGCCATCGAGCAGTCTTCGGAAAAGATCGGCCGCATCATCGGGGTGATCGACGAGATCGCCTTCCAGACCAACCTTCTGGCGCTGAACGCGGGCGTCGAGGCGGCGCGCGCGGGCGAGGCGGGCCGGGGCTTTGCGGTGGTGGCGCAGGAGGTGCGCGGGCTCGCCCAGCGCTCGGCCGAGGCCGCCAAGGAGATCAAGGAGCTGATCTCGGCCTCGCGCACCCAGGTGGGCAGCGGGGTGGAGCTGGTCTCGGCTTCCGGCCGCAGCCTCCAGGAGATCGTGGCGCAGGTGGCCGAGATGAGCTCCACCGTCACCGCCATCGCCCGCTCGGCCCGCGAGCAGGCGGTGAGCCTGAAGGAGGTTTCCACCGCCGCCGACCAGATGGACAAGGTCACCCAGCAGAACGCCGCCATGGTGGAACAGGCCACCGCCGCAGCCCAGGCGCTGGCCAGCGAGACCGACCAGCTCGCCACCCTCATCGAGCGCTTCAAGACCGCCGCCACCCAGGGCCATGCCGAGCAGGCAAGGCGCGCCGGTGCCAGGACGGCGTCCGCCCGCTCCGCCTCCCCTCGTCCGGTGACGCAGATGAAGACGGTGGGCACGGGCGGTGCCGCCCGCCAGCCGGCGGAGGATAGCTGGGAGGAATTCTGAGCCTTCCGCCACGAACGAAAAAAGCCGGCGTCTCCGCCGGCTTTTTTATGCTCTTGTCTTCGGGGATCAGGCCGCCTTGCGGCTCTTCTCGAAGCGCTTGCGCTCATGCGGGTCGAGATAGAGCTTGCGCAGGCGGATGGTCTTGGGCGTCACCTCGACCAGCTCGTCATCCTGGATCCAGGAGAGCGCCCGGTCCAGCGTCATGCGGATCGGCGGGGTCAGCTTCACCGCCTCGTCCTTGCCGGACGCGCGCATATTGGTGAGCTTCTTGCCCTTCAGGACGTTCACTTCCAGGTCGTTGTCGCGCGTGTGGATGCCGATGATCATGCCGGCATAGACCTTCACGCCCGGGTCGATGACCATGGGCCCGCGATCCTCCAGGTTGAACATCGCGTAGGCCACCGACTCGCCATCCTCCGAGGAGATCAGCACGCCGTTGTTGCGGCCCGCGAGCTGCCCCTTGAACGGCTGGTAGGAGTGGAACAGGCGGTTCATGATCGCCGTGCCGCGCGTGTCGGTGAGAAGCTCGGACTGGTAGCCGATGAGGCCGCGCGTGGGCGCATGGAAGACGAGGCGCTGGCGACCGCCGCCCGAGGGGCGCAGCTCGACCATCTCGGCCTTGCGCTCGCTCATCTTCTGCACGACGACGCCCGAATGCTCCTCGTCGACGTCGATCACGACCTCCTCGATGGGCTCCAGCGTCTCGCCGGTGGCCTCGTCCTTTTGCATCACGACACGCGGGCGCGAGACGCCGAGCTCGAAGCCCTCGCGGCGCATGGTCTCGATGAGGACGGCGAGCTGCAGCTCGCCACGGCCGGAGACGAAGAACGAATCCTTGTCCTCCGATTCCTCGATCTTCAGGGCGACGTTGCCCTCGGCCTCCTTGAACAGGCGGTCGCGGATGACGCGGCTCGTCACCTTGTCGCCCTCGGTGCCGGCGAGCGGTGAATCGTTGACGATGAAGCTCATCGTCACGGTCGGGGGGTCGATGGGCTGGGCGACGAGCGGCTCGGACACCTGCGGATCGCAGAACGTGTCGGCCACCGTGCCCTTCTGAAGGCCGGCAATGGCCACGATGTCGCCCGCCTCGGCATAGTCCAGCGGCGTGCGCTCGAGGCCCCGGAAGGCCAGGATCTTGGAGATGCGGCCCGTTTCCAGCAGCGTGCCGTCGCCGTGCAGCACCTTCACCGGCTGGTTCGGCTTGATCGAGCCGGACTGGATGCGGCCCGTGATGAGGCGGCCGAGGAAGGGGTTGGCCTCCAGGATCGTGCCGATCATCTTGAACGGCTCGTCCTTGCCGGCGGTGTCCGGCTCGGGAACGTGCTTGAGGATGAGGTCGAAAAGGGGCGCAAGGCCCTCCTCGCGCGAGCCGTCCGGCGCATCGGCCATCCAGCCGCCGCGGCCCGACCCGTACAGCACGGGGAAGTCGAGCTGCTCGTCATTGGCGTCGAGATTGGCGAAGAGGTCGAAGATCTCGTTCAACACCTCCTCGTGGCGCTCGTCGGGACGGTCGATCTTGTTGATCGCCACGATGGGCTTGAGGCCGACCTTGAGCGCCTTGCCGAGCACGAACTTGGTCTGCGGCATAGGCCCCTCGGCGGCATCGACGAGGATCACCGCGCCGTCCACCATGTTGAGGATGCGCTCCACCTCGCCGCCGAAATCGGCGTGGCCGGGCGTGTCCACGATGTTGATGCGAACGCCCTTCCACTCCACCGAGGTCGCCTTGGCGAGGATGGTGATGCCGCGCTCCTTCTCCAGATCGTTGGAGTCCATCGCGCGCTCTTCCGTGCGCTGGTTCTCGCGGAACGAGCCGGACTGGGCGAGGAGCTTGTCGACCAGCGTCGTCTTGCCATGATCGACGTGGGCGATGATCGCGATGTTGCGCAGCTTCATATATGGGCACCGGTGGTTGGCCGGCGGGGCTTGAGGCCGGCGAAGAACGATTTCGAACACGGAAAAAGAGCCCTTCGGCACCGAAGGGGCCGTCCACGCATCGTGTTCGATTGGCGCCTCTCTTAACGTATTTTTCGCGTTTGCGAAAGAGGCGCGCTCACCGGGCCGCCGAACGAGACGGAACAAAGCCGCAAGCCGCGGATTCCAAAGGGCATGCATGGTCCTTCAGGAGATACGTCATGAGCAGCAGCAAGAGCAGCAGCGAATCCCTCCACCGCGATGCCGGCAGCGGCCAGTTCACCACCAAGGCCAAGGTGGCGCGCGATCCGGCCGGCACGACCACGGAGAAGCGTGGCGGCGGGTCGACCAACGACACCCATCGCAGCGCAGAGACGGGGCGCTTCGTGGATGAAAAAACGGCGAAGCGCTCGCCCGGCAAGACGATCAAGGATAGCTGAGGGCGGCAGGCGCCGCCCTCCCCGGCTCAGGCGGCAAGGCCCCGCTTCCTCATCAGCGCTTCGGGGCTGGGTATCCGGCCCCGGAACGCCTTGTAGAGTTCGGCCGGATCGCGCGAATTGCCGGCCGAGTAGATATGGCGGGCCAGCCTTTCGGCCGTGTCCGGGTGGAAGGGGTCGCCCTGCTCGGTGAAGGCCTCGAACGCATCCGCGTCCAGCACCTCGGACCACATGTAGGAATAGTAGCCGGCCGAATAGCCGTCGCCCGAGAACACATGCGCGAAATGCGGCGAGCGGTGGCGCATGACGATCTCGGCCGGCATGTCGAGCCCGGCGAGGATTTCCGCCTCGCGCGCCATAGGGTCGGCGGGCGCCTCACCCGTCTCATGCAAGGCGAGGTCGACCAGCGCCGAAGCGGTGAACTCCACCGTGTCGAAGCCCGCATCCAGCCGGCGCGCCGCCTCCAGCCGCTGCGCCAGCGCCTCAGGCATGGGTTCGCCCGTTTCAACGTGGCGCGCGTGGGTGGAAAGGATTTGCGGCGTCTCCAACCAGTGCTCGAAGAGCTGGGAGGGCAGTTCGACGAAATCTCGGCTGACGGCCGTTCCGGACAGCGAGGGCCACGTCACGTCGCTCATCAGCCCGTGCAGCGCGTGGCCGAACTCGTGGAAAAGCGTGCGCGCATCGTCGAGCGACAGGAGCGCCGGCTCGCCCTTGGCCGGCTTTGCGAAATTGCAGACATTGTAGATGATCGGGCGCTCCCCGCCGTCCAGCTTGTGCTGGGAGCGCAACGCGCTCATCCACGCACCGGAGCGCTTGGACGAGCGGGCGAAATAGTCGCCGATGAACAGTCCGCGCTCGCTGCCGTCGGCGTCCAGCACGCGCCAGACCCGCGTGTCCGGATGCCAGGCGGACACGCCGTCGAGCGCCTCGAAACGCAGCCCGAACAGGCGGCTCGCCACGTCGAAGGCGGCGGCGATCATGCGCTCCAGCGAGAAATACGCCTTCACCTCGCCCTCGTCGATGTCGAACTCGGCGCGCCGGCGCTTCTCGGTGAGATAGCGCCAGTCATGCGGGGCGATGGCCTCGTTCCCGCCCTCCTGCGCCGCGATGGCGGAGAGTGCCAGCGCATCGGCGCCAGCCCGCTCGCGCGCCTTCTCCCAGACCTGCGTCAGGAGACCACGCACCGCCTCGGGCGTCTTGGCCATGGTGTCGTCGAGCTTGTAGGCCGCGAAGGAGGCAAAGCCCAGAAGCTTCGCCTTCTCGGCCCGCAGCGCCAGCGTTTCGGCGATGATGGCGCGGTTGTCGCTCGCCCCGCCATTCTCGCCCCTCATGGTCCAGGCCCGGAAAGCCGCCTCGCGAAGGTGCCGGCGCGGCGAATAGGTCAGGAACGGCACGACGATGGAGCGCGACAGCGTCACGACATGGCCCTTGAGCCCCCGCTCCTGCGCGGCCGACGCCATGGACGAGACGAGGAAGGCGGGAAGCCCCTCCAGATCCTCCGGCGCGACGGGCAGGACGAAGCTCTTCTCGTCGGCCAGCACGTTCTGCGAGAAGGCGGTGCCCAGCTCCGAGAGGCGGGCGTTGATCTCCGTCAGCCGCTCGCGGTCCGCCCCTTCCAGCCGCGCGCCGCGCCGCACGAAGCCGGCATGGGTGCGCTCCAGAAGCCGCATTTCCTCCGCCCCCAGCCCGAGCGCGCCGCGCTTGTGGAAGAGAGCATCGATGCGCGCGAACAGGCCCGCGTCGAGCGAGATCTTCGAGCCGTGGCGCGAGAGCTTCGGCGAGACCTCGCGCTCCACCGCCTGGAGGGCCTCGTCCGTCTGCGCCCCGGCCAGCGCGTAGAAGACCCCGGCCACCCGCGTCAGCGCCTCGCCGGCCCGCTCCAGCGCGCCGATCGTGTTCTGAAAGCTGGGCTCCTCGGCGGATGCGGAGATTGCGGCGATTTCGCGCAGGTGGTCCTCCATCGCGGCTTCGAAGGCGGGCGGGAAGTCCTTCGCTTCCAACGTGGAGAAGGCGGGCAGGCCGGCAGGCCCATCGAAGGCGAAGGCCGCGAAAGGGAGGGCGCCGGGGTTCGCGTCGGTCGTCATGGAAGGCTCTCCGGTTTACAGTCCGCGGGCTCGGACGTTAGATAGGCAAGGGTCCGGACGCATTTGAAGCGCCGGCGCTTCGGAAACAAGGGGCAGTGCCCGCCGGTCGCTGCCCATCCTTCCGGGCATGGGACCGGAAGCCAAGGAAGATACGTGCCGGGCCTCGTTCGCAAGGATAGTCTGGGCTTTCTCTTGACGGACACGGCGCGCCTGTTTCGCCAGGTCTTCGAGAAGACCGCAACCGAGAACGGCCTCGGCCTGACGCCGGGGGAGATCCGCGCCCTCGCCCACGCCATGCGCTTTTCCGGCTCGCGGCAGGCGGTGCTGGCCGAGCGGCTGGGCGTGGAGCCCATGACGCTCTCGGCCTATCTCGACCGGCTGGAAGCGCGCGGCCTCGTGCGGCGTACGGTCGACCCCGCCGACCGGCGCGCCAAGCTGGTGGAGCCGACGGAAGCGGCCGAAGCGGTGATCCGCCAGCTCGAGCCCTTGTTCGAGAAGATGAAGGCGCAGGCCACCGCCGGCCTCTCGCCCGAGGCTGTCGAAGCCCTCATGGACGCGCTGGGAGCCATGCGCGACAACCTGACCAGCGACTGCGCGCCCCCCGACGGACGAACGGCCCGCGAGGCGCCGGCCGAGGCCGGAACCGCGTCGCGCGGCAAGACGGCCTCGCGGCGCTGACGCCGCACTCTGGACACTTCCTAAGGATGCCTTATCTTCCCCGGGCCGCCGCCGCACCCCTGCACGCGGGCGGCCCGCGGCCCCGCCGCGGCTCCCTATGTAATCCTGCCGGACGGTATTCATGCCCAGATCGATGTCGGAGCATCGCACGAGCCTGATCGGAGCGATGCTCGTGGCGATCGGCCCCGTGTCGATGGCCCTCTACACGCCGGCCCTGCCGACGCTGGTGGAGGCGTTCGACACCACGGACGGCATGGTCAAGCTCACCGTCTCGCTCTACTTCGCGGGTTTCGCGCTCACGCAGCTCGTCTGCGGGCCCCTGTCGGACGCGTTCGGCCGGCGGCCCGTCACCGTCGCATTCCTGCTTCTCTACCTCGCCGGCTCGCTGATGGCGGTGCTGGCGCCCGGCATAGAATGGCTGCTGGCCGCCCGGATGGTGCAGGGAGTCGGCGCGTCGGTGGGCGTGGCCACCGCCCGCGCGATCGTGCGCGACCAGTATTCGGGCGAAACCTCTTCGCGCATCATGAACACCATGGGCATCATCCTGGCGGTGGCGCCCGCCCTTGCGCCGTCCATCGGCGGGCTGACGCTGGCCGTGGCCAACTGGCACGCGCTCTTCGTGGTCATGCTGTTCTTCGGCCTTGCGGTCATCGGCCTCGTGCTGGGGCAGATGCGCGAGACCACGGTGCCCGACCGGGGATTGATCCGCGTCCCGGCGCTGATCCGCTCCTATCGAAGGCTGTTCACCAACCTGCATTTCCTCACCACCGTCCTCACCGTCGCCGGTACGGTGGGGGCTGTCTACACGCTGGCGACCGTCCTGCCCTTCGTGCTGATCGACGAGGCGGGGCTGACGCCGGCGCAGTTCGGACTCGGGATGCTGGGACAGACGGGCATGTTCCTCCTCGGCTCGCTCACGGTGCGCGGGCTGATGCGGCGGCGCATCTCGGCCTATCGCCTCGTGCCCGCGGGCCTTTTCTTCGTCGGCGCGGGCAGCCTGGCCCTCATCGCCTCCACGGCCCTGCTGCCGCTCTCCTATCTCTCCGTGATGGCGCCGGTCGGCCTCTACGCGTTCGGCATCGCCTTCGTGATGCCCGCGATGACCACGGCTTCGCTGGCGCCCTTCCCCGACATCGCCGGCGCGGCATCCGCCGCCATGGGCTTCGTACAGATGGGCGGCGGTCTCCTCGGGGGCCTGTTGTGCGCGGCCATCGGGCAGCCGGTGCTGGCCACACAGATCGTCATCCCCGCCATGGGGGCCACGGCCATCGCCGCCTATCTGCTCTACCGCTCCCGCCCGCACCTGGCCGAGCCGGAGCCGCGCCCGCAGCTACCTGCCCCGCAACTCGTGGACACCGAGCGGCGCTAGCGGGCGCAGAGGCTATTCGGCCGCATGGGCCTTGCCCAGCGAGGCCATGACCTCGGCCGCGATCCGGAAGGAGGCCAGCCGGGCCGCGTGGTCGTGAATCTGGCCGGTCAGGATCACCTCGTCGGGCCGGTGCGCGTCGATCAGCTCGGCAAGCTCGCGGCGCACCGTCTGCGGCGAGCCCACGGCCGAGATGCGCAGGGCCTCGTCCACGCCCGCCCGCACATGCGGCTCGATCACCGCGTCGATGTCGTCCACCGGGCGCGGCAGCGGTCCCGGCTGCCCGGTGCGCAGGCGCGCGAAGGCCTGCTGCATCGAGCTTTGCAGCCGCCGCGCCTCCTCGTCCGTCTCCGCGGCGAAGACGTTGATCGCCAGCATGAAATGCGGCTTGCGCCAGCGCTCGGAGGGGCGGAAAGTCTCGCGGTAGATCTGCGCCGCCTGCTCGAGCGCGGCGGGCGCGAAGTGCGACGCGAAGGCATAGGGCAGGCCGAGATGGGCGGCCAGTTGCGCGCCGTAGAGGCTGGAGCCGAGGATCCAGACCGGCACGCGCGTGCCCGCGCCCGGCACCGCACGGATGCGCTGGTTGGGCTCGGGCTCCTCCAGATAGACCATCAGCTCCATCACGTCCTGCGGGAAGTTGTCGGAGTTCTCCAGGCTGCGGCGCAGCGCGCGCGCGGTCATCATGTCCGTGCCCGGCGCGCGCCCCACGCCCAGATCGATGCGGCCGGGATAAAGCGTCTCCAGCGTGCCGAACTGCTCGGCGATCACCAGCGGCGCGTGGTTGGGCAGCATGATGCCTCCCGCCCCCACGCGGATCGTCTTCGTGCCGCCCGCCACATGGCCGATGGCCACCGCCGTCGCCGCGCTGGCGATTCCCGTCATGTTGTGGTGCTCGGCCAGCCAGAAGCGATGATAGCCCAGCGCCTCCGCATGGCGGGCGAGATCAAGCGTGTTGGCGAGCGCGTCCGCCACGGTCGCGCCCTCGGGAACGGGCGAAAGGTCGAGCACGGAATAGGGAATCATGAAAGGCCACCTGAAGATGTTTCGTTCAAGATGGTCAGGCGCGGCCTCGATTTAAACGCCTGAAGATGGAGACGCTGCGTCACGGCGCGCCGCGCGCCTTGCCTTTGGCCGCCCGCTCGGCTATGCAGCGCGCGGGCTCAAGGCCCGTTTCAAGAACCAGAAGAAGGCCGCCCGGAGCGCATGGCTTCGAGAGCCGGCATCGAATGAAGGCCAGACAGATGTTCGCAGTCATCAAGACCGGTGGCAAGCAGTACCGCGTTGCCGCAAACGACGAATTCACCATCGAGCGCGTGGCCGGCGAGGCCGGCGACGAGATTTCCTTCGCCGAAGTGCTGATGGTCGGCACCTCGATCGGCGCGCCTTTCGTCTCGGGCGCTTCCGTCGTGGCCGAGATCGTGGAGCAGGTTCGCGGCCCCAAGGTCATCTCCTTCAAGAAGCGCCGCCGCCAGAACTCCAAGCGCACGCGCGGTCATCGCCAGGACCTGACGCTGGTGCGCATCTCGGAAATCCTGACCGAGGGCGCGAGCCCCTCGAAGAAGGAGAAGAAGGCCGCCCCGGCGAGCGCCGAGGCCCCGGCCGTGAGCGAGGACGCCGAGGCGGCGCCGAAGGCCGAGAAGCCCAAGCGCGCCACCAGGAAGGCCGAGACCGGCGAGGCCAAGGACGAGGCTCCCAAGAAGCCCCGCGCCTCGAAGAAGAAGGCCGAGGGCGCCGACGAGGCCTGAGGCTGGAAAACGGGTGGCGGAGCGCGCCGCCCGATGCCAGATTGAAGACAACGAGGCAGCACCGCGAGGCATTCGCCCGGTGTCTGCAAGGCAAGATCAGGAGACTGAACGATGGCACACAAGAAAGCAGGCGGCTCTTCCCGCAACGGTCGCGACTCGGAGTCCAAGCGCCTCGGCGTGAAGAAGTTCGGCGGCGAGAACGTGATCGCCGGCAATATTCTCATTCGCCAGCGCGGCACGCGCTGGCATCCGGGCGCGGGCGTGGGCATTGGCCGCGACCATACGCTTTTCGCCAAGACCGATGGTGTCGTCACGTTCCAGCACAAGTCGCAGGGGCGAACCTACGTTGCCGTGATGCCGAAAGCCGAAGCCGCCGAGTGAACCGGTTGCACTTCGAGCGCCGGTGTCCCACCGACCCGGCGCTTACCTGAAAGGCCTCCACCGGCCTCCAGGCGAGCGGATCAAGGGGAGATGGGCCACCATCTCCCCTTTGCCGTTTCTGGAAGGACGGGCCTATGAGAGGCGAAGAGACCCTCGACGAAGACGATGAATGTCTGCGGACGCGCAGGCTGTTCCTGCGGCCGGCGCGGGCCTCCGACGAAGCGGCGATCGCGCATCTGGCCAACGATCGCCACATAGCGGAGATGACGGCGCGCATCCCCCACCCCTACGGGCTGGAGGACGCCCGGCGCTTCCTGGCCGACCATGGCGAGGAGCACGTCTTCGCCATCGAGCGGCGCGGGGCGCCGGGACTGATCGGGCTGGCCGGCCTGACGCCCAACCAGATACCCGGCACGTTCGAGCTGGGCTACTGGCTCGGGCGCCCCTTCTGGGGTGAGGGCTTCGCCACGGAAGCGGCGCAGGGGCTCATCGACCATGCCTTTACGGGCCTTGGGGCCGAATGCGTGGAGGTGCGTTGCCGGGTCGTCAACGGGGGCTCGCGGCGGGTCATCCAGAAATGCGGGTTCCAGTATTTCGGAACCAGCATGGACATCTCGCTCGCGGCCGGCCGGGTGGCCTCGGAGACCTACCGGATGGATCGCCGCTGCTGGCAGTCGTTGAAGAGCTGGGGCGGGCGGTGAGGCGCATCGCGCTTCTCTTCCTTCTCGCCCTTGCGCTGGGCGGGGGCGCCCTCGCCTTCGCGCAAGGATACGGTGGCGGAAGCGCGACGCGCGGCGGCGGTTTCGACCTCTTCGCCTTCTTCGAGGGATCGAGCGCCAGCCGGGGTACGATCACCACGGCGCTGGTGCGACGGGAGGCCTTCACCGCCACTTTCGAGGGGCGGCGGCAGGGTGATGGCTTCCGGCTGGAGGAGCGCTTCGCCTTCGAGGATGGCGGCAGGTTGCAGGTCTGGACTCTGGCGCAAGCAGGGCAAGCTGTTTCGGGCACGGTGGAGACCGAGTTGGAGACGGGCGAGATGTCCGAGCCGGCGACCGTTTCAGGAATGTCGGGAGAGGACGGCGTCGTCCTCTCCTATGAAGGATATGCGCCCGGCGGTGGCGGCCTTCTCCTGCATTTCCGCCACCACATGCGCGCCATGGGCGACGGCACGGTCCTGAACCGTGTCGTCGTCTCGAAATTCGGGCTGCCTCTGGCGACGTCTTCCGTCATCTTCGCTCGCCAGGCCGCCGCCCTTCCCTCCCTGTCGCGCGGGCGCTAAGAACGGCCCGCGCCAGACGAACGAACGAGCCTGAAGACATGAAATTCCTCGACAAGGCCAAGGTCTATGTGCGCTCGGGCGACGGCGGGGCGGGGTCCGTCTCCTTCCGGCGCGAGAAGTTCATCGAGTTCGGCGGGCCGGACGGCGGCGACGGCGGGCGCGGCGGCGACGTGTTCGTGGAGGCCGTCTCGGGCCTCAACACCCTGATCGACTATCGCTACCAGCAGCATTTCCGGGCCAAGACCGGCATGCACGGCATGGGCCGCAACCGCACCGGCGCCAAGGGCGCGGATGTGACGCTGAAGGTGCCGGTCGGCACGCAGGTTCTGGCAGAGGACGGCGAGACGCTGCTGTTCGACTTCACCGAAATCGGGCAGATCGAGCGCATCGCCGCCGGCGGCAATGGCGGCTTCGGCAACTGGCAGTTCAAATCCTCGGTCAACCAGGCCCCGCGCCGGGCCAATCCCGGCCTGCCCGGCGAGGAGCTGACGATCTGGCTGCAGCTCAAGCTGATCGCCGATGCGGGCCTTGTCGGCCTGCCCAATGCCGGCAAGTCTACCTTCCTCGCCTCCGTCACGGCCGCGCGGCCCAAGATCGCGGACTACCCCTTCACCACGCTGCATCCCAATCTCGGCGTCGCCACCGTGGACGCCAACGAGTTCGTCATCGCCGACATTCCCGGCCTGATCGAGGGCGCGCATGAGGGCGTGGGCATCGGCGACCGCTTCCTCGGCCATGTGGAGCGCACGCGCGTCCTCCTCCACCTCGTCTCCGCGGTGGAGGAGGACGTGGCCCACGCCTACCGCACCGTGCGGCGCGAGCTGGCGCTCTACGGCGCGGGGCTGGAAGAGAAGCCGGAGATCGTGGCGCTCTCCCAAGTCGATATCCTGACCCCGGAGGACTGTGAGGCCAAGATGCAGGCGTTGACGCAGGAGGTCGGCCATTCGCCGATCCCGCTTTCGGCCGTTTCCCGCCAGGGCATCCCCGAGGCGCTGCGGCGCCTCAAGCGTGAGATCGACCGCATGGCCGCGCCCGCCGCCAAGGACGCGCAGGCCGAGGAGGACGAGGCCCGCTTCGGCGCGAGCCTCAGCGAAAAGGACTGGCGGGGGTGAACATGCTGGCCGGCCACAAGCGCATCGTCGTCAAGATCGGCTCGGCGCTGCTCGTCGATCCGGCGACGGGGCTTCGGCGCGAATGGCTCGCCTCGCTGGGCGACGACGTGGCCCGCCTTTCGGCCGGGGGGCGGGAGATCCTGCTCGTCTCCTCCGGGGCCATCGCGCTCGGCCGCAGCATCCTGAAGCTGCCGCGCCGCGCCTTGCGGCTGGAGGAGAGCCAGGCCGCCGCCGCGGTGGGGCAGATCGCGCTTTCGCGCGCCTATTCCGAATCGCTCGGCGGCCACGGACTGGAGACGGGGCAGATCCTTCTCACCCTCGGCGATACGGAGGAGCGGCGGCGATACCTCAATGCCCGCGCCACCATCGGCACGCTCCTGTCTCTCGGCGCGGTGCCCGTCATCAACGAGAACGACACGGTGGCGACGAGCGAAATCCGCTACGGCGACAACGACCGCCTCGCCGCGCGCGTGGCGACCATGATGTCCGCCGACCTTCTCGTGTTGCTCTCCGACATCGACGGGCTCTACACCGCCCCGCCCGCCAGCGACCCGAACGCGCGCCATATCCCGCACGTGCCCGCCATCACGCCCGAGATCGAGGCGATGGCCGGCGGCGCGGCCTCGCTCCTGTCGCGCGGGGGCATGAAGACCAAGATCGACGCGGGCAAGATCGCGACCGCCGCCGGCGCGGCGATGATCGTGACGGCCGGCGACCGGATGAACCCGCTTTCGGCCATCGAGCGGGGCGAGCGGGCGACGCTGTTCTCGCCGGCGGCCAACCCCGTCACCTCGCGCAAGCGCTGGATCGCCGGACATCTGAACGCCGCCGGCCGCCTCACCGTGGATGCGGGCGCGGTGCGCGCGCTGAAGCAAGGTCGCAGCCTTCTGCCGGCCGGCGTGACCGCCGTGGAGGGCGAGTTCTCGCGCGGCGACACTATCCTCGTGCTGGACGAGGCGGGCGCCGAGGTCGCGCGCGGTCTGGTGGCCTATGATTGCGGCGAGGCGCGCGCCATAGCGGGCCTGCGCTCCTCCGCCATCGAGCCGGTGCTCGGCCATGCGCCCCGCGCCGCGATGATCCACCGCGACGACCTCGTCACAAGCCTCGGCCGCGAGAGCGAAAAGGACATGGACCATGCCTGACGGAACCTTGATCGCCGATTCCATCGAGACGCTGATGGACGGTATCGGGCGCCGTGCCAAAGCCGCCGCCCGCCGCCTCGCCGGCGCCACGACAGACGAGAAGAACGCCGCGCTCTTCGCCATGGCCTCGGCCGTGGAGGCGCGGGCGCCGGACATTCTGGCCGCCAACAGCGACGACCTTGCCCGCGCTCGCGACGCCGGTATGGCTGCCTCCTTCCTCGACCGCCTGACGCTGGATGCCGATCGCGTCGCGGCCATCGCGCAGGCCCTGCGCGACGTTGCCACCCTGCCGGACCCGGTGGGCGCGGTGATGGACCGCTGGACGCGGCCGAACGGGCTGGAGATCGCCCGCGTGCGCACGCCGCTCGGCGTCATCGGCGTGATCTATGAGAGCCGCCCGAACGTCACCGCCGATGCCGGCGCGCTGTGCCTCAAGGCCGGCAATGCGGTGATCCTGCGCGGCGGCTCGGATTCGCTCGCCTCCTCCGCCGCCATCCACGGCGCGCTGCAGGAAGGGCTGCGGCAGGCCGGGCTTCCCGAGGATGCCATCCAGCTCGTGCCCGTGCCCGACCGCGCGGCGGTGGGCGAGATGCTCAAGGGCCTGTCCGGCGCGGTGGACGTCATTGTGCCGCGCGGCGGCAAGAGCCTGGTGGCGCGGGTGCAGCGCGAGGCGCGCGTCCCCGTCTTCGCCCATCTCGAAGGGCTCTGCCATCTGTATATCGACAGGGCCGCAGACCTTGCCATGGCCCGCGACATCGCGGTGAACGCCAAGATGCGCCGCACCGGCATCTGCGGCTCGGCCGAGACGCTGCTGGTGGACCGCGCCGTGGCCGGCACGCATCTTCGCCCCGTTCTCGAAGCGCTGGCCGCCGCCGGCTGCGAGGTGCGGGGCACGGACGAGGTGCGCGCGCTTTATCCGGCCGCCGTCCCGGCCGGCGAGGAGGACTTCCGCACCGAATATCTCGACGCCATCATCTCCGTCGCGCTGGTGGACGGCGTGGAGGGCGCCATCGCGCATATCGCGCGTTACTCCTCCCACCACACCGAGGCCATCGTCACCGCGGACGCGGCCACGGCCGAGCGCTTCCTGAACGGGATCGATTCGGCCATCCTCCTGCACAACGCCTCCACCCAGTTCGCCGATGGCGGGGAGTTCGGCTTCGGCGGCGAGATCGGCATCGCCACGGGCAAGATGCACGCGCGCGGGCCGGTGGGCGTGGAGCAACTGACGAGCTTCAACTACCGGGTTCGCGGCACCGGCCAGTTCCGTCCGTGACGAGCAGCGTTCCAGCCGCCGATCTTCGCATTCCCCATGCCGAGCCGGGGATGCGCATCGGCCTTTTCGGCGGGTCGTTCAATCCGGCCCATGCGGGGCACCTCCTGGTGGCGCAGACGGCCCTGCGCCGCCTCTCGCTCGACCGGGTGTGGTGGATGGTCACGCCCGGCAACCCGCTGAAGGATCGGGACGCGCTGCGCCCGCTGGCCGAGCGCATCGCCGCCTCGCGCGCGTTGACACGCGACCCGCGCATCCTCGTCACCGCCTTCGAGGCGCGCCACGGGCGCACCTACACCGCCGATACGCTGGAGATGGTGCTGGCGCTGCGCCCCGGCGTCTCCTTCGTCTGGATCATGGGCGCCGACAGCCTGGCAGGCTTCCACCACTGGCGGCACTGGCCGCGCATCGCGCGCACGCTGCCGATCTGCGTGGTGGACCGGCCGGGCGGCACGCTCTCCCCCCTCCACGCGCCGATGGCACGCGCCTTCGCGCGCCACCGCCTGCGGGAGGAGCGCGCCGCCCTCCTGCCCTCCCTCCCCCCGCCGGCCTGGGTGTTCCTGCACGGGCCCCGCTCGCCCTTGTCCTCCACCGCGCTTCGGCCGGCGACTTGAAAAACTCGGCGATAGCTGCCACTTTACTGGCGCGGAAAAAGTAATTCCCGCGCGGCATCCGCCTCAAAGAAGGAATGGACACACTGAGACCTGCGCCAGAACCGAAGGCCGTCTTCGACACGCCTTCCGAAGCGCCCGCCGGCGAGCGAAGCGTCGGCGCCAGCGCCATCGACCGCGTCCTCTCCAGCCTGGAGGATTCCAAGGCCGAGGATGTCGTCGCCATCGACCTGATCGGAAAATCCGCTCTTGCCGACAATATGGTGATCGCCTCCGGGCGCTCGCATCGCCACGTCAGCGCCGTCGCCGACCATCTCCTGCGCGACCTGAAGGAGGCCGGCTTCGGCTCCGCCAAGGTCGAGGGCCTGCAGAATGGCGACTGGGTGCTGATCGACACCGGCGACATCATCGTCCACATCTTCCGGCCGGAAGTCCGCTCCTTCTACAATATCGAGAAGATGTGGAGCCTGGGCGACAAGAGCGACGCGACCGTCCACTGAACGGGACGGGACCGGGCATGACATGCGGCTGACCGTCGCGGCCGTCGGCCGCATGAAGGCCGGGCCGGAGCGCGACCTCGTGGCGCGTTATCTGGACCGGCTGGCCAGGAGCGGCCCGCCGCTGGGCCTCGAATGGGCCGGCGTCGTGGAGCTTCCCGAATCGCGCGCCGCTTCCAGCGAGGAGCGCAAGCGTGACGAGGCCGGGCGCCTTGTCGCGGCCCTGCCGGAGAAGGCGGCCATCATCCTGCTCGACGAGACCGGCCGGACCGAGGGCTCGCACGAGTTCGCGCACCGCCTGGCCGCACTTCGCGACGAGGGGCGGCGCGACCTGGTGCTTGTCATCGGCGGGCCGGACGGGCTGGCGAGCGACCTTGCCGCGAGAGCTTCCTTCGTCCTCTCCTTCGGCCGGATGACCTGGCCTCACCAGATCGTGCGCATCCTTCTGGCGGAGCAGCTCTACCGCACCTGCACCATCCTCTCCGGCCATCCCTACCATCGGGCCTGAAAGACCCTTTGAGACTTCGGCAGCAGAGGGCCCGCGAGGGATTTTTCGTCGTCCGCGAGGAGCCGAGCGCAGTCGATGCCGGCGGCATCGGCGAGGATCGGTGACGCGGCCGCAGTGGAAAAGACCCGCAGGACCGACCTGCCCGAAGTCTCGAACGGTCTCCGAGAGCCCGGCGCGCGGGCCCGGCGACGAACACCCAAGCTCCGCGCAACGCACCGCATGACATTCTCGTTGGATAGTTGATCCAACCTTAAGAAGATGCCCTTAAGGTTGGAGCACCGGCGACGATATCGAAGGCGGAGCAGTTGAAGGCTAGGCGGGACAGGGACAAAAAAGGCAAGCACCGCCTGCGAATGGCCGTGCTGGTCCTGTTGCTCGCCCTCACGCCGCACCTGCCCGCTGCCGCCGTCGAGACCCCGGAGCCCGACGCCGCCCTGCGGGACGCCCCGCGCTCGGCCGCGATCGCGGCGGCGCGCGAGGCGACGCGGGCGGAGCTGGAACGCATCGGCTCGCAGGTGTCCCTGACGCGCGAGACCAGCGAGCGGCTGGAAGGCGAGATCGCCGCGATCGGCGAGGACCTTGCCGCCGTGCGCGAAGCGATGATCACCGCCGCCGCCGCCCAGCAGGAGACCGCCGTCGAGATTTCCCGCGTGGAAACGCAGATGTCCGCCCTCACCCTGCGCGAGAACGACTTGCGCGCATCCCTTCATGAGCGGCGAGGCACTCTGGCGGAGGTTCTCGCGGCCCTTCAGCGCATGGGCCGCGCCCCGCCGCCGGCGATCCTGGTGCGCCCCAACGACGCCCTCGGCTCGGTGCGCAGCGCCATTCTCCTGGGTGCCGTCGTGCCCTCCATGCGGGAGGAGACCGAGGCGCTGATGGCCGACCTGACGGAGCTGGCTTCCCTGAAGGGCGAGATCGAGGAGCAGAAGACGCGCTTTGCCGCGAGCCTCGCCCGCCAGCGGGAGGAGGAGACGCGGCTCCTGCGCCTCTCGAAGGAAAAGGAGCGGCTGGAGGCCGACAGCCGGCTGGCGCTGGCCCAGGCCAACCGGCGAACCGCCGAACTGGCGGGAGAAGCTGCCACGCTGGAAGACCTCATCCTCACGCTCGAGCGCGACCTTGCGCAGGCCCAGGCGGCAGAGGAGGAGGCGCACCGCATGGCCGAGGCCGAGAGGCTGCGGCAACTGGAAGAGCGCTCGCGGCAGGCGGCAGAGGCGATGCGGGGCCTGGAGGAAGGCACGCGGCTCTCGAACACCGGCCTCCCCCCCGCCGATGGCGAGGACGAGACGCGAGCGGCCGCGCGAGAGGAGCCCGCCGGCCCGGCGGGCGAGACCTACGACGTGGCGTCACTTCGCCGTGAAATGGCGCGTCTCGACGTCTCGGCCCCATTTTCGACATTGAAGGGGATTCTCTCGACTCCCGTCGCGGGCGAAGCGAGGCGAGCCTTCGGCGAGGATGACGGTTTCGGGCGGCGGACCACCGGCATGGTCTTCGCGGCCCGTGCCGGCGATCTCGTCACCGCCCCGGCGGACGGACATGTTTTATACTCGGGACCGTTTCGTTCCTATGGACAACTCTTGATCCTGAATGCCGGCGATGGCTATCATATCGTTCTGGCGGGCATGCGGGAAATCGATGTCGATGCGGGACAGTTCGTGCTTGCCGGGGAGCCGGTCGGAATAATGGGCGCGCGGCGCCTGGCCAGTGCCGGAGCCGCCGACATGCCTTCGACCGAACCCTCGCTCTATGTCGAATTCCGCAAGGACGGCAAACCGGTCGATCCGGCCCCCTGGTGGGCCGAGGGACCATCTGGAAGGACGAGGAATGATTCGTAAGATCTCGATACTCTTCGCCGGAGCCCTGATGGGCGCCACGGCGATGACCGCCTTCGTCGGATCGCCTTCCGGGGTGGCCAATGCCGCCGGCACCGATACCTACCGGCAGCTCGCGATCTTCGGCGACGTGTTCGAGCGCGTGCGCGCCCAGTATGTCGACCAGCCGGACGACAAGAAGCTGATCGAGACCGCGATCAACGGGATGCTCACCTCCCTTGATCCGCACTCCTCCTACATGAACGCCGAGCAAACGGCGGACATGCGCACGGAAACGCGCGGCCAGTTCGGCGGCCTCGGCATCGAGGTCACGATGGAGAACGAGCTCGTCAAGGTCATCTCCCCCTTCGACGGCACCCCCGCCGACCAGGCCGGCGTGCTGGCCAACGATCTCATCGCCGAGATCGACGGCGAGCAGGTGCGCGGCCTGACCCTCTCCGAGGCGGTGGAGCGCATGAAGGGCGACATCGGCACCTCGGTGGACCTCACCATCATCCGCGAAGGCGCGGCCCAGCCCGTGCGCCTCACCATCGAGCGGGCCGAAATCCGCGTGCCTTCCGTGCGCCATTCGCTGGAGGCCGATATCGGCTACATCAAGCTCATGCGCTTCAACGAGCAGACGACGGTCGGCCTCGAAGCCGCCATCGCCGACATCAAGGAGCAGGCGGGCGACGACCTGAAGGGCTACGTGCTCGACATGCGCCGCAACCCCGGCGGCCTCCTGGACGAGGCGGTCAGCGTCTCCGACGCCTTCCTTGAGAACGGCGAGATCGTCTCCACGCGCGGCCGCAACGCCGACGAGACGCGCCGCTACAACGCCCGCACCGGGGACGAGATCGACGGCAAGCCGCTGGTCGTGCTGATCAACGGCGGCTCGGCCTCGGCCTCCGAGATCGTCGCCGGCGCCTTGCAGGACCAGCGCCGCGCCACGGTCGTCGGCTCGCGCTCCTTCGGCAAGGGCTCGGTCCAGACCATCATCCCGCTCGGCTCGAACGGCGCCCTGCGCCTGACGACGGCGCTCTACTACACGCCCTCCGGCAGTTCCATCCAGGGCCGCGGCATCGACCCGGACATCGCCGTGGAACAGCCGTTGCCGCCCGAGATCATGGAGCAGATGGGGATCACGGCCGAGGATCTGGCGGCACGCCGTGGCGAATCCTCGCTGCGTGGCCACATCCAGGGCGCGGAAGAGAGCGAGGAAGGCTCCGGCTCGCTCGACTACGTTCCGCCCGAGATGGCGGACGACCTGCAGCTTCAGTACGCCCTCGGCCTGCTGCGCGGCACCCAGACCCACGCCGCATTCCCGCCGAGCCAGGAGACCTCGGCCGCCAACTGAACGGCCTCCGCTTCGCTGGTCATTCGAGCCCGCCATATCGTTTGATATGGCGGGCTTTTCGTTGGGCATCGCTCACGGCAGCTTTTCGGTGAGCGATGGATCGGAAGCGCCGGCAACAAGTCCAACGGCCTGAACATGCCTGCCGCGCGAAGAAACAGGCAAAGTTCGTGGCTGCGCTCTTCCGGCGCCATCTGTTCACGCGACGTGAACGTCTTGGGCCCTAAGCTTACATCATGGCGCCGCTTCTCCTTGCTCTTGCCACCACGCATTCCGCGGGCTTCGTGCTGGCGGCGGTCGGCGTCGGCATCGTCTCGGCGTGGCTGCTCTTCGTGCTCTTGCCCCGAACGCGGAAGCTGTCGGGCTGGGCGCGCATTGGCTGGATGGCACTGGTCGCCACAACGGCCGGCCTCGGCGTCTGGACGACGCATTTCATCGCCATGCTCGGCTACCGGCCAGACCTGCTTTTCGGCTTCGATGGCTGGGTGACGGCAGGATCGGCGCTCATCGGCGTTGTCTTCGTGGGTATGCCCGTCGCGCTGAGCGGCTGTACGAGCCGGCGCTTCCTGCGCATCGCGCTGGGGGCCGTCGCGGGGCTGGGCACCGGCGCCATGCACTTCGCCGGCATGGCCGCCCTGCGCGGCTGTGTCATCGAGCATGCGCCGGACGGCGTGATTCTTGCCCTGACCGTCAGCGCCCTGTTGATGGCGGCGGCGCTTGGCGTGCCACGCTCGCTCCCCGGCAGGACGATCGCCGCCGCCCTCTTCGTCGCCGCCGTTTGCAGCGTGCATTTCACCTCCTTGGCCCACGCCAGGATCGTCAGCGTCGTCCCTCTGCGCAATGCGGTCGATCCGACCACACTCGGTATCGTCATCCTCAGCGTCGTCAGCGTCTTCTTCCTGGGCGCCTTCATGTGGCTGGCCTCGGCCACGCGCATCGAAGCCAACCGCCGCACTGACATGCGCCTCCTGTCCACCGCACTTCACAACATGTCGAACGGCCTGATGCTGGTCGATGAAGACGGCCGAATCCGCATTGTGAACGAGCGGATGCTCGAGTTCCTCAACCTTCGTCGCTTCAAGGACGATATCGGCCTGCCCTGGCGCGACTATGTGCGGCGCATGGGTGTCCAGTTGCGCTGGAGCCCGCGCTGGGAGGCCGGCGTTGTTGCCAATTACGAACACTGGATGAGCGCGACCGAGGCGACCGTCACGGAGCACGCGCTGCGCGACGGGCGCATCCTGAAGATCGCGTGCAAGCCATTGGGCGGCGGCGGCGCGGTCTTCACCTATGACGACGTGACCACGGAACGGAGCGTGCAGCGGCAGGTTGCCCATATGGCGTTCCACGACGCGCTGACGGGGCTGCCGAACCGGCGCACCTTTCAGGATCGCCTGACCGGCATTCTCGCCGGCGACGGCACCGTCTCGCTCCTGATGATCGACCTCGACCGGTTCAAGCAGGTCAACGACACGCTGGGCCACGCGGTCGGCGACGATCTTCTCGTCGAGGTGGCGCGGCGCCTGCGCGAAGCGACGGGCGTGGAGGACTTCGTGGCGCGGCTGGGGGGCGACGAGCTGGCCGTCCTGCACGCGGGGGACGAGGACAGCGCCGAGCGGCTTGCGGAGAGCCTGATCGCCATCCTCAGCCAACCCCTGAGCGTGGGAAAGCACGTGCTGATGATCGGCGCGAGCATCGGCATCACCTCGAGCGACCGTTCTCGGGAGGAGGCCGCCCTCCTCCAGCAGGCGGATCTTGCGCTCTACCGTGCCAAGGCGCGCGGCCGCAGCCAGGCGCAGCGCTATGAGCCGGGAATGCACGAGGAGGCCATCAGGCGCCGGATGCTGGAATCGGCCTTGTCCCGCGCGCTGGCCGCCGAGGAATTCCACCTGCTCTACCAGCCGCTCTACCATCTGGCGGACGGGCAGCTCATGGGGTTCGAGGCGCTCCTGCGCTGGGACAGCCGCGAGCACGGCGCGATCTCTCCGGCAGACTTCATTCCGCTGGCCGAGGAGACCGGCGCGATCATCGAGATCGGCGAATGGGTTTTGCGGCAGGCCTGCCGCCACGCGGCCAGCCTGCCACCCACCCTGCATGTGGCGGTCAATGTCTCGCCCGTGCAGCTTCACTACAACGCCTTCATGGCCAGTGTCGCACGCATTCTGGCCGAGACGGGCCTTGCGCCGGAAAGGCTCGAGATCGAACTGACCGAGACGGCCATGGTGAAGGACGGAGCCATGATCGCGGCCAAGCTCTCGGGGCTGCGCACGCTGGGCGTGCGCATCGCCATGGATGATTTCGGCACGGGCTACTCCTCGCTCACCCATTTGTGCGACTTCAACCTCGACCGGATCAAGATCGACCGGAGCTTCCTGGAAGCGGCGCCCACCGATGGCGCGGCCATGGCGGTCCTGCGCGCCATCACGCAGATGGGGCGGGACCTGGGGGTGCCCACCATCGCCGAGGGGGTGGAGACCGAAGGCCAGATGACGCTCTTGCGCGAGCTGGGCTGCGACGCCGTGCAGGGCTTCCATCTCGGCCGCCCGATGAGTGCGGCCGATACGCGGGTGCTCGTCTTCGGCCCCTCGCCCGAGGAGTTGCGCACCGCCTGATTCGAAGGGGCCGCTGTCAGCCAGAAGCCAGCCCCGCACGCTATCAGAAGCCATGACGCACGATCTGCATCGACCGCTGGGCCAGCATTCGGGACGGGCGCGCCCCCGCGCGGTCTCGGCCGGTCTCTCGCGTCTGGCGATCGGCGTCGCGGGGCTTTGCCTCCTGGCTGCATCCACCGCCGTCGCTCTCCGCGACAACCGGTTTCCCGAGCCTGCCGCAGCGCCCTCTGCCGCGCTGCCGCAGCCCGACGCCCCGCCTGCCGGCTCTTCGGCGCCACGCGGGCCCACCATCACGCGCATGAATGGAGACGCGGGCGTCAGTGTCGTGGAAGTCTCGCCCTTCGCCGTGGACGAAGCCTATACCGGCTCGATCCGCGTCTTCGAACCGGGCTCCCTGCGCCAGCCGGCGCGCATGGCGCATTTGCCCGATCAGGCGCTGCTGGAATTCTCTGCCTACGGTATGCTGCCTCGCCGCTCGGCCGACGGGCGCCGGCCGCTCGACGTCTATGCAGGCGCGTCCGCCGCCGGTCGCGGGACGCGGGTCGCGCTGGTGGTCGGCGGCCTCGGTATCAGCCAGACTGGCACGCAGGCCGCCCTCCGGCTTCTGCCGCAAGGCGTCACGCTCGCCTTCGCCGCCTCCGGCAACAGCCTTGACCGCTGGATGCAGGAGGCGCGACGGAACGGCCACGAGCTTCTGCTTCAGGCGCCGATGGAACCCTTCGGCTATCCCAACGTGTCGCCCGGTCCCGGCACGCTGACCGCAGCCGATGCTGCCGCAGGCGACTTCGAGAACCTTCACAAGGCGCTGGCGCGCATGACCAACTATGTCGGGGTGATGAACTTCATGGGCGCGCGGCTGACGGCAGAAGCGCCGGCGATGGAAAACCTGCTGGGGGAACTCGGCCGGCGCGGCCTTCTCTATGTGGATGACGGCTCCTCCGCGCGATCCATCGCCCGCGATGTCGCCATGGCGAGCCGCGTACCCTTCGCCACCGCCGAACAGACCCTCGACGCGACGCGCGACCCCCAGGCCATCCGCGCCGAGCTCGACAGGCTGGAGCGCTCCGCGCGGGCGCAAGGCACCGCCATCGGCTTTGCCAGCGCGTTCGACGTTTCCGTGGAGACGATCGCCGCCTGGGCCGGCGAGGCACAGGCGCGCGGCATCGAGATCGTCCCCGTCTCGGCCCTCGCTCACGACCCCGAGACGCGCTGAGCCGGTTGCCAGCGCCCGGCCAGGCGCCTACAGGCTGTCATGAACCCTGGACAGGTGTTGTGCCATCCTTCTCTGGCCGTCGTCAGGAGCACGATGCCGCCGAGATATGGGCGCTAGCTCTCCAATGCCTCGCCCGAAGCCTCACTCTCCCGGAACTCAAAGCCCATGACCGATCCGATCGACTTCAACAACCTGCCATACCGCCCCTGCGTCGGCATCATGGTGCTGAACGTTGACGGGCTCGTCTGGGTCGGCAAGCGTCTTGTCGTGCCCAAGGGTGAAATGGACGGCGCCCTCAAGCTCTGGCAGATGCCGCAGGGTGGGATCGACGAGGGGGAGGCCCCCCTGCCCGCCGCCCGGCGGGAGCTTTACGAGGAAACGGGGATGCGCTCCGTGGAGCTTCTGGCCGAGACGCGTGGCTGGATCGACTACGATCTGCCGCCCGAACTCGTGGGCGTTGCCCTGAAGGGCCGCTACAGGGGCCAGACGCAGAAATGGTTCGCCTTCCGCCTCACCGGCCCCGAGAGCGAGATCGCGATCTCCCCGCCGCCCGGCGGCCATGAGGCCGAATTCGAGGAATGGGGCTGGAAGACGATGGACGAGGTGCTCGACCTCGTCGTGCCCTTCAAGCGATCGGTCTATGAACGCGTCATCGCCGAGTTCCGGCACTTGGAACGCACCTGAACATTTCCGGCGAGGCGTGACGGTGGGATCGTCGAGACAGGCTCGAAACGAAAAGGGGGCCGGTGCATCAGCGCCAGCCCCGATGATCAAGCGCCGAACCGGCGATATCAGCCGTTGATCGCCTCGCGGGCGTTCTGAAGATCGCCTAGGCGCTTCTCCGCGCGGGCTTTCACCTCTGCGCTCCCGGCATCCGCCACATCCTCGCGCGCGTTCTGGATCTGCTTGTCCAGTTCGGCCGTATCGAGGTCTTCGACCGGGGTCGCATGCTCGGCCAGAAGGGTGAAACCGTCCGGGTTGATGTCCGCGAAGCCGCCCTGAATGAAGATCCGCCGCTCCGCCCCGCCCTCCAGCGTGGCGCGAACGATGCCCGGCTTGAGTGTCGCCATCAACGGCGCATGCTGCGCCATGACGGTGAAATAGCCTTCGGTGCCCGGCGCGATGACGGCCGTCGCCCGCTCGGACAGAAGCAGCCGCTCGGGAGAAACGAGTTCGAACTTGAAACTGTCAGCCACGTGTCGCCTGCCTTGAAAGCGCGGCCTCGAGATGATGGGCCGCTTTCTCGAACTTGCGGCAGCCGGAATTGCATATCCCGACCACCGCCTGCCTGTAGAGTGTCGGCATACCCGCCAAGATCGGTTTTCCCGACCACGGATACGCCTCGTTGGCGGCGCCTTCGATCCGAAGCGCGCCTTCAGCCATGCCTCAGGCCGCTTCAGCCGCCATCTTCTGGGCCTTCTCGACCGCCATGTCGATCGAACCGACCATGTAGAAGGCCGCCTCCGGCAGATGGTCGTATTCGCCTTCCACGAGGCCCTTGAAGGAGCGGATCGTGTCTTCCAGCGGCACGAGCTGGCCGGGCGAGCCGGTGAACACCTCGGCGACGAAGAAGGGCTGGGAGAGGAAGCGCTCGACCTTGCGGGCACGCGCCACCGTCAGCTTGTCCTCTTCCGACAGCTCGTCCATGCCGAGAATGGCGATGATGTCCTGAAGCGACTTGTAGCGCTGGAGGATCTGCTGGACCTGGTTCGCGACATTGTAGTGCTCCTCGCCGACGATCAGCGGCGAGAGCATGCGCGAGGTCGAATCCAGCGGATCGACCGCCGGGTAGATGCCCTTCTCGGAGATCGCGCGGTTGAGAACCGTGCGCGCGTCGAGATGGGCGAAGGAGGTCGCCGGCGCCGGATCGGTCAGATCGTCGGCGGGCACGTAAATCGCCTGCACCGAAGTGATCGAGCCCTTGTGGGTCGTGGTGATGCGCTCCTGCATGGCGCCCATATCGGTCGCCAGCGTCGGCTGGTAGCCCACCGCCGAGGGAATGCGGCCGAGCAGTGCGGACACCTCGGCGCCCGCTTGCGTGAAGCGGAAGATGTTGTCGACGAAGAAGAGCACGTCCTGCCCCTGGTCGCGGAAGTTCTCCGCGATGGTCAGGCCCGTCAGCGCGACGCGGGCGCGGGCACCCGGCGGCTCGTTCATCTGGCCGTAAACGAGCGCGGCCTTGGACCCGGCGGTCGAACCGCCGTTCTCGTGCGGGTCCTTGTTGACGCCGGACTCGATCATCTCGTGATAGAGATCGTTCCCCTCGCGGGTGCGCTCACCGACACCGGCGAACACCGAATAGCCGCCATGCGCCTTGGCCACGTTGTTGATCAGCTCCTGGATCAGCACCGTCTTGCCAACGCCGGCGCCCCCGAACAAGCCCACCTTGCCGCCGCGCGCATAAGGCGCGAGGAGATCGATGACCTTGATGCCGGTGACGAGAATCTGGCTTTCCGGGTTCTGGTCGACGTAGGGCGGCGCCTCCTGGTGGATCGAACGCTTCGACTCGAAGGAGATCGGGCCGACCTCGTCGATCGGCTCGCCGATCACGTTCATGATGCGCCCGAGCGTGCCGTCGCCGACAGGAACCTGGATCGGTGCGCCGGTATCGCGCACCGGCTGGCCGCGCACCAGGCCCTCGGTCAGGTCCATGGCGATGGTGCGAACCGTGTTCTCGCCGAGATGCTGCGCCACCTCGAGAACGAGGCGGTTGCCGTTGTTGTCGGTCTCGAGCGCGTTCAGGATCGCCGGCAGATCGCCGTCGAACTCGACGTCCACGACGGCGCCGATGACCTGCGCGACCCGGCCCGTGGAGCCGCTCGTATCCATTGTCTCAGCCATCGAAGGCCTCCTCTAGAAGCGTCTGTCCGGCGCCGTTCGGCCATGCGGCCTCACGTCGCCCTTTGTTGTCGTTCGGCGGCGGGCAAGCCCGCCCCCGTAAAGGTCAGAGCGCCTCGGCGCCCGAAATGATCTCCACCAGCTCCGTGGTGATCTGAGCCTGGCGCTGCCGGTTGTAGGACACCGACAGCCGGTTGATCATGTCGCCGGCGTTGCGCGTGGCGTTGTCCATGGCGCTCATCCGGGCGCCCTGCTCCGATGCGCCGTTCTCCAGAAGAGCCCGGAACACCTGTACCTTGATGTTGCGCGGCAGGATCTCTTCGAGGATCGCCTCCGGCCCGGGCTCGTACTCGTAGAGCGCACCACCCGCCGTTGCCTCGGCCGCCGCCGCATCTTCCCCGCCCACGACGGCGGGAATGATCTGCTGGGCCGTGGGCTTCTGCGTGATGACGTTCACGAAGCGGGAATAGAAGATCGTCGCCACGTCGAACTCGCCCGCCGCAAAGAGCTCCATCACCTTGTCGGCGACGGTCTCGGCGTTGGAGAAGCCGATCGTCTTGGAGTCGCGGAAGTCCATCCGCTCGATGACGCGTGAGCCGAAGTCGCGGCGCAGAAGGTCGTAGCCCTTCTTGCCGACGGTGATGATCTTCACCGTCTTGCCCTGCCCTTCGAGCCGGCGCACATGCTCGCGCGCCAGACGCGCGATCTGACTGTTGAAGCCTCCGCACAAGCCGCGATCTGCTGTGAAGACGACGAGCAGGTGCACGTCGTCCTTGCCGGTGCCGGCCATCAGGGCCGGCGCCTCGCCGTCCTCCATCGCGCCCGAGATATTGGCGAGAACGGATGCCATGCGCTCGGCATAGGGCCGCGCCGCTTCCGCCGCATCCTGGGCCCGGCGCAGCTTGGCAGCCGCGACCATCTGCATGGCCTTGGTGATCTTCTGCGTCGCCTTCACCGAAGCGATGCGATTGCGCAGATCCTTGAGCGAAGCCATCGGAGGGCGCTTCTCCCGCTTTTACTGGGCGTTACGAGAAGGACTTGGCGAACTGGTCGATCGCCGCCTTGAGCTTGGAGCGCGTGTCGTCCGAAAGCTGCTTCTCGGCGGCGATCGTGGAAAGGATTTCCTTGTGCTCGCCGCGCAGCGAGGTCAGGAGGCCCTGTTCGAAGCGGCCCACATCGGAAATCTTCAGCTTGTCGAGATAGCCCTGCGTGCCCGCGAAGATCACCGCGACCTGCTCCTCGGTCTTCAGCGGCGAGAACTGCGGCTGCTTGAGAAGCTCGGTCAGGCGCGCGCCGCGGTTGAGGAGACGCTGCGTGGCGGCATCGAGATCGGAGCCGAACTGCGCGAAGGCGGCCATCTCGCGATACTGCGCAAGCTCGCCCTTGATGGAGCCGGCCACCTGCTTCATCGCCTTGATCTGCGCGGCCGAGCCGACGCGGGAGACCGAGAGGCCGACGTTCACGGCGGGGCGAATGCCCTGGTAGAACAGATTGGTCTCCAGGAAGATCTGGCCGTCGGTGATCGAGATCACATTGGTCGGAATGTAGGCCGACACGTCGTTGGCCTGCGTCTCGATGACCGGAAGGGCGGTCAGCGAACCGGCGCCCATCTCGTCGTTGAGCTTGGCCGCGCGCTCCAGAAGGCGCGAATGCAGGTAGAAGACGTCGCCGGGATAGGCCTCGCGGCCAGGCGGGCGGCGCAGCAGCAGCGACATCTGGCGGTAGGAGACGGCCTGCTTGGACAGGTCGTCATAGCCAATCACGGCATGCATGCCGTTGTCGCGGAAATACTCGCCCATGGCGCAGCCCGCGAAGGGCGCGATGTACTGCATCGGCGCCGGGTCCGAAGCGGTGGCGGCCACGACGATGGAATATTCCAGCGCGCCGCGCTCCTCCAGCGTGCGCACGAACTGCGCGACCGTGGAGCGCTTCTGGCCGATGGCCACGTAGATGCAGTAGAGCCGGTCCTTCTCGTTGCCCGCGTCGTGCGCCGGCTTCTGGTTCAGGAACGTGTCGAGCAGGATGGCGGTCTTGCCGGTCTGGCGGTCGCCGATGACCAGCTCGCGCTGGCCGCGACCGATCGGGATCAGCGCATCGACGGCCTTCAGCCCCGTTGCCATCGGCTCGTGCACCGACTTGCGCGGGATGATGCCAGGGGCCTTCACGTCCACGCGGCGGCGCTCGACACCCTCGATCGGACCCTTGCCGTCGATCGGGTTGCCAAGCCCGTCGACCACGCGGCCGAGCAGGCCCTTGCCGACCGGCACGTCCACGATGGCGCCGGTGCGGCGCACGGTGTCGCCTTCCTTGATATCGCGATCCGAGCCGAAGACCACGATGCCGACATTGTCGGATTCGAGGTTCAGCGCCATGCCGCGCACGCCGCCGGGGAACTCGACCATCTCACCGGCCTGGCACTGGTCGAGACCGTAGACGCGGGCGATGCCGTCACCGACGGAAAGAACCGTGCCGACTTCCGAGACTTCCGCCTCGGCGCCGAAATTCTTGATCTGGTTCTTGAGGATTGCGGAAATTTCCGCGGCGCGGATATCCATCAGCCGACCTCTTTCAGAGCGAGCTTAAGCGAATTGAGTTTGGAGCGCAGGGACGTGTCGACCTGCCGCGAGCCGATGCGGACGACGAGGCCGCCCAGGATCGCGGGATCGACGCTCTCGCGCAGCGAGATTGTCTTGCCGGAATAGCTGCCGAGCGCATCGCGAAGTTCGCCGCGCTGCTCCTCGGTCAGGGGATGAGCACTCACCACCTCGGCCTCGGCCTCGCCGCGATGGGCGGCGGCCATGGCCCGGAACCCCTCTGCGATGCCGGCGAGTGCGAAGAGGCGGCGATTGGAGGCGACGACCTTCAGGAAGTTGCCGACCAGCGGCGAAGGCTTGACCTCCGCCACGATGGCCGACACGGCGGCAAGCTGCTCGTGGGAGGTGAAGGCGGGGCTTTCCACGAGACGCCGGAAGTCGGCATTTTCCTCGATCAGGTCACGAAAGGCGTTCAACTCGGATTCGGTGGAATCCACCGACCCCTCGTCGCGCGCGAGCTCGAACAGGGACTGGGCGTAGCGTTCTGCGACTCCGGATACCGGAGAGGATGATTTTGCCACGGACGACCGCTTCTCTTCGCCTTCGCGTTCGCTCCCGCCACGCGCCCCTCGACAAGGGGCGCAAGGACGTTTCGAACGATCCTTGAAATTGAGGCAGACAGGCCGGAACAGGCGTCCGCCACGCCGATCGCTTGCCGTCTAGCATAGCGATCCGGGCACGACAACCGCGAGCGTGCCCCAGTTTCGACTCGTTTTTCGCGCCCCGGCAGGGCCGCCCCACCCTTCAGGAAACGTAGCCGAAGACCGGAGCAAGGCACATCGCTGCCAGAAGGAGGTTGAGTGCCAGCAGAAGCCAGTTGGGAACCGTCGCCCCGGCATCGCTCAGGATCGAGGCCAGCCGCCCGAATCCGGTGAAGGCCCAGGCCGCGCCCAGCGCCATCTGGACGAAGGGCTGGTCGTAGAAGAGCAGCGTGACGAGCCCCGTGCCGAGCCAGAAGCCGGCCAGCGTGCCGCGCACCTCCGCCACCGCCTCCGGGTGCGCGGGCGCCGTGTCGAGCCGCAGGACGGCCAGGAGCAGGCGCGGTGCGAACAGCGCCGCAAGCCCGATCAGGACGGTGAAGGCCGCCGCCAGGAAGGGTAGCCAGTCGGCCTGATGGATCGGCAGGGAAAACGGCATCGGTGTTCGCAGGCCCCGGTGATTCTCGGCGCGCAGCATCCGCCCGCCGCCTCGCGCGGGGCTGAACTCCTCACAGGAAGCTTTGCGGGTCGACGTCGATCTGCACCTGCACGGAGCCCCTGGGGCGTGGCGCGGCGATGATCAGCGCCCTCAGGAAGTCCTGCAGCCGTGCCTGCCGGGTCCCTTGCGCCAGTAGCCGGAAGCGCCAGCGCCCTCGCAGGAGCGAGAGCGGCGCCTCGGCCGGGCCCAGCAGCTCGATGCCGAAACCCTCGGGCGCGTTGGCGCGCAGCGCCCGCCCATGCTCCTCCGCCTGCCGGCGGTCCGCCGCCGAAACGATGATCGCCGCCAGACGCCCGAAGGGCGGCAGGCCGGCGCGCTCGCGCTCGGCCGTCTCGCGCTCGTAGAAGATCTCCGCGTCGCCCGAGGCGATGGCCTGCATCACCGGATGCTCCGGCTGGAAGGTCTGGATCAGCCCCCGGCTCTTCAGCCCCGTGCGGCCCGCGCGGCCCGTCACCTGGTGCAGGAGCTGGAAGGTGCGCTCGGCGGCGCGCGGGTCGCCATTGGCGAGGCCGAGATCCGCGTCCACCGCCCCCACCAGCGTCATCAGCGGGAAATGATGCCCCTTGGCGACGAGCTGCGTGCCGATGACGATGTCCGCCTCGCCATCGGCCACCGCGTCCAGCTCCCGCCGCAACCGCCGCGCGCCGCCCGGCAGGTCGGAGGAAAGGAGGATGGTGCGGGCCTGGGGGAAGGCGCCGAGCATTTCCTCGGCGATTCGCTCCACCCCCGGCCCGCAGGGCACGAGATGGTCCAGCGTGCCGCATTCGGGGCAGGCCTCCGGCCGCCGCTCGGCATGGCCGCAATGATGGCACTGGAGCGCGCCGCGCAGACGGTGGTCCACCAGCCAGGTGGAGCATTGCGGGCACTGGAAGCGATGGCCGCAGACGCGGCACAGCGTCAGCGGCGCGTAGCCCCGGCGATTGAGGAAGAGCAGCGCCTGCTGGCCCTTGCCCAGCGTCTCCTCGATGGCGGTGCGCAGAACCGGCGAGACGAACTGCCCCCGCGCGGGCGGATGGCGCCGCATGTCGACGAGCCTCAGGTCCGGCAGCGCCGCATCCTCGAAGCGCGAGGCGAGGCGCACATGGCCGTATCGCCCCTTCGCGGCGTTGACGCGGCTTTCCAGCGAGGGTGTGGCGGAGGCGAGCACGACGGGACAGGCGGCAAACCGCGCGCGCACCACGGCCATGTCGCGGGCGTGGTAGAAGGTTCGATCCTCCTGCTTGTAGGCCGGGTCGTGCTCCTCGTCGACGATGACGAGGCCAAGGTCGCGAAACGGCAGGAACAGCGCCGAACGCGCACCCGCCACAACCCGCACACGGCCCTCCATCACCTGCCGCCAGACACGCTCGCGCGTGCGCGGCGCGACATCGGAGTGCCACTGCGCCGGCTCGGCGCCGAATCGCGCATGAAAGCGGTCGATGAAGCTCTGCGTCAGCGCGATCTCGGGCAATAGAATGAGCACCTGCCCCCCCCTTTCCAGCGCCCGCGCCACCGCCTCGAAATAGACCTCCGTCTTGCCCGACCCGGTGACACCCTCGAGGAGCGTGGCGGAAAACCCGCCCTTTTCCACGCGCTCGACCAGACGGGAAGCGGCCTGCGCCTGATCCGGCGAAAGCTCGGCCCGCGCATAGCCCGTGTCCGGCTCGGGAACGACGGGCAACGGCGGCAGGGAGACGGTTTCGAACACGCCAGCCTTGGTGAGGCCGTCCACCACGGAGGCCGTCACGCCCGCCGCGTGGGCAAGGCCGGAGCGCGTCCAGGCGGGCGCCTCGCCGGCCACGGCCAGAACCCGCTCGCGCGCGGCCGTCATGCGCTCGGGTGCGGTGCCGGTGAAGCGCAGCGCGTCCATCATCGGCTCGGGGTCGAAGGCAACCGGCGTGCGCAGCACCATGCGCGCCACCAGCCCCGGCGGCGAAAGCGTGTAGCGCGCCACCCACTCCACGAAGCGGCGCATCGGCTCGGGCAGCGGCGGGCAGTCGAAGACATGGGCCAGCGGGCGCAGCTTGGCCGGGTTCACACCCTCCCCCGCTCCGTCCCACACGACCCCCGCCACGAGGCGGGGCCCGAGCGGAACGGCCACGATGGAGCCCGGCCGCACGACCATCCCCTCCGGCACGCCGTAGGAATAGGCCCTGTCGGCCGGCAGCGGCACCATCACCGGCACCACGCCGGAAGTGGAAGAAGCCGTGGGCTTGGATTGGGGTCTCTCAGTCAACGGGATCGTCGTCTCCGACAGTTTTTACGGCAATCGGCCGGCGCCTCCCTATATGGGAGATAACAAGGGCGGCTTCGCCAGATTTCCGGCCAAGACCCCCGCCCGGTGTTGGAGCCGGGCCCCGCCGGATGCTATGCCCCGCGCGAAGGGTCCCGCGAAAGCCCCCGGGGCCCGTTTCATTCACACCGCCGGCCGCCTCGGTTAGGGGCCGGCCCGCTTCAGGAGGACGGCATGAAATTCTTCGTCGACACGGCCGACATCGCCGAGATCAAGGAGCTCGAGGAAGCCGGGCTGATCGACGGCGTCACCACCAATCCCACGCTCGTCTCCAAGGCCGGCCGGCCGATGAAGGAGATCATCAAGGATATCTGCGAGGTGACGCCCGGCCCGGTCTCCGCCGAGGTGACGGCGCTGGAGGCGGACGAGATGCTGCGCGAGGGCCGGCTGCTCGCCGAGATCGCCGAGAACGTCGTCATCAAGCTGCCGCTGACGCTGGACGGCCTGAAGGCCTGCAAGCACCTGACGGATGACGGGTTCAAGACCAATGTCACGCTCTGCTTCTCGGCAGTGCAGGCGCTGCTCGCGGCCAAGGCCGGCGCGACCTATATCTCGCCCTTCATCGGCCGCCTCGACGACATCAATCTCGATGGCATGGGGCTGATCGCCGACATCCGCCGCATCTACGACAATTACGATTTCGAGACCGAAATCCTCGCCGCCTCGGTCCGCACGCTGAACCATGTGCGTGAGGCAGCCCTCATCGGTGCGGACGTGGCCACCGTACCCCCGGCCACGCTGAAGGCGCTGGTCAAGCACCCGCTGACCGACAAGGGCCTCGACACCTTCCTGGCCGATTGGAAGAAGACCGGCCAGACCATCGGCTGACCTTTTTCGCGGCACCAACAAAAAGGGGCGGCCCTCGACAGGCCGCCCCTTTTTGTTCGCGGAAGGGCTCACTTGCTCTGGAAGTGGCTCTCCAGGAAATACAGCGCCTCCTCCACCCCGCGCCCGACCCCGGTGAGGAGGTCGGCCGTCAGGTCGTCGCCGGCATCGTCGGCTTCGCTGATGCCCTCGCGAATCGCCGCGCCCCAGTTGGCGTAATGGTCGGCAAGGCGCTTGAGGTGGCCTTCCGAATCGACGAGATCGGTCGGATAGGGCTCCAGGATCGTGTTGGCCGATGCGCCCTGCACGGTGCCGACGGCCTGTCCGCCGAGGGCCGTGAGGCGCTCTGCAATCTCGTCCACATATCCCTCGGCCTTCTCGTGCAGCTCGTCGAACAGCTTGTGCACGGCGATGAAGTTCATCCCCTTGACGTTCCAGTGCGCCTGCTTGGCCGCATAGGTCACGTCGATGGCGGTGCCCAGGTGCTTCTGCAGAAGGCCGACCATGGCGCCGCGCGTGTTCTCGCTCATCGTGTTTCTGGTCGGGTGAAGCGTGACGTCGCTCTTCTTGGCCATGTTTCAGCAGTCCCTTGCGCAATTTCGTGACAAAGCGCACCGGCCCTCGCGGCCAACGCTTTTGCGAAGAATGGCAAAGGCCCCCGCTTGTTCCGCGCTATTGCGCTTCGGCGATTCCCGAACGGCGCTCGGGGCGCGAGAGGGCGGCCGAGACCAGCGCGTCCAGCGAGGAGCGCAGTGCCTCGATTTCCGGCTGGGCGGGGTCGAGGGCGTAGCGCCCGACCATGGAGAAGGGCGAAACGTAGCCGACATAGGTGGTGCCGTCCTCCTCCCAGACGAGAATCTTCTGCGGCATCTCGATCGCCAGGCGGCGATTGGCCTCGATCAACGGCAGGGAGGCCTTCGGCTGGGCGAAGACGACGACGGTCGTGGGCGCAAGCACATAGTCGATCTCCTGCGCCGCTGCCTCGTGGTCGAAGACCGCGAGCACACGCGAGCCGGAGCGCTCGATGGCCTGCTCCAGCCGCGCCACGGTGTCGGGGACCGATTGGGAGCTGGAGCGCACCACCCATTCGTCCTGCGCGAGAGAGGGGCCGGAGACGAGAAGCGCAAGCAGGACCACGGACAGGAAAACGGAGAAGATACGGCTTCTCATCGGACCATCCTCAAGGACGCGAGGGAGGAGAACCGTCGGGGCGATCGCCTGCTTGGGCATCCACTCCAGACGAGGTTGAAAGACAGGATCCTAGCCGGCCGGTTGCGCCCGCCCGCCCCAGACGCGCGCCAGGGCGGCATCGCGCCCGCAGCCGATCCGGTAGGCTTCATAGCGGAGCGGGCTTCGGACATGGAAGTCCTGGTGTTCCACTTCCGCCGGAAAGAAGGCGCTGGCGGATCGAATCTCGGTGGCGAGCGGCTGGCCGAGTTCGGCCGCCGCCTGCCCGGCGGAAGCCTCGGCCACCCGGCGCTGCGACTCGTCGGAGACGAAGATCGCCGTCCGGTATTGCGGGCCCTTGTCGCAGAACTGCCCGGAGGCATCGGTCGGGTCGATGGAATGCCAGTAGGCGTCCAGGAGCTCCCCGTAGCTGACGCGCCCGGGATCATATGTGACCTGAACGGCTTCCAGATGCCCGGTGCCGCCGCCGATCACCTGGCGATAGCTGGGATTTTCGACACTGCCGCCGGAAAAGCCGGAGACGGTCCCCACCACTCCGGGCACCTCGTCGAACCGCTTTTCGACCGACCAGAAGCAACCGCCCGCGAAAACGGCCTGCGCGAGCGCCCCCGCCGCGCCGGCCGTTTTCGCGGCGGCGAGAAGAGCAGATGCGGCGAAAGCCGCGACGAATGCCGGGCGCATGGTCGCCAATCCTTCAGGAGAACGAAGCGTGCCCGAAGCATGAACCCGGATTAAGCCTGCGGCAAGACAAAAGCACCTCGCCCACGCCCATTATCGGGCATGTTGGTTCCAACCCGCGCGGCAGACCGCTCAGACCCGGCGCTCGACCATCATCTTCTTGATCTCAGCGATGGCCTTCGCCGGATTGAGACCCTTCGGGCAGGTCTGCGTGCAGTTCATGATCGTGTGGCAGCGATAGAGGCGGAAGGGGTCTTCCAGATGGTCCAGCCGGTCACCGGTCGCCTCGTCGCGCGAATCGATCAGCCAGCGATAGGCCTGCAACAGCACGGCGGGGCCGAGATAACGCTCCCCGTTCCACCAATAGGAGGGGCAGGAGGTCTGGCAGCAGAAGCACAGGATGCACTCGTAGAGCCCGTCCAGCTTCTCGCGGTCCGAATGGCTCTGGCGCCATTCCTTCTCAGGCTCCGGCGTCTCCGTCTGGAGCCAGGGCTCGATGGAGCGGAGCTGCGCGTAGGGCACGGTCAGGTCCGGCACCAGGTCCTTGATGACGGGCATGTGCGGCAGCGGGTAGACCTTCACCGCTCCAGCCACCTCATCCATGCCCTTGGTGCAGGCCAGCGTGTTGGCGCCGTCGATATTCATGGCGCAGGAGCCGCAGATGCCCTCGCGGCAGGAGCGGCGCAGCGTCAGCGTCGGATCGACATTGTTCTTGATCCACAACAGCGCGTCGAGGACCATCGGCCCGCAATCGTCGAGATCGACATAATAGGTGTCGACACGCGGGTTGAGATCGTCGTCCGGCGACCAGCGATAGATGCCGAACTCGCGCACATTCGTCGCGCCTTCCGGCTTCGGCCAGATCTTGCCGTCTGTGATCCGCGAGTTCTTGGGAAGGGCGAGTTCGACCATGATCTTGTCTTCCGGACGTCACATGCAGTTTGGAATGGGGCTAAACACGAAAGAGCGGGCGGCGCAACAAGCCGATGGCGCCAAGGCGCTCTTCAAACGATTGTAGGCCGCGTGCCCGGCCATCACGGTTGCACGATCACGGGAAAGCGACCGAAGCGCTTCGACTTGTCGTCCTCGGCGGCGATCTCCGCCTCCACCGCTTCCAGGGTGCCGGAAGCGGCAAGGCCCAGTCGTTCGGCGAGCCTGGCCGCCTCGCTGAGCGTGCGCCCGAGGGTCGTCGGCACGCCCGCCGCCTCGATTCGCTCCAGGTCCGCCTCCACCTGGCTCGGGGCCTCGCCCGGGCGCACATCGTGGATGTGCACGGCCACGACCCGCCCCTTATGCCGCTCCACCGCCTGGGCGTAGACGCTGGAATCCCGCTGCCCCGAATCGCCGATCAGCACGAAGTTCAGATGCGGATAGGCCTCCATCAGACGGTCGATCATCCGGTCCTTGTGGCCGTGGTGGCGGCGCATCAGCCAGCCCATCGCGTCCTCGGACAGGTTGCGCAGCAGCATCGGCCCGCGCGGAATGCCCTTCAAGGCCATGAAGCGCTCGAAGATGTCGAACAGGTTCCATGGGCTGGAGGAGACGTAGAAGATCGGGTTGGTCTGCGGCCCGTCCGCCCCCTCGCACAGGGCGCGGTAGAAGTGCGAGACCCCCGGAAAGGCGGTGCGGGCCTCCGGCGAATTGGCTGTGACGATGCGCCAGTGGCGCAGCATCTTGAACGCGCCGGTGTGGATGATCGTGTCGTCGATATCCGAGATGATGCCGAATCGCGCGCGCGGCGAGACGAGGCGCACCGCCCCTTCCGCGTATTTGGGCTCGAATTCGTAGTGGCGCGCGGTTTCCAGCTTCAACTGCACCGGCAGCCAGGGACCGGAGCCGGGCGGCGGCTCGATGCCCTCGATCCCGATCTCGAAATAGCCGTCCTCCCCGCTGACGACGCTGCCGGTCTGGCCCACCACGTCCCAGGACACCTTGGCCCCCACGATCTCGTCGGTCTCGTAGCGCTTGAAGGTGAGCCAGAGATTGCGGATGGCGGAATTGGAGTGCGGGGCGTCGAAAACGCCCTCATCCTCCAGCACCCGGCCCTTGAGCCGGATGCAGCCGCCCTCCACGAAGCCCGTATAGGCCACGAAAGTGGGGCGGTCGGTGAGCCGCAGCCGCCGCTTGAGGGCGAAGCGCGCTGCGCGAAGGCGGCCGATCACGCCCCGCCCCTTTCGACTCACCATCCGCAAAGCGGCGCCCCCGTCGCCATTCGGCACCCAGATCGATCAGTACACGCGCTTCTTGGGCTCGATATACTCGATCTCGTTGGACAGCGTGTAGGTGTGCACCGGCCGGTCGTCCAGCGAGATCGTCTTGGCGCCCGTGTCGCAGAAGGCGAGCGTGTGCTTCATCCAGTTCACGTCGTCCCGGTCGGGATAGTCCTCGCGGGCATGGGCGCCCCGCGATTCCTTGCGCGCCACGGCCGAATCCATCGTCACCACGGCCTGGATGATGAGATTGTCATATTCCAGCGTCTCGATGAGGTCGGTGTTCCAGACCAGCGAGCGGTCGGTGACGCTCACGTCGTCGGAGGCGTTCCACACCTCGTGGATCTTGTGGTGGCCCTCCTCCAGCACCTCGCCGGTTCGGAAAACGGCGCAGTTCGACTGCATGGTCTGCTGCATCCGGTCGCGCAGGCGCGCGGTGGGCGTGCCGCCCTTGGCGTAGCGGAAGCGGTCGAGCCGGGCGAGCGAGTTCTGCCCCGCATCGGCCGGCAGCGGTGCATGGCCCTCGGCCGTGGAAACCGTCTCGGCGCAGCGCAGCGCGGCGGCGCGGCCGAACACCACGAGGTCGATCAGCGAGTTGGAGCCGAGGCGATTGGCCCCGTGCACGGAAACGCAGGCCGCCTCGCCCACCGCCATCAGGCCCGGCACCACCGTGTCGGCGTCGCCGTTCTTCTTGGTCAGTACCTCCCCGTGATAGTTCGTCGGGATGCCGCCCATGTTGTAGTGCACGGTCGGCAGGACCGGGATCGGCTCCTTCGTCACGTCCACGCCCGCGAAGATCTTGGCGCTTTCCGAGATGCCCGGCAGGCGCTCGTGCAGGATCTTGGGGTCCAGATGGTCGAGATGCAGGAAGATGTGGTCCTTGTTCTTGCCCACGCCCCGCCCCTCGCGGATCTCCATCGTCATGGAGCGCGAGACCACGTCGCGCGAGGCAAGGTCCTTGGCCGAGGGCGCGTAGCGCTCCATGAAGCGCTCGCCTTCCGAATTGGTCAGATATCCGCCCTCGCCGCGCGCGCCCTCGGTGATCAGGCAGCCCGCGCCGTAGATGCCGGTGGGATGGAACTGCACGAACTCCATGTCCTGGAGCGGCAGCCCGGCACGCAGCACCATGGCGTTGCCGTCGCCCGTGCAGGTATGCGCCGAGGTGGCGGAGAAATAGGCGCGGCCATAGCCGCCGGTGGCCAGGATGGTCTTCTTGGCCTGGAAGCGGTGGATCGAGCCGTCATCCATGTTGATGGCGACGACGCCCCGGCAGGCGCCTTCCTCGTCCATGATGAGGTCGATGGCGAAATACTCGATGAAGAACTCGGACGAGTAGCGCAGCGACTGGCCGTAGAGCGTGTGCAGGATGGCGTGGCCGGTGCGGTCCGCCGCCGCGCAGGTGCGCTGGGCCGGCGGGCCGTTGCCGAAATCGGTGGTCATGCCGCCGAAGGGCCGCTGGTAGATGCGCCCATCCGTCGTGCGCGAGAACGGAACGCCGAAATGCTCCAGCTCGTAGACGGCGGCCGGCGCCTCGCGCACCAGATATTCGATGGCGTCCTGATCCCCCAGCCAGTCCGACCCCTTCACGGTGTCGTACATGTGCCAGCGCCAGTTGTCCTCGCCCATATTGCCGAGCGAGGCGGCGACGCCCCCTTGCGCGGCGACGGTGTGCGAGCGCGTGGGGAAGACCTTGGTGATACAGGCCGTCTTCAGGCCAGCCTGCGCGGCGCCCAGCGTGGCGCGAAGCCCCGCGCCGCCCGCGCCCACGACGACGACGTCGAACTTGTGGTCGATGAACTCGTAGGCCTTGCCGTTCTGCCCGGGTGCCGTGCGATGGGGCTGCGCGCCGTTTGTGGCCATGAAATCAGACTCCGAAGCTGAGCTTGGCGATGGCAAGGAGGCTGGCGCCTGCGACCGCGATCGCGAAGAAGGTATTGGCGAGCTGCGCGGCGACGCGAAGCCCCCCGTGGACGTAGTCCTCGATGATCGTCTGCATCCCGAGGCGCATGTGGACCGTGGCCGAGATCACCACCAGCGCCATGACCAGCGCCACCAGCGGGTTCTGGAACGCGGCTAGGACGTCGGCATAGGTGCCGGCCTGCAGGCGGATGATGAGGATGACGAAGAAGGTGATCAGGAAGACGTTGGCGACGGCCGTCAGGCGCTGATGCCAGAAATGGCCGGTGCCTTCGCGGGCCGAGCCGAGGCCGCGCACGCGGCCGAGGGGGGTGCGGAAATCCATCGTTCGTATCCTCAGCCGAAGATCAGGAGCCCGGCCCACAGGACCAGCGTCAAGGCGAGCGATCCCACGAGGGTCGCGATGGCGAATTTGGTGGAGTTGGCCTTGCTCATGCCCCGGCCGGTGTCCCACACCAGATGGCGGATGCCGCCGAGCATGTGGTGCAGAAGCGCCCAGGTGTAGCCGAAGAGGACGAGCTGCCCGAGGATCGAGCCGAACACGGCGGAAGCGGTGGCGAAGGCCTCCGGCCCGCTCGCCGCGGCGACCAGCCACCAGACGACGAGGATCGTGCCGACATAGAGAGCCCCGCCGGTGATCCGGTGGAGGATGGACATCGCCATGGTCGGCTGGAAGCGGTAGATCGTCAGGTGCGGCGACAGCGGCCGGGCGGATTTGGCGTCGGACAATGGATTCTCCTGTCCCTCGAATGGGCACGCTCCGGCGCACGATCGGGCAGCGCGTGGCTGGAGCGCTTCTAAAACACCCTTTGCAGGTTCGAAATCAAGCGTGGGAAGCGTCTTGATTCCGGGCCGCGGCGGCCAAATCGATTAGGATCGCGGCTCGCGGTCGAGGAAACGGATGACATAGCTCGACCATTCGGCCGGTTCGGCAATTTTCTCGTAAAGGTGGCGCCCGCTGTCGGCCGTCCTCGGCGCCTGCAGGATCAGCCGGGACCATCCGCGCGAATCGCCTTCCTCGGCCAGGAGGTCGACCATCGCCTTGGCGATTCCCTTCCGGCGCACGGAATGATCGACATAGATGTGGTCCGCCAGCCCGGCGCGCATTCCCGTCCACGGGTCGGGAAGATCGTAGAAGACGAGGAAGGCGACGAGCTGCCCGTCGAGCCGCGCGCCCAGAATCTCGCCCGTTCGGTCCTGCAGGAGCTGCTCGGCATAGAAGACGTCGGGCGCGCCCGGCGCGCCTCGAAACACAGCCTGATTGTAGGCGGCCAGAAGCGGCGCGAGGTCGCGCGCGTCCTTCAGCCGAAGCTGCACGATGTCGATATTGGGCGCGGGCATTTCCATAGCGATGGAATTGAGCGCTAAAGCGCATGCGGTCAAGATGCGCGGCGTCGCGACGCGATTTTCCAACGGCCTTAACGCCCTGCTGAGGATTTCGGGGTGAGATCGGCCGGCGGGAGGAATCGATGGGGAACGGGCGGCTCCGGTTGCCCGCGCGCCTTGGGAACGATCGATGCAAGCCGACATCCTGGCCTGGCTGGTGCCGGCCGCCTTCGCGACCTTCAGCGGCGCCTTCCTCGTCCTGCGCCTTCACGGCATCGGCTCCTACTGGTGGGTGGCTTCCTTCGGCAGCGCCGGCCTCGCCTTCGCCGCCACCATCCTTCCGCCCCCGCCCCCGCCCTTCCCAGCGGTCAAGGCCGTCATCGAGGACATCCTGTTCCTGCTGGCGCTCATCTTCTTCGCTTATGGAACCACCGCCCGCTTCCGGCGCCGTCCCGGCAGGCGCGTCCTGGGGGCGATCCTCTTCGTCAGCACGGCAGGCGCGACAGTATCGGCTCTTCACGGAAGCGTCGGGCGCGAAATCGTCTTCGTGCAGACGGGATGCGCGCTGATCCTTCTGGAGGCGGCCCGGGCCATGAGCGGCGCCCAGCGGCACGCCGGCGACAAGCTGCTCTTCGCCCTGCTGCTCGCGCTCGTCATCGGCCTGTCCCTGCAGAACATTCTGCTGGCGGGCAGCGTCTCGGAGCCCCTGACCTTCGAGAACTGGCGCGGCTCGCCATGGTCCCATGTGTTCCACATGGTCAGCAGCGTGATCGGCATCCTCTTCGCCGTCACGATCCTCGTATCGCTCGGCCTCGACATGATCGAGAAGCTGCGCCGCTTTTCCGAGATCGACGTCCTCAGCGGAGTCCTGAACCGCCGGGGCTTCGAGGACGCGGCCCGAAGCTTCGAGGAGCGCGCGACGGGCAGTAGCGCGGTGATGATCGTGGACGTGGATCGCTTCAAGACGATCAACGACGATTTCGGCCATGCGGCCGGGGACCTTGCCATCGCGGGCATCGGCCATCTCCTGGAGACCGCCGTCGGCCGGCGCGGCATCGTCGGGCGCCTGGGCGGCGAGGAATTCGCCGTGCTTCTCGAGGACGGCGATGCGCGCGAGGCCCACCGCTTCGCGGAGGACCTGCGCCGCGCGCTGGGCGAGATCGCCTGGGGGCCTCCCCTCGCCGGCCGCCGGATCACCGCCAGCATCGGCGTGAGCGCGCTGCGCGCGGGCGAGCCGCTGGCCGACGCCATGCAGCGCGCGGACGCCAATCTCTACCGCGCCAAGCGCGATGGGCGGGACCGCGTGATCTCAGGCGACCGGGACGAATCGCGCGCCGCCTGAGCGGCGCGCGGCGCCTCAGGCCGCAGGCCACTCCCGAATGTCCACGAAGCGGCCCGCCACCGCCGCCGCCGCCGCCATGGCGGGCGAGACGAGATGCGTGCGCCCCTTGAAGCCCTGCCGCCCCTCGAAATTGCGATTCGAGGTGGAGGCGCAGCGCTCATAGGGTTTCAGGCGGTCCTCGTTCATGCCCAGGCACATGGAGCAGCCCGGCTCGCGCCAGTCGAAGCCGGCTTCGCGAAACACCTTGTCCAGCCCCTCGGCCTCCGCCTGCGCCTTCACGATGCCGGACCCCGGCACGATCATCGCCGAGACGGTGCCGGCGACCTTGCGCCCTTCCACCACCTTGGCCACCGCGCGCAGATCCTCGATGCGCCCGTTGGTGCAGGAGCCGATGAACACCCGGTCGAGCGTGATGTCGGTCATCCGCGTGCCGGGCGTCAGGCCCATATAGTCGAGCGCCCGCTTCTTGGAGGCGCGCTTGGCCTCGTCGGCGATGGCCTCCGGATCCGGCACCACGCCGTCGACGGCCACCACATCCTCCGGCGAGGAGCCCCAGGAGACGATGGGCGGCAGGTTCGCCGCATCGAGCACCACCACCTTGTCGTAATGGGCGCCCTCGTCGCTCTGCAGCGTCTTCCAGTATTCCACCGCCTGCTCGAAGGCGGCGCCCCTGGGGGCGCGGGGACGCCCCTCGATATAGCGGAAGGTGGTCTCGTCCGGCGCGATGAGGCCCGCGCGCGCGCCGCCCTCGATGCTCATGTTGCAGATCGTCATGCGCCCTTCCATGGAAAGGGCGCGGATCGCCTCACCGGCATATTCGATGACGTGGCCCGTGCCGCCCGCCGTCCCGATCCGGCCGATGATGGCCAGGATGATGTCCTTGGCGGTCACGCCCTCGGGCAACTGCCCGTCCACGCGTACCAGCATGTTCTTCGCCTTGCCCTGGATGAGGGTCTGGGTGGCGAGCACATGTTCCACCTCCGAGGTGCCGATGCCGTGCGCGAGCGCGCCGAAGGCACCATGCGTGGAAGTGTGGCTGTCGCCGCACACGATGGTCATGCCCGGCAGCGTGAAGCCCTGCTCGGGCCCGATGATGTGGACGATGCCCTGCCGCCGGTCCAGCTCGTTGTAATACTCGATGCCGAACTCGGCCGCGTTCCGGGCCAGTGCCTCCACCTGGATGCGGCTTTCCTCGTTGGCGATGCCGTGGGTGCGGTCACCCGTCGTCACGTTGTGGTCGACCACGGCCAGCGTCCGGCCCGGCTGGCGCACGCGCCGGCCCGCCACGCGCAGGCCTTCGAAGGCCTGCGGGCTCGTCACCTCATGCACCAGATGGCGGTCGATATACAGAAGGCCGGCGCCTCCCTCCACGGTGCCGAGCAGGTGGTCGTCCCAGATCTTGTCATAGAGCGTGCGAGCTTGGCTCATCGTTGCAAGGGCTCCTTGTGGCCGGAGGCGCTCGTCGGCAGCTCTCGTCCGGCCCGTCTTTTCGGGAAAGGCAAAATCGGACGGCGCCAGGCGCCCGCCCGTCACGCGAAGCGTAGAAGGCCCGAAGCGGTCAGCCGCCGGTAGAAGAAGCGGCCCGGCAGGCGGCAGCGGTCGTCGAGCGGGGAGAAACCCAGCGTCGTCGGCAGGCGGCCGGCAGAAGCATGCATCGCGTTCATGGGCTGCAATTTAACATCGCGGCGCCCGCCCGACAACGGCGTCGTCGCAGCGCCCGCCAAACGAAAAGAGCGGCCCGCAAGGAGCCGCTCTTTCAGAATGCACGAAGCTAAGATGAGCTTACTCGGCCGCGTCCTTGGCGGCCTGCTTCTCGGCCTGCGCCTTGGCGCGCTCGTCGGCGGCCACCGCGCGGGCGGCGTCGTTCAGCTTGCGCGCGCGGGCGTTGGTCGCCTCGACGATACGGGCCGACTTGCCGCGACGATCGCGCAGGTAATAGAGCTTGGCGCGGCGCACGCGGCCGCGGCGCACGACCTCCACCGATTCCACCATCGGCGAGTAGATCGGGAAGACGCGCTCCACGCCCTCGCCGTAGGAGATCTTGCGAACCGTGAAGTTCTCCTGGATGCCGCCGCCCGAACGGGCGATGCACACGCCCTCATAGGCCTGCACGCGGGTGCGCGTGCCTTCCGTGACGCGCACGTTGACGCGCAGCGTGTCGCCCGGCGAAAAGGCGGGGATGGAGCGGATGGCTTCGATGCGCTGGGCCTCTGCGGCCTCCAGCTCGGCGATGACGTTCATGGCGTTGGCCTCAATCTTGGTTTCATGCCGGCTTGGCCGGTCATGGCCGTTGGTACGGTCAAGTTATTGTCGAGGAGATCACGCGCGCTCTTACACGGCACGGCCGGCTCTGTCGAGAGGGGCCGGCCGCGCGGCGCGAAGGGGCAGCGGAACCGCGGCCGGCCCTCACCGCCGGGCCCGCGCGGAACGCCCTCATGGCAAAACCGCATCGCTCGAATGCAGGAGCAGCGCTTGCGGCCAAAGCCCCGCGGGCGCATGCAGCGCCTTTCCGCTCCCGGCCGCGAGGCGATTCGCATGACGAACGGTGTTTTCCTCGCCTTCCTGGCTTATGCGATCTTCGCCTTCTCGGATGCGGCGATCAAGCTGCTGGGCGGCTCCCTGCCCTCCTCGCAGGTGGCCTTCACCGGCGCGCTGCTGGGCTTTGCCATTCTGCCTCTGGTGGCCGGCAAGGGGGAGCGCCTGCGCGACATCGTCTCCACCACGAGCCGCCCCCTGTGGATCGCGCGCGCCGTGGTTGCCACCTTCAGCACGCTGACCAGCGTCATCGCCTTCACCCGGTTGCCGATGCCGGAGGCCTTCGCGCTCATTTTCCTGATGCCGCTCTTCGTGACGATCCTGTCGGTCATCTTCCTGAAGGAGGAGATCGGCCCGTGGCGATGGGCGGCGGTGTTCCTTGGCTTCGCCGGTGTTCTCATCGTCCTGCGCCCGGGCTTCCGGGTGCTGGATATCGGCCATCTGGCCGCCACCATCGCCGGCCTGTCCAGCGCGGTCTCCGTCATCATCTACCGCCACCTGGGAAGCCGGGAGAAGCGCATTTCCATGTTCGGCGCGGGCCTCATCGGGCCCGCCGTCATCAACGGCGCGCTGATGCTGCCCGGCTTCGTCTGGCCCGACGCGCGCCAGACGGCCTACCTCCTCAGCTACGGGCTCCTGGCCGCCGTGGCGCAGGCGACGCTGATGGTGGCGGCCCGCCGTGCCGCGGCCAGCCAGATCGCCCCGCCCCAATACAGCCAGATGATCTGGGCGGTCGCCTTCACCTATTTCGTGTTCGACCAGCCGGTGGACGGCCTCACCTTCGTGGGAATCGCCGTGATCATCGCGGCCGGCCTCCTGACATGGGCGCGCGAGAAGATCCGCCTGCCGCGCGAGCGGCGCATCAATTCCCTCTGGACCCTGCGCCGGAGGGAAGAGCAGGCCGGCGGGAAAGAAGGTCCGGGCGCCGATCGGCCGTGATGCGCTCCGCTTCGGCACGCCGCCAGCGCTCCACCGCGCCATGGTCGCCGGAGGTGAGGACAGCGGGAATGCTCCGCCCCTCCCACACCGCCGGGCGCGTGTAGTGGGGGTGCTCCAGAAGTCCGGTCTCGAAGCTTTCGGCATCGCCCGAGGCCGCATTGCCCATCACGCCCGGCAGCAGGCGAACCACGGCGTCCAGCAGCACCAGCGCGGCCATCTCCCCGCCCGAGAGGATGTAGTCTCCGATGGAGATTTCGGTCAGGCCCCGGCCCTCGATCACCCGCTCGTCCACCCCCTCGAAGCGCCCGCAGACGATGACCGCCCCTCCCCCTTGCGAAAGCTCGCGCACGAAGCGCTGCGTCAGCGGGCGGCCGCGCGGGCTCATCAGCAGGCGCGGCCGAGTATCGCCCTCGGGCGAGGCCGCGTCGATGGCGCGCGCCAGCACATCGGCGCGCAGCACCATGCCGGCCGAGCCGCCGGCGGGCGTATCGTCCACCATGCGGTGGCGACCCTCCCCGAACTCGCGCAGGGGCGTGGTCTCCAGGCTCCAGTCGCCGCGCTGCAGGGCCCGGCCGGCCAGCGAGACGGCCAGCGGCCCGGGAAACATCTCGGGATAGAGCGTGACGAGCGAGGCGCGGAACGGCATGGCTCGCGTCAGGCGAAGGGCTCGAAGGCGCCAACCTCGGTCAGCTTCAGCTCGCTCGAGACGATGGTGACGCCCGCCAGCGCCTGCCGCCAAGCCGCGATATGCGCCGTGCGGCCATGGGCGTCGAGCGCCGCGCGGCTCTCCCATTCCTCGTAGATGCGCACGAGGCCGGGCTCGACGAAATCCTCGGCGAAGGCATAGACGATGCAGCCGGGCTCGGCGCGCGTGGCCGCGATCGTTTCGCCCGCCATATCGCGCAGCGCGGCCAGGTCCTCCGGCGCCAGTCGAAGCGTTCCCGAAACCACGATCATGCCCTGTCCTCCCCTTCGATGGCGTCGCCTTCGCGAACCTCCACCGCGCCTTCCAGACCCGCCGCCACCGGCTCGACGAGGATATGGCCCAGATCGAGGTCGACCTCGGGCACCGCTTCGAGCGTGAACGGAATCATCACCGACGCCCCGCCGTCCGGGGCGATCTCCAGGATATCGCCGGCGCCGAAATCATGGAAGGCGATCACCTCGCCGATCACTTCGCCGTCGAGGCGGCGCGCCACGAGGCCGACGAGATCGGAGTGGTAGAACTCGTCCTCGCCCTCCCGAGGCAGCACCGAGCGGTCGACGAAGAGCTCGGTGCCGTTCAGGCGCTCGGCATGGTTGCGGTCGGCCACCTCGGCAAAGCGCACGATCACGACCGTCTTCGACAGGCGGGCCGACTTGACCGTGTAGCGCGCGCCCTTGGCGTCGAAAAGCGGGCCATAGGCGCCGATATCCTCCGGCTCCCCGGTGAAGCTCTTCACCCGCACCTCGCCCTTGATGCCATGCGCGCCACCGATGGTGGCCAGGAGGACGGGGTTGGGGAGGCTTGGTTCGTTCACGGACTGCGGCTTCTCGATCGAGGGACAGCCCGGCTTCTGCCGCCCGAAGGGAGCGGCGGTCAAGACGCGGACGGCCCGTTCACCCGCCGCCGGCCCTGCCCGGACTGCGCGTAATGGGCCTGCTTGGCTTCGTACATGCGCAGGTCGGCGCGCTTCACGGTTTCCTCCAGCCGCTCGCCCGGCGCGGACGTGGCTGCGCCGAGGGAGAAGGACAGGGTGGCGCCGGGGTAGAACTGGTTGTTGAGATCGACGAGCTTTCCGATCCTCTCCATCAGAAGCTCACCCTGCGATTCGTCGCTCGCCGGCATCAGGACCGCGAACTCGTCACCGCCGATTCGCGAGGCGTGGCAGGGCTTTTCCACCGCCTCGCCCAGAACCTCGCCGGCCCGGCGCAACAGCTCGTCGCCCGCGCCGTGGCCGAGCGTGTCGTTGATGTCCTTCAACCCGTTCAGATCCGCGATCACGACCGTGACCGGGCGCGGGCCCTTGCGCTCGAGCCGGTTGAGCTCCTCCACATGGAAGGAACGGTTGTAGAGCTTGGTCAGCACGTCGTGGCGGCCGAGATATTCGAGGTAAGCCTCCGCCTTCTTGCGGGCGGTGATGTCGGTCAGCGCCACTTGCACCAGCGCCCAGTCCTCCTCATGCCCCGGTAGCACGGTGAACTGCATGTGGACATGCAGCGCTTCCCCGCCCAGCGCGTAGTTCACCACCTCGCGGCTCTGGAAGAACTTGCCGTTCCACAGATCGACGAGCTGCTCGCGGAAATGCTCCTGCATGGAATCGCGGAACACGTCGCCGAGACGTGCCAGAAGCTCGTCCTTGCTCGCGGCTTCGAAGAGCTCCAGCGTGTGGATGTTCACGTCGAGGACGCGAATCTCGCTCATGCACCGCGCGACGAAGTCGGGATGCACGTCGGTGAAGGTGCGGAAATCCGAGACGCCGCGCTCGCGAAGGTCGTCCATCAGCCGCTTGACGGCCGAGAAGTCCTCCACCCAGAGCGACACGGGGGAATGGGCGAAGAGCCATTTGGAATAAGCGTCGCTGCGCGCGGCGCGCCGGCGCGCCTCCTCGCGCTCCGTCACGTCCTCGGTCGAGACGAGGACGCGCGACCAGTCCTGCTCGTGGCCGGGAAGGACACGCGCCCTGATCTGGATGTCGAGGCGGCGCCCCCCGATCGTGTGGTTGACGGCCATGCCCGCGAAACCGAGATCGCCCTCCCACAACTGGACGAGCTCCTCCAGATGCGTTTCCAGCATCTCCCCGGCAAAGATCAGGCCGAGATTGCTCTTGAGCTGCTCGAGGCTCTCCGCCTCGAAGAGCGCCAGCACCTGCGAATTGACGGCCAGAATGTCGATGGAGCCGGAACATTGCGCCACGCGGGACAGATCCTCGCGCAGGAAGGAGCGAAGGTCGGTGAGCCCCTCGGCGCGCCACTGCTCGAGGCGGCGCTTCGTCGCGCTGAAATCCTCCAGCCAGAGCGGGATCGGCGCGAGGTCGAAGACGTCGAGGCCGGAGGCCATGTCGTTGGCGGCTTCCGGCAGGGGGCGGGCTGGGCTGGAAGGCATCAAGGGTAGCGTCCGGGGCGCGAGTGAACGTCAGGCGACACCGATCATAGCTTCCCAAAAGGAAACGGCGCTCGAAAAGCGCCGTCTCCCATGCTTTTTTTCGATAAGCCGTCGCTTACTCGGCCGCGGCTTCCGCCTCGCCCGCCGCTTTGGCGGCGGCTTCGCGGGCATCTTCCTCACGCTGCTTGCGCTCGGCCTCGCGCTCCTGGGCCTTCTTGCCCGGCAGGCCCTTGGTCGGGTTCTGGCGCTCGGGGCGGTTGGCGATGCCCGCCTTGTCCAGGAAACGCAGCACGCGATCGGTGGGCTGGGCGCCCTCGCCGAGCCAGTGCTTGATGCGCTCCTCCTTCAGCGTCACGCGCTCGGCGTCCTTGGGCAGCATCGGGTTCCACGAGCCCACGGTCTCGATGAAGCGGCCGTCGCGCGGCGCGCGGGCGTCGGCGATGACGACATGGTAGTAGGGGCGCTTCTTGGAACCTGCGCGCGCAAGGCGAATCTTCAGCGACATTTCATTTCTCCTGACGGTCGTCTGATCAAAGGGATTGGCTGTTCTTCTCCGAGGCGATCGCCTCGTGATGGCGGATAACCTCGCGGACGATGAAGTTGAGGAACTTCTCCGCGAAGTCGGGATCGAGATCGGCATCTTCGGCAAGCCGCCGCAGCCGGGCGATCTGCTGCTGCTCGCGCGCCGGATCGGATGGCGGCAGGCCATGCTCTGCCTTCAGGCGGCCGACCGCCTGCGTGCGCCGGAACCGCTCGGCCAGCATGTGAACGAGCGCGGCGTCGATATTGTCGATCGAGCAGCGAATCTCGCTCAGCATGGCGCGGGCGTCGTCGTCCTGTCTGTCCATGTGCGTCACTTCTTCCTGGGCAGTCCGGGAAGGCCGCCGGGAAGCCCCGGCAGGCCGCCGCTACCGAAGCCGGGCGGGAGTCCTTTCGGCAGGCCGCCGCCCAGCCCTCCCAGGCCGCCGCCCTGCATGGCCTTGGCCATCTCCTCGATCTGCCTGGGGTCCATCTTCGACAGGTCCGGCATACCGGCGGGCATTCCCCCGCCCGGCAGCCCCATCTTGGCGCCGAGGCCGCCCATGAGCTTGCCCATGATGCCGGGGCCCTTGCCCTTGCCCACGGCCTTCATCATGTCGGCCATCTGCCGGTGCATCTTCAGAAGCTTGTTGATATCGGCCGAGGACGTGCCAGAGCCGGCCGCGATGCGCTTCTTGCGCGAATGCTTGAGCGCATCCGGGTTGGCGCGCTCGTAGGCGGTCATCGAGGAGATGATGGCAAGCTGGCGCTTGAGGAGCCTGTCGTCGAGGCCGGCCCCCGCGATCTGGTCCTTCATCTTCGCCACGCCGGGCATCATGCCCATCAGGCCGCCGAGGCCGCCCATCTTCTGCATCTGGCCGATCTGGTCGGCGAGGTCGTTCAAATCGAACTTCCCCGACTGCATCTTCTTCGCCATCGCCGCCGCGCGCTCGGCGTCGATATTCTCGGCGGCGCGCTCCACGAGGGAGACGATGTCGCCCATGCCCAGGATGCGGTCGGCGACGCGCGAGGGGTGGAACTCCTCCAGCGCATCCATCTTCTCGCCGGTGCCGAGAAGCTTGATCGGCTTGCCTGTGACGGCGCGCATGGAGAGCGCGGCGCCCCCGCGCCCGTCGCCGTCCACGCGCGTGAGGACGATGCCGGTAATGCCCACGCGCCCGTCGAAGGAGCGCGCCAGGTTCACCGCGTCCTGGCCCGTCAGGCTGTCGGCGACCAGCAGGATCTCGTGCGGGGTCGAGCGCGCCTTGATCTCGGCCATCTCGGCCATCAGCGGCTCGTCGATATGGGTGCGGCCGGCCGTGTCGAGAATGAGGATGTCGTAGCCGCCCAGGCGCGCGGCCTGGCTGGCGCGCACGGCGATCTCGACCGGGCCTTGTCCCGGGATGATCGGCAGCGTGGCGACGCCGGTCTGCTCGCCCAGCACCCGGAGCTGCTCCTGCGCGGCCGGGCGGCGCGTGTCGAGCGAGGCCATCAGCACACGCTTCTTCTGCCGCTCCGTGAAGCGTTTGGCGATCTTGCCCGTGGTGGTCGTCTTGCCCGAGCCCTGAAGGCCGACCATCATGACCGTGACCGGCGCCGGGGCGTTGAGGTCGATGGAGACGCCTTCCGTGCCGAGCGTGGCGACCAGCTCGTCATGGACGATCTTGACGACCATCTGGCCGGGCTTGATCGACTTCAGAATCTCGGCGCCGACCGCCTTCTCCTTCACCCGGTCGGTGAAGGAGCGCACCACCTCCAGCGCGACGTCCGCCTCCAGCAGTGCCCGGCGCACCTCGCGCAGCGCGGCGGAGACATCGGCCTCCGACAATGCGCCGCGGCCGGTAAGGCCGTTCAGGATGGACCCGAGGCGGTCCTGAAGGGAAGAGAACATCGGCTACACCTTTTCCATTCGGCTGGCCCCGGCTAGGCCGCGAGCCCGGAGAATGGGGACGATCCATCCCCGATCCAACCGCTCGACGCCAAAGCGGAACACCTCCGCGGGCGAAACTCGCTGGCGGAGGGTGGCCTCCATGCGGCTCCTGAGGAGGGACATGGTCGGCGGGTCGCGGACGGATCGGTCGCGGATTTGGGAACATCTTCAACAGCGATACCCGCCCAAAGTCAAGGGCCGCCACCCTCGCCGTCCCTCGGCGCTTGGCAAGCGCACATTATCGCAGTTTAAAGGATCGCGGCGGCGGGGCGTGCGTTGTGGGGGGCGCGGCACGCTTTTCATGGAGGCCGCCGGAGTTCGTGCCCATGCTGCTGACGACGAGCGTCGCGACACTGACCTTCCTGGCCGCCGCGGCCACGATTCTCTCCTTCCTCAAGATTCCCCACGGCTTCGTGCGGGTTTTCTCCTTCCCCCGCATCCAGATACTCCTCGTCGCGCTCGGTCTCCTGGTCGTCACCTTCGTCTGGATCGAGGACGGCGTGCTGGACGCGATCCTCGTCGTTACCCTCGTCAGCGTCATCGTCGCTCAGGGCTTCTCGATCGCCCAGTTCACGCCCCTTCGAGGCAAGGAATCCATCCAGTACGAGGGAGACCCGGATGGGCCGAACACGGTCTCGATCCTCTCCTTCAACGTCAAGGAATCGAACGAGAAGTTCGCGCTCGCCATAGAGACCACGAGGCGCAGCGACCCGGACCTCGCGCTCTTCATGGAGACCGACCGGAAATGGGCGGACGCGCTGGAGCCGCTGCGGGAGCGCTACCCGCACGTCGTCTCCCATCCGCTGGAGAATTCCTACGGGATGATCCTCTTCTCGCGGCTGGAGCTGGTTGAGGCGCGGGTGGACTATCTGGTGATGGACGAGGTTCCCTCCATCGTCGCCACCGTGGCGCTCAGGGACGGGCAGCGCTTCCGCCTCTACTGCATCCACCCCGAGCCGCCCGTGCCGCATGTCGATTCGCTCGGCCGCGACGCGGAACTCGTGGTGGTGGCCGGGCTGGTGGAGAACGACACGCTTCCCGCGCTGGTGACGGGCGATCTCAACGACGTGGCATGGTCCAACACCACGCGCCTGTTCCAGCGGCTCTCGCGCCTTCTCGACCCGCGCGTGGGGCGCGGCTTCTACAACACGTTCGACGCGCGCTTCTTCTTCCTGCGCTGGCCGCTCGACCATCTCTTCCACGACGCGCGCTTCCACCTCGTGGAGATGAAGCGGATGCCGGCCTCCGGCTCGGACCATTTCCCGATGTACTTCAAGCTGGCGCTGACCGGTCGCTCGGACGAGGCGGAGATGCCCGACGAGGCCGACGAAAACGACCGCGAGGAGGCTCGCGAGATCCGGCGGGAGGGCCGCAAGCTCGAACGGGACCCCGTGGGCACGGATTGGGAAGGCTGAGGGGGCCGCCTCCTATACGGCTGCTGGCGTCTTGCGCGAAGCTTTGCCATATAGGCGCGCATGAACGCGACTGTGCCCTTTGCGAGGATGAACGGCCTCGGCAACGAGATTCTCGTGGCCGACATGCGCGGGCGTGACGACAGGATCACGCCCGAGGCCGCCCGCGCGCTCGCCGCCCGCCTCGAGACGCATTTCGACCAGATCATGGCCATCCACGATGCCGTGACGGACGGAACCGACGCTTATATCCGCATCGTCAATGCCGACGGGACGGAGGCGCAGGCCTGCGGCAACGGCACACGCTGCGTGGTGCAGGCGCTCGGCGCGCAGACGGGCCAGCGCGAATTCCTGTTCCAGACCCGCGCCGGCATCCTCGAGGCGCGCGAGCACGAGGATGGGTCGATCTCCGTCGACATGGGGCGCCCTCGCTTCGGCTGGCGCGACATTCCCCTGTCCGAGGAATTCGCCGATACGCGCGCCATCGAACTCCAGATCGGCCCCATAGACGCGCCGGTGCTGCATTCCCCCTCCGTCGCCTCCATGGGCAACCCGCATGCGGTGTTCTGGGTGAGCGAGGACGTGTGGAGCTACGCGCTGGACCGTTTCGGCCCGGTGCTGGAGAACCACCCGCTCTTTCCCGAGCGCTGCAATATCTCCCTCGCGCAGGTCACGGGCCGGGGCGCGATGACCATCCGCACCTGGGAGCGCGGCGTCGGGCTGACGCGCGCCTGCGGCTCGGCCGCCTGCGCGGCCGCCGTCTGCGGCGCGCGCACCGGGCGCACGGACAGGCGCGTCACCGTCACCGTGCCGGGCGGCGACCTCCTCATCGAATGGCGCGAGGACGACCACGTGCTGATGACCGGGCCGGCGCAGTGGGAGTGGTCGGGAACGCTGGACCCCGCGACCGGCGACCATGTGCGCGACCGGCAGGAGGGCGCGGCGTGAGCGGCATCGAGGTCGTCTCCTTCGGCTGCCGCCTCAACACCTACGAGGCCGAGGTGATGAAGCGCGAGGCCGGCGCGGCGGGGCTGGGGGAGGACGGACGCAAGGCCATCCTCATCAATAGCTGCGCGGTGACGGGCGAGGCCGTGCGCCAGGCGCGCCAGGCCGTGCGCCGCGCGCGGCGCGAGAACCCGGACGCGCGCATCGTCGTCACCGGCTGCGCCGCGCAGACGGACGGGGCCAGCTTCGCCGCCATGGCCGAGGTGGACGCGGTTCTGGGTAACGAGGACAAGCTGAAGGCCGCCAGCTACCGCGCCCTGCCCGATTTCGGCGTGTCGGCGCAGGAGAAGATCCTCGTCAACGACATCATGAGCGTGACCGAGACGGCCGGGCACATGGTGGACGCCATCGAGGGCCGCGCCCGCGCCATCGTGCAGGTGCAGAACGGCTGCGACCACCGCTGCACCTTCTGCATCATCCCCTTCGGACGCGGCAATTCGCGCTCCGTGCCGATGGGCGCGGCGGTGGACCAGATCAAGCGCCTTGTCGCCAACGGCTATCGCGAGGTGGTGCTGTCGGGGGTCGACATGACGAGCTGGGGCGCGGACCTGCCCGGCAGGCCGAAGCTCGGCATCCTCGTGCAGTCCATCCTGCGCCACGTGCCCGATCTGGAGCGGCTGCGCCTGTCCTCCATCGATTCGGTGGAGGCCGACGAGGCCCTGATCGAGGCCATCGGCTCGGAAAGGCGGCTGATGCCCCATCTCCACCTTTCGCTCCAGGCGGGCGACGACATGGTGCTCAAGCGCATGAAGCGCCGGCACCTGCGCGATGATTCGATCCGCTTCTGCCAGGACATGCGACAGGCCCGGCCAGACATCGTCTACGGTGCGGACCTCATCGCCGGCTTCCCCACCGAGACGGAAGCCATGTTCGCCAACACGCTGAAGCTGGTGGAGGAATGCGGCCTGACGCATCTCCACGTCTTCCCCTTCTCCCCGCGCCAGGGCACGCCCGCCGCGCGGATGCCGCAGGTGGACCGGGCCGTCGCCAAGGAGCGGGCGGCCCGCTTGCGCGCGGCCGGGGCCAGGGCGGTGGAGCGGCACCTGCAATCGCGCCTCGGCACGCGCCAGCGCGTGCTGGTGGAGCGAGAGGGCCTGGGCCGCGCGGAGGACTTCACACTGGTTTCGCTGGCCCATGGCCTCCCCGGCGAGGTCGCGGACACTATCATCATCGGGACGGAGCGCGAACGCCTGGTCGGCGTCCCGCCGCAAGCCGTCGCCGCCTGACCAACACGGAAAAAGGACCCTATCGCCCATGGCCGAGGAAAAAGGCTTTTTCCGCCGCATCTTCTCCTTCGGACAGCAGCCGGAAGCCGACCGTTCGGCCGAGCGCGAGAACCTCGTCGCCGCGCCCGACATCGCGGCCAGGGCTCCCGGCTCGCCGGACGCAGACACGCATCACCCGGCTGCCGCCTCCACCGATACGGACACGGAAGCGGGCGCGGATGTGAACGCGCCCGACAGCGGCGGCATCGAGCCGCTGATTTCCGCGAACGCGACGGCGGAAAAAAAAACTCTGAAATCGGAGAGCTAGACGGGCCTGCCGCCGCCTCCGGCACCGACTTCCTGGAAGCGCCGCTTTTGCCCGCCGAAGAGGCCCCGGCCCCCGTTTCAGAGGACTTCTCCTGGCTGGACGAGCCCGCGGCACCGGTGAAGGAGCCGGAGGCCGACTTTTCGTGGCTGGAGGAGCCGGCCGAGGAAGCCGGGCCGGCGGCGACGCAGGACGCCGAGGACGCGCTGATCGAGAATGACGGCGGCGCACTGCCGCCCTCCCAGCCCGTGGTGCTGGAGCCCGAGCCCGAACCCTCTGCGCGGGAGAGCGACGAATTCGCCTGGCTCGACGCTCCCCTCGAGCCGGAGCCCGAGGAGGCGGGCGCCGCCGATCCGCTCGCCGACGCGCCCGACCGGCTCGACATGGGCCAGACGCCGCTGGAAGGCGTGCCGGGACTTGCGCCCGTGCCCGCCCCGCCGGCGGCCGATAGCGAAGGCTGGCGCGTGCGCACCGCGCCCGAGGCCATCGCCACGCCCGCGGCGGTGACGCAGACCACATGGTTCCAGCGCCTTCGCGAGGGTCTGTCGCGCTCGTCCGGCCAATTGTCCGGCCAGATCACCTCGCTCTTCACCAAGCGACGCCTCGACGAGGACACGTTGCAGGATTTCGAGGACGTTCTGATCCAGGCCGATCTCGGCGTGGAGACGGCGACCCGCATCACCTCCCGCCTCTCCGAGGGCCGCTTCGGGCGCGAGATTTCCGGCGACGAAGTCCGCTCGATCCTGTCCGACGAGGTCGAGAAGACGCTCTCGCCCGTTGCCATCCCGCTGGAGCTGGACCTTTCGGTCAAGCCGCATGTGATCCTCGTCGTCGGCGTCAACGGCACCGGCAAGACCACGACCATCGGCAAGCTGGCCGCCAAGCTGCATCGCGGCGGGCTGAAGGTGACGCTCGCCGCCGGCGACACCTTCCGCGCCGCCGCCGTGGAGCAGCTCAAGATATGGGGCGAGCGCACGAACTCGCCCGTGGTCGCCAAGGCCATCGGCGCGGACGCGGCGGGCCTTGCCTTCGAGGCCTATGACGAGGCGGTGGCCAACGGCTCGGACGTGCTCATCATCGACACGGCCGGCCGCCTCCAGAACAAGGCGGAGCTGATGGCCGAGCTGGAGAAGATCGTGCGCGTGCTCAAGAAGCGCGTCCCCGACGCCCCCCACACCGTGCTCCAGACGCTGGACGCCACCACCGGCCAGAACGCCCTGCAACAGGTGGAGATCTTCCGCAACGTGGCGGGGGTGAACGGCCTCGTGATGACCAAGCTCGACGGCACGGCGCGCGGCGGCATCCTCGTCGCCATCGCGGCGCGGCACAAGCTGCCGGTGTTCTTCATCGGGGTCGGCGAAGGCATCGACGACTTGGAGCCCTTCCGCGCGAGGGATTTCGCCGACGCCATCGCCGGCCGCGCCGCGTGACGCTTCCCATCGCGCGACCCTCGCTTCTATAAGGGCCGCAGACGCAACGGGGACAGGCGCATGGCGCGGCCGGTGACGACCATCGAGGACCTTCGGATCAAGGCGAAACGCCGCGTGCCGAAAATGTTCTACGACTACGCCGATTCCGGCTCGTGGACGGAAACGACCTATCGCGCCAACGAAACCGACTTCGCCGCCATCCGCCTGCGCCAGCGCGTGGCGGTGGACATGCGCAACCGCTCGCTCGCCTCCACCATGGCCGGGCAGCCGGTCTCCATGCCCGTCGCGCTCGCGCCCACGGGACTGACGGGGATGCAGCACGCGGACGGCGAAATCCTGGCGGCGAAGGCCGCCGAGAAGGCGGGCATCCCCTTCACGCTTTCCACCATGAGCATCTGCTCCATCGAGGATGTAGCCGAGCACACGACCAGGCCCTTCTGGTTCCAGCTCTACGTGATGAAGGACCGCGCCTTCGCGCGCGCGCTGATGGACCGGGCGAAGGCGGCGGGATGCTCGGCGCTGGTGCTGACCCTCGACCTCCAGGTCCTCGGCCAGCGGCACAAGGACATCGTGAACGGGCTGACGACGCCGCCCAAGCCGACGCTCGCCAACATTCTGAACCTCGCCACCAAGCCGCATTGGTGCCTGGGGATGCTGGGCACGAACCGGCGCACCTTCCGCAACATCGCCGGCCACGCCGAGGGCGTTTCGGACATGAGCTCGCTCTCTGCCTGGACGGCCGAGCAGTTCGACCCCGCCCTGTCGTGGGACGATGTGAAGGAAATCAAGGATTACTGGGGCGGCACGCTGATCCTCAAGGGCATTCTGGACGCCGAGGACGCGCGGAACGCGGCCGCCAGCGGCGCGGACGCCATCATCGTCTCCAACCATGGCGGGCGCCAGCTCGACGGAGCGCTCTCCTCCATCGCCGCCCTGCCCGCTATCGTGGAGGCGGTGGGCGAAAGGATCGAGGTGCTGATGGACGGCGGCGTGCGCACCGGGCAGGACGTGCTGAAGGCCGTGGCGCTGGGAGCGAAGGGCGTGTTCATCGGCCGCGCCTTCCTCTATGGCCTGGGAGCGGGCGGTCAGGCCGGCGTCGAGAAGGCCATCGAGATCATCGCCAAGGAGCTCGACGTGACCATGGCGCTGTGCGGGCATCGCGACATCGGCAATGTCGGCAAGGAGATCCTCGTGCCCGGCACGTACCCCACCGCCGAGCCGGCGCCCTTCCTGCGCGGCGCGGCGGCGCCCGGCACCGCCTGAAAATAGGCGGCTTGCGCCCCCATATCGGGACGAGAGAGACGAGACAGAGGTTTTCATGAGCGAGCGCATCGTCGAACAGGGCCCGAACGCCCCGGGCAAGCCGCAGATCAACCCGCTCCTGAAGTTCGCGCTGGAGCTGGGGCCGCTCGTGGTCTTCTTCTTCGCCAACAATCGCGCCGAGTGGGTGGTGGAGGCGTTTCCGGCGCTCGGCGCGCTTGGCGGGCCGCTCTTCGTGGCGACGGGCCTCTTCATGGTCGCCACCCTCGCCGCGCTCGCCGTATCCTATGCGCTGACGAAGACGCTGCCGATGATGCCCATCGTCTCGGGGGTCTTCGTTCTCGTGTTCGGCGCGCTGACGCTCTGGCTCCAGGACGAGCTTTTCATCAAGATGAAGCCGACCATCGTCAACGGCATCTTCGCCGCCATCCTCCTCGGCGGCCTCCTCTTCGGCAAGGCGCTGCTGGGCTATGTCTTCGACCAGGCCTTCAAGCTCGACCAGGAGGGTTGGCGCAAGCTCACGCTGCGCTGGGGGCTGTTCTTCATCTTCCTCGCGATCCTGAACGAAGCCGTATGGCGCTTCACCTCCACAGACTTCTGGGTGGCCTTCAAGGTCTGGGGCACCATGCCGCTCACCATCGGCTTCATGCTCATGCAGATGCCGCTCCTGAAGCGCCATTCGCTGGAGCCGCTTTTCGAAGAACGGCGCTAGCCAGGCTATTGCCGAAGCTCCTTCGCCTCCCCAGCTTGGGTCTCACCAACGAAATGAGGCGGCCATGATCGACGCGCAGCGACTTCTCGACCAGTTTCTCGGCACCGGGCAGGCAAGGCCCGGCGGCGTCGGAAGCACGCAAGGGGCCGGAAGCGGCCTGCCCGGCGGGCTGGACAAGATCCTGAGCGGAGCCCTTGGCGGGTCGGGCGGTCGCGGGGGCGGACTGGGCGGAAGCCTCGGCGGGCTGGGCGGCCAGATTCCCACCGCGCTCGCGGGCGGTCTGGCCGGCTATCTCCTGCGCGGCAAGAACGCCAAGAAGCTGGGCGGCAGCGCCATCAAGCTGGGCGGCCTCGCGCTGGTGGCGGGCCTCGGCTACAAGGCTTGGCAGAACTATCAGGCCAGCCAGGGCGGTGGCGCCGGCGCGGCAGGCGGCTTCGGCTCGCAAGGGGCGCTGCCGCGTCCGGTGCCGGCCGGCGAGGTTCCTTCCGCGCAGGGCACCGTCTTCCTGCCGCCCGAGAGCGAGGCGGACAAGCGCGCGCGCCTGCTCCTTTCCGCGATGATCGCCGCGGCCAAGGCGGACGGCTATATCGACGCCGGCGAGGAACAGGCGATCTTCGGGCGGATCGACGAGCTTCAGCTCGACCCGGAGGAAAAGGGCCTCCTGATGGACGAGATGCGCCGGCCCCGGAGCATCGACGATTTGGTGGCCGAGGCGAGCGCCCCGGAAATCGCCGTCGAGGTCTACCTGGCCTCGGTCCTGGCGGTGGATGCCGACCACCCGGCCGAGCGCGCCTATCTGGCCATGCTGGCCGCACGGCTCGGCCTGGAAGACAGCCTCGTGGAGGAAATCCGCCGCACGGCCGAGGAAGCGAAGACCGCCTGAGGCACGCCGAACGCGATTGACCGGGCAGGAGAAGCGGCCTAGGCCACGATCCTGCGCCGGAAGAGGGCAAGGGCCCGGTGTCCGGCATCGAAGGATCGGCGCCGCGATGTCTGTTTCCCCCTCCTCCCCCGTCCGCAATCCGTGGATCGTGCTGGCCTGCGCGGCGACGATCGTTACCATCGCCATGGGCATTCGCCAGTCGTCCGGCCTCTTCCTGCGGCCGATCGAGCTGGAGCTGGGGGTCGGGCGCGAAGCCTTCGGCCTCGCCATCGCGGTGCAGAACCTGATTCTGGGGCTCGCCCAGCCTTTCATCGGCGCGCTGGCGGACAGGCACGGGGCGGGCCGCGTGGCGGCGGCCGGGGCGGCGGTCTATGCGCTGGGCCTGATCCTCGCCTCGCAAAGCGCGACCGCGCTCGGCCTCAACCTCACTCTGGGCTTCCTCGTCGGCCTCGCCATGACCGGCGTCACCTTCGTCGTCGTCATCGGCGCGGCCGCGCGGGCGGTGCCACCCGAAAAGCGCGGGCTCGCCGCCGGCATCGTCACCGCCGGCGGCTCCTTCGGCCAGTTCCTGCTCGTGCCGCTGGCGCAGGGGCTCATCGGCTCGTTCGGCTGGCGCGAGACCTTCCTCATCTTCGCCGCGCTGGCGGCCGCCATCGCGGTGCTCGCCATCGGCATTGCGGGCCGGCCGAGGCAGCAGGCGGGCATCTCCACCCAGTCCTTCGGCGAGGCCCTGCGGGAGGCCTCGGGCCATTCGGGCTTCTGGCTGCTCAATGGAGGCTTCTTCGTCTGCGGCTTCCACGTCGCGTTCATCGGCACGCATCTGCCGGCCTTCCTCGCCGATCGCGGGCTCGATCCGGCCGTGGGCGCTCGCGCACTCGCGCTGATCGGCCTGTTCAACATCATCGGTTCCTATCTCTTCGGTCTCTCAGCCGACCGGTTCCGCAAGAAATACGTCCTGTCGGGCATCTATTTCGGGCGCGCGGCCATCATGGCCCTCTTTCTCTCGGTGCCCTTCTCGCCCCTTTCCGCCACGCTGTTCGCCGCCGCCATGGGCTTTCTGTGGCTCGGCACCGTGCCGCTGACCAGCGGGCTCGTGGGGCAGATCTTCGGGGTGCGCTATCTGTCGACGCTCTTCGGCATCGTCTTCCTCTTCCACCAGCTCGGCGCGTTCTTCGGCGCCTGGGCGGCCGGTCTTGCCTATGAGGCGACCGGCTCCTACGATCTGGCCTGGACCGCCTCGATCGCTCTCGCGCTCATGGCGGGCCTCCTCAACTGGCCGATCCGCGACGCGCCGGTGGCGCGGCTTTCGATGGAGGGCGCGCGATGACGAGCCCGCAGTCCCTGATCGCCCACGGCGCGGCGCTCGCGCTGGCGCTGTTCGGACTTACCCTGTGGGACGCGCAGGGCGCCGGGATCATCCGCGACGCGGTCTTCTCGTTCTGCCTCTAAAGCAGTTCCAGCAAGAGCGGGAACCGATTTCGCGTTCGCATTGCGTGGAAACGAACAGATGGAGCATTGGAGGCGATCCGGTTGTCACCGGAAATGTTTTAGCGCGCCAGCGAAGCCTCCAAAGCGGGGATGAGGCCGGTGTCCACGGAGGCTTGCGTCAGGGGCCCCGTCTGCTTCCAGAGGATCGTCCCGTCGGCGGAAACGAGGAAGGTTTCGGGCACGCCGTAGACGCCCCAGTCGATCGTCGCCGCACCCGTTCCGTCGACGCCGATGGCATCGAAGGGATTGCCCAGCTCGTCCAGAAAGGCGAGGGCCCGGTCCGGCCTGTCCTTGTAGTTGATCGCCGCCAGATCGAGCCGCGAATCCTCCCCGAGCGCCATAAGCATGGGATGCTCCTGCCGGCAGGGCCCGCACCAGGACGCGAACACGTTCACCAGCACGGGCCGGCCCGTGCCGCCCGAGGGCAGTTCCAGCGCCGGCACCGCGGCGCCCTCCAGCGGCGGCAGGGAGGTCTGCGGCGCCGGGCGGCCGATCAGCACCGAGGGAAGCGCCTGCGGGTCGCGCCCCGACAGGAGCTGCGTGAGGAAGATCGCCGCCAGCGCCCCGAAGACGAGCAGCGGAAGCGCCACGAGAAAGGGGCGGCGGCGGGCAGCGGCGGCGGGCGCGGTCACGCCGCCCCCTCGCGCGGCCTGGCTGAGGAACGGCGACGCACGCCCATCTCTTCCAGGCTCGCCAGCCGGGCGCGCGCGGCGCGCGCGTCCAGGAACACCCACAGCCCGAGGCCGGCCAGCGCCAGGCCCGAGAAACCGTAGGCCGAGACGACATAGACGAGATAATCGCCCATCGGCCCTACTCCCCAGCCCCGCGCGCCGCGCGCCGCGAGAGGGCGTGGACGCGCCGGCGCACGACCTCCGTCCGCATGACGGTGAGATGCAGCGCCAGGAAAAGCAGCGAGACGCCGAGCGCGACGAGCAGGAGCGGCTGAAGATAGACGCCCGGCATGGCCGGCCCCGCCGCGCGGATGACGCTCGCGGGCTGGTGCAGCGTGTTCCACCAGTCCACCGAGAACTTGATGATCGGGATGTTGACGAAGCCGACCAGAACGAGGATTGCCGCCGGGCGCCCCGCGCGGCCCGGCTCCTCGAAGGCGCGCGTCAGGCCGATCAGCCCCAGATACATCAGGAAGAGCACGAAGACGCTCGTCAGCCGCGCATCCCATACCCACCACGTGCCCCACATGGGGTGGCCCCAGATGGAGCCGGTGAGCAGCGCCAGCGCGGTGAACACGGCGCCCAGCGGGGCGGCCGCCTTGATGGCGACATCCGCCAGCGGATGGCGCCAGACGAGCACGCCCAGCGCCGAAACGCTCATCACGCTCCACACCATCATGGAGGCCCAGGCGAAGGGCACGTGGACGAACATGATCTTGACCGTCTCGCCCTGCTGGTAGTCCGGCGGAACGGTGAGGCCGAGCCACAGGCCGAAGCCGAGCGCGAGAAGCGCGGCCCCGTAGACCCACGGCTGCACGCGCGCCGACAGCTCCATGAAGCGCGTCGGGTTGGCGAGTGCGGAGACGCTCCAGCGTCTGGCGGCGATGTCGCTCATGGAATCGTTCTTAGATAATCCCGGCCGCCCCCGCAAATCCCGATATCGTCAGCCGCCCGAGCCAGCGGCAGGCCATGCCCCGCTTCCCTCCCTGTCAGTCGGCCGAGGCCCTGAGGGCCGCGGCCGAGGCCCACGGCCCGATGACGGCGAAGAACAGCGTCAGCGCCGCGAGCAGCATCAGGGGCGGGCCGAAGGCTGCCCCGGCGGCGGCGGCCTGCGCCACGCCGACGCCGAAGATCAGAACCGGCATGGCCAGCGGCAGGACCAGCACCGACACGAGCAGCCCGCCGCGCGGCAGCGCGACCGCCACCGAAGCCCCCACCGCGCCGACGAGGACCAGCGCGGGCGTGCCGACCAGCAGGCTGACGAAGACGGCGAGGATGCTTCCCGGCGCCAGCGCCAGAAACAGGCCGAGCAGCGGGCTTGCCAGCACCAGCGGCAGGACGCAGGCGAGCCACAGCGCCGCGCACTTGGCCGCGACCGTCAGCGCCAGCGGCATGGGGCCGGCGATGAGGAGGTCGAGGGAGCCGTCCTCCCGGTCGGCCTGGAACAGCCGGTCGAGAGCGAGAAGCGTGGCCAGCAGCGCACCGATCCAGAGGATCGCCGGCCCCACGCGCGACAGGAGCGCAAGGTCCGGCCCGAGGCCGAAGGGAATGGTGGCGATGACGGCGAGGAAGAAGACGAGCCCCGTCGCCGCCCCGCCGCCGCCTGCAAGATGGGCGGCCATGTCGCGCCGGATCACCGCCATCATGGCCGGTCCTCCTGCGGCGGGGCGGCCAGCTCGACGCGCAGCCCCTCGACGCCGAGCGGCTGGTGAGTGGCCGCCACGATCAGCCCGCCGCCTTCAAGATGCGCCTGCGCCAGACGGGCGAAGCGGGCCTGCGATTTGGCGTCCAGCGCGGCCGTGGGCTCGTCGAGAAGCCAGAGCGGGCGCGGCACGAGCAGAAGCCGGGCGATGGCCGCGCGCCGCTGCTGGCCGGACGAGAGATGCCCAACCGAAAGCCCGGACAGCCCCGGCAGGCCCACCGCCTCCAGCCCGGCTTCGACGGCGCCCGTCGCCTCTCGCGACTCGCCGCCCAGGAAGCGGTGCCAGAAGGCGAGTTCGTCGAAGAGCCGAGCCCCGGCGCGCAGGCCGTTGCGATGGCCGAGATAATGGGCGATCTCGCCGACTTGGCGAGCGGGCTCACCGTCCGGCGCCAGCGCCCCGCCGAGGCGCACCTGGCCGCGCAACGGCGGCAGTAGCCCCGCCAGCGTGCGGATGAGGGTGGACTTGCCGGCGCCGTTCGGCCCCGTGACGATCAGCGCCTCGCCCGATGCCAGCCTCAGGTCGAGCGGGGCGCCCAGCGCCTCCCCGCCCCGCCCCGTCGTCAGCCCTTCCAGGGTGATGGTGATCGCGCCCATGAGAAATCCGGCCCTTCGCCCGCGCCTTCTTGTTGGCGCGGGGGCGGAAAGGCAAGCGGTGCGCTCCTTGCGGCGCATCTTTCGCGCAAATTCGTTCGCGATCATGCTCGCACACCCTTTATAGCGATTACAAACTTGCCTATAAGGCGGCCAACCACTCCAGCGACCGGCGTGGAGTCATAGCGCCGATCTCATGTGGCCCGCTCGCGGGCCTCGAGGCGGACGGGCGGAAATGGTCGTACCCGCATTTTTCCAGCGCGCCGCGCCGGCGCGCGGGGGCGTTCGCCTTTCGGACATCATTGGTTCGGGAAGGAACGAGAGCCCCATGTCTGAAACCCATCCAGACAGCTTCAAGAGCCGCCGCACGCTGACCGTGGACGGCAAGAGCTACGTCTATTTCGATCTCAAGGAAGCCGAGAAGAACGGCCTCGAAGGCGCCTCCCGCCTGCCCTTCTCCATGAAGGTGCTTCTGGAGAACCTGCTTCGCAGCGAGGACAACCGCACCGTCTCGGCAAACGACATCCGCGCCACGGTGAAGTGGCTCTCCGACAAGGGCGCGGCCGGCCACGAGATCGCCTACCGCCCGGCGCGCGTGCTGATGCAGGACTTCACCGGCGTTCCGGCCGTCGTCGACCTCGCCGCCATGCGCGATGCCTCCGAGGCGCTCGGCGCCGACCCGCGCAAGATCAACCCGCTGGTGCCGGTCGATCTCGTCATCGACCACTCGGTGATGGTGGACCATTTCGGCCACAAGGATTCGTTCGAGAAGAACGTGGCCGTCGAGTACGACCGCAACGGCGAGCGCTACACCTTCCTGCGCTGGGGCTCGGAAGCCTTCCGCAACTTCCGCGTCGTGCCTCCCGGCACGGGCATCTGCCACCAGGTGAACCTAGAATACCTGTCGCAGACCGTATGGACGCGCGAGGAGAACGGCGAGACGATCGCCTATCCCGACACGCTGGTGGGCACCGATTCGCACACCACCATGGTCAACGGCCTCTCCGTCCTCGGCTGGGGCGTTGGCGGCATCGAGGCCGAGGCGGTCATGCTCGGCCAGCCCATCTCCATGCTGATTCCCGAGGTCATCGGCTTCCGCATGGAGGGCAAGCTCCCCGAGGGCACGACGGCCACCGACCTGGTGCTCACCGTCACCCAGATGCTGCGCAAGAAGGGCGTGGTGGGCAAATTCGTCGAGTTCTACGGCCCCGGCCTTTCGAACCTGACGCTCGAGGACCAGGCGACGATCGCCAACATGGCGCCCGAATACGGCGCGACATGCGGCTTCTTCCCCATCGACAAGGACACCATCGCCTATCTGGAGGCGACGGGCCGCGACAAGCACCGCATCGCTCTGGTGGAGGCTTACGCCAAGGCGCAGGGCATGTATCGCGAGGACGGCGTCGAGGACCCGGTCTTCACCGACACGCTCTCGCTCGACCTTTCGACAGTCGTCCCCTCCCTCGCCGGCCCGAAGCGGCCGCAGGACCGCGTCGCGCTGACGGACGCCGCCTCCGAGTTCCGCAAGGCGCTGGCGGAGCTTCAGGGCGGACGCAAGCAGGGCGCCGCCGCCAAGTCGGCCGAGGACGCCCGCTACATGGGCGAAGGCGCCGGGCAGACGCCGGGCGATGAGAGCTGCGCGCGCTACGATGTGGCCGGCGCGGACCATGGCCTTGCCGATGGCGACGTGGTGATCGCCGCCATCACCTCCTGCACCAACACCTCCAACCCCAATGTGCTGGTGGCCGCCGGCCTCGTCGCCCGCAAGGCGCACGAGAAGGGATTGACGGTGAAGCCCTGGGTGAAGACCTCGCTGGCGCCGGGCAGCCAGGTGGTGACGGAGTATCTGGAGAAGGCCGACCTCCAGAAGGATCTGGACGCGATGGGCTTCAACCTCGTGGGCTACGGCTGCACGACCTGCATCGGCAATTCCGGCCCGCTGGCCGAGCCGATCTCCGAGGCCATCAACCAGAACGACCTCGTCGCCTGCTCGGTCCTGTCGGGCAACCGCAACTTCGAGGGGCGCGTCAATCCGGACGTGCGGGCGAACTACCTCGCCTCGCCGCCGCTGGTCGTCGCCTACGCCATCGCCGGCTCGCTGTTCGTGGACATCACCAAGGATCCTCTCGGCAAGGACAAGGACGGCAACGACGTCTACCTGAAGGATATCTGGCCGACGACGCAGGAAATCGCCGAGATCGTCCGCAAGACGGTGACGCGCGACCTGTTCGAATCGCGCTATGCCGACGTCTTCCGGGGTGACGAGCACTGGCGCAGGATCGACGTTTCGGGCGGCCTGACCTACGAGTGGGACGACCGTTCGACCTACGTGCAGAACCCGCCCTATTTCGAGGGCATGGGCATGGAGCCCAAGCCGCTGCAGGACATCCGGCAGGCGCGCATCCTGGGCCTGTTCCTCGATTCGATCACCACCGACCACATCTCCCCGGCCGGCTCGATCAAGGCGAACGGCCCGGCGGGCGAGTATCTCGTCAGCCACCAGGTGCGGCCGGTGGACTTCAACTCCTACGGCGCCCGGCGCGGCAACCATCAGGTGATGATGCGCGGCACCTTCGCCAACATCCGCATCAAGAACCAGATGCTGGATGGCATCGAAGGCGGCATGACCAGGCACTACCCCTCCGGGGACGTGATGCCGATCTACGATGCGGCGATGAAGTACCAGGAGGAAGAGGTTCCGCTGGTGGTCTTCGCGGGCAAGGAGTACGGCACCGGCTCCTCGCGCGACTGGGCGGCCAAGGGCACCGTGCTGCTCGGCGTGCGCGCCGTCATCGCGGAAAGCTTCGAGCGCATCCACCGCTCCAACCTGGTGGGCATGGGCGTCGCGCCCTTCGTCTTCGCGGAGGCGGGCACGAGCTGGAAGTCGCTCGGCCTGAAGGGCGACGAGAAGGTGACGATCGAGGGCCTGACGCAGGTTCAGCCGCGCCAGACCATGGAAGCGGTGATCGAGAGCGCCGACGGCTCCACGCAGCGCGTGAAGCTTCTGTGCCGCATCGATACGCTGGACGAGCTGGAATACTACCGCAACGGCGGCATCCTCCACTACGTCCTGCGCAAGCTCGCGGCCTGAGCGGCGGGCAGCCATCGAGGAGGCCGGGCTTGCGCCCGGCCTCCCTCTCACCCGCAATTGACTGGCCGGTGTCCGGGACGGTAGCTAGCGTCTGCCCATGACACGCCAGCCCGACCTTTCGCCCGCGCATTCCGCCCCGTGCGCCATCAGCAGACGCCGCGTGCTCGCGCTGGTCGCCCTGTCGACGCTCGCTTTGCCCGCGAGAGCGGAAATGGTGGGCACCAGCGAGCAGGTGTCCGGCGTGGTCGAGCTTTTCACGAGCCAGGGCTGCGCATCCTGCCCCCCGGCCGACAAGGTTCTCTCCGCGCTGGCGGAGCGCGACGACATTCTCGCCCTCTCCTACCATGTCGATTACTGGGACTATATCGGCTGGAAGGACGCCTTCGGCAGCCGCGAGAACACCGAGCGCCAGCGCGCCTACGGCAAGGCGCTGGCCGTGCGCTCGATCTACACTCCCCAGATGATCGTCAACGGCGTGGCGGAGGTCGCGGGCCCCCACGAGGCCGTGGTGGACGCCGCCATTCGCGACACGCGCCCGCGCGACACGGCCAGCGTGCGCCTGACGCTGAACGACCGGATGCTGCAGGTGCGGGCCGAGGGCAGGCCCACCACCGACTCCCCCGGCATGGAGCCCGTGCTCGTCCTCGTCACCTTTCGCAACGAGACCATGACCAATGTGGGACGGGGCGAGAATCAGGGCCGGCAGCTGAAGAACAGCCATTCCGTCCGCTATTTCAGGGTGCTTGGCGCGCTGGCGGACAGGCCGCTGGATATCGAGATGCCCGTTTCCATGCTGGCCGATCCCGATGGTGGGGCCACCGGCTGTGCCGCCTTCGTCCAGATGATGGGCGAGGGCGGCGAACCCGGCCCCATCATCGCCGCCGCGCAGCTTACGCTGACGCCCTGACGCCGCGCGCGGGGGAACGGCTTTGCGCCGCGCCCCGTTTGGTGTCACGATAAGCGTCGTTCGCGATGGCGGACGGGTTTCCAGAGGAAGACGGGAAGCGAATTGAGTATGGAGGGACTGCCGCCGCCGATCGATCTCGCCGCGATTCGGAAGAACGGCCAATCTCCCACCGTCGTATCCTTCGACCGGCGCGAACTGTCGGAGATTCTGAAGGTCTACGGCCGGATGGTGGCGGCGGGCGAATGGCGCGACTATGCCATCGACACGCTGAAAGACCGCGCCGTCTTCTCCATCTTCCGCCGCTTCTCCGAGATGCCGATCTACCGGGTGGAGAAGGACCCCAGGCTCGCGCGCCGGCAAGGCGCCTTCAGCGTGATCGCCGCAGGCGGCCTGGTGATGAAGCGGGGCCACGATCTGGCCCAGGTGCTGCGCGTCTTCGACAAGAGCCTGAAGCTGGTGGGCGAATAGAAGCCGTCAGGCCGCCAACCCCTCTTCGTCACGGACGAGGTCCTTGAGCAGCGCATGAATGCGTGCCTTGTCCAGAGCTTCGGGATCGAAGCCGCTGGAAAGGCCGATTTCGGCGAAGCGATACGCGTTCTTCGACGAACGGCCGACGAACCCCATGGCCCATGTCGCGAAGCTGCGTTCTTCGATCGGCTCGATCGCCAGCACCGATACGTCGCCGTGCCGCTCGTCCTGCTGGATACGCTCGAAGGTGGATTCCACCGCCTCCAGCGGCCCTTCCAGAATCTGCGCGAAGCAGCCCGCGTTGAACAGGAGCGCCCCCGTCACGCCGGCGCGCTCATTGTTGCGCCGGCTGGTGTCAAGGATGGCCTCGACCTCGCGCGCAAGGTCGCTCTCCTCGCCCGCGATATGGTTCCGGCTGTAATAGACAAGCTGGTAGAGGGACATGGTGGTTTCCGAAGTCAACGATCAAGGAACGCGCCGATACTGGCGGAGGCCATCGGCCGGCCGGTGAAATAGCCTTGGACGTGCGTGCAATGCTCGCCGCGAATGCGCTCGAGCTGCTCGGCCGTCTCCACCCCCTCCGCCGTGATCGCCATGCCGAGGCTGGAGCCCAGCCGGGCGATGGCCTTGAGAATGGCGGCGCTTTCGGGATTCTCGCTCGCGCCCTGGATGAAGGAGCGGTCGATCTTGATCTTGTCGAAGGGGAATTTCTGAAGATAGCTGAGGGACGAATAGCCAGTGCCGAAATCGTCCATCGAGATGCGCACGCCCATGTCGCGCAGGCGGGCAAGGGCAGCCAGCACGCTCTGCGTCTCGTCGAGCAGCGCGCTTTCGGTGATCTCGATCTCCAGCCGGTGCGCCGGCAGGCCCGACTGCGCAAGCGCCGACAGAACCGTCTCCACCAGCGTCCCGTCCTTGAACTGCACGGGGGAGACGTTGACCGCCACCGTCATAGGATCGGGCCACCCGGCGGCAGTGGTGCAGGCCGTGCGCAGAACCCACTCACCGATCTTGCCGATGAGCCCCGTTTCCTCCGCCAGCGGAATGAAGCTGAGAGGCGAAATGCGGCCGCGCGTGGGATGGTCCCAGCGCAGCAGCGCCTCGAACCCCGTCACTTTATTACCGGAGAGCTCGAGGAAAGGCTGGTAATGAAGCTCGAACTGCCGCAGCGCCAGCGCACGGCGAAGATCGACTTCAAGCTCGCGACGCTCGCGAATCGAGGCGTCCATGCCGGTCTCGAAGAGGCGGAACTGGCCGCGCCCGCCGCGCTTGGCCTCATGCAGCGCCAGTTCTGCGTCGCGCATCAGGTCTCTGGCCGAAAGGCCTTCCTCCTGCACGGCCACCCCGACGCTTGCCGCGATATTCACGGTGTGGCCGCCAAGAACGTAGGTGCGGCCCACAAGGTCGACCAGCCGTTTCGCAAGCCTTTCGGCATCCGCCGCCGAGCCGGCCCCCGTTTGCACCACGACGAACTCGTCACCGCCGATCCGCGCGATGCAGTCGCCCTTGCGGCAGGCCGCGCGCAGACGGCTGGCCACCTTGGCGATGAGGCGATCGCCGATCTCGTGCCCGAGCGTGTCGTTGATGATCTTGAAACGGTCGAGATCAAGGCAGTGGACCGCGACGCCCTGCCCTTCCCCGCGTGAGGAAAGAAGCGCCCGGCTCAATTCCTCATGCAGGCCACCGCGCGTCGCGAGCCCCGTCAGCTCGTCGGTCTCCGCCTGCGTCGCGGCACCACATCCGACGCTCGAGGTGAGGCTCAACACCGCACCTGCGGCCACCGCCATGCCGACCCGCGCCTCGTACCGCCCGCCCCGTGCGCTCACCAGCGCCAGCGGCCCCGCGCCGGAACGCATGATCTGCTCGAAAGCCCCTTCGGCAAAAATCGCATCGAGCGGCTGGCCCACGATCCGCTCGCCCAGTTCTTGCCGCGCCGCCCCGTTCGCGAAGACGACCCGCCCCGCGCTATCGAGCGCCAGCACCGGGTGCCCGATCGCGTTGAGGATGGCCCCGGACGAGGGCCTCTCCTCGGCATCGGAACTGAAAGGAAGCGGGATAGACATGACATGGTCCTGATCGGCTACCAGGGTAAACTGGATCAAAAACCTTAAGACTATGTCGAATGAAGAAGTTCCAATCAGAGCGGGTCACTTTTTCTCGAAGAGAGACCCGTTTTTAAATTAACAACTGCACAATGATGCTTTGCCGGCTATGGAGCAAAGCGTGCCGGCAACCCTGTCAGCGCAGGCCGGCCATGGCGGCTACGACCTCCTCGGTCCATACGATCCTGGCGAACTCGTCCGAAAGATTGGCCAGTGTCATGGCGTGGATATCCTCGGCAAGGTGGTAGTCGCCATCCGGTCCCACCCGGTCGAACGTCCAGGCTGCGTCGCGCACCAGCCACGCCTCGAAGCCCAGATTGCCGGCCATGCGCGTCGTCGTCTCCACGCAATGATTGGTGGTGACACCGCAGATCACCAGCCGGGACACGCCTCCGTCCCGCAGCCGCCATTCCAGGTCGGTGCCGATGAAGGCGCTGTTCACGCGCTTCACGATCACCACCTCGCCCGGTTCCTCGCGTCCCTTGTCCATGACTTCCCCGCCGCTCGCCCCCGGCGCGAAGGATGAGGAGGGCGCAAGGCTCTGATGGCGGATATGGAAAATCGGCGCCCCTGCGGCGCGAAACGCGGCCAGGAGATCGGCGATGCGGTCCATGGCGTGCGGATTGTTGCGTCGCCTGCCGGCGGCCTCCCATTCCTCGAACGCCTTCTGCGCATCGATGACGACGAGCGCGGTTCGCTCCGTGCTCATGCGATCGTACCGGGATAGGCGCCCTCGTTCGGCAGGCTCGCCTTGCCGTCACCCAGCGACTTCTGCATCAGCACCGTGTCGAGCCAGCGCCCGAACTTGAAGCCGGAGCCCTCGAAGACGCCGATCAGGCGAAAGCCGAGCTTCTCGTGCAGGCGAATCGAGGCCTTGTGCTCCGAACCGCCGATCACCGCGATCATCTGCCGGAAGCCGGCCTCCTCGCACAGTTCGACGAGGCGCTCGAGCAGAGCCGTGCCGATGCCCCGCCCCTGCGCCGCCGGCGCCAGATAGATCGAATCCTCCACCGACCAGCGATAGGCCGGGCGCGTGCGGAACGGGCCGGCATAGGCGTAGGCGATGACCGTGCCGTCCGTGTCGCAGGCAACGATGTAGGGATAGCCCTGCCCGGCCAGCGTGTCGAAGCGGGCGGCCATTTCCGTTTCGCGGGGCGGCGTCAGCTCGAAGCTGGCCGTGCCGTGCAGGACGGCATGCTCGTAGATCTCGGTGATGGCGGGAATATCGGCGGATCGGGCGGGGCGAAGAACGAAGGCGCTCATGGGACACTCGGGGAGAGAGACATCGCTGATATGCCTTCCTTAGCCCCCTGCCCGACCCTTCTCAACGAGAAGCTGGAAGCGCAAACGGAAAGGGCGGCCCGAAGGCCGCCCGCTCTGCCATCTGCCGAGGCGACGCGCGATTATTCGCGATTGCCGAAGAACTGCAGCATGAACATGAACATGTTGATGAAGTTCAGGTACAGGGAGAGCGCGCCCATGATGGCCTTGCGGCCCGCCACCAGCGTGTCGTCGCCCTCGAAATACATCTCCTTGATGCGCTGCGTGTCGTAGGCGGTCAGGCCGGCGAAGACGAGAACGCCGATGACCGACACGGCGAAGCCGAGCGCCGAGGACTGCAGGAAGATGTTGACGATCATCGCGATGATGACGCCGAACAGGCCCATCACCAGGAAGGAGCCCCAGCCGGAGAGGTCGCGCTTGGTGGTGTAGCCGAAGAGCGACAGCGCGCCGAAGGAGGCGGCGGTGATGAAGAAGACCTGGACGATCGACTCCTGCGTGAAGACGAGGAAGATCGTGGAGAGCGACAGGCCTACAAGGGCCGCGTAGCTCCAGAAGGTCGCCTGCGCGGCGCCCAGGCTCATCTTGTGCACACGGAAGGACAGGAAGAAGACCAGCGCCAGCGGCGCGAGCATCAGCACCCAGCGCAGCGGCGAGGTGAAGACGGCCACGCCCAGCGGCGTGAGCCACATATCGGGCCGGATCTGCGCGCCGCCATCGACGGGCGTGCCCGAAGTCGCCAGCATGAACAGCCCGTAGGCGGCCACGCCGGTGATGGCGAGCCCGGCCGCCATCAGATTGTAGACCTTGAGCATGTAGCTGCGCAGGCCTTGGTCGATCTGCACATCCGCGCGGTTACCGGCGGCCGGCACCCTCGCGCCGTAGTTCCGATAATCAGCCATTGTCGTTTGTCCTTTCTGCGTGTCCCGTCCGGTGTCTGCGTGCGGGACATCTGCATCTCCCTTCCGTGCCGAAGGGAAATGCAGATGTCCCGGGCGACCTCTTCGAGGTCTCGTCCCACGCACGCAAAGGCGCCGCTGGCGGGACGCCCAGCCTGCCTATGTTGAAATATGCGCAAGCCTTCCCGGTTAAACAAGAGCGCAAGGCGCTTCCCACCAAGGAATCGAACATTCCACGATTAAATTCGCGTTATGCTCGCGCCCCGGCCCGTCATTTCTGCAACCTGCGCTCGCGTTACAGCTCGCGCAGGACCGGCGCCGCCTTCTGCCCCAGCACCCGCCATGTGCCGACGAGGCCGAATCCCACGGTCAGGACGAGAGAGAGCACGAGCGTGGCCAGCGCCACCGTCCAGTCGAGCGAGAAGGGCAACTGCATGATGCGCGCGATGACGAACCACGCCGAGAGCGCGCCCGCGCCCACGGCGAACAGCGCGGTGGCCGCGCCGAGCAGCCCGTACTCCGTCGCGTAGGCGCGGATCAGCGTGCCGCGCGTGGCCCCCAGCGTCTTCAGAACCACCGCGTCGTGCACGCGGCCGCGATTGCCGGCGGCGAGCGCCCCGGAAAGGACCAGCACTGAGGCGACCAGCGCCACCGCAGCCGCCGCTCGGATGGCGAGCGCAAGCTGCGCGATCAGGTCGTTCACCGCGTCGAGCGCCTCGCCGACGCGAACGCTCGTCACCGCCGGAAAGGCGTTGGAAACGCCCGACAGCACGGCCCGCTCCTCCTCGAAGGTGGCATCCGGCATTTCGAGCGTCGCCAGCCATGCGTGCGGCGCACCCGCGAAGGTGTTGGGCGAGAAGACCATGACGAAGTTGATCGACAGCGATTCCCACTCCACCGAGCGAAGATTGGCGATGCGCGCGGTGATCGTTCGCCCCAGCACGTTCACCGTCACCGTATCGCCGATGGAGAGGCCGAGCTCGCCCGCCTCCTGCGCGGCGAAGGAGACGAGGGGCTCGCCGTCATAGCCTTGCGGCCACCACTCCCCGCTCGTCAGCGTGGAGTTCGCCGGCACCTCGTCCGCGTAGGTCAGCCCCCGGTCGCCACGCAGCACCCAGGCGCCCTCGGGCGGCACCTCCAGCTCGCGCACGTCGGTGCCGTTCAGCGCGGTGATGCGCCCGCGCAGCATGGGAACGGACTGCAGCTCGCCCCGAGGCGCAAGCCGCCCCACCTCGCCGCGGAAAGCCTCCAGCTCGGCGCCCTGGATGTCCACGAAGAAGAAGTTCGGCGCGCGAGACGCGATGTTGGTGCCGATCTCCGAGCGCAGATTGGCGTCGATGGAGGTGAGCGCCACCAGCAGCGTCAGCCCGAGCCCGAGCGAGAGCACCACCGAGGCGGTGAGCGCGCCCGGCCGGTGGATGTTGCCGATGGCCAGGCGCAGCGGCGTGGATGAGACGCGCGGCGCGCGCGCGGCCAGCTTCTGGATGACGAAGGCGACCACGCGCAGAATGACGAAGGCGGCGGCCGTGGCGAGGAGGAAGGTCCATGCGATGCGACGGTCCTCGGCGATGAAGATCGCCAGCGCCGCGATGACGAGCGCTAGGCCCAGCGAGGCGCCAAGATAGGTCCAGCGGATGCGGCCCTTTTCGCCCGTGCCGCCGGTGCGGAACAGCGCCGTCGCGGCCACGTCCCGCGTGCGGCCGAGCGGCAGGAGGGCGAAGGCCAGCGCCGTCAGCGCCCCGAACAGGGCGGCGAGCGCCAGCGCGCCGGGATAGATGGAGGCGTCGGCCGAGACGGGAATGACGCTTTCGAGGAACCCGGCGGTCGCGAAAGGCGCCAGTGCCCCCAGAACGAGCCCCAGAACAATGCCCACCCCCGCCAGCGTCATGATCTGCAAAAGGTAGATGGACACGACGAAGCGCCCCCCGCCGCCCAGCGACTTGAACGTGGCGATCACCGGGCGCTTGGCGTCGAGATAGGCGTTCACGGCATTGGCGACGCCGACGCCCCCGACGATGAGGGCGGTGAGGCCCACCAGGGTCAGGAATTGCGAGAAGCGTTCGATATTGCGCTGGAGCGCGGGGGCGGCCCGCTCGGAGGTGCGGATGCTCCAGCCCGCGTCTGGAAAACGCTCACCCGCCTCTTCCGAGGCCGTCGCGCCGTCGCGCCCTTCGGACAGGCGGATCTTGTAGATGTTCTCCACCAGGCTGCCCGGCTGCACGAGGCCGGTGGCCGCCAGCCCCTCCAGCGACAGCATAAGGCGCGGTGCGAAGACGAAGCCGTCGGAGAGGATGTCCGGCTCTCGCGCCAGCACGCCGCGAAGCTCGATCTCGCTATCGCCGACAAGCACGATGTCTCCGACATCGAGCCCGAGGCGGCCGTAGAACTCGCTGGGCGCCACGGCCCCGAAGCGGCCGTCCCGCGCCTCCAGAAGGCTCGGCAGCGGCTCGGCGGGCTCCGTCAGCACCGCGCCGTAGAGCGGATAGGCCCCGTCCACCGCCTTGATCTCGCTCAAGGTCTGATCGCTGCCATCGGCGAGGCGCGCCATGGAGCGCATGGTTGCGCTCCGGGCGACGGCGCCCTGCCCGCGCATCCACTCCTCTTCATCCGGCGTCGCAAGGCGCTGGCCGAGGCCGAAGCGGATGTCGCCGCCCAGAATCGCACGCCCCTCCTGGGCGATGCCCTGTGTCATCATCTGCGAGACCGAGTTCACGGCCGCGATGGAGGCCACGCCCAGCGTGATGCAGGCGAGGAAGATGTAGAAGCCCTTCAGGCCGCCGCGCATCTCGCGCAACGCGAAGCGCCAGGCGAGCCTCAGATCGCCCGCCGGCCTCGTCGCATCGCCCGCGCTCATTCGGCGGCGCTCGAAAGGGCGGCGGACCGACCGTCGTCGTAAATCTCGCCCGAGCGCACGGAAACCTCGCGCCCGCAGCGCGCGGCCAGCGTCTTGTCGTGCGTGACGAGCACCATGGTCATCGAGCGCCGCTCGCGCTCGGCGAAGAGAAGGTCGGCGACGGTCGCGCCGGTCTCGGCGTCCAGATTGCCGGTTGGTTCGTCCGCGATCAGGATGGCGGGCTCGGGTGCCAGCGCGCGGGCGATCGCCACACGCTGCTGCTCGCCGCCGGAGAGCGAGCCGGGATAATGGTCCGCGCGCTGGCCCAGGCCCACGGCCTCCAGCTCGCGCCGCGCGCGTGCGAAGGCATCGGCATGGCCCGCCAGTTCCAGCGGCACCGCCACGTTTTCCAGCGCCGTCATGTTGGGAATGAGGTGGAAGGACTGGAAGACGATGCCGACATGGCGGCCGCGAAAGGCGGCCAGCCGGTCTTCCGAAAGCCCCTGAAGCGACTGGCCGGCGATCTCGACCACGCCCTCGTCCGCTCGCTCGAGCCCCGCCAGCACCATCAGCAGCGTGGACTTCCCCGAGCCCGAGGGGCCGACGATGCCCACCGATTCGCCCCGCTCGACCCTGAGATCGACGCCTTTCAGGACATGGACCGCGCCCCGGCCCTGGCCGAGCGTCAGATGAACCTTTTGTAATCGGATCGCAGGTTCTGCCACGCCGCTCGCCTCCCTATCTTACGCCACCACGGCTCCCCTCGAAGCCGCAGCCGCCGGAGTGGCCTTGAGCCTCTCCCGAAATTCCGCCCCTTGCGAGGCAGTCCTGCCGCACCGCAACGAACCGACATATGGCCTCACGATGCAGCGCTTCCAACCGCTTTGTTCCTCTCTTCTCGCCTTCGTGACGGCGCTCGTCCTTCTTGCCGCCCCGGCGGCGGCGGTCGCGCAGGAGCGGTTGGAGGTCGTGGCCTTCGGCGACAGCCTGGTCGCGGGCTACGGCGTCGGGCCAGGCGAAGCCTTTCCCGAGCAATTGCAGGCGGCGCTGCGCGCGCGCGGCTACGATGTCGATGTGATCAATGCGGGCGTCTCGGGCGACACGACCTCGGCGGGGCTCGCCCGGCTGGACTGGTCGGTTCCCGAAAGCGCCGATCTGGTGATCGTGGAACTGGGCGCCAACGACGCGCTGCGCGGCGTCTCCCCCCAGGTGATGCGGCAGAATCTCGACGAGATCCTTGCCCGGCTCACGGCCCGGCCGGGAACCGAAGTGCTCCTCGCCGGCATGGTGGCCCCGCCCAACATGGGCGGCGACTACGGGCGCAACTTCAACCCCGTCTACGAGGAACTGGCGCGCAAGCACGACGTGCCGCTCTATCCCTTCTTCCTTGACGGGGTCGCCTCCATCGTCGAGCTCAACCAGAACGACTACATGCACCCCAATGCGCGGGGCATCGAGGTGATCGTGGAGCGCATCCTGCCGATGGTCACGCGCAGCCTCGACGCGATTCGCGCCTCACGCGGCGGCTGAAAGGACCGGGCGCGGCGCGTGCGGGCGAATCTCGGCAATCGTCTCGCCGTCCTCGAAGGAGAGCTCTGCGGCGTGGGCGCGCGCGATCCTCTGCATCGCCACATTCTCGCGCAGGCAGTGCAGCAGCAGGCGCTGGACCCCGGCCATACGCGCGCTTTCCAGAAGGCTGGAGAACAGGCGGCTGCCGAAGCCGAGGCGGCGATAGGGCTTCTCCAGGCTGAAGGCACCTTCCGCCTGCCCCGTATCGCGCGGATCGAACCGCAATTCGGCCACGCCGCGAAGCACGCCCGCCACGAAGATGCCGACGATCCCGGCACCCTGGAACGCCTTCACGGCATAGTTCCGGATGAAGATATCGTTGACCGGTGCACCGAAGCGCAGGCGGCGGCAGGCGGGTTCGAGGCGCTGGAGATGCTCGCGCAGCGCCGGCGCGTCTGCAACCACCAGAAGGCGAATCTCGACAGGACCGAAAGGGTTGGCGGACGTCTCGATCGCGCCGGCTCGGCGCAGGCCGTCATCGGGAAATGGATGCTGCATCGCCGCCTGTCCGCAAGGAAGACCCCGTCCGTTCGCGCCTCCCTTACGCCTGGTTCAGGTCTATGCCGCACCGCACCCTTCCACAACGCATGCCTGTGCATTGCAGCCATGCGGACTTGAAAGCGGCGGGCGCGGATGAAACTCTTTTTGCGCGGCGCAGCGTTACCCGCGCCGCTCTCGAGGACAGGGGAGCTGCCATGCCGCGCCTTTTCACCGCCATCGAGATCGGCAGGGATGCCGCCCTCTCCCTTTCCTTCCTGCGCGGCGGGCTGACCTCGGCCCGCTGGATCGACCCGGAGAACTACCACCTCACGCTGCGCTTCATCGGCGATGTGGAGGCGCGCGTGGCCGACGAGATCGTCGCGGCCCTCGACCGGATCGAGCGCGCGCCTTTCGACATCGCCCTTCAGGGCCTTGGCGCCTTCGGGTCGAAGAAGCCGCACTCCATCTATGCGAGCGTGGCGCCCTCGCCCGCGCTCGAGCGTTTGCAGAACGAGGTGGACCGCGCCGTGCGGCGCGTCGGCCTGCCGGCGGACGCGCGCAAATTCGTGCCCCACGTCACGCTGGCGCGGCTGCGCCATCCCAAGGCTGAGGACGTGGCGCGCTACCTGACCGCGCGCGGCGACTTCCGCACATCGCCCTTCCCCGTCGCGCGATTCGTCCTGTTCTCGTCGAAGGATTCGGTCGGCGGCGGCCCTTACGTCCTGGAAGAGGCCTTCGCGTTGCGCGAGCCCGCCATGCGGGGCGGCCGGACGCCGGCGGTGGCGAGCGCCGCCCACCCCTGGCGCTGACCTCCTCTACAAGCGGAGCCTCGCCGCCCTTATCTTCTCGCCCTGCGGCGGCAAGAGAAGGAGTGCGTTTCGATGGAACTGCAAAATGAGCGGATCGGCGAAATCCTGGCTCCGGGCTCTCCCGAGGAGCAGGCGAGGCAGGAAGGGCGCGTGCGCCGGTCCTTCTTCTCCACGCTCAAGCGCGCCGCAGGCTGGATTCCCTTCTCCGAGGACGTGGCGGCCTCCTACTACTGCGCCATCGACAGCAAGACCCCGGCCGCCACGCGCGGCGTGCTCCTGGCCGCGCTCGCCTATTTCGTGCTGCCGTTCGACGTTGTGCCCGACTTCATCCTCGGCCTCGGCTTTACCGATGACGCGGCGGTGCTTCTGGCCGCCTTCAGCGCCGTGCGCCGCGACATCCGCCCCCGGCATTACGAGAAGGCGCGGGCGTGGTTCGCGCAAGAAGACAAACCCTCGTGACCTCTCCTCTTTTCGACAAATTCTCGCCTTTTTCCGCACGTCCCAAGAAGGACGCGCGGGCAGCGTCCCGCCGGCCCTGAATCGAAAAGTTTACTCTCGATAAAGGGCTTTCGATTTAAATTCCGGGAATGCGCTTCGCCGCCTGCGGCCGCACGCGGCGTCCGATCTATCAAAGCCTATCGAAGCGGGGAGCCCATGTCCTTGAGCAAAGTCCTGACGGCAGCGGCGGCGATCATCGTCGCTTCCAGCGCGGCCAGCGCCGCACAGACACCGAACCGCATGAACCAGTTCAATGCGTGGGGCACCTATTCCTACCAGTCGGACGGCTCCCGCGTCTGCTACGTCCTGTCCACCCCCACCGCCATGCAGCCCTCCACGGTCAACCACGGCGACATCTTCTTCCTCGTGTCGCAGAAGCCCGGCCAGAACGCCTATGAGCCGCAGGTCGTGATGGGCTACCCGCTTCGAGAGGGCAGCCAGGTGACGGTGGACGTGGACGGCCGCAAATTCTCGCTCTTCACGCGCGGCGAATCGGCCTGGGTGGAGGACGCCTCGCAGGAGCCCGCCCTCGTCGCGGCCATGCGCAACGGCCGCGCCATGACGGTCAGCGCCGTCTCCCAGCGCGGCACCAACACCACCTACACCTATTCGCTGGCGGGCGTGACCGCCGCCATGCAGTCGATCGGCAACTGCAGCTGATCGACAGGAACCTTCGGAACGCTTGCCGAACGCCGGGCCCAGCCCGGCGTTTTGGCGTTTGAAGAGCGCAAGTCTTGCGATTTCGAGCCGAAAGGCGCATCTCCTGCTGATTCAAGGTTGAAGACATCGATAGAACAAGGCCGGGAAGCCGGAAACGGTAAGCCATGAGCGCGACCCTCGATCTGACGACGCCCGCGAGCCGCCCGAGGCCCTCCGCGCCCGCATCGCCCGCGCTGGCCCAGCGCTCGCTGCTCGGCCTCTCGCGCGAGGAGCTGGGGGAGGCGCTGGCCTCCGTCGGCGTGCCGCAGAAGCAACTGCGCATGCGCGTCGGCCAGCTCTGGCACTGGCTCTATGTGCGCGGCGTGTCCGACTTCTCGCAGATGGCCAATGTCTCGCGCGATCTTCGGCAAACGCTGTCGCAGCATTTCGAGATCAGGCGGCCTGAGATCGTCGAGGAGCAGATTTCGGTCGACGGCACCCGCAAGTGGCTGTTCCGCTTTCCCGCGCGCGGCGCCGGGCGCCCGGTGGAGATCGAGACCGTCTACATTCCCGAGGAGGGGCGCGGCACGCTGTGCGTCTCCTCCCAGGTCGGCTGCACGCTGACCTGCACCTTCTGCCATACCGGCACGCAGCGCCTCGTGCGCAATCTGGAGCCCTCCGAGATCGTCGGGCAGATCATCACCGCACGCGAGCGGCTGGGCGATTTTCCGGCCGCCGATACGCCGGCCGGCGCCATCGTGCCCTCGGAGGGCCGCCTCGTCTCCAACGTGGTGATGATGGGCATGGGCGAGCCCCTCTACAATTACGACAATGTGAAGCGCGCGCTGGCCGTGGCGAGCGACGGCGACGGGCTGTCCCTCTCCAGGCGCCGCATCACCCTCTCCACCTCCGGCGTGGTGCCGATGATCCCGAAGACGGGCGAGGAGATGGGCGTCATGCTCGCCATCTCGCTCCATGCGGTGACGGACGAGCTGCGCGACGTCCTGGTGCCGATCAACAAGAAATATCCGCTGGAAGAGCTGATGGCGGCCTGCCGGTCCTATCCCGGCCTGTCCAACGCCCGTCGCATCACGTTCGAATATGTGATGCTGAAGGGCGTCAACGACAGCCTGGCCGACGCGCGGGAGCTGGTGCGGCTGCTCAAGGGCATCCCCGCCAAGATCAACCTCATCCCGTTCAACCCCTGGCCGGGAACGGCCTATGAATGCTCCGACTGGGACCAGATCGAGCGCTTCGCCGATCTGGTGAACGACGCCGGCTACGCTTCTCCGATCCGCACGCCGCGCGGGCGCGACATCTTCGCCGCCTGCGGGCAGCTCAAGTCCGAATCGGAGCGGATGAAGAAGGGCGACCGGCTGGCGCTGGAAGCGGCCGTCGCGGTTTGACGGGGGCGGATTGAGGACGCCGGCATGATCGCGGTCCTGCGCTTCCTGTTCGTCATCCCCATCGGTTTCGTCGCCGGCTGCCTCGCGGCGGCGGCCGCGCTGCTCTGGCCCTTCATCGACCTGCCTCCCGGCATGCTGGACGACCCCGTCATGATGATCGAGCTGTTCCTCGGCTTCATGGCGCAGGCGGGAATGGTCGGCGCCGCCGTGCTCGTTCCCTGGGCGATCTTCATGGTCCTGACCGAGATCTTCGCCCTGCCCTCCATCCTCCTGCATCTCGGCGCCGGGCTGGCTGGCGGTCTTGCGCTATCGCGTGCCTGGTATGGCGAGGCCGCCGCCTCCGGCACCCAGACCGCGTTGATCGTCGGCGGGCTCGCCTTCATGCTCGTCTACTGGATTCTGGCCGGCCGCAGCGCCGGCCACTGGCGCCGGCGATCCCGGCCAGCCACCCCTCCCTCGACAGAAGGACAGATGACATGATGACCTCCCGCGCCGTGGTGCAGACCCCGAACGCCAGCCGCTACCTGCAGCAGCTCTGCAAGCACTGGTCGCACAAGTTCGACGTCTCCTTCGACGCCAACCATGGCAGCGTGCCCTTCCCCGAGGGGCGCAAGGGCGAGTTCGCCGCCAGCGAGAACGCGCTGACGCTGGATGTGAGCGCGTCCGACGAAGCGGGCCTGCGCATTATCGAGACCGTCGTCGCCAATCATCTCGAGCGCTTCGCCTTCCGTGAGGAACTGGCCATCGAATGGCAGCCGGCCGCTTGAGCGGCCCCTCGAACAGGAGAACCGCCATGGCCCGCCGCCCCATGAACCCGCGCGATGCCGCGGAGGCCGCCTTCAAGAGCGTGACCACGAAGCCGGTCGAGCGCGCCCGCGAGGCGCCCGCCGTGCCCGGCCGGCGCGAGAGCGTGACGTTGCGGATCGACAGCGACGTGGTCGAATGGTTCCAGGAGGAGGGTCCAGGCTGGCAGGACCGCATGGCGGCGGCCCTGCGCGCGGCGGCCGGAAAGTAGCGCCGGGCTTGCCTTGCACGCCCGCCGTGCCACATCGCCTTGATGATCACGATCCATCACCTGAACAATTCCCGCTCGCAGCGCGTGCTCTGGCTTCTGGAGGAGCTGGAGCTTCCCTATGAGGTGAAGCGCTACGAGCGGCTGAAGTCGCTTCAGGCCCCGCCCGAGCTGAAGGCGGTCCATCCGCTCGGCAAGTCGCCGGTGCTGACGGAGGGCGAGTTCACCATTGCCGAGACCGGCGCGATCGTCACCTATGTTCTGGAGACCCATGCGCGCGGGCGCCTCGTCCCGCAGGCCGGCAGCCCGGCCTATTGGGATTACCAGCACTTCCTGCATTATGCCGAGGGCTCGGCCATGCCGCCGCTCTTCCTCAAGCTCGTCCTGTCGCAAATCCCCACGCGCGCGCCCTTCTTTGCCCGGCCCGTCCTGAAGGCGGCGATGGACAAGGTGAACGCCATGCTGGTCGGCCCCGAACTGACCCGCCATCTCGACCACTGGGAGGGCGCGCTGGCGGCGACGGGCTGGTTCGCGGGCGACGAGTTCACCGCCGCCGACGTGATGATGAGCTTCCCGGTCGAGGCGGGCGCGACGCGCCTCGACTACACGAACCGCCGGACGCTGAAGGACTGGCTGGCGCGCATCCACGCCCGTCCCGCCTACAAGGCGGCGCTGGCGAAGGGCGGGCCCTACGCCTATGCCTGAGGCGCGCTAGCGCGTCATGAAGATCGAGACGGCGAAGCCGGAGAAGACGCTCGCAAAGACGTAGTCGATGCCGCGCGCGATGGCCGGGCGGCGCCTGAGCAGGCTGGCCACGCGCTCCGCGCCCAGGATCATGGCGAAGCAGATCGGCATGGACAGCACGAGGAAGTAGAAGCCGAAGAAGAAGAGCTTCTGCCACGCATGAGGATCGGCAACCGAAACGAATTGCGGCATGAAGGTCACGTTGAAGAGGATGACCTTGGGGTTGAGGAGGTTGACGCTGACCCCGCGCGCCCATTCGCCCCAGAGGGACCGCTTGCGCCCCTGTGCCTTTTCGACCGAGAAGGACGATCCGTAGCGGATCGCCTGATAGGCGAGCCATGCCAGATAGGCGGCCCCGCCGATGCGCAGCGCCATGAAGGCCTGCGGGGAAGCGGCGATCAGCGCCGAGAGCCCCACGGCGGCAAGTGTCGTGTGTACGAGGATGCCGGTCGAGGCGCCCAGCATCACCGCCACGCCGGCCGCCCTCCCCTGCGCCAGCGTGCGGCCGAGGAACAGCGTCATGTCCGGCCCGGGCGTGACGGTGAGGACCAGTGCCGCCAGCGTGAAGGCGAAGAGAGCTGCGATGTCGGGCATGAAGGTCATGGGCAAGGCCTTCGCGAATGGGGCACGATGCTCATACGCCCTCCGGCGATGGCCCGCCACCCGGTTTTACGGTGTTCCTTCCCGCAAACTTCTCCTGTAGAGCGCTCAAAACCCCTCGCCTTCATGGAGTTTCCCGCACGATGGCCCTCCCCCGCGACGTCAAGAAGGTCGTTCTCGCCTATTCGGGCGGCCTCGACACCTCGATCATCCTGAAATGGCTCCAGACGGAGCTGGGCGCCGAGGTGGTGACCTTCACCGCCGATCTCGGCCAGGGCGAGGAGCTGGAGCCCGCGCGCCGCAAGGCCGAGATGATGGGCATTCGCGACATCTATATCGAGGACGTGCGCGAGGAGTTCTGCCGCGACTTCGTCTTCCCCATGTTCCGGGCCAACGCCGTCTACGAGGGCACCTATCTTCTCGGCACCTCCATCGCCCGCCCGCTCATCTCCAAGCGCCTGGTGGAGATCGCCCGCGAGACGGGCGCCGACGCCATCGCCCACGGGGCGACCGGCAAGGGCAACGACCAGGTTCGCTTCGAGCTTTCGGCCTACGCGCTGAACCCGGACATCAAGGTCATCGCGCCCTGGCGCGAATGGAGCTTCAAGTCGCGCACGGATCTGCTGGACTTCGCCGAGAAGCACCAGATCCAGGTGGCCAAGGACAAGCGCGGCGAGGCACCCTTCTCCGTCGACGCCAATCTCCTGCACTCCTCCTCGGAAGGAAAGGTGCTGGAGGACCCCGCCGTGGCGCCCCCGCCCTACGTCTTCCAGCGCACCGTCTCGCCCGAAGAGGCGCCGGACGTGGCCACCACGATCGAGATCGGCTTCGAGAAGGGCGATCCCGTCTCGCTGAACGGCAAGGCCCTGAAGCCGCACGAACTTCTGGCCGCGCTCAACGATCTGGGGCGCGATAACGGCATCGGCCGTCTCGACCTCGTGGAAAACCGCTTCGTCGGCATGAAGTCGCGCGGCATCTACGAGACGCCGGGCGGCACCATCCTTCTGGCGGCGCACCGCGCGATCGAATCGATCACGCTGGATCGCGGCGCGGCGCATCTGAAGGACGAGCTGATGCCGCGCTATGCCGAGCTGATCTACAACGGCTTCTGGTTCAGCCCCGAGCGCCTGATGCTCCAGGCGGCCATCGACCAGAGCCAGACCCACGTCGAGGGCACGGTCACGCTCAAGCTCTACAAGGGCAACGTCATCGTCACCGGCCGCGCCTCGGCCAAATCCCTCTATTCCGACGCGCTCGTCACCTTCGAGGACGACCACGGCGCCTACGACCAGAAGGACGCGGCCGGCTTCATCCGGCTGAACGCCCTTCGCCTGCGCACGCTGGCCAAGCGCGATCTGGCGTAAGCGGGCTCAAAGCCGGGGATAAGCGGCGGGCGGGGGATTCATTCTCCGCCCGCCTCGTTTATGGAAGGGGAGTGACCCATGAACCCGCCCTTCTCGAAACGATTTCGCCCGCCGGCGGGATCGCACGGGCGCCGATCATGGTTAACGGCGCATGAAGACGATTGCCGCAGAGGTTCGATACGCCACCCCGAACGACGCCGCCCCTCTTTCACAGGCGTATGAGGCGGCATGGCGCGGAGCCTATACCGGCATCCTGCCCCGGCGCTCCCTCTCCGCCATGATCACGCGGCGCGGGCCGGACTGGTGGCGCAAGGCGATCGAGCGGCGCTCGGCCGTTCTCGTCCTGGAATTCGGCGACGAGATCGCCGGCTACGCCACGCTCGGCCGCAACCGCACCCCAGCCCTCCTGGCCGGAGGCGAGATCTACGAGCTCTACCTCAAGCCGGAATTCCAGGGCAGCGGCCTGGGGCGCCATCTCTTCGAGGCCGCGCGGCAGCTCCTCGCCTCGCGCGGGCTGCACGGGCTGGCCGTCTGGGCGCTGGAGGAGAACGAGCGGGCGGTGGAGTTCTACCGGGCGCTCGGCGGCACGGACATCGCGGCCGGCACGGAGCGTTTCGAGGATGTGATCTTGCGCAAGATCGCCTTTCTCTGGCCCAACGTCCGGTAGCGGCCTCTGTTGCCAGCCTCGCCGCAAGCGGCTAAGCACCCGGCCAATTCTGGATCAGCAATCCGAGGAAACGCCATGCGCATCGACGCCATCCCCCGCGGCCGCAACGCCCCGGACGATATCAACGTCATCGTCGAGGTGGCGGTGGGCGGCCATCCGATCAAGTACGAGATGGACAAGGAATCCGGCGCCCTGTTCGTGGACCGCTTCCTCTTCACGCCCATGGTCTATCCGGGCAATTACGGCTTCGTGCCCCATACGCTCTCCGACGACGGCGACCCCATCGACGTCCTCATCGCCTCCACCCGCCCGCTGGTGCCCGGCTGCGTGATCAATTGCCGGCCCGTGGGCGTCCTCGTGATGGAGGACGACAAGGGCCAGGACGAGAAGGTCATCGCCGTTCCCTCCAGCAAGATGACCAAGCGCTACGATTCCGTGCAGAACTACACAGACCTGCCCGAGATCACCTGCAAGCAGATCGAGCACTTCTTCGAGCATTACAAGGATCTCGAGGAAGGCAAATGGGTGAAGATCGGCGGCTGGGGCGATGCCGCGAAGGCCAAGGCGCTGATCCGAGAGGCCGTCGAGCGCCACGACGCCAAGCAGAAGGGCTGACCGGCCGGAAGAAGCCCGCCTCACCGGCGGGCTTCCTCGTTTATCGGGCAGGGCCGAACGCCTTGGCCCATCTCCCTGCGAAGCGCTCAGCGCCGCCGCATGGGCTCCCTCTCCTCGGCGGATGAAAGGCGACGAAGGCGTTCGAGCGCATGTTCGAGCCTGTCCGGCGTGGTCTCGATCCGAACGCGCTTCTCGCGCGAGCGCGAGCCTGCATCGAGCCCGACCGCGCTTTTCGGCACGCCCAGCTCCTCGGCGATGAGGCGCACGAGCGCCGCATTCGCCTTGCCGTCCTCGGGCACCGCGCGCACGCGCGCCTTGAGGCGCCAGGCGCCGCCCTCCTCAAGCGAAGCGCAGTCCAGCCGATCCTGCGCAGCCTTCGGCGTCAGCCGCACCGAGAGGACGAGGCCGGCCAAGGCGCTTCAGATGCCGGCGCGCATCACCGCCGGCGCCACATAGATCAGGATGAACTGCTGGAGGAAGACGATCAGCAGAAGCACGACCAGCGGCGAAAGATCGATCCCGCCGAAATTGGGCAGGATGCGCCGAATCGGCCGGTAGACCGGCTCGGTGATGCGATAGAGAAACTCGCCGATCGCACCGACGAACTGGTTTCGCGGGTTGACGATGTTGAAGGCGTAGAGCCACGACAGCACCGCCGAGGCGATGACGAGCCACCAGAGGATGTCGAGGACGATAAGAATGACCTGGATGAGGGCGAGCATGTCCGCTTTCGAGCCGTTCGCGAGAGGTTTCGACGTGTAGCGGCGGGGGCGGCCGCGCGCAAGCGAGACAGCCGGAACACCGCTTGACAGCGTCCCGCACCCCGCCTAGAAGCGGCCTCGAAAGGTGGACGGGGCTGTAGCTCAGTTGGGAGAGCGCGTCGTTCGCAATGACGAGGTCAGCGGTTCGATCCCGCTCAGCTCCACCATTCGATCTTCCCTCGGAATTCAGCTTTGCATTGCAGCTCGCTGGTGGTCGACCCTGTCTTGAGGTCGCCGCCTGCCGCGGTATCCTCCCAAGGCTGGTGTCAGCGGGCCGCGATCATCCGGTCTCGCACACCCCCTTTTCGCCCTCTTCGCCTGTCGGTCCACGCGCCGGAATCGCTCTCTGCGGCGCGAGAGCGCGGCGAAAGAAGGCTTGAACAGCCGCGACTTGAATTTCGTCGCTTATAAAAGAGTTTAAAGTCGCGCGCCCCGATCTTTGGCATAGAACGGCGATGAACGAGCTGACGCCGTCCCGCGATTTTCCCTCCCCGGTGCAGACTGGCGGCGTTGTGCCGCTGCTTCTCACCATTTCGAAATCCACGCGCGCCTTCCTGGCGCTGCTCCTGGCAGAGATCGGCCTGCACCCGGGCCAGGACCAGCTTCTGCACCGCCTGACGGCGGGCCAGGCGGTCAGCGTGTCGGCGCTGGCCGACCAGCTTGCCGTGCGGCCCTCGACCGTGTCGAAGATGCTCGACCGGCTGATCGAGAAGAAGCTCGTCCTGCGCACCACCTCCAGCGGCGACGCGCGGCGCACCATGGTGCTGCTCACCGAGGAGGGCGCCACCGTCCGCACGGCCGTCCTCGCCCTGTGGGAGCGGCTGGAGACCGAGCTCGTCGCGACGATTCCCGATGGCAACCGCCGCGAGCTGATCGGCGCGCTCGCCCAGGTCGACACGCTTCTGGCCACGCGCCTTCGCCGGCTGCGCTGAAAACCGGCCCAACATTCTCCAAATTATTCATGTTGCAACGCAATCTAGGCAGAACACGCGCGATTGCGTATGTTCGCGCCCATCACGGATGCACCCACGAACATGACCGTTTGGAGCAGCATGTACCGACCGACGCGTCGACACGCGATGAAACTTGGCCTGGGCGGTGTCCTGGCCGCAACGCTGGCGCTCGATGCGCAAGCGCAGGAAGGAGCGGCGCAGCCGCCCGCGCCCGCCGCCCCCGATGATGGCCTCGCCACGTCGGTCGATCTGTCGAACTTCTCCTTCGACGCGCTTTCGGCCGCCATGCGCAATCGCGCCGCCCTGCCCTACGAGCCGCCGCCGGAAGACCTGCCGGATATCGTCAGCGATCTCGATTACGATGGCTATCGCCGCGTCCTGTTCCGGCGCGAGAACACCGTCTGGGCGAATGAGCCGGGGCAGTTCCAGCTTCAGCCTTTCTTTCCCGGCTTCATCTACCAGGCGACCACGCGCCTGCATGTGGGAGATGGCACGAGCTTCACGCCGCTCGCCTTCACCGGCGCCGATTTCGAGTTCCTCGGGCCGCTCGACCCCGCGGCCTTCGAAGGCTTGCAGTTACCGGGCGTCGCGGGCTTCCGCGTCACCTCGCCCATCGACCGGCCGGATCGCTTCGACGAGGTCACGTCCTTCCTCGGCGCCAGCTATTTCCGCGCACTCGGGCGCGACAACCGCTATGGCCTGTCGGCACGCGGCCTTGCGCTGAACACCGCGACGGGCACGACGGAGGAGTTCCCGCGCTTCTCGGCCTTCTACATCGTGCGCCCGGCGCCCGATGCGCAGGAACTCGTCTTCTACGCCGAGCTCGACAGCCCCAGCCTGACAGGCGCCTACGCCTTCACGCTCCGGCCGGGGGCGCACACGGTGATCGACGTCGTCAAGCGGCTCTATTTCCGCCAGAGCGTCGAGCGGCTGGGGGTGGCCCCGCTCACCAGCATGTATTTCTTCGGGGAGAACGATCCTCATCCCCGCCCGGACTTCCGGCCCGAGGTGCACGACAGCGACGGGCTGTTCATCGAGCGCGCCAATGGCGACCGCCTCTGGCGCCCCCTGAAGAATCCGGACGAGCTGGCGCTGAGCTACTTCTCGGAAACCTCGCCCCGGCGCTTCGGCCTTCTCCAGCGCGACCGCGCCTTCGCCAGCTACCAGGACATCGAGGCCCGCTACGAGGCGCGGCCTTCGCTGATGATCGAGCCGGCGAGGGACTGGGGGCGCGGCGTCGTCCAGCTCGTCGAGATCCCGACCGCGACGGAGGCCAACGACAATATCGTCGCCTTCTGGGTGCCCGAGGAGCGCCCCGAAGCGGGAAGCGCCTTCGAGTTCCGCTACCGCATGCGCTGGGGCGTGCTGAGCGAGATGGCGGACGAAACGGCCGTCGTCTCCGGCACATTCGCCGGGATGGGCGGCAACGCGGCCGATTCGAGCGACAACGGCCTGTGGCGATTCGAGATCAATTTCAGCGGCGGCCCGGCCGCGAAGATGCCAGAGGGCGCCACCATCGAACCGGTGATCGACCTGGCGGACAATGTGGAGGCGGTGCACACGGGCTTGGCGCGCCTGCCGGACGGCGGCTGGCGCCTCTCGCTGGACCTGCGCCGGCTGGAAGCCCGCCCGGCCGAACTGCGCGCCAAGCTCACCTATAACGGCCTGGCGATCTCCGAAACATGGCTCTACCAGTGGACGGGACAGCCATGAGCCTCGCGCCGACTCCCAGCGGCCGGGCCGCCGAGCCCCTGCCGAGCGCGGGCGCGCTGGTCGGCCGGCCGGACCTGTCCGACGAGGAGGTGAAGGCAGCGATTCTGGAGAGGCTCGCCTTCGACGGGCGCACCGGGCCGGAGCCGGAAATCGTCCTGGAAGCCGCCCGGTTGCGCAAGCGCAAGGCCCTGACCTTCCTGCGAAAGCTGCTTCTGCCCCCGCCGCGCGCGGGGCTGGACATGCCGGTGCAGCCGATCCTGCGCTCGCATCTGCGCGCGGGCGGTCCGCCCTCGCACGAGGCGGGCTGACAACAGGCAAATCAGGGTCGTGCTTCATTCACGATCCTTTGATCTGCCGCAATCGAAGTGCGATGATCGCCGCGAGAACGGCGTCTTTCCTTCTGCCCAGGCGGTTTCGAACGTGATTTCTGTGTACCGGTTCTGCTTTGCGGTCGTGGCCTTCCTTCTCGCCGTGCTCGCCGGCGTTCTCTTCGCCACCGTCATCACGGTGAACGGCGCCACCTGGCTGCATTTCATCCAGGTCGGGCTGCTCATCGTCTGCTGCGTCTGGCTCGCCTGGGGGTTCAACACGGCGGCCGTGGGCATCCTGTGGCGCCGCCCGCCGCTGGCCTCCGTGCGCGGCTTCACCAGCAACAGCCGCACCGCCGTGCTCATGCCGGTCTACAACGAGGATGCGGACGCGGTGATGGCGCGCGTGGCAGCCATGATCGAGGGCCTGCAGGCCACCCGGCGGCTGGACCGGTTCGATTTCCACGTGCTCAGCGATTCGACCAAGCCGGAGAAGGTGAGGGCCGAGCGGGCCGCCGTCTTCCGCGTCGTGGCCGAGCTCGAAGCCGGCGCGCATCTCTACTACCGCCACCGGGCCAACAATGTCGGCCGCAAGGCCGGCAACATCGCCGACTTCGTCACCAAGTCGGGCGGAGCCTACGATTATATGCTGGTGCTGGACGCCGACAGCCTGATGCGTCCGGCCACCATGGTCGAGATGGTCGCACGCATGGACGACGACCCCGAGCTCGCCTTGCTCCAGACCCAGCCGCTGATCATCGGCCGGCACACGCTCTTCGGCCGCGCGCTGCAATTCTCCGCCGCACTGTATTCTCCCTTCTTCTCTCGCGGAATCGCGGCCCTCCAGGGGCGCGAGGGCCCGTTCTGGGGCCACAACGCCATCATCCGGGTGCGTGCCTTCGCCGGTGCCTGTGGTCTGCCGGACCTTTCCGGCCCGCCGCCCTTCGGCGGTCACATCCTCAGCCACGACTTCGTGGAAGCCGCGCTGCTCGCGCGTGCCGGCTGGAAGGTGCGCGTCGACCCGGACCTGGAGGGCTCCTACGAGGAAGCGCCGTCCAACCTCATCGAATACGCCAAGCGCGACCGCCGCTGGTGCCAGGGCAACCTCCAGCACGGCCGGCTCATCACCGCGCCCAACATCAGCTTCTGGAGCCGGGTGGCGATGGTCTCGGGCATCATGGCCTATGCCGCCTCGCCCATCTGGCTCGCTTTCCTGGTGGTCAGCCTGCTCGACCCGGTCCTTGCGCCCGCGCCGAACTACTTCCCGGCCGATTCGCTGTTTCCCGTCTTTCCCCGGCCGGAGACGACCACGGCGCTGACGCTGCTCATCGGCATCTTCCTGCTGCTTCTCCTGCCCAAGACGCTTATCGCCTTTCGCACCGCCTTCTCGGAGCGCCAGCATCGATTCGGAGGCGGCGCCGCCGTTCTGTTCGGCGCGACATGCGAGTTGATCATGACGAGCGCGCTGGCTCCGATCATGATGCTGTTCCAGTCGAAGGCGGTCGCCGAAATCCTCATCGGCACCGATTCGGGATGGCCCTCCACGGACCGGGACGACGAGAGCCTGCCCTTCTCGGCCGCCTTCGCCAGTTCGTGGTGGATGGTCTTCGTCGGCGCAGCGCTGCTGGCGACGACATGGTTCTATGCGTTCCAGCTTTTCCTGTGGGTTCTGCCCATTGCGCTGCCGCTGCTCATCGCGCCCCTGTTCATCACGCTCACGGGCAGCCCGGCGCTCGGCGCGCTGGCGCGGCGGCTGAAAATCTTCGTCACGCCCTTCGAGCTGAAGCCCGAGCCGGTGATCCGCGCGGCGCAGGCCTGGCACGAAAAGCTTGCCGGACCAGCGCAAACGCCCGATATGAAGGCTGGGACGCCAACGCCGGCGCCGGCCCTCTCGGCCGGCAAGGCCTGACGACGAAACGAACCGATGACACAAGCGAGGACCGCTCCGGTTGCGCCCGTGCGCGACCATCGCATTGATTTCTATCGGGGTATCGCCCTGGCGATGATCTTCGTCAATCACATCCCCGGCGTCCTGTACGAGCGGTTCACCTCGCGCAATTTCGGCTTTTCCGATTCGGCCGAGCTCTTCGTCTTCCTGGCGGGCTTCGCCTCGGCCTACGCCTATGGGCGGCCGTTTCTGGCGGGTAATCCGCTGGTGGCCAGCATCCGGGCGCTGCGGCGGGCGGGCGTCCTCTATCTCGTGCACATGGCGCTCACCATGGCCACGATCGGCCTTTTCGTCTGGGCCGCGATGGCCTTTGGCGAGGGTGCGCTCATCAACCATCTGGGTCTCGGCCATCTCCTGACGCGCACGCTCGACACGCTCTTGGGCCTTGCCACCCTTGGCCACCAGTTCGGCTATGTGAACATCCTGCCGATGTACATGGTGCTGCTGGTCTTCCTGCCCGCGCTCCTCCTCATCCTGCGCGCCTTCGGCGCGCGCGCCATGATGGCCGCCTCGGTGGCCTTCTGGATCGCGTGCGGGGTCTGGCGGCTCAACATGCCGAACTATCCCAATCCCGGCGGCTGGTTCTTCAATCCCTTCGCCTGGCAGGTGATCTTCGCCGCCGGGCTTTATTGCGGCCTGATGAAGATGGAGGGCAAGGCGGCGATCGCCTATCGGCCCTGGGTCTTCGCGGCCGCGCTGGCCTTCCTGGCCTATTCGCTCCACGTGACGGTGAACGCGCTCTGGCACTGGCAGACGTCGCTGCCGTTCCACTTCCTCATCAAGGATATCGACAAGACCTTCGCCACCCTCCCCCGGGTCCTGCATCTTCTGGCGCTGGTCTATGTCTTCGCCTATCTGCCGCGCTTCCTGCCCTCGCTACGTGTCTCGCGCGAGAATCCGCTGGCGGCGATGGGCCGGCATAGCCTGCCGGTCTTCGCCCTCGGCACCATGCTCTCGCTCAGCGCGCAGGTCGTGCGCTTCGTGCGCGAGCCCGGCTTTCTGCTCGACACCGCCCTGGTCGGCGGCGGACTGCTTCTGCAAGTCGCGCTGGCCGCCTATCTCGATTGGTGGCGCGTGGCCTCGCGCAAGCCGCGCTCCCAGCCCGCCGAGCGCATGGCGGCCGGCACCCCCGCCATGCCTCTCGGGCAAGCGCCGGCCAGGAGATAGGCCATGCGCAACGATTCTTCCCATCCCTTCTTCCGCCCGCTCTGGCGGCGCGTGCTGGTGGTGGCCTTCTGCCTGGCCTGGTCCGCTATCGAATGGTACAATGATCAGACGTTCTGGGGCGTCCTGACGCTTTTGATCGCCGCCTACGGCGTCTGGGCCCTGTTCCTGAATTTCGATGCGGGCCCGGCCTCCGGGGAAGAGCGCTAAAGCTTCTTCGAAACCCCGGTCTGCTCGAAGGTCGCCATGCCCGAATGCACGGCCGCGGCGGCCTTAACGATACCGGCCGCGAGGGCGGCCCCGGTGCCCTCCCCCAGCCTCATGCCCAGCGCCAGGAGCGGCACCTTGCCGAGGCGCTCCAGCGCCTGCCGGTGCCCCGGCTCGGCGGACACATGGGCGAAGAGGCAGTGGTCCAGCGCCGTTTCATCGAGCTTGAAGAGAACCGCGGCCGCCGCGGTGGTGGCGAAGCCATCGAGAATCACCGGCACGCGCTGGAGCCGCGCGGCCAGGATGGCGCCCGCGATGGCCGCCATCTCGCGCCCACCCAGCCGGCGCAACACCTCCAGCGGATCGGCCAGATGAGCGCGATGCAGCGCCAGCGCCTCCTCCACCACGGCCGTCTTGCGCGCCACGCCCTGTGCGTCCAGCCCCGTGCCGGGGCCGACCCATTCGCTCGCGGCCCCGTTGAACAGCGCGGCGAGAACGGCCGCCGCCGAGGTCGTGTTGCCGATGCCCATCTCGCCCAGGCACAGAAGGTCCGGGCTGCCCTCCAGGCACTCCATGCCGAAGGCCATGGTGGCGGCGCAGGCCTTTTCGTCCAGCGCGGCTCCCGTCGTGAAATCCTGCGTGGGAAAGTCCAGCGCGAGGTCGAACACCTTGAGGCCCAGATCGTAGGCGGCGCAGATCTGGTTGATCGCCGCGCCCCCCGCCGCGAAGGTCTCCACCATCTGACGCGTCACTTCCGACGGGTAGGCCGAAACGCCGCGCGCGGCCACGCCGTGGGTGCCCGCGAAGATCGCCACCACCGGCCGCCGCACGGCCGGCGCGCGCCCCTGCCAGGCCGAGAGCCAGTCCGAAAGATCCTCGATGCGCCCGAGCGAGCCCGCGGGCTTGACCAGTTCCGCCTCGCGATGGCGCTTGGCGTGGAGCGCGGAACGGTCCGGCCCCTCCATCCGGGCAAGAAGGGCGCGGATATCGTCGAAGGGCAGGCCGGTGGCGGACATCGGGACACTTCCAGGAATTGGCATGGCGGGCGTGTGCGCGTCATAGGCGCGAAGGGGCCGGCAGGCAAATCGGCCGCCGCGCCCTTCTCAAAGCCGGCGGCGCGCGTTACAGCCGGGCGCCCTTCCCGCAACGAGCGGCCCCATCATGTCCCCCGAACTCGTCATCGTCCTTCTCGTCGGCGCTGCCTTTGCCGCCGGCTACATGGACGCCATTGCCGGCGGCGGTGGAATGATCATCATCCCCTCCCTCCTGCTGGCCGGCCTCGACCCGGTGTCGGCGCTGGGCACGGCCAAGCTCCAGGCCCTGTTCGGCAGCGGCTCGGCCTCCATCGCCTTTGTGCGGAAGGGGCATGTGGGCCCGCGCGAAGTGCTGCCCGCCATGGCCTTGTCGGCCGGCGGGGCGGCGCTCGGCGCGCTTCTGGCGCAATATGTGCCGGGAGACCTCCTCGCCGCGATCCTGCCGTTCCTGCTGATCGGCATCGCCATCTATTTCGCCCTGAAGCCGGGCATCTCCGACATCGACCGCGAAAGGCGCCTGACGCCCTTCCTGTTCGCGCTCCTCGTGGTGCCGGCGATCGGCTTCTACGACGGCGTCTTCGGGCCCGGCGCCGGCTCCTTCTTCATGCTCGCCTTCGTCGGCCTTGCCGGCTACGGCGTGCTGAAAGCGACCGCGCACACGAAGCTGCTCAACTTCGCCTCCAATGTCGGGGCCTTTCTCGTCTTCGCCGCCTTCGGCTCGGTGCACTGGTCCCTCGGGCTGGCCATGGGGTTGGCGCAGTTCGCCGGCGCCCAGCTCGGCGCGGCATCGGCCATGCGCTTCGGCGCGGCCCTCATCCGCCCGCTTCTCGTCACCGTCTGCCTCGCGCTGGCGGCCCGCCTCCTGTGGACGAGCTGAGCGTCAGTCCTCGCGCGCGGCGAAGTCCCGGAAGGCCTGCGCATGGTCCGGGTGCCAGCGCGAGAGCGGCGGCCGGTTGTGGACGATGTCGCCGGCAGCCCAGGCGATGCGCTTCTCGTCCATGTTCCGGCTCACCTCTCCGTCGGGGCACAGTATGTAGAAATCGCCCGCTTCCAGCCGCTCCAGCATGAAGGCCACCGTCTCCTCCGGCGTCCACGCCCCTTCCGGCTTCTCCTGCCGCCCCCGCGCGGTGAGCCCGGTGAAGACGAAGCCGGGAATGAGGAGCGCGGCGCCGACACGGCAGCCCTCGCGCGTGCGCAACTCGTGCGCCAGCGCCTCGGTGAAAGCCTTCACGCCCGCCTTGGAGACATTGTAGGCCGGATCGCCCGGCGGCGTGGTGATGCCCTGCTTGGAGCCGGTGTTGAGGATGAGCCCCGGCTCGCCATGGGCCATCATCGCCGGGCCGAAGACGCGCGTGCCGGTGATGACGCCGCCCAGATTGACCGAGAGAACGGCGTCCCACTGCGCCTGCTCGCCGAAGATCGAGGAACCGGGCTGGATGCCGGCATTGTTCATCAGCACATGAACCGGCCCGAGCGTGCGACCGACATGGGCCGCCGTGCGCTCCATGCCCTGCCGGTCGGTGACGTCGCAGGCGGCCGCCACGACCCGCTCGTCGGAACCGGCGAGCGCGGCCAGCTCGTCACGGGCGCTGGCCAGCCCCTCCATGGTGCGGTCCACGATGGCGACCTTCATGCCGGCGCGCACGAAGGCTTTCGCGGCGGCAAGGCCGATGCCGGAGGCTGCGCCGGTGATGACGGCGGTCCGCTCGGGTGCGATGGCGGGATGAGGCATGTGTCTTTTCCGGCTTTGCTTTGCGTTGGTTCAGGCCTGTCGCGCGTCGCGAACGAGGTCGGACACGGCGCTCTCCATGCGCGCCAGATCCTCCTCGCGCGCGAGGCGGTGGTCGCCATCGGCGACAAGCGTAAGGACGACGCCCTCGCCGGGCAGGTGCGAAACGAGCTCCAGCGCGTGGTCGTAGGGCACGTCCGGGTCTGCCATGCCCTGGATGATGCGCACCGGGCAGCCGGTATCGATGGGCCCGTCCATCACCGCCGCCCGGCAGCCGTCGTCGAGAAGGCCCTGCGTGTAGACTGTCGGCTCCGGTCCGTAGTCGGAGGGGCGCGCGATGAAGCCGTCACGTTCCAGCGCCACGCATTCCGGCCCCGTCAGCGAAGGCTCGACGAGGCGGCTGGTGAAGTCGGGCGCAGGCGCGAGCAGCAGGAGCGACGCCACGCGGCCCGCCTCCAGCTCACGCGCCAGCCGCAACGCGATCCACGCGCCCATGGACGAGCCGACGAGGATGAGCGCGCCGCTCGTCTGCGCCTCGATCACGGCCCTCGCCTCGGCCGTCCACCCCGTGATCGTCCCGTCCTCGAAACGCCCGTCCGATTCGCCGTGGCCCGAATAGTCGAGCCGCAGGAAGCTCCATCCCGCACCGCGCGCCATCTCGCTCAGCCGCTCGGCCTTGGTGCCGCGCATGTCGGAGCGGTAGCCGCCGAGCCAGACGATCGTCGGCCCCTCTCCCTCCACCTTGAGGAAGGCGAGACGCCGCGGCGCGCCGGCGATGGAGACCTCGTGGAAGGAGGGGGGCTGTTCCGTCATCGGCTGGTCGTTCCTTTCGCGTGTTTCTCTTCCGTCATGCCTTCATTTCAGCGCCGTATCGACAAAATCGCCGCAGTGCGACGTGAATTCGCATGCCGAGCGTGCTATATGCGCATTTGCCGGTCATCGCGACGCGCGCGTAAACGTGTGCCCGAAGCCGGATTGGCAGGAGCCGCAGGGCTTTTTCCGCACCGGAATCTGTGTCGTCAACTTCAGGAGACAACGACCATTCGCAGACCATTTCGCGCGCCGCCGGCCCAGAAGGAAGGGCCGCGCTCCAACCGGGACATCCGGGTTCCCGCCGTCCAACTGATCGACGCTGACGGCCAGAATCGCGGCCAGGTTCCGACCCAGGAGGCCATGGCGCTGGCCGAGGAAGCCGGTCTCGATCTCGTGGAGATCGTGCCGACCGCCAATCCGCCCGTCTGCAAGATCCTCGATCTCGGTAAGCTCAAATATGAGGGCCAGAAGAAGGCCGCCGAGGCGCGCAGGCGCCAGAAGACCATCGAGGTCAAAGAGATCAAGATGCGTCCCAACATCGACGATCACGACTACGAGACGAAGATGAAGGCCGTCCGGCGCTTCTTCGACGAGGGCGACAAGGTCAAGGTGACGTTGCGCTTCCGTGGCCGCGAGATGGCGCACCAGGAGCTCGGCATGAAGCTCTTGAACCGCGTGCGCGAGGAGACGGCCGAAATCTCCAAGGTGGAGGCCGAGCCCAAGCTCGAAGGCCGCCAGATGATGATGGTGCTGGCCCCCAAGGGCTGACGCCCGGGGCTTCGAGGGGCCTTTGACTGCGTTCAGGCGATGAAGCGCGGGCGGGGCATCAGGATGACGACGAGGTGCTCCGGCTGCGCCGGGGCGCCCTCGGTACGTGTCACGAAGCATGAGCCAGGCGTTGCCAGGTTGATGACAACCCCCTCCCCCCTGGCCGGGTCGACGCAGGATACGGTCGCGCGGCAGCCTCGGCCGAAGAGGAGGCGGCCCATGGCTTTCTCGAACGCGTCGTCCGCGCTGGCCGAACGGAGGCGAAAGCGCCCGTGATGCCCAACCGGCATGAACACGGCGCGGGAGGACAACACGTCCTCGGCGGCGACGTTCGCGGCCAGGATGCGGCGCTCGCGCGAGAGCAGCGCGGTGCCGTGTCTTAGCGCATCCCAGGCGATGTCGATGTCCTCGCGGGCAGGAACAGCACCGGTTCCGATATGGTGGCGCGTGCGAAAAGCGCCGGCCAGCACGGGGCCGAGCCGCGTCAGCATACCCGCGATCGAAGGAAGCGAACCCCGCGCCCCCGCGGGCGGACGTACCACAATGCTCCAGAGCCGCCCCGCCCCGCGATGCAGCACGAGCCTGACGCCGGTGGGCATGGCCTGTGCACCCGGCCGGTGCGCCAGCACGACCTTGCCGGGCTCCATACCGGCCATTGAGCCATCGGCACTTAGCCCTTCCCGCAGACCGAACGGGCGCATGCCACGGCGCGTCAGATGCAGCCGGCCAAACCCATTCCGCTCCGTCATTTCGCTGGGCTCGCTCGTCAATTCGCAGCGCGAACCAGGGAAATGCCGAGCGATCGCCTCGATCACGCCGCTCCACAGGGCCGGCGCCAAGGAGGCGCGACGAGCGAGATCCTCGATGTCCTGAAGGTTATCGGGATAGGGGCGAACGTCCATAAATGCCGTCCAAGCAACGTGCATATGTTTTATACACGTTATCCTCCAACTGATACCACAATATGCGCGGTTCCTGTGGGAGAGGTTTCTCGGGGCTTGCGTTCACCTCGCCTCGCGGTCTAAAAAGCGCGCGCGTCAAAATTCCAGGGAGTCGGCCGGCAGGGCATGCCGTGTCGGCTCCAAATGCTGTCGCGCCCTCCCGGCCTTGCGCATCGGGTCTGCCGCTTACCGCGGCGGAGAGAGGGGATCGCGGCTCCACCCCAGGAGAGCAAAATGCCCAAGATGAAGACCAAGGCGAGCGCCAAGAAGCGCTTCCGCATGACCGCCACCGGCAAGGTGAAGGCTGGTGCCGCCGGCAAGCGCCACGGCATGATTAAACGCTCCAACGACTTCATCCGCAATGCGCGCGGGACGATGATTTTGTCCGAGCCCGATACGCGGATCGTCAAGATCTATATGCCTTACAACCGCTAAGCGGCCAGGGTTCAAAGATTTTAGACGGCTATACATTTTAAGGAGCGAAGATCATGGCACGCGTTAAGCGGGGCGTTACGTCCCACGCCAAGCACAAGAAGGTTCTGAAGGCCGCGAAGGGCTTTTACGGCCGCCGCAAGAATACCATCCGCGCCGCCAAGGCGGCGGTGGATCGCGCCAAGCAATATGCCACGCGCGACCGCCGCACCAAGAAGCGCAACTTCCGCGCCCTGTGGGTCCAGCGCATCAACGCCGCCGTGCGCGAGCACGGGCTGACCTACGGCCGCTTCATCGACGGGCTGAACAAGGCCGGCATCGAGGTGGACCGCAAGGTGCTCTCCGACATCGCCATCCATGAGCCGGAAGCGTTCGCCGCCCTGGTCGGCGAGGCCAAGAACGCGCTCTCCTACATCAAGGAGACCAGCGAGACGGCCCATGCCGCCGCCATCGGCGAGAAGCGCGCGGCCTGAGCCGCATTGCCTTCCCGACATTGAAAAGGCCCGGCCGCCGCGCCGGGCCTTTTTCGTTGGAGCTTGCGCTTTGCGCCGCCCCCGCCCTTGTCGTAAGGAACCTCCGAAACGAGAGGCTGCCCCCGAGCGGCCAGGCGAAAAGGACGATGAGACGGTGAGCGATCTCTCCGCGCTGGAAGCGAACTATCTTTCCGACATCGAGGCGGCCGGCGACGATGCCGCGCTGGAGGCCGTGCGCCTAGCCGCGCTCGGCAAGAAAGGGGAGATTTCGGAGCGGCTGAAGAGCCTGGGCAGGATGAGCCCGGATGAGCGCAGGGAGGCCGGCCCTGCCCTCAACGGCCTGCGCGACCGCGTGCAGGCCGCGATTCTCGCCCGCCGCGAAATCCTCGCCGATACCGCCATCGAAGCGCGCCTGAAGGCCGAGACACTCGATGTCACCCTGCCCGTGCGCTCCTCCCCGCTTTCGCGCGGGCGTATCCATCCGATCAGCCAGGTGGTGGACGAGATCACCGCCATCTTCGCCGATCTCGGCTTCGCCATCGCCGAAGGGCCGGACATCGAGACCGACCACTACAATTTCACCGCGCTGAACTTCCCCGAGGGCCATCCGGCGCGGGAGATGCACGACACCTTCTTCCTCAAGCCGGATGCGGCGGGCGAGCGGCGCGTTCTGCGCACCCACACCTCGCCGGTGCAGATCCGCACCATGGAGAAGCAGAAGCCGCCGATCCGCATCGTCATTCCCGGCAAGACCTACCGGCAGGATTCGGACGCGACTCACACGCCCATGTTCCACCAGGTGGAAGGGCTGGTGATCGACAGCTCGGCCAATGTCGCCAACATGAAGTGGGTGCTGACCGAGTTCTGCAAGGCCTTCTTCGAGGTGCCTTCGCTCAACATGCGCTTCCGCCCCTCCTTCTTCCCCTTCACCGAGCCCTCGCTGGAGGTGGATATCCAGTGCGACCGCTCGGGCTCGGAGGTGCGCTTCGGCGAGGGCACGGACTGGATGGAGATCCTCGGCTGCGGCATGGTGCACCCCAACGTCCTGCGTGGCGTCGGGCTCGATCCGGACGAGGTGCAGGGCTTCGCCTGGGGCATGGGGATCGACCGGATCGCCATGCTGAAATATGGCATGCCTGACCTGCGCGCCTTCTTCGACGCCGATGTGCGCTGGGTGGAGCATTACGGCTTCCGCCCGCTCGACATGCCCACGCTCTTCTCGGGCCTCAGCGCGTAGCAGGCAGGCTGTGAAGCAGTTTCGCTATCCCGTCTCCGACCCGCGCGAGTGGGACGCCATGCGCCGCATGAGCCCCCTGCGCCGGCTGGCGCTTCGCCTGCGCGATGCCCGCTACCGCCGCCGCGCGGCCTCCGTGGAGGGGGTTGCCCTCTCCCCGCTCGGCGCGCCGCCCCGCCCCCTTTCGGGCGCGGATCTGCCGCTCGTCTGCGTGGTGCGCAATGCGGGGCGCTACGTCGCTTCCTTCCTCGCACACTACCGGCGCCTCGGCGTGACGCGGTTTGCGATCGTGGACGACGGATCGGACGACGGCACGCGCGAGTTCCTGCTGGCGCAGGCCGATGTCGATCTCTTCGGCTCCAATGTCAGCTATGCGCGAAGCTGCATGGGCCGGATCTGGCACGACATGCTGTTCGACCTGTTGGGGCGCGACCGCTGGTACGTCAATGTCGATGCCGACGAGTTCCTGCTGTTTCCCGATTGCGAAACGCGCGGCCTGCGCGCCTTCATCGCCGACCTGGAAGCCCACGGGGCCAAGCGCGCGCTCGCGCCCATGCTCGACCTCTATCCGCCCGGACGCCTCGCCGACGGCGTGTTCGACCCCGCCCGGCACGAGAAGCCGAGCGACGTCTCCAGCCTGATCGACGGCGGAGGATACGCCGCGCGGGTGGAGAAGATATCCCTCTCGATCCGGGGCGGCCCGCGCACGCGGCTCTTCGGCAGCGAAATCCGCATGACGAAGTTCCCCGTGGTCTTCGTGGACGCCCGCACGCAGGAGAACGGGGCCAGCATTCACGGCCCCCTGCCGCTGGAGCGCAACTTCACCGCGCCCAGCGCCGTCCTCCTGCACTACAAGTTCTCCTCCGAATCGGTGCGCGAGTTCCAGCGCTATGTCGAGGAGGGCGAGCATTTCGGCGGCGCCGTCTTCTACCGCGAGATCACGCAGAACAGCGCTTTCACGCCCGATCTGTCCCTCGCCTACGAAGGCTCGATCCCGGTCGGCCCCTCGATGGAGTTCGTGCGACGCGGCTTTATGGAAGACCTTCGCGCACGCGCCATTTGACCCGGGGGCCAAGTCCGGGCAACAAGCGGCTGAACAGAAGAGCCGGGGGCCGCGACATGACTGCGAAATGGGTGATCCTGGAGATCATAGCGGTGATCGCCGGCGCCGTGCTCGGCACGCTGGTGTCCGGCTTTGCCGCATGGCTGTTTGCGGGCGTGGGTTTCACCACCGCGCTGTTCTCGCTCTCGGACTATGTGCTGGCGCTCGTGACGGTCGCCCTCTTCGCGCTTCTCTACGCCAGGCTGCCCGGCACGCCGGCGGCCCTCGCATCGCTGGCTCTCGGCATCCTCCTGCCCACGGTGATCGACCGCTTCGCCTTCGACCAGCCCTTGGGCTGGCTTGCCCTGATCCTCGTCAACCTCGTCTTCGCGGTGGCCGCGCTCTCGGCCTACCGCTTCGTCCATGCCAACGCCGCCGTGCGCCAGGTCGCCGGCCGCGCCGCCGACCGCTGATTTTGCCGAAAGACCGATAATCCGATGAAGTTCACCCTTTCCTGGCTGAAGGACCATCTCGAAACCGACGCCTCGCTGGAGGAGATCGCCGCGCGCCTGACCGCGATCGGCCTCGAGGTGGAAGGCATCGACGACAAGGCGGCGATGCGCCCCTTCACCATCGCAAAGGTTCTCTCGGCCGAGCCGCATCCCGATGCCGACAAGCTGCGCGTCCTCGCCGTCGATGCCGGCCCCGGCATCAACGAGGGCAAGCCGCTGCAAGTCGTGTGCGGCGCGCCCAATGCACGGGCCGGGCTGGTGGGCGTGCTCGCCCTGCCGGGCACCTATGTGCCGGGCATCAACACGACGCTCGGCGTCGGCAAGATCCGGGGCGTGGAAAGCTTCGGCATGATGTGCTCGGAGCGCGAGCTGGAGCTGTCCGACGAGCACAACGGCATCATCGACCTTGCGCCCGACGCGCCGGTGGGAACGCCCTTCGCCGACTATGCCGGGCTCGGCGATCCCGTCATCGAGATCAACCTCACCCCGAACCGCCCGGATGCGACCTCCATCCACGGCATCGCGCGCGACCTTGCCGCCTCCGGCCTCGGCACGCTGCGCTCCGGCGCAGTGGAGCCGGTGGAGGGCGCGGGCGAATGCCCGGTCGGTGTATCCATCGAGAGCGCGACGTGCCATGCCTTCGCGCTGCGCCTCGTCAGGGACGTGAGGAACGGCCCCTCCCCGGAGTGGATGCAGAAGCGCCTGCGGGCCATCGGCCTTCGCCCGATCAACGCGCTCGTCGACATCACCAACTACGTCACCTTCGACCGGGGCCGCCCGCTGCATGTCTTCGACGCGGCCAAGGTCTCCGGCAACCTCGTGGTGCGCCAGGCGCGCGAGGGCGAGGAGTTGCCCGGCCTCGACGGGCGCACCCACGTGCTGGGCCCCAAGGTCTGCGTCATCGCGGACGAGGGCGGCGTCGAATCGATCGGCGGCATTTTGGGTGGCGAGCATTCGGGCTGCGACGAGACGACCACCGACGTCCTCATCGAATCCGCTCTCTGGGAGCCGCTCGACATCGCCCGCACGGGCCGCTCGCTCGGCATCGTGACGGATGCGCGCTACCGGTTCGAGCGCGGCGTCGATCCCGCCTTCATGCGGGCCGGCCTCGACCTTGCGACGCGAATGGTCCTCGACCTGTGCGGCGGCGAGCCCTCGCGCGCCCTCGTGGTCGGCGGCGAGGTGGCGGCAGCGGCGCCGATCCGCCTGCCCTTCTCGGAGGTCGAGCGCCTGACCGGGCTCGTCGTTCCGGCCGAACGGCAGGTGGAGATGCTGGACCGCCTGGGCTTCGCCGTGGAAGAGAAGGGCGACCATGCGCTCGTGACCCGGCCCTCCTGGCGCCCGGACATCGAGGGCAAGGCCGACCTCGTGGAAGAGGTGATGCGCCTCGTGGGCGTGGACGAGATTGCACCGCAGCCCCTGCCGCGCGCCTCGGGCGTGGCCGCTCCCGTGCTCACCGCCGCGCAGAAGCAGGGCCGGGCCGCGCGCCGCGCTCTCGCCGCGCGGGGCATGGTGGAAACGGTGACCTATTCCTTCGTCAGCCACGAGGCGGCCGTGCTCTTCGGCGGTGGCGGCGAGGCCCTGCGGCTGGAGAACCCCATCGCGGCCGATCTTTCCGACATGCGCCCCTCGCTCCTGCCGAGCCTCATCTCGGCGGCGGTGCGCAACGCCGCGCGCGGCTATGGCGACGTGGCGCTGTTCGAGGTCTCCCATGTCTACCGCTCGCTGGAGCCCGAGGGCCAGCGGCGGGTCGCGGCCGGCCTGCGCCGCGCCAGCGCCCGGCACGAAGGCGCTGGGCGCTTCTGGAACGGCGCCGCCGAGCCCGTCGGCGTCTTCGATGCCAAGGCGGACGCCATCGCGGCCCTCGAGGCGGCGGGCGTGCCGGTGGACCGGCTCCAGGTCGATGCGCCCGCCAGCGCCTGGTATCATCCGGGTCGCTCGGGAGCGATCAAGCTCGGGCCGAAGACGGTTCTGGCCGAGTTCGGCGAGTTCCACCCCAAGGTCCTGAAGGCGATGGGCGCGACCGGCGCGCTGGCCGGTTTCGAAGTCTATCTCGACGAGGTCCCGGAGCCGCGCCGCAAGCCTACTCGCACCAAGCCGGTCTTGACCCTCTCGCCCTTCCAGCCCGTGCGGCGCGACTTCGCCTTCGTGGTGGACGCGGGCACGCAGGGGCTGAAGATCGTGCGTGCGGCCGAGGGTGCCGACCGCAAGCTCGTCTCCGAGGTGCGGGTCTTCGACATCTTCTCCGGCGCTTCGCTGGGGGAGGGCCGCAAGTCCGTCGCCATCGAGGTGACGCTGACGCCCATGGAGCGGACGCTGACGGAGGAGGAAATCGAAGCCGTCTCGGCCAAGATCGTCGCCGCCGTCGCCAAGGCGACGGGCGCAACGCTGCGCAGTTGAAGTCGCGGCCGGGCGGGCCTTCCTAGGGGCCGCCCAGCCTTCAATCCGCCCGTATCCTCGGCTTCTCCTGATCATGGCAAGGTCCGGTCCATTCGCGGCTGCGATCCTGGCCGGTGGTCAAGCGGGGGACGATCCGGCAATGGGCGTGAGAGCGGCGAGACTCATCCTGGCGGCCTGCGGCCTCATGGCGCTGGCGCTGCCGGCACAGGCGCAGGTGGCACGCGAGGTCTTCGGCGGCCTGTCGCAGCCGGCCGGCGCCACGCGCGACGCCATCGGCACCTATGCCAAGGGCTGCCTGGCCGGCGGCGTCCAGATGCCGGCGGACGGGCCGCACTGGCAGGACGTGCGCCGCTCGCGCAACAAATCCTGGGGGCACCCCAATACCATCGCCTTCCTGCAACGCTTCTCGCAAGCGGCGGCGGGGAACGACAATTGGCGTGGGCTGCTTCTGGGCGACATATCGCAGCCGCGCGGCGGCCCGGCGGTCGGCCATGCCTCGCACCAGATCGGCCTCGACGCCGATGTGTACCTCACCGAGATGCCGGCCCGCCGGCTGACCGAAGAGGAGCGAGAGACGATGGACATGCCCTCGCTGTTGAGGCGCAGCGCGCTGACGGTGGACGAGGCGAAGTGGCGCCCGGAGCATCTGCGTCTCATCCGCCGCGCGGCGCTGGACAGGGAGGTGGACCGCATCTTCGTTCATCCGGGTATCAAGAAGAAGCTGTGCGAGACGGCGGGCGGAGACCGCTCGTGGCTGCGCAAGGTGCGCCCCACCTATGGCCACGACTATCATTTCCATGTCCGCCTCTCATGCCCCGCCGGCACGTCCTGCGAGAAGCAGAGCCCCGTGCCGGCAAGCGAGGGCTGCGATGCCAGCCTGCAATGGTGGTTCGACGTGGCGCTCCAGCCGCCGCCGCCCGACGCCCCGCCCTACAAGCCCAAGCCGCCGATGCAGCTCTCCGAACTGCCCAGGGCCTGCGTCGCGCTCGCCCGCGCGCCGGCCGGTTCCGCGCCGGCCCTGGCGCAGGCAGGCGCCGCACCTGCCCTGCCGCCTGCCGCAACGGGCTTTCTGCCGCAAAGCGTGCCGCTGCCGAGCCCCCGCCCCCTTCCATGAGCCGGCAGGCGGATGCTAGAGCGGGCAGGCTTCAAACAGTTCAGGTCCAAGCGATGCCAACGTCGCCAGAAAGCTCCAGCCCCCTGCCGTTTCCGATCCTTCTGGGGGACATCGGCGGCACCAACGCGCGCTTCTCCATCCTGGCCGATGCCCATGCCGAACCGGTGACATTCCCGGTTTTGCCGACGGCCGACTTTCCCAACATAGACGACGCCATACGGGCCGGCGTCCTGGGCCGGACCGCGCTGCGGCCGAAATCGGCGGTGCTGGCGCTGGCCGGCCCCATCGACGGGGATGAGATCGACCTGACCAACAGCCCCTGGGTGGTGCGGCCCACCGCTCTGATCGGCGATCTCGGCTTCGAGGACGTCCTCCTTCTGAACGATTTCGAGGCGCAGGCGCTGGCCGTCGCGGCCCTCCCCCCCGGCGGTCTCAGCCAGATCGGCACCGGCGGCACGGCGCAGGAGGGCGCGAGCCGCGTCGTCCTCGGCCCCGGCACGGGGCTCGGCGTCGCCGGGCTCGTGCGCACGCGCGGCATGTGGATTCCCGTCGCGGGCGAAGGCGGCCATGTCGATATCGGCCCGCGCACCGAAAGGGACCGCGCCATCTGGCCGCATCTGCCGCATCTGGGCGAGCGCGTCTCGGCGGAGGAGATCCTCTCGGGGCGCGGCCTCGTGAACCTCTACCGCGCCGTGTGCGCGGCGGACGGCACAGCGCCGGTTCATAGCAAGCCGGCGCAGGTCACGGAGGCCGCCGTTGCGCGGCGCGACCCGCAATCCTGCGAGACGGTCGATCTTTTCGCTATCTATCTGGGGCGCGTGGCGGGCGACCTGGCCCTCATCTTCATGGCGCGCGGCGGCGTCTATATCGGCGGCGGCATCTTCCAGCGCATCGCGCCGGTGCTGAAAGCGCAGGAGATGCGCGACGCCTTCGAGGACAAGGAGCCGCATGGCGAGCTTTTGCGAGAGATGCCGCTCTTCGTGATCACCGAGCCGCTGGCGGCGCTGGCGGGGCTGGCCGCCTACGCCCGCGCGCCGCAGACCTTCGGCCTCGAGACCGAGGAGCGGCGCTGGAGGGCGTGAGCGAAGGTAGCAAGGCGGCACGCCAGCCGCTATAGAGGCGGCGACGAACGAGCCGCGATGCCTTGCCCTCTCCCAAGCCCTCCCTCTCCGACGAGCACACACGCGGCGAAGCCTTCCGCCTTCTGAAGCGGATCATCGCCGAGAACGGGCGCGAGCATGTGCGCGCCTACGCGCTGGCCGTGGCGGCCATGGTGCTCGTCGCCGGCACCACGGCCTTCCTCGCCTGGATCATGCGCGACGTGATCGACGAGATCTTCGTGGCCGGCAACCCGGCCATGCTTATCTCCCTGCCGGTCGCGGTGTTCCTCACCTTCCTCATCCGGGGCGCGGCCACCTATGTGCAGGGCGTCGTCCTCTCGCGCATCGGCAACGATATCGTGGCCCGCTACCAGCGCCGCCTCTTCTCCCATCTCACCGAGCTTTCGGTCGATTTCTTCGGCGAGAACCGCTCCGCCCAGCTCGCCGCGCGCATCAGCCAGAACGTCACGGGCGTGCGCGACACGCTGAACCTCACCGTCACCTCCATCGCGCGCGACCTCCTGACCCTGCTCTTCCTGATCGGCGTGATGATCTGGCTGGACCCCGTGCTCTCGGCTATCGCGCTCCTGGCCGGCCCGCCCATCGGCATCATGATCGCGCGCCTTGCCCGCAAGCTGCGCAAGGCCACGCGCCAGTCGGTGGACCTCAATGCGCGCGTGCTCGGCGCCATGCAGGAGACGGCGCAGGGCATACAGGTGGTGAAGGCCTTCACCATGGAGGCTCCCTTGCGCGAGCGCACGGAGAAACTGATCCTGGCGGCGGAGGAGCGGGCCAACCGCATCGCCATTGTCACCGAGCGTTCGGGGCCCGTGACGGAGACCATTGCCGGGCTCGCCATCGCCGGCGTCATCGCGTGGTCCGGCTACCGCGCCATCGAATACGGCCATTCGCCCGGCGCCATGTTCGGCTTCATCACTGCGCTGCTGCTGGCCTACGACCCGGCCCGGCGCCTGGCGCGCCTCCAGGTGCAGCTCGAACGCGCGCTGGTGAACGCGCGGATGATCTACGAAATCCTGGACCTGATGCCCCGGCAGGCCGACGCGCCGGGGGCGCCGGCGCTGGCCGTGCCGCGCGGCGAGATCGTGTTCGAGGGCGTCACCTTCGCCTATCATCCGGGCGATCCGGTGCTGCGGAACGTCTCCTTCACCGCGCCTGCCGGGTGCACCACGGCGCTGGTCGGCGCGTCGGGCGGCGGCAAGTCCACCATCATCGCGCTCATCGAGCGCTTCCACGACCTGCCGCAGGGGCGCATCCTGATCGACGGGCAGGACATCTCCACCGTCAGCAAGGCCTCGCTGCGCTCGCAGATCGCCTATGTGCCGCAGGCCCCGACCCTGTTCGAGGGCACGATCCGCGAGAACATCCGCTACGGCCGGCCGGCCGCCACCGATGCCGAGGTCGAGGAGGCGGCGCGGCAGGCGCAGGCGCAGGAGTTCATCCTCGCCCAGCCCCTCGGCTACGAGACGCCGGTCGGCGAAGGCGGCGCGACCCTCTCGGGCGGCCAGCGCCAGCGCCTCTCCATCGCCCGCGCGCTGTTGCGGAACGCGCCCATCCTCCTCCTCGACGAGGCGACCTCGGCGCTCGACAACCGGTCGGAGACGCTGGTGCAGGCGGCGCTGGAAACGGCGATGAAGGACCGCACGGTCATCGTCGTGGCGCACCGCCTCTCCACCATCGTCAATGCCGACCAGATCCTCGTCGTGGACCGCGGCGCCATCGCCGAGCGCGGCACGCATGACGAACTGGTCGGCCGGCCGGACGGCCTCTATGCTGGCCTGCACGGATTGCAGCGCACGCGCGCCGAAAATGCCCCTGCCCTGGAGGAAACGCGATGATGAAGCTCGTGGTGCTGGGCGCGGCCGGACGGATGGGCCGCACGCTGGTGAAGGTGATCGCCGAGACGGAAGGCGCCGCCCTTCACGCCGCCGTGGAACGCGAGGGCTCCCTCGCCCTCGGGCAGGACGCGGGGCTTCTGGCCGGCGCGGGCCATGCGGGCGTGGCCATCACGCACGATCTGGAAGCCGCCATGGCCGGCGCCGACGGCGTGGTGGACTTCACCGCCCCCGCGCTGAGCCTCGCCGTGGCGAGGATGGCCGCAGAGCGCGGGCTTGTCCATGTCATCGGCACGACCGGCTTTGCGCCACAGGACGATGCGGCGTTCGCGCAGGCCGCCGAGGGCGCGAGGATCGTGAAGTCCGGCAATATGAGCCTCGGCGTCAATCTCCTCGCCGTCCTCGTCGAACAGGCAGCCCGTGCGCTGGGGCCGGACGCCTTCGACGTGGAGGTGCTGGAGATGCACCATCGCCACAAGGTGGACGCGCCCTCGGGCACGGCGCTGCTTCTCGGCCAGGCCGCCGCCGCCGGGCGCGGGGTGGACCTCGCGGCCGCTTCCGTGCGGGTGCGCGACGGGCACACCGGCGCGCGGCAGGCCGGCAGCATCGGCTTCGCCACGCTGCGGGGCGGCTCCGTGGTGGGCGAGCACGAGGTGATCCTCGCCGGCGAGGGCGAGCGTATCGAGCTTTCCCACCGCGCGGAGGATCGCTCGATCTTCGCGCGTGGCGCGGTCAAGGCTGCGCTTTGGGCGAAGGGCTGCGCGCCCGGCCTCTATTCCATGCGCGACGTGCTCGGCCTCTGACGCTTCAGCCACAGGCACAGATCGCTGAGGAAACAGGCCTCGCAGCGCGGGCGTTGCGAGAGGCACACGGCCTTGCCGAACTGGATAAGCCAGAAATGCCCGTCGGCCCGCACCCAGTCCGGCGCCCGCGCCTCCAGCTCGGCGGCCGTCCGCTCGGCCGTGGTCTGGCAGGTGAGGCCGAGCCGGTTGCAGACACGGTTCACATGCGTGTCCACCGCGATCACCGGCTCATCGAAGGTGAAGGCGAGGACGATGTCGGCGCATTTGCGCCCCACGCCCGGCAGCGCCATCAGCCCCGCGCGCGTGCGGGGCACCACGCGCCCGTGCTCCTCGATCAGGCTCGCCGCCAGGCGGCGCAGGTTCCGCGCCTTCATGTTGTAGAGCCCGCAGGGGCGGATCGCCCCGATGAGCTGCGCCTCGGGCAGCGCCAGGAGATCGTCGGGCGTTTCGATGATGGCAAAGAGGCGCGCGGCGGCAAGGGCGGTGTTGGCGTCGCGGCTCTGGGCAGAGAGGATGCAGGCGACGACCGAGCGGAAGGCGCCCGGCTGGTCCTTCGGCCCCTTCGCGTTGGGCGTGCGGCCGGGCATGTGCAGGGCCAGGCGGCGGAATGCCTCCTCCACCTCGTGCCCGTTCAGCCGCAGCCTGTCCGTCACGCGCGCGCCAGCACCCCGGCCTCCCACCCCAGCATGGCGCGCTTGCGCGTCAACCCCCAGTGATAGCCGGTCAGCGCGCCGCCCTTGCCCACCACGCGGTGGCAGGGCACGACGAAGGAAATCGGGTTTCGGCCCACCGCCGCTCCCACCGCGCGCGCCGCCTTCGGCGCCCCCACGCGGCTGGCCAGCGCCGAATAGGTGGTGGCGTGGCCGGTGGGGATCGACAGCAGCGCCTCCCATACCCGCACCTCGAAATCGGTGCCGATGAGAACGATGCGCAAGGGCCGCTCCGGCCTCCAGGCGGCCGGGTCGAAGATGGCCGCCGCGCGGGCGGCCGCGCCCTCGTCGTCGCGCGCGAAACGCCCCGCCGGCCAGCGCCGCGTCATGTCCTCAAGCGCGCCCTCGTCGCCGCCATGCGCCTCGTCGGAAAAGGCGATGCCGGCGATTCCCTTGTCGGTCCACAGCACCAGCGCCCGGCCGAAGGGCGAGGCTGAAAAACCGTAGGCGAAGGACAGCCCCTGCCCCCGCGCCTTCCAGGAGCCGGGCGAAACCGCCTCGTGCTTGACGAAGAGGTCGTGAAGGCGCGAAGGGCCGGAGAGCCCGACCTCCATCGCCGCGTCGAGAAGCGGCAGCCCCTCGGCCAGCAGCCGGCGGGCATGGTCGATGGTGACGGCCTGGAGGAAGGCCTTGGGCGTCAGCCCCGACCAGCGGCGGAAGGTCTCGCAAAGCTCCGCCTCGGGCACGCGCAGCGCGCGGGCGATCTCGGCCAGAGAGGGCTGTGCGCGATATTCCTGCGAGATGAACTCGATGACCGCGCGCACCAGCGCGTAGTCGGCCGGCGGATCGAGCGGGCGCAAGGCGGGAGCGCCGTCCCGGATCGGTTCATGCAGCATGGAAGAACTCCTTGTCGGCCAAGGAGAGCACCCCGCGCCGCCCGCCGCCACCCGTTTTTTCAGCCGCGCCGCGCGGTGGACAGGGCCCGCCCGAACGCGACCGCGAAGCTTTCGCGGTCGGCGGGATTGAGAAAGGCGCCGATCTCCGTCGTGCGGCCCTTGCCCGTCACCGCCATGCCGGTCACGCCGATCTCCTCGTGCCGGCTGACGAGGAACCGCGTCCAGAACGGGTTGTAGCGCGCCTCCTGCACCTTGCCCGCCGGCGAGACCTTGCGGATCAGGAGTTCGGTGCGCGTCACGCTCACCTCCTCGCGCGCCCGGCCGGAGCGGTAGCTGGCCCGGAAGGCGAGCCAAAGGATGAGGACATCGAGCCCGAAGAAGCCGATCACCGGCCATGCGCCCTTCGCGACGAAGCCGGCGCCCAGCGCCGCGCTGACGAGGCCGAGCCCGATCATCAGCCGGTTGAAGCCCTTCCGGCCGAGCGAGCGGTAGGGCGTGAGCAGCGCGCTGAAGATGGGCGCGTCCTGTTGGGGGGCGGAAGTCATCGGCGCATCCGTGTTTCGCCTTTTGCGGGGCCGGATGCGAGGGTATGGCAGATGCGGGCGAAATGAAGTCGAAATCGGACGGCGCATGACGAAAAACGCGAGGATCGCGGCGGCGGTGAAGCGCAAGACCGCAGCACGCGCGCCGAAAATCCCCTATTCGGCCGAGGAGATTGCAGAAATCTTCCGCCGCTTCGCCGTCCAGCGCGCCAACCCCGCCCCGGAACTGGCGCATGTGAACGACTTCACCCTTCTCGTGGCCGTCGTCCTCTCCGCCCAGGCGACGGACATGGGCGTGAACCGGGCGACCGGACCGCTCTTTGCGCGCGCCAGCGACCCCGCCGCCATGGCCGCGCTGGGGGAGGATGAGATTCGCGAGGCGATCAAGACCATCGGCCTCTACCGCAACAAGGCCCGGAATGTGCAGCGCCTCTCGGAAATCCTGCGCGATGCGTATGGCGGCAAGGTGCCGCGCGAGCGCGAGGCGCTGGAGAGCCTGCCAGGCGTCGGGCGCAAGACCGCCAACGTGGTTCTCAACACCGCCTTCGGGCAGGAAACGCTGGCGGTGGACACCCATATCCAGCGCATCGGCAACCGCCTGAAGATCGCCCCCGGCAAGACGCCGGAAGAGGTGGAGCGCGGCTTCCTGAAGATCATCCCGGAGGGCTACCTGCGCCACGCCCACCATTGGCTCATCCTGCATGGGCGCTTCGTGTGCAAGGCGCGCAAGCCGGACTGCGCCGTGTGCATCATCGCCGATCTGTGCAGGGCCGACGAGAAGTGGAACGACGTGCCGGCCGAGCTTATCGCCCTGCCCGATCGAGGGCCGGGTCCGCAGCCGCTTCCACCGGGGGCGACGCGTCCGGGCGGCTGAGCGCGAGCCCGCCTTCGCGCGCCGAGACGCGCTGGTGCAGATGCACCATGAAGGCGGCGGCGAAGAGGGGCGTCAACAGGTTCAGCACCGGCACCGCGAGGAAGGCCGCCAGCAGAAGCCCGCCGAGGAAAACCGAGGCCCCGTAGCGCGCGCGAAGTCCCTTCGCCTCCTCTTCCGGCCGGTAGCGCAGGGCCGCGAACTCGAAATATTCCCGCCCCAGGAGATAGCCGTTCACCACGAAGAAAGCGGCTACGTTCACCAGCGGCACCCACAGCAGCAGGAAGGCGACGAGATTGCCGAGGATCACGATGCCGAAGAACTTCAGGGAGAGGATCGCCCCCGGCAGGAAATCCATCGCCCGGCCCTTGGGGCTCGCGGGATAATGCCGCTCCTCCACCACCTTCGCCACGTCGTCGAGGAACAGCCCGGCGATCACCGCAGAGACGGGCGCGATCAGGAAGGCCAGCAGGAAGGCGAGCGCGATGGAGGCCGCCCAGCCGGCGAAGGTGCCGGCATTGTCCACCCAGGCCGGCATGTCGGGCGCGAAATTGGCGAAGAAGGGGATCGCCACCACCTCGAAGAGCCAGCGCACCGCGAACCAGAGGGCGATCAGGACGACGGCCGTCAGCCCCAGCGTCTTCCACAGCGCGGCGCGGAAGGGCTGGGAGAAGATGTCCGTCAAGGCAAGGCGGGCGGCGGTGAAGATCATCGGCGGCGGGCTCCCGGTGGGCTGGTGCCGAGATAGGGCCGGCGCGGCCCCGCCACAATGCCGGCGCTTGCCGCTCGCCTTTTGCGCCCGCGCCGGGTAATGCGCTTCCTGTAGCGCAGCAGGATCTCAAGGGCCCGGATGCAGACCTTCGACGTTCTCACCATCGGCAACGCCATCGTCGACATCATTTCGCAGACCGACGAGGCGACACTGGCTCGCCTGAAGGTCCAGAAAAGCGCGATGACGCTCGTGGACACGGATCGCGCGCTGGAGCTCTACGACGCGATGGGGCCGGCGGTGGAGATGTCGGGCGGCAGCGCCGGCAACACGGTGTCCGGGCTGGTAAGCCTCGGCGGCACGGGCGCCTATTTCGGCAAGGTCTCGAACGACGAGCTGGGCCGCATCTTCGCGCACGACATCCACGCGCTCGGTGTCCATTTCGAAAGCGCCCCGCTTGCGGGCGACCCGCCCACCGCGCGCTCGATGATCTTCGTCACGCCGGACGGCGAGCGCTCGATGAACACCTATCTGGGCGCCTGCACCGAGCTGACGCCCGAGGATATCGACCCCGCCATCGTGGCGGCCGCGCGCGTCACCTATTTCGAGGGCTATCTCTGGGACCAGCCGAGCGCCAAGGCGGCCATCGTCAAGGCCGCGCAGCTTGCCCATGAGGCGGGGCGCGAGGTGGCCATGACGCTGTCGGACGCCTTCTGCGTGGGGCGCTACCGCGCGGAGTTCCTCGAACTGATGCGCTCGGGCAAGGTCGACATCGTCTTCGCCAACGAGGCCGAGGCGCTGTCGCTCTACGAGACGCAGGATTTCGAGGAGGCGCTGGAGAAGATCGGCGCCGACACCCACCGTCTCGCCATCGTCACCCGCTCCGAAAAGGGCTGCGTCGTGGTGAAGGGCGCCGAGCGCCAGGCCTTCCCGGCAAGCCGCGTCGAGCGGCTGCTCGATACCACCGGGGCCGGCGACCTCTTCGCCTCGGGCTTCCTGCGCGGCTACACGGCCGGCCTTGGCCATGCCGACTGCGCCGCGCTCGGCGCCATCGCCGCCGGGCATATCATCGAGCAGATCGGCCCTCGCCCACAGCGCCCCTTGCGCGACCTGCCCCAGGCGGCCGCGATCCTGGCCAGGATCGGAGAAAGGAAGGACGCCTGAGGGGCGAGGCACGCGAGGCGGTGGCCCCGCCGATTCGCCTGCCCTTCACGCCGCGTTCCGCAAACGCTCCCCCGCCATGCGGTAGGAGATCGCCTCGGCCAGATGCACGCGCCGCACGGCCGCCTCGCCCTCCAGATCCGCCAGCGTGCGCGCCACCTTGAGGATGCGGTGATAGGCGCGGGCCGAGAGCTTCATGCGCTCCGCCGCCTCGCTGAGCAGCGCCTGCCCGCTTTCATCCATCATCGCGATCCGCTCCACCAGCGCGGCCGGGCATTCCGCGTTGCAGCCGATGCCCGGCGTGGCCAGCGCGGTGAAGCGCGCGCTCTGGATGGCGCGCGCCCGTTCCACCCGCGCCTTCACCGTGGCCGAGGTTTCGCTGGCGCCGGGGCGGATGAGGTCCGCCGCCGTCACGGCCGGCACCTCCACCCGCAGATCGATGCGGTCCAGCAGCGGGCCCGAGAGGCGGGCCTGATAGTCGCTCGCGCAGCGCGGGCCCCGCGCGCAGCTATGGCCCGGCTCGCCGGCCATGCCGCAGCGGCAGGGGTTCATCGCCGCCACGAGCTGGAAGCGCGCCGGATAGGAGACGCGATGGTTGGCGCGCGCGATGACGCTCACGCCCGATTCCAGCGGCTGGCGCAGCGAATCGAGCACGGCTGGCGAAAACTCGGGAAACTCGTCGAGAAAGAGAACGCCGCGATGGGCGAGCGACACCTCCCCCGGCCGCGCCCTCAGCCCGCCGCCGACCAGGGCGGCCATGGAAGCCGAGTGATGGGGCGCGCGAAAGGGCCGGCGGTCCGAAAGGCGGCCGCCCGGCAGTTCCCCCGCCACCGAAGCGATCATCGACACTTCCAGAAGCTCGCTTGGGCCGAGCGGCGGCAGGAGCGAGGGCAGTCGCGCGGCCAGCATGGACTTGCCGGAACCGGGCGGACCGACCATCAGGAGATTGTGCCCGCCGGCCGCCGCCACTTCCAGCGCGCGCTTGGCCACCGCCTGCCCCTTGATATCGGCGAGATCGGGCATCGCCGCCGCATCCTCGCGGATGGCCGGCCGGGGCCGGCCGAGAACCTGCGTGCCGCGAAAATGGTTGGCGAGCTGGATGAGGCTGCGAGGAGCGAGAATGGCCATGTCGGGGCTGGCCCAGGCCGCTTCCGGACCGCAGGCCGCCGGGCAGATCAGGCCGAGGCCCCGCGCATTGGCGCCCACCGCCGCCGGAAGCGCGCCGGCCACGGGCGCCAGCGTTCCGTCCAGCGACAATTCGCCGATCACGCAGAAGCCGGAGAGCGCATCGGCCGGAATCGCGTCGAGCGCAGCCATCAGCCCGAGCGCGATGGGCAGGTCGTAATGGCTGCCCTCCTTGGGCAGGTCGGCGGGCGCCAGATTGACCGTCACCTTCTTGGGCGGCATGGACAGGCCGGAGGCGTGCAGCGCGGCCTGCACCCGCTCCCGGCTCTCCGTCACGGCCTTGTCGGCAAGGCCCACGATCTGCATGCCCATCTTGCCGGGCGCCACCATCACCTCGACATCGACGGGAACCGCCTCGACGCCCTGGAACGCCACGGTTGCGACCCGCGCGATCATGATGCCACCTCGCCCTGCCGGCGTGCCGAACCCAACGCGCACACGCCTCACGCGCAAGGCTAGACGTTTCGCGGGATCGAAACAAGAACGGGCCGGGAACGAATCGCCCCCGGCCCGCCGTTTTCCTCAAAGCTTGCGAAAAGGTAAAATCTTACCGATCGCGGCGGTCCTCCCAGCGGCGGTCGTCCCGCCCGCGATTATCGCCACGCCGGTCGTCGTCCCGGCGATCCCAGCCGCCGCGCCGGTCGTCATCGCGGCGATGCGACTCGCCGCGCCGGTCGTCGCGCTCACGCCAGTCGGGGCGGCGGTCGTCGCGTCGGTTCCAGTCGCCCCGGCGCGGGCCGTCGTGAATGGAGCGATAACGCTCACGGTCGCGGTAGAAGGAGCGGCCCTGGTAATGGCGGTCCCAGTAATTGCCGAAGGAGAAGCTGACGACCGGCGGCCCCACACGCTCCACGAAGCGCGGGCCGCTGTAGCGGGTGCCGCGATAGGTCTGTGCGAGATAGTTCGACGACATCCAGCCGCGATAGCCGCGATAGGTGACGTCGCACCACGAGCGGTTCGACAGGCAGCCGTGAACCTCCACGGCGGCCCCGCCGCGCACCACGTCCACCGCCGGATAGGCGGTGGAGGGGCCCGAGCGCAAATTGACGTTGGTCGTGGCGATGGCCGGCGCCGCCGAGGCGATGGCCGGAACCATCAGCGCCCCGGCCAGCGCCAGCGAGCGGATGAGCGTTCTGTTCAGCATGGGGTGTCTCCCTCCGATGAGCTTGACGCCAAAATGGCACGCGCAAACCGAACGATCCCGGAACGCCCCGTTCATCGAGCGTTCAAGAACCGCAGGCTCAGCGCCTGGCTTCCACCGCATCCCAGAAGAGGCTGGCGATATCGGCGCCGCCGAAGCGCTTCACCTCCCGGATGCCGGTCGGCGAGGTGACGTTGATCTCGGTGAGATAGTCGCCGATCACGTCGATGCCCACGAAGATCTGGCCCCGCTGCTTCAGCGCGGGGCCGATGGCCTCGCAAATCTCGCGCTCGCGGTCCGTCAGCTCCGTCGCCTCCGCGCGCCCGCCCACATGCATGTTGGAGCGCGCGTCCGTCTCGGACGGCACGCGGTTGATCGCGCCCACCGGCTCCCCGTCGATGAGGATGATGCGCTTGTCGCCTTTGCGCACGTCCGGCAGATAGCGCTGGACGATAAAGGGCTCGCGGAACAGGAGCGCGAAGGTCTCCATGAAGGAGGAGAGGTTGCGGTCCTCCCGCGTCAGGTGGAACACGCCCGCCCCGCCATTTCCGTAGAGCGGCTTCATGACGATCTCGCCATGCTCGGCGCGGAAGGCGGCGACTTCCTCCGGGTCCTTGGTGATCAGGGTCTCCGGCATGAGATGGGGGAACTCGGTGACGAAAATCTTCTCGGGCATGTTGCGCACCCAGGCGGGGTCGTTGACCACCAGCGTCCGGGGGTGGATGCGCTCCAGGAGGTGCGTCGAGGTGATGTAGTTCATGTCGAAGGGCGGGTCCTGGCGCAGGAGCACCACGTCCATGGTGGAGAGGTCGGTGCGCTCCGGCTGGCCGAGCGTGAAGTGCCGGCCCTGCTCCTCCTGGAGCTTCATCGTCTCCACGCGCGCCGAGACCACGCCGTCGCGGAAGCTCAGGCGGTCGGGCGTGTAGTGGAAGAGCCGGTGGCCGCGCCGTTCCGCTTCCAGGCACAGGGCGAAGGTCGAATCGCCCTTGATGGTGATCGAGGAGACATGGTCCATCTGGACCGCGACCTTCAGAGCCATGGCACATCCTTCCGAGAGGCTTTCCGTGCCCCGCGTTAGCCGGGCATGGGGCGCTTGTCCATCAGATCGCGAGTTGCTGGCCCATCTCCACCACGCGGTTGGTGGGCAGGCGGTAGAACTGCGTGGCGTCGGCGACCTGCCCGTTAAGCGCGATGTAGAGACGGTCCTGCCAGTTCGGCATTCCCCGCCCCGGAAGCGCCCTCAACGAGCGGCGCGACAGGAAGAAGGAGGTGGACATGATCTCGAACGCCAGCCCCTTGCGCCGCGCCAGCGCCAGCGCGGCGGGCACGTTGGGCTCCTCCATATAGCCGAAGGTCACGGTGACGAGGCTGAACCGCGCATTGATCGGCTCGATCCGCAGGCGCTCGCCTTCGCCCACGCGCGGGCGGTCGGCGGTGCGCACCGTGAGGATCAGGTTCCGCTCGTGCAGCACACCGTTGTGCTTCAGATTGTGCAGGAGCGAGGAGGGCGCGACCTGCGGGTCGGCCGTCATGAACACGGCCATGCCGCGCGCGGTGGCCGGCGGGGAGCGCTCCAGCATCGCGGCCAGCCTGTCCATCGGCACGGCGTCGCGCTGCGCCTTGTCGGCGACCAGCCGCGTGCCGCGCACGAAGGTGCCCATCACCACAAGCAGCACCACGGCCAGCCCCACAGGTACGTAGCCGCCATCGGCGATCTTGGTGAGATTGGCGCCTAGAAACAGCGTCTCCAGCGCCACGATGGGCGCCATGACGAGCACGATCCGCGGCACCGCCCATCCCCATGCCTGGCGAAAGACGATGACCGCCAGGATGGAGGTCGCCATCATGTTGCCCGCGACGGCGATGCCGTAGGCCCCGGCCAGTTCGCCCGAGGAGCCGAAGAACAGGACGAGGCCGACGACGCCGAGATAGATCAGGAAGTTCACCCTCGGGATATAGATCTGGCCCGCATGCTCGTCCGACGTATGGCGCACCTCCATGCGTGGCAGCAGCCCGAGCTGGATGGCCTGATGGGTGAGCGAGAAGGCGCCTGTGATGACCGCCTGCGCGGCGATGACGGTGGCCAGCGTGGCCAGGATCACCAGCGGGGCGAGCGCCCATGAGGGCGCGAGCAGGAAGAACGGGTTCTCCACCGCCCCGGGGTCGGAGAGGATCAGTGCCCCCTGCCCCAGATAGTTGAGCGCCAGCGCCGGGAAGACCAGCGTGCCCCAGGCGAAGCGGATCGGCGCGCGGCCGAAATGACCGAGATCGGCATAGAGCGCCTCGGCCCCCGTCACCGCCAGGAAGACGGTGCCCAGGATCGCCAGCGCCGTCAGCCCGTGATCGGCGACGAAGCCGAGCGCCGCGAGCGGGTTGATCGCCGCCAGGATCGCCGGCTCGTCGCCGATATGGGCAAGCCCGAGCCCGCCCAGGACGAGGAACCACAGGATCGTCACCGGGCCGAACAGCCGTGCGATGCGCGCGGTGCCGAAAGTCTGCGCGGCGAACAGCCCCGTCAGGATCGCCAGCGTCAGCGGCAGGGCGGCGCCTGCCAATTGCGGCGAGACGAGCCGCAGGCCCTCCATTGCCGAAAGCACGGAGATCGCCGGCGTGATGATGGCATCGCCGTAGAAGAGCGAGGCCGCCAGGATGCCGATGAACAGGAGCGCCCCGGTGCGCCCGCAGAAGCGCTGCGCCAGCGCCATCAGCGACAGGACACCGCCCTCGCCGTTATTGTCGGCCTTGAGCACGAGCGAGACGTATTTGACCGAGACGGTCAGCGTCAGCGTCCAGAGGAGGAGCGAGACGATCCCCACCACCTCCTCGGGCTCGAGCCCGTCCTCCCCCGCATGGAGCAGCGCCTCGCGCAAGGCGTAGAGCGGGCTGGTGCCGATATCGCCGTAGACGACGCCGATGCAACCGACGACGAGAGGCGCGAACGCGGCTGCGGGCCGGGGCGCGACGCCCCCGGCTCCCGGCGCGATGACTGGATCGACCGACATGGGTCATGGGTCTCGAAGAGAGGGGGCGACGCCGTGGGGGCCGGCTCTCTTCCCGGCTGGCGGCACGTTCGGCGGCGGAGCCGGCTCCTGGCCGGCCGGGCCGCGCGGTGAACGCCGGCGGGCTCATAGACCCTCCGGCGCTCATCCGCAAAGCGAAATCCGTAGCACGCTCAAATGGGATGGCGCGGAGGCCGCGACAAGCAGGCAAGAAAAAAGGGGCCGCGAGGGCCCCTTTTCCTTGGTCTCTATTCCGCCGGCGCCGGATGTGCCTCCGGCTGCGGCGGCTGCGGGGAATGGCCGTGCGGGTTCTCCCTCGCGCGCTTCTCCAGCTTCGCCCCCATGCCTGTCCAATGCAGGACGAAGACGAAGAAGACGGGCACGAAGAAGATGGCCAGCACCGTGGCGGCGATCATGCCGCCGATCACCGTGATGCCGATGGCGTTCTGGCTGGCCGCCGAGGCGCCGGTAGCGATGGCCATGGGCAGGACGCCCATGGTGAAGGCCAGCGAGGTCATCAGGATCGGGCGGAAGCGCAGGCGCGCGGCCTCGAGCGTCGCCTCCATCAGGCCCATCCCCTCTATCATCAGGTCCTTGGCGACCTCCACGATGAGGATGGCGTTCTTGGACGAAAGCCCCACGATCGTGATGATGCCGACGATGAAGTAGACGTCGTTGGACAGGCCTCTCAGGAGCACGGCCGCCACACAGCCGATGATGCCGAGCGGCACGACGAGCATCACCGACAGCGGAATCGACCAGCTTTCATACAGCGCCGCAAGGCACAGGAAGACGAACAGGATCGACAGGGCGATCAGGAACGGCGCCTGGCTGCCCGACTGGATTTCCTGGAGCGACTGCCCCGTCCACTCGAACGCGAAACCCGCTGGCAGTTCGCCCGCCAGACGCTCCATCTCCGCGATCGCCGCGCCGGAGGAGTAGCCGGGTGCCGCATCGCCCGAGAGGCGGACCGACGGATAGCCGTTATAGCCCACGATCTGCGCCGAGCCGAGCGTCCAGTCAGCCGTGGCGAAGGCCGAGATCGGCACCATGCCCCCTTGCGCGTTCCGCACGTTCAGGTTCAGCACGCCGTCGATGCTCATGCGCGTGCGCTCCTCCGCCTGCACCGTCACGCGCTGCATGCGCCCGGCATTGGGGAAGTCGTTCACATAGGACGAGCCGAGGCTGGCCGAGATGGTCTGGTTGATGTCGGCGAAGGTCACGCCGAAGGCATTGGCCTTCTCGCGGTCGATCTCCAGCATCAATTGCGGCCCCGAGGGCAGGCCCTCGAAGTTCACCTGCCCCAGGATCGGGCTCTGCTGCACGCCGGCCAGGAGCTGGTCGCGCGCCGCCAGGAGCGCGGCAGTGCCGTTATTGGCCCTGTCCTGCAGGCGGAAGGCGAAGCCGCCGGTGTTGCCCAGGCCCTGGATGGGTGGGGGCGACAAGGCGAAGGCGATGGCGTCGCGGAACTGGAGCAGGCGCATGGTGATCGTGCCGGCCAGCGCGTCCGCGCTCTCGGCCGGGCCGCGCTCGTCCCAGTCGTCCAGCGTAATGAAGGCCAGTCCCGAGTTCTGCCCCTGCCCGGAGAAGGAGAAGCCCTGGATCGTCACCATGTTGGCGACGCCCGGCTGGGAGAGGATGAACTCTTCCGCCTCTGACGTCACCTCGCGCAGCCGGTTGGCCGTCGAGCCCGCCGGCCCCTGGAAGTTGGCGATGAGGAAGCCCTGATCCTCCTGCGGCAGGAAAGCCGAGGGGATCTGCACGTAGAACCAGCCAAGGCCCGCCAGCAGCGCCAGATAGACGACCATGAACCGGCCGGTCCGGGCGATGACGTAGCCCACGCCGGAGGTGTAGCCGCGCGTCGTCTTGTCGAAGCCGCGGTTGAACCAGCCGAAGGGCCCGCGCTTGGCGTGGCCGTGGCCCGCCTTGATCGGCTTCAGGAAGGTCGCGCACAGCGCCGGGGTGAGCGACAGGGCGAGGAAGCCCGAGAACAGGATGGAGGTCGCCATCGTCAGCGAGAACTGCTGGTAGATGATGCCCACCGAGCCCGGGAAGAAGGCAAGCGGAATGAACACCGAGGTCAGCACCAGCACGATGCCGATGAGGGCGCCGGTGATCTGGTCCATCGCCTTGCGGGTCGCCTCCTTGGGGGGCAGCCCTTCCGTGGCCATGATACGCTCGACATTCTCGACCACCACGATGGCGTCGTCGACGAGGATGCCGATCGCCAACACCATGGCGAACATCGTCAGGACGTTGACCGAGAAGCCGGCGATCAACATGACCGCGAGCGTGCCCGACAGCGCGATCGGCACCACGAGGGTGGGGATGATCGTGTAGCGGAAGTTCTGCAGGAACACGAACATCACGATGAAGACGAGCACGACCGCCTCGATCAGCGTCATGATCACCGTCTGGATCGAGGCCGAGACGAAGGGCGTCGTGTCGTAAGGGATGGCGTAGCTCACCCCCTGAGGGAACAGCGGCGCGAGGCGCTCCATGACCTCCCGCACGCCCGCCGACGTGTCCAGCGCGTTGCCGGTGGGCGAGAGCTGCACGCCGATGGCCGCCGAGGGCTGGCCGTTCAGGAAGGTGTTGAAGTTGTAGCTTTCCGCGTCCACCTCCACGCGCGCCACGTCCGACAGGCGCACCAGGGCCCCATCGGCGTTGGAGCGCAGGACGATCGCGCCGAACTCCTCGGGCGTGCGCAACTGGCCCTGCACGAGGATCGTGGCGGTGGTCTGCTGGCTCACGGGGTTGGGCTGGGCGCCGATGGAACCGGCCGCGACCTGGGCGTTCTGCTGCGTGATGGCCGCCGTGATGTCGTCGACGGAAAGATTGAGGCCGACGAGCTTGTCAGGGTCGATCCACACGCGCATGGCGCGCTCGGAGGCGAAGAGCTGCGCCCGGCCCACGCCTTCGACGCGCCGCACCTCGTTCAGGACGTTGCGCGTGATGTAATCGCCGAGCGCGACCGCGTCGTACTCGCTGTTCTCCTCGGCGACGAGGGAGATCACCATCAGGAAGCTCGATCCGGCCTCCTCCACCAGCACGCCCTGCTGCATAACCTGTTGCGGCAGCGAGGATTCCACGCGGCGCAGCCGGTTCTGCGTATCCACCACGGCCTGCGAGACGTCGGTGCCCGATTCGAAGGTGACGGTGATGGAGACCGCGCCCGTCGCTTCCGAGGTGGACTCGAAATAGAGCAGGCCCTCGATGCCGTTCAGCTCCTCCTCGATCGGCTGAGTGACCTGGAGGTAGAGGTCCTCGGGCGAGGCGCCGGGGAAGGCGGTCGAGATCGTGATCTGAGGCGGCGCGACGTTCGGATATTGCGACACCGGCAGGCTGGGCAGTGCCAGGACGCCGGCGAGCGTGATGAAGATGGCGATGACCCATGCGAAGATGGGCCGATCGATGAAGAAACGAGGCATCGGAGGCGGCCTTTACTGTGCGGCTTCGGCGCGGGGCGTGGGCGAAGGCACAGCGTCCCCTTGCGTGTTCTCGGCCTCGCTCTCGCCCTCGGCCGGCGGCGTCTCGGCTTCGGCCGCCGGCTCTTCCGGCTGCGCTTCCTCGGCGGGCGCGGCCGCGGGGGCTTGCTCTCCGCCCTCGGCCGGGGCGCTGGCGGACTCGCCCACGCCGCCTTCCCACGGAACCGGCGTCACTGTGGCGCCCGGACCGGTCTTCTGGAAGCCGTCCGCGACGACGCGCTCACCCACCGAAAGGCCCTGCGAGATCACACTGCGATTGCCGACCTCGCGTGCCACCATGACGGGCCGCGCCTCCACGACGTTCTCGGCGTTCACGATATAGAGCAACGCGCGCCCGGCCGTGTCGCGCTGAAGCGACTGGTTGGGCACGGCGATGGCGTTCTGGTCCACGCCCTGCTCCACCGCCACGCGCACATACATGCCCGGAAGCAGGGTGCCGTCGGGATTGGGGAATTCGGCGCGCAGCGTCACCTGGCCGCTGGTGGGCTCCACCGTGGCCTCGGAGAACAGGAGCCGGCCCGTATGCGGGTGCTCGCTGCCGTCGTCGAGCATCAGCTTCACCTGCGCCACGTCCGGCTCGATCTCGGTCAGCGCGCCCGTGCGCAGCGCCTCGCGAAGGCGCAGCAGTTCGGCGACCGGCTGCTGGATATCGGCGTAGACGGGGTCGAGCTGCTGGATGGTGGCCAACGCCTCGGTGCCCGTCGCGCTCACCAGCGCGCCCTCAGTCACCAGTGCGCGGCCGATACGCCCGGAGATGGGCGCGCGCACGGTGGCGTAGTCGAGATTGATCTGGGCAGTGCGAAGGTTGGCCTGGGCGGAGGCCAGATCGGCCTGCGCCTGCGCCTGCGCGGCCTCGGCCGTTTCCAGGTTCGCCGTGCCCAGCGTGTTGCGCTGCACAAGAGTGCGGGTGCGCTCGGCCTCCTGCGTCGCCTGCCGCAAGACGGCCTCGGCGCGCGCCACGCTGGCCTCGGCAGCCTGCACCTGCACCTCGAAGGTCACCGGATCGATCCGGAAGAGCGGATCACCCTCCTCCACATCGATTCCCTGCTCGAAGATACGCTCCAGCACGATGCCGCCCACGCGGGGCCGAACCTCTGCGATGCGCGTGGGCGAGATGCGACCCGGAAGCTCCGAAACGACGGGGATCGACTCGAGGCTCACCTCCACGATGCCCACCGGCGAGGGCGGAGGCGCGGCCTGCTGGGCTTGCGCCGCAGGCTCCTGCTCCTGGCAACCGGCGAGAAACGCGAGCGATAGGGCGGCGGCGAAAAGGCGAGCCGGACGGAACGCTGACATGAAAGGCACCCGAAAGAGGACGAGACGTATCAGGCGGCCCCGCAATGCGGACCCGGCTCCACGACTACGTATTGCCGCGCAACATACATACATGTATAAATCTTTGCAACGAGGGAGCCGCGAAATTGCGTCGCACGAAGTCAGCAGCACTGGAGACGCGGGAGGCGCTTCTCGACGCCGCGGAGGCGGTGTTCCACGAAAAGGGCGTGTCGGCCGCGACGCTCAACGACATCGCCCGCGCGGCCTGCCTCACGCGCGGGGCCATCTACTGGCATTTCGCCGACAAGGCCGCCCTGTTCGAGGCGATGCAGGAGCGCGGCCGCCTGCCGCAGGAATACATGGCCGCCTTCATGAAGGCGGCCGGCTCGAACGACCCTTTCCAGCGGATTCTCGACATCTCGCTGGACGCCCTGCGCTATCTGGCCTCCAACGAGCGCTCGCAGCGCATCTGCTCCATCATGCTCCTGCGTTGCGAGTATGTGGGGGAGATGGGCGAGGTGCTTGCCCGGATGCGTTCCGCCGACAGCGACGTTCACAATGTCGTGCGCGCCATATTTCTGGACGCGTCGGAGCGCGGGCTGCTGTCCTCGCGCTGGACCCCGGATTCGGCGGCGCTCGCCCATGTCGCCTGCATGGCGGGGCTGATCAACCAGTGGCTTCGCAGCGAGAAGGAGTTCGACATCCTGAGCGTCGGCGAACCGATGCTGAGCGCGCTGTTCGCCAGCTTCGCCGAGCCATCTTGCTGCCCCGAAGGCGCGGGCACGCAATCCTGAGCGGCCTCAGCCGCGCCATGCGTCCGGCACATGCGCCGGCCAGCGCCGCGGCGTGACGGCCACGATATCGAAGCGCAGCGAAATGCGCGCATGGTCGCGCTGGCGTGCCAGCCAGAGGTCGGCGGCGGCCGCGATGCGCCGTTGCGCGGCGGGGCCCACCGCCTCCATCGCCTCGGCCAGGGTCGGGCGCGCCTTCACCTCCACCACCGCCACGACATCGCCGCGCCGGGCGATCAGGTCGATCTCGCCGAGCCTGGTGCGATAACGCACAGCAAGGATGCGGTAGCCCTTCAGGCGCAGCGCCCAGGCCGCCAGCCATTCGGCCCGGTGGCCCTTGGCGTGGAAGGCGCGGCGGCGCTCGGCTCTCACCCCGCGCCCTTCAGGCTGAGCGCCAGCGCATAGAGCTCTCGCTTCGAAAGGCCGGTCAGGCGCGCGGCCTCGGCGGCGGCCTGCGCCGGCTTCATCTCGGCCAGAAGCCCCTTGAGGATGGACGGCGCGTCGGCCTCTCCGCCCCCTTCCCCGGCCGGAGGCGGACCGACACACACGACGATCTCTCCGCGCACCCGCTCCATGGCCCCGAAGGAGGCGGCCAGCTCCGGCAGGGGGCCCCGATAGATCGTCTCGTGCATCTTGGTCAGCTCGCGGCAGACGGCGGCCGGCCGGGCGCCGAGGACGAGCGCCATCTCCGAAAGGCTCGCGGCCACGCGGTTGGGCGATTCGAAGAAGATGAGCGTCCCTGGCACGCGCGCCAGCTCCTCCAGCCGCTTGCGCCGGCCGGTCTCCTTGGAGGGCAGGAATCCTGCGAAGAAGAAGGCGTCGCACGGCAGGCCGCTGGCCAGGAGCGCGGCCAGCGGCGCCGAGGCGCCCGGCACCGGCACCACCGGAATGCCGGCCGCGATGGCGCGCTCCGCCAGCCGGAAGCCGGGATCGGAAACGAGCGGCGTGCCGGCATCCGAGACGAGCGCGACGGAGCGGCCGGCTTGAAGCGCCGCCATCAGCGCCTCGCCCGCCTGCGCCTCGTTATGCTCGTGATAGGAGAGCGGCCGGGCGTCGATGGAAAAGCGCTGGAGCAGCTTGGCCGTCACGCGCGTGTCCTCGCAGGCGAGCTGGTCGGCCCCGGCCAGGATCTCCAGCGCCCGCACGGTGATGTCGGAAAGATTGCCGATGGGCGTGGCGACAAGATAGAGGCCGGGCTCGGGCGCCACGGCCGTGAAGTCTGCGCCGCGCAGCGTGAAACGCCGAGTCCGCTCCTCGCTCATGCCGCCCTCGGCGCCCAGAGGATGACGGCCGCCCCGGTGAGGCAGATCGCCATGCCGATGAGGTCGAACCGGTCGGGCCGCGCCCCTTCCGCGACCCAGAGCCACAGGATGGAGGCGAGGATGTAGATGCCGCCATAGGCGGCGTAGGCACGACCGGCGTGGGAGGCTTCCACCTGCGCCAGAAGCACCGCGAAGGCGATGAGGCAAGCCATGCCCGGCACGAGCCAGAGGGCAGACTTGCCGAGCCGCAGCCAGGCCCAGAAGGCGAAGCAGCCGGCGATCTCGGCCAGCGCCGCGCCCGCATAGACCAGCAGCGTCATGCCAGGTCCGCGACCACGGCGTCGAGCACCAGCATGCCGGCGGGCGTCGCGCGCAGCCTGTCGGGCCCCAGGCGCTCGATCATGCCGTGGCTACGCAGGTCCGCCTCCACCACCGGGTCCACGTCGCGGCCCGTCAGTCGGCGCCAGCGCTTCAGGTCCAGCCCCTCCACGAGGCGAAGGCCCATGAGAAGCAGCTCGTCCGCCTGCTCGGCCGCGCCCAGCGGCTCGTCCTCGGCGATGCCGGCGTCCCAGTCCTCGACCATCTTCAGCCAGGTCTCGGGATGGCGCTCGTTGGAGAGCGCGTGGCGCTTGCCGTCCGGGCCGTTGAGGCGCCCGTGCGCGCCGGGGCCGATGCCGGCATAAAGGCCGTAGCGCCAATAGGTAAGGTTATGGCGCGATTCGGCGCCCGGCACGGCGTGGTTGGAGATCTCGTAGGCCGGCAGGCCCCTCGCGGCGGTGATCTGCTGCGTGGCCTCGTAGAGTTCGGCCGAAAGCTCGCCGTCCGGCACGATGAGCTTGCCGGCCTTGTGGAGCGCGTGGAAGGCCGTGCCCTCCTCGATGGTGAGTTGGTAGAGCGAGAGATGGTCGGCAGCCAGGTCTATGGCCTGCCCCAGTTCCGCCTCCCATCCCGCCACGCTCTGGTTCGGCCGGGCGTAGATGAGGTCGAAGGACAGGCGCGGGAAAATCTCGCGCGCCAGCCGGATGGCGCCGAGCGCCTGCGACACGTCGTGCAGGCGGCCCAGCCGGCGCAGGTCCGTGTCGTTCAGAGCCTGCACGCCGAGAGAAACGCGGTTCACGCCGGCGGCCCGGTAGCCCCGGAAGCGCGTCGCCTCCACGGAGGAGGGGTTGGCCTCCAGCGTGATCTCGGCGCCCTCCTCCACCGTCCAGTTCCCGGCCACGGCCTCCAGTATGGCGCCCACGGTGGCGGGCTCCATCAAGGAAGGCGTGCCTCCGCCGAGGAAGATCGAGGTGACGCGCTCGCCCGCAGAGCGCCGCGCCATCTCGGCGATCTCGCGCCGGAAGGCGGCGACATAGCGTTCCTGGTCCACCGGCTGGTGGCGCACATGGCTGTTGAAGTCGCAATAAGGGCATTTGGCCGCGCAGAACGGCCAGTGGACATAGACGCCGAAGCCCGGATCGCCGGCTGGCGGCGTGAAGGGGCGGATGGCGGTGAGCCGGCCGGAATGGGCGTTCATGACACCCCGAGCGCTTCCCGCGCGAAGATCTGGAAAGCCCGCGCGCGATGCGAGAGCGCCTCCGCCTGGCCGGGCTGCCAGCCGTGCTTCTCGTGGCTTTCCATCTCGCCGAAGGTGAGGCTGCGGCCGGCCGGGAGGAACATCGGATCGTAGCCGAAGCCGAGCGTGCCGCGCGGCGGCCAGACCAGCTCCCCCTCCACCTCGCCGCGGAACTCCCGCGTGCTGCCCTCGGGCGTGGCGAGGCACAGGACGGCCACGAAACGGGCGGTGCGCTTGTCGGAGCCCGTCCCCTGCAGCTTCTCCTCCACCGAGCGCATGGCCATGGTGAAATCCTTCTGCGGGCCGGCCCAGCGGGCCGAGTAGATGCCCGGCTCGCCCCCCAGCGCATCGACGGCCAGCCCCGAATCGTCCGAAAGCGCGAGGAGGCCCGTCGCGCGCGCCGCCGCCAGCGCCTTCAGCCGCGCATTCTCCTCGAAGCTCGTGCCGGTCTCCTCCGGCTCCGGCAGGCCCTTGTCGGCCGCCGAAACCACGTCGAAGCCCAGCGGCGCCAGAAGCTCGCGGAATTCGGCGATCTTGCCGGCATTGTGGCTGGCGATCAGGATGGGGCCGTCCTTGGGGTCGAGAAGGGTCATGGGCTCTTCAAATCCGGTATCGCTGCCCGCCGCCATTGTGGCGGGCCAAGTTGGCGCAGGGCTTGAGAGCGCCCGGCGGAAGCTCCGGGCCGGCCCCGCAAGGCTTTGCCCACCCTCAGGCGAGGGCCGCGCGCTGTTTCTCCACGAGGGTCGCGATTCCCGCCTTGGCGAGGGAGAGAAGCGCCTGCAACTCCTCCTCGGAGAAGGGGTCGGCCTCGGCGGTGCCCTGGATCTCGACGATGCCGCCCTTGCCGGTCATGACGAAATTGGCGTCCGTGCCGGCCGAGGAATCCTCCAGATAGTCGAGGTCCAGCACCGGCACGCCGTTGTGAATGCCGCAGGAGATGGCCGCGACATGGTCCTTCAGCACCTTGTCGCGCTTCACCATGGAGCGCTGCTCCATCCAGGAAAGGCACTCGGCCAGCGCCACGAAGGCGCCGGTGATGGAGGCCGTTCGCGTGCCGCCATCGGCCTGGATCACGTCGCAGTCGATGGAGATCTGGCGCTCGCCCAGCGCCTGGAGGTCGACCACGGCGCGCAGCGAACGGCCGATCAGGCGCTGGATCTCCTGCGTGCGGCCGGACTGCTTGCCGGAGGCGGCCTCGCGGCGCATCCGCTCGTGCGTGGCGCGCGGCAGCATTCCGTATTCGGCCGTCACCCAGCCCTTGCCGGAATTCTTCAGCCACCCCGGCACGCGCTCCTCCAGGCTCGCCGTGCACAGGACATGCGTGTCGCCGAACCTGACGAGGCAGGAGCCTTCCGCATGGCGCGAGAATCCGCGTTCGAGGGAAACGTCCCGCAGTTGGTCCGCCGCGCGCTTGGAAGGCCGCATGTGATGCTCGTTTTCTGACGATGATCGTGGCCGGTCCTTAACCATGGCGAGCGCGCGGTGCAAAACATTTCCCCGCGCGCCCCTCACCGCTTGGCGTGGCCCCTTCGCGTTCCTATAGTTCCGGCATGGCAACGACACCGGCTTTTCCAGGGGGCGGCCGGGGGCGCATCCCCCTCGACCTGCCCGGCCCGCTCGACGAGCGCTCGCGCGAAATCTTTCGGCTGATCGTGGACACCTATCTGGAGGTGGGCGAGCCCGTGGGCTCGCGCAACCTCTCGCGGCTGCTTTCCACCGCGCTTTCCCCGGCCTCCATCCGCAACGTGATGAGCGATCTGGAGCAGCTCGGCCTCATCTACGCGCCACATGTCTCCGCCGGCCGCCTGCCGACGGAGCTCGGCCTGCGCTTCTTCGTCGACGCCTTTCTGGAAACAGGAGACATGGGCCGCGGCGAGCGAGAGGAGATCGAGGAGAAGGCGCGCGTCCTGGGCGACCAGCGCGGCGTGGAGACGCTCCTCACCGAGGCGAGCCAGCTTCTCTCGGGCCTCTCGCGCGGGGCGGGCCTCGTGGTGACGGGCAAGGCCGATGTCCGGCTGAAGCATATCGAATTCGTGCGGCTGGAGCCCACCCGCGCCCTCGCCGTCCTGGTGGGCGAGAACGGGGAGGTGGAGAATCGCGTGGTGGACCTGCCGGCCGGCACCACCGCCTCCCAGCTCGTGGAAGCCGGCAACTTCCTGAATGCCCACGTGGTCGGGCGCACTCTCGGCGAGGCCCGCGCCTCCATCGCCACGCTCAAGCAGGAGACGGCCGATGCGCTGGACGCCCTGTCGCGCCAGCTCGTGGAGGCCGGGCTCGCGGTGTGGTCGGGCGCATCGGCCGGGCAGCCCTCGCGCCTCATCGTGCGCGGGCGCGCCAATCTCCTGGAGAGCATCACCGCGAGCGAGGATCTGGAGCGCCTGCGCCACCTCTTCGACGACCTCGAAACGCAAAGCTCGATCATCGATCTTCTCGACCTGGCCGAATCCGGCAAGGGCGTGCGCATCTTCATCGGCTCGGAGAACAAGCTCTTCTCCCTCTCGGGCTCCTCGCTGATCGTCGCGCCCTATGCGGACGGGCAGCAGCGCATCGTCGGCGCGGTGGGGGTGATCGGGCCCACGCGCCTCAACTACCGGCGCATCGTGCCGATGGTGGACTACACCGCGCGGCTCGTCTCCCGCCTCCTCGGCGAGGCGGGCGTGCCCACCCGGCCTTGATTTTCACCCGAACGCATTCGATATCGGCCACGACGAGTTTTTCTTCAGTCCGGCGACGCGGGGCGCGGGGCCGACAGGGCCCGCCAGACGCCTCAAGCGCGGCGGAGCAGCATCGGAGCTTGCCGACGAGATGACCATCAGCGACACCGAACACCGCGAGCCCCAGGATCTGGCGCCCGAGGCCCCCGTCGGCGAGGCGCCGGCCGCCGAGGATGCCCCCGCATGGGGCGGTGAGGAGGCGGCCGAGGCCGACCGCGCCCGCATCGAGGCGCTGGAGGCCGAGAACGCGGAGGTGAAGGACCGCATGTTGCGGCTGGCCGCGGAGATGGAGAACCTGCGCCGGCGCACCGAGCGCGAGATCAAGGATGCCCGCCAGTTCGCGGTCGCAAATTTCGCCCGCGACATGCTGTCGGTAGCCGACAATCTCGACCGTGCCCTGGCCGCCGTGCCGGCCGAGGCGCGCGAGGGCGGCGATGCGGGCCTTGCGGCTCTCGTCGAGGGCGTGGAGATGGTGGGCCGCTCCATGCTCTCTTCGCTGGAGCGCCACGGCGTGAAGAAGCTGGAGCCGCAGGGCCAGCGCTTCGACCCCAATTTCCACCAGGCCATGTTCGAGGTGCCCGACCCGCACACGCCCAACAACACCGTCGTCCAGGTGGTGCAGGACGGCTACTCCATCGGCGAGCGGGTGCTGCGCCCGGCCATGGTGGGCGTTTCCAAGGGCGGGCCCAAGGCCAACACCCTCGACACCAGGCCCGGGGTGCCGGACGAGAGCACCAAGGACGCCTGAACGGCGGCTTTCCAGACCCGAGCGACGCGGCGGCCATCGGCCGCCGTTTTCGCGTTTGCCGGGCGCCCGCGCCGCCTTATCTGCCTGCCGGCGGGCTTGTCCGCGCCTGCCGCCGGGGAGGATCGCGCATGCGTCTGGAGGGAAACGTTGCGCTGGTCACGGGCGCCGGCTCGGGAATCGGCAGGGCCATTGCGGAGGCCTATGCCAGGGAGGGTGCGAGGCTGGCGATCTGCGACCTCGACGAGGCCGCCGCTCGCACGACCGCCTCCGCGATCGAAGAGGCGGGCGGCGAGGCCGTCGCCATCGCCATGGACGTGACGGACGAGGCGGCGGTGAACGCGGGCGTCGACGAGACGGCGAACCGCTTCGGCCGTATCGACACGATGGTCTCCAATGCCGGAATCCAGATCGTCCACCCGATCGAGGACTTCCCCTACGACGAGTTCCGCAAGGTGGTGGATATCCATCTGGGCGGCGCGTTCCTGCTCACCCGCGCCTGCGTGCGGCACATGTATCCCCGGCGCTCCGGGTCGCTCATCTACATGGGTTCGGTGCACAGCCACGAGCCGTCCCCGCTGAAGAGCGCCTATGTGGCGGCCAAGCACGGCATGCTGGGCCTGTGCCGCGTCATGGCGCGCGAGGGCGGCAGGCACGGCGTGCGCTCCAACATCATCTGCCCCGGCTTCGTGAAGACGCCCCTGGTCGAGAGGCAGATCCCGGAACAGGCGCGCGACCTCGGCATTTCGCAGGAGGAGGTGGTCGAGAAGGTGATGCTGGGCCGAACGGTCGACGGGGAGTTCACGACGCTGGAGGATGTCGCCGACATCGCCGTGTTCCTGGCGAGCTTCCGCTCCAGCGCGCTGACGGGCCAATCCATCATTCCCAGCCACGGCTGGTACATGGGCTAAGGAAGCAGATATGGAAATCATCGCCGTTCAACCGATCGTCGCGCTCATCGCGGGCGTTCTCATCCTCGTCATCCCCCGGCTGCTCAACATCATCGTGGCGCTCTACCTGATCTTCATCGGCCTGACGGGCCTCTTCCCCGATATCCTCTAGCCCAGCGGAGAGGCCCTTTGCCCAAGCAGCGCATCGTCATTCTGGGAGGAGGGTCCGGCGGGCTGGAGCTGGCCTCGCAGCTCGGCCGGGCGGATGGGATCGAGACGATCCTCGTCGACAAGAGCCCCAGCCACACCTGGAAGCCGCGCCTGCACGAGATGGCCGCCGGCACGGTCGCGACATCGCTGGCGGAAATCTCCTACTACCTCCTGGCCGCCCTGCGCGGCTTCCGCTTCGAGCAGGGCGAGGTGACGGGCATCGAGCGCGCCGCCCGGCGGGTCCGGCTGGCGGCGGTGACCAGCGCCGACGGCCGGGTTCTCGCCGAAGCCCGCGAGATCGCCTATGATCGCTGCGTGGTGGCGCTGGGCGGGGCGACGCCCGATTTCGGCACCCCCGGCGTTGCCGAACACGCCATTCGCCTCGACGGCAAGGACGACGCGGACGCCTTCCGCGACCGCTTCATCGGCCACATGATCGAGGCGCGCGCCACCGGCACGCCGACAAGCGTGGTGATCGTGGGAACGGGCGCCACCGGCACCGAGCTGGCCGCCCATCTGCGTTATTCGGAGCGCGGCTTCGTGGAGACCGGGGCGGGGAACGAGGCCAAGCTCCTCGACATCACGCTGGTGGAGGCCGCGCCCGTCCTCATGCCGGGCATCGACGAGACCTTGCGCGAGAGCATCGTCAAGCGCCTCCATTCGCTGGACGTGAAGATCGTCACGGACGCCGAGGTCTCCGAGGTGACGAACGCCGAGCTGCGCACCAGGAAGGGCGAGACATGGCCCGCGGACCTGACCGTCTGGGCGGCCGGCCTTGCCGGCAACCCGGTGCTGAAGGCGCTCGGCGATTTCGAGATCGACGGCAAGGGCCGGATCGTGGTGGACCGGCACCTGCGCGCCACGGTGGACGAGGCGGTCCATGTGCTGGGCGATTCGGCAAGCTTCACGCCCGAGGGGGCCGAGCGCCCCCTTCCCCCGACGGCGCAGGCCGCCAGCCAGCAGGCCGCCTATCTGGCTAGGTCGCTGCCGCGAAGGCTGAGGGGCGAGACGCCGGAGCCCTTCTCCCATGACGACAAGGGCCGGCTGATCTCGCTGGGCCGCGCCGGCACGGTGGGCCAGGTCATCTTCGGCCGCCGGCAGGACTTCATGATCGCCGGGCAGTTCGCCGCCGCCGCCTATCACGGGCTGGAGCGCCAGCATCAATGGCGCGTGCTGGGGAGATTGCGCGGCTCGGTGGCGATCCTCGCCGACATGGTCTCGCCGGCCAAGGGGCCGGCGTTCAAATTGCACGGGGGCTGAACGGTGGAACGCGACACGCTCTTCCTCGTGAAACCGGGATTTTCCGATCCCGCCTATCCCGGACAAAGCTTCTTTTGCTGGCACTGCGCGCTGATCGAAGGCCTGCTGGCGGGCTTTCCAGAGTTTGCCGCCCGGCTCGATGTGCGCCGCGTGGCCTGGCCGCGTCCGCGCGGCGAGGTGATCGAGATGGCGGGTGAAGCCAACCAGTGGCTTCCCCTTCTCATCCTTGCGGAGGGAGAAGCATCCCCCCACGAAACGGGCCGCCACGAAGGAAGGGCGCTGATCGCGGACAAGGATGCGATCCTCTCCGCACTGGCGGAGCGTCACGGCTTTCCCCTGCCCCATCCATGAGGCGCTGAACGATGGATATCGACGGAAGCTGCCATTGCGGGGCGGTGCGCTACCGCGCCCGGATCGATCCGGGCAAGGTGACGATCTGCCATTGCACGGACTGCCAGAAGCTCACCGGCTCGCCCTATCGCGTCTCCACCATCGCCGCGCGCTCGGACATCGAGCTGATGGGCGAGGAACCCCGGACCTACGTGAAGCACGGGGACAATGGCAGGCCCCGCCACCAGCTCTTCTGCGGCCGCTGCGGCTCTCCCCTCTTCACCCACGGCGAGGGAGAGGAAGCACAGGAATGGGGCATCCGGTGGGGAAGCATCTCGCAGCGGGCCGAGTTGGCGCCAAGAGACCGGATATGGTGCCGCTCGGCACCGCCGTGGAGCGGCACCATCGATACGCTGCCGGGCCGGCCGGAAGATTGAAATGACGGCCGACTCGTCGGCGCTCAAGGCGTGTTGGCGGCCTTCTTATCCTCGCAAAGGAGGACGAGGCCGCCGTGCATCGACAAGCCCCGCACGTCTCACGAGACGTGCGGACGAAAATCGTATGGTGCCTATCGCTCGTCCGTCTCCGGGTCGGGAATCTCGTCCTCGGTGCCGGGAATGACATAGGCGCCGGAGAGCCAGCGGTTGAGGTCCACCGCCTTGCAGCGGGGCGAGCAGAAGGGATAGTGCGCCCGCTCGGACGGACGGCCGCATTCGGGGCAGTTGCGCTTGGGCCGCAGCGGCGTCACCTTGGCGCCGAGGGCGGGCTTCACGCCGGCTCCTCGACATCCCCCCGCGCCCTGGCGGGGTCGAACCCCTCGCCCGTCAGCAGCGACAGGGCCTCGTAGAGCGGCAGGCCGACGACATTGGTGTAGGAGCCCACGAGCCGCACCACGAAGCCGCCCGCCAGCCCCTGGATGGCGTAGCTGCCGGCTTTGCCGCGCCATTCGCCCGAGGCCATGTAGCCGTCGATATCCTGGCGCGAGAGGCGCTTGAAGCGAACGCGCGTCTCCACCAGCCGCTGGCGCACCCGCCCTTCGGGCGTAACGAGGCAGACGCCGGTATAGACACGATGCGTGCGCCCGGAGAGCGTGCGCAGATTGGCCACGGCGTCCTCGATCAGCTCGGCCTTGGGCATGATGCGCCGGCCGACCGAGACGACCGTGTCGGCCGCCAGGACATAGGCTCCCTCGGCCTCGCCGATGCGGCGCAGCGTGAGCGCGGCGGCCTCGGCCTTCTCCTTGCACAGCCGCTTGGCGAGCGAGCGCGGATGCTCGGCCCGCTCGGGCGTCTCGTCGATATCGGCCGGCAACAGGCGCGCGGGCTCGATGCCCACCTGCTGCAACAGCGCCAGGCGGCGCGGCGAGCCGGAGGCCAGAACGAGATGCTTGCCGCCTGCAGGGGCCATGGTCGAGGCTCCTCGCGCCGCCTATTTGAAGCGGTAGGTGATGCGGCCCTTGGACAGGTCGTAGGGCGTCATCTCGACCAGCACCTTGTCGCCCGTCAGCACGCGGATGCGGTTCTTGCGCATCCGGCCTGCCGTGTGGGCGATGATCTCGTGGTCGTTCTCGAGCTTGATGCGGAAGGTCGCGTTGGGCAGGAGCTCCGTGACCGTGCCGGGAAACTCGAGAACTTCTTCTTTCGCCATGCGTGTTCGAACCCTGGTTGTGCGCGAGCGGGCCGAAAGGCCCTTCCTGTCTCGCTGGAAATGATACCGAATGCAAAAATGCGGCGGCCGCGCTGGCTTCGGGCGGCCTCAACGCTGCCTAGATCGGATTTTGGCGGGCAAAAAGCAAGCGCGTCCCGCCTGTCAGCCCGAAATGCGCTCCACTTCCGCCCCGCAGGCGCCGAGCTTCTCCTCCAGCCGCTCGAAGCCGCGGTCGAGATGGTAGACGCGCGAGACCGTGGTTTCGCCCTCCGCCGCCAGCCCCGCGATGACCAGCGAGACGGAGGCGCGCAGGTCCGTCGCCATCACCGGAGCCCCTGCCAGCCGCGGCACGCCCTCGATGCGAGCCACCTGCCCCGCCAGCGAAATCCTCGCCCCGAGGCGCGCCAGCTCCTGCACATGCATGAACCGGTTCTCGAAGATCGTCTCGGTGATGTGCGAGACGCCGTCCGCCTTCGTCATCAGGGCCATGAACTGCGCCTGGAGGTCGGTCGGGAAGCCGGGGAACGGGTCGGTCGCCACATCGACCGCGCCGATCCCCCCTCCCTCGCGCCGCACGCGGATGCCGTTCGGCACGTCCTCGATGGTCGCGCCGGCGTGGCGCAGGCTCTCCAGCGCCGTGGCCAGGAGGTCGGAGCGCGTGCCCGCCAGCGTCACGTCCCCGCCGGCCATGGCGACGGCGATGGCATAGGTGCCCGTCTCGATCCGGTCCGGCAGCACGCGGTGGCGCGCGCCCGACAGCGCGCTGACACCCTGGATGGTGATGGTGGAGGTGCCGGCGCCCGAAATCCGGGCGCCCATCGCGTTCAGGCAATCGGCCAGATCGACGATCTCCGGCTCGCGCGCCGCGTTCTCGATCACCGTTTCGCCCCGGGCCAGCGAGGCCGCCATCAGCATGACATGCGTCGCGCCGACCGACACCTTGGGGAAGACGTAGCGGTTGCCGACGAGGCCGCCCCTGGCCTCGGCCACGACATAGCCGTTCTCGATGTCGATCGTGGCGCCCAGCGCCCGCAGGCCCTCGATGAACAGGTCCACCGGCCGCGTGCCGATGGCGCAGCCGCCGGGCAGCGAGACGCGCGCCTTGTGGCAGCGCGCCAGCAGCGGGCCGATGACCCAGAAGCTCGCCCGCATCTTGGAAACCAGCTCGTAGGGCGCGGTGGTATCGACGATGGTGCGGGCGGTGAAATGGATCGTGCGCCCGCTCGCCGGATCGTAGGCGAGGCGCTTGCCCGAGACCGTGTAGTCCACGCCATGGTTGCCAAGGATGCGGATGAGCTGTTCCACATCGGCCAGATGCGGCACGTTCTCCAGCGTCAGCGTGTCGTCCGTCAGCAGCGAGGCGATCATCAGCGGCAGGGCCGCGTTCTTGGCGCCGGAGATCGGGATCGTCCCGTTGAGGGCGTTGCCGCCGCGAATGCGAATGCGATCCATGAAGGGTCCGGACACGGGAGGGAGGAAGAAACGAAGGCTCCTCCTACACGAGGACAGCCCCCGGTTCAAACAAGGCCCTATCCCTGGGGATGGATCATCGCCGCGACCGCGAAGAGCCCGAGCGCCAGAAGGGCGATCTTCCAGAAATCGGCGCGTTTCCTCAGGCCCGGCAGGCCGAGCGGGCGGATGAGCTGGACCAGCATGGCGAGGACGAGGAGAACGGAGAAGACCTTGGTCATTCTGCGCTTTTAGGCCATGACGAACGCGCCCGCCATCTAAGATGACGGAACGGAACGGGCCGTTCACGCATTTGAGAGTTCGAAGGGTTCAATCCTCAGGAACAATAAAATGCGTAAGCTTATACTGACCACCGCCCTCGTCGCCTTCGCCGGCACCGCCGGGGCGCAGACCACCGTGAGGACCGTCGAGGAGCCCAACTCCGCCACGCAGGCCACGGGCATTCTGACGGGCACCGGCACGGGCGCCGTCGCCGGTGCGCTCGTCGGGGGGCCGCTCGGCGCCGTCGTCGGCGGGTTCATCGGCACGGCCGTGGGTGCCAGCGCCTCGGTTGCGCCCGAAGTGCGCGAATATGTCGTCGCCAACCCGGTCGAGCCTGTCGTCGTGGAAGGCGAGATCACCGAAGGCATGGTTGTGCCGGAGAGCGTCGAGCTCGTCGCCATCCCCGGCAATGACGAGTTCGCCTATATCTACGCCGACGGAAACCGCCCGGTCGTCGTCAACACCTCCAACCGGCAGGTCGTCTATTCGCCCGCCGGCGTGCGCCCGGATGTCGTGACCTATGTGGAAGCCAACCCGGTGGACGAGGTGACGCTGGATGGCGAGCTGGAAGTCGGCGCTTCGGTGCCGTCCTCCGTCACGCTCCAGCCGCTGCCGGACCAGAGCGGCTACTCCTACTTCTACGCCAATGGCCGCCCCTATATCGTGGCGGACGACAGCCGTCAGGTCATCTACTACCGTCCCTGAACGGCACTCTTGAGAAAGGCCCCCAACCGGGGGCCTTTTTTTCGTTTCAGCGGTCGGAATGGCCGAGGGAGCGGGCGGGGTCGATCCGGTCGCGCACCCGCTGCTTCAGCACCTTGGCCTCGGGAAACCCCTCGTCGACCGTGCGGTCCCACACCACCTCGCCATCACAGCGGATCTGGAAGATGCCGCCCGTTCCGGGCTTCAGGGCAACCTCGCCGAGATCGTTCGAGAAGGTTGAAAGAAGCTCCTGCGCCAGCCAGGCCGAGCGCAGCAGCCAGTGGCACTGGGTGCAATAGAGAATTTCGACTCGCGGACGGGTATCGGTCATGGAAAGGGCTACTCCTGAGCATTCCCGGCAAGCCGGGGCGGGGGCGGAACGTCTAGACTTTGAGGCGGTAGCCGCTGCGGAAGATCCAGACGATCGCGCCGAGGCAGCCGAGGAGGAAGACCATCGTCATGGCCAGGCTCACCCCCACCCCGACATCGGCCGTCCCGTAGAAGCTCCAGCGAAAGCCGCTGATGAGGTAGACGACCGGGTTGGCGAGCGAAACGTCCTGCCAGAACTCCGGCAGCATGCGGATGGAGTAGAAGCTGCCCCCCAGGAACGCCAGCGGCGTGACAATGAGCAGCGGCACCAGTTGCAGCTTCTCGAAGCCGTCCGCCCATATCCCGATGATGAAGCCGAAGAGGCTGAAGGTCAGGGCGGTGAGGATCAGGAAGCCCAGCATCCAGAGGGGATGCTCGATTCGGATCGGCACGAAGAGCGTCGCCGTGGCGAGGATGATCAGCCCCAGCACGACGGACTTCGTGGCGGCCGCGCCGACATAGCCCGCCACGATCTCGAAGGGCGAGATCGGCGCGGAGAGGATTTCGTAGATCGTGCCGGTGAATTTGGGGAAGTAGATGCCGAAGGAGGCGTTCGCCAGGCTCTGCGTCAGCAGCGAGAGCATGATCAGCCCCGGCACGATGAAGGCGCCGTAGGGCACGCCGTCCACCTCCGTGATGCGCGAGCCGATCGCCGCGCCGAAAACCACGAAGTAGAGCGAGGTGGAGATGACCGGCGAGACGATGCTCTGCAGGAGCGTGCGGAAGGTGCGCGCCATCTCGAAATGGTAGATCGCCCAGATGCCGCGCCAGTTCACGAGGCGCTCTCCCGCGTCAGCTCCACGAAGATGTCCTCCAGCGTGCTCTGGCGCGTGCTGATGTCGCGAAGGCGGATACCCTCCGCTTCCAGGTCGCGCAGGAGCGCGGTGATGCCGGTGCGCTCGCCGCCGGTCTCGTAGGTGTAGTGAAGGCTCATCCCGCCCTCGGCAAGGCGCAGCCCCTCGGCGGCAAGGCGTGCGGGCAGGGCCTCGAGCGGGGCCTGCAACTCCACGATCAGCTCCTTGCGGCCGAGCCGGGCCATGAGCCTCTCCTTCTCCTCCACCAGGATCAGCTCGCCCCGGGAGATCACGCCGATCCTGTCGGCCATCTCCTCGGCCTCCTCGATGTAATGGGTGGTGAGGATGATGGTGACGCCCGTCTCGCGCAGGGCGCGCACCACGCGCCACATGTCCCGCCGCAGCGCCACGTCGACGCCGGCCGTCGGCTCGTCGAGAAAGAGAATCTGCGGCTCGTGCGCCAGCGCCTTGGCGATCAGCGCACGGCGCTTCATGCCGCCCGAGAGCGTGACGATCTTGGAGTCCTTCTTGTCCCAGAGCGACAGGTCCCGCAGCACGCGCTCCACATGCGCGTCGTCGCGCCTCTTGCCGAAGAGCCCGCGCGAGAAGGAGACCGTCGCCCACACCGTTTCGAAGGCATCCGTCGTCAATTCCTGCGGCACGAGGCCGATCATCGAGCGCGCGGCGCGGTAATCCTTCTCGATGTCGTGGCCGGCCACGCGCACGTGGCCCTGGTCGAGCTTCACCAGCCCGCAGACGATGCCGATCAGCGTTGTCTTGCCGGCGCCGTTGGGGCCCAGAAGCGCGAAGATCTCGCCTTCGGAGATGGTGAGATCGACGCCGTTGAGCGCCCGAAAGCCGTTGCCATAGGTCTTGGCGAGGCCGGAAATGTCGAGGATGGGGGGCATTGCGGGAAACGCTTTCAGCGCGCGGGGGCCTCGCCGATCAACCTTGCGAGGCGCTGGATGGCAAAGACATAGCCCTGCGTGCCGAAGCCGGCAATGACGCCCGCGGCCACGCCCGAGACGTAGGAGTGGTGGCGGAAAGGCTCGCGCCTGTGCACGTTGGAGATATGCACCTCGATGATCGGAAAGTCGCAGGCGCTCAGCGCGTCGAGGATCGCGACAGAGGTGTGGGTGAAGGCCGCCGGGTTGATGACGATGCCGGCGGCCACCGTCCTCGCCTCGTGAATCCAGTCGATGATCTCGTATTCGCGATTGCTCTGGCGAAACTCGATGGACAGGCCCTCCGCCTCGCCCACCTCGCGGCACTGAGCCTCCACATCCGCCAGCGTCTCCTGGCCGTAGATATGCGGCTGGCGCTGGCCGAGGAGATTGAGGTTCGGCCCGTTCAGGACATGGACGATGCGGCTCAAAATCTTCCCTCGCCTCCTACCGGGCTGAACATCGCTGACGCGCCCTCCCCCAGGGCTTTGCGACAGCCTTTAGATGTCGAGATTGGCGACCTGGAGCGCGTTGTCCTGGATGAACTCGCGGCGCGGCTCCACCTCGTCGCCCATGAGGCGCGAGAAGAGGAGGTCGGCATCCGTGGCATCCGAAATCTTCACCTGGAGAAGCGAGCGCACGTCCGGGTCCAGCGTCGTCTCCCAGAGCTGCTCGGGGTCCATCTCGCCCAGGCCTTTGTAGCGCTGGAGCGAGAGGCCCTTGCGGCCCACCTCGAACACGGCCGTCAGCAGCGCGAGCGGGCCGGAGATCTCGTGCTCGCTCTCCTTGCGCTTGAGGACGGGCGGGGTCGAATAGACCTCCCCCAGCCTCGTGGCCAGCCGGTTGAGCTGGATGGCGTCGGCGGAAGCGATCAGGCCCGCGTCGAGCACTCGCGATTCGGAGACGCCGCGCACCGTGCGGGTGAAGCGGTAGCCGCCCTCGCCGGTCGATTCGCCTCGCCAGCCGCGCTCGGTTTCCTCGGCCACGGCGTCGAGCGCCTTGGCGACGCGCTCGGCCATGAAGGGCGCATCCGCGCCGCTGTCGGCCACCGCTGGCGAAAGCGCGCCGGCGATGGCCGCCTGCTCCACCACCTGTCGGTCGTAGCGCGAATGAAGGCCCGTCAGCACCTGGCGCATCAGGAGCGCGTCCTCCACCACGGCGCGCAGGTCGCGGCCCGAGCGAACCTCGCCCGAGCCCAGCGTCAGCGTCGCGTCCTCCAGCCCGCCCTCGATCAGGTAGTTGTCGAGCGCCTTCTGGTCCTTCAGATACTGGCTCTGCTTGCCCTTCGTCACCTTATAGAGCGGCGGCTGGGCGATGTAGACATAGCCGCGCTCGATCAGCTCCGGCATCTGCCGGAAGAAGAAGGTGAGCAGGAGGGTGCGGATATGGGCGCCGTCCACGTCGGCGTCCGTCATGATGATGATCTTGTGGTAGCGCAGCTTGTCCGGGTTGAAGCCGTGCGCGCTGTCCTCGAACTTGCCGATGCCGGTGCCGAGCGCGGTGATCAGCGTGCCGATCTGGTCCGAACCGAGCATCCGGTCGAAGCGCACGCGCTCCACATTCAGGATCTTGCCGCGAAGGGGGAGGATCGCCTGGTTCTGGCGCGAGCGCGCGCCCTTGGCCGAGCCGCCGGCCGAATCGCCTTCCACGATGAAGATCTCGGACTTGGCCGGGTCCTTCTCCTGGCAGTCGGCCAGCTTGCCCGGCAGGGTCGAGATGCTCATCACGTCCTTGCGCACCGTCTCGCGGGCGCGGCGGGCGGCCTCTCGCGCGGCGGCGGCCTGGATGACCTTGCTCATCACCACCTTGGCCTCGGCCGGATGCTCCTCCAGCCAGGTCGAGAGCGTCTCGTTCACGAGGCTCTCCACCACCGGCCGCACCTCGGAGGAGACCAGCTTGTCCTTGGTCTGGGAGGAGAATTTCGGGTCCGGCACCTTCACCGAAAGCACGCAGGTCAGCCCCTCGCGGCAATCGTCGCCGGTCAGCGTGACCTTCTCCCTCTTCAAGGTGCCGGAGCTTTCGGCATAGCCGGTGATCTGGCGCGTCAGCCCGCCGCGGAAGCCGGCCATGTGCGTGCCGCCGTCGCGCTGGGGAATGTTGTTGGTGAAGGCCAGCACCGTGTCCTGGTAGCTGTCGTTCCACCACAAGGCGGCTTCCACCGTGATCCCGTCCTTCTCGCCGCGCAGCGAAATGGGCTCGGAGATCAGCGGCTTGCGGGCACGGTCCAGATAGCGGACGAAGGCTTCCAGCCCGCCCTCGTAGAACAGCTCCACCCGCTTCTCGTCGGCATGGCGGCGGTCGGTGAGCGTGATGCGCACGCCCGAATTGAGGAAGGCCAGCTCGCGCAGGCGGTGCTCCAGCGTGCCGAAGTCGAACTCGGTCTTGGTGAAGGTCTCGGTGGAGGGCAGGAAGGTGATCGCCGTCCCCGTCTCCTCCCCGGCATCGCCCGTTTGCGCCAGCGGCGCGTCCGGCACGCCGTGGGTGAAGCTCATCTCGTGGATCTGCCCCTTGCGGCGGATCTTCATCTTCAGCCACACCGACAGGGCGTTGACGACCGAGACGCCCACGCCGTGAAGGCCGCCGGAGACCTTGTAGGAGTTCTGGTCGAACTTACCGCCGGCATGAAGCTGGGTCATGATGACCTCGGCCGCCGAAACGCCCTCGCCCGTGTGGATATCGGTCGGGATACCGCGCCCGTTGTCCGTCACCGTGCAGGAGCCGTCGGCGTTCAGCGTCACCGTCACCAGCGTCGCGTGGCCCGCCAGCGCCTCGTCGATGGCGTTGTCCACCACCTCGTAGACCATATGGTGCAGGCCCGAGCCGTCGTCGGTATCGCCGATATACATGCCGGGCCGCTTGCGCACGGCATCGAGACCCTTGAGCACCTTGATCGAATCGGCGCCGTATTCGGCGCCGGCGCCGGGGTTCGTCTCGTTCGCGTCTGACATGGAGTTCCTTGGCATCGAGGCGGGAGGCGCCGCTTGATGAAGCGACCGCTCGCAAGGGCCTGAATATAACGACGAACGCGCCGCGATGAAAGGCTTGAGGCGCGACGGACGTGCCCTCGACGCCTCGCACGCGGCCCACCATATGCGAGGGAACCGAAGGACCCGCCCGATGCAGACCGCCACCGTCCCGTTCCGCGCGCCCGCTCCCATTCCCCACACCAAGCCGCTGGGCTTTGCCGGCTTCGTCTGGACAGCCTCACGGAACCCCATCGAGATCTGGGGCTCCCGCGCCTTCAAGGAGCCCTGGCTGCGCGCCAACTGGCTCAGCGTGCCCACCATCATCGTCAACGATCCGAAGGCCATCCGCGCCCTTCTCGTGGACAACGCCCGGAACTACGCGATGCAGCCCCTGCGGCAACGCGTGCTGCGCCCCATGCTGCGCGACGGCCTTCTGACGGCCGAGGGCGAGTTGTGGAAGCGCACGCGCAAATCGCTGGCCCCCGTCTTCACACCGCGCAACATCCACGCCCTCGCTCCGGCCATGGCCGAGCGCTCGCGCCTGTTCGCCGAAGGGCTTGAGAGCCTGCCGGACGGGCGCGCCGACATCGCCTTCCAGATGACGCTCCTGACCTACGACATCCTGCAGGCGACGCTCTTCTCCAACGACATCACCGGCGAGCCGAAGGAATTCGCCGAGGCGATGGAGCTGTTCCTCAAGCGCATGGGGCGCGTGGACCCGCTCGACATCCTCGACGCGCCGGCCTTCCTGCCGCGTATCGGGCGCCTGCTCGGCCAGCGCTCCACCAACTATTTCCGCGGCGTCATCGCGGGCACGATGGAGCGGCGGCGCAGGCTGATGGAGACCGACCCGCAGGCCGCGCCCAACGACTTCCTGACCATGCTCCTGAAGGCGGAAGGCCTTTCGGCCTCCGAGATCGAGGACAACATCATCACCTTCATCGGCGCCGGGCACGAGACCACGGCCCGCGCGCTCGGCTGGACGCTCTATCTCCTCAGCCAGGCGCCGGAGGAGCGCGAGAAGGTGGAGGCGGAGATCGACGCGCTCCTGCCCGGCCTGCCGGACCCCGCCACATGGCTCGACAGCCTGCACCACACCCGCGCCGCCTTCGAGGAGGCGATGCGGCTCTACCCGCCGGCCCCCTCGCTCAACCGCACGGCGCTGGAGGCCGACCGCGTGGGCGACATGGACATTCCCGCCGGCGCCTCGGTGCTGGTCATGCCCTGGCTCGTCCACCGCCACGAACTGCTGTGGGAGAACCCGCTCGACTTCGTCCCCTCGCGCTTCCTGCCGGGAAACCGCGAATCCATCGACCGTTTCCAGTACCTGCCGTTCGGCGTCGGCCCGCGCGTGTGCATCGGCTCCTCCTTCGCCATGCAGGAAGGCGTCATCGCGCTGGCGCTGCTGATGCGCCGCCTGCGCTTCGACTATGTTGGCGAGAAGCCACCCTATCCGGTGCAGAAGATCACCGTGCAGCCGCGTGGCGGCCTGCCGATGCGCGTCAGCCGGCGATGACGGCCCCGGCTCTTCGCCCCAAATTACGGATGGGGAACGAGAACGAGGGCCGTCACTTTCCGCGCACGACCAGGACGTCGCAGGGCGCGGTGAGGAGCACCCTTTCCGCGACGGACCCCATCAGGCGGGCGAAGAACCCCGTTCGCCCATGGGTGCCGAGCGCCACGAGATCGGCCTCGTGGTCCGTGGCATAGGAATTGAGGAGCGAGAGGGGCGAGCCGGGCTCGAGCACGAGGCGCACGCGCCCCTCCTGGTCGCCTGCCGCATCGGCGACGAAACGCCGCGCATCCTCCAGCGCCTTGCGATAGGCCGGGTCCTGCTCGCTTCCGCCGTGCACCGCTATGCCCTCCTCCTCCGTCTCGTAGGCGTGCAGGACGGCGACTTCGGACTGGGCGCAGAGATCGAGCGTGGCGCGAAGGGCGCGGGCGGAGGTGGGGGACAGGTCGCTGGCGGCCACGACAGTGCGATAGCCTTCCACCGGCCGGCATTTCACGATCAGCACCGGGGCAAGACCGCTCTTGATCAGCCGCTCCACCGTGGAGCCGAGCACGACGCGCCCCTGCCCGGCATCGCGCGCGACACCCGTGACGACCAGGTCGAAATCGCCGTCCGCCGCAAGCCGGGCGATCAGCTCGGGCGCCTTCTCCTCCCCGATGACGATCTGCGGCTCCACCGGCTGCTCGCCGATCTGGGTGCGGATATCGGCCGCGGCCGCTGCCTTCAGCGCGTCGAGGCGCTTCCAGGCCGGCTTGCCGCGCCGCCATGACGGGACGTTGACGCTTTCCTCGACGCCCTTCACGTCCTCGATGGCATGGGCGACGGTCAGACGGGTGCCCGTCTCGCGAGCAAGCCGCGCGGCCCTGTCGAGCGCGCGGTCGCTACGGGCCGTCAGGTCGGTGGCAAGAAGCATGGTGCGCATCTTCTGGTCTCCTCTCTGGTTCATGGGTCCGGCATCTCGTGGCGCGCCGCCATGATCTCGGTCAAGTTTCAGCGGCCACGGAAGCGTCGGGTGCTGCGCCCCCGGGCGTGGCCGGTGTGGTGGTCGTGCCCTGCTTGGGCGCCTCGGCGCGGTGGTTAACGAGCTGCGCATGGGCTTTCGGCGCCTCTGCCCTGTCCATGAAGCGCGACGGGTCGGCGTCGGCCGGCAGGAGGCGCTTGATCTGCAAAGGCTCGCCCTCCGGCCCGAAGCGGTCGGAAAACCGCTTTCGGATGTCCTCGGCCATGCGGTGCTGGGCGTTGGAGATGGTTCCCTCCTCCACCTGTGCGCGCAGGACCAGCGTCTGCGTATCGGCCGCCAGCTCGTCGAGGAAGACCTCGCGGTTGCGGGTGAGCCGGCCCTGCTTCATCAGGATGTCGCGAGCCTCGTCATAGGGCGTCTCGCGCTTCAATACGATGGTCCAGGCCAGCGTGCGGGCGGCCGCGCGCGAATGGTTGCGCAACCACACGTTCCACAAAGTGGAGTTGGGCGCGAAGACGAAGAGGCCGTCGAAGGTCTCCAGATGCGAGACGAACAGGCCGATCTCGCGCACCGTGCCGGAAAAGGCCCCTGTCTCGATATAGTCGCCCACGCGAAACGGCCGGAGCCACAGAAGCATGATGCCGGCGGCGATATTGGTGAGCGTGCCTTGCAGCGCAAGGCCGATGGCAAGGCCCGCCGCGCCCAGGATCGCCAGCAGCGAGGTCATCTGCACGCCGACCTGCCCCAGCGCGATGACGAGCGTCATGATGACGACGAGATATTTGACGATGGCCACGATCGGCGCGCGAACGGTGGGGTCGAGCCGAACCGAGCGGCCGAGCGCGTTGCCCACCCCGCGCGAGAGCCAGCCGGCCAGGAAAAGGCCGATGATGAGGATGACGAGCGCCGAGATCAGGCTGGGCAGGAAAGCAATCAGCGCCTCCGTGAAGCGGCCGGCGGCCACGCGCGTTTCCTCCAGCGTCTCCATGTCCATGCGTTCGGGTCCTCGTCGTCCTTGAGCCTGCCCTTTAAGGATGGTCGTTCGATGAAAAAGAAAAGGGCCGCTTGCGCGGCCCCTGTGGATGACCCGGCCTCGGGGCGCGGTCAGGCCTTCGGCGCCTCGTCCTCCAGCAGCCCCTCGAACAGCGCGGTCGAAAGATAGCGCTCGGCGAAGGAGGGGATGATGACGACGAGGTTCTTGCCCTCGTTTTCGGGCCGCGAGCCCACCGCGATCGCCGCCGTCAGCGCGGCGCCCGACGAGATGCCCACCGGCACCCCCTCCAGCCGCGCCACGAGCCGGGCGTTCTCGAAGCTCTCCTCGTTGGAGACCTGCACCACCTCGTCGTAGATGCCCGTATCGAGGACGGCGGGCGCGAAGCCCGCCCCGATGCCCTGGATCTTGTGCGGCCCCGGCGCGCCGCCGGACAGGACATGCGAGGCTTCCGGCTCCACCGCCACGATATGGATGTCCGGGTTGCGGCTCTTCAGCACCTGGCCCGCGCCGGTGATGGTGCCGCCGGTGCCGATGCCGGAGACGAAGATGTCCACCTTGCCGCCGGTGTCGTTCCAGATTTCCTCGGCCGTCGTCACGCGGTGGATCTGCGGGTTCGCCGGGTTCTCGAACTGCTGCGGGATGACCGCGTTCGGAATGTCGGCCTTCAGCTCCTCCGCCTTGGCGATGGCGCCCTTCATGCCCTTCGGCCCTTCGGTCAGAACCAGCTCCGCGCCCAGGAGTCGCAGCATCTTGCGCCGCTCGATCGACATGGTCTCGGGCATGGTCAGGATCAGGTGATAGCCCTTGGCCGCGGCGGCGAAGGCCAGCGCGATGCCGGTATTGCCCGAGGTCGGCTCGATCAGCGTGGTCTTGCCGGGCTCGATCGTACCGTCCGCCTCCAGCTTCTCCAGCATGGCCACGCCGATGCGGTCCTTGACCGATGCGATGGGGTTGAAGAACTCGAGCTTGGCCAGAAGGTTCGCCTTCACGCCCTTCTCGCGCGCCAGCTTGTCGAGGCGCACCAGCGGCGTGTCGCCGATCGTGTCGAGGATCGAATCGTAGATGCGCCCTCGCCCTTTGGTGCGCGGGGTCTGGTCGTTCGATTTGATGTCCATCTCGTCCTCCTTGCAAAGCGGCCAACCGGCGGCTTGGCCGCCGATCCGCGAATCCTTCCCACAATGTAGGGTCTGCGCACCCTCTTGCCGAGGCAACCGAGCCCCGCCCCGGCGGCGAACGGGGAACAGGCTGCCGAAAGATGCCCGAATCGGGAAACACGAATTCGGGAAGACCTTAGAGACCGTTTGAGACTTCGTCTCTTACGGCCTCGCGCGTCTTCACGACAATGCGAAGGGCCGTCGAAAGGGTCGGTTAACGGGCGGCGGGCTTTGCTGGCGGAACGCGCCGAATCGCGACCCGCGCGCATCCGAAGGCAAGGCCATGGAACACCCGCTGCGCACCCTCGCCCATCTCTGCCTGGAGATCGCGGGACTGGCCGTCCTCGCCAGCCTCGCCACGCTCGTGGCGGCGTTCCACGTCTTCAACGGCTTCACCTCGATCGACGCGCAGACGGCCATCCTCTTCTGCGTGGGCGCCGTCTTCCTCTCGCTCGTCGCCCTCGTCGCCTATGCCGCCATCCGCATCGCACGGCTGAAGGCCGAGAACCGGCTCCTGCAAAGGGCCGCCACGCGCGACGGGCTGACCCGCCTTCTCAACCGCGCGGCCTTCCAGGGCCGGGCGCGCGACATGATCGCCGCCATCGGGCGGCGAAGCAGCGACGCACAGGCCCTGACGCTCCTGATCGTGGACGCCGATCACTTCAAGCGCATCAACGACCGGCTCGGCCATGGCGTGGGCGACAAGGCGCTTCTGACCATCGCCACGACGCTCGCCGGCTCGCTGCGGCGGGACGACCTCGTGGGCCGCATCGGGGGCGAGGAATTCGCCGTCCTCCTGAAGGGCGCAGGCCCCGAGGAAGCGAAGATCGTTGCAGAACGGCTGCGCTCGACGGTTCATCGCCTCGCCGTCGGTCCCCGCGAAGCGCCCGCGCGGCTCTCGATCAGCATCGGCGGCGTCTCCTTCGACCGGCCGGTGCCGTTCGACATGGCCTATCGCCAGGCCGACGCGCTTCTCTACAAGGCCAAGCGCGGCGGGCGGAACCGATTCGAGATCGCCCCGTTCGCACTCCCCGCCCCGGCGCGCACGCGCCGCCGGCTCACCGGCACGGTGAATGCGCAGGCGATGCCGAAGGCGAGGATCTAACGCCCGGTCGAGCCGAAGCCCCCCGCGCCGCGTTCCGACGCGCTCACCGCCTCGGCCTCCTCGAACACGGCACGCACCACCGGGGCGATGACGATCTGCGCGATGCGCTCCCCGCGCGATACGGTGAACGGATCGGCACTGAGATTGACGAGGATCACCTTAACCTCGCCGCGATAATCGCTGTCCACCGTGCCCGGCGTATTCAGGAGACTCACGCCGTGCCTGGCCGCGAGCCCGGACCGCGGGCGCACCTGCACCTCGAACCCTTCCGGAATGTCGAAGACGAGGCCGGTGGGCACCAGCGCCCGCGCCAGCGGCGCCAGCACCAGCGGCTCCTCCACCGCCGCGCGGATATCCGCTCCCGCCGCGCCCGCCGTCTGGTAGGCCGGCAGCGGCAGGTCCGCCCCGTGGGGCAGGCGCATGATGCGGATCGTCGGGCTCATGCACTGTCCTTTGCGAACCAGTCGGCGATGCGCCGCGCCAGCCGCTCGGCGACGGCGGTCTTGGAAAGCGTCGGCCATTCCTCGATGCCCTGGCGGGTGACGAGGCGCACGGTGTTCTCCTCCCCGCCCATCACCGAGCCCGACACGTCGTTGGCCACGATCATGTCGGCCCCCTTGCGGTCGAGCTTGGAAAGCGCGTTGGCCAGGAGATCGTTGGTCTCGGCCGCGAAACCAATCACCAGGCGCGGCCGCTCGCGCCCCTTGCCTACATGGGCCAGGATGTCGGGGTTCAGCGCGAGCGGCAGCGGCGGGGGCTCCGATCCGTCCTTCTTCATCTTCACCGGGTTTTCCTCGGCCGCGCGCCAGTCCGCCACGGCGGCCACGAACACGCCCGCATCGGCCGGCAGCGCCCTCTCCACCGCCGCCAGCATCTGGCGCGCCGTCTCGACCCGGATCGTCGTCACGCCCGCCGGGTCCGGGATCGCGACGGGCCCCGAAACCAGCGTCACCTCGGCGCCCAGCCGCGCCAGCGCCTGCGCCACCGCGTGGCCCTGGCGGCCGGAGGAGCGGTTGGCGATGTAGCGCACCGGATCGATGGGCTCGTGCGTGGGGCCGGAGGTGACGAGGATACGCCGGCCGGACAAGGGCCCGGCGGGCGGCGCCAGACGCTCCAGCGCGGCCGCCACGATCTCCAGCGGCTCGGCCATGCGGCCCGTCCCCGCCTCACCGCTCTCTGCCATCTCTCCCGTTCCGGGGCCGACGAAGGAGACGCCGTCGCTCTTTAACCTGTCGAGATTGCGGCGTGTGGCGGGGTGGTCCCACATGGCCGGGTTCATGGCCGGCGCCAGCAGGATCGGCGCGCGGGTGGCCAGAAGCACCGCCCCGGCGAGATCGTCCGCCCGGCCGGCCGCCATCGCCGCCATCCGATCCGCGCTTGCCGGCGCCACGATCACGAGGTCGCACTCGCGCGCCAGCCGGATATGGCCGACATCCTGCTCGTCCTCGCGCTCGAACAGCCCGCTATAGACCCGGGAGGCGGCCAGCGCCCCGACCGACAGCGGCGTGACGAATTCTGCCGCCGCCTTCGTCATCACCGGCACCACGCTCGCCCCCCGTTCCCGCAGGCGGCGGATCAGGTCGAGGCACTTGTAGGCCGCGATGCCGCCGCCGATGACGAGGAGGATGCGCTGGGAGGAAAGGGTCATGGGTGCAGCACCGCCGGACGGACGTCCGTGTGAATGAGGTCGCCGCCCTTGAACAAAAGCGGCGCGTCGAAGGCTTTGGGCGGGGCACGGGCGAAGCGATCCCCGAGGTCGAACTGCGCGGCGCGGCCCGATCCAGGCCCATGGGCCGCCGCTCCCCGACGCGAGGACGCAGGATGGGACGGGCATGGCCGCAATGCAATCATGCTCACCCCCCGAATGTGAGCTGCCATGCGATGACGACCAGCGCGACCGCCGTCACGATCTGGGCGAGATGCCCGACGGCGATGGCGAACCTGGAATCCTTGGCCAGTTGCAGGATGTCGTCGTCGTTAATGTGGATGCCGTTCTCCACGAGGTCCGGCAGGTTGCGCGAGAGCACGTCCACGCCGTTGGCCAGCTCCGGCAGGCGGTGGGCCAGGCGAATGAAGGCGTCCAGCCCCTCGCGGGCGTCGCGCAGCTTGCCCTTGGCCCCCAGTTCGTCGCGGATGTAGTCCGCCACCACCGGCTCGGCCGCCGACCACATGTTGAAGCGCGGATCGTAGGTGCGCGCCACGCCCTCCACCACCACCATGGTCTTCTGCAGAAGGATCAGCTCGGGGCGCGTGCGCATCTCGAACAGCTCCGTCACCTCGAAGAGAAGGGTGAGGAGATGGGCCATGGAGATCGTCTCGGCCGACTGCCCGTGGATCGGCTCGCCGATGGCCCGCAGCGCCTGCGCGAAGGACAGGACGTCCTGGCTGCGCGGCACGTAGCCGGCCTCGAAATGCACCTCTGCCACCCGCCGGTAGTCCCGCCGGATGAAGCCGTAGAGAATTTCCGCCAGGAAGCGGCGCGACTGGGCGGGCAGGCGCCCCACGATGCCCAGATCCACCGCCACGATGGTGCCGTCCGGCGCCACGAAGAGGTTTCCCGGATGCATGTCGGCATGGAAGAAGCCGTCGCGCATGGAATGGCGCAGGAAGGACTGGATCAGCGAGACGCCGAGGGCGGGCATGTCGTGCCCCGCCGCCCGCACCGCCTCCACGTCGTTCATCTTGATGCCGTCGATCCACTCCATGGTCAGGACGTCGCGGCCGGTCCTCTCCCAGTCGATGGAGGGCACCCGGAAGCCCGGATCGCCCGCCACGTTCTCGGCCATCTCCGAGGAGGCCGCCGCCTCCAGCCTGAGGTCCATCTCGATGCGGGTGGACTGGGCCAGCGTTTCCACCACCGCCACGGGCCGCAGACGGCGGGAGGAGCGCACGGTCAATTCCAGCGTGCGCGCGATGAAGGAGAAGGCGTCGATCTCGCGCATGAAGCGCTCGCGCACGCCGGGCCGGATCACCTTGACCGCGACGGTCTTCTCGCCCCCCTCGGGCGTGACGATCCGCGCGCGGTGCACCTGCGCGATGGACGCCCCGCCGATGACCTCGCCGAACTCGACATAGAGGTCGGTGATGGAGCGCCCGAGCGAGGCCTCGATGGCCGCCACGGCCTGGCTGGCGGGAAAGGGCGGCACCTTGTCCTGGAGCTGGCCGAGCTCCAGCGCGATGGTCGAGCCGACGATGTCCGGGCGCGTGGCCAGGAACTGGCCGAGCTTGACATAGGAGGGGCCGAGGCGATGCAGGGCCGCCGAGAGCCGGTCCGAGCGCGCCTGCCGCCGTGCCGAGCGGCTGGCGATCATCCCGGCGATGCGGTGGGCAAGGCGCGGGCCCGGCGGCAACCCCTCGGCCGGCAGGGCCGAGAAGACGCCCTCGCGAGCGAGGACGTAGACCGCCCTGACGAGGGCGAGCGTGCCGGTGATCGGGTTCGCCAAGCCTTAGAACTTCCAGCCGGAGTGAATGGCGGCGATGCCGCCGGAGAGATTGCGGTGGGTGACGCGCTCGAAGCCGGCCTTGCGGATCGCGGCCTCGAAATTCGCCTGGTTGGGGAAGCGGCGGATCGACTCCACCAGATATTCGTAGGACGCCCGGTCGCCCGCCACCTTTTCCCCGATCGCCGGGATCGCCTTGAAGGACCATTCCTCGTAAATCCGGTCGAGGAACGGCATGTCGACCTCGGAGAACTCGAGGCACAGGAACCGGCCGCCGGGCTTCAGCACGCGATAGGCCTCGTCCAGCGCCTTGTCGATGCGCGGCACGTTCCGGATGCCGAAGGCGATCGTATAGGCGTCGAAGGAGGCGTCCGGCAGGCTCAGCGACTCCGCGTTGCCCTCCACGAAGGTCAGGTTCGCGTCCAGCTTCTTCTTGGCCGCGCGCTCCGCGCCCACGGCCAGCATGGAGCCGTTGATGTCCAGGACCGTGCCGGTCGCCTGGCGCCCGGACGCCTCCACGATGCGAAAGGCGACGTCGCCCGTGCCGCCCGCCACGTCCACGAACCGCCAGCCCGGCCGGCGCGAGGGCGCGAGCCAGGCGACCATGGCGTTCTTCCACAGGCGGTGCATGCCGCCCGACATGAGGTCGTTCATCAGATCGTAGCGGCCGGCGACGCGGTGGAACACCTCGTCGACCCTCGCCTGCTTCTCCTCGCGGCCCGAGACGGTGGAAAAGCCGTAGGCCGTTTCCATTCCTTCCGCGGCGCTCACGCGTTCACGAGCCATCCTGATCTTCTCCATTTGGGCAACGCCGGCCGCAAGGGTGAAACGGCTTGACGAAGGGGCCTTGGGGCGGTCCTTAGCCGAGGCTTGGCGTGCGCGCCATCCAGAGCACCCCCGTCAGCCGGGATTTATGGACCCATGCCCGAATTGCCAGAGGTGGAGACGGTTCGCCGCGGCCTCGCCCCCGCCATGGAAGGCGCTTTCATCGAGCGCGCGGAGCTTTCCCGCCTCGACCTGCGCTTCCCCCTGCCCGCCGATTTCGCCGCGCGCCTTGCCGGCCGGCGCATCCTCTCCCTGGGGCGGCGGGCCAAATATCTCCTGGCCGACCTGGACGACGGCTTCGTCCTCGCCATGCATCTGGGCATGTCGGGCTCCTTCCGAATCGCCGAGGGCCATGGTGAGGCCGCGCCGGGCCTCTTCCACCACCCGCGCTCCAAGGACCCTCGCCACGATCACGTGACCTTCCGCCTTCTGGGCGCTTCCGGCGAGCGGCGCTCTGTCATCTTCAACGATCCGCGCCGCTTCGGCTACATGACGCTCGTCGAGCGTGCCGGGCTGGAGGCCCATGCCCATTTCAGCGCGCTCGGCGTGGAGCCGACCGGCAACGCGCTCAGCGCGCAGGGCCTCGCGCCCCGGCTGGGGGGCCGCGCCGCGCCGCTGAAGGCCGTTCTTCTCGACCAGACGATCATCGCGGGCCTGGGCAATATCTATGTCTGCGAGGCGCTGTGGCGGGCCGGCCTTTCGCCGCGCCGGGCGGCCGGCACGCTGGTGCGCAAGGACGGACGGCCGGGAATCAGGCTGGAAAGCCTCGTCGGCCATATCCGCCAGACCATCGCGGACGCCATCGAGGCCGGCGGCTCCTCCCTGCGCGACCACCGGCAGGCAGACGGCTCTCTCGGCTATTTCCAGCACCGCTTCGCCGTCTACGACAGGGAGGGCGAGCCCTGCCCGCGCGCCGAATGCCGGGGCGTCGTGGCGCGAATCGTCCAGTCGGGCCGCTCGACCTTCTTCTGCCCGTTCTGCCAGCGCTGAAAGGGCGCGGTCTCGGTTGACGAGCCCCGCCTTCGGGCCTATAAGGCGGCGGATATTCGGCAGCGCTTCCTGCGCGGCCCGTTGCTCCGTGGAGGGTCGCCTTGCGACCGACGCGGGGTGAGCCCCAAAACGAATTCCTGCAAAGGCCGGATGGTCCCGAGAGGACCGGCGGCGTTGCGCCAGACGAGAGAGATTTCGAGAATGGCCAATACCCCTTCGGCCAAGAAGGCCACGCGCAAGATCGCGCGCCGGACGGAGATCAACCGCAACCGCCGCTCGCGCGTTCGCACCTTCCTGCGCAAGGTCGAGGAAGCCATCCTCACCGGCGACAAGGAGCAGGCGCAGGCCGCGCTGAAGGCCGCCCAGCCCGAGCTGATGCGCGCCGCCTCGAAGGGCGTCTACCACAAGAACACGGCCTCGCGGAAAATCTCCCGTCTCGCCAACCGCGTGAAGGCCGTCGGCGCCACCGCCTGAACGGCTGCCGCGACACTTCATCATACGACGTTGAAAGGCCCGGTTCGTCCGGGCCTTTTCGATTCCGGCCGGCAGGCGGGCCTTGGAGAGAATCGCTTGCCCTCACCCGCACCGGGCGCAACCGTCGTTCGCGCCGGGCCTTTGCCGAAGGCATGCCGCATCACGAGCGCGCGACAAAAAACCTCATGGAATGTCAATGGCTTGACGAAGGTCGCGTTTCGTCCTCGCAGGCCCGCCACGCCCCACCCCCGGACTCATTGAGTCAAGCGATTCCCTTCGCTCCGGGTGTAAAAAAAATCCCGTCCAGCGCCCGTTTCGAACGCGCCTGTGGAAAGCCCAAGGGAATCAGCCGATTATTGGGCGCACTGGCGGCAAGGGCATGTCCTGACGGCCACAAGCGAGCCTCGCAAGGCTGTCACGACCCGATTCAACGCTTGCCCGAAACTGACCGCCTCGCGTAACTTCCCCTTCGCGACAAGAGCCGCTTGAGACGAAGTGTGGGGACAACCGGTGTTATCCAGAGAAAGTTCGACCATCTGGATCGCTCCCGTGACCTTCGCCTCCCCGGCCTGAGCACACGCTGAACTTCACATCAGAGGCCATCTCCGGCCCCCAGCCGGAGCGGTGCTTCGTTCGACCGTTTCAATCCGCCCTCCGGCCCGTCCGCAGGAGGGTGCAAGGAGGATTTTGCCTTGAACCGACCTTACGAAGGCGACGTCACCGCTCGCGAATGCTGGGACGGACTGAACGCGAACCCGGACGCCTTCCTCATCGACGTGCGCACCGGCGCGGAGTGGAACTATGTCGGCATCCCGCTCCTGCCTGCCTCGCTGCGCCCTCCCCTCTTCGCCGAATGGCAGACCTACCCGGCCATGGCGGTCGACCCGAACTTCGTTGCCCGGGTGAGCGCGGCGGTGGAGGCGGCCGGCGGCTCCAAATCCTCACCCCTCTACTTCCTCTGCCGCTCGGGCGCGCGCTCCATGTCCAGCGCGGCGGCGATGACGCAGGCCGGCTTCGAGCACTGCTACAATGTGGAAGGCGGCTTCGAGGGCCCGCCGGACGAGAACGGCCATCGGGGCCGCGTGGCCGGCTGGAAGGCGGACGCGCTGCC